>NZ_JAFCJI010000001.1:0-1200000 GCF_018131105.1 Bradyrhizobium manausense | reverse complement strand
ACCAGATCGTCGTCGTCAACGGCTCGCAGCAGGGTCTCGATATCTGCGCGCGCCTGCTGCTCGATGCAAGCGACCGCTTCGTGATGGAGGATCCCGGCTACCAGATGGCCCGGCACACTTTTGCGGCGACGGGCGCGACCACGATGCCTGTTGCCGTCGATGCGGAAGGGCTTCAGACCGAGCGGCTCGATGGCATCGCCGCCCGCCTCGCCTATGTGACGCCGTCGCATCAATATCCGCTCGGCGGCGTCATGCCGATCGGACGTCGGCATCAATTGCTGACATGGGCACGCAAGAACGACGCCTACGTGATCGAGGACGATTACGACAGCGAGTATCGCTACGACACCAAGCCGATCCCGCCGCTGCACGCGCTTGAAGGCAGCGACCACGTGATCTATCTCGGCACCGTCTCCAAGACGCTCTCCCCAACCTTGCGGATCGGCTATCTCGTGGTGCCGTCGGCACTGCGCTCCACGTTCGCCGCCGCCAAACAGATCATGGACCGGCATACGCCGCTGATCGAACAGGGAGCGTTGGCCGCGATGCTGGAGAGCGGGGCCTATGACAGCCATGTCAGGCGCGTGCGGCGACGCAACGCCGAGCGACAACAAGCTCTGCTCGACGCCATGCGCCGCCGCTTCGGCGATCGCGTCAGGATCGAGGGCACGGCCGCCGGCCTGCATGTGGTGGCGTGGTTCGACGACCTGCCGCTGAAGAATGAAGATGCGTTGATAAGAGCGGCCCGCGCCAGGGGCGTCGGCATCTATCCCGTCTCTGCGCTGTTCGCCGGCCCGCGCGCTGCCCGGAAGACGGTCGGCCTCGTCATGGGTTATTCGGCGCTGGAGGTCGCGCAGATCGAACGGGGCTGCAAGCTTCTCGCGCAGGCAGCTGCCGAACTGGACTGATGATATTCGACGAAACTGGCAGTTTATGACAGGCCAGATTCCAGCTATCTCCGTATCAAGAACGGAGACACGCCAATGTATATCCCCCCGGCTTTCAAGGACGACGACATCGAGAGCATCCGCGCGACCATTCGCGCTGCGCGGCTCGCGAGCCTCGTCACGGCCACCACGGAAGGACCGGTCGCAACGCCGCTGCCGCTCTTCCTCGACGAGAGCGAAGGCGAGCATGGCGTGCTGTACGGGCATGTCGCAAGAGCCAACCCGCAATGGAAGCTGCCGCCGATCGGCGATGCGCTCGCGATCTTCTCGGGTCCCGACGCCTATGTGACGCCGTCCTGGTACGCGACCAAGCGGGAGACCGAGAAGGTCGTGCCGACCTGGAATTACATCGCTGTTCATGCCTATGGTCCGGTGGAATTCTTTCAGGAGCCGGAGCGCCTGCTCGACGTCGTGACGCGGCTGACCAGCAGGCACGAAGGCGCGCGCGCAAAGCCCTGGGCCGTCAGCGATGCGCCTGCGGACTTTATCGCCGCGCAACTGCGCGGGATCGTCGGCCTGCGCATTCCGGTCGTGCGGTTCGAAGGCAAGCGCAAGATGAGCCAGAACCGGCCCGAGGCCGATCGCATCGGCGTCGCGCGAGGTCTTGCGGCAAGCGAGAACCATGCTGATCGCGAAGTCGCGCCACTGATTCCGCTGCCAACCTGACAGGCACTTCCCGGCACTCACGGCCGGGAACCATCGTCCTGTCGGGCGTGTTGGTGCATCTCAGCACGCAATCCTGACAGGAACGCCGCATGTGCCGCTGGATCGCATACCGGGGCGAGACCACTTCGTTCGAACCTTATGTCACCGAGCCCGAGCATTCGCTGATCGCGCAGAGCATCCGCTCGCTGCAGTCGACGGCGGGATCGAATGGCGACGGCTTTGGTCTCGGCTGGTATGGCGAGCATCCGGAGCCCGGCCTTTATCGCGAGACGCGACCGGCCTGGTCGGATGAAAACTTGCGCTACCTCTGCCGCCATCTGCGCTCGCATCTGTTCTTCGCCCATGTGCGCGCCGCCACCGGCACCGCGGTGACGCGACAGAACTGTCATCCGTTTGCCTGCGGCCAATGGATGTTCATGCATAACGGCTTCGTCGGCAGCTGGAGCCGGCTGCGGCGCAAGGTCGAAGCGCTGATTCCCGACGCCTATTATCCCTCGCGCCTCGGCACGACCGACTCGGAAGCCGTGTTCCTCGCCATGATGGGCGCGGGTCTCGACCGCGATCCGCTTGGCGCAACGCGGGCCGTGCTGCAATCGCTTGTCGGCCTCGTCAACGAAGGCCAGCTTCGCGAGCGGCTGCGCTTCACCAGCGCGATCGCCAACGGCCGCGATCTCTACGCGTTCCGCGTTGCCGTCAACGATGCCGCCAACACGCTCTATTTCCGGGAGGCCGGCGATCAGGTCGTCGTCGTATCCGAGCCGTTCGACAAGGAAACGGACTGGACGGAAGTGCCTGCGAACCACGCCCTGATCGCGCGCGCATCCGAAAGCACAAAAATTGTTCCGTTCAATCTTGCAATTTCCGGTGGATCCGATGCGGAACCGGCCCCTGTCCGGCGGATTGTTGCCCGCAGGTAATACCATCGCCGGGTGGCTCGATGACATTTGCTTTGGACGTCTTGAAACTGCTGCGGCTGGATCCGTCCGACGACAAGCAGCACGTCGTCATCCGCTCGGCCGGCGGACGCGGCAAGGCAGCGGACTATTCCTTCGGCATCGAGGAGGAATATTTCCTCGCCGATCGCCGCACCCTCGAGGTCGCGATCCAGACGCCGGACGAACTGTTCGAATCGGCGAACTGGTCGACCGGCGGCCAGGCCATGCGCGAGATGCTGCAATCCCAGCTCGAGGTCGCGACCAACGTGCATGTCGATGTCAATGACGCACGGGAGGAGCTGAGGTTCCTGCGCCGCGAGGTCGCCAACGTCGCCGCGCAATATGGTTTCGTGATCATGGCCTGCGGCACGCATCCGACCGCGGTCTGGCGCATGTCACAGCCGAGTCCGAAGCCGCGCTACGAGGAGATGATCGAGGACCTGCGCAGCATCGGTCACCGCAACATGATGTGCGGCATGCATGTGCATGTTCAACTGCCGGATCCCGAGAAGCGGATGGCGGTGATGCGGGCGATGCTGCCGCATCTGCCGCTGTTCATCGCGCTCGCAGCGTCCTCGCCGTTCTGGAATTCGCACCAGACGGGGCTGAAGGGCTATCGTCTCGCCGCCTATTCCGAATTGCCGCGCACCGGCCTGCCCGAGCTGTTCGAAAGCAGGCAGGACTACGATGCGTATATCGGCGCCCTCCAGCGCTCCGGCGTGATCCCCGACGAAAGCCACATCTGGTGGGCGATGCGGCCGTCCATGAAGCATCCGACGCTGGAGCTGCGCGCGCCTGATACCTGCACGCTGGTCGAGGACGCCGTCGCGATCGCCTCGCTCTACCGCTGCCTGACACGCCACCTCCATCTGCGGCCCCATCTGTCGAAGCAGGTCACGGTGGTCGAGCGCGCCATTGCAGTCGAGAATAAATGGCGCGCCCAGCGCTACGGCACCGATTGCATCTTTGCATCGAAGGACGGGCCGGTCACGATCTCCGAGATGCTCACCCGAATCATCGACGACACCGCCGAGGACGCGGATGCATTGGGTTGCGCCGCCGAGATCGAGCATTGCCGCACCATCGTGGACCGCGGCAGCTCGGCCGAATTCCAGCTTCGCGCCTATCGTGACAACGGCGACGACATCGCAGCCGTGTCACGATGGATCGCTGCATCGACGATCTCAGGGACGAGCGCGCCGATCGGACGCAGCGTCCAGGCGCCGTCATAGCGCCCGCACATCCGCGTCAAGCCCGCGCCACCAGGCGTGGACGGAACACGGATTCGACGGTCGGGACCGGCGCGGCAGCGAGCTTGCGTGCCGACCGACGCCGCGGGATGAAGAAGCTGTTGACCAGGATCGGCTCGAAATCGCCGAGCGCCGTTCGCTCCTTCACGAGCAGGCTCATGACCGAGCGCATCTTGATGACTTCCTGCGCCACGAAGCTGCAATCCTCATCGCGATTGATCTGCTCATGCATGATCGCCTCGGCTTCGCGCATGCTGACGCGGAGCGCTCTGATCGTCCGGCGAACTTCGTTGATACGGTTGTCCATGGCTGCCTCCATCTCGGTTGCAGCATGAGAACAAAACATGAACAAAATGTCAATCGGAGCGTGGAGGATTTGCGGCGCCGTCACGGCCCCGCCTGCGGGCTTGAACTGTCCTGAGAACGCCCTACTCCGCGGCCTGGCGAACGTGGCGCGCAGTCGGCGTGCGCATCGTCACCAGTTCTTCGGCTGCGGTCGGATGCAGAGCGATGGTCGCGTCGAAATCGGCTTTCGTCGCCTTCATCTTCACGGCAATCGCGACCACTTGCGTCACCTCGGCGGCGCAGTCGCCGACGATGTGGCAGCCGAGCACGCGATCGGTCGAGCCGTCGACCACGAGCTTCATCAGCACGCGGGTGTCGCGACCGGACATCGTCGCCTTGATCGGGCGGAAATTCGTCTTGTAGATGTCGACGTGGCTGAACTGGGCGCGCGCCTCGGTTTCGGTCAGACCGACCGTGCCGACCTCCGGCTGCGAGAACACCGCGGTCGGAATATGCGAATGATCGACCTGCACCTCGCGCTTGCCGAACACGGTGTCGGCGAAGGCATGGCCCTCGCGGATCGCCACCGGCGTCAGGTTGAAACGATGGGTGACGTCGCCGATCGCATAGATGCTGTCGACCGAACTCCTGGAGAAATGGTCGACCGCGATGCCGCCGTTCTTCGGATTGATGGCAACGCCGGCCTTCTCCAGGCCGAGATTGGCGACGGCCGGATGGCGCCCGATCGCGAACATCACCTGGTCGGACGCGATGCTCGACCCGTTCGACAGATGCGTGGTGAATTCCTCGCCGTGGCGATCGACCTTGTTCACCGTGCAGCCGGTGAGGATGGTGATGCCCTGCTTCTCCATCTCGCTGCGGACGTGAGCGCGAACGTCCTCGTCGAAGCCGCGCAGGATGTTGTCGCCGCGGTAGATCACGGTGACGTCGGAGCCGAAGCCGGCGAAGATGCCGGCGAATTCGAGCGCGATATAGCCGCCGCCCTGGATCACGATCCGCTTCGGCAGCTTCTTCAGATGGAACGCCTCGTTCGAGGAGATCACATGCTCGATGCCGGGAATCGCCGCGCCGTGATTGGGCGCGCCGCCGGTGGCGATGAGGATGTATTTCGCCGTGATCTTCTTGTCGTCCGCGAGCAGGCGGACGGTGTGCTTGTCCTCGATCACCGCGCGGCTCTTGACGACCTGCGCGCCTGATTTCTCGACATTCGTCGTGTAGGCCGCCTCCAGCCGCGCGATCTCCTTGTCCTTGTTGGCGATCAGGGTCGGCCAGTCGAAGGTCGCGGGCGGAACGGTCCAGCCGAAGCCGGCGGCGTCCTCGAGTTCGTGGCGGAAATGCGAGCCGATCACGAACAGCTTCTTCGGGACGCAGCCGCGGATCACGCAGGTGCCGCCCATGCGGTACTCCTCCGCGATCATCACGCGGGCGCCGTAGCCCGCCGCAATGCGGGCGGCACGAACGCCGCCCGAGCCGCCACCGATGACAAAGAGGTCGACGTCGAATTCAGCCATTGTCCACTCCGACCTCTTTCAAGGATTACCCGGACAGATAGGTACTGTCAGATTTCCTTGCCACGCTTCTTCATCTCGGCGCGGAACGCACTCGCGACGACCTCGGAGAAATTCCGCGCCCAGTCGTTCATGACCTGCATGCTGAGGCTGATAGCCTTGGGTTCGTTGGTGAGCAGCTTCTGGCCGAGCGGCGACTTGTAGAACGTAACGAGATCCTTCAACTCCTGCTCGGTGAACTCGCCGGCATACACTCCCACCATGCCCTCACCGATCTCCGACTCACGGCCGGCCAGCTGTTTGGCGATGACAGGGGCGAGCTCGTTGAGATCCTTCTGGTAGTTGAGGTTCTGCCCGATCAGCGTGGTCTTGACCTTCTCCACCATGCCGGGCACGGCGCCAGCGTACATCGCGCTGGCATTCTTCAGCTGTAAAATCTCCTTTGCCGCGGCGATCGCCCCCGGGGTCGGTGCTGCCGGGGCCGCCTTCTGCTGTGCGGCCACAGGCGCTATTCCCAGTGCCATCACGAAGGCGAGGCACACGGCGGGCACGATCTTCAAGACGCTCTTCATTCCTAGTCTCCTTTCGGCTTACGCCGTTCAATCACGCGAATTCCCTTGCCACCCGCCAAGACCGCCGAGCTGGCCAAGCCGATGAACAGCCCGTGCTCGACCACGCCGGGGATCGCACTTAACGCCTTGGCGAGGCTCCCCGGATCAGCAATACGTCCCAGCTGGGCATCGACGATCCAGTGGCCGCCATCGGTAACGAAAACGTGGCCGTCTTTGGCCTTGCGGACTGCCATTTGCCCGGAAACGCCGCATTCCGCAAATGCCTTCTCGATGGCACGGCGGGTCGCCCCGAGTCCGAACGGGATCACCTCGACCGGCAGCGGAAAGCGACCGAGCGTCGGCACCCATTTGGTGTCGTCGGCAATAACGATCATGCGATCCGAGGCGGCCGCCACGATCTTCTCGCGCAGCAACGCGCCGCCGCCGCCCTTGATCAGGTTGAGCTCCGGATCGATCTCGTCGGCACCGTCGACGGTGATGTCGAGATGGTCGATCTCGTCGAGCGTGGTCAGCGGCACGCCGCAGCGCTCCGCATCGGCGCGTGTGGTTTCGGAGGTCGGCACGCCGATGACCTTGAGCCCGGCGGCGACGCGCTCGCCAAGCAGCTCGACGAAATGCTTGGCGGTCGAGCCGGTCCCGAGGCCGAGCTGCATGCCGTCGCGCACCTCTTCGAGGGCGCGCGCCGCAGCCTGCCGCTTCAACTGGTCCATGTTCACGTTCGCGCCCGCCTCAAAAAGCCAGGAGTGCCGCCGGTGGTTTCGCTTGCGGCGGCCTATGTAGCCTCGATTTTCTCCCGAGAACAGGGTCCGGGAGCCTCTCTATAAGGTGATCTTATGGGCCCGCCCCTTGCGCCGGCCCGGCCGGACCGATAGCGCTTTTGGCATGACCTCCCCCTATACCCTCGTCTTCGATCTCGACGGCACGCTTGTGGATACGGCGCCCGACCTGATCACCGCGCTGAATTACGTGCTCGACCGCGAAGGCCTGCCGCCGGTTCCGATGGCTGCCGCCCGCAACATGATCGGTGCGGGCGCCCGCAAGCTGCTCGAGCGGGGTCTGGAGGCCGAGGGCCGTACGGTCACCCCTGCCGAGATGGACCGGATGACGGCGGATTTCATCGCCTATTACGCCGACCATATCTCGGTGGAATCCCGTCCCTTCGAGGGGCTGCTGGAGGCGCTCGATTTGCTGGCGGCGCAGGGCCATCGCCTGGCGGTCTGCACCAACAAGCTCGAATGGCTCTCGAAGCGGCTGTTGGACCAGCTCGACCTGACCAAGCGGTTCGCCGCGATCTGCGGCGCTGACACCTTCGGGGTCCCGAAGCCCGATCCGACCATCTTCCGCGAGACGGTGGCCCGGGCCGGCGGCGACGTCAAAGCCAGCATCATGGTCGGCGATGCCGGAACCGACGTCGGCGTGGCCCGGCGCGCCGGGGTCCCCGTGATCGGGGTCAGCTTCGGCTATACGGACGTGCCGATCGCCGATCTGAAGCCGGACCGGCTGATCCATCACATGCGCGACCTGCCGGCCGCCGCCCACAGCCTGATGTCAGCCTAGGCTTCACGCAAGGTCCTGAGATAGCTCGGCTATTGCCGCGGAACCCTGCGTTAACCATCTATTAACTATGCGCGACCCGCCGGTTGCTTGCCCGGAACGACGCTCCTATGGTCCGCGCGGGGTCATGTGGCGGTTCGTCGCAGTAGAAGTGGATGGTCATGCGTCGTGTCATCGCGATTGCGTTAACGGGGGCGAGCCTCCTGGGAGCAACAAGCCTTGGTGGCTGCTCCTCGATGTCCTGGGACATGTTCAAATCGGCGCCGCCGACCGTTCAGGTCCGGCTCGAATCCAACCCCCAGGGGGCTGACGCGACGACCTCGCTGGGTGGCGGCTGCAAGACCCCCTGCTCCGTGTCGGTTCCCGCCCCGGACGCCCCGTTCACGGTCTCATACACGCTTCCCAAGTACCAGCCGACCACCGTGCCGGTGAATGTGATCAAGAATCCCGGCGATTTCACCACGCCGGCCTCAGTGACCACCGATCCGACTCCGGTGTTCGCGGAGCTTGCGCCGGCGGTGCCGCCGAAGCCCGTGAAGAAGAAGCCGCACCGGCCGAAGAAGCCGAAACCCGCCGCAGCCGCGCCCGCCGCGGCGCCGGCCGATGCTGCACCGCCCGCAGGCGGTTCGCCGTTCCCCGATCCGAACGCGGGCAAGCGTTAAACTACGTATACCACCCGATTGTCTGAGCCGCGTCCGGTGCTTAGATTGCTTCCAAGCACCGCTGAAGCAATGGTGCGCGCGTCGCCGTAAGTGACAAGGCATTTGGCAAGGCATTTGGTATGAACGGATTGACTGCGAGTCCCCCCGCCGCGTTGTCGAGCGCCATGACCGATCCGTTCGGGCGGACCATCTCGTATTTGCGCGTCTCCGTCACCGATCGCTGCGACCTGCGCTGCTTCTATTGCATGTCGGAAGACATGACGTTCCTGCCCAAGGCCGACCTGCTGACGCTCGAGGAACTCGACCGGCTCTGCTCGGCCTTCATCGCCAAGGGCGTGAAGAAGCTGCGGCTCACCGGCGGCGAGCCGCTGGTCCGGCGCAACGTGATGTCGCTGGTGCGCTCGTTGTCGCGACACCTTAAGAGCGGCGCGCTGAACGAGCTGACGCTGACCACCAACGGCACGCAACTCGCAAAGCATGCCAGGGAGCTCGCCGATTGCGGCGTCCGCCGCATCAACGTTTCACTCGACACGCTCGATCCCAAGAAGTTTCGCGAGATCACGCGCTGGGGCGAGATCGACAAGGTGCTGGAGGGCATCGAGGCCGCGCGCGCCGCAGGACTCGCCGTGAAGATCAACGCGGTGGCGCTGAAGAACCTCAACGAGGACGAACTCCCCGACCTCCTGCGCTGGGCTCATGGCAAGAACATGGGTCTCACCCTGATCGAGGTGATGCCGATGGGCGAGATCGGCGCGGGCCGCATCGACCAGTATCTGCCGCTGTCCTTGGTGCGCGCGCGACTCGCCCAGCAATTCACGCTGACGGACCTCGCCGAGAGCACCGGCGGGCCGGCGCGCTATGTCAGCGTCGCCGAGACCAACGGCAAGCTCGGCTTCATCACGCCGATGACCCACAATTTCTGCGAATCCTGCAACCGGGTCCGCATCACCTGCACCGGCACGCTGCACACCTGCCTCGGCCACGAGGACGCGTCCGATTTGCGCAGGCCTCTGCGTGCATCCGGCGACGACGTGCTGCTCGCGGATGCGATCGACCGCGCCATCGGGCTGAAGCCCAAGGGCCACGATTTCATCATCGACCGCCGTCACAACCGGCCGAGCGTCTCAAGGCATATGAGCGTTACCGGCGGTTGAGGATTCGTCGCCGACGGTTGCGTTAAGCTTTTGACGCGCCGTCAATTTGCCCATTTTCCGATTGACGGCGCACAAGCCCGCTGGTTTGGTGCGATCGCCTTTGCTTGCCCGGCAACAATAAGCCGGCCCGCCCCTTTGGCGGTCGCGGTCAAGACGGCAAGGCACGAGGGGAGGACTGACGCCGCAATCGCTCCGGACCGAGATCCGTGCGGTCGCGTGCTTTTCGCACGCCGGCCGGGCGTTGCGCGCTGAAGTCTCCCATGAAGAGTTAGGCCGCGACGGAGAGAAAGTAAGATGCGTCCATTGCTGGCGGTGAGCAACGCCATCGACGCCCTCAATGAGAAGATTGGGTACGTCTGCAACCTGCTCGTGCTTCTCGCCTGCCTGGTCAGCGCGGCCAACGCCATGATCCGCTACGCCTTCAGCTACTCGTCGAACGGGTGGCTGGAGATGCAATGGTACATGTTCGCGATCCTGGTGATGTTCGGATCCTCCTATACCTTCAAGCGCAACGAGCATGTCCGGGTCGAGATCTTCTACCTGACCCTGTCCGAGCGCGGCCAGCTCTGGCTCGACATGATCGGCACGCTGTTCTTCCTGATCCCCTCCTGCCTCCTGCTCGCCTATTTGTCATGGCCGTTCTTCATGCAGGCCTATGACGTCGGCGAGATGTCGGGCAACGCCGGCGGCCTGATCCGCTGGCCCATCAAGTTCGTGATCCCCGCCGGCTTCGTGATGCTGGCGCTCCAGGGCATTTCCGAAGTCATCAAGCGTATCGCGGCTCTCCAGGGCTATGTGACGATCGACGCCAAGTACGAGAGGCCGACCCAATGATTACGCTGGAGATGATGCCGCCGTTGATGTTCGGCGGCCTGGTTCTGGCGATGCTGATCGGCTTCCCCGTCGCGTTCACGCTCGCGGCGGTCGGCCTCTCCTTCGGCTTCCTCTCGATCTATCTCGGCTTCTTCGACCTCAACTTCCTGCAGGCGATTCCCGGCCGCGTGTTCGGCAGCGTGCTCTCCAACGAGCTCCTGCTCGCGATCCCCTTCTTCACCTTCATGGGCGCGATACTGGAGAGATGTGGACTGGCGGAGGACATGCTGGATTCGATGGGCCAGTTGTTCGGCCCGGTCCGCGGCGGTCTCGGCTATTCCGTCATCATCGTCGGCTTCATCCTCGGCGCCATCACCGGCACGGTGGCGGCCCAGGTCATCGCCATGGCGCTGATCTCGATGCCGGTGATGATCCGCTACGGCTACAACATGCGTTACATCACCGGCGTGCTGGCTGCCTCCGGCACCATCACGCAGCTGGTGCCGCCCTCGCTGGTGCTGATCGTGCTCGCCGACCAGCTCGGCAAGTCGGTCGGCGACATGTATCTCGGCGCCTGGGGCCCCTCGGTGTTCCAGATCGTCCTGTTCGCCGGCTACACCTTCGTGCTCGGCCTGATCAAGCCCGACCACGTGCCGCCTGTGCCGAAGGAAGCGCGCACGCTGACCGGCTGGGCGTTGTGGAAGAAGTGCCTGATGGGCATCATCCCCTCGGCCGTGCTGATCTTCGTGGTGCTCGGCACCATGATGATGGGCCTTGCGACCCCGACGGAAGCCGGTGCCATGGGCGCGGTCGGCGCCATCGTGCTCGCCGCGATCCACCACAAGGACTTCACCTCGACCGACCGCAAGATCCTGATCGTCGGCGTGATCGCCGCGGGCATCGGCACCATCGTCGCGATGCTGTTCACCGAGAACCTGGTCTTCAAGCTCGCCTTCGCCGTGACCTACCTCGCCGTGGCCTGGATCGGCATCTCGGCCGCACGCATCCCGGACCTGCGCGACCTCATCAAGCAGGGCTACGAATCCACCATGCGCCTCACCTGCATGGTCACCTTCATCCTGATCGGATCGACCTGCTTCTCGGTGGTGTTCCTCGGCGTCTCCGGCGGCGTCTGGCTCGAGCATCTCCTGACCTCGCTGCCGGGCGGCGTCTGGGGCTTCCTGATCTTCATCAACCTCTTCATCTTCTTCCTGGCGTTCTTCCTCGACTTCTTCGAGATCGCGTTCATCATCCTGCCGATGATCGCACCGATCGCACAGAAGGTGCTCGGACCCGTCGTCGGCGACGGTCCGGCGCTGATCTGGTTCGGCGTCATGCTCTGCGTCAACATGCAGACGTCGTTCCTGCATCCGCCGTTCGGCTTCGCGCTGTTCTATCTGCGCGGCGTGGCGCCGAAGGAAGTGAAGAGCTCGGACATCTATTGGGGCGCAATGCCCTGGATCGGTCTCCAGATGATCATGGTGCTGATCGTGATCGCGTTCCCGATCACGGTGACGGGCCTGCTGGACAAGCCGCTCAACGTCGATCTCGACAAGGTCAAGATCGAGGTGCCGCAGATCGACCTGCCTCCGCTGGATCTGGGGCCACCGCAGAAGTAGCAGCGACCTTCTTCCCTTCTCCCCCTGTGGGAGAAGGTGAAGAGCGTGACACGCGCGGCAAAGGCAGGCATACCGGACGTTCCTCAAAGTGTGGAACGCCGCGCATGTCCCGATCGCTCCCTGCTCCCCCGTTCGCCGGTTCGTTGATCGTCTCGCTGTGGCTCGCCTGTGCCGCATCCATGGCGCATGCCGAGCCGGTGGCAGACGTCCAGACGCTGGCGCAGAAGGAGCAGCAGCCGCTGCTCGACACGCTGCGCGACCTCGTCAGCATCGAAACCGGCAGCAGGGACGTCGAGGGCCTGAACGTGATCGCAGGACGCGTCGCCGATCAGCTCAAGCAGCTCGGCGGCACGGTGGAGATCCTGCAACCCACCGACATCTATCGGCTCGACGACACCCCGGACAAGATCGGCCCGGCCGTGCACGCCGTCTTCAAGGGCACCGGCACCAGGAAGATCATGCTGATCGCTCACATGGACACGGTCTATCTGAAGGGCATGCTGAAGGACCAGCCGTTCCACATCGATGGCGACAAGGCTTACGGCCTCGGCATTGCCGACGACAAGCAGGGCGTCGCGCTCATTCTCCACACCGTGGCGATGCTTCAGAAATTGAACTTCAAGGAGTACGGCACGCTCACGGTGCTCACCAATGGCGATGAGGAGATTTCCTCGCCCGGCTGGCGCAGCACCATCACCAAGTTCGCCGCCGACCAGGACGCGGTGTTCTCGTTCGAAGGCGGCGGCGCGGACGGCACGCTGCGGCTCGCCACCAGTGGCATCGGCTCGGCCTATCTCACGGTCACGGGCAAGTCCTCGCATGCCGGCGCGCGACCCGAGGGCGGCATCAATGCGCTCTATGAGCTCTCGCATCAGGTGCTTCAGATGAAGGATTTATCCAAGCCCGAGCAGGGCCTGAAGCTGAACTGGACCGTGTCCAAGGCCGGCACCAACCGCAACGTGATCCCGGCCGAAGCCACGGCGCAGGCCGATGCGCGTGCGCTGAAGGTGTCGGATTTCGACGAGCTGGAGAAGGCGCTTCAAGAGAAGATCAAAAATCGGCTGCTGCCGGATTCCAAGGTCGCGCTGAAATTCGAGGTGCGCCGTCCGCCGCTGGAAGCCACCGACGCCTCGCGCCGCGTCGCCGCCTACGGCAAGACGATCTACGAGGAGATCGGACTGCCGCTGAAGGTCGACGAGAAGGCAACCGGTGGCGGCACTGACGCCGCCTTTGCCGCGCTCAAGACCAGGGGCGCTGTGGTCGAGGGCATGGGTTTGTCCGGCTTCGGCGCGCATTCCAACGACGCCGAATATGTGAAGCTCGACACCATCGTGCCGCGTCTCTACCTGACCACGCGCATGATCATGGATCTGTCGACCGGCAAGCTGAAATAGCGGTCAGCTTGAACCAAGGGTGGGGGCTCCCGCCTCCGCCAGCCTGAACCGCAGCGTGAACTCGGCGCCGCCGCCGGGGAGATTGTCCACCGCGACCGTCGCATCATGATCGTCGGCAACGCCGCGCACGATCGAAAGGCCCAGGCCCGCGCCGTCGCTGCGCTGGCGATCCCTGCGCCAGAAACGCTGGAAGATCAGCTCGCGCTCGGCCTCGGTGACTCCAGGGCCGCAATCGCGCACCCGCACCGAACCGTCGTCGCTGACCTCGACGTCGACAGAGGTCTCCTTCGCGGTGAACTTGATGGCGTTTTCGGCGAGATTGAAGACGGCGCGCTGGAGCATCTCGGAATTGCCGTGGATCATCACCGGGGCGTCGGCGCCCCTCAGCGCGATGTCCTTGTGCTGCGCGATCGCGTACGGCGCGATCGCGCCGACCACCTCGGCGCAGACGGCGCGCAAGTCCGCGGTCTCGCCGGGATCGAGCACCAGCGTGTCGAGCTCGGCGATCTCCAGGAGCTGGGCGACGATCCGGCTCATGCTTTCGATGTCGTCATGCAGCGCCTGCCTGGCCGCACTGTTGCCGAGCGTGTCGACCCGCGTGCGCAGGATCGCAAGCGGCGTGCGCAGCTGATGGGCGGCGTCGGCGGTGAATTGGCGTTGCACGCGAAAGCCGTCCTCGAGGCGATCGAGCGCCTGGTTGACGGCGGTGACGAGCGGAATGATCTCACGCGGAATCTGCTCGGTCGGCAGGCGAATGTCGGTGCGCGACGGGCCGATATTGCTCGCCTCCTCCGACGCTTTCCACAGCGGCGCGACGGCGCGGCGGAAGATGATGATGTCGGTGGCGAGCAGGATCAGGAGAATGGGAATGGTGATCCAGCCGACGCGGCGGAAGAAGTTGGCCACGATGTCATCGGTGATGACGTCGCGATGCGACAGATCTTCCGCCACCTGAATGCGAACGGTGGTGTCGCCGATCGTCTGGGTCACCTCGGCGCCGGAACTCGAGTCCGAGTCAAAGCCCCCCGTCTTCCTGTGCGACGAGAACAGCAGACGGCCGCCGGCGTCGCGAATGTCGTACTGGTAGCGGCCATATGCTTCCGAATAGAGACCGCGAAGACTATCCGGCAGATTGAACGTCAACCTGCCGTCGGGCTGGAGGACGATCCGTTCGGCCAGCGTCTCGGCCTGGGCGCGCATCGCAGCCCGATGCAGCTGGTCGATCTCGGAGTTCAACAGCCAGAACAAGACCAGCGGCAGAAAGATCGCAACCACGGCGACCGCGATGATGTGCAGGAACACGATGCGCGAGATCAGCGATTTGAACGACGGCCGCCGCATTCCGGATCCAGTCTCCGGTCCAGTCCTGGATCCGTTCCTGGATCCGGCGCGGCCCATGCTATTTCTCCTCGGCCATCATGTAGCCAACGCCCCGGATGGTGTGGATCACGACCTTGGCGCCATGTTCGGCGAGCTGCTTGCGCAGCCGGGAGACGTACACCTCGACCGCGTTGGAGGCGACCTCGCCTTCGAGCCCGAAGATATGATCCTCGACGTTCTTCTTCGGCACCACCCGCCCCTGCCGGCGCAGCAGGATCTCCAGTACCGAGGTCTCGCGCGACGAGATGATGCGCGGCTTGTCGTCGACGAAGATCTGGCGGCTCTCGGTGTCGTAGACGAGATTGGCAAGCCGCAGCGAGCGGCCGAGCAGCTGGCCGGGACGGCGCAGGATCGCCTCCAGCCGCGCCACCAGCTCCTCCATTGCGAACGGCTTGGCGAGGTAGTCGTCGGCGCCGCTGCGCAGGCCGTTGACGCGGTCCTGCACGCCGCCGCGCGCGGTCAGCACCAGCACCGGCAGCGGCTCCATCTGCCGCCGCAACTCACGCAGCACCGACAGGCCGTCGCCGTCGGGCAGGCCGAGGTCGAGGATCATCGCGGCATAGCTGACATTGTGCACCGCCTCGCGCGCCTCCCCGGCGCTGCCGACGATGTCGCTCTCGTAGCCGGCCGCCGCCAGCCCGTTGGCCACGAGCCGCGACAGCTCGGCATTGTCCTCGACGATCAGAAGGCGCATCGCATTCCCGGCATCACCGCGCGGCTCTTGCCGCACCCCTGCTCTCTTCCACCATTCGGGGCTCCTCGGCCAGCGAAAAGGAGCCCCACTCATCACCTTCTGTCAGGTTCGTGTAAGCAGCGGCTCCGCTTCACGGTATTGAAAGTGCACCTCGGGGAAGACGATTTCGATGCCATGATCCGGGTCGGCACGATCCGGCAGCCAGGTCACGGTCTCTGCTACGGACTTCGACCGGTGTGTTGTGAACGCACCATGCTTGGCTTTCCCTCGTGTGTCCTGGAGTCATCAGGACACGGTCGTTCCCGGCGCGCGGAGACGGACGCGTAGCCCGGGCTGGAGTTCTTCATAGAGTAACGTTCCCCCCAACTGTTGAGTCAGAAGCATGACGATCTTCGAACCGAGGCCGGATTCTCCCTTCCGGCCCCCGCCGTTTTGACCAATACCGTTATCCGAAACGGATATTTCGATTTGGTCCACAACTGAAAGAGAGATCGCCACATGCCCCGGCCGACCATCGGGGAAAGCATACTTCAGACAGTTCGTGACGAGCTCGTTGACGATAATCCCTCGCCAGCGCCTGGTTGTTCGGCAACACAACGTCCTCGCAACTGACATCGAACGCGATCGGGCCTGACGGAGCGAGCGATTGGAATATCTTCTCGACGACATCGGTCAGGAAGTATCGCATGCTGACCAGCCGCAGATCGTCGTGGACCTCGAGATGATCATAAACTTCCGAGGTCACCTGGATTCGTTGAGCAGTGTCCTGCAACGCGGTCGCAACGATCGGCTCTGCATTCTTGGCCTGCAGGCGGATCATGGCGCTCAGCAATGCAAGATTGTTCTTCGTGCGATGCGCCATTTCCTGAAGCAGCAATGCTTTCGCACGGTCGGCCAGCATGACCCTCTTCATCTCTGAGCGCAGAAACTCCGCTACCGCTGCCGTACCGGCGGCGGTCACCAGAAAAAGACCATTGGTGGAAAGATACTCGACGGACTCGGGTCGAAGGCTGAGATATCCCCCTACGCAGACGGCGATCAGCGCAGAAAATATTCCCGTACCGCGATCGAAAACCAGACCGGACAGGAAA
Source organism: Bradyrhizobium manausense (assembly GCF_018131105.1). Classification (NCBI taxonomy): domain Bacteria; kingdom Pseudomonadati; phylum Pseudomonadota; class Alphaproteobacteria; order Hyphomicrobiales; family Nitrobacteraceae; genus Bradyrhizobium; species Bradyrhizobium manausense. The sequence continues at coordinate 1,183,455 of NZ_JAFCJI010000001.1, read as the reverse complement.
ATGCCCGGAAGCAGAAGAAAATAGCCGGGGTATCCGGATAGCATCTGCAGGGCTATCTGCATGACCGAACAAACAAGCATGATCGCGGTGGAGATGCAGTACCGCACAACAACAGGCAGTCGATGCTCGAGCAGCAGCGGATACAGTTTGTTCATCCGGACCAACGGGCCGGGTTCTCGCGCCGTTCCGACTGGAGCTGTCGTATTTTGTTACAATAGCGGGAACTATTTGAAGCCGGCCTGCGCGATGGGTAGAGCGGAGACGACATCGATCCTACGGTTCATCGACATCGAAGCTCATCGCTGCCTCCCCATCTCGTGAGGCCGCCTCGAGCAAAGGCCCCGGAGCTTTCGCTCCGGGGCCTGCATAACACGATGCCGCGCTCAGCTCTGCGAGCGCCGCGACATGAAGACATCGTAGCCGACTTCGGCGACCTGGAACCAGGCGTAGCTGTCGCTCGAGAACTTCGCGAGGGAGTCGTGGACCTTCTTGAAGTTGGCATTGCTCGCGCCGACTTCGGCGTGCAGCTCCTTGGCCGCCTTGTAGCAGGCGTCCATGATCGGCGGCGAGAACGCATGCAGCTTGGTGCCGCCCGCGAGCAGCTTCTTCAATGCCAGCGGATTGGCCTGGTCGTAGCGCGCCATCATGTAGTTGTTGGCGGCCTGACCGGCCAGCTCCAGCACGCTCTGGTAATATTTCGGCAGCGCATTCCATTTGTCGAGATTGACGAAGGCGAGCAGCATCGGCCCGCCCTCCCACCAGCCGGGATAGTAGTAGTGCGGCGCGATCTTGTAGAAACCGAGCTTCTCGTCGTCATAGGGGCCGACCCATTCGGCGGCGTCGATGGTGCCCTTCTCCAGCGCCGGATAGATGTCGCCGCCGGCGAGCTGCTGCGGCACCACCCCGAGCTTCAGGAGCACGCGCCCGGCGAAACCGCCGATGCGGAATTTCAGGCCCCGGAGGTCTTCCGGCGTATTGACCTCTTTCCTGAACCAGCCGCCCATCTGGCAGCCGGTGTTGCCGGCCAACAGCGAGATGACGTTATAGCTCTTGTAGAACTCGTTGAGGACCTCGCGCCCGCCGCCCTGCATGTACCAGGCCTGGTTTATGCGCATGTTCGGGCCGAACGGCACCGACGAGCCGAAGGTGAAGGTCGGGTCCTTGCCGAAATAATAGTAGGACGCGGTGTGGCCGATCTCGCAGGTGGCGTTCTGCACGGCGTCCAGCACCTGCAGGCCCGGCACGATCTCGCCGGCCGCAAACGTCTGGATCTGGAATTTGTTGTCGGTCGCTTCCGCAACCATCTTGCTCATCATCTCGGCGCCGCCATAGAGCGTGTCGAGCGATTTCGGCCAGCTCGTCGGCATGCGCCATTTGATTTCCGGCATCGACTGCGCGATCGCGGGAGCCGCGAACGTCGCGGCACCGGCCGCACCGAGTCCTGTGACCTTGATGAAGTCTCTTCTCTTCATGATTTTCCTACCCTGATGAATTTACGATTGCGGGCCTTCTTGTCGAGGCTTGGCAGACAGCATGGCGCAGCGCCTGACCGAATTCCATCGTGATCGCACTGCGGCAAAGAAAAAGCCCGGCCTCCACGCGGAGCCGGGTCGTCCGGTCCTACGACTTAAGCCGTAGACGGGAGGCGCTGAAGCTCATCGCTCCAGGGATTTGCACCATGGCAAAATTCGGATTAAGCGATTATGGATTCATGCCACTGTTTTGCCCGACGTGTCAAACCCGGCTCCATCCACCGAGCGACGCGCCCTCACCCCGCGTCTACTGTGCATGGGGTTGTTTTGCGGATTTTGAGTGTGAGCCGCCATCGCGGCAAAGAAAAACCCGGCCTCGCGAACGAGGCCGGGCTCTGTCGTCTGGCGACTTGCTCGAAAATCAGCCGCGGGTGCGCGAGCGGATCATGAAGCTGTCGTAGGTGTATTCGGCGACCTGCCACCACAGATATTCGTCGGAGCGATAGGCCTGCATGGCGTCGATCGACTTCTTGAAATCGGCGTTCTTGGCCGAGATCTCGCCCCACAGCTCGTTGGTCGCCTTGAGGCAGGCCTCGAGCACTTCGTTGGTGAAGGGACGAAGCTGGGTGCCGCCCGCGACCAGACGCTTCAGCGCCGACGGGTTCTGCATGTCGTAACGCGCGGCCATCCAGCTGTTGGCGTTGGCCGTCGCGTTGGTGAGGATCGCCTGGTAGTTCTTCGGCAGCGAATTCCACTTGTCGAGGTTGGTGAAGGCGTGGACCATCGGACCGCCTTCCCAGAAGCCCGGGTAGTAGTAGTACTTCGCGACCTTGGCGAAGCCGAGCTTCTCGTCATCGTACGGGCCGACCCACTCGGCCGCATCGATGGTGCCCTTTTCCAGCGCCGGATAGATGTCGCCGCCCGCGAGCTGCTGCGGCACGACGCCGACCTTCTGCAGCACCTGGCCGGCAATGCCGCCGATGCGGAATTTCAGGCCCGAGAGGTCCGCAACGGTCTTGATCTCCTTGCGGAACCAGCCGCCCATCTGGGTGCCGGTGTTGCCGCAGGGGAATCCGATCACGTTCGACTTCTTGAAGAACTCGTTGCCGAGCTGCTCGCCGCCGCCCTGGTACCACCAGGAGTTCTGCTGGCGCGCGTTGAGGCCGAACGGCACCGAGGCGTAGATCGCCCAGGTCGGGTCCTTGCCGACATAGTAGTACGAGACGGTGTGGCACATCTCGACGGTGCCGTTCGAGGTCGCGTCGAGCGCCTGCAGGCCGGGGACGATTTCGCCGGCCGCGAACACCTGGATCTGGAATTTGTTGTCGGTCATTTCGGCGACGTACTTTGCCAGCTGCTCGCCGCCGCCATAGATGGTGTCGAGCGACTTCGGGAAGCTCGACGTCATGCGCCACTTGATCTCGGGCGAGGACTGCGCAATCGCCGGCGAGGCCACCGCGGCTGATGCCGCCGCGCCTGCTGCCGACACTTTCAGGAAATCACGACGCTTCATCTTCAGGTCTCTCCTTGCTGGGGTGTTTCCCCGAACTTTCTCTTCGCCGCCGCTCATTCCGACGACACGGGTCCAAGCCTGCGTCAAACCGAAGGGGCTTCGCTGTCGTGGGCGTTTAACACGGAAGCCACGCGCGCGGAACGCGACAATGGCATGACAGGGGGCGACGAAAGTCGCATGTCCCCAGACAATCGCTTTAGGCCGCTGCGATGACGCCCTTGAGCTGGTCGCGGACCTGTCCCGCGATGGCGCGATAGATCGCCGCATGGGGTCCGTCCGGCTCGCTGTCGACCACCGGATTGCCGGCGTCCGACGTGGCGCGAATCGCCATGTGCAGCGGGATTTCGCCCAGGAACGGTACTCCGAGCTTCTCGGCCTCGTGGCGCGCCCCGCCATGGCCGAAGATGTCGGATTTCGTGCCGCAATGCGGGCACTGGAAGTAGCTCATGTTCTCGACGATGCCGAGCACGGGCACGTTGACCTTCTTGAACATGGCAAGCCCGCGCCGCGCGTCGATCAAGGACAGATCCTGCGGGGTCGAGACGATCACGGCGCCCTTCAGCGGCACGTTCTGCGCCAGCGTGAGCTGGGCGTCACCGGTGCCCGGCGGCATGTCGACGACGAGCACGTCGAGCGCGCCCCATGCGACATCGCGCAGCATCTGCGTCACCGCCGACATCACCATCGGGCCGCGCCAGATCATCGCGGTCTCCTCCTCGACCAGGAAGCCGATCGACATGATGGCGAGACCGAAGCGACGGAGCGGAATCATCTTTCGCTCGCCGTCCAGCTCCGGCTTCTCGTGCAGGCCGGTCAGCCGCGGTACCGAGGGGCCGTAGATGTCGGCATCCAGCAGTCCGACCTTGAGACCGAGGTCGCGCAGGCCCAGCGCCAGATTGAGCGCAGTGGTCGACTTGCCGACGCCGCCCTTGCCGGAGGCGACCGCGATCACGGCAGCGACGCCCGGAATCTCGGACTGCCGCGACATCGGCGATTGGGCGCCGCCCTGCGGCGGCGGCTTGTGGGCATGGACCGGCTGGACGCCGGGTGCACCGCGGCTCGGCTGCGGGGGCGGCGGAGGTGCTGCGCCCGCCTTGCGCTCGGCGGTCAGCGCGACCATCACGGTGGTGACGCCGGGCATGGCGCGCACGGCGGCCTCGGCTTCGGCCCGGACGGATTCCCAGGCCCGCGCCTCGGCGGCATCGACATTGATCGAGAAGAACACCTTGCCGTCGGACGCGCTGATCGCGCTCAGCACATTGGCATTGGTGAGCGCGACCCCGCGGGGCGACTTGATCTTGGCGAGGCTGTCGAGGACCTGTTGCTGCGTCACGCTCAAAGCGCATCTCCCAGAAGTTCAGGATGCCCCATTAGAGCGGAAACGGCCAAAAGGCTACAGCTTGCCGATATCCTCAGCCATCTCGGTTGGAGCTGCCCCCTGCTCCAGAGCCGCCTCGTAATTGAGCTCGATCATGACCCCGTTGGGGTCGTGGACGAAGATCTGCCAGAGGTCTCCCCCGGGCACCTGGCGGGAGTCGAACTTCATGCCCTTGGACGTCAGGCGCTGCTTCATGCCGTCAAAGCCGCGGCTGACGAAGGCGACGTGGTGGACAACGCCGGAATCCGGCTTTTGCGGCTCGGAGGTCGGGGAAATATCGACGAGGTGCACCACCGGCTTGCCCTCGCTGTACATCCAGGCCCCCGGGAAGGCGAAATTCGGCCGCGCGCCTTTTTCCAGGCCCAGCACGTCCTCGTAGAAGCGGACCGTCTCGGCCAGATTCCGGGTCCGGATGTTGAAATGATCGAGCACGCCAACACTCACGCCGCCCATGCCTTCGCTCCCTTGTTTTGAAGTCCTTAGAGTCCCGCCATCCTAGCACAGGAGGCGGCCAAACGAAGCCGTTGCCCTCCGGCCGCAAGGGTTTATGGTGCGCCCGGTCCGCTCCTCAGGCGGAACCCCAAGGACCCGGCTTGGCGCCCCTCGCCCGGCTGCAACCGTAAAACTCAAGCTACGGACACACACATGGCTAAAGTCGCTTTCCTCGGTCTCGGCGTGATGGGATTCCCCATGGCCGGACACCTCGTGAAAAAAGGGGGCCATGAGGTCACCGTCTACAACCGGACCGCGGCCAAGTCGAAGGAGTGGGCGGACAAGTTCGGTGGCAAGACCGCGGCGACCCCGAAGGCCGCGGCCGAAGGCCAGGACTTCGTGATGTGCTGCGTCGGCAACGACAACGATCTGCGCGCAGTCACGATCGGCGCTGATGGCGCATTCGCCGGCATGAAGAAGGGCGCGACCTTCGTCGACCACACCACCGCTTCGGCCGAGGTCGCGCGCGAACTCGATGCGGCCGCGACCAAGGCCGGCTTCAAGTTCATCGACGCTCCCGTCTCCGGCGGTCAGGCCGGCGCCGAGAATGGCGTGCTGACGGTGATGTGCGGTGGCGCCGAGGGCGCCTATGCCGGCGCCGAGCCGATCATCACGGGCGCTTACGCACGGATGTGCAAACTGCTCGGGCCCGCCGGGAGCGGCCAGCTCACCAAGATGGTCAACCAGATCTGCATCGCCGGCCTCGTGCAGGGCCTCTCCGAAGGCATCCACTTCGCCAAGAAGAGCGGCCTCGACGTCGCGGCGGTGATCGAGACCATCTCCAAGGGCGCGGCGCAGTCCTGGCAGATGGAGAACCGCTACAAGACCATGAACGACGACAAGTACGATTTCGGCTTCGCGGTCGAATGGATGCGCAAAGATCTCTCGATCTCGCTGGCCGAGGCCCGCCGCAACGGCGCCAATTTGCCGGTCACCGCGCTGGTCGACCAGTTCTACGCCGAGGTCGAGAAGATGGGCGGCAAGCGCTGGGATACGTCGAGCCTGCTCGCACGCCTCAATCGCTGACCTGATATTGCCTTGCTGACCGCGATCGCCGCAATCTTCGTCCTGACCTATGCGGCGATCGCGCTCGAGCACCCCCTCGGCGTCAGCAAGACCGCAACCGCGCTCCTCGGTGCGGGGCTGCTCTGGACGATCTATGCCGTCACGATCGGCGATCATGCGCTGGTCAGTCATCAGCTCGACGAATCCGTCGCTTCGACCGCGCAGATCGTGTTCTTCCTGATCGGCGCCATGACGATCGTCGAGGTGATCGACGCCCATGACGGCTTCGAGGTCATCACCTCGCGCATCGACACCACGAACCAGGTCACACTGATGTGGCTGGTCGGATTCGTTGCGTTTTTCCTGAGCGCGATCCTGGACAATCTGACCACGACCATCGTGATGGTCTCGCTGATCCAGCGGCTGATCGCCAAACGTGACGACCGCCTGCTGTTCGCCTCCCTCATCGTCATTGCCGCCAATGCCGGCGGCGCATGGACCGTGATCGGCGACGTCACCACGACCATGCTTTGGATCGGTGGACAAATCACGCCGTTGAACATCATGCGGGCGGTGTTCCTGCCTTCGCTGGTCAATCTGCTCGTGCCCCTGGCTTTCATCAGCCTGTCACTCAGGGGAAAGACCATCGCGGCGCCGCCAAGAGACAGTGGATTGCTCACTGTCGACAGGTTCGAGCGCAATCTGATGTTCTATCTCGGGCTCGGCGTCCTGATCGCTGTGCCCGCTTTCAAAACGGTCACGCATCTGCCGCCGTTCATGGGCGTGCTGCTCGGCCTCGGCATCGTCTGGCTGATCGGTGAGGTCATTCACCGCGACAAGGACGAGCATGTGCGCCGTCCCCTTTCGCTCGCGCATGCGCTGACACGGATCGACATGGGTTCGATCGTATTTTTTGTCGGCATTCTCCTGGCGGTCGCCTGCCTCGAACATGCCGGCCTCCTGACGATGCTGGCCCGATGGCTTGAGGCGACCATCGGCCGCCAGGACGTCATCGTCGTCGTGCTCGGCCTGCTCAGCGCCATCATCGACAACGTGCCGCTGGTCGCCGCGACCATGGGCATGTACGACCTCGGCCACTACCCGCCCGACAGCTTCCTCTGGGAGTTCATCGCCTATTGCGCCGGCACCGGCGGTTCGATCCTGATCATCGGCTCGGCCGCAGGCGTCGCTGCCATGGGGCTCGAGCGGATCGAGTTCCTCTGGTACGCCCGCCGCATCGCGGTCCCGGCATTCGCCGGCTATCTGGCGGGCGCCGTGGTCTATGTCGCGCAGCATGCGTGGCTGCACTGAGCGGCGCTTGCCGCAGATTCAAATTAACGCCCGGTTAACGTAATTTTTTAGCTCCTTAAGTCACCTCTTAAGGATTTCTTGCCAGAGATAGACAATGCAGAAGTCCCGCGTCCGACGTGGGCAGGAATCGTTGTTGCTTGATGAGTAACCCCGCGGAAAAGCCTGAGGTAGTGCAGCTTCCGGCCGAGCCGGTCAGCGCTCCATCAGCGAGCAGCCGAAGGGCTGCGTCGCAACGGGTGCGCGAGGCGCGCGATAAGTTAACGTCGACCAGCGGAACCCGACCGGCCTTCGACGCCGAGCTGTTGCGCCAATATGCGCAGACGCGGCTCTCCGCCTCTTATGTCGTGATGCTGCTGGTGGTCGCCACCGGCGTGCTGTTCGGCTTGTGGATGCAGCCGATCCCGGCTGCGGCCTGGACCGCCGGCATGATCTGCATTCACGCGGCGATGATCCGCAGTTGCAAGCGTTTCCTGACCGAACCCGCCTCGCCCATCGCGACGCGCAGCTGGCGCACGCGCTTCGTCGTGCTCGACCTGCTCTACGGCCTGTGCTGGATGGCGATCCTGATTCATCCCGTGCTCGACACGGTCACGGAAACGCTGATGATGTTTCTGATGCTGCTGGTGATCGCAGTGTCGAGTATGCTTGCCGCCAATCTGCCGATCGCAGCGCTGGCCGCCACCGCGCCGGTTGCGGTCGCGATGGCGCTGAGCTTCGTGATGAGCGGCTCGCTGGACAATTACATCCTCGGCGCGCTCTCGCTCGCGGCCGAAGGGTATTTCGTGTTGCTGGCGCATCGCCTGCACTCCTCAACGTTCGCCACGCTGGAGGCGCGAGCCGAGAAGGACGCATTGATCGGCGAGCTTGAGCAGGCCAAGGCGATCTCGGACGAAGCGCGTCATCGCGCCGAATCCGCAAACGTCGCGAAATCACGTTTCCTGGCGCAGATGAGCCATGAGCTGCGCACGCCCCTCAACGCCATCCTCGGCTTCTCCGAGGTGATGAAGAGCGAGATCTTTGGCGCGCATGCTGTGCCGGTCTACAAGGAATACTCGGCCGACATCCATAATTCCGGCGTGCACCTGCTCAACCTCATCAACGAAATTCTCGATCTGTCGCGGATCGAAGCAGGCCGCTACGAATTGAACGAGGAAGCGGTGTCGCTGGTCGGCATTGTCGCCGACTGCCATCATCTGATGAAGCTGCGTGCCTCCAGCCGCGGCATCACCATCCACGAGGTGTTCGAGCAGGCGATGCCGCGGCTCTGGGCCGACGAGCGCGCGATCCGCCAGGTCGTGCTCAACCTGCTCTCCAACTCGATCAAGTTCACCCCGCAAGGCGGCGAGATCTGGCTGAAGGCCGGCTGGACCGCCTCGGGCGGGCAGTATCTCTCGGTAAGAGATTCCGGCTCCGGCATTCCCGAGGACGAGATTCCGGTGGTGCTGGCCTCGTTCGGTCAGGGCTCCAATTCGATCAAGTCGGCCGAACAGGGCGCAGGCCTCGGCCTGCCCATCGCCAAGAATCTGATCGATCTGCATGGCGGCACGTTCACGCTGAAATCGAAGCTGCGCATCGGCACAGAGGTGATCGTCACCTTCCCACCGGAGCGCGTGATGAGCGCGCTGGCGCCGCTGTCGGAGGATGCGCCGCCGCTCCAGCCCGAGAGTTCCATGGTGCCCGACGAAAAGCGCCGGCCGCGGCACAAGCCGATCATGAGCGCGGGCACGGGTTCGTAAACACATGCTTGCAGACCTGCCCGCCTATCCCCCACAATGCCCGGATGAGCAAAGAAACGCCGTGCGTCGCCGTCTGCATGATCGATCCCAAGACCAGGCTGTGCTTCGGCTGCGGCCGGACCTTGCCGGAGATCGCACGCTGGCACACCATGGAGAGCGCGGAGCGGCTCGCGCTGATGGCGCTGTTGCCGGCGCGCATGGCGGACGCCGGTTTGCAGCCGATCGCGGGATCTGCGAAACGCGCCTGACGGGCCCGCGTGCCATCGGAGGCGCGCGATGATCCGCTTCCTGCTCGTTCTCATGATGCTGGCCGGCACCGCTGGCGCCGTGGTCGCCTATGGTGATCCAGACCAGTTTGCGCGCGCGAGCCACAAGGTCTCGCACATTTTTCGCGCACAGACGGCGAAGCCCGCCCCCGCAGTGCAGATCCAGCGCGGCCAGGGCGGCGAGTTCGCGCTGCGGGCCAAGATCAACGGCGTTGCCGCACCGATGGTGATCGACACCGGCGCCACCTCCGTGGTGCTAACCTGGGAGACCGCGAAAGCAATCGGGCTTCCGCTCGAAATGCTCGAATATGACGTCGACCTCGAGACCGCCGGCGGTCACACCAAAGCGGCGCGGCTCACGATCGACCGCCTCGCTGTCGGCCATCTCGTCGAGAAATCGGTGCCGGCACTCGTGGTGCAGCGTGGGCAGATGAAGACCAATTTGCTCGGCATGAGCTTCCTCGATCGCCTGGAGAGCTGGGGCGTCCGCTCCGACACGCTGATGCTCACCGGCTATCCGGAGCTTCAGAGCAGCCACCGCCGCTCGCGGACGGCGGTCGATTAACAGGTCAGGCCGCAGCTTCCGCCGGCACTCGCGCGCCGATACGCGCAATCGCATCGCGCAGCACGTCCAGGCCAGCCCCCGGCTTTACACCCTGCTCGGCAAGATGGCGGCGGAAGGCGCGCGCGCCGGGGACCGCGTGGAAGGCGCCGACGAAATGCCGCGTGATGGCGTGCAGGCGCGTGCCGCGCCCGAGTTGCGCCTCGATATACGGCATCATCGCCTCGAACGCGTCCTGCATGGTCGCGTGCGGTGCCGCCTCGCCGAACAGGTCGGAATCGACCGAGAGCAGCCGCCACGGCTCCTGATAGGCGGCGCGGCCAAGCATCACGCCGTCGACATGAGCAAGGTGCGCCTTCGCCTCCTCGATGCTTAGGACGCCGCCATTGATGATGATGGGCACATCCGGCATCGCACGCTTGAGCCGATAGACACGCTCATAGTCGAGCGGTGGGATGTCGCGGTTCTCCTTCGGCGACAGACCGTTCAGCCAGGCCTTGCGGGCATGCACGATCAGAGCATCACTGCCCGCGGCCACGACGGCGCGCGCGAGCGCATCGAGCGCGACTTCGGGATCCTGATCATCGATGCCGATGCGGCATTTCACGGTAACGGGAATGGAGACCGCGCGCTTCATTGCGTCGACACATCTCGCAACGAGTTCGGGCTCCGCCATCAGGCAGGCGCCGAAACGGCCATCCTTCACGCGATCCGACGGGCAGCCGACATTAAGATTGATCTCGTCATAGCCGAACTCCTCGCCGATCCGCGCAGCTTTCGCGAGTTCGCCGGGATCCGACCCGCCAAGCTGAAGCGCCACCGGGTGCTCGGACACGTCGAAGCCAAGCAGCCGCTCCCGGTCACCATGAATGATGGCGCCCGTCGTCAGCATCTCCGTATAGAGCAGCGCCCGCTTCGTCAGATGACGGTGGAACACCCGGCAGTGCCGGTCGGTCCAGTCCATCATCGGGGCTGTGGAAAACTTCCGATCTAAGTCATTCATTTAACTGAGTCATTTACTTCAGGATCGATCCCGCATGCTATTGGACCGATTAAGAAATCTGGCTATTCGAGCTTCCACCGTCCGGTGCTTCTAGGACCATATAGGCATGAATTGGAAGCGGAAATCGCGCCTCCAGATTTTCTGGTGCGCGAGCAAGCGTACACAGGCCGCACGCGGGGCGAGCATAGGAGTTTTTGGTGGGGCCGTGTCCGAGGGGTCACGGGCGTCGAAGCCGCGATCCCGATTGGCGCGCTACGGCTGGCCCGATCCGCCGGCGGAGCCATAGACCTGCCCGGTCGCATAGCTCGCATCGGCGGCAGCAAGCTGCACATAGACCGACGCGAGTTCGGCAGGTTGGCCGGGGCGGCCGAGCGGCGTCATGCCGCCGAACTTTTCGAGCTTTTCCATCGTAGCGCCGCCCGAGACCTGGAGCGGTGTCCAGATCGGTCCCGGCGCAACGCCGTTGACGCGAATGCCTTTCGAGGCGAGTTGCTTTGCCAGCGACTTCACATAATTCATCGTCGCTGCCTTGGTCTGCGCATAGTCGTAGAGATCCGGCGAAGGATCGTAAGCCTGCTCAGACGTCGTGCCGACGATGCAGGACCCTGCCTTGAGGTGCGGCAGTGCCGCCTTGATGATCCAGAATGGTGCGTAGATGTTGGTCTTCATGGTCGCATCGAAATCCTCCGACGAGACGTCGAGGATGGAGGCGCGGGTCTGCTGACGTGCGGCATTATTGACGATGATGTCGAGCCCGCCGAGGCCCTGTACGGCTTGCGCAACCAGCTTCTTGCAGAAGGCTTCGTCCTTGAGGTCGCCGGGGATTGCCAGGCCGGCACGGCCTTCTTTCCTGATCAGCGAGATCACCTCCTGGGCGTCGGGGTCCTCCGCCGGCAGATAATTGATCGCGACGTCGGCACCCTCGCGTGCATACGCGATCGCGGCTGCGCGGCCCATGCCGGAATCGCCACCAGTGATCAGCGCCTTGCGGCCAATGAGGCGGCCTGACCCCTTGTAGCTGGTCTCGCCGTGATCGGGACGCGGCTCCATCTTGCCAGCAAGGCCCGGCCATGGCTGCGACTGCTTCTTGAACGGCGGCTTCGGATAGCGGGTGACGGGATCAATCAATTCCTGCTCGGCCATAACATTTCCTTTCGCCGTCGGCGATGCCAGCGAAGCCGCAGCGAACGTCACGCTCGCCGCCCGGACAATTTGCGGCGTGACAGTCATGTTTCGTCTTGATGCGTCATGCGCGGATCTTTCCGGCGACCAACCCGGCCTCGGGACCGAGGTTCCTAGTCCCGGGAATTGCGGCCGATGCGCGGTTGATCGATCGGCCGACACTTTCCTGGCTTAGCCGATCAGAACAGAGCTCGCCTGCGAGTTCCCGCTTTAACAAATGTTACGCTTGCAAAGATGCCGGCCAGCATTGCATATTTTTCCCGATGACCATGATCTCTGTCTGAGCTTAGAATTTTGGCGCTCGGCCGTAAGCTGGATGCGAGGGACGTTCGATGGAAGACTACAAGGCCTATCTTCTCGGGCCGGACGGACATATTGCCGGCCGGGTCGATCTCGTCTCTGTCGACGAAGACACCGCGAAGGAGCGCGCTCAACAACTCGCGCAGGATTGCGGCGTCGAGCTCTATCGCGGCCCTCTGAAGATCGCGGAGTTTGATCCGCACCAGTAGCGATGTTCGAATTGGCAAAGCCTGCGAGAGCGGGCCGATCAGTTCAGGGAACTAACACGCTGATTCGTGCCTTAACGATTCCAGGAGGATCAATATGGCACGCACAACAACCTGGAAACGACCCGGCTCGCCGATCGGCAAGAAGGGACCGCGCAAGGTAAACCCATCATACAAGCGTCGTTCGCGCCAGCCGTGGTCGACCGCAGACGTCAGGATGCTGCGGCAGCTTGCGAAGGGCAACACGCCCACGGGCGTCATGAGCGTTAAGCTTCAGCGTCCGATCGCGGCGATCCGTAGCAAGGCACATCGCGAAGGCATCTCGCTGAGGCCAGTCAATCGCTCGCCCTATAATCGGCGCGCGACCAAGACGCGCGCCGCGAAGCGGCGATAGCGGATCAAGAGGCCCGATCTGCGACGGCATTTCGTCCGCAAGAGAAAGGCCTCCGCAACAAGGCGGAGGCCGAATGGTCGTGGATACGAAACCAATCGTTCCCCTTCAGCTCGCTTCTAATGCGATCCACGAAGCTGGCGATCGAGGTCGGCGGCCTGACCGGCGTTGTAAGCCCGTTTCAGCAGTTCGCTCCGCTCTTGCCCGGGCGGCTCTTTTTTGGCGCGATCGCGCATGTCTCGCGCGAATTTCGCGAGCCGTGCTTCAAGAGAATCCGTGTGTTTGAATCGTCTGCGTCTCAGTCCCATCATGGGCTCCATCGTCTGATGGAGTGATTTTGCGCTCACTGCCGAAGGTCTGCAGGAACATAGGTTAATTCCGCGACGGTTCGTGACGCTGCTGAAGCGAGCGATTCAACTTCTCGCGACCAATGTGCGCGGCCACGGCCCAAGCGGCCGCTATACAAGGCCAGCGCTGACGCAATGGGCGGCGCATCAAGTCCTGGAAGCGACAAGGATGCGATGTCTATGTCTATTTCGACAACGACCAGAAGAGCGCGGCTCCTGCCGATGCGCTCAAGCTGAAGCGGATGCTCTAACGCTATGGCCCGCCGGCAACTGACCCTGCGATCACCATGACGAGGTCGGCCATATCGATCTTTCCGTTGACAATCAGCTCGTCCGCGAAGCCTTCGACCTTCAGCGCCTGCGGCCGATTGGCCGCCTGACGCTTGAGCTCGTCGATGATGGCTTGCTTGAGTTTTTCTTCCAACATGCGCTTTTCCTTGGCAGCCATGGCACGGAAGGGATCAGATCACTCCCATTGCCCTTGAGCACCGCCCTCTTCTTCCAAAGTAAAACGACGCAGAGCGGTTGGTTCCTGGCCGTGGGCGAAGGCGTTTCAGGCTCCGGTGCCCCAGCGCCTCGCGCGAACGGCGTGAAATCGCGCGTTGGTCTGCGGCTTGATGAACAGGGCCGCAACGCTTGGATGTTGTCTGCGTATCTCGGTCTCGATCGAGATGACGCAGTGCTCGATATCGTCGGCGCGCTTGTCGTCCGCAAATTCGACGCTCAATGCCGCGACCACCTCGGCAGGCGACAATTGCACCGTCAATAGTCCGTTGGCGCGGAGCACGCCGGGTGACCGCCGCGCGATGTCCAGGATGGATCGCGACAAATCGGAATGGGCCGGCTCGCCGATGAGCAGGCTCTTGCTTTCCCTGGCAAGCCCGATGGAGGTGATCCCCAAGAGAATGCCGATCAGGATCGAGCCGACGCCGTCCCAGACCGGCTGAGCGAAGAATGATGCCGCGGCGGTTGGCGCAGCCGCAATGACGATGCCGACCAGCGCCGCGCTGTCCTCGAGCAACACCATAAAGGCAGGAGGGTCCTTGCTGCGGACGAAGGCCTCGTACCATCCAAGGCGGGAGGTCTCGGACCGGAAGCGGCGCCAGGCGAAGAGCCAGGAGATGCCCTCGAACACGAAGGACAAGCCGAGCACGATGAAACTGACGACGGGATCCTCGATCGGCTCGGGTGCGGCGACGTGGAGGACGCCCTGATAGAGCGACGCGCCCGCGCCGAGCGCGAAGATCAGCAGGGCGACAATGAAGCTCCAGAAATACAGCTCGCGCCCGTAGCCGAGCGGATGGGATTCATCAGGCGGTCGGCCCGCGCGATGGTAACCATAGAGTAGCAGCACCTCGTTGGTGGTATCGACCACCGAGTGTACGGCCTCGCTCATCATCGCGGAGCTGCCGGTCCAGGCCGCAGCACCGATCTTGGTCACCGCGACCAGGACGTTGCCGACGAGCGCGGCATAGACAATGGTCTTCGACGATCCTTCCGCCGTCTTGCTCACGCACCGAATCCTCAGTTGCCATCAGCGAACCGGCCCGCGACGCTCGGAATCGACAGCCTCGATAGGCGCTACTTCGGAGCTGGATCCGAGAGTTCCGCCCCGGGATCTTCGAGCCGCCCGCTGCGGCCGAGCTTCACGGCACGACCCAGTGCCGTCGCGACATTCACCACCTCCTGCTGGAACGCCCCATCTTCGTCCAGCTCCTGGTGGGAGGTCGCGTATTGCTCCATGTAGCCGACATAGCCGTCCATCTCGCCGAACCGACCGGCCGAGATCAGGTGCATGTCGGTCAGCCAATCGGACAAGGTTCGGCGAACGCCCTCGGCACCGACGCTGTCGCCATGAACGATGAGGCCAAAATAGCGGCCGGCGAGATGGCGGGGATACGGCCAGCCCTTCAGCTCCAGCGCCTTCGCCTCAGCGGCCTTCTTGCCGTGGGTCGACGTCGGATCGGGATTGCCGCCGTCGGCGCAGACCAGACGGTCCATCATCGCCTTCAGCCCGCCCGGCACGTGATACCAGTTCACCGGCGTGACGATCAGGATTCCATGCGCTGCGACCCAAAGCGGATAGATCTCGCTCATCCAGTCGCTGGTCTGCCCCAGTGAATAGTTCGGATAGCAGCTGCAGGGCCAGTGGCAAAGCGGCATCGCCGTCGAGACGCAGGATTTACAGGGATGGATGTTTTTGCCGAACTCGGAGGTCAGCCGCGACAGATCGAGGATATCGACAGCAAATCCCATTTCGGAGAGGACGGGCTCGGCAAGCTTGACCATGCGCCAGGTCTTGGACATCTCGCCGGGACAGGTGTGCTCGCTGCGGGCCGAGCCGTTGATGACCAGGATACGCGGCGTCGCGCTGGCTTCGTCGTGCTGCCGCTGCGCCGCCAGAATGGCGGCCCGTGCTGTCAGCCAATCGACGGCAAGATCATAATCCGGATCGCTAAACCCCGCCCCCGCTTTCCGCGTCACCGGCGATTTGCGTGAATGGCTGTAGGCGTCCCAAGCCGCGCCAACGATTGCATCCAGCTCGCGACCGAGCGGTGCGAAGGCGGGGTCGACGAACTGGCTCTTGTAACGGCTCTCGAATTCCTCTCGCGACAGCTTGACGGGCGGCATGCCCTTGCGAACGTCCGGTTCCGTCATGCTGCGTCCTCGATCGATTGGTCAATCCGACCAACCCGAGGTTCAGAATGCGGTTCCTAGGCGCGAGCGATGGGAAAGCGGTCTTGCGGTTGCAAATGCTGCGGCTTGGCGCAACGCGCGCAGGATCAGAGCAGCCTGCTCCAAGTCACCCACGCAGCGACCGCAATACATATGAAAACCGCGAGGTACGGCAGAGTGATACGCAAAGCAGAGGTCGCCCTGTCCGCTAACTCAACATCATCCATATAATCGCCCCGAGCATAATGACGAAGCCCGTGATCGCCGTGCCGACAAACACTTTTTCGACGCGATCCATCGTCGTCGTAGCCCCTGGTCCCGGAGGTAAGTTTGACGGCTCACGACGGTCCCTGCATTAGGCTATGTGAATCCGGCAGCCATATTGTCGCTGGGCAACTCGTGACGGCACCATCTGAACATCGACCGGGCCGTGATCGAGAAACTGCGCAGAGACAAGCAAACGGCAGTCCAGTCATTCACGCCAGAACTCGATCAGTTCCTCGGCGGTCACGAGATCAACCTGACCGTGGAACCGAGTACGGTACATCGTCATCAGCGCGTCGTGTCCGACGTCCGACGAACTGCACAGCGCGTCCTCCGCGAGGACGACCCTGAAGCCGAGGTCCACGGCGCTCAGCACTGTCGACAGAACGCAAACATCCGTCTCCGCGCCGGTCACGACGACGGTCCCGACGCCCTTTTCGATCAGCAGACTTGCCAGGGCTGGATTGCTGAACGCGGAATAGGCAGGCTTGTCGATGATGCGAACCGGAGGAACGTAGCGCGCCAACGCAGGCACGAGGTCGAGAGCAAACGGCGGGAGTTGGTCGCGCGTGGCCTGCTGCCAGCGCCGAAAATAGCTCTGCCATTGCCCGGGGCGATCTTCCGGCGCCTGCGGCGTGATGAAGCGCGTAAAGACCGTTCTCACCTGATAGCGCGACACGATCGATGCGATCGTGGGCAAGACCCTCTCCATCCAGGGCGTTTGCCAGAGGCCGCCCAGCGCAAAGATGTTCTGCATATCGATGCAGAGGTGCACAGCATCCTGAATTTCGGCGATCTCAGATTTGTTGCTTCTCATCATCGCATCCGATATTCGTCCAGCGCCCGCGCGAGATATGGCGCCGTGCGGCCTGACTTGTGCCGCGCGATCTCCGCCGGCGGCCCCGCCGCAACGATCTGCCCTCCCTCATCGCCGGCACCAGGACCGATGTCGATCACCCAATCGCTTACGGACACGACTCTCAAGTCGTGCTCGACGACGATGACGGTGCTTCCCGCCTCCACCAATCCTTCCAACTGGACGATGAGATTCTCGACATCCGAGGGATGCAATCCCGTGGTCGGCTCATCGAGGATATAGATGCTTCCGGCGCGCTGGGTGCGCTGCAGCTCGGTGGCGAGCTTCACCCGTTGCGCCTCGCCGCCGGACAGCTCTGTTGCCGGCTGACCGAGGCGGATATATCCAAGCCCGACTTGCCGGATCACGTCGAGCGACCTCGAAATCTGAGCGTCGCCGGCGAAAAACGCATGCGCCTCATCGACGGTCATTCCGAGCACGTCGGCGATCGATTTGCCGTTAAGCTTGATCTGGAGCGTCTCCCTGTTGTAGCGCGCGCCATGGCATTCCGGGCAAGGCGCATAGACGCTCGGCAGGAACAGCAGTTCCACGCAGACAAATCCCTCTCCCTTGCACGTCGGACAGCGCCCCTTCGGCAGATTGAAAGAAAAGCGCCCGGCATCGAAGCGCCGTCGGCGCGCTTCCTTCGTCTGCGCAAACAGCTTTCGTACATCGTCAAAGAGACCGGTATAGGTCGCCAGATTGGAACGCGGCGTCCGTCCGATCGGCTTTTGGTCCACGACGACCAGCCGTTTCAGGCGACCAAGTCCCTCAGTGATCCTGCCGCTCGAAGTCTCGACCGGCGCGCGTTCAAGGACGGCTTCGCCGTCATCATCAGGTGAATGAGATTGCCCAAAATGAGCACCCAGTGCCTCGACAAGGAACTGGCTGACGAGGCTGGACTTGCCCGATCCGGATACGCCGGTGACCGTCGTCAGCACGCCCAATGGGAATGCGACGTCGATCCCCCTGAGATTGTTGCGCGTGACACCGCTCAGCTTGAGCCATCCCTGCGGCGTGCGCTCCCTTTGCTGTGGTGGGACCACTTGGCCAAACAGGTATTTTGCCGTGCGCGATCTCTCGACGGGCTTCAGTCCATCGATGGGACCGCTGTAAAGGATTTCGCCGCCATGCCAGCCCGCGTCGGGTCCGACATCGACAATCCAATCGGCGTGGCGCACGACGTCCAGCTCATGCTCGACGACGAAAAGCGAATTTCCGGCCGCCTTCAGCCGGTCGAGCGCACGAAGCAGCGCCTCGGTATCAGAGGGATGGAGACCAGCAGACGGCTCGTCTAGCACATAGACCACGCCGAACAGGTTTGAGCGCACCTGCGTCGCCAGACGCAGGCGCTGGAGTTCGCCGGGGGACAAGGTCGGCGTGCTCCGTTCCAGCGTGAGATAACCGAGACCAAGGTCGAGCAGCACGCCAAGCCGCGCGCTCAGGTCCTGCGAGATCCGCTGCACGACGATTGCCTTCTCCGGGTGAGCGTCCTGCCGGCCAGCCTTGCCGTCGCAATAAGGCCGCATCAGCATCGCCAATTGCTTCAATGGAACGCGTGCCATGTCGGCAATATCCATGCCGGCAAACTTGACGGACAACGCCTCTGGCTTCAGCCGCTTGCCGTGACAGGCCGAGCACTCGGTGCTCAGCATAAATTGCGAGACCCGCTTCTTCATCATCGCGCTGGTCGTGTTGGCAAACGTCTCCATGACGTAGCGCCGGGCACCTGTGAATGTACCCTGGTAGCTCGGCTCTTCCTTTCGCCGCAACGCTCGCTGGACTTCCTTGCGATCATAGCCCGCATAGACCGGGACCGTTGGCTGCTCGTCCGTAAAAAGGATCCAGTTTCGCGCCTTGTTGGGCAACTCACGCCAAGGCGTGTCGATGTCGTGGCCAAGCGTCGTCAGAATGTCGCGCAGGTTCTGGCCGTGCCATGCCGTCGGCCAGGCCGCGACAGCACGCTCTCGGATGGTGAGCGTGTCGTCCGGCACCATTGAACGTTCGGTCGCGTCGTAGACGCGCCCGAGGCCATGACACTTCGGACAGGCTCCTTCCGCCGAATTGGGCGAGAAGGACTCGGCGTAAAGCAGCGGCTGCGACTTCGGATAGTCGCCGGCGCGCGAATAGAGCATCCGAAGCAGGTTCGACAACGTCGTGACGCTGCCCACGCTGGATCGCGTCGTCGGTGATCCCCGCTGCTGCTGGAGCGCCACGGCCGGCGGCAACCCCTCGACCTCGTCAACTTCAGGGACCGCCATCTGGTGAAACAGGCGCCGGGCGTAAGGCGAAACGGACTCCAGATATCGCCGCTGCGCCTCAGCATACAGAGTCCCGAATGCCAGAGACGATTTTCCGGAACCGGACACGCCGGTAAACACCACCAGTGCATCGCGCGGGATGTCCACGTCCACGTTCTTCAAATTGTGCTCGCGCGCACCGCGCACCCGGACAAACCCGGGAGTCGATTGCCTGGTGCCCTGCTCCAGCTTGTAAACCTTATCGTCCATCACTCGCTGCCAATGCCGTTAAGGCGGATAACTGGCCCGAAACGCCGACGATCCAAAGACGCGCGCGGTATCTCTTGGAACCATTGCCAAGCGCGCAAGTTCGTTCCAGCGATCGCCCGAGATGAGGCACATTTTGCGGCTGCCATGCTGGATCGAAAAGCCTACCAGCCACCCCCGCGTGCAGATCGCAGGATGGGTCCTGGCGCTCGTTGCGTGGGTAGCGATGCCGCTGCCGGCACAAGCAGCCCTTTCCAGCTCGCAGCTCGAGCAGGTCGCTCTCGTGCCTCGCGCCAATGTGCAACTGCCTCTGCGAACCCCGCTTCGCGACCTGCACGAGCGTAGCGCGCCGTTGCAGGATTGGCTTGGTGGCTTCCCGACAGTCTGGATCCTGGCCGACTACACCTGCGAAACACTCTGCGGGCCCGCGATCTCGATCGTGTCGAACGCCCTCGCCGATACCGGCCTGAACGCCGGCAAGGACTTTCGGCTGATCATCGTCGGCTTCGATTCCAAGGATACCGCCGCCCAGGCGCTGATCATGAAGAATGCGCAGCTCAGCCCGAGGAACGGGGTCGCCGATCACAGTGTGTTCCTGCGCGCGGTAGCGTCGGAAGTCAGTGCTTTGACCGACGCATTCGGCGTGCAGCCCGTTTACGATCGCGAGCATGACCAATTCGCTCATCCCGCTGCCGCCTTCGTGGTGACACCGGACGGGCGAATTTCGCGCACGCTCTCGGCCCTTGCGGTCGATGCCACCAGCCTGCGCCTCGCCCTTGTCGAAGCCGGCCAGGGTCATGTCGGACGCTGGAGCGACCAGATCCATCTGCTCTGCTATGGCTTCGATCCCGCGAGCGGCACGTATACACTGGCGGCGCGACGGCTATTGATTGCGACATCCTCCTTCAGTGTCATTGTCCTTGCCCTGTTGATCGGAGTCCTGCTTCGGCGCGAGCACGCCACCAGATAGCTCCCAAAGGCTCCCTTTGTTCGGACCGCCTCAGAACCGCGTCGAACGCCAACCAGAACACCGTGCCGAGGAAGAGCCCGGCCGCAATCAGCATGGCGCCAGTGACCATCACCGACAGCCCGTGAATCGCCGGCAGGATGAGGATCGCGGCTTCGAGCCAGCGCATCGCCAGCGTCAGCCCGCAGAGCCCCAGCAGCCAATGCGGGTCCGATCGCACTCGGCTGCTGAGCATCGCACAGAACGGGAAGACGAACTGCCCGAACGAGAGCGCTGCCAGGACGAGCTGCCAGCCATTATTCGACCGCGCGATGTACCAGGTAACCTCTTTGGGGATGTTGCCCGACCAGATCACGATGTATTGCATGGCGTGGAGGTAGCACCACAGCAGCAGGACCGAGAGCAGCAGCCCGCTATAGCCGCGGCTCGGACCGATCCGTCGCGTCGACAGCAGGCCCGCTGCGATGACGAAGGCCGTTCCGTTCACCAGCAGGAAGCTGAGGACGATGAGCCCATAGATCGATGAATGAAATTCCGGTTCCAGCGATTCCAGCCAGTCGACCCCGGCAAACGACACGGTCAGCGTCCAAACGATCGATCCGACCGACGCGGCACGCATCATAGCCTCGTCATTGCGCCAGGCACGTCGGAGCCATTCGGCAAGCGCGATCCAAATCAGGAAGTAAAGCACGGTCCGCAGCACGAAGAACCAAGGCACGAACCAGTGCGCCTTGAAGGATGGCAATGAGGATCCATCCGCGATGGCCGGATAGATCTCCTTCATCAAGAGCAGGACGGGAATGAACGTTAGCGCCGTAACGGGCAAAATGCCTGTTGTCGCGACGAAGACCGGATGCAACGCGTCGGTCCAGCGGCGTCGCACCAGATAGCTGGTCATGAACACAATCAGCGCACCGATCGGAATGGCACCCCAGGCGCTCCAGGCGACAAGATAGGCAGCAGTGGTGGAGCGGGTATCGACAACAAATCCCACGATCAGGACCAGGCCTGACACCACCGCCCCCATGCTCCGCGCGCTGCTAAGAATTCTCATGGCCGGCTCTCCAGCCTGGCGCGTTCATCGGCCGGCACGTCGTCGAGCGAGGCCTGACGGCTGAGCTGCAGCGCCCGGATATAGGCGATGATCGCCCAGCGATCCGCCGGCGGCACGCGGGCCGCATAGGAATACATCGCGCCATGGCCGTTGGTGATGACGTCGAAGAAATACTGGTCATCCGCCGTGCGCAGCCTGTTGTCGTGATAGCTCGTCGGACGCGGCATGCCGCGCTGGACGACGATGCCTGTTCCATCGCCGCCGGCGCCGTGGCATGGCGAGCAGAAGATGCCGAAACGCTCACGCCCCCGCGCCAGCAGTTTGGCCGTGAGCGCAGGCTTCGTGCTCGCCGCCTTCTCCCGGTCGAGATCGTCGCGGGCGACCGTGTTTGCCGGCGGCGGTCGCAGCACACTGCCGCGAAACAACGGCGCACGCGAATATTCGCTGTAGCGCGGCTGCTCGTCCATGTTCTGGTCACACCCGGCGAGCAGACCGGCCAGCGCAACGATGACCAGAACCCTGTTCATTCCGGCACCAGTTCCACCGACAACGCGCCGGTTCTGCTCAGGAAGGCTAGCGTTTCGCCCGCATCGAACTTGGCATCGTCAGCGCCGACGCAAAGAAAAAACCTGTCCTTGCTGGCGCGATGAAATCGCTCGCCGTCGAACACGGGGTAGCTGAGCCGGGGCAGCCCGTTCTGCCAGAGCATCCCGAACAGCATCGCGAGCGCAGAGAACAGGATGGTGAGCTCGAAAGTCACGACTGCGAAGGCCGAGATCGGATAGATCGGCCGTCCACCGACATTGAGCGGGTAATCGTAGTTCGTGAAGAACTGCATGGCGAGCGCGGCGCTTGCGCCGGCGATGGCCCCGCCAAGGCCGACGAAGGAGATGGTCGGCCGCGGAAAACGCAGAATGCGATCCAGTCCTTCGACCGGAAATGGCGTGAAGGCGTCGAGACTGCGGTAGCCCGCCTCGCGCGTCTTGCGTGTCGCGGCCAGCAGGTCTTCCGGACTCCTGAACTCCGCCAGTGCGCCGTAGAGCCGTTCAGCCATGCTGCCGCTCCTCTTTCTCTTCGTGGAGCAGCTCCTTGCTCTCGAAGATCGAGATCATGGGCACGAAGCGGATAGCGATGAGGAACGGCACCAGGAACAGCCCGATCGTGCCGAAATAAGTCGACCAGTCCCAGAAGCTCGGCGTGAAGTGGCTCCAGGACGAGACGAGGAAGTCGCGATAGAGGCTGGTGACCAGGATCATGTAGCGCTCGAGCCACATTCCGATCACGACGGACGCCGAGACCAGCAGCAGCATCCATCCGCTTCGCCGGACCGTGCGCAGCCACAGCGCCTGCAGCGGGATGAAGTTGAAGATGACCGCCCCCCAATAGGTCCAGGCGTAGGCGCCGGTGAAGCGATCCGCCAGCGTTTGAATCTCGTGCGCCTCGCCGGAATAGACGGCGTCGAATACCTCGAAGACGTAACCGTAGCCGGTCATCAGGCCGGTCGCGAGCAGGACCATTCCGAGCAGATCGAGATGATCGTCGGTCACGAGGTTCTTCAAGCCGAACCACGAGCGCAGCGATACCGCGATGATGGAGACGACGGCGAAACCGGAGAAGGCGGCGCCCAGCACGAAGTATGGTGGGAAGATCGTCGAATGCCAGCCCGGGATCTGCCCGACGGCGAACAGCAGCGACACCTCGCTGTGAACTGAGACAACCAAAGGCACGGCAAGTCCCGCGGTCAACCGGTAGGCCTGCTGCCAGCGCTGCCAATGCCTGGCCGAGCCGCGCCATCCGAGCGCCGTGATGCCGAAGAAGATCTGCCAGCCGCGCCGCGTCGCCCGATCGCGCGCTGCGGCGAGGTCAGGGATCAGGCCCGTGTACCAGAAGGCCAGCGACACCGTCAGATAGGTCAGCACCGCCCAGATGTCCCATTCCAGCGGGCTGCGAAATTGAGGCCACACGCCCATCGTCGCCGGATAGGGAAACATCCAGTAGACGTACCAGGGCCGCCCAAGATGCAGGATCGGATAGATGCCGGCGCAGACCACAGCGAATAGCGTCATGGTCTCGGCGAAGCGATTGAGCGAGTTGCGCCATTCGCTGCCCGTCAGCAGCAGCAGCGCCGAGATCAACGTGCCGGCATGGCCGATGCCGAGCCACCAGACATAATTGTGAATGGCAAAGGCCCAGTTGACGGGGATGTTGATGCCCCAGATACCGACCCCGCGGGTGAACAGCTCGACCACCGAAACCATCAGCAGCAACAGCAGCGCGCTCGCGATCGACATCGCAATCACCCAACGACGGTCCGCCGGGAAATGCAGGGGGATGCGGGTGAGCTGGTCGGCGATGCCGCCCATGCTCTGGCGCGTCGGCAGGATGTCGGAATGCTCGCTCATCCCTGCCTCGATTCCGAGTCATCGTCACGCCAGCGCGCCAGATAAGTCGTGCGAGGCCGCGTCCCCTGCTCCTCGAGCAGTACATAATGCCGGCCGTCACGCTTTAGCCGCGACACCTCGGAATTCGGGTCGTTGATGTCGCCGAACACGATCGCCTTGGTCGGACAGGCCTGCTGGCAGGCGGTGACGATCTCGCCATCACGTACGGGGCGGTTCTCCTTGTCCGCGGCGACATGTGCCGCCTCGATGCGCTGGGTGCAGTAGGTGCATTTCTCCATGACGCCACGCGAGCGTACCGTCACGTCTGGGTTGTGGGCGGCGTGCTCCGATGAATCAGCTGGCGCCCGATAGTCGTAGAAATTGAAGCGCCGCACCTTGTAAGGACAATAGCTCGAGCAGGTGCGCGTGCCGATGCAGCGGTTATAGACCATCTGGTTGACGCCCTCGGGACTGTGCGTCGTGGCATGCACCGGGCAGCCCATCTCGCAGGGCGCGTCCTCGCAATGCATGCAGGGCACCGGCTCGAAGAAGCTGTGTGGCTGGCTGACATCGCCGGTGTAGTACCGCGCGATCCGTAGCCAGTGCATCTCGCGGCCGGCCCTGACCTGATCCGCACCGACCACCGGAACGTTGTTCTCGGCTGTGCACGCGGTCACGCAGGCGTTGCAGCCGATGCAGCTGTCGAGATCGATCACCATGCCCCAGGCGTTCCTGGACGACGGCCAGGGAGCGTAAAGACTGGCCGGCTCTGGCTTTGTCCGCTCAAGCTGACCGGGGCTGACCTCGCGAGCGAGATCAAATCCATCGAGGCGGTGATGGAGCTGCGTCACCGCCAGATCCTCACTCGTGTCGAGCTTGCGCAGGCTTCCCTGTGCAAGCCACGGTTCGGCGGCCGGCCGTACCAGATAGGCGTCGTAGCCGAGATTGTCGCCGACCCGTCCTGCCCTGGTCCTGCCGTAGCCGAGATAGAGTGCGACCGTATTGTCGGCCTGGCCCGGCATGATCCAGAGCGGCCCTTTGATGTGACGCTCGCCGACCGTCACTTCGACATGATCGCCGTTGGCGGCACTGAAGCGCTTCGCCAGCCCCGGGCTCACCGCGATCACGTTGCTCCAGGTTACCGTCGTCAGCGTTTTGGGAAGCTCCTGAAGCCAGCCGATATTGGCGAACCGGCCGTCCCGGATCGTCGGGTCCGGCTGAAACACGACGTCCAGGCCGCCGGTCGTCTTCGGCGGCGCATCGGTATTGCTTGTGGGGGATGCCGTGATGAACGAAGCCGCTCCCTCGATAAAGCCGTCGTGCAGCGCTTGCTTCCAGCGCAGTTCGAATTGATCGCCAAGCCTCACCTGCCAGGTCTCACGGACTGCGGCATCCAGTGCCTGGTCAACCTCACCAAGCAGCTTCGCCAGGACATAATGTACCGATCTGACGTCGTAGAACGGCGAGATCACCGGCTGAACGATGGTTGCAGTGCCGTCGACAGCGCGCGCATCGCTCCAACTCTCAAGCGGATGCGCCAGGGGCAGTTGCCATTCGCAGAGTGCAGCTGTCTCATCTCGATACAGGCCGAGATAAAGCGATGAGTGGACACGCTTGATGGCGTCGCCGAGTTCGAGCTCACCGGGCGCGCTGTAGGCGGGATTGCAATCGAGCACGAGGAGAGCGGTGACGCGCTCCGCAATGATATCGGTCACCAGGTCGGCCAGCGTTCCCGCATCAGCAGGGCCCGCGATCGGAGCGGTCAGTTTCAGGCTTGCACCGGCGTTCCCTAGCTGCTGGTTGATCCGCGCAATCCAGAACGCCGTGGCCGCGCCGCCGCTCAAGCCTGAGACGAACAGCGATCGCACCGAACGATCCTTGCAAGCCGCAACGACACGCGCAATCCAGCCTGTTTCTGCGGCCGATATTTCGGGCTTCGATGCGCCCGTCACACCGAGCGCGTTGGCGAGGGCCTCGGCGAGAACGGGCATCCGCCCGGCGTCTGCGATCAGACGCTGACCCGCCATCGCCCCTGTGGCCGTTGGCACGCTCTCAGCCATGAACAATCGATTGCCAGGACGATCATGGGACCGCCGCCGCGATTGCGACCACCCCAGCGCATTGCGTACCTGATGAGGACCTGGCCCGAGAAAATCGTCGTCAAGGCCAACGACGATCTCGCACTCGTTAAGCACATAGTGCAAATCGAGGGCCTGACCATAAACGGCGGTCGCCATTTGCCGCCTCGCCTCGTGGTCCGTCGCCGCATGCACATGAACGCGTGCCTTCGGAAACTGCTCCCGGAAGGCATCGATCTGCCGCAGAAGCGTCGGCGATGTCGTCGGCCCAAGCAAAAGTCGCACGCCATCGCCCTGATCAGGGCGCCAGTTCTCGCGCATGATTCCGATCGCGGCTTCTACGTCGGCCCAGCTCGTCGCCTCGCCATGCCGGGTCGGTGCCGCCGCGCGATCGGGATCATAGAGTTGCAGCACCGCGCTCTGCATGAAGATGTCGCTGCGGCCTTGCGTCGCCGGATGTCCGGGATTGCCGTCGAGCTTGGTCGGACGACCGGCATGGGCCGTGGCGACCACCGGCTGCGCGTAGCCGTCGAGCAGCACCGCTGTCGCATAATAGCGCGGCAGGCCGATGGTCTCGCTCGGCGGCTGGTCGACATAGGGCAGTGCCGTAATGAACGAGCTCTTCTCGCAGCCGGTCAGCCCCGCCAGCGCAAAGGAGGCCCCCATCAGTTTGAGGAATTCGCGGCGCGCGGTCTTGGATAATTCGTGAACCGCGGGATATTCGGCATCGATGAAGGCCTGAAACCGCGGATCATCCGACAGCTCCTCGATACCTGCCCACACTCGCGGCCCGTCCGCCGATCGATGGTCGATGCGGCGTTTCATCGGTGGCACACGTAGCAATGCGTGAGTTCGCCGAAGCGAATGCCCTCATGGGCAGCGATCGCCTCACCCTCCTTGCGCGCATTCGCAGACGGCGTCCACGCCATGTCGGTGATGTGATCCGGCGGACGCAGATGTGGCACTGGATCGCGATGGCAATCGATGCAGAACTGCATCGTGAACGGCTTGGCGCGATAGGTCAGCGCCATCCGGTCGATGCGCCCGTGGCAGCTCTCGCAGCCGACCCCCTTGGCGATATGGATGTCGTGGCGAAAGAACACGTAATCAGGCAACTTTGCGACGCGCCTCCATGGGATCGGCTTGTTGTCGGCGAGGCTCTTGCGCACCGGCTCCAGCATCGACGCGTTCGTCCATATCTGCGAGTGACATGTCATGCAGGTCTCGGTCGGTGGGAGGCCCGCCTGCGGCCCGGCCTCGACATTGCTATGGCAATAGCGGCAGTCGATTCCCAGTTCCCCTGCGTGATGGCGGTGACTGAAGGGCACCGGCTGATGCGGGCGAATATCGGTCTCGGTCATGTACGCCGAATGTGCGAAGCCGACAGCGGCCACGATGCTGCCGCCGGCGAGCGACAGGCCGCCGATCAGGAACAGGCGAATCCACGTGTCCGCCACAGGTGAGAATATTTGCACCATTCTCGCCGTGACCCGGTGAGCGAGCTGTCCGGTCGACAATCTTGCCCTTCTACGATGGTTCCTAAACTAGGAACACAATCCCCGGGACCGCATTGTCCCGCCGCGATCGAGGACAGCACCCATGGCGGACACTAACCACGTCGACTACGAGCGGTCGGACGTCGGACTGCGCCTTGTCGGCTGGCTCGCGGCAGGCCTTGCGACTTTTGTCCTCATTACGCCGCTCGTCCTCCCCCCTTTATTTCCGCTGTCCACCAAGCGCATCACACCCGCGAGCCGCCCGGCGATGAGCTCCAATGCGCCTCCGCTCGAGGTTAACCCACGGGCCACGTTGCAGGCGACACGGCAAGGAGAAGCGCAGATCGAGGGCGGCTACGGCTGGGCCGATCGCAGCCGAGGAGAGGTCCGGATTCCGATCGATCGCGCGATCGATATCCTCCTGCGCAAGGGTTTGCCAGGATGGCCGTCTCCATGAGCGCGCGTCAATTGGGGTTGCCCTAGATGTGGCGCCAGTGGATTCCGTTCTGGCATCCCGGTCTCTCGCCGCACAGCGGCGACGTCGACCTGCTGTTTACCGGCCTCCTGATTGCCAGCGCACTCGTGGTCGGACTGCTGTTCTTCCTGCTCACGTTGTTTTGCGCGCGCTATCGCGCCGGCAATCAGACCGACCGAGACCATCGCGTCAAGAAGAGCTGGCATTGGGAGGTGAGCTGGACCGCCGCTTCGTTCGTCTGCTTTCTCGGCCTCTTCGTCTGGGGTGCGACCGTCTACTTCCAGATCTACCGGACGCCGGCAGACGAGCACGATATTTTCATCGTGGCCAAACAATGGATGTGGAAGACCCAGCATCCCGGCGGCCAGGCGGAGATCGATGCGCTGCATATTCCGGTCAAGCGCCCCATCCGCCTGGTGATGGCCTCGCAGGACGTCATTCACAGCTTCTTCATTCCCGCCCTTCGGCTCAAGCATGATGTCGTACCGGGCCGCTACCAGGACCTCGAGATCGAAATCGACAAGCCGGGCCACTATCATCTGTTCTGCGCCGAATATTGCGGCACCGACCATTCCGGCATGATCGGCGAGATCGTTGCGATGGACCCGGCCGACTTCTCCAACTGGCTGACGCAGCAGGCGCCATCGAGCCCGCTGGCGAGCGAAGGCGGTCAGCTGTTCCGCGAACTCGGCTGCAGCGGCTGCCACGGTGGCGGCGGCACGATCCGCGCTCCTCCGCTCGAAGGCGTCTACGGCAAGCCGGTGCCGCTCTCGGACGGCACCACCGTCATCGCGGACGACAAGTACATCCGGGATTCGATCCTGATGCCGCGCAGCCAAGTGGTCGCAAGCTATCAGCCGTTGATGCCGTCGTTCGAGGGCAAGGTCAGCGAGGATCAGCTGTTGCGGCTCGTCGTTTACATCAAATCGCTCGCAGGACATCCAACATGAGCGAGAAGAATTATCTCACCGCCGATTTCACGCTGCGATCCTGGTTCTTCACTACAGATCATAAGCGCATCGCGATCCTGTATTTCGCGAGCCTGATCGTCTTTTTCTTCATCGGCGGCGCGGCCGCCACCGCGATCCGGATCGAGCTCGCAACACCGCAGGCCGATCTAGTCAGCTCTGACATCTACAATCGCCTCTTCACCATGCACGGCATCATCATGGTGTGGTTCTTCCTGATTCCATCGATCCCAAACACGCTCGGCAATTTCATTGTCCCACTGATGATCGGCGCCCGGGACCTTGCGTTTCCCCGGCTCAATCTGATGAGCTGGTACATCTTCATGCTCGGCGGCTGCACCACGCTGTTCGCAATCTTCGCGGGCGGTGTCGACACCGGCTGGACGTTTTACACGCCGTTCTCGACGCTTTATTCCAACAGTTACGTGATCGTCGCAGCCGCGGGCGTCTTCATCGCCGGCTTCTCGTCGATCCTGACCGGCCTCAATTTCATCGTCACCATCCACCGCTTGCGCGCGCCGGGATTGACCTGGTATCGGCTACCACTGTTCCTGTGGTCGCTTTACGCGACCTCAGTCATCCTTGTGCTGGCAACGCCGGTACTCGCCATCACGCTGCTTTTGATGGCGACGGAACGCTTCTTCGGCGTCGGCATCTTCGATCCCAGGATTGGCGGCGATCCGCTGCTATTCCAGCACCTGTTCTGGTTCTACTCGCATCCCGCGGTCTACATCATGATCCTGCCGGGCATGGGTGTAATCAACGAGTTGATTTCGTGCTTCTCGCGCAAGCAGGTGTTCGGCTACAAGTTCGTGGCCTGGTGCAGTCTGGCTATCGCTGCGGTCGGTTTCCTGGTCTGGGGCCATCACATGTTCGTCAGCGGCCAGTCGCTGATCGCAAGCCTCGTATTCTCCTTCATGAGCTTCATCGTCGCGGTGCCCTCCGCGATCAAGGTGTTCAACTGGACCGCGACGCTGCACAAGGGCTCGATCCATTTCGACGCCCCCATGCTCTATGCGCTGGCCTTCATCGGGCTCTTCACGATCGGCGGCCTCACCGGCCTGTTCCTTGCCTGCCTTGCCTTCGACGTGCACGCGACCGACACCTACTTTGTCGTCGCTCATTTCCATTACATCATGGTTGGCGGCATGGTGACGGCCTATTTCGGCGGGCTGCATTATTGGTGGCCAAAGATCACCGGCCGGCTCTACTCGGAATATTGGGCGCGCACCGCCGCGGTGCTGATCTTCTTCGGCTTCAACCTCACTTTCTTCCCGCAGTTCATACTCGGCGCGGAAGGCATGCCGCGGCGCTATCACGTCTATCCGCCGGAATTTCAGCTCTGGAACGTGTTGTCATCGGGCGGTGCGGTGATCCTCGCCGTGGCGTATCTGATGCCGGTATTCTATCTCGGCTATTCCGCGTTTTTTGGCCGGCGCGCGCCGGCGAACCCGTGGGACGCGCCCGGACTCGAATGGCAGACGTCCTCGCCGCCGCCGGAGTTCAACTTCACGGTCCAACCGGTGGTGACGCGCGATCCTTACCAATACAACGAGGCTTTTGAGGCGGAGCCGCAAAATGCCTGACAGCTCCGCCTTCGCGCCCCAATACGCATCGATCCCCCACCGCGATCACACCGCCGAACTCGGCATGTGGGTGTTCATCGCCACGGAAGTGTTGCTGTTCGGCGGCCTGATCCTCGCCTATTTCGTCTACCGTCATGCTTTGCCGCAAGGTTTCGCCGCGGGCAGCCGGCACACCGAGATCGTGATCGGAACGGCCAACACAGCGGTGTTGCTGACATCGAGCTTTTTGGTGGCGTGGGCCGTCGAGGTCTTTTCGCCCGCCACCACGAGGATCGTCACATGGCTGCTCGTCGGGGCTGCGTGTCTCGGCCTTGTCTTCATCGCACTCAAGGGCATTGAGTACAGTAGGGAATATGACGAACATCTGATTCCCGGGATCGACTTCCAATTCGCGGGTCCGAAAGCCAACGGCGTCCAACTATTCTTCATCTTCTACTTCATCGCAACGGCCATCCACGCCCTGCATATGCTGATCGGGATCTGCCTGCTGCTCACGCTTGCGACGATCTGCCGGAAGGCGCCGACGACGCGTCATCATACGGCGCTGCACAGCGCCGCGCTGTACTGGCATTTCGTCGACGTGGTCTGGATCTTCCTGTTCGCGCTGATCTACCTGCCCGGGAGGTCTACATCATGACGGACTGGCGGCCGCCGCTTGCCCTGATCGGCTCATGGCTTGGGTTGCTCGCCTTGCTGGCGCTCACCGTGACTCTGGCTTACGTGCCGCTCGGAGCCGGGAATGCCGCCGTGGCCCTGATCATCGGCACGATCAAGGCAGGGGTCGTCGCAGCCATCTTCATGGAGCTGCGGCATCGGAGCGGTCTCACGCTCGTGTTCGCCGGCGCCGGGCTGTTCTGGCTCGGGATTCTTCTCTACCTCGGCTCGATGGATTTCCTGACCCGAACGTGAGGATCAGTTGGTCCTTGCATCGAGCGCCGTGCGCTCCTTCTTTGCCTCATCCTCGCTAACCGGCGGCGCCTTGCCCCAATGGTTTCGGACATAGGTCGCGACCGCCGCGACTTGCGCGTCGTTTAGCTGCCAGCCGAAGGCAGGCATCGCCGGACCGGTCGGCTCCTTGTCGGTTGCCACGCTCTGCGCGCCCTGGAGGATCACGCGCAGTACCGTCGTCGGGTCTCCCGTGTTGACGGTCGCGGCGTGGGAGAGGTTCGGAATGAGATTGGGAACGCCGGTCCCGTCTGATTTGTGGCAGGCCGCACAAAGGTCCTGATAGATCGCGCCGCCCGCAGCCATCACGTGTGAATCCGCCGAGCTGTCCGCCGCCGGTTTCGGTCCCGACTGATCCTTCAGATAGGCTGCCATCGCCTTGGTGTCGTCGTCGCTGAGTTTCGATGTCGAAAGTTCGACGACCTCCCCCATCAAGCCGGCCGCGGCCGCAAACCGATTATGGCCCGTCTTGAGATATTGCGCGAGATCGTCGGCCGACCAGTCCGCGAGCGGCCCCTGTCCACTGGTGATGTCAGGCGCAACCCATCCCTGAAGCGTGTAACCCTGAAAGCGTTTGTCGGACTTGTCGCCGCCCAACGCCGTCTTCGGCGTATGACAGGCGCCGCAATGGCCGGGGCCTTCGACCAGATAGGCGCCTCGATTCCACTGCTTCGACTTGTCCGACCGTTCCATGAACTCGCCCGGCGTGAAATAGAGCTTGTCCCAGACCGTCATGGCCATCCGCTGGTTCAGCGGGAACGGCAGCTGGTTGACTTTCACCGGATTATGCACGGGCTCGACAGTCTCGAGATAGGCGCGGATGTCCTTGATGTCCTCGCGTGTCATCCGCGCGAAGTAGGGAAACGGCATGGCCGGATAAAGCCGCTTGCCGTCGCGGCGCATTCCGGTCCGCACCGCCGCGTCGAATTCGTCGTCGCTCCAGGCGCCGATCCCGGTCTCCCGATCCGACGTGATGTTGGGCGCGACCAGCGTGCCGAACGGGGTTTCGATGGGACGACCGCCGCTCAGGGGATGGTCACTGCCCGGAACCGTATGACAGCTTCCACAATCGGCCGCGTTCGCGAGATAACGCCCGCGCTCGACAGCGGCAAAGTCCTGCGAACCTGCGCTCGTGGCCTCGCCAATGCCGGCAGCAAGCGTCAATATCACCAGCGCGATTTGTGCAGCTCTATGCATTGATGAGCTGCCCCGGGTTCTTGAGATATTTCGAGCGGATCGCATCCGCGGCCCAATAAGCGAGCGCTGCGACCGTTCCGGTCGGGTTGTAGCCGGCGTTTTGAGGAAACGCGCTGGCGCCAAGCACAAACAGGTTGGGCACGTCCCAGCTCTGAAGATAGCGGTTGAGCGCGCTGGTGCCGGGGTCCGTTCCCATGATCGCGCCCCCGCAGAGATGCGTGGTCTGGTATTTGGTGATGTCGTATGGCGCCTTGCGATATTCCTTGTGGACCTGCCTGGCGCCCATCGCCTGAAAGATCTCGGCGAACTTGTCGGTCAGGAATTTGTTCTGCTTGATCTCGTTATCATGGAAATCCATGGTGATCCGCACCAGCGGCCGGTTGAAGCGATCCTTATAGGTGGGATCAAGATCGACATAGACGTCGCGGTAGCTGTACATGCTGCCGTGCACACCGGTGCCCGGCTTGATCGCGCTCTGATAATTATCTTTCACGGCCTTCTTCCACGCCGCGCCCCACAGCGGCGTTCCCGGTGGCACCGGCGTGGTCTCGATCGGACGCCCATTGGTCTGCACCTGCCCGACATAGCCGCCGCCGACGAAGCCGTGCGGACCGTGGTCGAAATTGTCGCCATTGAACTCGTCGATGCACATTCCAATCGCGCCTGAGGCGATAAATGGATTGAAGACAAATTTTTCCGGATCGAAGAAGCTGACAACGTCCGAGATGGTCTGGTGGGTGAAATTGCGCCCGACCACGCCGGTGTTGGCGGCGGGATCGTAGGCCTTGCCGATGCCCGACAGCAGCAGGAGCTGGACATTGAAGATCGTATAGGCCGAAAGCACGACGAGGTCGGCCGGCTGCTCCCATTCGTCGCCTGAGGCATCGACGAAAGTCACGCCAGTGGCGCGCTTGCCGGAGCTGTCGATGTTGATCCGCGTGACCTCGCTGTTGTCACGGGCCGTGAAGTTGGGCTTTCGCACCAGTGCCGGCAGCACCGTGGTCTGCGGCGAGGCCTTCGAGTAATTGCCGCAGCCGAACCACTCGCAGAAACCGCAATAGGTGCATGGCCCGAGGCGGACACCGAGTGGGTTTTGGTAAGGTCGCGACATGTTGCCCGAGGGCTGCGGAAACGGCTTGTAGCCGAGCTCGCGCGCCGCCTTGCCGAACAACGTGTGACCGAATGGCTGATCCTGCGGCGGATTGGGATAGGCGCGCGAGCGCGGCCCTTCGAAGGGATTACCGCCCTCCATGATCGTGCCCTTGATGTTGCCGGCCTGACCGGACGTACCGCAGAGATATTCGAACCGGTCGTAATGCGGCTCTAGCTCGTCATAGGTCACGCCCCAATCCTGGATGGTCATGTCACCGGGCAGGAATCCGGCGCCATAGCGCTCGGTCAGATGCGTCTTCAGAACGAAGTCCGACGGCAGGAAGCGCCACGTCTCCGCGTTCCAGTGCACCCCACCTCCGCCGACGCCGTTCGGGGGCATGAAGGCGCCCCAGCTGCGGATCGGCAGCGCTGCCTCGCTCATCTTGTTGCGGAAGGTGAAGGTGGTTTGGCCGGGGCTCAGGAACAACTCGTGACGGATGCGGTAGCGCAACTCGTCGGCCGCATAGCCGGGCGGATAGTCCGTCGCCGTATTGCGCCAGGGACCGCGCTCGATCGCGATCACGTCGAGCCCGGCATCCGCGAGTTCGTAGGCCATGATCGAACCGGTCCAGCCGAGCCCGATGATGACGACGTCCTTCCGCGGAAGCTTACGAGCCATGTGCGGCGCTCACGATTTTGCAGGTGTCCAGTCGGCCCGCCCGGCGATGCTGACGGGCGGATGCGGATAGCGTTCGTTGTGACGATTGACCCAGTCGCGGTAGTCGTACCGGATTCCGGGAAAGCCGATCATCTTCCAGCCGACCATGTCGTTGTTGCCGCCATGGATGGGATCGGAAAAGAAGCCCTCCGGGACGTCCTTCAGCAGAGCCGAGAAGAAGCCCTGGGCATCGACCGTTTCGAACTTGACCTCACCTGACTCGATCTTCCGCAACACGTCGTCCTGCGCGGCGGCATCGAGTTCCGCGAAGGACTTTCCGCCCTGCGTCGACTTGCAGTGCTTGTCGAGTGCTGCAAGCGCCTTGCGATAGAGGTCGGCATGAGTCAGCGCCGATTGCGGCCCCTGCTCCTTGGTGCCCTTGGTATGCGGTCCAAGCGTGTAGAGGCCCTGGTTGGAGCCATACGGCCCCTTGAGCTGGCGATCGATGAACACGGCGCAGCCGGCGATCTTGCCGCCGGGCGTCTCCGGATCCGGCGGGATGATGCGATCGACGATCGCTTCCATCGCACGAGCTTCATCCAGAGTGAAGAACTGCCAGGGACCTGGCCGCGCGATCTCCGGCGGCGAGTTCGGATGAGGCGCCCATGGCACGTGATTGTGGATCACGGTTGCGCGCGTCAGGGATGTCGTGCCGACAAGCCAGGCCGCGAGTGTAAGAAATGTTCTGCGCCGCATGGAACATCCATAAGCCCGTGTCGCCAACGTGGGCCGGATTTGGATGTTCCTAAGATGCCCAGATGGGTGTCGTCCAACCTCGGGATGTCGAGTCGACAAGCGCCCACCGAGGAGCCCGACGCGCGCCATATAGTGCCAGCGGACCGCCTCCAGCCGGCCTGCCGGCATCAACGGCCATTGTCGGTCGTGAGCTCGAAGGCCTTGATCTCGAACTTGCTTTCGATGAGCCGCAAGATATCGAGAGGGGGCAATTCGGCCGCGTCTGGCTTCCGCCATCCAAGCTCGAACACATATTCCGCGATCTTGTTGTCGCTGGATGTTCGCGATTGCTCCTGAAATCGCGCGTCGACTTGTCTTGGCGCGACCAGCCGCTGGATCTCCACGACCGTATCCCACTGCGCGGGGCCGATCACAACCACCCGGGCGCGGTGCTCTCGCGGCATCCAGATGTCGACCTTCTTCAGTGCCCAGAGCGTGCACACGGCAAGCACGGTCGTCACCCCGCCGAGTGCGAGCTGCCCGCCGCCGAAGCAGAGACCGATCACGGTGACGAGCCATAGCGTTGCCGCAGTGGTCACCCCGGTCACGAGGTCGCCCCGTTTCAGGATCGTGCCGCCGCCAATGAAGCCAACGCCGGTCAAAATACCGAGCGGAAGACGCATGAGGTCCATGACTGAGAACGATTCCGGCGTTTTGCCCGCCAGCGGCAGCAGGATATTGGCTTGAATCATTGCGACCGAGGCCGCGAGGCACACCAGAATCGTCGTCCGAAAGCCGGCCGCATGGCCGCGCGCGCCGCGATTGAGACCGATGATGCCGCCGGCCAGCATGGTCAGCGCAAGCCTTATCGCAATGTCGGTCACAGTCGGATGGAGCGGCATGATGTTCGCGTCCCTAAAGTCCCGAGCGATCCCGGCCCGTCAGGGACGCCTTCTCGCCCCCTCACCGCGCGGACGCGCCCCTTCGTCGACGCGCTGAACGTGATAGCCGGCCGGCAGGAGCTGACCGCCCTCCTCGTCCGCGACCGGAACATCCGTGAGAAGTCCTTCGATCAAGGCAGCCTCCCAGACCTCTTTCTCCGTGGTGAACGGGTTTCCAATCTGCCTCTCCCCTTCAAAAAGCGCATACATGAGGGCTCCAGCGGCTAAATACTGATCAAGGCAATACCAAGCTCCGGCCGCTTCTTGCGGCGGAGATGAACCACCGTCTCGGTGATCGTCACCTCCAGGGTCGGCTGGACCGATCCCGACAGGAGATGGCCGCCGCGTAGCGTGCCGTCCTGCAAGCCGAGCACGGCATGAAGATGCAGGCTGGCCTTGCCGTCGTCGCCTTGCGCGACGTCGCCGAGCAGGCTCAGCACCTCGCATTGCTCGTTTACCTCGATCGGCTTGTATTTTTTGGCCGCAAAATCGAACCAGCCGACCTTCGCGTGCGAGAAGGCACCGATCGCCGAGACCGAGGCACCCGTAATTTTCTCGCGATCGGCAAATTCCGTGATGGTTTTGAACGCCTCCTCGCCCTGGTCGAGGATGAGGACAAAGGTCCGCTCGGCGCCGTCATTGATGGATTTCGATTTCATCCGCAGTCTCGCTGTTGTGAGTTTCGGCTCCACGCCCGGGCCGCAATCCCGGTCAGGTAGCCGAGATCGGCATCTCGCCGCCCTCGATGATCTCCGGCGGGACATCCTTGAAAACTCGCACCGGCACCGACTTGGCGGCCGGGACTTTGCTGCCCTCGGCGTAGTGCCACAGCGGGATGAGCCCGTTGCACTCGGGATAGTAGCCCGCAATACTCCTGCGTGGGATGTCGTAAGGCACGACCTGGAGTTCGCTCAGACTGCGCTCGACGCCGTCGCCGGCTTCGGTTACCAGGGTGACCGTATCTCCCGCCTTGAGGCCATCTGCCTCCATGTCAGTCGGGTTCATCAGAACGACGTATCGGCTGCCCGCGATGCCGCGAAAGCGATCATCCTCATTGTAGATTGTCGTGTTGAACTGGCCGTCAGCGCGCATAGTCATCAGCTCATAGACGCCGTCGCTCTCCTTTGGCGGCGCGAAGGCAGCCTTGGGAACGGTAAAGTTGGCCTTACCGTTCGGCGTCTTCCACTTGCGCTCCCGCGCCGCCAGCGGGCGCGGAAAGCCGCCGGGCTCGAACATGCGCTTGTTGAAGTCCTTGAACTGGTCCGGATATGTGCGCTCGATAGCGTCTCTCACGCGCGAATAGTCAGCGATCCACACGTCCCAGTCGACCTTGGGATTGGGCTTCAGCGTTGCCTTGGCGAGGCCTGCGATGATCGCCGGCTCTGAGAGGGCATGCTCGGCCACCGGCTTGCGCTGACCGCGCGAGCCGTGAATGCAGGCGGTGGAATCCTCCATCGACACGGCCTGCGCACCGCCGGCCTGCTCATCAACCTCGATGCGACCGAGGCATGGCAGGAGGTACGTGACCTCGCCAGGCACGATATGGCTGCGA
This sequence comes from Bradyrhizobium manausense, assembly GCF_018131105.1. Lineage (NCBI taxonomy): Bacteria > Pseudomonadati > Pseudomonadota > Alphaproteobacteria > Hyphomicrobiales > Nitrobacteraceae > Bradyrhizobium > Bradyrhizobium manausense. Next base: position 1,145,863 of record NZ_JAFCJI010000001.1, on the reverse strand, counting down.
TTGAGCTTTGTCGCGATCTGCACCGACAGGCGCAGGCCGGACCAGGCCGGCTCCATCAGCAAGCGCTCCGGGATAGCGCGCACGAAATTGCCGCCGAGGCTTACGAAGCCGCGAACGTCGCCCTTCAAAATGCCCTCGCAGGCATCCACGGTCGAAAGGCCGTCCCATCGCGGTGGCTCGAAGCCGTAAAGCTCTGCGAGCTTGTCGAGCGGCACGAGCTTTGTCTTCTCGGAGATGCCGACCGTACGCTGGCCCTGGACGTTGGAATGTCCCCGGATCGGCGAGATTCCAGCGCCCGGCTTGCCTATATTGCCACGCAACAGCAGCAGATTGACGATCATCTTGGCGGTTTCGACGCCGTGCTTGTGCTGCGTAACGCCCATGCCGTAATTGGCGATCACGGCATTGGCCGCCATGTACACATTCGCTGCATCGATCACTGCGGCCCGCGTGAGACCGGAGGCCCGCTCGATCGCGTTCCAGTCCTGTGCGCGGCAAAACGCGGCAAACTCCTCAAATCCCGCAGTGTGCTGCGCGATGAAGTCGGCGTCGACGACGCGCGGCATTCCGTTCGCCTGCGCCAGATCATCCGACTCGATCACGCATTTGCAGATCCCAATCATCGCCGCGGCGTCGCCGCCGACCCGAACCTGATGATATTGCGTGCTGATGCGCGTGCCGCCCGCGATCATCTGGAGCGGGTTTTGCGGATTGACGAAGCGCTCGAGCCCGCGCTCCCGGAGCGGATTGAAGGTCACGATCGGAACGCCGCGCTGGGCTGCTTCCTGGAGTGGATGCAGCATCCGCGGTGCGTTTGTCGTGGTATTGTGGCCAAAAAAGAAAATGCAGTCGGTGTCGCCGAAGTCCTTCAGCTGTACGGTGCCGACCGGAACCCCGATCACCTGCGGCAATGCCACCGAGGTCGTCTCATGGCACATGTTGGAGCTATCGGGAAAATTGTTAGTGCCGTACATCCGGCCGAACAGCTGATACATGTAGCTGGCCTCCAGCGAGGCGCGGCCAGAGGTGTACATGATGACCGAGCGTGGATCGAGCTTGTTCAGCTCAACCCCGATCTCGCGGAAAGCCACACCCCAATCGACAGCCACATATTTGTCGCTGACGGGATCGTAGCGCATCGGATTGGTGAGCCGCCCCTGCTCTTCCAGCTTGTGGTCGGACCAGGATCGTAGCTCCGATAACGTATGCCGAGCGAAGAACTCCGGCGTAACGACCTTGCCCGTTATTTCCCACGCGGTCGCCTTGGCACCATTCTCGCAGAACTCGAATGGGTGGGGACTGGCGGGCTTGGCCCAGGAGCAGCTCACGCACATGTAACCGCCGGGCTTGTTCTGCTTCAGCAGAATCTCGCTCCCGAGGAGCGCGACCTCTTCTTGCGTGAGAATGTGAATGACGGCGTTCAGAGACCCCCAACCGCCGGCGGGAGCATCGTAGTTCTCGACTTTGGCTTTCTGCCGCATGGCGGGGACCTTCAACTGCAAGCCCCGCTCGGAAAACTTGAGAAGAGGTCGCTGGTTCCTCCGCGATTTGGAACATTGGAATACAACGTACGTCGACACGTCGGTGTCGGACACGAACCACGCGGGGATCCCAACTCGGCGTAAGCGATCGGCGACCATCGCCGCACCGCCTCGGTCGAAATGTCACGGCTTCTTTCCCGCTCGCTCTGCGGGTGCCTCGCCTAGACAATGCCTGACGAAGTTCCGCCGACGGCGGGACGCTCCCTCGCCTTTCGCGCCCGATAGCCGGACGCGCGATAGGCCGCGATGGGTGCGATCGCCCCGCCGGCCCGCATGCGAGCGACGGCGAGGAGTGGCGAGACATCGGTGGTGAAGGCGCGTTTCAATTCGAGATGCGCGCCGAGCGCGTCGTTGGTCTCTTGCGCCGCTTCAAGCGCGGCGCGATCGACGATGAGTGCCTGCGCATAGGCGCGCTGCAACTCGATCGCCGATTGCATCAAACTCTCGATCGGATCGGTCACATTGTGCGACTGGTCGATCATGTAGGCCGGCGCGAAGCCTTCCGCCTTGCGGCGTTCGGCGTCGATCAACTCGTTGAAGACCAAAAACAGCCGGAACGGCTCGACCGAGCCACTATCGAGATCGTCGTCGCCATATTTGGAATCGTTGAAATGGAAGCCCGCGAGCTTGTTGAAGCGAACGAGCCGGGCGACGATCTGCTCGATATTCACGTTCGGCGCATGGTGACCGAGGTCGACGAGGCAATAGGCCTTCGGCCCAAGCTCCTGCGCGGCCGCAAAGCTCGTGCCCCAATCCGAGATCACGGTCGAGTAGAACGCCGGCTCGTACAGTTTGTGCTCGAGGAACACCCGCCAGTCGGCGGGCAGCGCCGCGACGATCTCGCGCGTCGCGTCAATATAGCGGTCGAGCGCTTTGGTCAGATTCGATTGACCGGCAAAGTTCGAGCCGTCGGCGATCCAGACGGTCAGCGCCTTCGAGCCAAGCTTGCGGCCGACCTCGATACATTCGACGTTGTGGGCAATGGCCCGGGCGCGCACACGCGCATCTGTATGCGACAGCGAGCCGAACTTGTACGAGAGTTCTTGCCCCGGCTGATCCTGAAAGGTGTTCGAGTTGACTGCGTCGAAGGCAAGGCCGTGGCTCGCGGCCTGTTCGCGCAGGGCGGCATAGTCGTCGACCTTATCCCAAGGGAAGTGCGGCGAGATCGTCGGGGTTGCTCGCCCCAATTGCTGGATCACGGCGCAATCGTCGATCTTCTCGAAGACATTGCGCGGCTCACCCTGTCCTGGAAAGCGGGCAAATCGCGTGCCTCCCGTGCCGACGCCCCAGGTCGGAATGGCGACGCCGAAGGCCGCGACTTTCTGCGCCAGCGCTTCCGCGTCGATCCCGCGCCGCGCCAATGCGCGCTTCAGAGCATCATAGTCTTCGGTGATCGCACCTTCGAGCTGCGCATTGTGCTCGGCGACGAACTCCGCGCTGATCGAAAACGGCGCGCTCATCGCGTGAAGGCCTGGGCGTTGCCGGCATCGACATTGAGGATGTTGCCGGTCGATTTGGCCGAAAGATCGGACGCAAAGAAGTAGACACCCTCGGCGATGTCCTCGGGAAAGACCGACAGTTTGAGCATCGAGCGCTGACGGTAGACTTCCTCGAGCTGGTCCTCGGTGACCTTGTTGGACGCCGCACGCTGCTGGCGCCACTCGCCCTCCCAGATCTTCGAGCCGCGCAGCACTGCATCCGGATTGACCGTGTTGACGCGGATGCCATGCACTGCGCCTTCCAGCGCCAGGCAGCGGGCAAGATGAATCTCCGACGCCTTGGCGGCGCAATAGGCCGATGCGCCGGCCGAAGCGGCGAGACCGTTTTTCGAAGCGACGAAGATGATGGCGCCGCCGATGCTCTGGCGCTGCATCAGGCGGAATGCCTCGCGCGAAACAAGGAAATACCCCGTGGCGAGAATGTCCATGTTCTTCTGCCACAGTCCAAGACTCGTGTCCTCGACAGGCGAAGCCGAAGCGATGCCGGCATTCGAGACCACGACGTCGATGCCGCCGAAGGCGCGCGCGGCCTCTTCGAACGAAGCGACCACTGCCGCCTCATCGGTCACATCGAGCTTCACGCCGATCGCCGCGTCGCGGCCGTGGTGCTTCGTGATCGCCGTGATACGCTCGCTCAAGGCCTTCTCGTCGATATCCGCAATGACGATGCACGCGCCCTCACCGAGCAGCCGCAGCGCGGTTGCCCCCCCGATGCCGCCGGCACCGCCGGTCACATAGGCGATCCGCCCGGCCATCGATTTCGGCTTGGGCATGCGCTGGAGCTTGGCCTCTTCCAGCAGCCAGTACTCGATGTTGAAGGCCTCCTGCTCGGCAAGGCCGACATAGGCGCTGACGCCCGAAGCGCCGCGCATGACATTGATAGCGTTGACGTAGAACTCAGCCGCAACCCGCGCCGTCGCCTTGTCCTTGGCAAAAGTAAACATGCCGATTCCGGGGATGAGATACACGACCGCGTTGGGGTCGCGCATCGCCGGCGAGTTCGGATGCTTGCAGCGCTCGTAGTAGGCGGCGTAGTCACGCCGGTAAGCGACGAGAACGTCGTCGAGGCCGGTGATCACCTCGCCGAGATTATCGCGCACGGGATCGTAGGGCAGCAACAGCGGCCGGATCTTGGTACGAAGAAAGTGATCCGGACAGGAGGTGCCGAGCGGCGCCAACTTCGTCAGCGCGCTGGAATTGACGAACTCCAGGACCTCCGGCGCATCGGTGAAATGCCCAATCTTGCGCTCGTCCGCTGAGATCTTGCCGCGGATCAGCGGCATCAGCCTGGCCGCGATCGCTCGACGCTTTTCCGGTGGGGCCGCTTGGACCTTGGCACCGCCGAAGGCCGGCTTCTGCTCGTGCGCTGCAAGCCAATCGGCGGCCTGCTGAATCACGCGCAGAGTCATCTCGTAACAGGCTTTCGACGTCTCGGCCCAAGTGAACAGCCCGTGGCCGCCGAGGACCACGCCGACATAGTCGGGATGGCGCGCAGCCATCTCGCCGAGCTTCAGGCCGAGTTCGAAGCCGGGCCGCTGCCACGGCAGGAAGCCGAGCTTGCCGCCGAACACCTCGCGGGTCAAACGTTCGGCGTCTTCCGAGGCCGCAATGGCGATGACCGCATCGGCATGAACATGATCGACGTGCCGGTGCGGCACGAAGGCGTGCAAGGGCGTATCGATCGACGTCGCGCGCGGATTGAGGTCGAAGGTGCAATGATTGAACAAAGCGACCATCTCGTCCTCATGGGCGAGGCCGCGATAGTGGCCTTTCAGGCTCTCGAGCTTGTCGAGATACAGCGTCGAGAAGCCATCGCGCTTCATCGAGCCGATGTCGCCGCCCGAGCCTTTGACCCAGAGCACGCGGACGCTCTCGCGCGTCAGCGGATCCTTCATCTCGATCTTGGCCGAGGTGTTGCCGCCGCCGAAATTGGTGATGCGCAGATCAGCCCCGAGCAGGTTCGAGCGGTAGAGCAATTGGCCGGCTTCATCGAGCCCGGCGGCGCGCGCGTCGTCCCATAGATTTGGCAGGGGCGTGGCCGCAACCTCGCTCATGACGCATCCTCCCTGTGCTTGATCTCTGGGCAGCTTAGGCCACGGATTCAATCAAGGTCAATCACCGACACTCAACCTCGCGACGCAATATGATTGACGCGGCGCGATATTGATCGATTGTGACGGATTACAGTTGACCACTGCGCGAGAGCGTGACCTATTTACAAGCAAAGGGGAGGACGACGTGCACGAGCGGGAACGCTGGCAGGTCATCAAGGCGCTTTTGCGCGAGCGGTCGCTAGTGCGCATCGCCGACGCCTGTCGCGCGACCGGTGTCTCCGAGGCCTCAATCCGGCGCGACTTCGCCAGGCTCGCCGAGCAAGGTATCGCGATCAGGGTGCACGGCGGACTGGAAGCCCTGCCGGAAACCGCGAGCGCACCAAGCGACGTTCTCTCCCTTGCCACGCGCTCCTTCGACGTCAGCCAGACGCTCAATATCGATGCCAAGCGCGCCATCGCGAAAGCGGCCGTCGCTCTCTGCGCCGACGGCGAGACCATCATCATCAATGGCGGCACGACCACCTATCAGATGGGCGAGTATCTGCGCGAGCGCCGCCTGAAGGTTTTGACCAATTCCTATCTGCTCGCCGATGCGCTGATCCACACGTCGAAATGCCGCGTCGCATTGCCGGGCGGTGAGGTCTATCGTGAGCAGGGCATGATCGTCTCGCCTTTCGAGGAGGATGCGATCCAGCATTATTCGGCGACGCGGATGTTCATGAGTGCGATCTCGATCGGACCGCTCGGCGTGATCGAAGGTGATCCCCTGCTTGCCCGCGCCGAATCCAAGCTGCTCAAGCGTGCCGACAAGCTGATCGTGCTCGCAGATTCCTCGAAGTTCGTCTCGCGCGGCAGCCTTGTCGTCTGCCCACTCTCGCGCATCGATACGATGATCACAGATTCCGACGCGCCACACGACGCACTCGACATGCTGCGCGGGCACGGCGTCCGCGTCGTTGTCGTCGATGCGAGCACTCAAACCACTGCGGCGGCGTGACCATGATGACGGACACGCAAACTGAAGCTCCCTCGGCTCCGCTTCTTTCGGTGCACGCAATAGAGAAGTCCTTTCCAGGCGTGCGGGCGCTGTCCGGCGTCTCCTTCGAGGCTGCCAGGGGCGAGGTCCACGCCCTGCTCGGCGAAAACGGCGCTGGCAAATCGACGCTGATCAAAATCATCTCGGGCGTGTTCCCGCCCGATCGCGGCGAGGTGCTCGTGGACGGCAGGCAGGTGGACCTCGCGCGGCCGGACGATGCGAGGCGCGCCGGCATCGCCACGATCTATCAGGAACTGCTGCTTTTCCCGGAGCTCACGGTCGCCGAAAATATCTTCATGGGGCATGCGCCGCGCGCCGGCCTCGGCCGGATCGACTGGCGGGCGATGCGCGAGAAGACGAATGCGCTGCTCGCCTCACTCGAGATTCATGACCTGCAGGCCGAGCGCGTCGTCGGCTCACTCAGCGTCGGCAATCGCCAGCGTGTCGAAATCCTGCGCGCGCTGTCGCAGGATGCGCGCATCCTGATCATGGACGAACCGACCGCGGCCCTGACCGAGTACGATGTGACGCGACTGTTCGACATCGTGCGCAAGCTGAAGGCTCGCGGCGTCGCCGTGATCTATATCAGCCATCGTCTCGATGAGATCTTTGCGATCGCCGATCGTGTCACCGTGCTGCGCGATGGCGCGCATGTCGCAACCAAGCGCGTCGCCGATACGGACGCGGCCGAGCTCGTGCAATTGATGGTCGGCCGCAGGATCGAAAGCCTGTTCCCGAAGATCACGGTTCCGATCGGCAAGCCGGTGCTGGAGGTGAAGGACCTCGAACGACGGCCGCTGACGAAGAGCGCCTCGCTTTCGGTGCGAGCCGGCGAGATCGTCGGTCTTGCCGGCCTCGTCGGCTCGGGCCGTAGCGAGCTGGCGCAAACCATCTTCGGCGTCACGCCTGCGGAGGATGGCGAAATCCGGATCGCCGGTCGGCAAGTCGACATTCGCTCGCCCGCCCAGGCGCGGTCTCTGGGCGTCGCCTACGTTCCCGAGGATCGCGGCACGCAAGGCCTGGTGCGGCCGATGACGGTGCGCGAAAACTTCAGCCTCGCCGCGCTCGGCAAGGTCGCATTCGGCGGCTTCATCGACCGTGGTGCCGAACGCAAGCTCGCCGGCGATGGCGTCAAGCGCTTTGCAGTCAAGACAAGTTCGCTCGAGCAGATCGCAGGCAAGCTCTCCGGCGGCAATCAACAGAAGATCGTGCTCGGCAAATGGCTGGCCAACGGGCCGAAGCTGCTGATCCTCGACGAACCGACGCGCGGCATCGATGTCGGCGCCAAGGCGGAGATCCATCGGCTGATGGGCGAGCTTGCGGCCCAGGGACTCGCCATCCTGATGATTTCGAGCGAACTACCGGAGGTGCTCGGCATGAGCGACCGTGTGCTCGTGATGCGCGAAGGCCGTATCGTTGCCGAATTCTCGCGCGAGGATGCAACCCAGGAGTCGGTTGGCGCAGCGATGATGGGCAGCCATGAAAAGGCGGAGAAAGCAGCATGACGGCGGTGACCTTAGCCGGCGCCGAGGCTGATCCGCGACGACGGCTGAGGGCCCTTGCCTCGCAGGAGGCTTTGCTCGCGATCGCGGTGATCGGCCTTGCCATTGCCGTCGGCCTATATAACCCGCGCTTTCTGGCGGCACGCAATCTTTCCGACGTGCTGCTCGGCAACGCCTATATCGCCGTCGCGGCAGTCGGCATGTCGATGGTGATCGTGTCTGGCAACATCGACATTTCCGTCGGCGCGCTGATCGGCGTCCTGGCGACGATCAGCGGCACTCTGGCTGTGAACGGTGCGCCGATCGTGGTCGCCTGGCTCGCGGCACTCGTTGCCGGCGTCCTCGTGATGGCGTTGCAGGGCGTCATCATTGCCTATCTGCGCATTCCGGCGATCGTGGTGACGCTCGGCATGCTGTCGATCCTCAAAGGCGGCCTGATCAGCGTGACCGGCGGCAAATGGATCACCGACCTGCCCGATAGTTTCCATCTCGCCGATATCGAGATCTTCGGTGCGCTGCCATTTCCGGTCTTTCTCATGATCCTGGTAACGATCCTGGCCGCATTGTGGATGCGCTATACGGCCTCAGGACGTGCGATCTACGCGGTCGGCGGCAATGCCGAAGCGGCGCGGCTCTGCGGCATTTCGCAGCCGCGCACGGTCGTGATGGTGTTCGCGCTGCACGGCTTGTTCGCGGGGGCGGCCGCATTGCTCTACGCGACGCAACTGCGCGTCATCCAGTCGACCGTGCCGCCCAATCTTGAGCTGACGATCATCACCGCGTCGGTCGTCGGAGGCGTCAGCATTCTCGGCGGCGTCGGCACGGTGGTCGGCTCGACCCTTGCCGCCGTCCTGATCGCCGAGATTGCCAGCGCGCTGGTCTTCACCGACGTCTCGCCCTACTGGATCCGCGCGGTCCAGGGCGTGCTTATCCTCGCGACCGTGATTGCCGACATTCTGCGGCGCCGGCGCATGGCCGGAGCATGAGCGCCATGAGCGAGATTCCCCTCCCCCAAGCCGCCAAGCGCGTCGTGCCCTGGTGGCTGCTGCGCCACGAGACCATGCTCGCGGCGATCCTGCTTGTTGCGCTGATCGGGCTCGGAGGCTTGAACAGTCGCTTCCTTACACTCGACAATCTGCTGAACCAGGGCAGGCTGACGACCGAGGTCGGGCTGATCGCGCTACCGATGACGTTCATCATCATCACCGGCGGCATCGATCTGTCAGTCGGCTCGATCGTCGGGCTCTGCGCGATCCTGCTTGGCTATTCCTGGAAAATTTTCGGCTTTCCTCTTCCGCTGGCGATTGGCTTCTCGCTGCTCGTCGGCGCCGCGGCTGGCTTTCTCAACGGGATCGTCATCACCAAAGTGAAAGTTCCGCCGCTGATCATGACCATTGCGACGCTCGCCCTCTACCGCGGGCTGGCGGAGGGCATCAGCCAGGCGCGTTCGGTGCGCGGTTACCCGGAATGGTTCTACTTTATCGGACAGGAAAACCTCTTCGGTGTGCCGGCGCAGCTCTGGCTCTTGCTGATCGCGATCGTGGTCTCGGCCATCGTCCTCGACCGCACCACCTTCGGCCGAACGCTCTATGCGATCGGCAACAACGAGACAGCCGCGCGCTTTTCCGGCTTGCCGGTCGATCGCGTCAAGCTGATCATCTACACATTGTCGGGCCTGATGGCCGGACTTTCCGCTTGTGTTCTCGTCTCCCGCGTGACCACGACCCGCTCGGATATGGGGATCGGTTATGAGCTCGACGTGATCGCGGCAGTGGTGCTCGGCGGCACCAGCATATTCGGAGGCGTCGGCACGATCTGGGGCACGGTGGTCGGCCTCGCAATGATCCAGCTGTTGAAAAACGGTCTAGCCCTGACCGGCGTCAAGGGCGATGCGACGATCATCGTGATCGGCGCGGTCCTCATCCTTTCAACTCTTGTGGCGAGTTCGCTCCAGCGGAAACGCGAGGGCGTTTGATGGCGTGTCTAGCCGCGAAGAAGCGGCTTCAACAGGGGAGGAAAACAAGATGAAACTCGGATTAGCAGTTGCATTCCTCGGCGCGACGATCCTGGCGGGAACGGCCTCCGCGGCGGACAAGAGATGGGACGGCGCGGACGACCTGCCGGTCAATCCGCTTGCGTGCTCGGCAGGCGAAGCCAACGCCGCACCGGCTGCCAAGCCATATGACGGTGGCAAGCCAACCAATGCGGCCGACAAGGCAGGCAAACCGATCACCCTGGTCGACGTGCCGAAGCTGATCGGCATCGGCTATTTCAACGCGACGACGAAAGGCATGCAGGAGGCTGCCAAGGCGCTCGGCAATGTCACGGTGAAGACCGACGGCCCGACTGAGGCCAAGATCGACGAGCAGATCAAGTTTATCGACAATTACATCACCAGCGGCGTCGACGGCATTCTTTTCGCCGCCAACGATCCGGTGGCGATCGCGCCGGTCCTGAAGAAGGCCCTGTCGAAGGGCATCCATGTCGTCGGCTATGACGCCAACTCGGCTCCAGACGCCCGCGAATGGTTCGTCAACCAGGCCGAGTTCAACGGCATCGCCAAGGCGATGATGGATTCGATGGCCAAGGAGGCCGGCGAAGACAAGAGCTTCGCGATCGTCACCTCGACCTTCACGACACCGAACCAGGCACGCTGGATCGCCGAGATGTGGGCCTATGCGCAGAAGTGCCATCCGAAGCTGAAATGGCTGGAAACGGTCGAGGCGCAGGAGGACAACAACCTGTCCTTCAACCAGGCGACGACCCTGATCAACAAGCATGGCGACAAACTCGCCGGCCTGTTCGGCATGACCTCGGTCGCAACGCCTGCTTCGGCGGAAGCCGTGACCAAGGCCAAGCTCTGCGGCAAGGTGGCGGTGGTCGGCCTCGCCACGCCAAATGCGATGAAGCCGTATGTCAACGCGGACTGCGTCAAGTCGGTTGTGCTGTGGAATCCGGTCGATCTCGGCTATGCCGCAACCTACGTGATGCGTGCCGTGGTCGACGGCAGCCTGAAGCCCGGTGCAACGTCCGTGGACGCGGGCAAGCTCGGCAAGCTGAACGTGGTCAATGGCAGCGAGATTCTGCTTGGGTCGCCGTTCATTTTCACGAAGCAGAACATCAAGGATTTCGATTTCTGATCCGAACTCGTCGCCCGGCCCGCCGAAAGCAGTCGGGCGACGCACTTTGATCTCCGCGGTCATGGCCGCAGCAAGCCGGCCATGACACGGTGATCACGTTGCTTGTCGAATTGTCCACCTGCCTTGAGTTGACGATGAGCCAGACGGTCGCAGTCTTCGACATCGGCAAGACCAACGTCAAGCTTGCCTTGTTCGACCACGGCCGGCTTCTCTGGGAAAAGACAGCGCCCAACCGCGTTTTGCTAGGACCGCCCTATCCGCACGAAGACGTCGAGACCGCCTGGAACTTCTTTCTCGATGCGCTTCGTGAGGCCGCACGCACGCACCGGATTGATGCGATCGTTCCGACCGCACATGGCGCAGCCGGTGCTTTGATCGGCGAGAGCAATCTCGCCGCTCCGGTCTTGGACTACGAATTCGCAGGCGTAGAGGTGATCGAGCCCGAGTATGCCAAGCTGCGGCCGCCCTTTGCGGAGAGCCTATCGCCGAACCTGCCCGCCGGCCTCAATCTCGGTCGACAGCTCGCCTATCAGAAATGGCGCTGTCCGGACCTCTTTGCCAAGGCGAGGCATTTCGTCGGCTATCCACAATATTGGGCCTGGCGCTTGAGCGGGGTCGCAGTCTCCGAAGTCACGACTCTCGGCGCTCATGCTGATCTCTGGGCGCCGCGGCAGGGACAGCCCTCGAGCCTCGTCAAATCTCTCTCCGTCGAGCACTTGCTGCCGCCGCTGCGCCGCGCCTTCGATCCGCTCGGTCCGATCAAACCAGAAATCGCCGCCACATGCCGGCTCGCACCTGAAACGCCGGTCTTTTGCGGTATCCACGATTCCAACGCTTCACTTCTGCCCTATCTCGTCTCGCGTCAGGCGCCATTCACCGTGCTGTCGACCGGCACCTGGGTAATCCTGATGTGCGTGGGCCTTTCGCTCGAGAAACTCGACCCTCGCGACGACACCCTCGCCAACGTCGACGCGCTGGGCCGCCCCATCGCCTGCGGACGCTTCATGGGCGGACGCGAATACGCGGTCATCGCTCGCGGCGGCGGAAATCCTGAGCCTGGCGCCCTCGAACGCGTCATCGCCTCGGGCGCGATGGCCCTACCCTGTTTCACCGGCCATGGCGGACCTTATGCGACGTCCAAAGGCAAGATCCGCGGCGACGTCGCAACGCGCGATCGAACCGCACTTGCGACGCTGTATTGCGCTTTGGTCAGCGATCTGATGCTGACACGGATGGGCGTAACTGGGGGAGATCTCATCGTCGAAGGGACGTTCGCCGGCAATCTTCCCTTCTGTCAGGCTCTCGGCGCACTACGACCGGCGCAGCGTGTCTTCAGGGCCGAGGACGCCGCAGGCACGGCACGCGGCGCCGCCATGCTCGCGCACTGGCCCCCCTCTTACCATATCGCGGAACCCGGCCCCGTCGCTCCGATGTCGATGACAGGCCTTGATGCTTATCGCAAGGCATGGACGGCAGCAGTCGACAAGATTGCTCGGTGAGCCAGACGCCGAACAGGCCGAGCGACTGCGGAATCCCCTTACCAGCAATCGCACGATAATCGCAGCAATCGCTCTGGAGTAGCGAGATGGCAGATCCGCTAGACCATCGCGGTGTCAAGCCCAAAGCTGCCAACGCCCCAAATTCCGACCGCCACGCCCGCGGCGATTGTCGATGCGCTGAAAGCGGGAGCGGTCGTTCCGCCTAAGGTACGCGCGAGCTTTGGCAAGGGCAGATGTGTGCGAGGGACCTATGTCCCGTCGGATCGGGCGGAGGAAATCACGAGATCGCGGAGTTTCACAAGACCATCGCGCGTGTTGGCGCGCTTCTCGATCGGGAGCACCAATCCCGGGGCCACAGTTACCGACAATCTCGTGCTAAGCGGCTTTAGCTTCAGGCTCGGAGAGATTCACCACCGTTCGGACATTCTCGCGCAAAGCGCTCCGGTGCATTTTGCGAAGACGCTGGACCAAATGCTCGCGTTCCTCGAGGCGCGCATTCCAGGGCCGGACGGCAGTCCGGATATCGAGAGAGTCAAGGCATTCTCCGCCGCCAATCCCGAAACACTGCATCAGGCCGGTTATATCGCCGCGCATCCACTGCCCCGGAATTTTGCCAGCACCACCTATTGGGGCGTGCATTCATTTCCTGCAACAAATTCAGCCGGCGAAACACGGTTCATCAAGTTCAAGGTCACCCCCGTCGGCGCAGAGGTCGCGCCGAGGGAGAGCGACCTTACGGCGAGCTTCGCCAACTTCCTGCACGACGACCTCGAACATCGGGTCACCAGCGGCGATATCCGGTTCAGTGTAATGGCGCTGCTCGATCGTCCCGGCGACCCCACCACGGACGTAACCATCAGATGGCCAGACGAGGACAATCGTGAAGAGATTCGGCTGGGAACGATCGTCATCACCGGCCTCGAGCCGGACGAAACCTGCGACGCTTCCGCCTTCGATCCAGCGAATCTCGCCGAAGGCATTGCCCAACCGCCCGACGAGATCTTCGCAGCTCGCTGCGCCGCTTATGCCATCTCGCTGACGACGCGTCGTTGATCAGAGGATACGCGTGGCTCCTCCGATCAGTTTTCGCTTCCCCTGATGCCCAGTGATCCGCGACGCCATGTTGCCGGGCTAACGCCAACCTGCGCCGAGAACACCTTCGTAAAGTGACTTTGATTGGCGAATCCGACCGAGATCGCGATTTCGGACAGAGGCAGGTCGCGGACGGTCATCAGTTGCTGAGCTGCCTTCACGCGTTGGCGCAGCAGCCATTGGTGCGGCGGCAGGCCTGTGGAAATGCGAAATGCGCGCGAAAAATGGCTGACCGAAAGATCAAATTCCGCCGCGATCTGTTGCAACGGAAGGGTCCCGCCGAGATTCGCGTCGAGCCTTTCGCAGGCGCGTTTCACCTGCCATGGGGCGAGACCGCCGCGAGCCGATCCGGCAACGGTTTGTAGCCCGCCATAGGCCTGGGCGATGTGCGCAGCGAATGCGAGCATCATGTGATCGATAAAAAGCTGGTTAGCCTCGCTTGGGCGACTCAGCGCTTCCATCAGACATGCCCCGATATGACGCATGACCTTGTCGTCATGGCCGAAGCCAAACCGACAGGCGAGGTCCCCGACACGCGGTGCACCAGATTCCTTGACGATGCCGTCAAGGGCCGACCGCGGAAGATAAAACTGGAGAGAATGGAACGGCTTGTCGATGATATAGCCCGGATCGCTCCTGAGGTCGTAGAGATAAGTCGTGCCGGCTCTAACGTCCGCCTTCATGACAGACTTGCCATGGTCCCAGAGTTCGCAATCCGGGTAATCGTGAAGTTTCAGGCTGACGAGATAGGCTTCGTCAGCCATCGAGCCGGAACGGCCTGGTACGGGATTGTCATCCTGGGTCTCGGTGACCGCGAGGTCGATGCCGCGCAATGAACGCGTGACCAGCGAGGGAGGCGCATCCCGCAGGCGCAACTGTTGCCTGACCATCTCTCCGAAGGCGCCTGCGCGTAACATCCAGTCGGCCCGATTCCTGAAGTTGGACCGGGCAGGTCATCCGCCCGTGAATCCGCCCTCATTATCGAAAACCGGCAGCGGTCGTCCAGACCTGCGCTGGCACAGGCAGCGGCGCTGAATGTCGCACGTTATGATCTCAATCGGCGATTTTCCGGAGCAATTTCAATATGATTGAGCCCTAAGACCTTGCCCCGGAACAAGCCCAGGCCCGGTTCTATCGTGCGTTTGTGAAATCCGATCGCCGACCCGCTGGAGCAGCGACTTCTGTCGCCATTTGTGATCCAGAGGCAGCGTATCCAAAGCGTCGACAATCCAAGCGCATCTGCCTTGAGCGATATCATCCTGCGCAGTCACATCCGCGTGGGCCTGCGTGGCGTCGCGCAGGATTAGACAAAATTCGCTCGCTTTAGGAAAGACGGTCACGCGGTACACCCGTAAGACCCATGAAAACGCGGAGCTGGAAGCGATCGAGAGGCCACTCATGCTTTAGACCTCCCCAGTGCGAGCACCATTCATGAGCAATCCGAGCGTCGATCCTCAGGAGATCCTGCCAGTCTTACCCACGACGCCCGGCCTGGACTCGTCGGCTTCCGACCGGCGTCACGCCGACGTGGAGATGGCGCGCGTTCTCGGGACCACGCCGTTTCGAATGGCTTTGGACGGCACGGGCGCCGGGATCGCCCACTGGAAGCATGAACCCCTACACGACGTCGTCGAACCCATGAGCCACCACGTGATCATGGCTTACAACGGCGTGATTCAGCACATGGAGCGGCGGTCGGGACGATCGGTGGCGAGTGGGACGTTTCGTCCCGGGGTGCTGATCATCATTCCGGAAGGATCAAGTTCCAGATGGGACATTCCGAAGCCAGTCGACGTCGTTCAGCTCTATCTTCCCGACGCAACGCTGAAGCGCGTAGCCGACGAAGCCGCGGCTGGCACACCGGCCGACCTCCTGGAACGAACGGCGCATCCCGACCCCATTACATCCCGATTGCTCCTGAGCGCGGCCAGCGTGCTCGAGGGCAATCAGACCCTGGATGCATTGTTCAGGCATCAATTGACTGACCTCCTGGCGACGCGCCTCCTGGCTGCGCATACCGGTTCGCCAGCCACATTCCAGCCGGCTATCGGGGGACTCTCGCCGAAGGTCCTGCTCCGTGCCATCGAGCGTTTGCGCTCGAATAGCGATGCGGACGTCTCCCTCGATGCTCTGGCTTCCGACGCCGGGCTGTCGCGCTTTCACTTCTGCCGCGCGTTCAAAGAGAGCACCGGGCTTTCCCCACTTGCCTGGTTGCGGCAATACCGGCTCGAGCGGGCCAAGAAGATGCTGCGCGACACAGATGCATCCGTCGTGTCGGTCGCGATGGAGCTCGGCTATGCCTCCCAGACGGCGTTCGCGGCGGCGTTCAGGCGATTTAGCGGTGAGACGCCGAGCGATTGGCGACGAGGCGTGCGTTAGCGACGGTCTTCCCGCTGTCAATGAAATGCCTCGGAAGGCGAGGACGGCTCCATGACCAGACCAATCGCACAGTCTCCCTCGGAGGCTCTGCTCGCCGCACCCGGTGCGGCCCACGACAGCTCCGCGAGCATCGAGCGGCGTCGCGCCGATGTGGAGATGGCGCGCGTCCTCAAGACCGCACCGCTTCAAATAGCCTCGGACCCTTCCAGCGGCGCCATCACACACTGGAAGCACGGGGCTCTGCATGACGTCGTCGAGCCCATGACCGACCACGTGATCATGACCTATCCCACAGGCGTTCAACGCCTCGAGAGGCGTACCGGCAAATCGGTTGCCATTGGAACGGCACGTTCCGGAGTTGTGACGATCATCCCGGCCGGTTCGAGCGCAAGATGGGATATTCCCGGCTCCGTCGACGTAATCCAACTCTATCTCCCGCAGGCCGCGCTCGGACGCATCGCCCACGAAGCCAACATGCTTGCTCCTGGCGATCTTCTCGAACGGACGGGATACCCTGACCCCGTCGTATCAGGACTGTTGATGAGTGCGGCGGACATGCTGGAGGGCAACGCGGCCCTCGATCACCTGTTCAGGCAGCAGCTGACGGATGTTCTGGCCACACGTCTCCTGGCTGAACACGCTGGCGAGGCACCCACCTTCGAGCTGGCCATCGGCGGGCTGTCGCCCCATGCTCTCCGGCGTGCAATCGAACGGCTGCGCTCGGACCGCGATACCGACGTATCTCTCACGATGCTCGCATCCGATGCCGGGCTCTCGCGTTTCCACTTCTGTCGTGCGTTTAAGGAAAGCACCGGGCTTTCGCCTCATGCATGGCTACGCCAGCAGCGGCTGGATCAAGCCATGAATATGCTGCGCGATACCGATACTCCGATCGCGGCGATCGCCGCTCAGCTTGGCTACGCTTCGCAGACTGCGTTCGCCGCGGCATTCAAGAAACTAACCGAGGAAACTCCGAGCGATTGGCGACGGCGCATGCGGTAGCAGCAATTGCTCTGCAGGCAGAGCAATCTCGCTGGCGCAGTTGAGGGTCCGATCCGCTAGATGATCAGGGTGCCCAACGCTCCCAACGGACGGAGACAAACGATGACTTCGAAGACCTTCGTCAGCCTCTTTGCATTCCCTCCGCGGCGGAGGCTCGCCGCAACGACCATCATGTATGGCCTCTCCCTGGCGGTTCGCTTCACGTCCGCAACAGGCGAGGAAGTGGAAATCCCACCACAGTCCCTGCAAAGGGCGAACCCGGTGCTGTCCGTCATGACCAACGATGACGCACCCCTTCCCTACGCCAATTGGGGCGGCCCGAATGCCGCCGAGCCGATCTTCTTTCGTCGGCGCTGGGCCGCATCGAAGTCGAGCTGCGCCTCCCCTTAGAAACCCAACGATTCCGTTTCACGTCTTCGCGTCGACGACCACACGAAACCGCAAGCAGAGCGGCGGCGGCGACGCGTTTATGCCCGAAGATCAACCAGAGGAGAATACCACATGCGACTAGTCATCATCGGCGCCGGCTTCGCCGGCATGTATGCCGCACTTTCAGCTGCCCGCCTGCGCGACATCCAGGGCGTTTCGCCCGAAGAACTGGAGATCGCGCTGGTCGCACCGGAGCCGACACTCGTGGTTCGCCCGCGGCTTTACGAAGCGAAGCCGGAAACGCTAACCGCGCCCCTGCTGGAGGTGCTCAAATCCATCGACGTCGTCTACGTGCAGGGCAATGCGGAAACGATCGATACCAAGTCCCGCGTGGTGCAGATCTCGACCGCCGGCGGGACACGAAAGACGCTCTCCTATGACCGACTGGTCGTCGCCACCGGCAGCCGGCTCTTCCGCCCGAATATTCCAGGCCTCGCCGAACATGGATTCAGTGTCGACTCGCTTGACGATGCGGTCGCCCTCGACAGACATCTGCACAGCCTGGCCGACAGGCCGGCGAGAAACGGACGCGACACCATCGTCGTTGCCGGCGGCGGCTTCACCGGCATCGAAGCCGCTACAGAGATGCCCGCGCGGCTTCGTGCAATCCTCGGCAAGGATACCAGGCCGCGCGTGATCATCGTCGAGCGCAACGGCGCGATCGCCCCCGACATGGGCGCTGGCCCTCGCCCCGTCATCGAGGATGCGCTGCGCAAGCTCGGCGTGGAGACCCGGGTCGGCGTTGGCGTCAGCTCGCTCGATGAAGCCGGGGTCACGCTTTCGAATGGCGAGCGCATCGAAGCGGAGACCGTCGTCTGGGCTGCGGGCATTCGCGCCGCTCCATTGACTCAGCAGATCCCGGCCGAACGCGACAATTCCGGGCGGCTGCTGGTCGATCGGGATCTGCGCGTGACATCGGTGCCCGGCGTCTTTGCCACTGGCGATGCCGCCAAGGCAGCGTGCGACGATGCCGGCAATTTTGCGCTGATGTCCTGCCAGCACGCCACCCGAATGGGCGCCTTCGCAGGTAACAATGCTGCCGCCGAGCTCCTCGGCGTCCCGACCAAGCCGTATCACCAGAAAGCCTACGTCACATGCCTCGACCTTGGTGAAGCCGGCGCCGTCTTCACGCGCGGCTGGGAACGGAAAGTCGAGATGGTCGGCGATGTCGCCAAGAAGACCAAGCAGGAGATCAACACCGTGTGGATCTATCCGCCGCAGGCAGAGCGTGCCGCCGCGCTTGCGTCGGCCGATCCGGAGCGCGTCACCGAAGTCTAAGAACTTCACAAGGCATGGCCGCGCTTCCGATGCCGAAGCGCGGCCGTGCCATCGACCGCACTGGAGCCGACTCCAATGATGCGCGCGCCGGCCTGAAGTGCCCCACGCGCCGGTCTCCAGACGCGAACTGCCGATTACGGCAGATTGTCACGCAGGAAAATGTCGATGCGGATGCGCTCCTGGTCCGGGCTGATCGGCTCTTCCATGCAATGCGCCAGCAGCACCCGCGCCGCGGAGCGCGCCTCGTGGCCGGGGTCCTGGTTGATGACGGCACCGAGCGTCCCGCGAACGAGGAAGCGCCGCGTATGTTGAGTCAGCTCGTGAGTAATCCAGACCACGTCGCGAGCGCGACCGGACGCCTCTAGCGCCTCGGCAATGCCGCGATTGCCTGCACCGCAGCAGTAGATGCCGCGCAGATCCATATGGCGCTTGAGCAGCGCGGTGGTCAATTCCCGCGTGCGCTCGCTGTCGTCGCGGCCCTCGATCACCGGCAATGCCGTCAGGCTCGGATACTCGCTGGACAATATCTGGTGGAACCCGAACTGCCGCTCGGTGTGATCGCGGAGCGACAACGATCCCGCGATCACCGCAACCTTGCCCTCACGGGCGGCGAGAAAGCGCCCCATCAGCGTTGCCGCGGTTCGCCCCGCTGCGGGATTGTCGATGCCGACATAATGCAGGCGGCGCGAGCTCGGCGCGTCCGATACCAGGGTCACCACGGCGACCCCGCGCGCGGTGAGTTCGTCGATCGCGTCGCGTACCTTGGGATGATCGAGCGCGACGACGGCGACCCCCTGATAGACCGGCGACAAGCGTTCCAGCGCGCCGGCGAGGACATCCGGATCAAACACGTCGACGTGGAGGATGTCGATGAAGCCGCGCTGGCCCGCAAGCCAGTCCGCCGTGCGCTGGACCTGCTCGGTCAGATTGGTCATGAAGCTATTGCTGCCGGCCGGCAGCACGAAGGCGAAACGAAACGACTGCCCCCGGGCGAGCCGCGCGGCCGCGACGTCGGCACGATAGCCGAGCTTCGCCACCGCGGCCTCGACACGCGCGACGGTCTTGGCACGCACGCCCTCGCGCCGGTTGACGACGCGATCGACGGTGGCGAGCGAAACGCCCGCCGCACGCGCGACGTCTTCCAGCGTGGCGCGCATCGCCGGCTGCGTCGCGCCAGCTGTCATTCGCGCGCAGCCCACAGCATGCCGCGGGTCATCAACGTTCGGATCTCCGGGACGTCGAGTTCGTAGGCGCGGTGACCAAGTGAGGAGTAGAACACCCTGCCCGCACCGTAGCGCTTCTTCCAGACCACGGGCATTACCACGCCATCGATCCATGGCGCGTGTTCACCGGTGAAGGTCGTCGTCGCCAATACCTCGATGGCGGGGTCGATATGCATGTAATATTGCTCGGAACGATGCTCGAAACTTTTCAGGCCCATCATGATGGGATCGTCGGCCTTGGTCACGTCGACCTTGTAATCGATGATGTTGCCGGGATGCGCAACCCACTGCCCACCACACAGGAACTGGTAGTCCACAGAATCGCGGAACGCATCGCACATGCCGCCATGGTGGCCGGCGAGCCCAACGCCGCCCCTGACTGCCGCGCAGAGATTGAGCGCGTCTGCCTTCTCAATCTTCGACATGGTATAGATCGGGATGATCAAGGAGAGATCATGGATGGCGGGATCGCCGAATGCCTCCGTCGTCGTTTCAATCCGGACCTCGAAGCCTTCCGCCTTGAGCCAGCCGCGGATCATCGAGGCACACAAATCGGGATCGTGTCCCGGCCAGCCGCCCCATACAATCATTGCCTTGCGCATGGTCATTCCCTCAGTCGATCTGTCCGGTTTCACGTCCGGCCGGCAGCATCGCCGGCCGCTCGACGCGGTTCTCGATCTTGACGCGTCGCCCTTCGTCGGCGGAGATCTGGAACGCCTCCATCACCTCCAGCACGTGGAAGGCGAGCGCACCGCTGGCACGATGCGGCCGATTGTTCAGGATCGCTGAAGCCATGTCGGCGACCCCAATGGAGCGGAACTCGCCTTCGACATGGCCGTGCGTCAGCGGCACCGTCTCAAATTCACCGCCAGTCTTCGCAACCTGCACCTCGCCGCCGAAGCGGTTCGGGTCCGGCACCAGCATGCTGCCCTTGTCGCCATAGATCTCGATCGGCGCATGCCGGTGTTTCGGCACGTCGAAGCTCATCGCGATCGAGACGACCGCTCCGCTCTCGAATTCGAGTGTCCCGGCGACATGGGTCGAGACCTCGACCGGGATCAGCGCGCCATTCATCGGCTGGCTGGTGACCAGGCGCTCGGACTTAGGGCGCGCGGTCGAGCCCATCACGCTTGCGACCGGACCGAGCAGCTGCACGAGATCGGTGATGTAATAAGGTCCCATGTCAAGCATCGGCCCGCCGCCGCGGAGATAGTAAAAGCCCGGCGCCGGATGCCAGCGCTCATGGCCGGGGCAGCCGAAGAAGGCACTTCCGGCGACCGGAGTGCCGATCGCGCCGTCGTCGATCAGCTTGCGCGCGGTCTGGTGCCCGCCACCGAGGAACGTGTCGGGCGCGCAGCCGACGCGCAGGCCCTTTTGTGCGGCGAGATCCATCACCTTGCGGGCTTCCGCAACGTTGATGCCGAGCGGCTTCTCGGAGTGAACGTGCTTGCCGGCGTTGAGCACCGCGAGGCTGACGTCGGTGTGGGCCAGCGGGACGGTGAGATTGATGACGATCTCGACGTCGTCGCGCTTGAGCAGCTGATCGACCCGCATCGCCGGCAGCCCGAAGGCGGCACCCTGGCGCTCCGCGACATCGCTGCGCATGTCGGCCAGCGCTCTCACCTCCATGACGGAAAAGCGCTGCGCGGCCTTGAGGTAAGCGGTACTGATCACACCGCAGCCGATGATTCCGATGCCGACTTTTCTCATTTTTGTCTCCGTGGAGTCGTTCATCCCTTGACCGCACCTGCGGTGAGGCCGGCGACGATGTGCTTCTGCGCCAACAGGAACAGAATGATCGTCGGCAGGATGGTGAGCGTGATGAAGGCCAGGATCAGGTGCCACTCCGACGAATATTCGCCCTGATAGACCATGATGCCGAGCGGCCATGGATAGAGCGCATCGGTGTTGAGCATCACCAGCGGGAGCAGGTAGGCGTTCCAGCTGTTGACGAAGGTGATGGTCCCGACGGTGGCGAGGATCGGTCGCGACAGCGGCAGCGTCACATAGCGGAAGAACTTGATATAGCTGCAGCCGTCGACCAGCGCGGCTTCCAGCAGCTCATAGGGAATGTCTTTGAAGAAGCGTCGCAGCAGCAGGACGCTCATGGCAAGACTGAAGGCCACTTGCGGCAGCGCGACGCCGAGATAAGTATCGAGCAACCCGAGATCGCGCACCTTGATGAACAAAGGGAGCACGGCGGTCGCGGCCGGAAACAGCAGGCCGAGCGTCAGATAACTCAGCAGCATCGAGCTGCCGTAGAACCTGACATGGGCGAAGGTGAACGCGGCCATCGAGGCCGTGATCAGGGTCAACGTCACCGTCAGCGTCGAGATGATCAGCGAGTTGCGCAACAGCTGCCAGTAACGCGCGGAGAACAGGATGTCGGCGTAATTCTGCCATTCCCAGTGAGTCGGCAGCCCGAACGGATTGACGCGCAGTTCGCCGAGCGACTTGAATCCGCCAAGCAACGTCGCGAGCAGCGGCACCAGCACGAAGATCGCAACGACAGCGAGGAACGCCGTCTTGAACAGAACAGCGGGATCGAACGGCGCGCTTGTGGTGTCGGCATTACTCATCGCGCATGAACCATCGCTTGTACGTGAAGGCAAAGGTCACGCAGATCACGAACAGAATGACACCGATGGCGCTGCCATAGCCGACCCGCATGCGCGAGATACCGTTGTTGTAAAGGAAGCTCACCATGGTGTTGGAGGAATCCGCCGGTCCCCCGCGCGTCAGCGGCATGACGAGATCGAACAGTTGCAACGAGCCGACGATGGCGAAGAAGACGGAGAGCCGGATGGTCGGATAGAGCAAGGGAATCACGACATGGCGCAGGGCCTGCGAGCGCGTTGCGCCGTCGATCCGCGCCGCCTCGACCAGGCTCTTGTCGAGGCTCTGGAGCGCCGCGATGAACAGCATCATGTGGAAGCCAAAATACTTCCACACGATCACGATCAGCACCGCCAGCATCGCGGTGTCGGTCGATGCCAGGAGATGCGGCGGCTCGGCGCCGAAGGTGCGCCAGATCGAGGCAACGAGGCCATAGTCGCCGTCATAGACGAAAGAGAAGATCAACCCGGTCGCGATCTCGGCCAGGATGTAGGGCATGAAGAACAGCATGCGCAGCGCCACGGCGCCGCGAAACTTCTCGGCCAGCATCAAGGCCAGCGTGAGCGCAAGCGGCAGCTGGATTGCGAGCGAGACCGCGACGATCAGCCCATTGTTTCGCAGTGCCAGCCAGAACGCGCGCGTCTCCAGCACGAAGCGGTAATTGTCAAAGCCGATCCAGTGGGTCGGCCTGCCAAAGCCGTTCCAGTTGAAGCCCGAGTACCAGGCGGCTTCGCCGATCGGCAGCACCACGAACAACGTGAACAGCAGCAGCGCCGGCGGCAGGAACAGGATCAGGACGGTGAAACGGCCGTCCCAGCTCGGACCGCGGCTCGCGACCTGCGGGGCTGTCTCGCCGGCAACGCCCATCGGCGACGCGATCGCGATCCGCCGCGCCACTCTCAGTTACCCTGCTTGTACGCTGCTTCGATGGCCTTCGCAGCGTCCTGCGGGCTCATGCTGCCGCCGGCGATCTCTGCCGTGACGTCGTTGACGACGCGACCGACCGAGGGGCCGAGACTCTGGTCATAGAAGTTCTGATGATAGTTGGACTTCGCCAGATTGGCCGCGATCTGCTTCATGAAGGTGCTGTTGAGGCCGGCCTCGCCGCCCTTGACGACGGGAACGATGAAGTTGCCGACGGCGAGTCGCGCCTGCACGTCCTTGGAGATAAAGTACTTGAGGAAGTCGGTGGCCTCCTTGGGCGCCCCCTTGGTGATCAGCCAGCCGGTGATGCCGCCGAGCGTGTCTGACGGCTCACCCTTGCCGCCGGGTACGACCGGAAAATCGAACCAGCCGAGCTTGTCGTCGGAAAGACCGACCTTGTCGGCGGCGAGCGCGCGCTGGGTGTGATAGAACGACGAGATGGCCAGGATCATCGCGGCCTTGCCGTCACCGAAATAGCCGACCGCCTGCGGATTCTTGAAGCCGAGGAAGCCGTTCTGGAACGGCTGCAGATCAACGAGCTGCTTGAACAGCTCTCCGGACTTCTGGAAGGTCTCGCCGGCGAAGCCGCCGTTTTCACCCTTCAGCGCTGCATCGAAGGCCGGCTTGCCGCCGACGCGCACCGCGAGATGCGTCCAGAAGAAATGCAGCGGCCATTTGTCGGCACCGCCAACCACAATCGGCGTAACACCCGCGGCTTTCAGCGTTTTCACCGCGCCGAGCAGATCGTCCCATGTCTTGATCTTGCTTGCATCGACATTGCCCTTGGCCATCAGATCCTTGTTGTAGAGGAAGCCGACCTGCGACAGCGCAATGGGAAGTCCATAGACGTGGCCGTTCTGGGTGAAGGCGGCGAGCGCCGCCGGTGCGATCGTGTCGCTGTAGCCGCCGCTCTTCACGGAATCGGTGATGTCTTCCAGCACGCCCGCCTCGACCTGCGTCTTCAGCACCCCGCCGGCCCAGCTATAGATGATGTGCGGCCGGTCCTTCGATTGCAGAATGGTCGGCAGCTTGGCCTTGTAAGCCTCGTTTTCGAGGAACTGCATCTCGATCTTCACACCGGGATGCGACGCTTCATAGCTGCGTGCGACCTCCTCCCAGATCTTCACTTGGGCAGGATTCACCTCGATATGTAGCCATTTCACGATGGTATCAGCTGCGGCGACATTGGCGCCAAGCAGGCATGCGGCAGCGGCGAGTCCCAGCTTCTCAAGCAGTCTCATCACATCCTCCCAACGGGCTCTTATTCTTTGACTGCAATCCTGCCTTCAGTTTTTGAGGTACGCAACACAAATTCTGACCTATGCACCTCACGAAAGGAATGGCTAAGGTCGGGAAAAGAGTCGGGGCGCGCGGTCAGTCCGGCGTCCACAACAAACTGAGAGGTTCCCATGGCTGCCATCTATTCCGACCTCGCCGGCAAGGTTGTGCTCGTCACCGGAGGTGCAGCGGGAATTGGCGCTGCAATCGTGCGGCGCTTCGCGGAGCAGAAATCCAAGGTCGTATTCTTCGACATCAAGGTCGACGAGGGCCAGCGCCTGGCGCGCGAGCTGTCGGATCGAGGCCTGGCTGCGCATTTCCAGCATGTCGACCTGACCGACATCCCGGCGCTACGCGCCGGCGTCGTCGAGGCACGCAAGGCGCATGGCGCGATCAACGTTCTCGTCAACAACGCCGCCCATGACGAGCGGCACAAGACCGAGGAGATGACGCCGGAATATTGGGACGATCGCATCGCGGTCAATTTGAAGCACCAGTTCTTTGCGTCGCAGGCCGTGCTGCCGGACATGAAGGCCGCGAATGCCGGCGCCATCGTCAATTTCGGCTCGGTGTCGTGGATCGCCGGACAAGGCGGCATGGCGGCGTACACCGCCAGCAAATCGGGCGTGATCGGCCTGACGCGCTCGCTGGCGCGCGACTACGGTCCCTACAATATCCGCGTGAACGCGATCGCGCCGGGCTGGATCATGACCGAGCGCCAGCTCGAGAAATGGATGACCCCGGCCGGCGAGGTCGAATTGCAGCAACGGCAGTGCCTGAAGCGCAGGCTCGTTCCGGACGAGGTTGCGAAGGTCACCCTCTTCCTCGCCTCCGACGAGGCCTCGGCCTGCACTGCCCAGCACTACATTGTCGATGGCGGCTGGGTCTGAGACGCGTGTGGGCTACGACCGTGGCAGCGCGACGCCAGTCAGCTCGCGCAGCCTGTCGATGAGTGCGTCCTGAAAACCGGTGTCCATGGCTTCGCCAGCCGGCTCCTGCTCGCGCAAATGATGCCAGTAGCGACCGCTGATCAACGCGGCGGGATCGTTGCTGACCGCCAACCAGGCTTGCGTCTTCTGCCCGTCTCGACATCGACCGGCGCGCCCGAGCCGCCCATCCTTGTGCGCGCCCAGCCGGGATCGACCGCGTTGCTCAGGACCCGCGGCCAGCGTCGTGCGAGCGCAAACGCAAGAGCCACGACGTGAAGCTTGCTCTCCGCGTAGGCCTTGGCAGAATCCCAGGGTCTCTTCGTCCAGTCGAGATCATTCAGCGACCCTGCCCCGCCGCGGTGCAAGCCGCTGCTGAGATAGACCAGCCTGGCGGGCCGTTCGATCAGCGCCGTCAGCATGTACGGCGCAAGGGCGTTGATCGCGAGCGTACTCGCATGACCTTCCGGAGTGGAACCGCGACTTCGCTGCGTGTAGACGCCGGCGTTGTGGATGATCGCATCCATGCGCCCGATCGCGTTGACCTGGTCCGCCATTCCCCTCGTCTCGGCGCCGCTCTGGAGATCGCCGACCACAACGCCCTCGGCGCGCGAGGCGAGGTCTTTTAGCGCCGCAGCCCGATCGGCCGAACGCGCGTGCAGCACCACCCGGTGGCCTTGATCGAGCAGCGAGTGCGCAGCCACGCGGCCAAGCCCGTCCGTGCTGCCGGTGATGAAAACGATTGCCATGCCTTGCCTCTCCGAACGTTCCAGAACCGACTCTACAGCGTCAGCGGGTCACTTCGATAGCGGTCGTCCCCCGCATCTCCCGCGCGAGACGCGCTGACCTGTCACGCACAGACGCACATTCGCATTCTCGCGGCGCATTTCGCCCGAGCTTTGCTTCATCGTTCCGCCCTCCTATCCAAGAGGGCGCAGGGAAGACCGGGTGCTGACCTCGCACCCGCGGTCCGCTGCGCGAAAATGTAGCGCAGGAAAACCGCACAGCAGCATACAGGTGGTGCCAATCACTCGGCCTTCCCTGCGCGATGGGTTGACGGTTTATGCCGTGCTCTCCCGGGAGCCGAATTCGTTCTGGCCTCCCTCGCCTCGCAGATGAGCGATGCACTTCACCCGGTTGGGCTACCTGCACCTCCGCGAAAAGCTTGACCGTAGCGACGACGGTCAGGACCACACGGTTTTGCCGTACGCGCATCCGTTGGCGCCACAGGGTCTTGCAGCAGTGTGCACACGCGCCGCAAGAATGTTGGCGAAACGAACTAACAGCGCCGTTCGTCCGCACGCGGTTTCGGACTCACAGGGACTACCCGCCCTGTCCGCACCATTCCGTGCCGACGCTGCCGCGTCCACCGCAAGCCCGGCTCGCAATCAGTGACGACGTACGATCGCCCCTCGAGGATGAGCCGGGATGGCCGAGACATACGCCGTTTCCGAATTTCGGTAAAGTGGAATATTTTCATGAAGAGGGGTTGACGAGCTGACGGGTGTTTTGCCCGACGGGCCGGCAGAACCGCTGCAATTCATCGATACCTGAAATCAGGCAAGCCCGGCTTGCTTCATGCTCTGCTTCAGATGGGCCATACCTTTCCTGGCATAGGTCAGCGGGTTTGCCTTCTGCGGGTCCTGCTCCGCCTCGACCACAATCCAACCGGAATAGCCCTTGAGCTCGCGGAAGACGGAGGGGTAATCGACCATGCCGTCGCCGGGGACGGTGTAGACACCGAGCTCGCCGCCGCGCCCCAGCACCGCGTCGAGGAAGCTCCAATCTTCGCGTCGCGCCTGCTCCATCACCGGCCTGCGTACGTCCTTGGCGTGGACATGGCTGATGCGGGCACGATAATTCCGGGCCAGCACGGCTGGATCGGCTCCGCCCCAGGTGGCATGACCGGTGTCGAGCAGGAGATGAGCGGCCTCGCCGGTCGCCGCCATGAAGGCGTCGATGTCATCGGCGCTTTCCACGATGGTACCGATGTGATGATGGTAGACCAGCCTGACGCCCTCGGCGCGCGTACGCTCGGCAACTTCAGTGATACGGCGACCGAACTGCGCCCAGTCGCCGGCCTTCATGACCGGCCGCTGCGATAGCGGCTTGCTGCGATCGCCATGGATCGCGTTCGACGTCTCGGCGAACACCAGCACGTTCGATCCCATCGCCTTGAGCAGATCGAGATGCGGGCGCAGATACCGCATCTCCTCCTCGGCATCGCGCTTCAAAAGCTCCGCCGAGTACCAGCCGGAGATACAGGCCATACCGAACGGCGCGAGCGCTGCCTTCAGCGCCTGCGGCTCGCGCGGAAATTTGTGGCCGAGCTCCATGCCGACGAAGCCCACCTCGCGCGCCTCGGCGAGGCAGGTCTCGAGCGATGTCTCGCCGCCGATCTCCTGCAGATCGTCGTTCGACCAGCCGATGGGGTTCGCGCCGATACGGATAGGCATGTCGTCCTCGCTTGATCAGTATTTGCGGCGCACGAGCGCCTCGACATATCCGCGCCTTGCGGCCTCGACCTCGGCGCGCTCCGAGACCTCCGGCACCGCGACATCCCACCAATGGCCGCCGGCATCGGTCGAAGGCAACGGGTCGGTGTCGATCACGACGACGCTGGTCCGATCGTGACCTCGCGCCTCGTCGAACGCCGCTTCCAGCTCGGTGAGCCCAGCGACCTTGCGCGCGACCGCGCCCATCGCGGCCGCGTGGGCTGCGAAGTCGATCGCCGGCAGCGTCTCGTGGCGGGCGTCGCGCAGGAGGTTGTTGAAGGGGGCGCCGCCGGTCGCATTCTGGAGCCGGTTGATGCAGCCGAAGCCGCGGTTGTCGAGCACGACGATGATGAGCTTCACACCTGACATCACCGACGTGGCGATCTCGGAATTCATCATCAGGTAGGATCCGTCGCCGACCATCACGATGACTTCGCGCGCGGGATCGGCGAGCTTGACGCCGAGCCCGCCGGCGATCTCGTAGCCCATGCAGGAATAGCCGTATTCCATGTGGTAGCCGCCGGGCGCGCCCGCCTGCCAGAGCTTGTGCAGCTCGCCGGGCAAGCCGCCGGCGGCGCAGAGCACGACATCGTCAGGCCGGCTGCGGCGTTGAACGGCGCCGATGACCTGCGCGTCGCTCGGCAAGGTTTCGTTGCCGGCAGCCAGGTAGCGTGCAGCCGTTTCCAGCCAGACCGTGCGGCCGGTCCTTGCCTGCTCGGTCCAGATGGCGGGCGCCACCCAGCCCCGAAGTGCGGCGCCGAGTTCGGCCAGAGCGGCCTTGGCATCGGCAACGAGCGGCTGCGCACAATGCTTGCCCGCATCGAAGCTCTGCGTGTTGAGGCCGACGATCCGGCAGGCGGGATCGGCGAAAAGCGAGCGTGATCCTGTGGTGAAGTCCTGCAACCGCGTGCCAATCGCGAGCACGAGATCGGCACGCCGCGCCGCATCGTTGGCCGCGCCTGTGCCGGTGACGCCGATCGCGCCGAGATTGAGCGGATGGTCGTGCGGCAGCGCGCTCTTGCCGGCTTGGGTTTCCGCCGCCGGGATGCCGTGCGCGGTGCAGAAGGCAGCGAGATCGCCCTCCGCCTCGCTGTAGAGGACGCCGCCGCCGGCGACGACGAGCGGGCGCTTCGCCGCCTTGAGCAGCGCTGCGGCCTGCGCCAACTGCGTCACGTCGGCCCGCGCCCGGCGCGGCTGCCAGACGCGTTCGGCGAAGAACCAGTCGGGATAGTCGTAGGCTTCGGTCTGCACGTCCTGACAGAGCGCGAGCGTCACGGGCCCGCATTCGGCAGCATCCGTCAGAACCTGCATCGCCCGCTCGAAAGCAGGCATGATCTGCTCGGGCCGGGTGATGCGATCGAAATAGCGAGAGACGGGCCGGAAGCAGTCATTGGCGGAGACGGTCCCGTCGCCGAAATCCTCGATCTGCTGCAGCACCGGATCGGGGCGGCGTCCGGCGAAGACATCGCCAGGCAACAGCAGCACCGGCAGGCGGTTGACGTGAGCGACCGCAGCCGCCGTCACCATATTGGTCGCGCCGGGGCCGATCGAACTCGTCACCGCCATCATGCGCCGGCGGCGCGAGGCCTTGGCAAGGGCGATCGCGGCATGCGCCATCGCCTGCTCATTATGCGCGCGAAAGGTCGGCAGACGATCGCGCACCGCATACAGCGCCTCGCCGAGCCCCGCGACATTGCCGTGCCCGAAGATGGCCCAGACGCCGGCAAAGAGCGGCTGGTCCTGTCCGTCGATCACCGTCCTCTGCGCGGCCATCGCAGCAACGAGCGCCTGCGCCATGGTGAGCCTGATCGTCGCCATCACTCACTCCTGCTCAACCGCGCCGCCCGGCTTCGATCATCGGGCCAGAATGTTCCGTCGTTGCGCCGACCGCGCCTTCGTCGTCGTGCAATCCGATACGATTCCGTAACGCGGCTGATGACATCGAGACGGCACGCTCCGACCTTGACTAAGCGGCGCAGAGAATGGAATGCTTATTCGAATAGTCAAGCAAGACAAAGAAAATATGCCACCCAGGGAGTGCCTCCGTCTTCGACGGACATGAAGATGACAATGCGGTTTGGACTTCTCGGCGCCGGCAGGATCGGGCGCATTCACGCTCTCAATGTCGCGGCGCGCGGCGATGCACGGCTGGTTGCCGTGGCCGACGCCTCAATCGAGGCCGCATCCTCGCTGGCGCAGGCGACAGGTGCGAAGGTGGCCGATGCGGACGCGATCATGAGCGATTCCGGCATCGACGCCATTCTGATCTGCACGCCGACCGATACGCATGCCGACCTGATCGAATCCGCCGTCTCGGCCGGCAAGGCGGTGTTCTGCGAGAAGCCCGTCGATCTCGATTCGGACCGCATCCGCCGCTGCCTGGCCACGGTCGAAAAGTCAGGCAAGTCTCTGATGATCGGCTTCAACCGCCGCTTTGATCCGAACTTCGCAGGCCTGGAGAAACGGCTGCGCAGCGGCGAGGCCGGCGAGATCGAGATCGTCAGCGTCATCTCGCGTGATCCCGGACCACCGCCGGTCGATTATGTGAAACGCTCGGGCGGACTCTTCCGCGACATGATGATCCATGATTTTGACATGGCGCGCTTTCTGCTGGCAGAGGAGCCGGTCGAGGTCTTCGCGCTCGGCTCGGCGCTGGTGGACAAGGCCATCGGCGAAGCCGGCGACGTCGACACCGCCGCCGTGCTGATGAAGACGGCGACCGGGCGCATCGCGCAGATCTCGAATTCGCGCCGTGCCACTTACGGCTACGACCAGCGCATCGAGGTGCATGGCTCGAAGGGAATGCTGAGGGCCGGCAACATCCACGAGACGACCGTCGAGATCGCGACCGGCCAGGGCTTCCGAGCCGATCCGGTGCAGAACTTCTTCCTCGAACGCTATGCCGCCGCCTATCGCGCCGAACTCGCTGCCTTCATCGATGCCTGCGCCGGCAAGGTTGCGCTCTCCCCGACCGGGCACGACGGGCTGCGCGCGCAGATGCTCGCTGACGCCGCCACCGAATCGGCCCGCACCGGCCGCCCCGTCGCCATCAAGGCCGATTGACCATGACGCCGGCCGAACTCCTGCTGCGCCGCTACGCAGCCCAGGGCCTCGTCGCCGAGGCCGGGCGCATCGCGCTCGACTATTTCGGCCGCAAGGAAAGCCTCGGCATCTCGATGAAGGGGGCGCAGGATTGGCTCACCGTCGCCGATGGCGCCGTCGAGGACTCTTTGCGTGCGCGGCTGGCGGAGCTTTTCCCTGGCGACACCGTCATTGGCGAGGAAGGCGGCGGCGAGGCCAGCGATGCGGTCTGGATCATCGATCCGATCGACGGCACTTCGAACTTCGCCCATGGCGATCGCAACTGGTGCATCTCCATGGGCTTCCTGCTCAACCGCGAGCCGACGATCGGGATCGTCGCCGCACCGGCGCTGGACGAGCTCTATGTCGCCCAACGCGGCCAGGGCGCGACGCTGAACGGGCGGAGGATCGCGGTCTCCGGCGTCGATGATATCCGACGCGCCTATGTCGAACTGGGCTGGTCGGCCCGCCTGCCCGCCCAGCGCTATCTCGACGTGATCGGCCGCGGTTATGCCGCCGGCTGCTCGATCAAGCGCTCGGGTTCCGGCACTCTGGGCCTCTGTCATGTCGCCAACGCGCGCACCGACGCCTATGCCGAGCTGCACATCAACGCCTGGGACGTCGCCGCCGGCATTGTGATCGTCGGCGAGGCCGGCGGCTGGGTGAACGATTTCTTTGCCGGGGACGGCATCAGCAAGGGCAACCCGATCCTGTGTTGCACGCCCGCGCTGGCATCGCAGCTCGGCGAAATCACGGGAATTACCTAGTCCGCGCGACGACTATTGCTTTGAGGCGGTGAAGGCTCCACCATCGCTCCCAATTGCGAAGAACATCAAGTTCTCGTTTCCGGGGAGGTGGGCCATGCTTTTGAGATCTTTGACTGCAAGAGTTCTGCTCGGTGCCGGCATCCTGATCGTGGGCGCAGCCGCTGCGCCGGCGTCGGCCCAGGGTTCGCTCGTCATGTATTGCGGCGTGCAGGAGGAATGGTGCCGCGCGATGTCCACCACCTTCGAGAAGGAGACGGGCATCAAGGTTGCGATGACGCGAAAATCAGCCGGCGAAGTCTACGCGCAGCTCAGGGCGGAGGCCTCGAATCCGCGCGCCGACATCTGGTGGGGCGGCACCGGCGACCCGCATCTTCAGGCGGCCGAAGAGGGGCTGACGCTCGAATACGAATCTCCCGCCAACAAGGATCTGCAGGATTGGGCGTTGAACCAGTGGAAAGCGGCGAAGCAGCGCTCGATCGGCATCTATGCCGGCGCGCTCGGCTTCGGCTTCAACACCGAGCAGATCAAGGCCAAGGGCATCCCGGAGCCGAAATGCTGGGCCGATCTGCTCAACCCCAAACTCAAGGATGACGTGCAGGTCGCCGACCCGAACTCGTCCGGCACGGCCTATACCCTGCTGGCCACGGTCGTGCAGCTGATGGGCGAGGACAAGGGCTTCGATTATCTCAAGGCCCTGCACAAGAATGTCAGCCAGTACACCAAATCAGGCGCCGCGCCGGCGAAGGCGGCAAGCCTGGGCGAAACCGCCGTCGGCATCGTCTTCATCCATGATGCCGTCGTCTTCGCGGTACAGGGCGACCCGATCAAGCCCGTCGCGCCATGCGAGGGCACGGGCTACGAGATCGGCTCGATGTCGATCGTCAAGGGCGCGCGCAATCTGGAGAACGCCAAGAAGTTCTACGACTGGGCGCTGACGCCCGCCGCGCAGGCTCTCGGCGCCGCCGCGAAATCGTATCAGGTCCCGTCCAACAAGAATGCGCCGGTGCCCCCGCAGGCGCCGAAGATGAACGAGATGAAGCTGATCAACTACGATTTCGTCAAGTACGGCTCCTCGGCCGAGCGCTCGCGGCTGCTGACAAAGTGGGACAAGGAGGTCAAGGCGCTGCCGAAATAGCCGCCGGCTGCGGAGACATCGGATGCGCCCTGCGACGCGGCTTGCTCTGCTGTTCGGCTGGCTGGGCTACGCGTTCGCGCCCTGGTACCTGCCGGAAGAGTGGGACCTCGCGGGCTATCCGTTCGGACGGGCCGGCACGGCGCTGGCGCTTGCGGTGTCAGGCGCGGCGCCGTGGCTCTGGCCGATCGGCATCGCGCTCGTCGGGGCGACACTCCTCGCCGTCCGTGCCGAGACCACTTTTAGCGGCCGGGCGCTGATCGCCATCGGGCTTTTCGGTCTCGTCACGTTCTTCGCACAGGGCTTTGCGATTACGTTGCCTGACCAGGGAATTCCCTGGCTCGCAGCGGTTCTCGGCGGCGCAGGCGCGGCGCAGCCGGGCATGGGTTTCGGCGCGTTGCTGACCCTGTTCGCGCTTCTCCTGCTGCTCTGCCACGGCCTGGCCTATCGCGGCTTTTGCCGGGGCGATCTCTTCACCACGTCCACCATCGGTGTCGTGGTGCTGCTGATCGGCCTCTTCATCTTCCTGCCCGTCGCGGTGATCCTGCGCAGCGCGTTGGTCGACGCCAATGGCGGCTGGGCATTCGGCGAATTCGTCGACCGCCTCTTCTCTTCGACGATCTGGGGACTGGGCTGCCTGGGCGGCGGTATCGCCTGCGGCGTCGCCTGGAATACGCTGATCCTCGGCGTGCTGATCGGCCTGATCACCACGCTGCTGGGCCTCGCCTGCGCGCTGCTCGTGCTGCGCACAGCGATGCCGGGCAAGCGGCTGATGCGCGCGATGACGGTGTTGCCGATCATCACGCCGCCCTTTGTGATCGGCCTTGCGCTCATCCTGCTGTTCGGCCGTTCCGGCGTCGTGACCGGCTTGATGTCCGAATGGTTCGGCATCCCGCGCTCGCGCTGGATCTACGGTCTGCCGGGCGTGCTGCTGGCGCAGGTGCTGGCCTTCGCGCCGATCGCCTTCCTCGTGCTGATGGGTGTGGTCCAGGGTATCGCACCGAGCCTCGAAGAGGCGGCGCAGACGCTTGGCGCCAGGCATTGGCCGACGTTCCGCTCCGTGACCTGGCCGTTGCTGCGGCCGGGACTCGCCAACGCTTTTCTGCTCGGCTTCGTCGAGAGCCTGGCCGATTTCGGCAACCCTCTCGTGCTCGGCGGCAATTTCGAAGTGCTCTCGACCAAGATCTTCTTTGCCGTGGTCGGTGCCGCGCACAATCAGGGCATGGCGGCCGTGCTGTCGATCGTGCTGCTCGTGTTCACGCTCGGCGCCTTCTGGCTGCAGCAGGGTTGGCTCGGCGGCAAGAGCTACACCACCGTCTCCGGCAAGGGTGATGCCGGTATTCCGGCGAAGCTGCCCACTTCCGTCACCGTGCTCTCAGCCGGCGTCATCATCCCCTGGGTCGTGCTGACGGCCGTGATCTATGCCGTTATCCTGGTCGGCGGCTTCGTCAAGACGATGGGCCGCGATCATACGCCGACGCTCGAGCATTACCGGACCGGTTTTGCCGTCGATTTCAGCCACGGACTGTTCTTCGAGGGCGCAGCCTGGTCCTCTTTGTTCACGACGTTGAAGGTCGCTGCGATCTCGGCACCGCTGACGGCCGCGATCGGCCTGCTCACCGCCTATCTGCTCACGCGGCAACGCTTCGTCGGCCGGCGGCTGCTCGAATTCACGACCATGCTGAGCTTTGCCATTCCCGGCACCGTGCTCGGCGTCGCCTATATCCTCGCCTTCAACGTGCCGCCGATCGAGATCACCGGGACGGGCCTCATCCTCGTGCTTGCCTTCGTCTTCCGCAACATGCCCGTCGGCATCCGCTCCGGCATTGCGGGGCTGGCACAGATCGACAAGAGCCTCGACGAAGCCTCGACGACCCTGCGGGCACGCAGCTTCACGACGCTGCGCCGTGTCGTACTGCCGTTGCTCAAGCCCGCGCTGGTCGCGGCGCTGATCTACAGCTTCGTGCGCAGCATCACTTCGGTCAGCGCCGTGATCTTTCTCGTGTCGGCCGAGTACAACCTCTCGACCGCCTACATCGTCGGACGGGTCGAGGCCGGCGAGTTCGGCCTCGCCATCGCCTATTCCTCGGTACTGATCGTCGTCATGGCGGCGGGCATCGCGCTCATCCAGCTCGGCGTCGGCGAGCGCAAGCTCGGCCGCAGGTCCGTTGCCGTTGCGACGCCGGCCACCGAGCCCGCCAGATAGGACTTGTCCATGCCCAAATCCGGCCCTGCCTCCGTCGAATTCAACCATGTCAGCATGCGCTACGGCACAGTGACGGCGGTCGACGATGTCAGCTTCACGATCAACGCGGGCGAGCTCGTAACGCTGCTCGGCCCGTCCGGCTGCGGCAAGACGACGACCCTGCGCATGATCGCCGGGCTCGAGATCGCGAGCGAGGGGCAGATCCTGATCGGCGGCAAGGACGTGACACGGCTCTCGGCGGCCGACCGCGACGTCAGCATGGTGTTCCAGTCCTATGCGCTGTTCCCGCATATGAATGTGCTGGAGAACGCGGCCTATGGGCCGACTTTGAAAGGCCTCGGCAAGGCCAAGGCCGAGACCATGGCGCTGGAGAAGCTCGCTCTGGTCGGGCTCAAGGGCTTCGAGAAGCGCTATCCGGCCGAGCTGTCCGGCGGTCAGCAGCAGCGCGTCGCCGTGGCGCGCGCCCTGGTGCTCGAACCGCAGGTGCTGCTATTCGACGAGCCGTTGTCCAATCTCGACGCCAAGCTCAGGCGCAGAGTGCGGCAGGAAATCCGCGAACTGCAGCAGTCGCTGAAGCTCACCGTCGCCTATGTCACGCACGACCAGGAGGAGGCCCTCGCCGTCTCCGACCGCATCATCGTGATGTCGAATGCGAAGATCGCGCAGCAAGGTTCGCCGCGCGAGCTTTATGAGGCTCCGGCGAACGGCTTCGTCGCTGATTTCATCGGCGACGCCAATCTCGTGGAGGTGACGATCGACGCGGTCGAGGGCGGGCAGGCGCAGGTCATGCTGGGGCCCCTCCGCCTGACGCTTCCGGCGCGCGGCCTCACGCCTGGGCCGGCAAAGGCTGCCATTCGACCACACGGCATCATGCTCGGCGATGGCCTCGCAGGAACCGTCAGAAAATCCTCTTACCTCGGCGATCACGTCGAGATGATCGTCTCGACGCCGATCGGCGAGCTCTTTGTCATCAGCCGGCAAACCGATGAGCTCCCGGCTGAAGGTGCGGCGATCAAGCTGTCATTCGCCCCGCAAAGTATTGCTCTCGTTGGGTGACGGACTCGAATCCAGCCGCCCTCAGTTCAAATGCCAGATTGCGGCGTTGAGCACGCCGGCGAAGGCGACCCAGGCTGCATAGGGGATGAACAGCGCGGCCGCCAATCGGTCGCGTGACAGCTCGAGGCCGATATAGACGACGATCGCCGCCAACAGACAGCACAGGATCGCGAGCGCAGCTCCGATCTGGTGCCCAGTGAACATGACCGGCGACCAGGCGAAGTTGAGGGCCAGCTGCGCGATCCAGATAGCCATCGCCTTCCCTCGGGGTTCCCGCCGGAACGTCCGCCAGCCCGCAATGGCGATCAGGATGTAGAGAATGGTCCAGGCCACCGGAAACGCCCAGTTCGGCGGCACAAAGGAAGGCTTTGCCAGAGCGGCATACCATGGACCGGGCAGATTGGTGGCGCCGATCAGCCAGCCGATTCCAACCACGACAACGATGAAGACCAACAGCTGAAGCATACGCACCTCGCGATTCCCTCGGCCCGATTGTATCATCCACGCATGAGCGACTCCGACATCGTGGAAGGCGACGCAGCTCGCGTTCGCAAGATCATCCATATCGACATGGATGCCTTCTACGCGTCCGTGGAACAGCGCGACAACAAGGAACTGCGCGGCAGGCCCGTCGCTGTGGGCGGGTCGGCCGAGCGCGGTGTGGTCGCCGCGGCGAGCTATGAAGCGCGAAAATTCGGCGTCCGTTCCGCGATGGCCTCGGTCACCGCGAAGCGGCAATGTCCTGACCTGATCTTTGTCAAGCCGCGCTTCGAGGTCTACAAGGCGATCAGCCGGCGGATCCGCGAGATTTTTGCCGAGCACACGGAGATCATCGAGCCCCTGTCGCTCGACGAGGCCTATCTCGACGTCACGGAAAACCTGCAAGCCATTCCCCTCGCCCGCGACGTTGCGCTGCGGATCCGCGAGAAGATCAAGGCCGAGACCGGCCTCAACGCGTCGGCGGGCATTTCCTACAACAAGTTCCTGGCCAAGCTTGCCTCCGATCACCGCAAGCCCAACGGTCAGTTCGTGATCTCCCCGGAGATGGGACCCGGTTTCGTGGAGACGTTGCCCGTCGGCAAATTCCACGGCATCGGCCCGGCGACGGGCGCGAAGATGAACGCACTCGGCCTGTTTACCGGTCTCGACATCCGCAACCAGACGCTCGCGTTCATGAATGCGAATTTCGGCAAGTCCGGCGCCTATTACTACTGGATCTCGCGCGGCGTCGACGAACGTCCGGTGCGGGCCAACCGTATCCGCAAGTCGATAGGCGCGGAAACGACGTTCTCGACAGACCTCGCCGAATTTGATGTGCTGGTCGCCGAACTTCGGCCCCTGGTCGACAAGGTCTGGCGCCATTGCGAGACGACCGCCAGCCGGGGCCGCACCGTCACCTTGAAGATCAAGTTCGCCGACTTCGAGATCATCACACGCAGCAGGTCCGTGCTCGCGCCGGTCGCCGGCCGGGACGAGCTGGAGCGCCTCGCCAGCGGCCTGCTCGAGGTCGAGATGCCCCTGCCCAAACGGGTCAGACTCCTCGGTGTCTCGCTGTCGTCCCTCCAGCTCGGAGACGATGCGGAACCACAGCTGACCTTCGGCATCTGATCCGGATTGGCCCGCGACAAACGCGACATCTTTGCTCGCGACGCGGTTTCAAACCTGTCGTAGAGACATCCGTTCAGTGTTTTCGCGATTGATGTTGGAATGCTCGCCTTATTGATACGTTTGGGATTGCGCTTCGAGGACCCCATTGAAGAGCGGCGGTTTGTCGACCAGTACGTCCGGGGCAGCCTCGGGTGGACGCAGATCGCGATGCTGCTCGGCGCCGCCACCTATGCCGGCTACACCCTCTGGGACTGGGTGCTCTACCCTGAAGTTGTTCCGATCACGCTGGCGATCCGTGGCGGCACTGCCGTGTTCGTGCTGCTCCCGCTGATCGCCCTGCTGTCCAGGCGATCGATGAAGCCGCGGGCGGAGACGATCTTCCTCGTCTACTGCGTTGTGCCGGGCTGCATCCTGCCGAGCGTCTATCTCGTCCTGCCGTCGGGCTTCACCTTTGCCGCTGCCGGCATGATGATGATCATCCTGTTCGTCTCGACCATGCTGCCGCTGCGGATCGGCTCGCTGGCGATTTTCTGCGCGCTGTCGTGGGTGGCTCTGATCGTCGCTGAGAGCTTTGCGCCGACGCTGCCGATGGGCCTGAGATTCATCAACCATTCGCTGGTCGGAAACGCTTACGCACTCTCCCTCTATGCGGTGGCCGCGCGCGAGTACCGGGCCCGAAGGCAATTCCGGACGTCCGAGGCCCTGCAACGCGAAAAGGAGCGCTCGGAAAAATCCCTGCGTGATCTGCGCGCGACCCAGGCCCATCTCGTCCAGGCCGAAAAGCTCGCATCGCTTGGCCAGCTCGTGGCTGGCGTCGCGCATGAAGTCAGCACGCCGCTCGGCCTGGCGCTCACGACCTCGACGGCCATGCATGGTGATCTGCAAACCATGACGAATGCATTGAATGGAACATCGGTCCGGCGGTCCGACCTGACCAAAGGCATCAGCAGGCTCCAGCAGGGACTGACTCTCACCTTCGACAACCTGCAGAGGGCGTCCGAGATGGTGCACAGTTTCAAGCAGGTCGCGGTCAACCAGGCCGACGAGGATCGCCGCGCGTTCGAGCTCAAGGAGTGGCTGTCCGAATTGATGGCCAGGCTCGGACCGCTGCTGTCGCATCATGGCCTGGCGGTCGAGGTGCAATGCCCG
Source organism: Bradyrhizobium manausense (assembly GCF_018131105.1). Taxonomy (NCBI): domain Bacteria; kingdom Pseudomonadati; phylum Pseudomonadota; class Alphaproteobacteria; order Hyphomicrobiales; family Nitrobacteraceae; genus Bradyrhizobium; species Bradyrhizobium manausense. The sequence goes on along the minus strand of NZ_JAFCJI010000001.1, from coordinate 1,106,951 downwards.
TCGGGCATTCGCCTCAACAGCTACCCCGGAGCACTCGCCCAGGTGATCAGCAATCTGGCCTTCAACACGGCAGGACACGCCTATCCCGACAAGAGAGGCGGCAAATTCACGATCGCGGTCCATCAGCCTCGGCCGGAGACGGTCCGGCTGGTCTGCTCGGACGAAGGCGTCGGAATTCCTGACGAGTTGCAGGCGCACATTTTCGATCCGTTCGTCACCACAGGTCGCGAAAGCGGCAATGCCGGCCTGGGACTGCACATTGCGTTCAACCTCGTCGCCTCCTCGCTCAGCGGCCGGCTTCAGCTCGAGACCAAACCGGGTCCGGGAACCCAGATCGCCATCGAAATCCCCGTGGCTGCGTAATGGCTGCGATGAGGGACTAAAATCGTGATACATCGGCGAGAGCGTACTGATGAGGACGGATCATATGGCGGCCGCCGAAGCAGCCCAGGAATGGCAAACCACCGCGTGGTTCAATACGCCGGAGCCACTATCGCTGGCCGCGTTGCGTGGCCGCATCGTGATGCTGACCGCCTTCCAGATGCTCTGTCCGGGATGCGTCGCCAACAGCCTTCCGCAGGCCCAGCGTGTCGCCGCAACATTCAAATCATCCGATGTCGCCGTGATCGGTCTGCACAGCGTGTTCGAGCATCACGATGCCATGGGACCGAACGCGCTGCGCGTCTTCCTACACGAGTACAAGATCGGCTTCCCCGTTGCCGTCGACGCGCCCGATGGCAACGACTTTCCGCTGACCATGCGTACTTACGGATTTCAGGGAACGCCGACGATGCTGCTGTTCGATCGTGATGGTCAGCTTCGCCGGCACGTGTTCGGCCATATCCCGGATTTGCAGCTCGGCGCGGAAATCATGGCGCTGGTCTGCGAGGGGTTGCCGCCGGATGCGACCGTTGTTTCCGGGCAAGACGGCGTCTGCGCAACGGATGGCTGCACGTAACGCCCGAAATCAGGCCGCGATCTCTTCCGCTCCGCTTCCGCCCTCGTCCCGCTTCGCGTTGATCAAGTTGAGCAGGTGCGTCGCCGCGCGGGCGTCGCATAGAGCGCGATGGTGGTCTTTCAATTCGATATTGTAGGCCCGGGTGAGCTTGCCGAGCCCGTAGGATTTGTGACCGGGGTAGTGGCGGCGCATGCCCGCGCAGGTGCAGAGCTTTGGAAAGCGGAAACGGCGTTCGAGACGCTCGTATTCCGAGGCGATGAAACCGTAATCGAAATTGACGTTGTGGGCGACGAAAACACCGTCGCCCATGAACTGCATGAAGCTGTCCGCGACTTCCGCGAACAACGGTGCGTTCCGCACCATCTCGTTGGTGATTCCGGTCAACGCGACGATCTTGGCCGGGATCGAGCGCTGAGGGTTGAGCAGCGAATGCCACTCCGCCACGACCTCATGATTGCGGATCTTGACGGCGCCGATCTCGGTGATGCGATCCCCGCCGGTCCAGCCGCCGGTGGTCTCGATGTCCACGACGACATAGTCCTGGTCCGGATCGAAACGGAAATCGGCACGGCCGATCTCCGCAGGGATTCCGGCGTTGCCGAGCTGGCGAAGCCGCGTCAGCTGGTTGCGCCTGATGACGTCACCCTCCGCCTTCACTTCCATGAACGAGACGACGCCGTTCGTCACCAGCATGAGATCGGGAAAGCCGTCGCGCATCGCGCGATAGTCTTCGCACATCAGGCGAAGGATCGTGGCGAGACCATCAGCACTGGCGCCGGCAAGCAGCGCGCGGAGCGCATCCATGTCGACATGGTCCCAGGCGAACAGGCCATTAGGCTTGCCCCATTTTGCGGCGACGACACGCAGGATCTGGGGGAGCGCGGAGCTCGACGCGACAGCCGCCAGCTTCGTCTCGATCCGAGGCGAGAACATCAGAGCGAACGTTCGGTCCTTCAGGCAGTGCGGCATCCAATCGAAGCCGCTGTGCAGCTGTCCAGATTCGAACAGCTCGTCCCAGAACAACAATCCGAACAGGCAATGCCAGAGCGTGTTTTCGGCGTGGAAGACCTCAACGCCCTGCCGGCGCAAGACGCCCGCCAGTCCCGCTTCAGGGCTGCCGCGCCAGGTATCGTCGACCCGAAGCGTTCGTCCCGCCCGCAGCAGCTCGGTGCATAATCCGGTCCGGCGTCCATCGAACTTCCGTGCATAGAAATCGCTCGCGAAGACGAACTCGTTGTCGCTGGCGGGATCGTCGATCATCCGACGCAGCAGGTCTCCAGCCGCGTCCTTGTCGCCTTCCGCGTAAAGCAGACGGGCGAGACGCTCATTGCATTCGGCCGAGGAGCCGGCGCGATAGAGCTGCAGCGCCAGCGCGGCCTCGCCCTTCTTCTCGAAGTGCAGACCGGCCTTGTGGGCCGCGCGGTTCCTGAGATCGGCGGCGTAGTCCGTCGGGCAGACAGGACCGCCAAGGATGTCGGCAACGGAATTGCGATACACCTCGTCCGATCTGGCCTCGAGATGACGCAACAGGCGGGCGTAGTGGAAACAGGCCCTCGCCTCATCCGCGTCGGCAAACCGCGCGCTGAAATCGGCCTGGTCATTGGTGCGCAGGATACCGAGATCGCGCAGCGCGAAATTCTTGAGGTTGTCCTCTGTCTTGCCGAAGTAGAGGTAGAGCAAAAACTCCAGCGGTTCGGTGTCGCCGAGCGCGATGAAAGCCTCGCCACCACAGTGCCGAAATGCGGTGCCGAACGACAGATTGGCGAGACAATAGTCCATCAGCTTCGCCTTGGGCCATGAGGCCCTGACATCGCTCACGCCGGCCGCCTTGGCGCCGTCGAACAACACCGGCTTTGCGAGACAGGCCAGGAACGCAGCGTAGTCCCGTTCGGTCAGGCCGCGGACATGACCGGCGATACCAAGCTCCCCCAGCGCGCCGACCGGGTCGGAGATCTCCGTGTATTTGAACGTGGAGGGATTGAAGACCGTGCCGTTCCGGTTGACCATCCGGATGAACAGGCACTGGGCATCCTTCGACAGCGACGAGAAGCGAGCGACAAACGCACGGTGCCGTTCTGTCAGCACCGGACCATAGGTCTCGCAGACGAAGCTGAGCATCTCGGTGAAGTGGTCGTGGTAGTAGTAGACCGGCAGGACAGGCAGCGTCATCCGCGCTTCACCCTCGGCGCGGCGTAGCCAGACTTTGCTCTGGTCGAAGTTGCGCAGCCGGCAGAGATACCGGCCACTCCTGATTCATGGGCGTCCATGTTCGACTTCTGTTCCTTTCGCCCGACAGTGTCAAGCTCAGAACGGTCGCGTTCGCGCGCAATCCCAGGGTCGTTCCATTCTTGAGGTACACCTCAGAACGATTTGCGACGCACCATTCAAAATGAGACTGCCCGTTAAGCCGCACACGGCTTCGACGCGTGCGCTGCATCCGAGTTCGGTTAGCCTTCATCCCAAGAAACCGTCGAAGAACCGATGGCCTTGCGAAAACGCCGCACGCGCGGCGGACGCGCGAGGGCGCGGTGAAAAACAGCGACAAGAACGCCCAGGGAGGAGAGCAATGTTGAAAGGCAGTCTAGGACTGATCGCGTTGAGCAGCCTGTTATTGTCGGGCACTGCCTACGCGCAGGAGAAGATCAAGGTCGGCGTCACCGCGACGCTCGAAGGCACCTACACCGTGCTCGGCGAGGACGGCATCCGCGGCTTCCAGACGGCACTCAACGTGCTCGGCAAGAAGGTCGGCGACAAGGAGCTCGAATTCGTCATCGCCTCGACCGACGCGACACCCGATTCCGCTGTCCGCGCCGTGCGAAAGCTGATCGAGCAGGACAAGGTGCAGATCCTGCTGTCGCCGCTGTCGGGCGACGAGGGCATCGCGGTCAAGAACTTTGCCAAGACCCATCCGGAGCTGACGTTCATCAACGCGGCCTCGGGCGCCCAGGAAACGACCTATGTCGATCCGGCTCCGAACTTCTTCCGCTACAACATGGACGGCGCGCAGTGGCAGGTCGGCCTCGGCAAATACGCCTATGAGGAAAAGAAGTATCGCAAGATCGCGACGGTCGGCGAGGACTACTCCTTCATCTACACCCAGGTGTTCGGCCTCGTGCTCGAGTTCTGCGGCATGGGCGGGCAGGTCACCAACCGGCAATGGGTGCCGCTCGGCACCAAGGACTTTGCCTCGGTCATCGCCGCCCTGCCCGACGATGTCGACGCGATCTATCTCGGCCTTGGCGGCGCGGATGCCGTCAACTTCCTCAACCAGTACCAGCAGGCCGGCGGCAAGGCGCATCTGATGGGCGGCTCGATCATGATCGACCAGACCATCCTGTCGTCCAAGGGCAACGCCAAGAATGCTCTGGTCGGCACGCTGGCTGCGAGCGGCCAGGCCGACACCTGGGAGGATCCGGGTTGGCAGAAGTTCGTGAAGGACTATCAGGACGCCTTCCCGCCGAACAAGCGCTTCCCCAGCCCGTCGCTGCTCGCCACGAACTACTATGGCTCGACCATGGCGCTGATCCTGGCGCTGCGTCAGGTCAACGGCGACCTCTCGAACAACCAGGCCAAGTACAAGGAAGCGCTGGCCAAGATCGAGCTCGATGCGCCCAACGGCAAGATCAAGCTCGACGCCAACCGCCAGGCGATCGGCACCAACTTCGTCACCGAAGTCGTCGACGACGGCAAGGGCGCGCTGTTCTCGAAGGTCGTGAAGGTGATCCCGAACGTGAACCAGACGCTGGGCTACGATCCCGCGGTGTTCGCCAAGATCGGTTTGCCAAGCCGTACAGTACCGGAATGTAAGAAGTACTGACGTAGTCTCGTTCGCGAGCGATGACTGACCGGGGAGAGATTTGCAAAGAGCGCGACACGTGCGCCCTTGCATTCTCTCCCCGGTTGTTGAACGCTATCAAAAAAGACAAGAGCTTCTGGGAGGGAAGGTATGAGCCGGGCGCTCGCCGTCTTCCACGGCCGCTTCGGCCGGGCGACGGTCTATCAGTTGAACCGCCCTTTCAACATCCACGCACATCGCGAAGGTCATCTGATCTTCCATGTCGGCGGACGTCCCGCATGCATCGATGTCAACGATGGACGTTACGAGCTCACCGAAGGCTCCGTCGTCGCGGTCAATCCATGGGAGCCGCATAATTTCCTGCCGACCGATCTCGACGGCGGTGCCGTCTTCTTCGTGCTCTATGTCAATGCGGAGTGGTTCGCACCCGATGCGCCGGGCGCCGACCGCCTCCGCTTCGGCCGAACCCAGTTCACGCGATCGGTTGCGCTGGACAAGCACATCAGGCACGCGGCTGCTCTTGTGTGCGGCGCACCCTCGCTGAACAGTCTCGATGGCGAGCTGAGACGACTGATCGACATCTGCTACGACGAGAGCTGGCAGCAGGCGGAGACCTTGCGCGATCCACGCGCGAACGGCTCGGTGACCGATTTTCGCGTGCGCAAGTGCATCAAGATGATGTCGGAAAGCCCCGGCGCGGAGATCGAGCTCGACACCATTGCGCGCGAATCCGGCCTGTCGCGGCCGCACTTCTACCGGCTGTTCCGCACCCAGACCGGCGTCACGCCCCACCTCTATCTCAACACCCTGATGATGGAGCAGGCGCTGGAGGCCCTGGTGGCGGGCGAAGCGCCGATCGCCGACATCGGGTTCGATCTCGGCTTTTCCTCGCAGAGCGGTTTCACCCGCTTCTTCGCGGCCAATGTCGGGATGGCGCCGACCGATTATCGCCGCGCCGCCAAGGTTTTGCGCGGCTGACGGACGCGCGAAAAGATACTCACGATCAAGTGCCTCCCTCGCCGCCCCACTAGGATGGGCGAAACGCGATCCCGGCAAGAGGATCGCCTCAGTCCGGGAGGACGCACGTCCATGCCGAGGTACGCAGCCTTCACGGGGCTGTCTGACCTGCATCCGAAGCGTGATGGCGACCGTCGCAAGCGGAGCGAGGTAACGCCATGACCCGCTTTGTCGAACGCCATCCCGCCTGGGCGCTGATCGTCATCATCGCGGTCGCGGTGGCGCTGTGGCTGATCTTCGCGGTGTGGCCGCCCGGACTTGAAGAGGCGGTCGGCCGCAAGCGGGTGTTCCTCAATGCGCTCTTCAATGGCATCACGCTCGGCGGCCTCTACTTCCTCGTCGCCAGCGGCTTCACGCTGATCTTCGGCCTGATGCGCAACGTCAACCTCGCGCATGGCTCGCTGTATCTGTTCGGCGGCTATGTCGGCTACGCCGTCAGCGCCTCGACCGGCTCCTGGATCCTCGCCTTCATCGTCGCCTTCATCCTGACGGCGCTGGTTGGCGTCCTGCTTCAGGTTCTCGTCTTCCGTCGCATGGAGGGCCAGGATCTGCGCCAGACCATGGTGACGATCGGGCTCTCGATCGTGTTCGCCGATCTCATGCTGTGGGCCTGCGGCGGCGACTTCTACCAGATCCAGACCCCGAACTGGCTGATCGGACCGATCGAGCTGCCGCTGCTCACCGCGGTGAAATCCTCCGGCGAACCGGTCTATCTGCGCTATCCGCTGGTCCGGCTCGTGATCTTCCTGGCTTCCGTGATCATCGGCGTCGCGATGTGGCTCGCGCTCAACCGCACCCGGATCGGCATGATCATCCGCGCCGGCGTCGACGATCGCGACATCCTTGCCGCAACCGGCGTGCGTATCCAGGTCGTGTTCGTGCTGGTCTTTGCGCTCGGTGCCGGACTCGCCGGCATCGCAGGCGTCGTGGGCGGCACCTTCCAGTCACTCTCGCCCGGCGAGGACATCCGCTTCCTCCTCGCCTCCCTCGTCGTCGTGATCGTCGGCGGCATGGGGTCGATCCCGGGAGCTGCGCTCGGCGCGCTCATCATCGGTCTCGCCGAGCAGCTCGGCTCGGTCTACATCCCGACCTATGCCATCGTCGTGACCTTCCTGATCATGGTGCTGGTGCTGGCGCTGCGGCCGCAGGGCCTGCTGGCGAGGCGCTGACATGTCCGTCACCCACGATGCGCGCATTCAGGTCCGCAGCCCCGCCGCGACGGCGCAGCGCCCGGCCGCGCGCACCTGGCCCGACATCAACAATCCGGCGGCCTGGATCGTGGCGGCCATCCTGCTGATCATGCCGCTGATCGCGAACGGCTTCTTCCTGATCGAAATCTTTGCGACGACGCTGATCCTCGGCACCATCGCGCTCAGCCTGATGTTCCTCGCCGGCTATGGCGGCATGGTCAGCCTGATGCAGCTCACCATCGCGGGCTTTTGCGCCTACATGGTCGCGGTGTTCGGCGTCAGCGGCAACGCCAATATCAGCCTGGGCTGGCCGTGGTGGCTGGCGGTGCCGATGGCGCTGGCGCTCGCAACGATCTTCGGCACGCTCGGCGGCGCGCTCGCGGTGCGCACCGAAGGCATCTACACCATCATGATCACACTGGCGATTGGTGCGGCCTTCTACTACTTCACCAACCAGAACTGGGCGATCTTCAACGGCCATACCGGTATCAACAACGTCTCAACACCGCATTTCTGGGGCGTCGACTGGCGGGCCGACATTCCTTTCTACTACGTCGTGCTCGCGGTCGCTGCGCTCTGCTATTTTGCGGTCGACTACATCTCCCGCGCGCCGTTCGGCCTCGCACTGCAGGGCGTACGCGACAATCCGCGCCGCATGGCCGCGCTCGGCTTCAACGTCAATGCGCACCGCGTCGCGGCCTATGCGGTGGCCTCCTTCATCGCCGGCCTCGCCGGTGTGCTCCAGGTCTGGAACTATCGTCAGATCTCGCCCGGCTCGGTCAGCGTCGGCGCCTGCATCGATGTCCTCATCATCGCTGTCGTCGGCGGCATCACACGGCCGATCGGTCCCTATATCGGCGCGCTGGTCTTCGTCCTCTTGCGTACCTTCGCGCTCGACTTTCTGGTCAAGATCGGGCTCGACGGCAACCGCTTCCGGCTGCTGATCGGGCTCGGCTTCCTCGCCATCGTATTCTGGTCGTCGGACGGCGTGATCGGCCTGTGGCAGCGCTGGCGCCAGGGCCATCGCCCGCAGTCGGATCGTCCGGGCGGAGGGCGCAGCCATGGATAGCGTCGCACAGCGCCTCTCCGCCGTCGGTGCCGGTGCAGCACTGGAGCTGCGCGGCGTCACGCGGCTGTTCGGCGCGCTAGCGGCGCTGACCGACGTCACCATCACCGTACGCCCCGGCGAACGCCGCGCCGTGCTCGGTTCCAACGGCGCCGGCAAGACCACGCTGTTCAACTGCATCACCGGCGACTTCCCTCCGACGTCGGGCACGATCCGCTTCTTCGGCGAGGACGTCACGCACTTCCCGCCCTATGAGCGCATCCGCCGCGGGCTCAGGCGAACCTATCAGATCTCAGCGTTGTTCCCCGGCCTCACCGTTCAGGACAATGTCTACCTCGCCTGCCGCGGCGTCTCGCGCGGGCGTTTCTCGTTCCTGCGTTCTGGACAGAACGACGCGCTGATGCACGCAGCCGACGGTCTGGTGCAAGCCGTGCACCTCGCCGCAGTGAAGGACCAGCGCGTCGCCGAGCTCGCCCACGGCCAGCAGCGCCAGCTCGAGATCGCGCTGGCGCTTGCCGGCGCTCCACGCTTCGTGCTGTTCGACGAGCCTGCGGCAGGCCTGTCGCCGACCGAGCGCGCCGAGCTGGTCGAGATCCTGACCTCGTTGCCGGCGCATATCGGCTACATCATCATCGAGCACGACATGGACGTGGCGCTTCGCGTCGTCGAGAGCGTGACGATGATGCACAACGGCCGCATCTTCAAGGAAGGCGCGCCGGAAGAAATCCAGTCCGACCCAGAGGTGCAGGAGCTTTATCTCGGAGGCGGCCATGAGTGAGACCCGCCGCTCCGCCGCAGCGCTCGAGGTCCGCGGCCTCGACGTCTATTACGGCCATTCGCACGCGCTGCAGGGCGTCGACCTCTCGCTCGATGCCGGCGTGTTCTCCGTGGTCGGCCGCAACGGCATGGGCAAGACCACGCTGTGCAAGGCGATCATGGGGCTCGTGCCGGTCAGCGGCGGCTCGATCCGGGTCCGTGGTGAAGACATCACGCGGCGACCGCCGGCGCACATTGCGCGGCTCGGTGTCGGCTACGTGCCGCAGGGACGGCGGCTGTGGCGCTCGCTCAGCGTCGACGAGCATCTGCGGCTGGCCGGCGGCATGCGGTCCGGCGCCTGGACCGTGGAGCGCATCTACGACACCTTCCCGCGCCTTGCCGAACGCCGGGATCATGGCGGCGGCCAGCTCTCGGGCGGCGAGCAGCAGATGCTCGCAATCTCGCGCGCGCTGCTGACCAATCCGCAGCTCCTGATCATGGACGAGCCGACCGAAGGGCTCGCGCCCGTCATCGTCGCCCAGGTCGAGGAGATGCTGCTGCAACTCGGCGAGGACGGCGACATGTCCGTGCTCGTGATCGAGCAGAATATCGGCGTCGCCACCGCGATCTCGCGCAACGTCGCGATCATGGTCAACGGCCGCATCAACCGCATCATCGACTCTGGCCGGCTGTCCGCCGATCGCGAACTGCAGCAGCGCCTTCTCGGCGTCGGACTTCATGCCGGGCTCGAACCCGAGATCGATATGCCGGCGGCGGGCGGCGAAGCCAAGCCGGCTCCGCAGCCGGCGCGCGCGAGCGGCCCGATCCGGGTCTACATCTCCAACCCAACCCCGCCGACGCGCTGGTCGCAACCGGCTCCGATCGGACGGATCGAAGCGGCGGCGCGGACGCAGTCGACGCAGGTCGCGCGTCTCGATGAGCCGTCGCGGCGCAAGCGCGAGCCGGCCACGGCGCAGACGTCAGGGCCGCCCGTGGTGCTGATCGTCGGAACGCTCGACACCAAAGGCACTGAGCTTCGCTTCATCCGCGATATCGTCGCGGCGACCGGCCTCCGCACGCGGCTCGTCGACGTCTCCACCAGCGGCAGGCACGCCACCTGCGATGTCTCCGCACAGGAGATCGCGCTGAACCACGGCCGCGGCGGCTCCGCCGTGTTCGGCCCGGATCGCGGCGCCGCCGTCACCGCGATGGCCGACGCGTTGACCAACTGGATCAAGCGCCAGGGCAATGTCGCCGGCGTGATCTCGGCCGGCGGCTCGGGCGCGGCATCGCTGGTCGCACCTGCCATGCGCGCCCTCGCTGTGGGCGTGCCAAAGCTGATCATCTCGTCGGTCGCCTCCGGCGACGTCGCGCCCTACGTGGGACCCGCCGACATCACCATGATGTACTCGGTGACCGACGTGCAGGGTCTCAACTCGATCTCTCGCGCGGTATTGTCGAACGGCGCCAACGCCGTCGCAGGCATGGTCAAGGCGCGGCTCGATCAGCGCGAAGCCAAGGAGCGTGCGGCAAGCGGCCTGGCATCGGTCGGCATCACCATGTTCGGCGTCACCACGCCGGCGGTGCAGAAGATTTCGGCCGATCTGCGCGACGATTTCGAATGCCTGGTCTTCCACGCCACCGGCGTCGGCGGCCGCTCGATGGAGAAGCTGGTCGATTCCGGCCAGCTCGCCGGCATCATCGATCTCACCACGACCGAGATCTGCGATCTCCTGATGGGCGGCGTGTTTCCGGCTACCGAGGATCGCTTCGGCGCTGTCATCCGCACCCGCCTTCCCTATGTCGGCTCGGTCGGCGCCCTCGACATGGTCAATTTCGGCACGCCCGACACCATCCCCGAACGCTATCGCGGCCGTAAATTCCACGTCCACAACCCGCAGGTGACCTTGATGCGGACGACGGCGGAAGAGAACGAGCGCATGGGCCGCTGGATCGGCGAGCGACTGAACCAGATGGATGGGCCGGTGCGATTCTTCCTGCCCGAGGGCGGCGTCTCCGCGCTCGATGCCCGCGGCCAGCCGTTCTGGGACCCGGAAGCCGATGCGGCCCTGTTCCGCACGCTGGAACGCACGGTGCGTGCGACCAGCAACCGCCAGCTCATTCGCGTCAAGCAGAACATCAACGATCCCGACTTCGCCTCGACCATCACGGCTGCGTTCCGAACGCTGTTCGGCCGTGCCGGGGCGCGCCGGAGAGCAGCGAGGTGACCGATGGCCCGGTTTGAACGCGCAGCACTGCTGAAGCGGTTTCGCGAGATGGCGAAGCGCGGCGAGCCGATCGTCGGCGGCGGTGCCGGCACCGGCCTGTCGGCCAAGTGCGAGGAAGCCGGCGGCGTCGATCTCATCGTGATCTACAATTCCGGTCGCTACCGCATGGCCGGTCGCGGCTCGCTCGCCGGGCTGATGCCTTACGGGGACGCAAACGCCATCGTGCTGGAGATGGCCGGCGAAGTCTTGCCCGTCGTCAGCAAGACGCCTGTGCTGGCCGGCGTCAACGGCACCGATCCGTTCCGCGACATGGACGTGTTCCTCGACCAGCTCAAGGCGATCGGGTTTGCAGGCGTGCAGAACTTTCCGACCGTCGGGCTGATCGACGGACTCTTCCGCGCCAATTTGGAAGAAACCGGCATGTCCTACGCGCTCGAGATCGACATGATTGCGAAAGCGCGCGAGAAGGATTTGCTGACGACGCCCTACGTCTTCAGCGAGAAGGAAGCGGCCGCAATGGCGATCGCCGGCGCCGATATCATCGTCTGCCACATGGGCCTGACGACCGGCGGCACGATCGGCGCGCAGACCGCGCCCAAGCTGAAAGACTGCCCGGCACGCATCGACACCTGGGCCTCCGCGGCGCTAAGCGTCAATCCGGACATTCTGGTGCTCGCCCATGGTGGTCCGATCGCGGATCCCGCGGACGCCGATTTCATCATGAAGAACACCCGCTATTGCCACGGTTTCTACGGCGCCTCTTCGATGGAGCGGCTGCCTGTGGAGCGGGCGCTGACGGAACAGGTTCGAAAATTCAAGGCGATCGGCGCGCGATAACGCCTGCAAGATTGAGGGAGGGAAACATGTCAGGGATCCTGGTCGGCGAGCTCATCCTCTGGCTGATCGTCGCTGTTATCGTGATCGTGGTTGGCGTCTACATCGTCAACTGGCTCTATCACCGCTCCTCCAAGGAGGTCTCGTTCGTCCGGACCGGATTTCTCGGCGAGCGCGTGGTGATCAACGGCGGCGCCTTCGTGCTGCCCTTCATCCACGCCTACACGCCGGTCAACATGAACGTTCTACCGATGGGCATCGTACGCTCCAGGCAGGATGCGGTGATCACCCGCGACCGGATGCGCGTCGACATCGAGGCCGACTTCTATGTCCGCGTGCAGCCGACCCGCGAAGCCGTCTCGATTGCGGCCGCCACCCTGGGACGCCGCACCATGGAGCCGGAACAGCTCCACACGCTGCTGGCCGGCAAGTTCATCTCGGCGATCCGCTCGGTCGCCTCCGAAATGACCATGGAGGAGATGCATGAACGCCGCGGCGATTATGTCGCGCGCGTCAAGACCAATGCGGCCGAAGCGCTCGCCCAGAACGGTCTCGAGCTGGAATCGGTCGCCATCACCGATCTCGACCAGACCGACCTCGAATTCTTCAACCCCTCGAACCGCTTCGACGCCGAAGGTCTGACCCGGCTGATGGAGGACATCGAAGCGCGGCGCAAGCTGCGCAACGACATCGAGCAGGATTCGATGATCAAGATCCGCACCCGCAATCTCGAAGCGGAACGGCAGGCCCTGGAGATCGAGCGCGAGAGCGAGACCGCGCGGCTGGAACAGGAACGCGACATCGAGATGCGCCGCGCGCTCCAGCGCACCGAAGTCGCCCGGGAACGCGCCCTGCGCGAAACCGAGGCGGAGCAGGCCCAGATTTCTGCGCGCGAGGCGATCGAGCGCGCGCGGATATCCAATGAGCAGGCGATTGCCGAAGCGCGCATCGCCTCCGAACGCGAGACGCGGCAGAAAGAGATCGAGCGCACCCGCACTATCGAGGAAAAGGAGCTTCTGGCACGCGAGGAGATCGAAAAGACCCGCATCGCCAACCAGCGTTCGATCGACACGACACGGATTGCCAGCGAACGCGAGGTCCGCCAGCGCGAGATCGAGCGGATGCGCACCGTCGAGGAAGCCGAGATCGCGGCCCGCGAAGCCATCGAGAAGGCCCGGATCCAGCAAGACCGCGTCGTCACCGACGCCCGCATCGCCAATGAGGAAGAGACGCGCCGCCGCGAGATCGAGCGCACCCGCGCCGTCGACGAGGCCGAGATCGCCGCCCGCGAAGCCACCGAAAAGGCCCGCATCGCGCAAACGATGATCGTCAATGTCGAGCGCATCTCCTCCGACGAGCGGACCCGCGCGCTGGAGATCCAGCAGGTTCGTACGATCCAGGAGGCTGAGATCGAGGCGCAGCGTGCCGTCGAGGCCGCCCGCATCGCCCGCGAGCGAACGCTCGCCGCCGAGCGCATTGCGGCCGAGCAGAATACAAGGCAGCTTGAGATCGAGCGCAACCAGACACTCGAAGTCGCCGGCATTGCGGCGCGGGAGACCACGGAGGCCTCGCGGATCGCCCAGGAGGAGCGCGTCCGCTCGCTGGAGATCGCCCGCAACCGCGCCGTCGAGGAAGCGGACATTGCCTCCCGCGAGGCGATCGAGGCGGCCCGCATCGCCCAGGAGAAGGCCGTCGCGGCCGAGCGCATCCAGGCCGAGCGCGATACGCGGTCGCTCGAAATCGAACGCACCGGCGTGCTGGAGGCGGCCGAACTAAAACGGCGCGACGCGATCGAACGGCAGCGCATCGTGGTCGATCTGGCGCTCGAGGCGGAGCGGATCACCTCCTCCAAGAAGCGCGAGGTGCTCAACATCGAGCAAAAGAAGGCGATCGAGATTGCCGACGAGGACCGCGTCATCGCCCTCTCCGCCAAGAAGTCCGAGCGGATCGACGCCGACCGCCAGGTTCGGCAGGCCGAGATCGTCGCCCGCAAGGAGGTCGAGACCACCGACGTCTCGCGCGAGCAGGCGCTGGAAGCCGCCCGCCTCGAACGGCGCCGCTCGATCGAGCAGCTCGAGGTCGCCCGCGTCCAATCACTGCAGGAGGCCGAGATCGCCTCCCGCGAGGAAGTGGAACGCGCGCGCATCGCATCCGACCGCGGCCTCGACGAAGCCCGCATCGGCCGCGAACGCGAATTGCGCAAGCTCGAAGTCAACCGCGAGAAGGAGGTTGAGACGGTCCTGATGGAGAAGGCGATCGCCATCCATCAAAAGTCGCTCGAAGAGTCAGCGGCGCGCGCTGCCGCTGAGGAAGCGCGCATCCGCGCCACCGAGGCCGCCGAGAGGGTCGTCACTGCACGCGAAAGCGAGATCGCAAAGCGCCGCAAGACTGTCGAGGTGCTGCTCGCCGAGAAGCAGGCCGAGGAAACCCGGATTGCCGCCGAAGCCGAGCGTGTGCGTGCGGCCGTCGAGGCCGAGGCACAGCGCATGCTCAACGAGGCCGAAAACGTGCTCACCGACCAGGCCCGCTACTCGCTGTTCCGCCGCAAGCTGCTCGACCGGATCGAGGGCATCGTGCGCGAGAGCGTCAAGCCGATGGAGAAGATCGAAGGCATCCGCATCCTCCAGGTGGACGGGCTCAACGGCAATGGCGGCGGCGGCAACGGCGGGCGCAGCGCCACCGACGAGGTGATCGACTCCGCGCTGCGCTACCGAGTGCAGGCACCGCTGATCGATTCCCTCCTCTCGGACATCGGCGTCGAGGGCGGCAGCCTCGCCAAGATGCCGGGCCTGATCCGCGAGGCCCGCGACATGCAGGGCATCAAGGAGTCCGCGCGCAAGGGTGGTGGTGGCGGCGACAAGCCGGCGGCGTCCCCGCCAGCGGCCGAGGGCGGCGGCGAACCGCCGGCCGAACGCGGTCCGCGCAAGAAGAGCTGAGGTCTGACCCATGCCCCGCGTCTACGTCTCCACCGTCGTCAATGCGCGCAACGACCGCGTCTGGGCGCGGGTGCGCGATTTCAACGGACTGCCGAACTGGCATCCCGCGATCGCCGAAAGCCGCATCGAGGGCGGCGAGCCCTCGGACAAGATCGGATGTGTACGCGACTTTCGCCTGCGCAACGGCGACCGTATCCGCGAGAAGCTGCTCGGCCTCTCCGACTACGACATGTTCTGCACCTACTCCATCCTGGAATCCCCGATGGGCGTCGAGAACTATGTCGCGACCTTGCGGCTGACCCCTGTCACCGATGGTGACCAGACCTTCGTCGAATGGACCGCCGAGTTCGACTGCGCACCGGAACGGGAGACCGAACTGGTCGGCAACATCGGCGGTGGCGTGTTCCAGGGCGGCTTTGACGCCCTCAAGCGCGTGTTCGGAGGCTGACAGCCGTGCCGCATATCGTCAAAAGCACGATCCTGGATGCGCCAACCGATGCGGCGTGGTCGATGCTGCGCGATTTCAACGGGCACGACCGCTGGCATCCGGCGGTTGCGACCTCCTCGATCGAGCGCGCGCATTCGTCCGACAAGATCGGCTGCGTCAGGCGCTTCAAGCTGAAGGATGGTGCCGAGTTGCGCGAGCAATTGCTGGCGCTGTCCGATCTCGAACAGAGCTTCAGCTACTGCCTGCTCGATACGCCGATCCCGATGTTCAACTATGTCGCCCATGTCCGCCTGCTGCCGGTCACCGACGGTGATCGCACCTTCTGGCACTGGGAGTCGCGCTTCACGACCAGGCCGGAAGACCGCGACCGCATCACCCACATGGTCGCGGAAGACATCTATCAGGCCGGGTTCGAGGCAATCCGCCGGCATTTGAAGGAGGCCGCCTAGATGGCCGTAACAGTGAAGACGTTTGCGAGCGCCAGCGAGGCAGCCGGGGTGCTGTCCTCGGACCGCAGCGCGCGCTATCTCGGCGGCGGCACGCTGGTGATGCGAGCCCTGAACGAGGGCGACGTGTCGATTTCAAGCGTGGTCCGCGCCCAGGACCAGGCGCTGACCCGGATCGATGCATCCGGCCCACGCGTGACACTGGGCGCCGGCATCACCTTCGCGCGCGTCCTCGCCGAGCGTGACCTCGGCTTCCTGCATGCCCCAGCCCGCTCAATCGGCGGCCCCGCCGTGCGCAACATGGGAACCATCGGCGGCAATCTCTTCGCGCCCAACCCTTACGGCGATTTCACCGTCGCGCTGCTGGCGCTCGACGCCACCGTAGCCGTCGCTGGCGGGTTCGGGGCCCGCGACATCCCGATCGAGGAATTCCTGCAGGCGCGCGAGCGACAGGCCGGGACATTAGTCCTTTCAGTCTCCTGCACGCGGCCCGTAAGCACCGAGGCATTCCGCTATCGCAAGATCGCCCGCATCAAGCCGAAGGGCGGTTCGGTCATCACGCTTGCTGCGCATCTGCCTATCTCAGGCGGCCGGATCGCGGGTGCCCGGATCGCGCTGGGCTCGATGGCACCGACGCAGATCCGCGCCCGCGCCGCCGAGCGCGCGCTGGAGGGGCGCTCGCTGGACGCCGCGACCATTGCGGCGGCCGCATCCGCCGCCACCGAAGGAACATCGCCATCCGACAACGCGCTCGGCAGCGCCTGGTATCGCCGCGAGATCGTCGGCGTTCATCTGCGCCGCCTGCTGTCCGGTCAGGAATAGACTGTTATGTCCAAGATACCCCTGCAATTTCGTCACAACGGCCGCGACGTCGCGATCTTCGTCGATGGCGGCACCAATCTGCTGGTCGCGCTGCGCGAGCTGATCGGCGACATGACACCCAAATTCGGTTGCGGCCAGGGCGGCTGCGGCACCTGCAGCGTGCTGATAGACGGGGAACTTCACCTCTCATGCCTGACGCTGGCGGAGACAGTTGCAGGCCGCTCCATCGAAACGCTCGACGGCATGAAGCAGGGCCCAAACCTGCATCCGCTGCAGCGGGCCTTCGCCGACAATTTCGCGGCTCAATGCGGCTATTGCACCCCGGGGGTGCTGATGGCCGCAAAGGCCCTGCTCGACCGCAATCCCTCACCTAGCCGCGACGAGGTCGTCGAGGCGATCTCCGGCAACATCTGCCGCTGCACCGGCTACGAGCCGATCATCAATGCCATCCTCGCCGCCGCTGGCGGCCGGGTCAGCGCGTAAGGGAACGCGACCATGCTGGAACTGCGCAAGGACATTTTCGCCGACGAGCGCGACGACAATCTGAAGGAAATCGGCAAGGGTACGCAGCGCCAGGACATGCTCGGGCATGTCACGGGCACGTCGAGCTATTTCAATGACCACAAGCTGCAGGGCATGCTGCACCTGAAGGTCGTCCGCTCGACGCAGGCGCATGCACGGATTCGTCGCATCGACACGTCGGAGGCCGAGCGCTCGTCCGGCGTGCGACGGATCATTCGCGGCGCCGACGTCCCGGTGAATCTCAACACGCTACTCAGCCTGATCAATTTCGGCAAGGACGACGAGCCGTCGCTGGCCGTCGACAAGGTCCGTTACAAGGGCGAGCCGATCGTCGCCATCGTCGCCGACAGCGAGCGCGAAGCCTTTGAGGCGGTCGCCAAGGTCAAAATCGACTACGAGCCGCTGCCGGCGGTGTTCGACGTCGAGGACGCGCTGAAACCGGGCGCGCCCGTGGTCAACGAGACCTATCCCAAGAACACCTTCACCTATCACGAGACGTACGATCATCAGAGGCTTCGCTTCGGCGATGCCGACGCGGCGCTGGCGACTGCCGACCATGTGCTCGAGCAGCGCTACCAGATGTCGCCGATCGAGCATGCGCCGACCGAGACCAATGGCGCCATTGCTGCGCCCGACACCAACGGCCGTTATGTCGTCTACACCTCGACGCAGGCGCTGTTCTTCTCGGTCGACACCTGCGCAAAAATCCTGGACGTGCCGTCCAACACCTTCCACTTCATCGGTGGCACCGTCGGCGGTGGCTTTGGCGGCAAGGTCGATACGCTGACCGAGCCGCTCGCCATTCTCGGCGCGATGCTGACCGGGAAGCCGGTACGCTATGTGTTCGGGCGCGAGGAGGAGATGCAGTATGGTCCGCCCCGCGGCGCCGAACGCATCTACATCAAGGACGGCGTGATGCGCGACGGCCGCATTGTCGCGCGCAAGATCCGCGCCCTTTTCGACAGCGGCGCCTATACGCGGCTCTCCAGCTACGCCGCCGTGAAATGTGCCGCGCATCTGCCGGGCCCCTACACCATCCCCAACGTCTACGGCGATGTCTATTGCGTCTTCACCAATCGGACGCCTGCGACCGCGATGCGAGGCTTCGGCGTCACCGCAATGGACTTTGCGATCGAGTGCCAGATGGACAAGCTGGCGCACCTCGTCAACATGGATCCGATGGAGTTCCGGATCCTCAACGCCTACCGCGACGGCGACATGAAGGCGCACCGGCGCGAGGCCAAGAACACCGCGCTGATCGAATGCGTGCAAGTCGCCGCTGAGAAAGCAAAGTGGCCGCTGCGCGAGGAATTCAAGCGGGCGTCCTCGCGCAAGGACGGCGGCGGCAGCCGCGCCGTGATCCCGCCGACCCCGGCGGACTCGCGCACAAGACCAACTTCGCCTGTCCAGCAGCGCACCAGCTATGACCGGCTCCCGCCGACTGTCACCCGCGAACCGCCGCGCGAGCCGCCACCACCTGCGCCGCGGCCAACCGCGCCTTCGCATGGCGCGACCCGTTTCTCCTCCGTCTTCGGCACCAGGAGGCGCTAGATGACCCGGCATCGCGGACGCGGCATTGCGTCGATCAACTATCCCATCGGCATGAACCTCGGCGGCGACCCCAGCCAGGCGCTTGTGCACTCCAACCCGAGCGGCAAGTTCACGGTGGCACTGTCATCGATCGACTTGGGACAGGGCATGAAGTCGGTGACACGGCAGATCTGCGCGGAGACGCTGGGGGTGCCTGTCGAGGACGTCTATGTCGACACCGCCGACTCCGACACCGGCCCGCACTGCATGGGCTCGTTCGCGTCGCGCGGCACCCATCGCGTCGGCAATGCCGTGATGGCGGCGGCGCGGGAAGCTCGCGGCGTGATGATGGAAGCTGCCGCAGAGGAACTGGAGGTCAACGCCGCCGATCTCGAAACCGACGGGCGCGGCAACATCCACGTCAAGGGCGCGCCGCACCGCTCGATCTCGACCAAGGACGTCGCGATCGCCGCGCAGTTCAAGCAGGGCAAGACCATCTCTGGTCGCGGCATCTTCCTGGTGCCGCTCTCCGAGGTGAATCCGGAAACCGGCGAGATGTCGCCGGCGACCTGCTACGCCCACGCCTGCCTCGTCGCCGAGGTCGATGTCGACGATGAGACCGGCGAGATCGCAATGGTCCGGATGGATTCGGCCTACGAGCTCGGCCGCGCGCTCAACCCGCGGCTGGTCGAACAGCAGCTCGTCGGCGGTGCGTGGATGGGCGTCAGCCACGCGCTCTACGAGACGACCGAGCCTGCTTATCCCGAGCCCGTTCACGGTCCCCGCGACTTCGTCGAATATCTGATGCCCGGCCCTGGTGACATCTGCCCGCACGATATCGCCGTGCTGGAGCGCCCTGCCCCTGATGGGCCCTTCGGCGCCAAAGGTCCCGGCGAGATGTGCGCCAACCCGGTGCTGCCGGCCGTCGCGAACGCGATCTTCAATGCGGTCGGCGTGCGCATCGATGATCTGCCGATCACGCCCGAAAAGGTGCTGCGCGCAATCAAATCCCAGGGCGGCGCGCGGCCGCAGGCACGGCGCTAGAGGTCCTGGTTCATGGCGGTCCGCAGCAACATCGTCGGTATCGATAGTCCGGAGGCGCTGGAGAAGGCGCTGCGCGCGGCCTATTACCTCGCCGACGAGGGCCTTGCGACATCAGCCTATCTCGGCCTCGCGCTCGGCAAGCCGCTGCTGCTGGAGGGCGCGCCGGGTGTCGGCAAGACCGAGGCCGCAAAGGCCATCGCCGCCGTGCTGGGCCGTCGCCTGATCCGCCTGCAATGCTATGAGGGCATCGACGCCTCCGCGGCGCTCTACGAATGGAACTATCCGCGCCAGATGCTGGCGATCCGCCAGGCCGGCGACGAAAGCATCGACATCTATGGCGAGACGTTTTTGATCGAACGCCCGATGCTGGCCGCGCTACGCGCGCCGGACTCGACCGTGCTATTGATCGACGAAATCGACCGCGCCGACCAGGAGTTCGAGGCGTTCCTGCTCGAATTCCTGTCCGACTTTCAGATTTCGATCCCCGAACGCGGCACGGTTCGTGCCGCCGAGCGCCCCGTCGTGGTGCTGACGTCGAATCGAACACGCGACCTGCACGAGGCCTTGCGCCGCCGCTGCGTCTATCACTGGATCGGCTACCCCAGCGAAGAGCGGGAAGCTCGGATCGTGATGCTGCGAGCCTCCAGCGTTGCGGAAGCCACCGCCCGCGCAGTCGTCGCAGCTGTCGGCAAACTCCGGCGCGAACCGTTGAGCAAAGCGCCGGGCATCGCCGAGGCGGTCGATTGGGCCGAGGCAGCGACACTCCTCAACAAGGGCGGCGCGCGCTGGCCCGACGCCTTCAAGCGTTCAATCGGCGTGGCGCTGAAGGACGAGGAAGACCTGCATTTCATCTCACCCCGGCTCGACGCGATGCTCGCGGAGGCGACCGCATGAGCACCGAGCTCCAGCTGCCGCGCGCCGCCCGCATCTTCGTCTCCTTTGTCGCCTTGATGCGCGCCAACGGTTTTGCCGTTGCACCGGAGCAGACCACCGCGTTCCTGACAGCCATCGAGTTGCTCGGCCCGCGTGACCTCAGGGACATCAGGCATGCCGCATTGGCCACGCTCGCCCCGCCGCCCGAGCGCCGCGCGACGTTTGACCGGCTCTTCGACCTACACTTCCGCGGCAACGAGGCGATCGAGCACACCGACGACGGCGAGGACGACGAGACCGTCCGGCTTCAGGAAGAAGGTCGCGGCGACGAGGAGCCGCTCCTTTCCGACGACGCCAATGAGTCCGGCCTGACCGCGGCCCGCACCGAGGCGCTGGTCGAACGTCGTTTTGCCCAGTTGTCCACCACCGACGCGCTGCGGCGCTTGTCGCGTGAGGCTCCCCGACGCCTGCCGCGGCGGCGCGGCCACCGGCGCATGCGGGCGCGACGCGGTCCCTTCGCCGACCTTCGCCGCACCTTGCGCGACTCTGTCCGGAGCGACGGCGAGATCCTGCGGCTCGGCCACATGAAGCGGCGCCGGCGCCCGCGGAAATTCCTGCTGCTGATCGACGTCTCCGGTTCGATGAAGAGCCGCACCGAGGAGAACATGAAGCTGGCGCATGCGCTGGTGCAGGCCGCGCCCAATGTCGAGGTATTTACCTTCGGCACGCGATTGACTCGCGTCACCCGCCCTCTGCGGCTGAAGCGACGCGAGCAGGCGTTGAATGCGGCCGCGCATCTCGTCAGCGATTGGGACGGCGGCACCCGCATCGGTGACGCACTGCAGGCTTTCCTCGCGGTACCTCGATTTGGCGGTTACGCGCGTGGGGCCGCTGTGGTCGTCGTCTCTGATGGTCTTGAGCGCGGCGATTCAGATGCGTTGCGCGATGCTGTGGCAAAACTGTCGCGGCGGGCCTGGCGCGTGAGCTGGCTGACGCCGTTGGCGAGCGGCCCGGGCTTCCGCCCGCAGACCGACGCGCTCGTTGCCATCGAGCGCTTTGTCGGCGACCTCGTCGACGGTGGATCCACCGCATCCATCGTCGCGCATGTACTGGCACTGGGACGAAGGAGAGCTGCGTGACCGAAATCGTCGACGGCCATCATCATATCTGGCGGCAGGCCGACCTGCCCTGGCTGGTCGGCCCGATGCAGCCGCGCATCTTCGGACCTTACGAGGCCATCCGCCGCGACTATCCGATCGGGGAGTATCTCGACGACCTCAAAGGCAGCGGCGTCACTCGCTCGGTTTATGTCCAGACCAATTGGGCGAACGATCGCTTCGAGGACGAAACCGCCTGGGTGCAGCGGACGGCCGACGAGCACGGCTGGCCACACGCCATCGTTGCCTATGCCAATTTCGCCGTCGACGACGTGCGTCCGCAGCTCGACCGCCTGAAACTCTACTCACTCGTGCGCGGCGTCCGCATGCAGCTGCACTGGCACGAGAACCCACTTTATCGTTTCGCGGCAAAGCCCGACCTCTGCCTCGATCCGATGGTTCGCCGCAACGTCGCGCGCCTCGCCGATTACGGCTGGACGTTTGATCTGCAGGTGTTCACGCCGCAGATGCCGGATGCGGCCATGCTCGCCGAATCCTGCCCCAAGGTGACCTTCATCCTTCAGCATGCCGGCATGCTGGAGGATCTCTCCCCTGCAGGGCGTGCGGCCTGGCGCGCCGGGATGGCCCGCCTTGCGGCCCACCCGAACGTGGTCTCCAAGCTTTCCGGGCTCGGCACGTTCATTCACCGAAACGACCCCGCGCATATCGCCGCGGTGGTCATGGACACCGTCGCGATCTTCGGCGCCGAGCGCTGCCTGTTCGGCTCCAATTTTCCAATCGAGAAACTGTGGACCAGCTACCGCGAACTCGTCGGCGCATTTCGCACGGCAGCCGCACCACTGAGCACCGAACAACAGGACGCGATCTTCGGAGGCACCGCGACGCGCGTCTATCGGCTTTGACAGACAAGAAAAACGACAGGGAGGGCAAAGAATGGCGCTGGAGATCAAGATCCTGGACTACGGCGATATCGAGCTGGAATCGAGCTTCCTGGTGCTCGGCCGCGACTGCGGCCGCACCCGCCGCGTCCTCACGCTGGGCTTTCTGATCCTCGGCGGGAAATATCCTGTTGTGGTCGACACCGGCTATCGCTCCAACCAGATCATGGAGACGCTGGGCATGCGCGGCCTGCAGTACCATGAGAACATGATCGAGAACCAGCTCGCTCGCCACGGCGTGCGCATGGGCGACGTGCGGTTCGTCTGCCACACCCATTTGCATATCGATCACGCGGGCAAGGACGATCTGTTCCCGATGAACACGACCGTGGTGCTCAACCGCAAGGAGCTGGAATATTCCGTCTCCGGCCTGATGCACCCGCAATATCCGGCGCCCGACATCAAGCACTTGATCGACCGCTTGCACACCAAGAGCGCGCTGCGTTTCCTCGACCTCGAGATCACCGGCCCCGTCGAACTGATGCCTGGCGTTTATTGCGACGCGGCCAACGCTCACACCGAGGGCTCGATGAACATCATCGTCGAAACCGCCGACGGCATCGCCACCATTTGCGGCGACGTCATCTACGACTTCAACGACCAGATCGTCACGCCCTTTAACGAGATCCACGACGCGGAGCCACGCACCACCGGCAATCACGGTACCAGCAAGCGCGCCGAGAAGGCCTCGATCAAGAAGCTGCTCAGTAATTCCCGCTATCTGTTGCCAGTGCACGATCGCCCCGCCAAGATCGAAGGCGGCACTGTCGTGGGCCGGCTGCACGATCAGGTCCCTGGCCCGATCGTACAGTCCCTGCCTGCGCGGAACTGGTTCCCAGCCTGAAAATGATGTGAGGGCCGACCGATGACCCATGTCACCTTGCGCTCCGAATTCGAAACGCTGATCGACCCCTACGCGCCGGTCGCGCAGGTCGGAACGGGCTTTGATTTCACGGAAGGCCCGATCTGGCATCCGATCGATCACTATTTGCTGTTCTCGGACATGCCGGGCGACGTGCGCCGGCGCTGGGATGCGCGGCGTGGCGTCGCCGAGGTCAAGCGCCCGTCGAACAAATGCAACGGCATGACCTATGACGCCGAGCTCAACCTGATCGTCTGCGAGCACGCGACCTCGTCGCTGATCCGCGAACGGCCGGACGGACGGCGCGAAGTGCTGGCCTCGCACTTTGGCGGACAGGAGCTGAATAGCCCCAACGACGTCTGCGTGCACTCCTCCGGCGCGATCTATTTCTCGGATCCCTGGTACGGCCGCATGCCGGTCTATGGCGTCGAGCGGCCGCGGCAGCTCGGCTTCCAGGGCGTCTACCGCGTGGTGCCCGGCAGCGAGCCCAAGCTCATGGTCGATAGAACCCTGTTCGACCAGCCGAACGGACTATGCTTCTCGCCCGACGAAAAGCTGCTCTATGTCAACGACACCGTGCAGGCGCTGATCCGCGTGTTCGACGTCGTCGCCGACGGCACGCTGTCCAACGCGCGCGTGTTCGCGAGCGGCATCCGCTCCGAACTCGAGGCGGGCCTGCCTGACGGCATGAAGTGCGACCAGCACGGCAATGTCTGGGTCACCGCGCCCGGTGGGGTCTGGGTCTATTCGGCACGCGGCGAGTTGCTCGGAAAGGTTCGTGTGCCCGAGCTCGTCGCCAATCTCGCCTGGGGCGGACCGGATTTCCGGACGCTCTACCTGACCTCGACCCATTCGGTCTATGCCATCCCGACCAGGACCGGCCCGCGCCACGAGCCCTATATGAGCGGCAGACGCAGCGGTGGCGGAGCTGCAGGTCCCGGTCCCGCGGCAGCAAGCCCCATCCTCGCCGACGGCGAGATGCGGCTCGATCCAAACCGCTGCGCCATGATCATCCAGGATCTCCAGAACGACGTCATCATGGATGGCGGTGCCTTCGCCGACTCCGGTGCGCCCGGCCACGCCAAGCAGCAACATGTCGTCGAGAACGTCCGTCGCCTGGCGGAAGCCGCGCGCGCGCGGGGCGTAACCATTATCCATGTCTGGTTCGTGGTCGAGCCCGGCGCGCCCGGCGTGACGCTGAACGCGCCGCTGTTCGAAGGTCTGGTCGATAGCAAGGCGATGGTGCGCGGCAGCTGGGGTGCGGCGCCCGTTCCAGGCCTCGAGCCGCGCCCCGGCGACTTCGTGGTCGAGAAGATGCGGATGAGCGCCTGGGAGGGCACGCGGCTGGAGACGATCCTCAAAGCCACCGGCCGCGACATGATCATCAACACCGGCGCCTGGACCAACATGTCGGTCGAGCACACCGCGCGCACCGGAGCCGACAAGGGCTATTTCATGGTCGTGCCGGAAGATTGCTGTTCGACCATGAATGCCGACTGGCACTCGGCGTCGATCAACTTCGCCATGCAAAACGTCGCCGTCGTCACACGCGCCGACGCCGTCATCAGAGCGCTGGGATGAGCGGTGGCAAAGCTTTTGCACCTCTCCTGCTCGCCACGAGCCGATTCCGAGTCGAGCGCCGGTGCGCGCATCTTCCTTGACGGCTTCCGCCAGGCCCGTTCCGATTGGGACATCGACGTCGTCGATCTCTGGCACGAGCGCATGCCGGAGTTCGCCGGCCCCATCGTCGAGGCCAAATACGCGCGCATGAAAGCGCAGGCCTTCGACGACGCGCAGCGGAACAGCTTTGCCGAAGCCGAACGGATAGCGCTGCGCTTCTCACTGGCCGACCGCGTGCTGATCTCGACGCCGATGTGGAATTTCGGCATCCCCTACAAGCTGAAGCAGTGGTTCGACATCGTCATCCAGCCAGGGCTGACGTTCCGCTTCGATCCCGTTCAGGGCTATCTTCCACTATTGAAGGATCGCCCGACCGTCGTGATCCTCGCCTCCGGCAGCGACTTTGCCACCGGCATGAACCGCGGCCGCATCGACATGGCGACGCCCTATTTGCGCGAGGCGCTCCGCTTCATCGGCGTCAGCGACGTGCGCTTCGTGCCGATCGGCCCCACGGCAGGCCCGGCCGAACCGATCCGCGCCGCGCGCGAGACCGCACATCGCCGCCTCGCCGAGATCGCCAGGCGATTCTGAGCCGCGTTCTTCCATTCGGCCCGCGATCGACGCTGGCCCTGTGGAGTCCAGATATGCCATCGTACGGTGATATGGATTGAATTCGGACCATCAGGGTCCTGACGATTTTGAAGACAAGGAAGGGACACAACATGCTCAAAGGCATCAACCCGCTGCTGAATGCCGACGTGCTCTACGCCTTGCGGGCAATGGGGCATGGGGATCGTCTCGTCGTATGCGACACCAATTTTCCAGCCGACTCGATCGCACGCCAGACCGTGTTCGGCGAGCTGCTTCGCATCGACAACGTCAGCACGGCCAAGGCGATCGAAGCCATTCTCTCGGTCATGCCGCTCGATACGTTCGTGGACGATGCTGCGATGCGCATGGAGATCGTCGGCCAGCCTCAGGAGGTGCCGCCGGTTCAGCGCGAGGTGCAGGCCGTGATCGACCGCGCCGAGGGACGCGCGTGGCCGCTGGTGGGGGTCGAGCGCCATGCCTTCTATGAGAAGGCCAAGGCAGCCTACTGCGTGATCGCCACCGGTGAGCGGCGCTTCTATGGTTGTTTCCTTTTCAGCAAGGGCGTCATTGCACCGGACGGATAATGACGACCTTCAGCAGGTCGCTTCCGCGCGACGCTGGCCCGGTATTGTGGCCGGCGCGTCTACAGCGCTTGCAGTCCAATCGACTTGATCACCGGTCCAAGGCTTGCCGAGGTGGCATCGACGATTCGCTGGAATTTGTCCGGGCTTGAATCGCTGTCGGGCTCCATGCCCTGCGCGCGATAGTTCGCCTGGAGTGCGGGATCGGCCATGGCCGTACGGGTCTCTCGCGCGATGCGGTCGATGATCGCGTCATCCGTCCCTTTCGGCGCGAACAGGCCGAACCATCCCTCATAGCTGAGACCTTGCATGCCCGATTCAATGGCAGTCGGGATATCAGGTGCGCCGCTCAGGCGCTTGTCGGTGGTGACGGCGAGCAGCCTTATTTTGCCGGCCCGGTTCAGCTGCTGCAATTGGACCGACATCACGGCAACGACGAGGGATATCTGGCCGCTGACGAGGTCGTTGGTGGCCTGCGCGATGCCCCGATAAGGGACGTGGACGATATCCAGCCCACCTGCCTGCTGCTTGAACTGCTCACCGACCAGGTGATTACCGGTGCCGATGCCGGGTGTCCCATACGATAGCTTGCCGGGATTGCTCCTCGCATAGGCGATCAGGCCCTGCAGATCCGTGGCCGGCACCGACGGATGAACGGCGAAAACCAGCGCGCTGCTGATCAGGCGATAGATCGCCCGAAAGTCTCCCATGGCATAAGCGGGATTGGGCGTCGTCAACGGAATGATCACCTGCGTGCTGCCGTTTCCCAACAGCAGCGAATAGCCATCGGGCTTCTCGCGCGCGACCTCGGTCGTCCCGATCGCGCCGCCCGCACCGCCGATATTGTCGACAAATGTCGGACCGAGTTGAGATGACATCTTCTCAACCCAGGGGCGACCGATCTGATCGCCTGAACCTCCGGCAGAATATGGGATCACCAGCCGAATGCGACGCGACGGATAATCCGCCGCGCTTCCGTTGCGTGGAATTCCGGCGAGTGCGGCCGCAAACGCGGCTGCGTTGACGAAGTCTCGCCGTGAGAGGGAAGGCATGTCCTGTTCCGAAAGTCGTGAGCCCAAGTCAAGGCGGGACCGGCTCCCAAGGCTCCATTCGCAGCACTCTGTGGCGATCGTCAATGGCGGCGCCGTCGATGAGGGGCATGTCCATTGCGCGGGACTGGAGACTGCCGGGACGCGTCAGATCGACGTCGTCATAACCTGTTCATTTAGCAGTGATATTTTGGTCGCACGCAATCTGCCGAAGCGGCTGCAAGCGACCCCACCGCCGCCTTTGCTGCTTTCGTACAGTTTACTGTACGCTTCGTTCTGGTAGACAAAATCAAACAAATTTTGACTCCCCTCCGAGGGGGCGATGGCGCGTGCCAGATAACAACAACCAAGACTCGGCCATTTCTTTTGGGCCATTTCGACTGTTTCCGAAGTCGCGCCTCCTGGAGAGGGACGGCGCGCATCTTCACGTCGGGGGCCGTGCGCTCGACATCCTGATCTTCCTGGCCGAGCGGCCCGGCGAAGTGGTCGACAAACGCGAGCTCGTCAAGCGCGTCTGGGCCGACGTGAATGTCGATGATGGCAGCCTCCGCTTCCATATCGCAGCACTGCGCAAGGCGCTCGGAGACACCGGCAAGTCGGCCCGTTATGTCGTCAACGTTCCCGGGCGAGGCTATTGCTTCGTCGCGTCGCTGGCGCAGGTCGCGCCCGCGCTTCCTGCTTCCCCGGTCGACGTTCCCCTGCCCCGCTCGCTGCCCGCTCCACTCGCCAGGGTAATCGGGCGAGACGACGTCATCGAGAAGATTTCGACCGGGCTCGCGCAGCACCGCTTCGTCACCGTGGTCGGCCCGGGCGGGATCGGCAAGACAGCCGTGGCCGTGACCGTGGGCCATCGCCGACTTGGGCATTTTGACGGCACAGTCTTTTTCATCGACTTCGGACCGGTGCGAAAGCCCGAACTCGCGGCGATCACCATCGCCTCCACCCTCGGGCTGTCCATCAATGCGGAAGATCCGGTCCCGGCCCTGCTGACCCATCTCCAGTCGAAGCCGACATTGCTGATCTTCGACAGTTGCGAGCATGTGCTGGAGAGCCTTGCACCGTTGGTCGAGCGCCTCGTTCGCGAGGCGCCGCGGTTGCACGTGCTGGCAACCAGCCGTGAATCCTTTCGCAGCGAAGGCGAACGTATCTTTCGACTGTTTCCGCTGGACTGCCCGCCCCGGCGCGACGATCTCGCCGTGGCCGACGTTCTCGCCTATCCCGCAGCCCAGCTCTTCGTCGAACGTATCGCGCAGAGTTCCGGAGCATTTCAGCTCAGCGCGGAGGAAGCGCCGCTGGTGGCCGACATCTGCCGCCGCCTTGACGGCATCGCGCTTGCGATCGAACTCGCGGCGGGACGCGTCAACGCCTATGGAATCGCCGGCACGGCATCCCTGCTCGACAGCCGCTTTTCGCTGCAATGGCGCGGGCGACGCACCGCCATCCCGCGACACCAGACGCTCAGCGCCGCGCTCGACTGGAGCTACGACCTGCTTTCCGCATCCGAGAGCGCCATCTTGCGGAGATTGTCGGTCTTCGTCGGGCCGTTCACGCCGGAGGCAGCCGCCGCCGTCGCCTCGGGCGACGGGCTCAGTGCCGCCGCGACGATGGAGGCGATCGACAATCTCGTCACGAAGTCGCTGATCGCACCCTCAGGCGCACGAACACTGCGCTATCGCCTGCTGGATACGACGCGGACCTACGCGCTCGGCAAGCTCAACGAAGCCGGTGAAGCCAAGCGGATCGCACAGCGGCATGCCGAATACTTCCGCGGCCTGTTCGAGCGCGCCGAAGCCGAGACCTCCTCCCCCCTGACGGACTGGCTAGGCACCTACGGCGCGGAACTGGACAATCTGCGCGCCGCGCTGGATTGGGCCCTCTCGCCCGATGGCGACGCACAGCTCGGCATCGGGCTGACGGCGGTGGCGGTCACGCTCTGGGTTCGTCTTTCCTTGTTCTCCGAATGTCGCGAGCGCGCCAGAACCGCACTGGCCGCGCTCGGAGACCAAGACGACGACCGGCTGCGCATGCAGCTCCTCGCGGCGCTCGGCTGGTCGCTCATGTACGGCGAAGGGCGGGCGCGCGAGGCGCGCCCCGTTCTCGAAGCCACGCTCGAGCTGGCCGACAGGTTCGATGACAAGGATTTCAGGTTGCGGGCCCTCTGGGGCTTGTCCATCGATCAGTTCAACAATGGCGCGTTCGGCAAGGCGCGCGCGCTCGCCGACCGTTTCGCCGAAGCCGCGGCGAATTCGCCTGACAAGACGGACCTCATGCTGGCGGACCGCCTCACGGCCGTCGTGCTGCATTATCTCGGAGATCAGCGCGAGGCGCGCGTTCGTATCGACCGGGTGAATGCGTCGCTGCATGTGCTGGCCGAGAAGCCTAAGATCTTCCCGCTCGATTTGCGGATATCGACAAAATATTTTCGCGCCCGCATCCTGTGGCTCCAGGGTTATGCGGATCAGGCCCTGGCACTCGCCGAGCAGAACATCCATGAAGGCCGTGCCAACGGACACGCGCTGACCTTCTGTAGCGTGCTCGGACAAGCCGCCTGCCCGATCGCCTTTCTGGCCGGTGACTACGATGCCGCCGAGCGCTATGGGACCGAGTTGCTGGAGCACACCGATCGCCACGCCATCAGGCTCTGGGGTCTGTGGGCGCGCGCGTTCAACGCGTTGGTCGTCGCTCGGCGCACGAATGTCGAGACGGGCCTGCCGCTGCTGCGCGACGAACTCAATCGTGCCGGCGATGCGCGCTTCCTGCCGCGCTTTCTTCCCCTGCTCGGCGAGCTCGCGGCATGTTTCGGACAAGCCAACCAGGTCCATCAGGGCTTAGACACGGTCGAGAACGCGTTGGCGCGTTGCAACGACAGGCAGGAACGCTGGTATCTGCCGGAGCTGCTTCGCATCAAGGGTGAGCTGATGCTGAGAGAGGCACCGCAACCAGAAGCCGCCGACGCCTGCTTTCACGAAGCCATGGACCTGGCCACGCAACAGGGCGCAGAGTTCTGGCAGCTGCGATGCGCCATCAGCATCGCGCAGCTCAGGATGAAGCAGGATCAGCGCGCAGAGGCACTCGCTGCTCTGGAGAAGGTCTGCGACATGCTGACCGAAGGATCTGATATCGCCGATATGCGGATGGCGCGCGGCCTGATCACGCAACTGCGCGCGGCATAACTGAGATCCCGTCGCGAGCTCTAGCCTCCCACGGCGGCCGCACGTCGCGGCAGCTTCCAGTCGGGCCGGATGAAGTGACAGGTGTAGCCGTCAGGATAGCGCTCGAGATAATCCTGATGCTCGGGCTCGGCCTCCCAGAATTCGCCGACCGGGGCGACTTCGGTCACCACCTTGCCAGGCCACAGCCCCGATGCTGCGACATCGGCAATGGTGTCCTCGGCGATGCGCTTCTGGTCGTCTGACGTGTAGAAGATCGCGGAGCGGTAGCTCGTCCCCAGGTCGTTGCCCTGGCGATTGAGCGTGGTGGGATCATGGATCTGGAAGAAGAACTCCAGCATGGTGCGGAAGCTCGTCTTCGCGGGATCGAACATGATCTCGATCGCTTCGGCATGGCCTTCGTGATTGCGATAGGTCGCATTCTTCACCCGGCCGCCGGTGTAGCCGACGCGCGTGGAGATCACACCCGTCTGCTTGCGGATGAGATCCTGCATGCCCCAGAAGCAGCCTCCAGCCAAAACTGCGCGCTCTGTCGTCATGTGATGTGTTCCTTTCGCTCCGTCGAGGTGCTCGCATCCGTGCGGAAACGCTTCTCGCCGATGGTTCCTTTCCCAGGACTTTGCCTCCATCGGACCGATGCTGGCAAGTCCTGGGAATAAGTCCTGGGGAATGGCTCCCCGGCGTTCGCTCAGATCAACTTCGCGTCGAGCGTGATCGCAGCGTTCAGCACTTTCGACACCGGACAGTTCTTCTCGGCCTCGCCGGCGATGCGGGCAAAGCCGGCGTCGTCGAGGTTCGGCACCTTGGCGCGCAGGGTCAGCGCCGACTTGCTGATCTTGAACCCCTTCCCCTCCGGATCGAGCGTGACCGCGGCCTCGGTGGACAGCTCGGTCGGCGTAAAGCCGGCGAGTTGAAGGCCGAAGGCCAGTGCCATCGTAAAGCAGCCGGCGTGGGCCGCCGCGATCAATTCCTCGGGATTGGTGCCCTTCTCGTTCTCGAAGCGGGTCTTGAACGAATAAGGCGTCTCGGCGAGCACGCCGGATTCGCTCGAGAGATGGCCGGTGCCATCGCGGCCGGTGCCCTGCCAGACTGCTTTTGCCTTGCGGATCATCTTGTTTCTCCTTGTTTGCCTTGGGGTCGTCCGGCGGCGCTCCGCACCGGTGGAAGGCTATCGCGGCGGCGGCGCCGTGTCGCGATCCAACCGGTCGAGCGCCGCAGCGGTTCCATCAGATGCCGATCTGGCCGACGTGGAAGCCCAGCCGGTTCTCGACGTCGCCCGCGCGGTGGAAACCACGCGCGAAAAGCGCCTTGAGCCTGGTCTCGCTTGCGGGACGACCGAGGGCTGCGATGAACGCGTCCCACTCCGGCTTGATCTCGTCATCCGGCGGCAGGCTCGCGACATCGACGAGACGCTTGGTCTCGGCGATCGCGTCCTTGTCGAAGGACGCGATACGCATGGCAAGCGCGTCGACAAAGCCATCGAGCTCGGCATCCGGCAGCGACCGGTTCACATAGCCGTAGCGCTCAGCGAGATCGCCGCGGATGTCGTCGGCACCGAGCAACACCTCGAGCGCGCGGCCGCGGCCCATCAGGCGCGGCAGCCGCGCCATCGGCCCGCCACCGGGCACGAGACCCGCGCCGACCTCCCATTGCGACAGGATCGCCTTCTCGCGGCTGGCAAAGCGCATGTCGCTTGCGAGCGCGAGCTCACTGCCGACACCGGTCGCGCGGCCCCGGATCGAGGCAATCGACACCACCGGCGCCCGGCTCAGGCGCACCAGCATATCGGGCAATGCCTGAAGCCCTGTCGGCCCCGGCGGGATGTTAAGGGAGTCCTCGAGCGGTGCCAGGAAGTCATAATGCGTGATGAAGAAGCCTTCGACGGCGCTGTCGAACACGACGACCTTGACCTGCGGATCTGTCTCGATCGTAGTAATGATATCGTTCAGCAGCGGAAGGTGCTTCGGGCCAAAGATGTTCACCGGCGGCATGTCGAAGGTGACGCGCCAGTATGTCGGCAAGCGCCGCTCCAGCCTTATGTCTTCCGTCGTGAAGTTGCGTTCGGGACGATTCATGGTTTTCACTCCTGATTTGTCGTTGAAGGACAAGGGCGCGCGTGATCCGCACGTCCTGCTCGACTTAAATCGACTGGCGTAGTGGACGGAACGCGGTGCGCATTTCCGCGCAGAAAAGCGCGGGCTGCTCCCAGGCCGCGAAGTGGCCGCCCTTGTCGAGACGGTTGTAGTGGATCAGCTGGGGATAGGCCTTCTCGGCCCAACTGCGCGGGGCGGCATAGATTTCGTCGGGGAAGACGCTGACGGCGACCGGGATATTCACGTGCTTGGGCGCGAAAAATACCAGCCTGTTCTCCCAGTACAGCCGCGCCGATGACACCGCCGTGTTGGTGAGCCAGTAAAGCGCGATGTTGTCGATGACGTCATCGCGCGACAGGCCTTCGGTCTTTCCGTCGAAGACACGCGCAATCATCGCGGCGCTGCGTGCGTCGTGGTCGAGCATCCAGGACGCCAGGCCCGCTGGCGAATCCACCAGGCCGTACAGCGTCTGCGGCCGGTTCGACATCTCGATCGCGTAGCCGAGGCCGTGCTTGTAGAAATCGTCGAGCTGGTCGTAAGCGTAGCTCTCGTCGGCCGAGAGGCCCGATGGCTTCGATCCACCGGGCTGGAGCGCCTTGGCGATGTCGTCGGGAACGGTCGCGGGCATGTTGGTGTGAATGCCAAGCAACTCCGGCGGCGCCAGCAGCGCCATCTGCTCGGTGACTGCATTGCCCCAATCGCCGCCCTGGGCGACGTAACGGGTATAGCCAAGCCGCTTCATGAGCACGACCCAGGCCCGCGCGATGCGCTGCGGATCCCAGCCGAGGGCCGTCGGCTTGCCGGAGAAGCCGTGGCCGGGCAGCGAAGGGATCACGAGGTCGAATGCATCGGCCGCCGTCGCGCCGTGCGTGGTTGGATCTGTCAGCGGGCCGATGATCTTGATCTGCTCGATGATCGAGCCCGGCCAACCATGGGTGACGATCATCGGCAGCGCGTTGTCGTGCTTGGAACGCACGTGAATGAAGTGAATGTCGACGCCGTCGATCTCGGTGACGAATTGCGGCAGAGCGTTCAGCCGCGTCTCCATCTTGCGCCAGTCGTAATCGGACTGCCAGTAGCGAACCAGCTGCTGGACCGTCGTGAGCTGCACGCCCTGCGATTGATCGGCGACGATCTCGCGATCCGGCCAGCGCGTCATTGCGAGACGGCGTCGCAGATCGAGCAGATCTTCCTCGGGCACGTTGACGTGAAATGGACGAATTGATCCGCTTGCAGCACCCTTTACCGGGTGGGCCGGAAACAGGCTCGCCATGCTCGCGGCAACGGCGCCCATCGCGGCCTGGCCAAGCAGCTGGCGGCGGTCGGGGTTCATAATGTCGGCTCGTGTTCGCGTCGTCATTTTGGATCTCCCTGGCTTTCGTCCGTGACGTCGACCGAAATTCGAGATCGACATCTCGGTCCGTCTTGAAAGCAGATTGGCGCAGCCGCCGGCCATTGGCTCGTTATGGATTGTTAGGCCGCGTTAGCCGTTGCGAGTCGTCGTAACGCAAGATCGGCTTCTGGCGTGGGATGAACTTCGCAAGATGTGAAACGCATCGCGGCGCGCAATGAGCCATCGCGCGCCGCGAAAGCCGATCTGGCTATTCACGCGAGCGCGTCAGGTCGGCAGCGGCTGGCCTGCCTGTTCGCGCACGATGTAGTCGGCATACCAGTCCTGCCAATTCTCGTCGTGCACGCCAGTCCGCTTCTCATGCTCACCATGCGCCGCCGCCGCGCGACGCAGCGCGCGTGCAAGCTCGCTCGACGAGGAGAAGGTGGTGTCCGTCGCCTCGATGCGGCCGGGCAGTCGCGCGGTCACTTCCTGGAAGAACCAGCAATTGCCATCGGGATCCCTGAAAGAGGCAAACGAGCTGTAGCTGCCGCGCTTTGGATCGGCGCCGCTGAGCCTGATGCGGCCGAACAGATACGGCTCATCCGTCCCGGCGTGAACATCGCCGCCACCGTGGAAGGGTTCGCTAATCTTGACGCCGCGCGCGAGCAGATCCTGTCGGGCCGCCTCGAGGTCGGAGACAATCAAATACAGGCCTTGCGCCGAGCCGGGCGCCGCTGATGTGACGTTCTTGCCGAAAATCACCGAACAGGCCGAGCCAGGCGGCGTGAACTGGATGACGCGCCAGTCGTCAGCCGAAGCAAAGTCGGCGTCCAGTCTCCAGCCAAGGCTTGCATAAAATGCCTTGGCGCGATCGACGTCCGATACTGGAACGACAATGACCTCGAGCTTGAGATCGGCCCGATGCGGCTTTGACGTTTTTGCTTCGACGTCGTGCTTTGTCTCGATGATCGTCATGTCGAACTCCCTGATTTGCCGTTCAGGCCGGTACAAGCGGCATCGCGATGGATACGCGCGTGCCGCCCTGCCCGGCATCGCCGTACAAGCGAGCACCGAGGCTGCGCGCCAGACCTTCCAGGATCCGGCTGCCGGCCCCCTGAAGTGGGTTGGTCGCACCGACACCGTTGTCGACGACTGCGCAGAACCAGGAGCCCGCGCGGTTCGCCATCTCGATGCGGATCAGCGCACCCTTCTTGTTCGGAAAAGCATGCTTTGCCGCATTCGTGACCAGCTCCGTCAGCATCAGAGCGAGCCGATGGCACTGCCATGCCGGCAGTGTGCCGCTCGCAATCGATGCCTCGCAGCGGACGCCTGCCGGCTCCAGCACGGCCTCGGAAAGCGCACAGCACAGCTTTTCGAAGAAGGTCTCGACGGAGATTTCCGTGAGATCGTCATTGTCGGACAGCAGCTGATAGAGCCTTCCGAACGCGACGATCCGCCGCTCCAGCCGGTCAACCGCAACCGACATGTCTCGTCCACCCGCTCGTGTGAAGTCGCGACGGACTGACGCACCCAGCAGCGTCAGCGTGTTCTTCATGCGGTGGTGCGACTCACGCAGCACGAGTTCCCAGTCGCGCGAGACCTCATCCAGGTTGCTGACGAAATGTGATCGAACGCTTCTGTCGTCCGTCCGAGAGCTGATACCGGGCATCATAGCCTCCCCCGTTGGAAATAGGCCTAACTCGAAAGCTATACTGATGCAGACCGGTGCCTCACGCTCGTTAGACGTTGCAAGATTCTGTTATGATCGGATGGCGCGCGATATTCGCAGGCCGCGACCGATGCGCTGGTTCTGATGCGCACTGCCGAACTTTCATGCTTTCCGCACAAGCCGTTCGCGTTTAAACAAAATTCGTTGCGTTTCGGCTCTGCTCTTTCGGCCCGATCGCATGCCCGTTGCGCGATTTCGCCGCTTTCGGCCGGTTTACTCGCGGTCTCGTTCTGGTAGATCAAACGGACAGCAGCACTTTCCTTTCGCTGGAATCATGGCGCGTGCCGGACAATAACGATCAGGACTCAGCTATCTCCTTCGGGGCCTTTCGGCTGTTTCCCCGGTCGCGACGGCTCGAGAAGGATGGCGTTCCGCTTCATCTCGGCGGACGCGCGCTCGATATCCTGGTTTTTCTCGCGGAGCGTGCCGGCGAGGTCGTCGACAAGCGGGAATTGGTCAAGCGGGTCTGGGCCGACGTGAACGTCGACGAGGGCAGCCTGCGCTTTCACATCACGTCGCTGCGCAAGGCGCTGGGCGATGCCGGTGAAGGCGCCCGTTATGTCGTCAACGTGCCCGGCCGCGGCTATTGCTTCACGGCGCCATTGCTCCGCGCCGCGCCTGCGGAGACGCGGACGGGCGCGGCTGTTTCCTCGCTTCGGTCGCTGCCCGCCCAGCTTGCCAAGATGATCGGCCGAGACGACGCCGTCGAGAAGATCACGGCCGAGCTTTCCCTGCATCGATTCGTCACCATCGTCGGCCCCGGTGGCATCGGCAAAACCTCGGTCGCACTCGCCGTGGCGCATGGTCAGCATGCGGGCTTCGAGGGCCAGGTCTGCTTCGTCGATTTTGGCGCGCTGACAGACCCGCGGCTCGTTCCCGCCACGATCGCGGCAGCCCTCGGCCTGACCGTCAATTCTGGCGACCCGATACCGGGACTGCTGCAGTCGCTGCGCAGTCGCCGGATGCTGCTGGTGTTCGACAGCTGCGAGCATATCATCGACGAGCTCGCTCCTCTGGCGGAGCGCATGGTGCGGGAAGCCACGGGGCTGCATGTTCTCGCCACCAGCCGCGAATCCTTCCGCACCGAGGGCGAGCGGGTTTACCGGCTGTTTCCACTGGATTGCCCGCCGCAGGGCGACGGGCTGAGCATGGCCGACGTCCTTGCCTATCCGGCGAGCCAGCTTTTCGTCGAGCGGATTGCCGAGAGCCTGAACGAGTTCGAACTCAGTGAGGAGGATGCGCCTCTGGTCGCCGATATCTGCCGGCGCCTGGACGGCATTGCGCTCGCGATCGAACTTGCCGCAGGACGGGTCAACGCCTACGGGATCGCCGGCACGGCCTCGCTGCTCGACAGCCGTTTCTCGCTGCTGTGGCGAGGCCGCCGCACCGCGATTCCGCGGCACCAGACCCTGAGCGCGGCCCTGAGCTGGAGCTACGATCTCCTGCCCGAAGCCGAGAGCGCGACCTTGCGCGGCCTGTCGGTCTTCGTCGGGCCATTCACGCTGGAAGCGGCGCTCGCCGTCGCCGCAAGCCAAGGCATCGACGAAGCGGAAGCGGTCGAAGCGATCTCGAACCTGCTGTCGAAATCCCTGATCGCGACGTCGCCCGCGGAACGGCGGCTGAGATACCGCCTGCTCGATACGACCCGCGCCTTTGTCGGCGACAAGCTCGTCGAAAGCGGAGAATCGGCCCGCGTCGCACGCGCCCATGCCGAATATTTCCGCGACTTCCTTCACGACATCTCCGTGAAATCGACGGGCATGCAGAGCGCGGGCGGCTTCCTGCCCTATGCCGACCATCTGTCGAATGTGCGGGCCGCGCTGACCTGGAGCTTTTCCGAGACCGGCGACCGCGCGATCGCCGTGGACCTGGCGGCAGCGGCCGCCCAGTTCTTCCTCGAGCTCACATTGCTGACGGAATGCCATAGCTGGACCCAGCAGGCGCTCGCGTCCGCCGATATGGTCGATAGCCGCAAGGAGATGACATTGCAGGCGGCCCTCGGCGTCTCCGTGATGTTCACGCAAGGCAATACGGAAGGGGTCCGGTCGGCGTTCACGCGAAGCCTGCAACTGGCCGAAGGCCTCGACGATCTGCACTGGCAGCTCTGGCTGTTGCGCGGACTGCACATCTATCTCACCCGGGTCGGAGACTTTCACGGCGCGCTCGGCACCGGCGTACGGGGCGAAAGCGTCGCGAGAAAGCTGAACGACCCGACCAGCACGCTGAACGTCGAGTGGATGCTGGGCGTCGCGCACCATCTGATCGGCAACCAGGACAAGGCCGTCCAGTTCTGCGAGAGCGCGATGGTGCACAATCCAGGCTCGCAGCGGCTCAATATCGGCCATCTCGGCTATGACGACCGGATTGTTGCGCTGGTCGCCCTGGCACGCGGGCTCTGGCTCAGCGGACGGCCCGATCGCGCCATCGAGGCGGCGAGATACACCGTGAGAGAGGCCGAGCAGCTTGAGCAACCGCTGACGCTCGGCATTTCCCTGATCTGGACGATCTACGTATTTCTATGGATCGGCGATTGGGCCAGCGCCGAAAGCCTGATCGAGCGGCTGATCGACCACGCCGCTCGGCACTTCCTCGGCCCCTATCACGCGGTCGGCATCGGTCAGAAGGGCGAGCTCCTGCTCCGCCGCGGGGACATCGCCGGCGGCATCGAGCACCTTCGCCGCAGCCAGGCGACCCTGTACGCCACCCGCCACCGGATCATGACGACGGTGTTTGCAACGGCGCTCGCGGAGGGACTGGCGGCCCAGAACGAGGCCGATGAGGCCTTGCGCACGATCGAAGAAGCCATCGCCCAGATCGGCGACCACGGCGAATCCTTCGATATGCCGGAAATGCTCCGGGTCAAGGCGGACATTCTGGTTCAATCCGCCAGAATGACGGAAGCCGAAGCCTGGCTCCAGCAATCGCTGACCTTGTCGCGCCGGCAATGCGCGCGTGGCTGGGAGCTGCGGGGGGCGATGAGCCTCGCCCGCATCTGGCAGAGGGCCGGGCGACAGCGCGACGCGCAGGCTCTGCTCGCGCCCCTCGTCGGACAATATCAGGAAGGCCTGTCGAGCCGCGACCTGGTCGCCGCGAAGGGGCTTCTGAGCGCGCTGAATTAACAGCATCTTCAACGGGATACCGCCAGATCTGGCGCTTGCAACTCCTAACAACTTCTAACATGCCAAGCCGCATTGGTCCCGCCATGGTGATTCCAATTCATGGTGGATGCAGTGAGACATGGCACTTCTTGACGATGCGATCGACGCCTGCGGGGGCCTGGCCCGCTGGAATAGCCTGAGCCGGTTCACGCTGCATCTTTCCGTTGGTGGTGCCCTGTTCTCCGATGCCGGCCACGCCCGGGAATTCAAGGACGTCACGGCGGAGGGATCAACGCGGACGCAATCGGTCCGCTTCACCGGGATCACCGGCGGCGAACAGTCCGGCGCATTCGCACCCGACGCAATCACGATCGAAAGCCTTGACGGACAGGTGCTGCGAACCTGGCGCAACCCGAGCCTCGCCTTCCCGACCAACGGCACGCATGCGCTCGCGGACGAACTGCATCTGGTGTTCTTCTGCGGCGTCCAGATCTGGAACTATCTCACGACACCGTTCCTCCTGGCCCGCCCAGACGTCGTGGTCGAGGAGCTGCCGCCGTGGCAGGAGAACAACGAGACCTGGCGGCGCCTTCGCACACAGTTCCCGCCGAACCTGATCAACCTTGCGTCGGAGCAAGTGTTCTACTTCGACGGCAATGCCTTGCAGCGGCGGACCGATCACGATCTCCTGGGCGCAAATGTCGCGCACTATTCGTGGGCCCACGACAGCTTTGGCGGCATCGTGGTTCCAACCCTCCGGCGCACGTTGACGCGACAGCCCGATGGCACCGCGATTGCCAAGCCGGTGCTGATCGACGTCGAGATCTTCGACGCCGTCTTCGAGTAACGGCAAGCCCCTGAATTATCGGCCCAAGTACAGGCTCCCGCGACCAGCCGCCGCAGCCGGCCGGCTCCCACATAATCTAACAGTTCCTCATCACCCCTAACGGGCTTCCAGACCTGCTCACGCCTATCCTGTCAGCATACCGAGGGTGCGAGCCCACCGGTCGCAGTGAACGACGGTGAAGCGCGGAAGGAATAGACGATGCTGATCGAATTGCAGAGGACCCACGCCCGGATCGATCTTCCGACTGACCCGAGGGATCACGAAACTCCCTACACCGCCCAGGCCATCGCCCGGGAAAGCCAGTGGCGTCAGACGGCTTGCAGCTCGCAGGCCGCACTGGATGACATCGCGATCTCCCGATGGGAGGATTCGCGGGAGGTCTCGCGGCACACAGCGACGACACCGCCCGATCGATATTTCGTCGGCATCGCGTTGAAGACCACGCGCGCGATCCTGACCAGAGACCGCCAGGTCATTTTCGACGGCATCATGCCGTCAGGCACGCTGTATGTCAGCGGACCATCGCGACAGCTCAACGTGCAATTCCAGGCACCCTGCGCCTTCCTGCACCTCCATATCTCTGCCGATCATTTTTCTACGCATTGGTCGCGAGGCGGCGTCGAAGGACTGGACGATCTCGTCCTGCTGCGCGATCCGCTCGCCGCCGGGCTGACCAAGGCGCTCGCCGAGCAAGGCGACGCCGCAGGCCGCCAGTTTGCCCGTTGCATCGGCGAGATCCTTGCGATGCATCTCACCCGCACCGAATTGCCGCGCGCCAAGGTCAACGCCCTGCCGAAATGGCGCTTGCGCCGCGTCGAACAGCATATCGCCGCGCATTTCGAGCGCAGCATCAGCCTGTCCGAGCTCGCCAATGTCGCGGGGCTGTCGAGAATGCATTTTGCCGCGCAGTTCCGCGCAGCGACCGGATATCGTCCTCGTGAATATCTGCTCAATCATCGGATCGAGCATGCCAAGTCGCTGCTGACGACGACGCAGCGGCCTCTGGCCGAGATCGCACTTGCAGTCGGCTTCAGCACCCAGGCGCATTTCTCGACCGTGTTCAAGCGCATCAGCGGCCAGACACCGGCGCGATGGCGCGCGGCCGCCAGGAACGAACGGCCTGGCCTCGAAACTCCTGCGCGGCGCCGGCTTCCGCCAGATACGGACTGGGCGATCAATATGCGTTACGCTGACGCGCGGTGAGACGCTCAAAAACCGCAGCAATTGTAGATCATGACGTCCATTGCGCGGCGGACACGGGCGGTGGTTTGACGCTCGTGCGCGCTCCCCGGCGACGAGCTCTCTCGTGTCTCCGTCGCCTCGCGCCATTGACCCGACCCTTGCATGTGTTGCCCATCAGGCAACGCAAGGGATTGTGGCTGACATCACAATGATACAATTCGTCAACGCGCGATGCCGGCGGAACTCTGGTCTTCGCTCCTGGTTGGTGATCTAAGCACACGCCTCTCCCGCGATCACGCGCTTGGTTTCCCTCCCGGAGCTTCACTCATGACATCAGCCGACCGGCCGGCGACGCGTCTCGCCACGCGCCTTTCGTTCCTGGTCGCCGGCTTTGGCATCGCGTGCTGGGCACCGT
Source organism: Bradyrhizobium manausense (assembly GCF_018131105.1). Classification (NCBI taxonomy): domain Bacteria; kingdom Pseudomonadati; phylum Pseudomonadota; class Alphaproteobacteria; order Hyphomicrobiales; family Nitrobacteraceae; genus Bradyrhizobium; species Bradyrhizobium manausense. The sequence goes on along the minus strand of NZ_JAFCJI010000001.1, from coordinate 1,065,859 downwards.
TGGTGCCCTTCGCGAAGCAGCGCCTCGCGGTCGACGACGCGGTGCTTGGCCTGCTGCTGCTTAGCCTGGGCATCGGCTCGGTCCTCGCGATGATCGCCACCGGCATGTTGAGCGCACGCCACGGCACCAAGCCGATCATTATCGCGGGCGGGATCGGTCTCGCATTGATTCTGCCCCTGCTGGTCGTCGCCGGCACGCCCGTAACATTGGCGCTGACGCTGCTCGCATTCGGCGCTGCGCTCGGCTCGATCGACGTCGCCATGAATATCCACGCGGTCGAGGTCGAACGCGCGGCCGGACAGCCGCTGATGTCGGGCTTCCATGCGCTCTTCAGCATCGGCGGGTTCGCCGGATCGGCGGTGATGACGGCGCTATTGTCGTTTCACCTTGGACCGCTCGCATGCGCATTGATCTGCTCCGTGCTGATGCTGATCGCGATGGCGCTCGCCTGGCCGCGCCTGCTGCTGCGCTCGGCGCAGGCGCAGGAGGGACCGCTGTTCGTACTGCCGCATGGCATCGTGCTGCTGCTGGCGCTGCTGGCGGCCATCACCTTCCTGATCGAAGGCGCGATGCTCGACTGGGGCGCGCTGCTCGTCATCGGCAGCGGCCTGGTCAGCGAGGCGCAGGGAGGGATCGGCTATATCGTGTTCTCGATCGCGATGACCGTAGGCCGGCTTGGCGGCGACGCGGTCGTGGCCCGTGTCGGTGATCGCGCCACGCTGGTCGGGGGAAGTCTGCTCGCGGTCGCGGGCCTTGCGGTGCTGCTGCTTGCGCCCAGCGCGACCGTCGCCATTGCTGGCTTCCTGCTCATCGGCCTCGGCGCCTCCAACCTCGTGCCGGTGCTGTTCCGCGGCGCCGCCATGCAGACTGCAATGCCCAGGGGTCTCGCGGTGGCGTCGATCACCACGGCCGGCTATGCCGGCGTTCTCGTCGGTCCCGCCGGCATCGGTTTTGTCGCCCACGCCGTCGGCCTGCCGACGGCGTTCTGGATGCTCGCCGCGCTGATGTGCGTCGTCACGTTATCTGCGCGCGCCGTGACCAGAAAATAGAAAGGCGCGCCACGGTGTGCCGTGACGCGCCTTGCGATGGATGTCGCCCGTGCCTTACGCGCTCGCCTGGGTCACGAACTTGGTGTTGAGGTAGCCCTCGATCGCCTCGAGGCCGCCTTCGGAACCATAGCCGGAATCCTTGATGCCGCCGAACGGCACTTCGGGCAGCGCCAGGCCGTGATGGTTGATCGAGACCATGCCGCTCTCGATGTCGGATCCGATCGCCTGCATCGTCTTGGTCGAGGTCGTGTAGGCATACGCAGCAAGTCCGTAAGGCAGACGGTTCGCCTCGGCCACGACTTCATCATAGCTGCGGAACGACGTGATCGGCGCCAGCGGTCCGAACGGCTCCTCGTTCATGATGCGGGCATCGCGCGGCACGTCGGTGATGACGGTCGGCTCGAAGAAGAAGCCCTCGTTGCCGATGCGCTTGCCGCCGGCCTGGATCTTGGCACCGCGTTGAACGGCGTCGGAGACCAGACCTTCCATGGCGTCGACACGGCGCGGGTTCGCCAGCGGACCCATGCGGGTGTCCTTGTCGAGGCCGTTGCCAACCTTGAGGCCCTTGGCGGCCGCGACGAACTTGTCGACGAAGGGCTGATAGACGCTCTCATGCACCATGAAGCGCGTCGGCGAGACGCAGACCTGGCCGGCATTGCGGAACTTGTTGGCCGAGAGGATCTTCGCGGCGTTGTCGAGGTCGGCATCAGCGAACACGATCGCAGGTGCGTGACCGCCGAGCTCCATGGTGACGCGCTTCATGTGCAGGCCGGCGAGCGCAGCCAGATGCTTGCCGACCGCGGTCGAGCCGGTGAAGCTGATCTTGCGGATGATCGGATGCGGAATCAGATATTCCGACACTTCCGACGGCACACCGAACACCAGCTGGACGACGCCGGCAGGAATGCCCGCGTCGGCATAGGCGCGCACCAATTCCATGCAGCTTGCCGGGGTTTCTTCCGGCCCCTTGACGATGATCGAGCAGCCGGCCGCGAGCGCGGCCGAGATCTTGCGCACCGCCTGGTTGATCGGGAAATTCCAGGGCGTGAACGCCGCGACCGGGCCGACCGGCTCCTTGGTCACGAGTTGGGAGACGTTACCCATCCGCGGCGGCACGATGCGGCCATAGGCGCGGCGGGCTTCCTCCGAAAACCAGTCGATGAGGTCGCCGGCCAGCATGGTCTCGCCCTGCGCTTCCACGACCGGCTTGCCCTGCTCCATGGTCATGATGGGGGCGATCTCGGCGGCGCGCGAGCGGATGATGTCGGCGGCCTTGCGCATCAGCTTGTAGCGGTCGAACGGCGAGGTCTTGCGCCAGACCTCGAAGCCGGCCTTCGAAGCTTCCAGTGCGCGGTCGAGGTCCGCCCTCGAGGCATGCGGCGTCTTGCCGATCGCCTGGCCGGTGGCGGGATTGAGGATGTCCTCGGACTTGCCGGAGGTGCCGTCGGTCCACTCGCCGGCAATGAACATCTGAACTTTCGGGTACATCCTTGGCTCTCCTGCATGATTTCGGCGGCCCGATCGACGGCCGCCGCTTAGGTGGGCGCAGAGCTACACCGAAAGGCGGCCGGCGGAAAGGGATCAAAGATGCCGCAGCCACGCGCGGAAGGTATGCGCAAGGGGCGACACCGCCTCGCCGCGGCGCATCAAGGCCTGTCACACCAGGCTGGACTTGCCGCGGCCCAGCAGTTCGCCTGCGCCCTTGTCGCCGACGATCTTGCCATGCTCGTACACGACCTGCCCCCGCGCGATCGTCGTGACCGGCCAGCCGGTGACGTCAAAGCCCTCCCATGGCGTGTAGTCGGATCCGTGGTGCAGATCGGACTGCCGAATGGCCTTCTTCAGCTTCGGGTCCCACAGCGCGATATCGGCATCGAAGCCGACACCGATCGAGCCCTTGCGGGGATAGAGGCCGTAGATGCGCGCGTGGTTGGTCGCGGTCAGTTCGACGAACTTCTGGCGCGTGATGCGGCCCTTCGAGACGCCCTCGGAGAAAAGGATCGGCAGCCGGGTCTCGATGCCGGGGATGCCGTTCGGCACCCAGCGGAACGACGTGCGGGCATTCGGCGTCAGCTTGCCCCTGGGGTCGTCATAGCGGAACGGACAATGGTCGGAGGAGAAGGTCTGGAACACGCCTGACGTGAGGCCTTCCCAGATCGCCTGCTGGCTCTCGACATCGCGCGGCGGCGGCGAGCAGACATATTTCGCGCCCGTGATGTCCATGTTGAGGCCCTTCATGTCGTCGGCCGTCAGCGTGATGTATTGCGGGCAGGTCTCGGCGTGAACAGGCAGGCCGCGCTGCTGGGCCCAACGGACCTGCTCCATCGCCTCGCGCCCCGAGACATGGACGATCATGATGGGAACGCCGATCACCTCGGCATGGCTGATGGCGCGATGCGTCGCCTCGCGCTCGACGGCCTGGGGCCGCGAGGCGCCATGATAGTAGGGCGCGATGTGGCCTTCGCGCTCCAGCTTGCTGGTGAGGAAGCGAATGGCGTCGTAGCCCTCGCAATGAACCATGACGAGCGCCTCCTCCCGGCGCGCCACCTCGAACACCTCCAGCAGCTGGTTGTCGCTGAGCACGAGGTCGTCATAGGTCATGAACACCTTGAACGAGGTGTAGCCGTCCTTCACCAGCGCCGGCAGCTCCTGTCCAAGCACCACCGCCGTGGGATCGGAGATGATGAGGTGGAACGCCACGTCAATGTAGCACTCACCTTCGGCGAGCTTGCGGTAGTTCTCGACGCAGGTGCGCAGCGACGTCCCCTTCTCCTGAAGCGCAAAGGGCAGCACCATGGTGTTGCCGCCGGCAGCCGCCGCGCGCGTCGCCGAGGCGAAATCATCGGCCATGACGACATCGGGGCCGGAGGCTTGCGAGATGTGGACGTGGCTGTCGATGCCGCCGGGCAGCGCCAGCAGCCCCGTCGCGTCGACCTCGCGCGCAGCACCTTCGATGCTATCCGCAATGCTGACGATGCGACCGTCGCGTATGCCGATGTCGGCGCGAAACTCGTCGCTGGCGGTCACGATGGTGCCGCCGCGGATGGCGAGATCGAGCTGCGTCACTGCTGTCTCCGTCATTTCACTGAAGCCTTGAATATTCGTCCCCACGATGCCAGCGCCGCGATGTCGCCGCCGGCGAGACCGAGGGTTCGCCACAGCGTGACCGCGACGGAGTCGAGCACCGCGATATCGAGCTCTCGTTCGAGCGACGCGGCAAGCGCGGCGCCGTCGAGATTCGTGCAAAGGATGACGACGGCGTCGGCCCCCTGCGCCGCCACCGCGCGGATCATGTCCGCGATATCAGCGGGTGCGACCTCGCCGAAGGAGAAATTGTCGCGCAAGCCGAGATGGCGCTCCGCATACGGTACGATGCCCTCCCCGGCCCAGACATGGTCGATCCGCCGCTGCACGTCCTCAGTATAGGGCGAGACGAGCGCGACGCGTCGGGCCCCAAGCGCGCGGGCGGCATCCATGCAGGCGAGCGTCGAGGTCGTTGCCGGTACGCCGGTGCGCGCCGTGATCGCCTCGCAAAGGCTCCTGTCCCTGTCAATGCCGAGCCAGCTTGCGGAGGTACCGTTCCAGGCGATGGCATCGACCTTGGCATCGGCCAGGAGGTCCGACGCCGGCAACATCACCGAGGCGTCGAACTGGCCGAGCGCCGCGGCATCAAGCGCGATCTCGGTGACGCGAAAGCGCGAGAAGTGCGCGGTGACGTCGGCCACGCCGTGCAGCATCGCGCTGGTGACCGGCTCGAGCACCGAGTTGGAGGACGGCGTGATCATGCCGAGGCGCTTGCGCTGGATTGACATCGATCACGCTCCGTTGCGGAGGCCTGCGACGCCCCTCCGAAGGGATCATCCTCGCCCGTTGGCATCTGCGCAACCGGCAATTTTGCAGGCTGCTTCTCATCTGCCGCCGGGAATTTCAGCCAGCGAAGGTCGCCCGTAAACGCCGCCAGCCGATCACGATCCCGGTGACGGAAAACACCAGGCCAAGGGCGCAAAGCCCGACAATCAGCACGTCGCGCAGGCGCGGATGCGCGATCAGGACCGGGAAGTCGAGCGTGTGCAGTGCGCTGTAGAACCAGCGATAGGCCCTGCGCGAGGCATCAAGCCGTTGCAGGATGCTGCCGTCGGCCCCGTCGATGTCGAACCACAGGTCGCCGCAACGGGAGCGATAGACCGGCGCGCCGGGAACGATGGATTGGGCGGGATAGGAGTCGTTGCCGGCGAGAACAGATGCTGGACCGCAATTGGCCGAAAGACGCGTCGTCAAGCTCAGGACGTCGGGCTCATCCAGGAACATCCGCGGGGGATTGAGGGCTGGCTCGTCTGCCTCGATCAAGGTCTGACTGCCAAGACCGGTCCGGTCACGTCGATAGACACTTCCATTGAAAGCGAACCATTCGACCTCATAGACTGAAGACGAAACGGGCCGCTGACCGAGAGATGGATCCGCCCTCCAATCGGGCACTACGTTCGTTGCGCTAGTCTCCGCCGGGGTCAATTGCCCGCGCGAGAACAGCCGGCCGTGATCCATCGAGAGCCAGCCGCTGAATATCCAGGTCAGCACAAAAGCGGTCGCGACGAGACCGATGACGTGATGCAGGGCGTGCCAGCCGCGATAGGGCGAGCCGAGCAGCCCTCCCCGCGGCCTGATCCTGATGATCCCGAGCACTGCGCCGAACACCGCTCCGATAAAGGCCACCAGCGATGCAGTCCAGACCACCCGGTCCCACAGCGCCCAGTTGCTTCTCAGGGCCGTCGGATAGATCCAGTGCAGCACGCTGCCGACAAGGTTCCAGCCTCGCTCTGACCGCGTCGTATCCAGAACGACCTCGCCGGTGCGCGACGAAACGTAGATCTCGGTCCCGGCCGCATCGTCAAGCGCAACACGAAACAGAGGCCGGTGGCGATCGAAGCCGTTCGGCACGCTCCATTGATCGTAATCCTCGCGCGCGACGATCTCTGCACGCGCGGCATCGAGCCCGCGGTTGCGGGCGTGATCCCGGGCAATGGCGAGCGCGACGTCCGGCGACGTGACCGATGCATCGGCTCCGTCGGATGCGCGGACCGCGCGCAGACGCGACGGTCCCGACACGACATAGACCGGCCCGTCGCTGCGCTGGATAAGCCGAACGCGCGTGGCGTCGGTGATCCCGCTGGCGGATACCGCGTCGGCCACTGCCATGATCGATCCTTGGCGCTCCACCGCCGCGAGCCCCGCAAAGCGTTCCGCTTCCGTCAGCGACGGGAACGGAACGAAGTGCATCACGATCCCGCTCGCGAACCACATCGCGAACAGGAGGCAGAACGCGATTCCGAGCCAGCGGTGCAACAGGACGATCGCGCCCATCATGCGGTCAATGCCTTACCATTTGAACGCAGCCGAGATCTCATAGGTCCGCGGTGCACCCAGGAGGATCTGGTCGGGATAGAATGGGTCGCCCCAGATCGCGTAGCGCTTGTCTGTAAAGTTGCGCACCCGAAAGGTCAGGCGGGCCTGGTCGACCGCATTGAAGACCGTCCTGGGAATGTCGACGAAAGCGTAGATATCGCCAACCGTGTAGGCGTTCATGGTCACCGTGTTGGCGTCGCTGTTGTAGCGGTCGCCGACATGGCGGCCGGTGATGCCGATCTCCACCGGCCAGGGCGTGAAGAAGCGCCAGGACGCGCCCGCATTCGCAACGATGCGCGGCACGTTCGGCGGCGTGTTGCCCGAGAACGAGCCGCCGGCAAAGTCGTAGTCGGCATAGCGCGCGTCGACATAGGCAATGTTGCCCCAGAGACGCAGAGGCTCGATCGGGCGGATTGCCCCGGCGAGCTCGACACCTTTCGATTCCTGCCGTCCGGCAATGTTGAGCGTCTGACCACCAGCCGCCGCATAGACATTCTTGCGCACGATATCGTAGGCCGAGAACGACCACTCGGCCCTGTTGTCCCACAACACGTGCTTGACGCCGGTCTCGTAGGTGCGCGCAGTCGTCAGATCCAGGTTCTGGGTCGGCGCGAGCAGAAAGATGTTGTTGGCCGAGATGTCGGCGCCGGTGGCGTACTGACTGAAGAAGGTCAGACCCGGAACAGCTTCCCAGGTGTAACCGATGCGGCCGGTGACGGGCGCCCAGGATTTCGAGAACGGGAAATTCGCATTCTCCAGACCGTTAACGTCGGTCGAGTTGCGATCGAGCCCGATATGCTCGACACGGAGGCCGCCGATCAGCGAGAACGTGCGCGTGAGCTTCAGCCGATCCTCGAATGACAGCGCCTCGTTGTCGATGCGTGCGGTCTGCTGCTTGGTCGTGAGCAGGCCGTAGAATCCCCTGACGGGATCGACGAGATCAACGGAATCGCCCGGAAAATTCGCAGCACCCGGGCGCACGAAATCGAGGTAGCTCGACGACAGCGTCGTGACGAGGCGATTATCGAAGCCTGCAATGTTCGCATCCCAGGTCAGGTCGGTGATGTTGCCGACCAGGCGCTGGCTGTGCGCCACGTAGAAGCGGCTGCGGTCAACCGTGTTCGTCGCCGTGTTGAACGCCTCCACCTCGTTGTTGAACCACGAACGCTCCGCGCCGTAGGCATAAGCCTGGCTCTTCAGCGTCAGATCGGGGGCAAGCTTCAACTCGAAGCCACCACGCAGCCAGACCTCCTGCGCCACGTTGCGGTTGTCGAGGACGTTGTAGTTGGTGTTGAAGGTGCGGTCGTCGATGGTGATCGGCCCGAGATTCGAGCCATTGGACGCGATATAGGTGCCCGAGACGATGCCTGCCGTGGCGTGCGAGCCGCTGAAAGCGACTGGCACGAGCGGCGCGCCCCAATAGGCCTTGCCGCGATCCTCGCGATATTCGATCGCACCCCAGACCTTGAGGCTGTCGGAGATCCGGTAGTTGAGCTGGCCGGAGACGTCGAGCGTCCTGGTGTTGGTGTCGTCGGCAAAACCGTTGAGCGAGGACCGGCTGACGTCGAAGCGGTAGTCCAGCCCCTGGACGTTGGTGCTGCCGCCCGAGCCGTAATAGGCGCGGAAGGAATTCAGTGAGTCATAGGAGAAGTCAGCCTCGTTCCGGATCGGCCCGGTGTGCGGCTGCTTGGTGACGAAATTGATCGCACCACCGGCGGCGCCCTCGCCTGAGATCAGCGAGGCCGGACCTTTCAGGATTTCCACGGCTTCGAGATTGGCGGTGTCCACGATCCGCGAGGTCATGTTCTGCGGACCGATCTTGATGCCGTTGTAGAGCGTGTTGATCTGGCTGTTGGTGAAGCCGCGCATCGAGAAGGCCGAGGGCTCGGCCGGATTGTCGCCGGCGGTGACGCCGACTGCCCCTTGCGCGACGTCGGAGACGGTGCGGTAGCCCTGTTCGCGCATGGTCTCGGCGGAGATCACCTCGACGGTCGCGGGCGTCTCGCGCACGGTCAGGCCAAGGCGCGAGGCGCTCTCGGCGATTGCGTTGCTGTTGAGCGGCGTCGGCGCCGCAGCGTTCGGCACCACCGGCCTGGACGCCGGCGCTGCGGTCGCGCGTCGCCGCGCAGCCGTACGGCCTGCGCTTGCAGCGTCCCGGCCGGCCGGCCTTGCCTGTTTGCGGGATTGCGGCGGCGACACTTCCACGGCCGGCAGGGGCTCGCGGGCCTGCTGCGCCAGGGCAGCCGGCATGTCGATAGCGGCAAGAGATGTGAGAGCGGCGGACGCCAGCAGAAAGTGGCGTGGTCGTACGATACGGATGGAAGACACGGTCCTGGACCTCGGTGTGACGTCAGTGGCACGTCACCGCGAACCAAGGTCCCATCATCAGGCTTTCAGCCTTCCGATAGAGCCGAATGTCTGTACTCCCCGACCGACATCTTCGCGTGTGACCACGGCTGACGGCAGGTCTCCTGGCTCGCGGGTCGTGACCGCTTCGTCGCCTTCCCGGGACCGAGGACCCAGTGGCTTCTGACGAAGGATTCACCGCTTACAGTTGCGGGGGCAGCTACGGCATTGGGGACAACGTCCCCGCACCGCATTCCCTTTTCATCCCCTCTCGGGGAAACCGTCATCGCCATCTAGGATTACGGCGGAGACAGAGTCAATGTGCTAGATGCGGCGATATTGCTACAGCGCCCAACTTCCCGGGAGATCTGTATGGAAGGCGAGACCTTCCTCTGGCTGATACGGCATGCCCCCGTCGACGGCGTCGCGGGAACCATCCATGCGAACGATGCGCCGGCCGACCTGCGCGATCGCTCGCAGCTCGAGGCGCTGCGCCGGTGCCTGCCTCGGGATGCGGCGAGTCATGCCAGCCCGGCGCGACGCACGGTCGAGACGGCTCGGGCGTTGGGGCTTGAGCCCAAATTGGTGACCGAATTCAGTGAACAGGATTTTGGCGCGTGGACCGGCCGGCAGCATCACGAGCTGGCGACGAGTGGTGGCGAGGCCTATGCGCAGTTCTGGAACGATCCGGCGCGCGGACGACCGCCTGGCGGCGAGAGCTTTGAAGATCAGGTCGCGCGCGTTCGGCTGGGCCTCGCACGGATAAGCGCCGGGCCGGCGACGCTCGTCGTGCATTCAGGCACGATCCGCGCCGCGCTCTGCGTCGCGCTCGACATGACGCCACAAGCGGCGTTGCGCTTCGTGATCGATCCGCTGTCGCTGACCCGGATCGATCGGCTCGCGACCGGCTGGCGCGTCGTCGCGGTCAATCAGCGAATGGCCTGATCAGGCCGGCCGATCCGGCACATTGGCCTGCGCGAACGTCGCCATGTCGTTGTGGAGCGCGCAGGCCGATCGCACCAGAGGCAGCGCGATCGCCGCGCCCGATCCCTCGCCGAGCCTGAGATCGAGGCTTATCAGCGGCTGCACGTTGAGCGCGCGCAGCACCAACCGATGCCCCTGCTCGGCCGATTGGTGCGACGGAAGCAGGAATGGCTGGCACGACGGGTTCAGCCGCGCCGCCGCGAGTGCCGCAACCGATACGATAAAGCCGTCGATCAACACGGGAATGCGCGCCTGCGCGGCCGCAATGATGGCGCCGGAGATCGCCGCGATCTCGAGGCCGCCGACGGCGCACAGGACTTCTTCAGGCGTTCCGCCCACAACACGATGGCGTGCGATCGCCGCATCGATCACGCGCGCCTTGTGCGCGCGGCCTGCAGCATCGACTCCGGTGCCGGTGCCCGCGATCTCCTCGGCACTGATGTCGAGCAGGCTCGCAGCGAGCGCCGCAGACGTCGTGGTGTTGCCGATGCCCATCTCGCCGAAGATCAGGAGATCGGGCTGACCGATTTTTGCGCGCGCCACCGCGCGCTGACCGGCCTCGAAGGCGAACGCCAACTCCGCCGGCGTGAGCGCAGGCTCAATGCTGAAATCGCGCGTGCCGTGGCGCGGCTTGTCCGTGACGATACCTGGCATCGCCACCTCGGCTAGCGTGCCCGCGTCGACCACCTCCAGGGAGGAACCCAGCTCGCGCGCCAGCACCGAGATCGCAGCGCCGCCTGAGGCAAAATTCGCCATCATCGCGATGGTGACCGCTTGCGGATAGGCCGACACGCCCTGCGCAACGATACCGTGGTCGCCGGCGAAAATGATGATCGGAACGCGTGCCGCGCGAGGGCGTTCGGTCGCCTGCAGGCCCGCCAGCTCGATCGCGAGCTGCTCGAGCCGGCCGAGCGCGCCGGTCGGCTTTGTCAGTTGCGCCTGCCGCGCGACCGCCGCCTCACGATGGGTGGCGGAAATGTCGGGGCACTTTTGAGTGATCCAATCAGGGAGCATGCTGCCTCGCTTACGGCCTGCGCTTCAAAATATAACTGTCCATGATCCAGCCGTGACGCTCGCGCGCCTCTCGCCGCGCGGTGACGATGCGTGGACCGACCTCAGCCAGCGCGCCGGATAGGATGATCTGATCAGCCATGCCGAGATAGGCGCCCCACCAGATATGCAGGCCCTTCGGATCGAGCGACTGGAACGCCGTGCCGCCGTCGAGCATCACCACAACGGTGTCGACGCCTTGCGGCCAGCCACCTTCGCGCAGGCGGCGCCCGGTCGTCACCAGGAAGGGCTCGCCGATATCGTTGAGGGGCAGCGCATGCGCCGCGCACAGCGCCTGAATCGAGGTGATGCCCGGCACGACCTCGATCTTGGGCAACGGAACGAGCCGGCGCGCGATGCGCAGCGAGGAATCATAGAGCGAGGGATCGCCCCAGATCAGCAAAGCGGCCTTGCCGTCGCTTCCGAGATGATTTTCGATCGTCTGCGACCAGGTTGCGGCAACCGCATCGTGCCAATCATCGACGCCTTTCCGATACTCGGTTTCACCGGCGTCGCGCACGGGAAGATCAAATTCGGCTATACGTGTGGCGTCGTTGGTGAGCACGTCGGCGCAGATCGTTCGCCTGAGATCAGCAAGATCAGACTTTGCGGAGCCTTTGCGCGGAATCAGGACGAGATCGGCGGCATTGATCGCCTCGATCGCGGCGCGTGTGAGCTGCCCGGGGTCGCCGCAGCCGATGCCGATCAGGGTCAGCGTCATCATGATGACCCGCCCTCCGCCAGCGCGCCGAACATGATCACGGCCGCGGTGGACGCCGCGCCCCCGCGTGCGAGTTGATCGGCGAGTTCGGCGATCGTGGTCCGCACCAGCCGCTCGTCGGCGCGGCCGAGGGACTCGGCGAACAATGCCGGCGTCGTGGGTGCAAGGCCGTGCTCGATCAATTTCGCGACCAGCGCCGGAAAAGTGCGCCGGCCCATATAGACCACCGTCGTCGCGTCAGGATCGGCCAGCGCCGCCCAGTTCAGATTTGGCGGCAGTTCGCCGGTGACATCGGCGCCGGTGACGAACTGTACCCGGCGCGCGGTGTGGCGGCGGGTCAGGGGAATGCCGGCTTGTGCGGCCGCGACGCAGGCCGAGGTGACGCCGGGAATGATCTCGTAGCCGATACCGGCTTCGCGGAGCGTCTCCAGCTCCTCCTCGAGCCGGCCAAAGATGCCGGCGTCGCCCGACTTCAGCCGCACGACGCGTACGCCCGTGGCGGCATAGTCGACCAGCAGGCGGTTGACATGATGCTGCTTTGTCGAGGGCCGGCCTGCCCGTTTCCCGACCGCGACGAGATTGGCGCCGGAGCGTGCGAGATCGAGGATCGCGCCAGAGGCAAGATCGTCGTAGAGCACCACGTCGGCCTCGCGCAGCCGCGCGGCGCCCTTGAGCGTGAGCAATTCAGGATCGCCGGGACCGGCGGAAATGAAGGAAACAAAACCGCTCACCGATCCTCCGCGATCAGGTGGAAGAACGTGCCGGTGGCGTGTCCGCGCCGCGAGCCGGTCTCAGCGATGACCGCGCCGGTGGCGTCGTGAACGACCGCCAGTGGCGTGTCGGGCTGCGCGAGAATCGTCGAGTAATGGAATTCGTGGCCACGCAGGCGTGCGCCGGCCTGATGTCCAGGCATGGGTGCAGCGAGCGCGGCAAGGCGATAGCCCAGATGCATGCGGCGCTTGGCAAAGCTCGTCTCCAGACCGAGCAGGCCCATCATCTCGTGGCTGATACCGTCGGCGTCGGTCAAGGCATTGCCTAGCACCATATACCCCCCGCATTCGCCATGCACCGGCCGCGTTTCAGCAAAGGCGCGCAGGCCGCTGCGGAAGCGCGCATTGGCGGCGATTGTGCCGGCATGAAGCTCGGGATAGCCGCCGGGCAGCCAGCACACATCGGCGTTGGCATCAGGCGCTTCGTCGGCCAGCGGCGAGAATGTCGCGATCTCCGCGCCCGCCGCGTGCCAGGCTTCCAGCATATGCGGATAGACGAAGGAGAACGCGGCGTCGCGGGCCAGCGCGATGCGCTGGCCCGGCGGCGTGACGCTCACGCCATTCGATGCGGCTTGCGGCGACCAGGCAGGCGCCGATCGCATCACCGCATCGAGATCGACGTGCTCGGAGACAAAGCGCGCCGCTTCATCGATCAGCTTGCCGATCTCGGCCTGCTCCTCGGCCTGCACCAGACCGAGATGCCGCTTCGGCAGGCTGATCTCAGCATGACGCGGCAGCGCGCCGAACACAGTGATGCCGACATCTTTGAGGGCACGACGCACCAGGTCTTCATGGCGAGGACTCGCGACACGATTGAGCACGACGCCCGCAAGACGCACGCCGGCGCGGTAATCGCGAAGGCCCGCAGCGATCGCCGCGGCCGTCTGCGCCTGCCCGGACGGGTCGATCACGAGGACGACCGGCCAGCCAAGCATCTCCGCGATGTCGGCGGTGGCACCGGTGCCGGACACGCCGCGCGCGGCAACGCCGTCGAACAGGCCCATCGAGCCCTCGGCGAGAACGATATCGGCATCAAGGCCCCGGCTGACGAGATGCGCGATCGTGGCGCGATCCATCGCCCAGCTATCGACGTTGACGGAGGCACGTCCCGTCGCAGCAGCATGAAAGGCAGGGTCGATATAGTCAGGCCCGCTCTTGAAGCACTGCACGTTCAAGCCGCGATTGCGCCAGGCCCGGGCGAGCGCCAGCGTCAGCGTGGTCTTGCCGACGCCGGAAGCTGGAGCCGAGATGACGAGACCTGCAGCCATCACGACGCCTCCGGAAAGCGCGGCTCGGCACCAACGGGCCGATAGCGTCGGTCGTAGTCGGCCGCATAGAGCCGGCTCTCGTCAAAATTCGCCGCGTCGAGGGTTTTGCCGACCAGGATCAGCGCGGTCCGCTCCATCTCGGCAGCGACGGCGCTATCGAGCGACGCAAGCGTCGCGCGCACAATGCGCTGGTCCGGCCAGCTCGCGCGCCAGACGATCGCGACCGGACAGTCTTCGCCATAATGCGGCGTCAGCTCGGCAACGACCTGGTCGAGCAGATGGATTGACAGATGGATGGCGAGCACCGCACCGGTGGAAGCGAATGCGGCAAGCCTCTCGCCCTCAGGCATCGCGCTGGCGCGGCCCGGCGTGCGGGTCAACACCACGCTCTGGGCGAGACCGGGCAGCGTCAGCTCGGCCTCCAGCGCTGCTGCGGCGGCCGAGAAAGACGGCACGCCCGGTGTAACCGTGAAGGGAATGCCGAGCGCACGCAGGCGGCGAAGCTGCTCGCCCATCGCCGACCAGATCGAGAGATCGCCGGAGTGCAGCCGCGCGACGTCCTTGCCCTCCGCATGGGCGGCGGCCATCTCGGCGATGATCTCGTCGAGCGACAACGGCGCGGTGTTGATCATGCGCGCGCCGGCCGGGCAATGCGCCAGCACGCCCGCGGGCACCAGCGAGCCGGCATAGAGACAAACCGGAGATGCGGCGATGAGATCGCGGCCGCGCAGGGTGAGAAGATCGGCAGCGCCCGGCCCGGCGCCGATGAAATGTACGGTCATGGGCCGTCTCCTTCGGCGATCGCGGCGGTCGCGGTGCGATCCCGCGAGATCGCACGCGTCGCGATGAGCCGCGCGTGAGGGCCGGCGGCTACGAGTGCCGCGGCTTCCGCGACGGAACCAGTGCCGAACTTTTCGGTGATCCGTTGCGACTGCGTCGGCGTATCGACATCGGCCAACATTTCAGCCGGCACAGCCTTGATCGGCACGCCGCATTCGCGCGCGAGCAGTTTCAAGGCCTCTGTGTCGGCCTTGTCGCTGACGGTTGCCACGGCCACAAGGCCTTCAGAACCGCCCGCGGCCGCAAGCGCTTCGCGCAACGACGCCAGCGACACATCCTGCCTGAATCCGAGCCCGGCGACCTTCATCGGATCGCACTCCACTGCACCACGGGTCGCGCCGCCTCCCACGAGCGATAGCGGCCAAGCGAAGCGGCATGGGCGATCTCGACCCGCACCAATTCGCCGCCATGCTGCCCATGCAATTCGCCGAGCAGCGCTTCCGTTTCCAGCGTCACTGAATGTGCCACAAGCCGAGTGCCTGGCGAAAGTCGTAACCAGACAGCATCGAACATTGCGCGATCGAGGCCACCACCCATGAAGACCGCATCCGGCGCGTCCAGCGCGGCGAGAGCTTCGGGCGCCCTCCCCGCGACGGTTGTGATCCGATGCGCCAGTCCAAACACGACTGCATTGCTGCGGATGTTCGCAACGCGATCCTCGCGGACCTCAACGGCAATCGCCGTGCCCCCGCACAGCGCCCATTCCACCGAGATCGAGCCCGAGCCGGCACCGATGTCCCACAGCCGCTCGCCTTGGCGCGGCGCTAGGGTCGACAGCGCGAGCGCACGGACCGGCCGCTTGGTGATCTGGCCGTCATGGACGAAAAGATCATCCGCAAGACCGGAGCTGCGGGGCAGGCCTTGCCCGCCCCCTGCCTCGATAGCGACCGCGACCAGGTTTCCGGCGCGATCGCCTGCAAAGCTGTCCGCACGTTGCTGCGCAATGGCTTCACGTGGCCCGCCGAGTGCGGCGAGAGTCCAGAACGCGGAGGCGCCCCAGCCGCGCTCACTCAGCCATTTCGCGAGATCAGCGGCCGCCTTGCCATCGCGCACGAGGCAGATGATCCGCGCGCCCAGCGCGAGATGCAGCACGAGCCGCTCGAATGGCGCGGCATGAAGCCCGAGGCAGACGACGGATTCGAGCCGCCAGCCTAGCCGCGCGGCAGCGAGCGAGAAGGTCGATGGCGCGGAATGCGCGATCCACTCGCCCGCGTCGAGCTTCTCTGCAAGGCTTGCGCCGGCGCCGTGCCAGAACGGATCGCCGGAGGTCAGCACCGC
This sequence comes from Bradyrhizobium manausense, assembly GCF_018131105.1. Lineage (NCBI taxonomy): Bacteria > Pseudomonadati > Pseudomonadota > Alphaproteobacteria > Hyphomicrobiales > Nitrobacteraceae > Bradyrhizobium > Bradyrhizobium manausense. Next base: position 1,050,153 of record NZ_JAFCJI010000001.1, on the reverse strand, counting down.
CGTCGGCCGGCCGCGACAACTCAGCACGACGTCGGCATCGAACGGCACCGGCCATGCGCGGCCGCGGGCTCCGACATCTGCGAGCGCCAGATGCCGTTCACCGCCGAACACGGTTTCCGCGCCAGCAAGCGCCTTTCGGCTTGCTTCGGACAGGCCGGCAAGGCCATCTTCGCCGATACCGATGATGGTCAGCCAGGGATCAGCCAAGGAATCAACCATGACACGCGCCCTTGTTCTGGGCGGAACTTCCGATGCGAGCCTGCTCGCCGCAGAGATCGCGCACGCGGGTCTTGACGCCGTCTATTCCTATGGCGGCCGCACGCGCTTGCCTGCCGATCAGCCGCTGCCGACCCGCATTGGCGGCTTTGGTGGCGCGAGCGGGCTTGCAGATTACATCCTCGGCGAAGGTATCACGCATGTGATCGACGCGACGCATCCCTTCGCTGCCGAGATGAGCAGCAACGCCGTTGAAGCCTGCTCGGAAACCGGAACGCAATTGATTGCGCTGGAACGCGCGCCGTGGGCCAGAGCGCCGGACGACAACTGGACCGAAGTCGGCGATGTCGCCGCTGCGGCTGCCGCCCTGCCCGAGGTGCCGGCACGCGTATTCCTTGCCATCGGCCGGCAGCACATCGCGCCGTTCGCGACGAAGCCGCAGCATATTTATACCCTGCGGTTCGTCGATCCTCCCGAGGCACCCCTGCCCTTCGCAGCAGATGTGATCGTGTCGCGCGGGCCGTTCATGCTTGATGGCGAACTGGAGATGATGCGCACACGCGGCATCGCGTGGGTCGTCACCCGCAACTCCGGTGGCGGCGGCGCCCGCGCTAAGATCGATGCTGCCCGTATGCTCGGCCTGCCCGTGATCATGATCTCGCGGCCGACGCTGCCCGAGCGCCAACGGGTCGAGAGCGTCGCTGAGGTGATGCAGTGGCTTGGTCATCGGACCTGCCTCGGTGCATAGACCCAACGGCCGACGCGGCGCGTCTGCGAATTGCCGACGATGACAAGCGTGCGCATGTCGGCCATCTCGGGCGTCGCGTCGTTCAACCTCGTTGTCACGATCTTCTCGTCGGGAGCACTGATCGCGCGCGCGAAGATCACGAGGCGCCCGCCGCAGCCGGTTTCTTTCAACACCGTAAGGGCGCGGCCAAATCCTTCCGGCCGGCTCGCCGAGCGCGGATTGTACATCGCGATCGAAAAATCAGCCTCCGCAGCGAGCCGCAGCCGTTTTTCGATCACCGCCCAGGGCTTGAGATTGTCGGAGAGATTGATCGCGCAGAAATCATGCCCGAGCGGCGCACCGGCGCGCGCAGCGGCGGCCAGCATCGCGGTGATCCCAGGCAGCACGCGGATCGGCAGGTCATGATATTGCGGCGCCAGCTCGAGCGCCTCGAACACGGCCGAGGCCATCGCAAAGACGCCGGGGTCGCCGGAGGAGACGATGACGACCTGCCTGCCTTCGGCCGCGAGCCGCAGTGCCTCGCCTGCCCGCTGCAGCTCTTCGCGATTATCCGACGGGTGCAGCGCGAGACCCGCACGTGGCGGGACGCGCCCGACATAAGGCGCATAGCCCAGAATATCGGTCGCGGCGGCGAGCGCGGCGGAGACCTCCGGCGTCACCAGCGCGTCGCTGCCCGGGCCGAGGCCCGCGATGGTCAGCGAACCCGTCATTCGGCTGCGTCCGGAAGCCGGCCCTTGCCGTGCACCAGCACGATTGCAAAGTAAGGACAGTCAGCTGCATCGATCTCGGCAAGCCGGGCGACACGCTCGCCCGGCATGGTGCCACGCTCAACCAACCAGGCGTCATCCAGTCGGCCCGCGGCTGCGAGCGCACGGCGCACTTTTGCGAGATTGCGGCCGGTCTTCATGATCACGAGCGCATCGGAATCGCGCATGCGGCGTTCGAGTTCGGCTTCCGGAAGCGTCCCCATCAGCACCGTCGTCACGTCGTCACCGAGCGCGATGGGCTGGCCGACGCCATTCCAGCAGCCGACCATGCCCGGAATGCCGGCGATCACTTCGATCTCGACGCGGCCCTGCAGGCGCTTGTGCAGATGCATGAAGGAACCGTAGAAATAAGGATCGCCCTCGCAGAGCACAACGACATCGACCGCGCGCGAAAGCCGCGCCAGGCGCTCGGACCATTCGTCGTAGAAGCCTGATAGCAGCTGGACATAGTCCGGGCTGTCGAAGGCGATCTCCGTGGTGACCGGGTATTCCATGGGGTATTCGGTCACATCGCCAGCCAATATGCCGGCGACGATACGCCGCGCCTGGCCCGGCCGGCCCTTCTTGCGGAAATAGGCGACGTGCCTGGCGCCGCGCACGGTGCGATCAGCGCGCACGCTCATCAGATCAGGATCGCCGGGGCCGAGACCGCAGCAGATGATGCGTCCCATGGCTACTCGCTCCGGCTCGCGAGCGCATTCACGGCGGCCACCGTGATCGCTGAACCACCAAGGCGGCCCTCCACCGTCAGCGCAGGCACCGGTGGATCGGCCATCAACGCAGCCTTGGACTCGGCCGCGCCGACGAAACCGACAGGGCAGCCGATGATCGCCGCCGGCCGCGGACAGTCGCGGTCCTCGAGCATGTTGAGCAGATGAAACAGCGCCGTCGGCGCATTGCCGATCGCGACGATGGCGCCGTCGAGATGCGGGCGCCACAGCTCGAGCGCAGCCGCCGAGCGCGTGTTGCGCATGGACTGCGCCAGCGCCGGAACGGTTTCGCCGCCAAGCGTGCAGATCACGGCGTTGGCCGCAGGCAATCTCGCGCGCGTAATTCCTTCGGACACCATGCGCGCATCGCACAGGATCGGCGCGCCCTTCTGCAGGGCGGCGCGTGCGGCGGTCGCCATGCCAGGCGTGAAGCGGATATGCGCCTCGAGGCCCACCATGCCGGCGGCATGGATCATGCGCACCGCGACCTGCTCCTCATCAGGCGTGAAGCGCGCCAAATCGGCCTCGGCCCGGATGGTCGCGAAGGATTGCCGGTAGATCGCCGCACCATCGGTTTCGTAACTATGCGGCATCAATGCCCTCCCATCAGGATGGAGGGATCGCGAACGATGTCGTCGCGGTCGAGCCCGCGCAGAATGGGCTCGTCGCGCGTCGAGCCGCCGCGCACGAGATCGAATCCCGCAGCCGTCGCCACCAGCGTGATCGCGGCCGCGCCGGAATCGGCGCAGCCCTTGGCGCAGCCGGAGACGTGAAGCCGTGCGGCCTCGCCGATGTTCGGCGCAAGCGCAGCTGCCAGCCCGCGAGTGTCGGCATAGGCCTCGCCGCAGCACGGCGCGCCGCTACAGGCGACGACGCGCAACGCCGGATCGTAGGCCTCGGTGATCAGGCCTGAGGCTGATGGCATCGTCCGCCTGCCCTCGCTCAACACCATCCGCCATGGCGTCATTCGCAGCGCATGCCCGCAACCGGACAGCTGGTTGAGCGTCGCATGCGATATCTGCCCGAAGGCGATGCCGACCATGGCACCTTGCGGATAGAGCCCGGGGCGCACCGCGGCCATGATGGGCGCCGGCTCGGCCTCGCCGCCCAGCATCTCAGGCAATTTCGCGCCGGATTCGAGATGCGCCGCCATGCGCCCGCGCCCGTTCTTGGCGCCACCTGACGCGACGAACCAGCTTGCGAAAGCGAGTGCAGTGGTCACGGCCTCGCCACGCGCGACGCTACGGCCGACCCTGGCGCCATCCGCGCGCACCATCAGCCCACCTGTGAGATCACGCTCGATCCGCACATCGGCGGAATTGCCAGCGAGCACGCGCGACCTGCCGTCATCGATGGCGAAGCCGAATTTCGTGGGCAACTCCAGTACAGAGTCCGCCAGCGCCTCCTCCAGCTCGGCGGCGAGCGCCTGGGTCTCGTCGCCATCGCACCAGAACGGCGTGACCAGGATGTTGCGCCGGGATTCGGTGTCGGCATCAGGGTCCAGCAGCGTGAGCTGCGCGAGACCGTCAAGCAGCAGTCGATGGCTGGTCTCGCTGACGCCCCTGATCTGAAGATTGGCGCGGCTGGTCACATCGATCAGACCATTGCCGTGGCGGTCGGCGAGATGCGCGAGGCCGGCAGTCTGGGCGGCATCGAGCCGGCCGCCGAACGGACGTACGCGGACCACGAGCCCGTCGCCCGACTGCATCGGCCTGATAGCACCGGGGCACCAGCCCTTCACTGACGCCACGCTCATGACGCTTCCTTCAGCGCCGCCGCGATTGAATTGCGGCGCGTTCGCCAGAGCGAGGCCTCGTGCAGGCGTGTGAAGCAGGTCTCCATCGCGGCAAGAGCTGTCGGATTTTCGCGCGCCATGAAGTCACGGACATTGGCGTCGCCGAGCGTCGCGTCGTAATAGAGATCGAACAGATGTGGCGGGACGGCATCGGCAAGATGCGCGAAGGCCGCCATGTGTTCCAGCGTCGCGGTGATTTCTGCCGCTCCGCGAAAACCGTGGCGCATCATGCCCGCGATCCAGGCCGGGTTGGCCGCGCGGGCGCGGACGACGCGCGAAATCTCTTCCGTCAGCGTGCGTGCCTGCGGCTGGTCGGGGCGCGTCGTGTCGAGGTGGTAGAGCGATGGCCCGGTCGCACCGAGATGCGCCGCGGCAGCGGCAACGCCGGCTTCATGCGCGGAATAATCGGCGGCGAGCAGCAGATCGGTCTCCGGCAGATCCTGAAGGTGAACGAAGGCGTCGGCGGAGGTGAGCCGCTGCTCAATGCCGGCACGATCCGGCTTGATCTCGCCATCGGCGGAGAACGCCCAGGACGAGGCCGACAGCCAGGCTTCGCCGGCCGCATTGCGAGTCTCGGGCGTGAAGGCATCGGGGATCGCCGAGAGGCCGACGCCATATTGCCCAGGGCGCGGCGCAAAGACGCGCGAGACATGGTGGCGATAGGGATTTTCGTCGCCCTCGTCTTCACGCGAGGCGAGCGCTTCGCAGGCGGCCTCGAACAATTGCGCGAGGCCCGCGAAGACATCGCGAAACAGGCCCGACACGCGCAGCGTCACATCGATACGGGGACGGCCCAGTTCAGCCGGCGCGATGATGTCATAGCCGGTGACGCGGCCGGAGGCGTGATCCCAGCGCGGCGCGAGGCCGGCCAGATGCAGGGCCATTGCGAACTCCTCGCCCGCGGTGCGCATGGTCGCGGAGCCCCAGAGATCGACGACGAGCCCCTTCGGCCAATCGCCGTGATCCTGCAGATGACGACGCAGCAGCTCTTCGGCGAGCTTTGTCCCCTGCGCATGCGCCGACGGCGTCGGCACGGCGCGAGGATCCACGGCAAAGAGATTGCGCCCCGTCGGCAGCACGTCCTGACGCCCGCGATAGGGCGAGCCTGATGGGCCCGGCGCAACGCGCTGTCCTGCGAGCGCGGCACGCAGCGCGTCCCGCTCCGCTTCGCCGCAGGCGCCGCGACCGAACACGTGCAGGCCATCGCCAAACTGACTTTCCTTGAGATCGCAAACGAAACGGTCGATCCGCGGGATCGCCTCTGCCGGTGCAGCCGATGCTTCCAGACCAAGATCATCTTCGAGCCCGGCTGCGCGCGCCTCTTCGCGGATCGCAGCGATGAGGCGCTGGCGGCGGGCGGGGTCGAGACCGTCGGCGGTCGAATATTCGTCGAGCAGCCGTTCGAGCCGACGCAGGCCTTCCGGTACCGTTGATTGCTCGAGCGCCGGCGGCAGATGGCCGATGGTGACGGCACCGATCCGTCGCTTGGCCTGCGCGGCTTCGCCGGGATCGTTGACGATGAAGGGATAGATGACGGGGAGATCACCGATCAGGGTTTCCGGCCAGCAGGATGAGGACAGCGCCACGGATTTCCCCGGCAGCCATTCCAGCGTGCCATGCGCGCCCATGTGCACGACGGCATCGGTGCCCCGATCGCGGAGCCAGAGATAGAACGCAACATAGGCATGGCGCGGTGTGCGGGCGAGATCGTGGTAATCAGAATCGCGCGTCGTCGCATCGCCGCGCTCGGGCTGAACCGCGACGATCGATTGGCCGCAACGGACCGCGGCGAAGTGGAATGCGCCGTCACGGCAGCTCGGATCGGTCTCCGGCGCACCCCAGGCTCGCGCGAGATCGTCCTGCAAGGACGACGGAAGGCGCGCGAGCGCCACACGGTAATCTGCGACGCTCCAGGTCAAACTCTGCTTGAGCAGCGTCTCGCCGAGCGCAGGGACCGGAGCGACATCGAGGCCGGCCTCCGAAAGGTCAGACACCAAAGCTTCGATCGAAGCCAACGCATCGAGACCAACCGCATGCGCAATCTGGTGCGGACGGCCGGGATAGTTGGAGAGCACGAGCGCCAGCCGCTTCTCGGCCGCCGGCTTTTCCGCGAGGCATCGCCAGGCCGCAACGCGTGCCGCGATAGCATTCACGCGCTCTGCATCCGGCTGATGCGCCAGATGCGAGAATTGCAGATCCGGATCGCGGTCCGCCGCTGATTTGAAACTCACCACGCCCGCGAACAGGCGACCGTCGACCTCGGGCAGCACCACATGCATCGCGAGGTCGCCAGGCGACAGGCCGCGCAGCGACTCCGCCCAGTCCTCGCGCCGCGCTGATGACAGCGCGACCTGAAAGACGGGACACGGTGCGGCATCGAACGGCGTCGTACCGTCATCGCCCATCGCCGAGAATGCCGTCGCGTTAACAATCGCGGCCGCAGGATTTTGCGCGAGATATGCCTGCAGCCAATCCGCAACGCCTGCGGCCTTCAGCGAGGTGACGAACACGCCGTACGCGTCGAAACCCTTGTCACGCAACGCCGCGATCAACGCATCGACCGGGCCGGTGTCCGCAGCGGTGAGATAGGAGCGATAGAACGTCACCAGCGCGAGCGGCTTGCCCTCAACCGCCGACGGCGCGGCGATCACACCACGCGCAGGATCGTAAAAGCCCATCTCCGGAACGGTCATCTCACCGACGACCGGACCAGCGTAGAGTCCGGAGGCCAGCGCGAGTTGCGCGATCGCAGCCTGAGCGGCGACAGGACCGCCGGTGTCGCAGAGCACTTTCAGCCGGCGCAGCGTCGAGACCGGTAGGGTCGAGTATGCATCCAGCCGCGTGTCGTCGCGGCCATCGGCCGGCAGCACGGCGAGCACGATGTTACGATCCGTGGCGAGTTGCTGCAGGGCTGCGAGTCCATATTGCCAATAGGATTCGCCACCGATCAGCCGCACCAGAATGCCGCGCGCCTGCGACAGCGTTCGCTCGATGTAGGTGTCGACCGAGAGCGGATGGCGCAGTTCCGCGAGATTGGCGAGCCGCAGCGACGGCAGGCTGTTGCGGCCCCGCCGCCAGCCCGCCGCGAACGCCGCGAGATCGGAATCCGAGTACGAGAGCACCACGAGATCGGCCGGGTCCTGGCCGATGTCTCTTGGCGTCGCGGTCTCCTCGAGACCGCGGCTCTCGCGGAAGACGACGTGCATCAGACTCCCAATCCCGCCTTGATCGCGGCCTCGTCGATATCGCCGTGCTCGCCGATGACGACGAGCTTTGACTGTCGGCCGCTCGCGCCCCAGGGCTTGTCGAACTGGTGGCGCACGCGCTCGCCGACGGCTTGCAGCAGCAACCGCATCGGCTTGCCCGCGACCGCGATATAGCCCTTGGCACGCAGCACGTTCTGCTCGCGCGCCAGCTTCTGCACCGACGCGACCAGCGCATCGACGTCGGCCACCTCAGGAAGATCGATCACGACGGAAGCAAAATCGTCGTGTTCGTGGTCCTCCTCGCCGTCATGGTGCGAAGGACGCGCGGCGAGATCGTTCTCCGCGGCAGCACCGAGACCCAGGATGACGCGCGCATCGATCGCGCCGTCCGTAATCGGCAGCATCGGCACGCGGCGCGGCATCTCGGCGGTGATCACCGCCTTGGCCGCCTCGATGCCGGCGGTGCCGGCGAGATCGGCCTTGGTCAGCAGCACGATATCCGCACAGGCGATCTGGTCCTCGAACACTTCCGACAGCGGCGTCTCGTGATCGAGACTCTCGTCCGCCGCACGCTGCGCTTCCACTGCTTCCGGGTCGGGTGCAAAGCGTCCGGCCGCGACAGCCTCGGCATCGGCCAGTGCGATCACGCCGTCGACCGTGATGCGCGAGCGGATCTCCGGCCAGTCGAACGCCTTCAGCAGCGGCTTTGGCAGCGCCAGGCCTGACGTCTCGATCAGGATGTGATCGGGCTTCACGGGACGCGCCAGCAACTTCTCCATGGTCGGAATGAAATCGTCGGCCACGGTGCAGCAGATGCAGCCATTGGCGAGTTCGACGATATTTTCCTCAGGACAGTTCTCGTCGGCGCAGGACTTCAGGATCTCGCCGTCGACACCTTCGCTGCCGAACTCGTTGACGAGCACGGCGAGCTTCTTGCCGTTGGGATTGCTGAGCAGATGCTGGATCAGCGTCGTCTTGCCGGAGCCGAGAAAACCGGTGACCACCGTGACCGGGACTTTTGCGAGCGAGTTCATTCGGCGGCCTCCGGCAACACGGCAATGGGGGGAATGCGGGCAAGCGATTGCTTGCGGAAGATTTCAGGCCGGCAGCGCCAAGGCACGAGGCCGTCGGGCGCAGCCGCATAGGCAGCGGCGCCCGCGACCACGTCCTGCGCATTGGCATCCGAGAGGCGGCCATAAACATAAGACCAGCGGCCGGGCGCGCTGAGCGCGACCGAGCAGCCCTGGTTGCAGGCAGACAGGCATTCGACGGGAACCACATTGACGCCTTCAGGCACGCCGACCTCGAGGATCGCGCCATGCAGGCGCTTGCCGGGTGCGACCTCGCCCTCGCCGAGCGTCTGCCCGGCTTTGCAGGTGATGCAGACATGCAGTGTGACGCTCATCGCCTCTTCCAGAAGTATCAGCGGGAGGCGAAGAGGCCCACGGACCGTTCTTGCGAAGGCCCGTTTCCCCGTCGCGGAACACCCCGTCCGCCGGTCCAAAAATCGTCCGCGCTGGCAGGTCTCCCGGCTTGCGGAGCAGGGTTTCCCCTTCGATCCCCGCCTTCCCGATCCCCAGGGGATCAGTGGCTTCGGGCATCTCTCCGGTCACGGTCGCGGGGGCGGCTGCATTTTGGACCCAAATCTTGCCGATTCGGACCCTATCGCATTCCCTCTTCGCCTGTCATAGGACAGGAACCAACGCCGGGCCACCATTTGCCCCCGGCCGCCTCTTGTCAAGCCGAAGGACCCCATCCGATGACGCCTGAACCGGATACCCGAACGGCCGGCGAAACCGACGCCAAGCACGCCGCGAAAATGGCGAAGATCAAGGTCGCCCGCGACAAGATCATGGCGACCAAGAGCGGCGAAAAAGGCCTCATCATCGTCCACACCGGCGCCGGCAAGGGCAAGTCTTCCTCCGCCTTCGGCATGATCGTTCGCTGCGTTGCCCATGGCTTCCCCTGCGCCGTCGTACAGTTCATCAAGGGCGCCTGGGACACCGGCGAGCGGCGTCTGCTCACCGGCCATTTCGGCGAGCTCTGCCAGTTCCACGCCATGGGCGAAGGTTTTACGTGGGAGACGCAGGACCGCGCCCGCGACATCGCGGCCGCGCGCGCCGGCTGGGAGAAAGCCAAGGAGCTGATTCTCGATGACAGCCTGCGCATGGTCGTGCTCGACGAGATCAACATCGCACTGCGCTACGACTATCTCGACATCGCCGAGGTCGTCGATTTCCTGAAGACCTCGAAGCCGCCGATGACGCATGTCGTGCTCACCGGACGCAACGCCAAGGACGAGCTGATCGAGATCGCCGATCTCGTCACCGAGATGACGCTGGTGAAGCATCCGTTCCGCTCCGGCATCAAGGCGCAGGCCGGCGTCGAGTTCTGAATTCGATGGCACGCGCGCTGATGATCCAGGGAGCCGGCTCTGACGTGGGCAAGTCGCTCATCGTCGCCGGCCTTGCGCGCGCGTTCACGCGGCGCGGCCTGCGCGTGCTCCCGTTCAAGCCGCAGAACATGTCGAACAACGCGGCCGTCACCGTCGATGGCGGCGAGATCGGCCGCGCCCAGGCGCTGCAGGCGCTCGCCGCCGGCGTCGAGCCGCACACCGACATGAACCCGGTACTGCTCAAGCCCGAGACCGATGTCGGCGCGCAGGTGATCGTGCACGGAAAGCGCATCGCGACCGCGCGCGCGCGCGAATATGCTGCGATGAAACCGTCGCTGATGGGCGCCGTGCTGGAGAGCTTTGAGCGGCTGAAGGCGCGGGCTGATCTGGTGCTGGTCGAAGGCGCAGGCAGCCCGGCCGAAGTTAATTTGCGCAAGGCCGACATCGCCAATATGGGATTTGCGCGCAAGGCCGACGTGCCCGTGGTGCTGGTTGGCGATATCGATCGCGGCGGCGTCATCGCCCAGCTCGTCGGCATCAAGACGGTGATCGACCCCGACGATGCCGCGATGATCCAGGGATTTGTCATCAACAAGTTCCGCGGCGATCCCACGCTGTTCGATGACGGCTACAAGCTGATCGAGGCGAAGACTGAATGGCTCGGCTTTGGCGTGCTGCCCTGGTTCGCGCGCGCCGGCGAGCTGCCGGCCGAGGACGCGCTGGGCCTGAGTGATGCGCGAAAGCCCGGACGGACCAAGATCGCTTGCCTGGCGCTGTCGCGGATCGCCAATTTTGACGATCTCGATCCGCTGAAGCTCGAGCCTTCAGTCGATCTCGTGATGGTGCGCCCTGGCCAAGCGATCCCCGGAGACGTCAGGCTCGTCATCATCCCCGGTTCAAAATCCACCCGCGGCGACCTCGCCTTCCTGCGCGCGCAGGGCTGGGACATCGACGTGCTCGCGCACTATCGCCGTGGCGGCCACGTGCTCGGCCTCTGCGGCGGCTATCAGATGCTCGGGCGCGGCGTCGCTGATCCCAATGGCATCGAGGGCCCCGCGGGCGACACGCCGGGCCTCGGGTTGCTGGACGTGGAGACCGTGATGAGTGCAGAGAAGACGCTGACGCGTGTTGCCGCGGTGCATGCGGCGACGGAACACCCGATCGAGGCCTATGAAATTCACATCGGCCGCACGGATGGCCCGGATCGTGTGCGCCCATTCGCGAGGCTGAATGGCGAGCCGGAAGGCGCGATGTCACGCGACGGGCGTGTGCAAGGCAGCTACCTGCACGGCCTGTTCACGTCGGACGCGTTTCGCAGGGCATTCCTTGCAAAGCTTGATATTCCCGCGGGCGAGGACCCCTATCACTTCAGGGTCGAGAGCGCCCTCGACGCCCTCGCCGATCACATCGAAAAGCATCTCGACGTCCAAGGCCTGCTCGCGCTAGCGCGCTAGGATTTCGGCAAGGCGCGACCATTCGGCCTCTGCGCCCGGAAGCCCAAGCCGCAGCCAAGTCGGATTCTGCGCGAAGACGCGGGACCAGATCTGCGCACGCGCCAGCTTCTCCTGCGCGCCAAGCGCGTCAGGCGTCTCGTAGAGACGAAACAGCGGCGCACCGCCGACGAGCCGCCAGCCTTGCGACTGCGCAAAACCGTCGAGACGAACGCAGTCCTGCGCAAGCCGCGCCGACGTGGTCCTCGCCCAGGCATCATCGCGCAAAGCGCGGCAGCCGATCGCGATCGCAGCGCCAGAGACCGGCCACGGACCTGAAGCCGCCGCGAGCTTTGCGATGTCGGCCGCATGACCGATCGCGAAGCCGAGCCGCAGCCCAGCGAGGCCATAAAACTTGCCGAACGAGCGCAGGATCAGCAGCCCCGGCCGGCCTGCTTCCGAAGCGAGCGAGAGTTCGGGAACGGCATCGGCAAAACTCTCGTCGATGACGAGGTGACCGACGTGTGGCAGCACCGCAAGCAGATCCTTCGGCGCATGACGGCGCCCGTCGGGATTGTTGGGATTGACGACGATGGCGAGGTTCGCGCCCACCAGCGCGTCGAGCTCCCTCGCCTCCTCGGCCTCCCATCCGGCGGCCGACAGCACCGGAGCATATTCGTTGTAGGTCGGCGCGAGGATGCGTGCGCGGCCACGCGGCGCGAGTTGCGGCAGCAGTTGAATGACGGCCTGCGCGCCGCCCGTCGCGACAACAGGCGCGGCCGTGCCATAGGCGTGCCGGGCGGCCCGATGCAGCGCCTCGATCTCGGATCGCGACGGCAGCGCCTGCCAATGATGCGCAGCGATCTCGCCCACGGGATAGGGCAGCCGGTTGATCCCGGTCGACAGGTCGATCCAGTCCTCCGCACGCCCGCCGAAACGCTGCTGGGCCAGATCGAGATTTCCACCGTGCTCGCGCATATCCCCGTTCTTTCACGCGAAGGCGAGGATCGCAAGCACACCTGCGAGCAGCAGCATGGCGCGGCGGTAGACCGTCAGTCCTTCTTTGATGTCAGCCGCAAGCGGATCTCGCGCGCCTTCGTTGAGCCAGGGCTCGGCGGTCGTGCTGCCATGATAGATACGGGGACCGCTCAGCCGCACGCCGAGCGCGCCGGCCATCGCCGCCTCCGGCCAGCCGGCATTGGGCGAGCGATGGCGGCGCGCATCGCGCGTCATGCACGATAACGCCTCGGACTGCCGCCGCGCGAGCAGAACGAACAGAAAGCCGGTGAGGCGCGCCGGAATGAAGTTTGCGACATCGTCGATGCGCGCGGCCGCCCAGCCAAAGGCTTCGTGCCGTTCGCTGCGATGGCCGATCATGGAGTCCAGCGTATTGATCGCCTTGTAGCCGAGAATGCCGGGCAGACCGAATAGCGCGCCCCAGAACACCGGTGCGACGATGCCGTCCGACGCGTTCTCGGCGAGGCTCTCGATCGCCGCGCGCGCAATGCCTGCTTCATCAAGCGCAGCGGGATCGCGGCCGACGATGCGCGAAACCGCCTCGCGCGCGGTGGCAATGTCACCGCCCAGGAGAGGATTTGCGACCGCAGCGACATGATCGTTGAGCGAACGCAGAGCGACCAGCGGCCAGGCCAGGATACCGACCAGCACGATCTGGATCCAGCCCGAGGGAAGCAGCGACTGGAGCAACCAGCCAAGCGCGACCGCAAGCACAATCACCAGAAGCGCGCCTGCGACGCCCGCTGCGCGTCGAAAGACCGGAGAATCGGATTCGCGATTCCAGCCGATGTCGATCGCAGCGATCAGCCGGCCGAGCCAGGTCACGGGGTGGCCGATCCGCGCGAACAACGGCGTCGGCCAGCCCGTGAGGGCATCCACCGCCAAGGCCACCACCATCGCGCCCGCAAAGCCCACGACCTGCCTCCTGTCCTGCCCCTGTTGCGCAAAGCGGAGGGCGAGCGCAAGCCCCTGCCAGGCTGATTTCGGCTTTGTCTTTGGCCGCGATTGGTGATTAGTCAGGCCCACAGGAGACCTTGATGGCCGTCATCTTGATCACGGGCGGAGCGCGATCGGGCAAGAGCAAGCGTGCGGAGACCCGCACGCGTGCCTTTCCCGGGCAGCCCGTCTATGTCGCGACGGCCGAGGCCCGCGATGCTGAAATGGATGAGCGTATCGCCAGGCATCGCGCACGGCGCGGAACCGACTGGATCGAGCGCGAGGAGCCGCTCGATCTCGTGCCCACGCTGATCTCGACCGATGGCGGCGGCGCGCGGCTGGTCGATTGCCTGACGCTGTGGCTCTCCAATCTGATGCATGCGGAGCGCGACTGGGAGCGGGAGGTGAGCGAACTCGCCACTGCACTGCCCCGCTTCAAGAGCCCCGTCGTCTTCGTCAGCAATGAGGTCGGCCTCGGCATCGTGCCCGACAACGCGCTGGCGCGCAGTTTTCGCGACGCCGCCGGGATCATGAACCAGACCATTGCGGCCGTTGCCGGCGAGGTCGAGTTCGTCGTTGCCGGCCTGCCGATGAAATTGAAATAATGCCGAGCGCCGACATTCTGAAAGACGTCCTAGCCGATCTCAGGATCGCGGCGTCCTTCGTCACGATCGTGCCGGTGGCGTCGGCGAAGCCAGCCGGCGAAGGCGCCATCGCGCGCGCCACCTGGGCGCTGCCGGTCGCTGGGCTGCTGGTGGGTTTCGTGGGCGCTCTTGCTTACGGGCTCGCAAGTAAGCTGGGGCTGGCACCAGGCTTGGCCGCCCTGCTCGCGCTCGCCGCAACCGCCCTCATCACCGGCGCGCTGCACGAGGACGGGCTGGCCGACACCGCGGACGGGCTCGGCGGCGGACGGACGCGCGAGCGCAAGCTCGAGATCATGCGCGACAGCCGGATCGGCAGCTACGGTGTCTGCGCGCTGATCCTGTCGTTCGGCCTGCGCTGCAGTGCACTTGCCGCGATCGGCAATCCATGGGCCGTGATGCTTGCACTCGTCTCCGCGCATGCGGCGGCCCGCGCAGGCTTGCCGGCCTTCATGTCGCTGGTACCGCCCGCGCGTCCCGACGGGCTTTCCGCGCGCGCAGGTTCGCCCCCGGGCCGCAGCGTGGCCATCGCATTCGGTCTCGGAACGCTCATACTTGCGCTTGCGCTCGGACCGGCCAAGGCGCTTGTCGGCCTCGTCCTGCTGTCGCTCGCCGGACTGATCCTGGCGCGACTCGCCACCCGCCAGATCGGCGGACAGACCGGCGACATCCTCGGCGCGTTCGAGCAGACAGGCGAGATCCTGATCCTGCTTGTCGCCGCAGCCTTCCTTCACGCGGGAGGGTGACTGATGGTCGGGTTCGACGACGCCTTCCGCCGCCAATTGCATGAGCTGTTCGTGTGGCGGCGCGACGTGCGCCGCTTTCGCACCGATCCATTGCCGGACGGCGCCGTGGAGCGCTTGATCGAGACCGCCTGCCTGTCGCCGTCGGTCGGCCTGAGCCAGCCCTGGCGCTTCGTGACCGTCGATGACGCGACGCGGCGCCGCGCCGTGATCGACGACTTCAGAGCATGCAACGCCGATGCGTTGGCCTCTTATTCCGACGAGCGCGCCGCCCGCTATGCCACGCTCAAGCTTTCAGGCCTCCAACAGGCACCTGCCCACCTCGCGGTCTTCGCCGACAAGGCCAGCGATATCGGCCACGGCCTCGGCCGCGCGACCATGCCGGAGACCACGGAATATTCCGTGGTCGCCGCGATCACCGCGATGTGGCTTGCCGCGCGGGCCGCCGGGATCGGACTCGGCTGGGTCTCGATCCTGACTCCCGCGCGCATGCACGACATTCTCGACGTGCCCGCCTCATGGAAATTCGTCGCTTATCTCTGCATCGGCTATGCCGAGGCGGAGTGCGACCAGCCTGAGCTGGAGCGAGCGAGATGGGAACACCGGCGAGGTGCGGAAGAGTTCACGCTGCGGCGCTAGTCAGATCGCACTCAACATCCTCCGTCATTGCGAGCGCTGCGAAGCAATCCAGAACTCTTGCCGCAGAAATGGTCTGGATTGCTTCGTCGCTTCGCTCCTCGCAATGACGAGGGAGAGAGCTCAACCCGTCGTTACGACTTGCTTCGGTCGGCAACCGCCGCCACGGGCGTTGCAGTCTGCTGCTTCTCGAACATCAACAACGGGCGGAAGATGACGCGGCCGTAGGCCTCGTAGTGGTGCTGGGTCGAAACCGCATTCTTCAACGGCGTCGCATAGTTCGCTTCGAACGTCATGAACTGCGCATAAGTCCAGGAGAAGCCGACGCCGACGGAGGCCATTTCAGTGATGCCGGGGGCTGTCGAATAGACCGTGCCCCAATCGCTGAAGATGTAGGTGTCAAAGCCGCGAAGCCATTGCGACCAGTTGTAATGCAGCTCGGCATTGAAATAATAGCCGCTGTCGCCCGACGCTGCGCTGGTCGGATAGCCGCGCACGGTGGTGGGACCGCCGATCGTGAAGATCTGGTCGCCCGGCAGCAGTTTCTCCTGGGTGTATTGCCAGCTCGCCAGCACGTTGGCGCTGAAATTGGGGGGACCGGCTGCGCTGGTCGCGATCAGCGAGCCGGTATAGGTGTTGAACGTGCGGTTGTTGCCGAGCACATGGTCTTGCCATTCGATGTAGTTCACCGCGGGCGAGACCGTGATCGAATAGGTGTTGCCGGAATTGGTCACGGAGACGCCGGCCGTGGCCTTGTCGTAGTGGTCGTCGGTCACGGCCACAGTCGAGAAGCGGCTCACCGTCTTGCCCTCGGTCTCGGCGGCGTTGAGCAGCACCAGCCAGTTCTGCGTCACCCAGACCGGCTGGCTGAAATTGACCGCAGCCTGGCTCGACCGTCCGGTGACGTCGAGCGCGACGAACGGACCCTGGATGATCTTGATCTTGCCTTCGGTGTAGCTGACGCCGACGCGCCCGCCCCAGGGGTTGACCGGGACGCTGTAGGCGGCGTTGCCGTTGAGGTTGCCGTCGGATCGGACGCCGTAGAAGGTCAGGCGGTCGTCGACGCCGAACAGGCCGTGGCGCTTGTAGAAGGTGCCGCCTTCCCAGCGACCGGTGTTTTCGGAGCCCTGGTTGTCGACGAAGAGCTGCCAGGTATCGACCGGCGGCTCGATCACCGCAAACTGGAGGTCGGTCAGGCCGAAGCTCGTGCCCGGCTGGAGCAGTGCCTTGATCTGGACGTCGTTGGTACGGTTGAACCAGGTCACGTCGCGGTTGAGTTTGGGAACGTCGAGGACTTCGGCCTCCGGCTCCTGCACGCGCTGGAGGATGTAGTCGGTACGCGTCTGCTTGTTGCCCTCGATGGTCGTCTTCTGCAGCCGCCCCTCGGTCAGCTTGATCTTGACGGTCCCATCCTTGGGATCCTGTTCAGGCAGGGTCGCAATGCCGGTCACGATGCCGCGCTCGGTGTAGATGGCATTGATGTCGGCGACGATCTGCAACAGCGTCGCGATGTCGACATTCTTGCCGACATATTTCTTCGCGATCTCGTCGAGCTCGGCCGGCGTGATGAACTTGGATGAGTCGAACTCGAGCTTGCGCAGGCGGAATTTCGGGCCGCCCGGCTTCATCAGCGGCGACTTTTCCCTGGGGCCGCCGACCACGGCGGGACCGTTCAGCTTCGGCGGCGCGCTCTGCTGTTCGAACTGGCGGCGTTGCCGGTCGACGTCGTTCTGGATCGCGCCGGGATTGATCGTGGGCACCTGGGCACGCGCGGCTACGATGCTCGATGCTGCGACCCCTACCCCCAGTACTACCCCCAGAACACGCATACTGACCTACCACGCTTCGGCGAGACGACTCACCGCTGGCTTCGTCATGACACCAATCGCAGCATCTTTCCAGCCCGGGCGCCCCGTGCGCTGACCATGGCGGCGCAGCTTGCGCATGTCGCTGAGCCCGTCGATGTTCACCGCGGGACCGGACCCGATGGCCTCGACCGGGCGCGGCGACAGCAAGGCGTCGAGCCGCGCGTGGCCGGAGAGACCGAGCAGATAGAACGTTCCCCCGCTCTTCTGCGCCACCCAGGTATCGATGCTCTCATAGCTCTCGCCGTCGATGGCAATGTTGCGCATCATGCTGGCGCCCGTGTAGTCGCTGCAGCAGGTGTGCGTCGGCCCGTAGTTGGTGACGGTTGCCGAGATATCGCCGGTGTAGAACACCACGTAGGTGTTGCTGACGTTGGCGTTGCCGGTCTGGCTCATCGCGAACACGCCGCCCGGCTGGTAGAGCTGGAGCGACGGCCAGTTCGTCGGCGCCGGCGAACGGTTGTTCAGCAGCACCTGCTCGGTCGCCGTGGTGAGGATGAGCTGACCCGGCACATAGCCGTTCAGGATCGAGACGGCGCGGGCATCGGTCAGGAAGTTGGCATCCACCACATTGAACTGATTGACGATGATGGTGTCCGGGTCGAGCGAGATGTTGGCCGACGTCGCCGTCCCGCCGTGGTAGCCGGTCACGTTCATGACCAGCGGAATTGGCGGCGTCGAGCGGATCTGCTCACCGTTGATGTTGATGGTATCAGCCGCGAGGTCGAGCTCCTTGACGACGCTGACGAAGCCGACCGTCAGGTCGCCCCGCGAGGACAGCTTGATGGTGCTGCCCCTGATACGGTTCAGCGAGATCGAGCCGGCCGTATCGAAATGCGTATCGCCGTTGGCGGAGATCGATCCGCCGCGGAGCGAGCCCGTGTCGGACGTGAGGTTGATGTCACCGGCATCACCCGGGATGCCGGTGGTGGTGAGCTGGGTGAAGGCGATATCGGTCACGGCGTGCAGCGTCTGCGTGCCGCCGCTGATGGCCGTTCCGAGATCGATGCCGCCCGTCGTCGCCGTGATGCCGAGCGAACCGCCGACATTGAGGTTATCCCAGCGGATCAGCGTGCCACGCAGCGTCGCGTTGCCGGTGGTCGCCGTGAGACTGTGCCCGGTGTTCGACAATGCCGCGATCAGCGTGGCCGAGCCATTGGCCGCAACGGATCCTTGCGTCAGGGCGCCGCCGGCCGCGACCGTCTGCGCCAGGATGAAGCCGTTGTCGGCGGTGACGTTGATGCTGCCGGCATCGCCGGTGATGCCGGTCGCCGTCAGCGCGTTGAACGTCACGTTGTCATGGGCGTGGATGGTCTGCGTCCCACCGCTCTGCGCGGTCTGCAAGGTGATGCTGCCTTGGCCTGAGGTCATGCCCAGCGACGTTCCGACGTTGAGCGTGTTCCAGTCGACCGGGCCACCCGCGGTCAGCAAGCCCGAACCGGTCGTGGCCGCGAGCGTGTTGCCGGTGATGGTCGTCCCGGCAACCAGCGCAGCCGAGCCGTTGGCGGAGACCGAGCCCTGCGTCGTCACACCGCCTGACGTCACGGTCTGCGCCAGGATGAAGCCGCTGTCGGCGCTGACGTTGATGCTGCCGGCATCGCCGGTGATGCCGGTCGCCGTCAGCGCGTTGAACGTCACGTTGTCCTGGGCGCGGATGGTTTGCGTCCCACCGCTCTGCGCGGTCTGGAAGGTGATGCTGCCCTGGCCCGCGGTCATGCCCAGCGACGTTCCGACGTTGAGCGTGCTCCAGTCGACCGGGCCGCCCGCGGTCAGCAGGCCCGAACCCGTCGTGGCCGCGAGCGTGTTGCCGGTGATCGTCGTGCCGGCAACCAGCGCAGCCAAACCGTTGGCCGAGACCGAGCCCTGCGTCGTCACGCCGCCTGACGTCACGGTCTGCGCCAGGATGAAGCCGTTGTCGGCGGTGACGCTGATGCTGCCGGCATCGCCGCTGATGCCGGTCGCCGTCAGGGCGTTGAAGGTGACGTTGTCGTGGGCGTGGATGGTTTGCGTGCCGCCGCTCTGAGCGGTCTCGAAGGTGATGCTGTCCGCGGTCGATGTCACGCCTAGCGTTGTTGCGCTCGCGAGCGAGGTCCAATCGACGAGGCCGCTGCCGCTGATCGAGCCCGACCCGGTGGTGGCCGTCAGCACCCTGCCCGTGTTGGTCGTTCCTGCGGTCAGCGATGCCGAACCGTTGGCCGCCACCGAGCCCTGCGTCGCCGTCCCGTTCACGAGCACCGTCTGCGCCAGCACGAAGCCGTTGGTCGCGACGACCGTGACACTGCCGACGTCGCCGGTGATGCCGGTCGCAGTCAGGCTGTTGAAGGTGACGTTCTGGTGGGCCTGGACCGTCTGCGAGCCGCCGCTGCTGGCGGTTGCCAGCGTGATGCTGTCGGTGGTCGAGGTCACGCCCAGCGCGGCCGCCGCATCGAGCGTCCCGCCGTTGACGGCGGCATAGGCTGTGAGTTCGATGGCTCCGCCCGTGCTGCTGAGCTGCGTGAAGCGAAGGGCTCCGGCGCTGTCGACCGTCATGTCGCCACTGCTCGTCGCAGTCGCAATGACGACGTCGCCCGCCTGTGTCAGTGTCTTGGCGGTGATGGTGCCGCTCGCACCGGCGGCCGTGCCCGCCAGGACACTGTCGAGGCTCAACTTGCCGCCCGAGACGATATCGACCGACCCGTGAATTGCCGACAGCTGGGTCGCCTCAAGATCGGCAACCGAGCCCAGATAGATGCCACCGGTAGCGGCGGTCGCCGTGAGCAGCGGTGTATCGACGCTGACCCTCTGCGTCGAGGTGCCGATGCTGTTCGCCGCGAGCGACACTGCGGCGTTCGCTGCCGTTGCAGTGACATTGGTGTGGCCATCACCATTGGCCGTGATGGCGCCGCCGGTGCTGTTGATCGTGATGACGGTCGCGGTCGACGACGGGTTGGCGGTCGAGGTCAGCTCGCCGAGCACGATATCGCCGGGCGCCGTCAGGCTGATCGATTGTCCGGACAGGATCGAGGCGTTGGTAGCCATCGTGATCGATCCGCCGACCGCGGTCGATCCGGTGAGGCACGGCCCCGAGCAGACCGTGACCGATCCCAGCGACGAGCCCGCGGCACCGCCGAAGGTGATGCCGGCATCGCTGATCAGCGTCAGTCCGCTGGCGGCCGACAGGTTGCCAACGTTGAGCGACACCGGATTCTGCGTCGCCAGCGTCGGGCTATAGATGAAGGCGGATCCTGCAATCGTGCCGCTGAGCAGGCCGGTGGCGCCGACCTGAACCGTGAACGGCGTGTTCTGCGTGCCCACATCGCCCGATGCGTTGAGGATGATGTTGTTGGCGGCCATCGTGACACCAGCCAGGTAGCTGTCGATATTGCCGTTGGTCGCGGTCAGCGAGACGGTGTTGGTAGCGAACACTTTGCCGAAGATGGCATCGCCGCCGGTTGCGGTCAGATAGGCATCCGTACCAGCCTGCGCCGACACCAGCTTGCCGTTGATGTGATAGCTGAACGCATTATCGGCCGAACCGATCGCGTTGGTGGCGGCGAGCGTGAGGTTGCCGATCGCACCATTGGCCGGGTTGATCACGACCTGATTGGCATACAGCGCCGCCCCGGCGGAGTTCGTCGCCGCCAGGATGCTCTGCGGCGCCAGCAAGGTGACGTCGCCACCTGCGGTGATCTGACCGACCGTCAGGCTCGCGACCGGGTGTCCATCACTCGCGGCCGCCTGGACGTACAGCGCCGTGCCTGCCGTCGCGTTGAAGGTGCCGCTGGCGTTGACATAGAGCGGCGCTGTCTGCGCCAGCTCGACGGAGTTCAGATCATTGACGGTGACGCCGTTCGGAAGGTTGCTCAGCGTCAAACCGCTGAGCGTGTTTCCATTGACGGTAACGCCGGCCGGCAGATGCGCCAGGTCGATACCCGCCAGAACCTGGTTGCTGACCGTCGCGCTGAACGTGATCGAGCCCGGCGTGGTCGCAACCGACAGCGCGGCCTGCTGTGTGGTCGTGATCGTGCCGTCCCTCAGATGGGTCAGGTCGATCGAGACGTTGGGCGCGGTGCTGCCGACGCTGTTGCCGGCATTCAGCGTCACGTTGCGGCCGACGACGCTGGCCGTGACATTCGTGCCCACGGTCCCTGCCGACGGCAGCAGCGCGGCATTGCTCAGAGTGGAGACGATCTGTCCCGTCGAGTAGACGGAGTCGGCCACCAGGCTGAGGATGCCGGCACTCACCTGCGGCGTGCCGTTGGCCGTGAGGGTCTGGTACTGCGTATTGCCGTACGCCTGGATCGTCGTCACGTTCGCCTGGTACTGCGTATTGGCGTAGCTCTGGATGGTCTGAACCAGGCCCTGGTACTGCGTGTTGCCATAGGCGCTGATCGACGTGGCGTAGGACTGGTACTGGGTCGCAGCATAGCCCTGGATTGAAGTCAGGTCGCTCGCATAGGCCTGCGCCGCAAAGGCCTGCACCTGCGCATTGGTCGGATTGTTTCCGAGGAAGGCGACGGCGGCGGCCGCGACATTGGTGATGCCGGCCGAGGTCAGCGTCAGCGCGCCGTTCTGGATCGTGCTGTTACCGGCCCCGACGATGGTCTGGAACACCAGATACGACTGGTTCAGGATCGCCGCGCTTGACGTCTGGTTCGAGTAATAGGTTTGCAGGGCGGCGGCATTGAGCGTCAGCGCTCCTGACACCACGGTCCCCTGCCCGAGCATCGCGATGAAGCTGTTGTAGTCCGCGGTCGAGATCGTGCCGTAGCCGTTGTTGCCGCCGAACGGGTTGTTGGTCGAGCCCGAACGAGCCTGCTGCGCCCAGTCGGCCAGCACCGCGTTGGTGATCTGCATCGGGGCAGAGCAATTGTTGTACTGACAGGTACCGCCGTAGCCGTAGCTGGTCCGGTACGTTCCGCTCGCCAGGTCGACCACGACATCGAGGTTATTCGTGGCGTAGTTCACCACCGCCTGCTGGAGCGGCTGGTACTGGCCGTTCGCGTAGGACGAGAACGTGCTGCCGTAGCCCTGATACTGCGCGTTCGCATAGGTTTTGATGGTCGTCGCGAAACCCTGGTACTGGCTGTTCGCATAGGCCTGAACCTGCGCCGCCGTCGGCGCCGTCGTGCCCAGATGCAGCGCCGCAGCCGTCGCCGCGGAGAATTGCGCGATACCGGCGGCGGACAGCGTCAGCACACCATTGACGACCTCGCCGTTGGCGCTCGCGGTCAGCCCCTGGAAGGTCAGGTAGTTCGCAGCCGTCAGCGCCGCCGATGCGTAGTAGGTAACGCCGGGATCGCTGAGGACGAAGCTCGAGGTCGAGACCCCGTTCACCGTTGTGGACTGAAGCGAGCCGCTCGCCAGAAGCTGCTGCAAGGCATTGGTGCCCAGCGCGGTCGACGCATTGGCCAGGATGCCTGCGGTGTTGAACTGGTACAGCCCGGACGCTGCGCTGCCGCCGGTCGCCAGCGTCTGGAGGTTCTGCAAGACGGCCGCCGAGCTGAGCACGAACTGGCCGCCTTGCAGCGAGCCGGTGCTCAGCAGCGAGGCGAAGGCCGTCGCGAGCGGCGCCGAGAGCACCAGCGCGGACACCGGCGCGAGACCGGCCGAGGTCAGCGTCAACACGCCATTGGCAACCGTGCCGTTGGCCGCGAGCGTCTGATAGTTCTGCAGGTCGGTGCCGTACAGCGCCTGGCTGGCATATTGCGCAACCTGGGCATCGGTGGCGGTGGTCTGCCCCGGGGCCAGGATCGGGCCCGTGCAACCACCGAAGCCGCCGCACCCCTGCTGGTCATGCTGTTGCAGGTACAGGAAGACCTTGTTGGCCAGATCGGCGTACTGCGCCTGAGCGCCGGAGCCGATCGACTGGACGTATGACTGATAGACAGGGTTGGCGCTGCTGAACAGCGAGTTCTGATACTGCTGGTTGGCGTAAGTCTGCACCTGCAGCGCCGTCGGACTGGCGACGCCCAGCGCCGCCGCGGCGATCGAGGTGTAGGCCGCAAGGCCGCTGCTCGACAGCGTGAACACACCGTTGACGACCGAGCCGTTGGCCATCAATTGCTGGAACGAAGTGTAGGCGGCGGTCACGCCGGCCTGTGCGTTGGCGAAAACGCCGGCGCTGCTGAAGACGAAGTTGCCGCTCTGCAACGAGCCGCTGGACGTGAGGTTGACGTAGGACTGGTAGCTCGGCGTCAGCTGGGCCTGCGCCATGCCGTTCAAGCCGGCCGGTGACAAGGCCAGCACGCCGCTCGTCAGGGTGCCCGAAGCCAGCAGCGCGGTGTAAGCGCCGTAGTTGGCGGCGCTCAGTCCGGTCTGGGCGTAGGAAGACACGTTGTTGAGCACGAAGGTCCCGTTATGGATCTGGCCGAGCGCCGTCAGGCTGGCGAACGCGGTCCGGTCCGCGGTGGGAAGCAGGTTCGAAACGCTCTGCAAGAACTGCATCGCGTCGGCCGGCGCGAATGTCGCCGTCGGTCCGAGCAGATCGGTAATCGCGATCGGATTGCCGCCTGCGTAGTACTGGTTATAGAGCGCCAGCAGTTCGACGGCGAAATTCCGGTACGCAGTGCTCGCCGCGGTCGAGATCGAAGTCAGGTAGCCCTGATACTGCACGTTGGCCGCGCCGTTGATGTTCGTCGCATAGGACTGGTACAGCGCATTGGCATAGGCCTGCACCTGCGCGTCGGTCGGGTTCGGATTTTGCGCCGTCGACGCGGCCTGACGGAAGGCCGCGATGCCCGCGGCAGTCAGCGTCCAGACCCCGTTCACCAGCGAGCCGTTGGTATAGAGCGTCTCGAAGTTCTGGTAGTCCTGCGTCAGTGCCGTCTGGGCCAGCGAGGAGACGCCGCTGGCGCTCAGCTGGAACGTGCCGCCGCTCAGCGTGCCGTTGCTGAGCAAATTGGCGAACTGGGCATAGTTGGTGCTCGACAGCGCACTCTTGGCGTAGCTTAGAATGCCGCTGTTGGTGAGCACGAAGGTGCCGTTCTGGAGCGCGCCGCTGGCGCTCAACAGCGAGAACGCGACCGCAGGGGTGGCATTGAACGTCGTCGCCGTTTGCAGCGGCTGGTACAGGCCCGTGGCGTAGGTCTGGATGGTCGCGGCAAAGCCTTGATACTTGTCATTGGCGTAGGTCTGGATGCTCTGCGCGTAGCTCTGGTATTGCGCGTTGGCATAGGCCTGGACCTGCGCCGCCGTCGGCGAAGCAACATGCAGCGCCGCGGCCGCGGCCGCCGTGAAGAAGGTGACGCCGGCCGGGGTCAGCGTGAGCACGCCGTTGCTGACGGAACCGTTGGCCGCCGAGGTCAGGTTCTGGAACGCGGTATAGCCGGCAGATCCCGATCCGAGCGCAGACGATGCATAGTTGGCAACGCCGGCCGTCGTCAGCGTGAGAACGCCATCATTGACCGAGCTGTTTTGCGCGGACGTCAGCGTCTGGAACAGGCCGTATTGCGTGGTCAGCCCGGCGGACGCGTAGTGCGCGACGGCGGCGTCGCCGATAGCGCCCGTGCTCAGCGTGAACACGCCGTTGACGACACTGCCATAGGTGTTGAGCGTCAGCAGGGCCGCCGAATTCGTCGCATAGTTCGCAACCTGCGCGTTGGTCTTCCAGTTCGAGCCGTAAGCCTGTCCAAACACGGTGGCCATCGGCAGGTACAGCGTCGGCGCATAGGCCTGAATGGTGGTCTTGAAGCCCTGATACGTCGTGTTGGCGTAGGTCCGGGTCGTCGTTGCGTAGGCCTGGTACTGGCTATTGGCGTAGCTTTGGATCTGTGCCGACGTCGGGTTGGCGATGCCAAGTGCGGTGGCCGCCGCCGCCCTGAACTGGTTGATGCCGTCCGCGGTCAAGGTCAGCGTGCCATCCGATCCGATCGTGGCGTTGGTGCTGGAGGTCAGCGTCTGGAAGGAGCTGTAGGCCGACCCGAGCGCCGCCGAGGCGTTCGCCGAAACGCCGGCCGCGGTCAGGGTCAGAACTCCGCTTCCGCTGAGAATCGCGCCATTCGAGGTCAACGTCTGGAACTTGGTATAGTCCGCCGCCGTCAGGGCCGATGGCGCGTAGGTCGCGATCGAAGCCAGGTCGCCGGCCAGCACGAAAGTGCCCTGGGCATTGGCGTAACTCTGGATCGCCGTTGCATAGGCCTGGTACTGGCTGTTGGCGTAGGTCTGGATCTGCGCCGATGTCGGGTTGGTGATGCCGAGTGTGGCGGCCGCGGCCGTCTTGAACTGGGCCATGCCGTTCGCCGTCAATGTCAGCGTGCCATCCGATCCAATCGTCGCATTGGCAGCGGCGGTGAGGCTCTGGAAGGTGGCGTAGTCGGTCGAGTTCAGCACGCCGATGGCGAGACGCGCGATCCCGGACGCGTTCAGCGACGCCGAACCGGCCTGGATGGTGCCATGCTGCAGCAGCACGCTATAGGCCAGCAGATCGCGGTTCACGATGTTGGAGAACGCAATCACGCTGGCGAGCGCGGAGTCGTTGGCGCCATCGAGCGCGGTCAGGTGCAAGGCCGAGGACACCGCCGCAACCTGCGCCGACGTCAGCGTTTGCGATGCGGTCTGCCCGCTCGCGTCGAGGATCGTGCCGTAGGGCACGTTCAGCAGCACGTCGCCGCTCGCCGAAGCGATCAGGCCGACCCGCAGATCGCTGGAATAGGCCGAGGACGCCGCGGTCTGGGTCAGGCCGATGTCGCCATGGGCCACGACGTTGACGATGCCGCCGTTGTACGAGCCGTCAGCCTGTTGCGAGGCATTGGCGCTGATCGACAGCGGATTGGTGATCGCACCAACGCTGCCGAGCGTGCTGATCAACGAGATGTTGCGGCCGGTGACCTGCGCGTTGGCCCCGGCGATGAGATCGCCAGTCGCGGTGATGTTGACGTCGCCGAAGCCGGTGTTGGCGTTGCCTGACGACACCTGCCCGAGCGTGGCGCCCGAGGCGAGGTTCAAATAAACGCCGCCGACGCCGGCCTGCGCCGACAACCCGCCCGGCGCCGATCCGTTATTGGACAGCGTCGCATTGAGCGGGGCCGCGAGCGAGCCGATGGCCCCGGAGGCGATCAAGCTTGCGCTCTGGGTCAGGATCGAACCGGTCGGGGTCTGCGAGATGCTGCCGCCGGTCGTCGTGTTGAAGAGCTGCTGCTGCGACGACGAGTTCACCGACAGCGCGCCGTTCGGATTGACGACGCTACCTGTGAAAATCACGTTGCCGTTCGAGGCGATGTTCACCGTACCGCTGGCGTTTCCGCCGAAGTTGATCCCGAACCGGTTGTCCGCCTTCACCGACGCGGTGATGGTCAGCGTGCCCCTGTCCACCAGATTGTAGTTCCAGTCGCCGGTGCTGGCGCCGTTCTGATGGAAGCCGTAACTGCAGCTGGTTCCGTCGCAATGGCCATAGCCGACATTGGTCTGGGCGTAATGGTCGACGGTTCCGCTGATCGTCTCCTGGAATACGGGCGCGCTCGTGGAATTGCCGGTCGTGATTGTTCCCTGCGGTGTCGACGACAGCGTGCCGTCCGCCGCGACGTATGACCACGGCTGATTGCTGTCACCGGTGAATTGCCAGTCCGCGTAGGCCCCGACATCGGTGACCACGTGGGTGTTCGGGTCGGTGGTCGTAAGCTGGCGTTGGATCGATGCCTGTTGCACCCACTGGAAGCGCAGTCCCGACACCGGATCGTAATATCCGTCCGAACCCGAGGTCGTGGAGCAATTATTCGCGGCCGTGCAGCCGGCGGTGGTGTTGGCCGGCGCACCGTTCGCGGTCTTGTAGAGGTTGATGGCATTGGTCGCCGGCGAATAGACGTAGGTCGAGGTGTTGTTGCCGGACGTGATGTTGCGATCGACCAGGGTCACGGTGCTGGTCAATGCCGCAGCAGCAGCCGTGTTGCCGGTGTTGACGCCCTTGACCACGAGGTCGAGGCCGGTCTGGTTGTTGATGCTGACGCTGCCGTAGCCACCGTTGACGTGAATGTTGCCGAGCTGGTTGGTGCTGATGATCTTGCCGTCGAGCAGCACGCTGCCGCCGCCGGACGAGGCATTGATGTTGGCGACGGTGATCTGGTTGGTGGCGGCGTTGTAGGTCGCCAGCGGGGCGCCGAACTGATCGGTGACCAGCGTCATCAGCGCGTTGGCGGTCGGGTTGGTCAGGATGTCTTTCTGGTAGTTGTACTGGAATAAGGAAATGGATCCACCCGAGACGCTCGTGTTCGTCACCGTCGTCGTACAATCGGTCCCGAACATCATGCAACCGAACGAATTGTCATTGCCGGTGGTGGTCGTCGTCGTGGTGACGACGGCAGGCGCAGACAGGCTTGAATCCAGATTGATGCTGTAATTGGTCTGGCGTCCGGCGGTGATCCTGCCGTTGACGTCGATGATGCTGGCCTTGATCGCGACCTGGGCACCGTAGATCTGGAAGCTCGCGAGGCTGCCGCTCAGGTTGGCCTGAGCATATTGCTGCGCCACGGTCTGGGTCGCATCGGTCGACTTGGTCAGCGACAGATAGGTGATGTACGGCTGCATCGCGTCGTCGCCGCCGACATTGAAGTCGTAATTCTGCGACTGGCTGGGGTCCCCAGTGCTGACGACTCCGTTCCAGCTGGACGCGTAACGTTGGTGGAAACCGATGCAGTTACCGCTGTAGTACATGACGCAGTTGCCGAACAGGATCATGCTGATATTGGCCGGCGAGCCGTCGACCTTCGTCCCGGACTGGCCGACTTCACCATAGAGATCCCGGTTCAGCGCGTCAGCGCTGGTGGCAGTCGGGAACAACGCGTTCGCGAGGTACGCGGCCGCGACGTTGCCGATCGGCGTGCCGCTCGCCGGATCGGCGCCCGGGTACACCATGAAGCTCGACCATTCCGAGAACGGCGCGCCGCCGGCGATATACATGCCCGAGTCATCATTCGCCGAAACCGCGACCGCGCCGTTCGGAACGGTGATCTGGACCTGCTGGCCAGTCAGGTTCGCCGACAGACCGTAGGAGCCGAGCGTGTTGTTGACGGTCACGAGGCCGTTGACGTTGGTGACGTCGCCGAGGATCAGCAGCGTCGGGCCATTGACGCTCAGATCGTAGTCGGGCGGGTTGTAGGAGTTGTTGATCGCGATCGTCGCGATCCCGCTCGTATTCGCGTTGGCGTGAAGCGTCGCCGTCGATCCGCTTGCGAAGCTGCTGGCCGCGCCTGTGAAGAAGATGTCGCCCGCCGCGGCAATCCCGATATAGGCGCCGGTGAGCACCAGATTGGCATCGCTCTGGTTGTTCACCGAGATCGTTGGCGCGCCCCTGGCAGTGACGGTGCCGCTTCCGGTGATGTGGTCGGCGTTGAGGGTGACGGTACCGCCCGAGGCAAACAACTGTCCGAGCGCGAACGCGTTACCCGAGGTGCTCAACCCACTGAGCAGTGTGCCGCGGGTCTCGTGGTCGAAATGGCTGGTGATCAACGTGGTGCCGTCGAACGCGTTGGTATAGCTGAAGCTGAAGGGCGCGCCGCCGGGCGCTACGGTGAGACAGCTGGCGCTGTTGTCGCAGGCGATGGTGATCAGGAGCGAGTTGTAGATGCCGGCCGTCAGCGCACCGTTGACCGTCAGCTCGGCATGGGCGTTATTGCTCGGGTCGCTGTGGCCGTCGCTGGCCGGGATGAATCCGAGCTCGTAGCCGTGACCGCTGCCGGTCGCGGTGGCGTTCACCACGCCGGCATAACCGCCGGCGACAATGTTCTGGCCACTGTTGACCGATGCGCCGGCAGCGATGGTGACGTTGGTGTTGTTGGTGAGCGTCGAGCTCGCGCGTGCGTCCGGCACCGCGATGAGGCCCCTCGCGAAGCTGATCGCGGACGCGTCATCCTGCATGGTAGTGGCATGCAGCCCATCCGGGCTCCTGCCGGCCGTGAGATCGATGTTGTCGAAAGCGGTCAGCACCGACGAGCCGACCACGATGTTCTGGTTGGTGGTGATGTTGGTGTCGGCGAACGCCGCGGCGGCGACGAACGCGACGCCGTAGGTGTTGGCGTTGGACGAGGTGTTGGCCGACGACATGGTGTAGGTGCCGGCCCCGATCGTGCCGAACGAGGTGATCCACACCTGGTCCGCCGTGGCCGACGAAGGCGACGTCAGCGCACCGGAATCGTAGGCGGTGGCCGAGCCGATATTGATGTTGTTGTCGACTTCTGCGTGCAGCGACGACGAGACGCCGGCGCCTTCGATGCCGCCGCCGGTGACCAGGGTCACGCGGTCGGTGCCGGCGATCGTGGTCGTAGCGAGCATTTTGACATTGCCCGGGTTCGAGACCGTGTCGGTGCCGGTAGCGATGTGGGTGTTCTTGCCGATATTCACGGTCGCCGCGCCGCCCAGGGTGATGGCGCTGGTGGCGCCGACACCGTTGATGCCGCCGCCGGCGCCCGCGTTGGCGCTGGAGCCGGTGCCGACCTCGTTGAAGACGTTGTTGGCGGTGATGGTCAGGTCGGGGGCGCAATCCGACACGTCGCAATGGCCGGGGCTGGTGCCCCTCACCCCGATCGTATTGTTGATGCCGACACCCGCCGTCACGACGGAATTCGAGCTGTGCGTCGACGCCGCGCCGCTGGCGCCGTAAGCCGCGGCCTGCCCGGTATCGGCCATCGTCGTGTAATTGTCGACGTGGGTGGCAAGGATCGCCAGCGACGCCACCGAGATGAAGTTGTCGGAGCTGGAGGTCGTAGCGCCGCGGTTGCCGTTACCGATTCCGGCGATCACCGTCGAACTATCCGACGTGTTCGCCGATGCGCCGTTTCCGGCAAACATGCCGCCGCTGCCGGAAATCCCGTGGGCGTAGTTGTTGTCGGTGCCGACGGCCGAAATCTGCATCACGCCCGTGTTGGAGGCGTCCGTGTTGTTGCCGATCGTGGCGGTCGTCGTCGTGTCCGAACTCGCGTTCACGACCACCACGCCAACCGCCAGGATTCCCGCTGCCGCGATGCCGGTGGCATTGGCGCTTTGGCCGGTCGTGTTCTGGGCAAGAATGGTGACGTTACCGGATGACAGGTTGACGTCATTGCCGATCGTGGCCGCGACATGGGAGGTGTTGGAGGCAAGCGACGCCGTCGCCTGAAGCCCGAGAAGGACACCGCCGGAGGCACCGATCGCGTTGGTATAGGCCGCTTTGCCGCCGTCCTGCACTCTCTCATAGGCGTTGACCGCGACGTTGCCGGTCAGCGCTGCATCGTCCAGCACTTCTGCCGTGACCGTGGAGCTCACGGTGGCGGTCGCAACCGAAGCGCCGACAGCGGCAGCGCCGGCGACGACGCCCAGCGCATTGGCCTCCGCATCCGGCGTATCGGTCGCAGTCAGGTTCAGGCCGCTGCTCCCGCTGGTCGTGATGACGGCGCTGGAACCGACTCGCGCGGTGACGTTCGCCAGGTCCGTCGCAGTGGCGGCCGATCCGTTGCCGCTGATGATGCCGCCGGAGACCGCGACCGAATAGGCCCACAGCATGCCGGCATTGGAGGCGTTCACGTTAAGGGTGGCGGCCGTGATGTGGGCGCCGCCCATCACCTGGGCGGTAACGAGGCTGGTCTTCTGCGCGGACGTGACCGATGCGCCGACCGCGACGGCGCCGACCGATGCGCCTTCGGTCTGGGCGCGCTGCGAAGAGGTGTCGCGGGCGCCGACATTGATGGCGGCGGCGTTGGTGCTGGTCCCCGCGACCTGCCCGCCGATCTGCGACGTGACCACGTTGGCGACATCGCCCTCGGCAACGGCTGCGTCACCGCCGAAATAAAGCGCGCCGCCACCGGCGACCGACTGGATGTCGATGGTCCGGCCGGGGTGCGCGCCGCCGGTCGGGTCCTGCACCGTCGCCAGGACGTTGATGGTGGGCGCCACCGCGGTAACGGGGTTCAGGCTGGCAAGGACGTTGCTGCCGACGGTGGCAAAGCCGATCGCGGCACCGACGCCGGCATTCTTGCCGAAGCCGGCCCCGAGCAGGAACATCTGTGCGCTGGTCGCGCTGGTCGCGCCCACGTCGATTTCGTGGGCGATGACGTGACCGCCGTCGATCTGCGCGGTCACACCATCGGCACCGCCATTCAGCGCCGTGCTGACATCATATGTCGAGCTGGCGTGCGCTCCGGACGGAGACCCGGTGGTGCCGCTCGCGACCGCGCCGCCGCCCTGATCGGAATTGGTTGCAGAATTGGTCGTGTTCAGGGTGCCGCCGAGCTGCCCCATCTCTTGTGCGAACACAGCACCATCGGCCAGGTTCGTGCCGACGGTGATGACGCCGATCGTTGCAGCAAGTCCGGCCGAGCCGCCGATGCCGGCGGTCACCGCGTAGGACATGACCTCCTTCGTGCTCTGGCCGACGACACTGATCGTGCCGGACGAGTTCAGGTCGCTGTTGCGGGTCTCCGCAACGGTTGAGCTCTTGAAGGAGACGATGTTGGCCGCAGCGCCGACGCCGACGCCCGCCCCGCTCGCGGCGATCGACAGCGCGCCGGCGATTTCCATGATGTTGACGGTTTCGGTGCCGCTGACCGTAATCGCGCCGACCGAGCCGCCGCTCGCCGACTGCACCGTGGTGTCGTAGATCCCCGCGATCGTGGTGTTGTTGGCGATTTCGATATTCGCCATGCCGGCGATGGCGGCAGTGCCGGTCGAGACCGCGCCGCCGACCGAATAGGCCTTGAAATTGTCCGTGGTCGACGCCTCGACGTCGAGGGCGCCGGTGCTGGCGAGCGTGATCGCCGTGGTATGCGACCCCGCGCTGTTGCCGCGATAATGGAACTCGTCGCCGATATAGGCCTCGGTGGTGTTGGCGCTGACCTGCACCAGGAACGCCGCACCGACAGCGGCCTGGCTGCCATAGGCGCCGCTGCCGTTCGCCGACGCGATCCCCGTGCTGTCGGCGGCCTTGACGGACAGCGACGTGGCGGTGAGCGCGCCGCCATCCACATAGGCTTCCGTGGTCGCCTTGAAGACGTTGAGCCCGACCGAGCCACTGTTGAAGCCGACCGCGATCGACGATGCATCCTGCTCCGCATTGGACTTGACGGTGACGGCTCCGACCGCTGGCGTGCCGGCGATCGTTGTGCCGATCGTCGCGTTGGTGATGGTGGCGTACGTGTTGCGCGCCATCGTCGTGCTGACGATGGTCGCACCGCCGGCAACGCCACTCCCACCGGTGGTCGCCGCGATGCCGACGCCGAATGTTCCCGAATACGAGAAGCTAGAGGCCGCGACGTCGATTTGCGGCGCCGGGGTGGTACTGGTCAGTCGCGTGTCGATGCTCGAACTGTCGATATAGGCGTTCGTCGTGCCCTGCATCACGTTCACGATCGGGTTGATCATGATCGCGATGCTGCTGCCTACAGCGAGACCGGCGACGTTGGCAACCACCGCCTGATGCGAGCTGGCGACCACGGCGAGACCCTTAACGACCTCCTGCGTCTCGCTGAGGTCGGGAATGTTGTCGGTCGGCGCGTCGAACCCGCCGATGTTGAAAGCGTGCGCCAGCGTCCCGCTGTTGACCGACAAGGTGTCCGACGAACTGGTGCCGAGCGCATCGACCTTGGTGGTCGCACCGCTGATGAAGGCCGAGGTGCTGCCGTTGATCGAGTTGGTGACCATCGAGCCACCGCCGCCGGCCGCGCCCTTCGAGATCGCGAAGGCGCCGGCGAACACGGCGATGCCGTCGGTGTTGTTGGCGAGCACGCCGACATTGTTGGTCGCGAGCACATCGGCGCCGCCGGTGACGCTGGCGGTGACGTTGGTGCCCATCACATTGGTCGCGACCGACCCTGCAAGGCCGATCTGCGAGGACAGGGCCACGCCGACGGCGACCGTCGAGATCGTGGCGTCCGAATCGGCGCTGACCCTCGCATCGCTGCTGGCGACGATCTTCGCGCTCGCGACGTTGGCGTTGAGCTGGTTGCTGATCTCGCTGTAGACGATGGCGAGACCGGCGGCGCTGCCCTGGGTGGACGCTCCCCCGACTGCCGCCGTCGAGGTGATCGCGGAATTGTCGAGCGCCTGGACGTTGACGTTGCCCGCGCTCACCACCGTATTGGCAGGGGTGGAGTTGCCGCCGCCGATCGACGCCGACACGTCGTTCCTGATGGTGCTGACGACGACGCCGCCCTGCCCGGCAAACTGCCCGGTCGCGAGGCCAAATCCGACCGCAACGGACTGGATCTTCGAGGAATCTTCCGCGGACACCAGTACGTTGCCGCCCGTCGCGGTCATCAGCGTCTGGGTGATGTAGGCCGAATGCGTGGTGGAGATGGCATCGGCGACGATGGCGACGCCGATATTGTTCTTGCCGGCCTGGACGAAGCCGGCGACCGACATGATCGCCGCGCCCGGACCGGCGCCGACGCCGCCGTTGAGCGCGGCGCCGCTGAAATCGACACAAGCCTGCGAGCCGGTCGAGGTGGGGCAGTTGTCGTGCGCGACCTGGCCGTTGTTCGTGCTCTCGGCGAGGATGCTGAGCGCCGTATCGAGACTGGAGGAATCGCCGCTTTCCGCGCTGACGATGACGGTGCCGCCGGCCGACATCGTAACGGCGCTGCCACTGATGTAGGCCGTAATCGTCGGGCTGATCACGTCGACCACGATGGCGCCGGCCAGGCCGTTGCCGCCCAGTCCGCCCGAAGCCGCGCCGGCCGCAATCACGGCCGCGTCGTCGCCGATCACGGTCAGCGTATTGAATCCGTTGACTTGCGAATTGGTGATGTGGGCATCGACAGCCTTGCTGCCGCCGGGATCGCGAATTTCGGCATAGGTCAGCGCGAGCCCGATGCTGCCGCTGCTGCTGCTGGTGCTGCCGGACAGATACAGCGAGCCGCCGCCGATCGCGATGTTGCTGGTCTGGTAGGCGTTGACGTTGAGCGCATTCGACGTACCGGACGCAACACCGGTCATGGTCGAGTTGTCGATATAGGCCGTGGTGCTGTCGGCGATCAGGGCGACCGAGGCCGCAATCGAGGCCGCAATCCCGGTACGGGTCGCGGCCAGCCCGAGGGCGACCACCGTCTCCGAACCGCCGGTCAGCGCGGTAACGCTGGCACTGGCTTCGTCGCTCATCGTCGTGTTGGCAATGAAGGCGGTCGTCGAATTCTGTGAAATCGCGACCGCGATGGTGCCGTCAACGGCGGCGCTCGGGTTGCTGCTGCCCGCAAAATTGAGCGCGGCTGCGCCGGAGCCGTTGTCCAGAATGCTGTAGTTCAGCGCCTCGACCTGCACGAACGGCGCGGCGCTGGCGGTGTAGGGATTGGTCTGATTGATCGTGACGCCGGAAATATAGGCCGTGGTGTCGATCTCGGTCTGCGAGACCGCCGAACTGCCGGCGATATCGACGCTGAAGCTCGGCGATTTGCTGCCGGACTTGGACGCGGCGGCCGACGCGGCCCGGTTAAGCTGGCTGGCCACGGACGTCCCGAATACGCCGGTTGAACCCGACAGGATCGACTTGGCCTTGGTCGCGGAGCCCACCTGGGCGAACGGATCGGATTCCACCACCGCGACCGAAGCCACCGTGAGGCGGCCGGCAGTCGCGGCGAGCACCGTCAGCGCACTGCTGGTGATATTGCCGCCGTCGGCCGAGACGGCGCCGCTGTCGTCGCCGCTGAATGTCTGGATGTCGCTGTGATTGTCGCCGATATAGGCGGACGTGTCCGTGTTGGCCGTGAGATAGGCGACCGCGAGGCCGACGCCGGAGGTGGTGCTGAGCTGGATCGCGCCGGCGAGCGACAGCACCGAGATGTTCTGGTAGGCCTCGACATCGATCGTCGGCGCCGTGACCGTGGCACCCGAACTGATCGAGGCATGGGTTTCGTTATTGATGAAGCCGAGCGACGTCAGGCCGTTGAGCGCGATGCTCCCCGACGACGAACCCGACGTCGGCGCGATCGCAAACATCAGGTCGGTCGTGATGGCGGTGACGGCGATGTCCTTGGCGCTGAGCATGACGCCGTTGGAAACGCCGGCGTTGGTATTGCTGGTCGAGATGATGAGGTTGAGCGAGCCGCCTGCGGCTACCCCGCCGGAATCCGCTCCGGGCATCAGCACCAGGGGCCCGAACACGCCGCCGATGTTGATCGAGTTGTTGGTCGCCGTCGCCGAGACGGTGATGTCGCTGGCAAAATTCACCGTCAGGCCATTCTGGCTGCCGTCGGCGACCTGCGTCGACCATGCACCCGTCGTGGTCTTGTTCGACGTCAGCCTCGCGCCGCTCGCGATCCACGCCGTGGTGTTGTCGGTATTGCCGAAATAGGCGAACGAGCCGGAAACGCTGGCCGTGCTCCCGCCACTCGCGGTCGCGTCGGCATAGGTGGTGACGACGTTGTTGACCGCACCGAAATTCGCGTTGAGATGGCTGAGCGTCTCGCTCAACCCGTCCCACTGACCCCAGGTGTTGGTGTTCGGCAACACGGTGTCCGCCGACACCGCGATCCGCGACGCGTTGATAGTGACGTCCTCACCGACATAGGCGTTCGAATTGTGCGTATAGCTGCCATAGGCAACCGCAGCGGCGATCGTTGCCGCTTCGGGCTTGCTCGGATTGCTGACGGTGACCGAGGACGACGAGTTGTTCCGGATCTGATCGTCGATCACGCGGCTGACGACGCTGACGTCGCCTGCGGAATAGATCGCCGGAGCGCCGCCGCCGCTCGCGGCGATCCCGGCATTGGCCGACACGTCGCTGGTGGCAAGCGACAACGAGCCTGCGATCTTCAGCGGAAATTCGATCGACACCAGCGGGGACATCAGGGCGCCGATCACGCCGGCGGACACTTTCCCGAGACCGGCGATGCCGGAGGTGATCGCGCCGACCAGGGCCGGCTGTCCCATCGTCACCGACGCGCTGACCGCGTTCTTGCTGGTATCGGAGAATGCCGAGACCTGCACCGGACCGGGCGTCGCCGCGCTCGCGCTGCCGACGTTGGCGCCGAGGATCGCCGTTGCCACGCTGCTGACGTTGCTGACCGCAGCAACGCCGCCGACGCCGCCGGAACCGGTCGTCGGGTTGAAGGCGAACGCCGTCGCGCTGGTCGAGAACGAATTGCCGTTTCGCGCGGTGACGCTGATGCCGCCGGCGCCGGCGCTGATATTGGCGCCGCTGTTCACGATGGCCTGGGTCTGGATGTCGGCCTGGCCAACAGCCACG
Organism: Bradyrhizobium manausense; assembly: GCF_018131105.1. Classification (NCBI taxonomy): domain Bacteria; kingdom Pseudomonadati; phylum Pseudomonadota; class Alphaproteobacteria; order Hyphomicrobiales; family Nitrobacteraceae; genus Bradyrhizobium; species Bradyrhizobium manausense. The sequence continues at coordinate 1,013,928 of NZ_JAFCJI010000001.1, read as the reverse complement.
GTGGTGATGAACTGCCCCGCCGTCGTGATGGTCAGCGCTGAAATATCCAGCGTGGCGTCGTTGGCGGCAGCGATCCGCAGCGATCCGCCGGCGGCAATCGTCGCCTGGTCGGCGACGATGACCGAGACATCCGCCTTGACGCTGCCGACGACGACGGAAGCGCCGAACGGCGAAATCGCGCTTATGGCGACGACGGGATCTGCCGCCGTCTCGGACCCCGTTGCCGTGAGCGCGACGTTTCCGGATCCCGAGATATTGGCGTGTGAATTGATCGCCACCGTTGCGGTCGATTCGCCGGCGACGTAGCCGCCATTGACGCCCAGCCCGGCGAGCAACACACCGATCGTGGCCAGATACCCAAAGGCGTTGCTGGTGAAGTTTGACGAGGCCGACGAGTTGGCCGCAATCGTAATGTTGCCGCCCGTGATCGTTGCCGCGTCGACCGTGATGCTCGTGGTCGAACTCGCCAGGCCGGAAATGAGGCTCGTGCTCCAGGCCGCGGACAGCGTGACGTCACCGTCGGTAAAGGTGCTGCCGCCGGAATTGATCGCCCTGGCCAGGATCTGGGCGCCGGTCGCAACTGTGATGATCGGCGCGTCGAGTTCGATGCCCAGCGCATTGTGGGTGGAGTGAGACTGCGCGTTCAGGAAGCGGGTGTCGATAATGCCAGACGCTGCGACGTTGATCCGATTGTTCGCCGATATCGTCAGCTTCGTCGCGTTGGCCGACGCGAGAACGAGCGCCGCGATCTGGCTGTTGCTGACGAACGCGTAGTCCGGCGTGTTGGGGTTGCTCGCCGCGATGACGATGTTGTCCTCGTTGAAGCCGAACCCGACCGTGACCGCATTGATGGACGCGCCAGACAGGACATTCAGCGTGGCCCCGGACAGGCCGACCGCGATGCCATTGCCGGCCGTGATGGATGCCGTCGATGCCAGCGTCAGGCCGTGGGAACCAGCCGACAGCGCGAAGGTCCCTGCGCTCATGGCGGCGACGTAGTTGGCGATGACGTTGTTCGACAGGATGCCGCCGGCCCCGTTGTTGCCCGACGAGCTGTTGACCGTCAGGTCTTCGTCGAAGGCGAAGATCACGGTGCCATTGGGGCCGGCCGAGAGCGTCGCTCCATTCGCAACCGTGATCAGGTTGGAACTGAGCAAAACCGTGCCGCCCTTCACGGTGCCGCCGACGCTGACAAGACCGGAGCTGCCGCCGGCTGCGTTCAGGGTGACGGTCCCGGACGTGTAGCTGGTGCCGGAGTTGACCGCGAGCGCAACCACCTTGCCCAGCGCGGCGACCGTGATCGTCGGCGCGGTCAACAGCAGGTTCACCGAATTGCCGGTGGACACGTTGTTGCTCATCTGGGTGCCGTCGACGACACCGGTGCCGTCGACCGTGATCGACGACGACGCCGACAGTTGCAGCGTGCCGATGCCGTGCATCGCGGTGACGTAGCGTGCGATGGTCGCATTGGAGATGAAGCCGGCCGCGGAACTGTTCGTCGACGTGCCCGCATTGCCGACGAACATGGCGGGCGCGCTGGTCAGGTTGATCTGCGAGGCGGTCACCTGCAGCGGCGTTTGCGCGGTGATCTGCGCCCCGGTGCCGGCGGCGGCGTTGATGTTGATGATCCCGGTCCTGCCCGCATCCAGGAGGATGGTGTTGCCGCTCACGGTGCTGTTGGCCGCAAACGTCAGTGTCGGCGCAGCGAAATTCAGGTTGCGGGAGCTGCCACCGGCGATGACGGCGCCGCTGTCGATCGAGATCGAGGCGCTTGCGGAAAGCCCGAACGTGCTCGACCCGGCCAGCGCAGCCAGATAGCTCGAGATCTTGGTGTTGGAGAGGAAGCCTGGATTGGAGGCATTCGAATCGCCGGACGGCCCGACATAGATCGCGCTCTGCCCGTCGTTGAACGTAACGAGGCCGCCATTCAACGTTCCGGCGCCGACCGTGATGTTCGACGAGGTCAGCGTGATGTTGCCGGCCGTGTAGAACGTGCTGCTGGTATTGACGACATCGGAACGTACGGACGCGCCGGTGGCAATCGTGATGGTCGGCGCGGCGAGGACGATGTTCGCCGACACGCCATCGGTAACCCCTCCGCTCTGGCGGCGGACGTCGATGACGCCGGCGGCATCGACCGTGATCGACGACCCGCCGGATATCCTGAAGGTCCCGATCGGGCCGGCGGCGAGATAATTCGCGATCGTGGAATTCGTCAGATTGACGCCGGCATCGGCACTGACATCACCGACCACGACGTTGGCGGCGGTGTTGGTGAGGCTGAGCGTGGGCGCGGCCAGGTACAGCGGCGTCGCCGACGAAATCTGGGCACCGCCGGTCCGGCTGGCGTCGATATTGAGATCGTTACTGGCCACCAGAGACACGGCGTTGCCGCTGACGCTGCTGCCGCCGGATAGCGTGATCGACGGCGCGCTCAGCGTGACGTCCAGGTTGCCGCCGTTGATGACGCCCGCCGAGCCGACGGCCAGCGAGACGGTCGACGACAAGTTCATCCTGCCGCTGCCGTTGAGCGCGGCGATGTATTGCTGCACGGTCGTGGGGTCGTTGACGGCGAATGCCGATTGCAGGGCGTAATTGACCACTGCGCCCGTGACCGGGTCGCCGTTGTTGACGCCCGGCGCCGAAAACGCCGCGCCCGTCGCGACCGTGATGTTCGACGCCTGAAGCGTGATCGCCGCCGTGCCCGACGGGACCGATGAGGCGATCGTGGCCTGCGCGCCGACGTTCACGGTTGAACCGGCCCAGAGGTCGACATTGTCGCCGACGATCGCGCCATTGGCCGCGACGACGCCGCCCGACGAGCCCGTCGCGTCGAACCTGACATTGCCGCCGACATAAGTCGTCGTGCTGTCGGCATTGACCGCACCGGCGAGAATTTGGCTGCCCTGCGATGCGGTAATCGACGGCGCGGTCAGCACGACGTTCTGCGAATTCGCGGTGGCAAGACCGTCGGAATCGCGAATGCGGGTGTCGATGATGGCCGTTGCGGCCAGGGTTACCGAGGTGCCGGCCTGGAGCGTGGTGACGCCACCGGCCAGCATACCGGCCACCGAAACGGTGCCGCTCGATGTGCTGGTGGCATCGAGGGTGATGTCGCCGGTCGTGAAGGCCGAGTCGGAATCGTTGTTCGCCTTGGTCAGGATCTGGCCGCCGGCCAGAACGCTGATGGTCGGCGCCTTCAGCGTCACGCCGAGTGAGCTGGCGGTGGAAAGGCCGTCGCTGATCTCGCGGGTATCGACGATGCCGGTGGCGTCCACGGTGATGGAGGTTGCCGCACCCACGGTCAGGTCGCCCGCCCCGCTCATCGCGGCGGCGTACCGGGCGATCGTCGCGTTCGAGATGAATCCAGATGCGGTCTTGTTGGTCGAACTGGTGCCGTCGCCCACGATCGCCGCGGCGGTGCTGGTCAGCATCAGGTGCGCGGCGGTGAACTGCAGCGCGGTATTCGCCACCACCTGCGCGCCACCGTTGGTGGCGGCATTGATGTTGATTGTGCCGGAGACCCCAGAGTCCAGAGAGACCGTAGCGCCGCGCAGATAGCTGCCGGCCAGCAAGGTCAGCGTCGGCGCGCTCAAGGTGACGTTGAGGCCGCCCGTGCCGGCGTCGACCCGGCCATGCTGGTCGATCGTGATCGAATTGCTCGCCAGCAGCGTGAAGGTGCCGGTGCCGTTCAGCGCCGCGATCGCGGCCGCGACCGTCGCGTTCGACATGTTGACGTTGGCATCGCCTTGGGAGGCGTCGCCGATGATGATGTCGACGGGATCGAGGACCAGCGTGCCGTGCTTGCCGGTCGGCGCCGCCAGATTGATCTGGACCTTGTCGCCGATATCGAACTTGCCGTCGGCGCTGAGGTCGACCAGACCACCATTGCCCCTGGCGGAGTTGGCATCGATCTTGGCACCGCTCTTGACGGTCAGGTCACCTTCCGTCTTCAGCGTGATGTTGCCGGCATTGCCGGTCTTGCTGGCCGTGGTGAGCTTGGCGTTCCTGCCGACCTCGATGCCGTGGCCGGCCGTGACGGTAATATTGCTCGGCGTCGTCGTCTTGCTGCGCGCGGTCAGCCGCCCATTGACCGTCGCCTTGTTGACGGCGCCGATATGGATCGAGCCGTTGCTGACGGTGATGGCGCTGGCGCTGCGCAGGCCCTTCGAATTGACGGAAGCGGCGAACTTCGCGGCATGATCGAGATTGGCGATGTCGCGCTGGCTGGCGCCGCCGACCAGCACGTTCTGCCCGGTCAGGCGAACGCCGTCGATGGCGTTGATCCGGCCGTAGATCCTGACATTGCCGTCCGGCGATACCGGGAACGAGCCCGCCATCAGGTTGCCGACCGCCGTGTTGTTGATCGTACCGCCCGGGCCGACGAGGCTGTCGGTGAACTCGCGCGTCGGCGTCGAGACGTTGAGGCTGCCGACATTGACGGTGCCGCTGCGCCCGACGATGAAGCCCTTGGGATCGGCGAAATAGACGTTACCGCCGATCGCCCCGTTCATGTAGGAGTTCAACGTGCCGTTGACGTAGACAGGCGCGTCGCGAACGATGTTGACGAGGTTCTGCGTGCCGGTCGGCAGTTGCAGATTGACGGTGTTGCCCTGCCCGACACTGAACTGCGAGAACGAGTTGAAGGCGTTGGCGCCCGACACCGTCGAGGTCGTGACGTTGGTGACGCTGCCGGAGGTCTGCAGGGAGGTGCCGGTGCGTCCGTCCGGAACGATGACGTTCGCCGTCTGCGCCTGCAGGCGGACGCTGAAGACGGGCAGAAAGACCATCTGCATCGCGCAGAGCAGCGACATCGAACGGAAGCGTGCAAGTCCTTGCAGCATCCGTTCGCTGTTGTCGTCTCGCCTCGCAGATGGTCTGCGCATTTCAGATCCTCTTCATCGGCATTGGCGCCGATCCACAACCAGGTGGGAGAATGATTCGAGATCGTCCGTGATCAGAACTGGCCGGGCGGAAGCTTGAAGACGTCGGGGCTCTTGGCGTCGGCCACGTAGAACAGCAGCAGGCTCGTCGGCGTGAGCACGCGCTGGTTGTTCTCCTTGTTCTCGAACGTGCCCTGGAGCAGCAGGATCACCGAGCGATCCTTGGCATCGCTGCCGCGGAACATCACGATGCCGCCGTTGACCGGCATGTTGACCGCGATCGAGTCGGGCTTGAAGCCCTCGCTGAGGAAGTGCGCGCGCAGGATGTTGGCGTTGGAGAACAGCTTCTCCGGCGTCATGGCCGCATCAGTGCCCTTGGACCAGACCGCGCCGACCTGGATCAGCGACTTGGACTTGTAGCCGAACACATAGGAAAGCTCGGCCGTACCGCCGTTCGGCAGCAGTTCCGGAACGGAGAGCAGCACGCTGTGGGTCAACTCGGACGGGTTGTCCTGGGCCTTGATGGCGTCGGCCTTCGGGGTGAAGTCCTTGGCCATCGCCGCGCGGACATCGGCCTCGTTCATGCCGAACTTGGCGGAACGGAAGCCCTCGATCGCCTTGATCTTGTCGTCGGCGGCCGCCGCGGCGGTCTCGGTCGAGGCGGCCGGTGCTGCACCGCCAGGGGCCGTCGCGGCTGGCGCAGCGCCTGCCGCGACCGTCTTTGGCGCCGCAGTGGCTTTCTGCTTGGGCGTCGCGCCTTGGGCCGCCAGCGGGCCAACCGCAACAGTGGTGAGAAGGCCTACAAGGGCCGGTACGAGGTAGATTTTGCGCATCATAGACCTTCGAAAACAATCTGAAACAACAGCTCAAAAATCGGCAGTCACGAAATCGGCTTCCCCGAACCGCCGCCCGCAATCGGGACGGAAATGTTGCAATGCCAAAAGGCCTTACAGGGCGCCACAGAGCAGACACCAAACGAAACAGCGATTTACGTAGCAATACGGTATTGGGCTGCCCATGGCTGCGAATGAACATTCACAAGCGCATTTTTTCATCAATTGTCGGCGTCAGCCTTTCGCGTTATGCACAACGCTAGGGACAATTTTTGCGAAACATTTCATGATCAAACGGCCTGTTGCGCCGGCGGTCGCCCGCCGCGATTTCATTCGGCTTGCGGGCGCAACCGCCGCGGGCTTCCTTGCGCTCGGCGCAACGTCGGATCGCATCCGTATCGTCGCGTCGATCACCAGCCTGTCGCTCGACGACGAGCTCACCAGACGAAGCATGACCGAGAGTGCAACCACGCGGCTTGGTGGGTTGATCGCCGGACTGAGGCAGCGTGGCTGGGTCGAAGGCGTCAATTTTCACTTCGAGCTGCGCTCGAGTTTCGGCGGACCGGACAAGATGAAGGCCGCCGTCGCGGAGCTCATCGACCTCAGGCCGGATGTCATCCTGACCGGCTCGACCGTCGAAACCGCGGCCATCATAGCAGCCACCAAGACGATCCCGATCGTGTTCGCGACATCCAACGACCCCGTTGGCAACGGCTTCGTTCAAAGCCTCGCGCACCCCGGCGGCAATGTCACGGGCTTCACCAGCAGCACCCCCGAGATGGGCGGCAAATGGCTTCAGCTGATCAAGGAGGCCGTGCCCGACATCCAGCGCGTCGGCGTCCTGTTCAATCCGGCGAGCACGCCGCGCGCGGGGCGCTACTACCTCGATTCCCTCGAGCAGGAGGCCGCTTCCTCGGGCGTTGCGGTGGTCCAGGCGCCGATCAGCACGCCGGCGGAGATCGATGGCGCGATCGGACGCTTCGCCGAGTCTCCGAAGGCGGCGATGATCTCGCTCGTCGACAGTTTTCTGGTGGTCAATCGGCAAGCGATCACCGCGACGGCCGCGAAATATCGCGTGCCCATGATCTATCCGTTCCACTATTTCATCGATGCGGGCGGGCTGATGAGCTACGGGCCGACGCTGGAGGTGCGCTCGGCCGACTACGTCGATCTCATCCTGCGCGGCACCAAGGCCGGCGATCTGCCGGTGCAGTCGCCGCGAAAATACGAGCTGTTGATCAACCGTACCGTCGCCGACTCGCTCGGATTGAAGATCCCGTTCACCCTGCTCGCGCGCGCCGACGAGATTCGCGAGTGAACGAGGAGATCGACCAGGGAGCTTTGCGGACGCCTCCGGGACGGCTGTTCCGCAAATATCTCTACGCGATCGTCGCCCTCGCCTTCACCGCGCTCGCCATCAACACCGGCTTCGACGTCTGGTTCTCCTATCGCGAGCAGAAGCAGCTTCTCGCCGCGACCCAGCGCGAGCAGGCCGCAAGCGCCGCGATTCAGATCGGCCAGTTCATCGGCCAGATCGAAAACCAGATCAGATGGCTCGCGCGCCTGCCGCCGGAGCTGTCGACCAACGAAGACAGGCGGCTGAACGCCATTCGCCTGCTGCGGCTGTCGCCTGCGATCGCCGAATTGACCGAGCTCGATGCGCAAGGCCGCGAGCAGGTACGCGTGTCGCGCCGTGTCCCGGACAGGATCGGCAGCAATGCCGACCACTCCGCGGAAGCCGCCTTCCGCGGCGCCAATGAAAGCCGGGCCTATTACGGGCCGGTCTACTTCTTCGGCGATACCGAGCCTTTCATGACGATCGCCGCACGCGGTACGGGCCGCGAGCCCAACGTGGTCATCGCCGAGGTCAATCTGCGCTTCATCTGGGACCTCGTGGCCGGCATCAGAGTGGGCAATACCGGCAAGGCCTATGTGGTCGACCGCCTCGGCGTACTGATCGCACATCCCGATCTGTGGCCGGCGCTGCAACGGAGTGATCTCTCCGGGCATCCAGACGTGCGCGCCGCGCTCGACGGCGTCGGACCGCCCTCGGGCGGCCTGATCAAGGAGGATTTTTCCGGTCAACGCGTGCTCTCGACCTATGCGACGGTCCCTTCGCTCGGCTGGCTGGTGTTCGTCGAACTCCCGCTCAGCGAAGCCTACGCTCCGATCTACGCCTCGATCGGACGGTCGACGTTTCTGCTGCTTGTGCTTCTGGCCTTCGCCACGCTGGTGTCGCTCTGGCTCAGCCGGCGCATGACCGTGCCGATCCAGATGCTGAGCCAGGGCGCACAGCGGATCGGTAGCGGCGATCTCGGACTGCGGCTCGCTATCAACACCGGCGACGAGCTGGAGGCGCTCGGCGACCAGTTCAACCGGATGGCCGCGCACTTGCGCGAATCCTATGCGACGCTCGAGCGCAAGGTGATCGAACGGACCTCCGAGCTCGAGAAGGCACGCGATCACGCCCTTGCCGAGCATGACGAGGCCGAGCGCGCGCGCAGTGTCGCGGTCGCGGCCAACGAAACCAAGTCGCGCTTCCTCGCCGTCGTCAGCCACGAGCTGCGCACGCCGCTCAACGGCGTCATGGGCGTGCTGCAACTGCTCGACGACGGCCGGCTCAGCGAAGTCCAGCGCCGCCACCTCGCGACTGCCGCCGCATCCGGCGAAACGCTGATCGCGCTGGTCGACGCCATTCTCGAATATGCCCGCCTCGAGGCCAGCACCGAGGCGCTGGAGACGCGCGATTTCCGCCTCGACCAGCTGATCGAGACGGCAGCCGATCTGATGCGCCCGCAGGCGTTCGCCAAGGGCCTCTCCTTCGATCTCGCCTGCGACGCGACGGTCAAGACGTCCGTGCACGGCGACCCCGTCCGCCTCAACCGCATCCTGCTCAACCTGATCGGCAACGCCATCAAGTTCACCCCGGGCGGCGGCATCTCGCTGAGCGCGACCGCCGAGCGGCACGACGACCACGCGCGGCTCCGCGTCGTCGTTCGCGACACCGGCATCGGCATCGCGCCCGACATGCATGAGCGGATCTTCGAGGATTTCGTGCAGGCCGACGACAGCATCGCGCGGCGGTTCGGCGGCACCGGCCTTGGCCTCGCAATCGCGCGCCGCCTCACGCGGCTGATGCACGGCGAGCTGACGGTGGAGAGTACGCTGGGCAAGGGCAGCGTGTTCACGCTCGTCGTGCCGCTCGGTCAAGCCGCAAGCGGCATCGTGCAAGGCGCGCTGCCGCCGCCATCGCGGCAACGCCGCGTGCTGCTGGTCGACGACGATCCCGTCAATTGCGAGGTCGGCGAAGCCATTTTGGTCAGGCTCGGCCACCGCGCGGCGATCGCAAGAGACGGTGCGGCCGCCGTCGCGCTCGCCGCCAGACAACCGTTCGACGTCGTCCTGATGGACCTGCACATGCCCGACATGGACGGCGTGGAGGCGGCCACGCGCATTCGAAAGCTCCCGCTGCAGCCGATGCCGCGGATCATCGTCGTGACCGCCGACGTGTCGCGGAACACCCGTGAGCGGCTCGCAGCCGCCGACATCACCAAGATCGTCGGCAAGCCGATCCTCATGAACGCGCTGCGCGAGGCGATCGAGGACGAACCCGAACAAGGCGCGACGGATCAGCGGCCCGAAACCGACGGATTGATCGACCGGCACTTTCTCGACGACCAGAAGGACCTGCTCGGCGCCTCCCAGATCGCGAAGCTGCATCATCTGCTGAGAGAGACCAGCGGACGGCTGATCGCCGATATCGCTGCAGCGGCCGCGGCCGGCGATCCCAACCAGCTTGCGCGTTTCGCGCACCAGCTCGGCAGCGCGGCGAGCGCGCTCGGTCTCATCAGCCTGTTCGAGCGCTGCCGCGAGATCGAGGAGACGGCGCCGGCGATGTCCTCGGCCGAGCGCCAGGATGCCGCCCGCGAGCTGGCCGCGCTTCGCGAGGCGTCGATGAACACGCTGGACGACCTGCTCGCGCCCGCCGAGGACCCACCTCGCCCGAAGGGAGAGGTCGGATCGCATTGAAAATGCGATTCGGGTGAGGGTTACAGTTTCGCCCGATTGCGACGGCCCCTCGCCCGGATTCCTGTTGTAGATCGAACGGTCTCGAATTACCTCTGCCGGCCGAAACACAAGATGATAGGATCGCCGGTGCGCGCAAGATATCTCGCCATTCTCCTCATGCTGCTCGCGCCTGCCGCCCGCGCCGAAGAGCAATTCCCGTCCACCTTCCAGACCAGAACCATCCCGGCCAACGGCACGCAGATTCATGTGCGCGTCGGCGGCAAGGGCCCCGCCGTGATCCTGATCCACGGTTTTGGCGACACCGGCGACATGTGGGCCAGGCTTGGCGCGGATCTCGTTCGCGATCACACCGTGGTCGTACCTGACCTGCGCGGCATGGGCCTCTCGGCCAAGCCCGACAACGGCTACGACAAATGGAGCCAGGCCGCCGACATGCGCGCCGTCCTCCAGTCGCTCGGCATCGAGAAGGCCGTCGTCGTTGGACACGACATCGGCACCATGGTGGCCTATGCCTATGCGGCGCGCTATCGCGACCTCACCGAGAAGCTGGTCGTAATGGATGCCCCGGTGCCGGGCGTGCCGCCGTGGGACGAGATCGTCCGCAGCCCGCAGCTCTGGCACTTCGATTTCGGCGGCCCCGACATGGAGCGGCTGGTCAAAGGCCGCGAGCGCATCTACCTCGACCGCTTCTGGAATGAGTTCGCGGGTACCCCTTCCAAGGTCGACGAAGCAACGCGCCGTCACTACGCAAAACTCTATGCGCAGCCGGGCGCGATGCATTCCGCCTTCGCCCAATTCAGGGCGATCCGCACCGATGCCGAGCACAACAAGAAGCAGATCGCGACCAAACTGACCATGCCCGTGCTGGCCGTCGGCGGCGAAAAGTCCTTCGGCAAGATGGAAGCGGTGGTGATGCGGAACGCGGCAACCGATGTCACCGAGGTCGTGATTCCCGGCGCCGGACACTGGTTGATGGAGGAAGACCCGGCGGCGACCATCAAGGCGCTACGCGAATTTCTCGACGGCAAGAAATAGGACGAGGAGCCGGGCGGATCATGTCAACCGGTTCGCCCCTTCCTCCTCGCGCCCGAACCGCTCGACCAGGAAGTCAATGAACAGCCGCACCTTCACCGACAGATGCCGTGTCGGCGGATACACCGCATAGAGCGCAAGCGGGGGCGCGGAATAATCGTCCATTACTGTCCGCAGCTCGCCTTTCCTTAAAGCATCCGCCGCGATGAACTCCGGCAACAGCGCCAGCCCCCTGCCCTTGATCGCGGCGTCGCGCAGCACCTCGGCATTGTTGACGCAGAGCGACCAGGCCGGCTGGATCCAGTGGTCACCGTCAGTGCCTGTCAGCTTCCACTGATTGCCTGTCAGCAGGAATCCGTAAGTGAGCGAGGCATGCGCACGCAGATCCTGCGGATGCCTTGGCGTGCCGTGACGCACGAGGTAGTCGGGCGAAGCGCAGATCATGCGCGGCACCGGCATGATTTTTCGCGCAATCAGGCTCGACGATTCCAGATCAGCGATCCGCAGCGTCACGTCAAAGCCGTCCTGCACGGGATCGAGCAGATCGTCGCTGAGCACGATCTGAAGCTGAAGCTCCGGGTACGCCGCCATGAAATCCGCCAGCACCGGCCCGAGCCGCATCGTGCCGAACGACATCGGCGCGTTGACGCGCAGCAATCCGCGCGGCGCCGACTGGGCCTGCGTCACCGCCTGGTCGGCGGCCTCGATCTCCGAGAGGATCACGACCGCGCGCTCGAAATAGCGCTGGCCGTTCTCGGTCGGGCTGGCGTGACGCGTGGTCCGGTTCAAAAGCTGGACGCCGAGGCTCTCCTCGAGGTCGGCGATGTATTTGCTGATGGCCGAGCGTGACAGCCGCAATTGCCGGCCGGCCTCGGCAAAGCTGCCGCTTTCGACCACCTTCACGAAGGCCCTGAGGCTGCCGACCTTATCCAGGGGCCGGCCCCGGCGATTGTTTCCAAATCGTAGACATAGCCGTCATATTTGCATGGATTGTCTCCAATCCAAAGCGGAACGATATTTCCGGCCAGAGAGCAAGACCCGCTCCCCGAATTTGGAGGACGAGAATGTCTGGACTGCACCATGTCACCGCGATTGCCGGCGACCCCATCCGCAATTTCGGCTTTTACACCCGGGACCTTGGCCTGCGCTTCGTCAAGAAGACGGTCAATTTCGACGATCCCGGCACCTATCACTTCTATTATGGCGACGAGACCGGCCGCCCCGGCACCATCCTGACCTTCTTCCCCTGGGCCGGCGTGTCGCCGGGACGCCGCGGCGTCGGCGAGACCCATCAGACCGCCTTCCGCGTGCCGCAGCGTTCGCTCGGCTACTGGACGCAGCGCTTCATCGAGAAGGGCATCGCCTACGAGGCGCTGGAGAAGCGCTTTGGCGAATCCGTGCTTCCGTTCACCGACCCTGACGGCATGGCGCTGGCGCTGGTCGGCATATCAGGCGCCGAGAACGAGCCCGGCTGGAGCAATGGCGACGTCCCGGCCGAGCACGCGATCCGCGGCTTTCACGGCGTGACCTTGCTGCTCGACAGCGCGGCGAAGACGGCCGCCGTCCTCACCGACGTGTTCGGCTTCAAGGAGACCGGGCGCGAAGGTTCGGTGATCCGCTTCAAGGCGCCGGGCGATGCGCAGGGCAGCGTCGTCGACATCTACGAGGCCAAGGGTTTTCTGCGCGGCCATCAAGGTGGCGGCTCGGTGCACCACATCGCGTTCCGCGCGGTTGACGATGCCGAACAGGGCAAGATGGCGCAAAAGCTCGTGAGCAATCACGGCCTGCATCCGACCGAGCAGCGCGACCGCAACTACTTCCGCTCGATCTACTTCCGCGAGCCCGGCGGTGTGCTGTTCGAGATCGCGACCGACATCCCCGGCTTTGCCGTGGACGAACCCGTGGCGACCCTGGGACGTGACCTGAAGCTGCCCAGCTTCCTCGAACAGCATCGCAAGCAGATCGAGGGCGTGCTGCCGAATTTGGAAGAGACCGCGTCATGACCGACTTCATCCATCGCTTCGAGCCAGCGACCAGCGCGGGCTCGCCCCCAATCCTGCTGCTGCACGGCACCGGCGGTGACGAGAACGATCTGCTCGGGTTGGGCAAGACGATCTCGCCTGGCTCGGCGCTGCTCTCGCCGCGCGGCCGCGTGCTCGAGCACGGCATGCCACGCTTCTTCCGTCGTCTCGCGGAGGGCGTGTTCGACGAAGAGGACGTCCGCCGCCGTGCGCTCGAGCTCGGCGACTTCGTCGCGGACGCGCGCGAACGCTACGGCATCGCCGCGCCCGTCGCGGTCGGCTTCTCCAACGGCGCCAACATCGCAGCCGCGCTGCTGCTGTTGAAGCCGGACGTGCTGGCAGGCGCGGTGCTGCTGCGCGCCATGGTGCCGCTGTCGGATCCGCCCAAGGCCAATCTCGTCAAGCCGGAGCTTGGCGGCAAGCCGATTCTACTGCTGTCGGGGCAGGCTGATCCGATCGTACCGGCAAGCAATTCGACGAAGCTTGCGGCGCTGTTGTCGGAAGCGGGAGCGCGTGTCGAGCACAAGGTCCTGCCGGCAGGACATCAACTGTCGCAGGCCGACGTCACGCTGGCCCGCAACTGGATCAGCAGCGCCGACGCCAAAGCTGCATAAGAGAAAATGCGGCGCATCGTCTTCGGACGATGCGCCGCTGCATTCACTCACCAGCCGCACCGCGGCTGCCACATGCCTTTACAGCGGCTACGCCGCAACGTTCGACAGGAAGCGATCCACCGACGAACGCAACTGCGTGGCCTGACTGGACAGGTCGTGCGCCGTGGCAAGAACGATGTCGGCCGTGCGATTGGCGTTGTCAGTCGCCTCGGCCGTCCCGGCGATGCTGCGTGCGACCTGTGCAGTCCCGGAGGCCGCCTGCCCGATATTCCTGGAGATCTCGCCGGCTGCCGCATTTTGCTGGCTGACCGCGGCTGCGATCCGCCCCGTAAAGCCGTCGATATCGCCGATGATCAACGCAATGGCGCCGACATTGTCGACCGCCTCGCGCGTCGCCGACTGCACCTCGGTGATCTGGCTCGAAATCTCTTCCGTCGCTTTCGCCGTCTGCGTCGCCAGCGCCTTCACTTCCGAGGCGACGACCGCAAAGCCCCTGCCCGCCTCGCCGGCCCGCGCCGCTTCGATCGTGGCGTTGAGCGCGAGCAGATTGGTCTGGCCGGCGATGGTCCTGATGAAGCCGACCACCTCGTCGATCTGCTGGGCGGCACTGGCGAGCCTGCCGATCGTCTGATTGGCCGCTTCGGCCATGCCGGATGCACGCTGCACGATGGTGGTCGCATCCGCCAGCTGGGACGTGATCGCCTGGACCGATTGGCCCAGCTGACTGGCAGCGGTCGCCACGGTCTGGACGTTCGTCGACGTGTCCTTCGCCGTCGAAGCCGCCTCGTTCGATTGCGTGCCCGCATTGCGAGCGGCGGAGGCGAGCCCCTGCGCCGTATCGGTCAACTCGCCGGTCATGCGGGCGGTGTTGCTCATGACCTCGCTGAACGCGGAGCGGAAGGCATCGATCTCGGCCTCGAGACGCTGCCGGTGACCGGCCTGCTCCGCGCTGCTTTGGTCCTTGGCGGCAATCAGCGCGAGATCGTCGTCGGCGCGGGTCTTCAGGCTTGCCTGCATGACGGCGAGCGATTTCAGCAGACGACCAAGCTCGTCCCTGCGACGCACCGCGATGTCATCGGTGAAATTGCCGGCGGCGACGCGTTCGGCAACCCGCACCGCGGCCGAAATTGGCCGGCTCATCGAGTACGAGAACGCAAGCGCGATCAGCAGCCCGATCGCGACGGTTCCGACAGCGACCGACAGCATCGTGGTGCGGGCCGCCTCCACGTCCTTCTCCGCCGCCATGCGATATTCATAGCCGTACGCCGCAACGAGCTCGACGAGGTCATCGATCGACGCCATCAGCCGGTCGCCCTGCTGGGCAAGCAGGAAGCTTGTCGGGATCTCCGTGGCACCGCCGGGCGACGGCTTCAGAATCCTGAGCGCGGCGGTCGACCAATCCTTGAGTTCGCTTTCGACCTTCTCGCGCGCGGCCGCAACGGTCGGCGTTGCGGCACGCTCACGCACAACTTTCAGGTCCTCGACACTATCGCGTATCAGCGACTCGAACTTTGCGACGACCTCGCCGGAGCTGCCCGCGACCAGGCCGCGCTGGAGCACCAGCCGCGCCTCGTGCAGCGCCGCGTGAGCGGAGCGCGCGTGGTTGATCCCCATCAGGGGGCCGTCATAGAGACGTACCACCATGTCGCCCGAACTGCCGATGGCGCGAATGCCGTAGAAGGCGATGGCGCAAGCCAGGAGAAGCACGACACTGAAGGCACCGAAAATCTTGTAACGTATCGACATCGTCAATCTCCGGCGCCTTGGTTAGAGCGCTTTCGAGCGAAGTGGGTACCGGTTCGCGTGAGGAAAGCGCGTCAAAACAAAATCCTAGTCCGTCACCTTGACCATCATCTTCATGCGCGGATGAATGGCGCAGATCACCTGCACATCGCCCGGCTCCTTGAAGGACACGTCCGTCGAGGTGCCCGGCGCCTGTGATCCCAAATTGAACTCGTTGCCCTTGCTGGCCGACATGATGTTGTGCGGCACCGTGTCGTCGTTCAGGAAGGTGACGGCCTGGTTCTTCTTCACCGTGATGCTCTCGGCGGAGAAGGCGCGGCCCTGCTGATGGATCACTTCGGTCGCGGCGTAGGCGCCGACCGAGAAGCCGGCAACGATGACACAGGTGAAGAGAGCGATTGTGCGCATGGGAAGAACCTTCAGGGGTTAGCGAGGAAGAACCGGCACGGCCGTCGGACCGAGTTCGCTGGTCAATGTCTTGAGGAACGCGACGAGATCGGCCTTGTCCTGCGCAGTCAGGTCGAGCGGACGCATGAGATCCGAACGGCTGGGCCGGTCGACGCCGGCATGGTCATAATGATCGATGACCGCTTCGAGCGTGGCGAGCGAGCCGTCATGCATGTACGGGCCGCGGCGGGTGATTTCGCGCAAACCCGGCGTCTTGAACGCGTGCTGCATCTTGATGACCGCGGGAAGATATTCCCCGCGACCGACGTCGGCGCTCGGCAGACCGATGTCCTGGAAACCCTCGTTGGTGAAATTCCAGCCCTCGTGACAGGCCGCGCATTGCGCCTTGCCGTTGAACAGCGCGAAGCCGCGCTTGGCGTCCTCGGAGATCGCCTTCTCGTTGCCTTCAACCCAGGCGTCGAACGGCGCCCGTTCCGAGACGACAGTGCGTTCATAGGTAGCGATCGCCTGTGCCAAGGTCTTCGGCTTCATGCCTTCGCCAGGAAAAGCGGCATCGAAGGCCGGCTTGTATTCGGGAATGCTGGCCAGCCGCGCCATCAGCTGGTCGAGCTTCATGTTCATCTCGCCGGGCGACTGGATCGGGCCGAGCGCCTGGTCTTCCAGCGTCGGAAGACGGCCGTCCCACATGTAGATCGCGCTCCAGGCCGCGTTGACGATCGTCGGCGAACGACGGCCGAGCTTCGCCATGCCGTGACCGACGCCGACGGCAAGCCCGTCGCCCCAGCCGAAACCCGGGCTGTGGCAGCTCGCGCATGACTGCGCCGATGTCACCGACAGCCGCGTGTCGAAATAGAGCTTCTTGCCGAGAGCAGCCTTGTCGGGCGTGAAAGGATTGTCCTTGGGGAACGGGATCGTCGCGGGCCTGCGGTACTGCGCCTTGAGCGCATCGACGCCGCTCGGCCCCTTCTGCGTGATCTCGACCTTCCGGCTTTCACCGACCACGGCGGCGCCGAAACCGACCGTCGCGAAACCAACAACGCCGAGTGTGGCTGATGCGATCGTCGCAATGAAAAGTTGCGAGCGATAGGCGCCCTGCGTCGGCATGCAAATGTCCCCCAGAAAGGGTGTCATTCGCGACACCGAAAAACGTCGAAGCAACGCGCAACGGAAAAATCGTCATGAATCTAGCCGCAATTCGTTAAATAGATCGTAGCGGCCGCAACGGTCAGCTATCGCTTTTCGGCATTTCCGCACTCATAAAGTGCAGCGAGAATCGGCGGCCAACGAAGAGTTGTGCCTTTTGTCGAACCGTATTCTGCGCCACCGATGCCGTCGTGGAAGCCGTCCCGCTCGGCGATCTGCTTGAAGATCGGCAGTTGCGAAAACGCGCGCCGTCGACAGCACGCGTGGGCGGATGATCTGACTTTCATCCGACCTTGTTAGGAACAATCACACCGTGCGCGGCATGAACTCGCGGAAGCAAATGTTTGAAGCTTTGCCCCGACGGTGAAGACAATCCATTGGCGTCGCCGAGCGGACGTCGTTCGCCGTAGCTTTGCGCCCTCACGTTCTGCTGAACCTAAACAATCGTTCAGGCTGCAACATTCGACGTTGTTTCCCGTTTGGATTCCATACCCACCCGGTCATCGCCGATCGACACACGGGAACCCCTCCGATGAATGTTAGCGATTATGTTTGGCATCGCCTGTCCGAATGGGGTTTGAAGCGCGTCTACGGTTATCCCGGCGACGGTGTGGGCGGGCTCGACGTCGCTCTCGAAAAAGCCAAGGACAGAATGGACTACGTGCAGGTTCGCCATGAGGAGATGGCGGCCTTCATGGCCTCGGCCCACGCGAAATTCACCGGCGAGGTCGGCCTTTGCTACGCGACATCAGGCCCTGGCGCGATTCACCTCCTCAACGGGCTTTACGACGCCAGGATGGATCACGTCCCCGTGGTCGCGCTGGTTGGTCAGCAGGCGCGCAGCGCGATCGGCGCGAGCTATCAGCAGGAGGTCGATCTCCAGACCTTGTTCCAGGGCGTCACCGAATACGTCGCGTTGGCCAGTGTGCCCGAGCAGATCCGCCATTTGATCGATCGCGCGGTACGCATCGCGCACACGAAGCGGGCCGTCACCTGCGTGATACTGCCCAACGATCTGCAGGAGCTCGACTACAGGGACCCGCCGCTGGCTCACGGCGCCACTCACACCGGCATCGGCTATGCCGGGCCGGCAAAACTGCCCGACGACGCCTCGCTTCGAGCTGCCGCGGACGTCCTCAACGCAGGCAGCAAGGTTGCCATGCTGGTCGGCGCCGGCGCGCTGGATGCGACCGACGAGGCGATAGAAGTTGCCCAGCGCCTGCAGGCAGGCGTCGCCAAGGCGCTGCTCGGCAAGGCCGCGCTGCCCGACGATCTTCCGTTTGTCACCGGTTCGATCGGACTGTTGGGAACGCGCCCAAGCTGGGACCTCATGAAGAACTGCGACACGTTCCTGATGGTGGGCTCCGCCTTCCCTTACAGCGAGTTTCTACCCAGGCCGGGCGATGCGCGCGGCGTGCAGATCGACATCGACGGAAGCCGGCTCAGCCTGCGCTATCCGATGGAAGTCAACATGGTCGGCGACAGCGCGACGACGTTGCGCGCGCTGTTGCCGCTCCTCACGCAGAAGAAGGCGTCGTCCTGGCGGCGTGACATCGAGAAAGGCATGGCCGACTGGTGGGATCTGCTGAAGGAAAGAGCGATGAATTCGGCACAACCGCTCAATCCGCAGCGGGTGTTCTGGGAGTTGTCGCCGCGGTTACCGGACAACGCCATCATCACCGCCGATTCCGGCTCCGTGGCGAACTGGTACGCTCGCGATCTCAGGATGCGGCGCGGCATGAAAGCGTCACTGTCTGGCGGCCTTGCCTCGCTCGGCGCCGGCACGCCCTACGCTGTTGCAGGAAAGATGGCCTACCCTGATCGCACCGTGATCGCCTGCATGGGCGACGGTGCGATGCAGATGAACGGTCTCAACGTCATGATCACCATTTCCAAATACTGGAAACGTTGGTCGAATCCGCGGCTGATCGTGCTGGTTCTCAACAACCGCGACCTCAATCAGGTGACGTGGGAAGAGCGCATTCAGCTCGGCACCGGAAAGACCGAGTCGACCCAGAGCATTCCGGATTTCCCCTATCATCGCTATGCCGAGCTGATCGGCCTGAAGGGCATCTTCGTCGACAATCCCGATCGCGTCGGTGCGGCATGGGACGAGGCGCTCGCGGCAGATCGGCCGGTCATCCTCGAGGCCTATACCGACCCCAACGTGCCGCCGCTTCCGCCGCACATCACGCTGAAGGAAGCCAAGAACTTCGTCAGCATGATCCCGTCCGAGCCTGAACTCGGAAGCGTGTTGAAGAACAGCGCCAAGGAGCTGCTGTCGAGCGTTCTGCCCGGAAAAGACTGATGCTGTCTGAGGTCCCGATCCGGAGCGTGCGCGCGCAGGCGTACCTGGTGCCGACCGACCGGCCCGAGGCGGACGGCACCATCGCCTGGAATTCCACGACTCTCGTGCTCGTCGAGGTCGAGGGTGGAGGACGGGTCGGCCTCGGCTACACTTATGCCAGTGCCTGCATTGTGGGGCTGATCCGGGATACGCTCGGCGCTGTGATCGCGGGCAAGGACGCCCTGGCGCCGCAAGCCTGTTTCGAGGCGATGCGGCGGGCAGTCCGCAACCTCGGACGTGAGGGCCTCGCGGCTACGGCCATCTCCGCGGTCGATACCGCCCTGCATGACCTGAAAGCGCGTCTGCTCGAGCTGCCGCTCGTCGTTGTTCTCGGCGCGCGCCGCACCTCCATTCCAATCTATGGCAGCGGCGGCTTCACCACCTACTCCGACAGCGAGCTGGAGCGGCAGCTCGGCGGCTGGGTTGAGAACGACGGCTGCGCTTGCGTCAAAATGAAAATCGGCTCCGAGCCGGAGCGGGATCCGCATCGCGTCGCAATCGCCAAGCGCGCGATTGGCAAGGCGACCCTGTTCGTCGACGCCAATGGCGCCTGCGGCGCCACGCAGGCGATCCGGCTGGCGCACGTTTTCGCCGAACAGGACGTCAGCTGGTTCGAAGAGCCCGTATCGTCCGACGACCTGCCGGGACTGGCCATGGTGCGACAGCACGCACCGGATGGAATGGACGTGGCTGCCGGCGAATATGCCTATACCATCGACTATGTGCGCACCATGCTTGCGGCCGGTGCCGTCGACGTGCAGCAGGCGGACGCGACGCGATGCGGCGGCGTCACCGGCTTTCTCGGAATTGCGTCGCTGTGCGAGGCCTTTCACGTCGACCTCTCCGGTCATTGTGCGCCGGCGCTGCACCTGGCTCTTGCCTGTGCTTCACCCCGCATGCGTCATCTGGAATGGTTTCACGACCACGTCCGGATCGAGCGCATGTTTTTCGATGGCGCTCCGCAGCCCCGCGATGGCCGGATCGCGCCCGATCTGACGGCGCCGGGACACGGCCTGGTGTTCAAGCGCGCCGATGCCGCCGCTTACGCAGTATCGGAGGCAGCATGAGCCCACCGGCGGAACGCGATCTGCTTGCTCTGGCCGCGATCGCTGCATCCGGCGTGGCGCTTGTCTCACTCCTTTCGGCAGCCTCCGCGCCGGCTGGCAGCTCTGGCCCGCGCCGCGCGCCGCGTCGCATTCGGTCCGGCCGCGCAGCGACGGTCAAGACCGCGCAGGAACTCAACCGCGCCGCGGGAACTCTCGCCGCCTCCGTGCTCGCCGATTCCAGCGTCGAGCATTACCGCGGATCGTTCAAGAACAAAGCCATGTACACGCCCCTTGCAGTTTCGGCGTTGACCCTCGCGACGAGCATCCATGGCACGGCCGACATGCGTCCGTTCGCGCACAAGGCGCGCGACGCGACCTACCTGCTGGCAGCAGCGACCGGGATGATCGGTTCGGGATTTCATCTCTACAACGTCGGCAAGCGCGTCGGCGGCTTCAGCTGGCAGAACGTATTCTACGGTGCCCCGATCGGCGCGCCGATGGCGATCCTGCTCTCGGGCCTGCTCGGCTTCTGTTCGGAGCGAGTGCGGGAAGCGGCCCGAACTCGCCCGCGCATCTTCGGTCTGCCGGCGGGACGCACCATCGCCGCGGTCGCGGGCGCAGGCCTGCTCGGCACGACTGGCGAGGCCGGCCTGCTCCATTTCCGGGGGGCCTATCACAACCCCTTCATGCTTCTCCCGGTGACGCTGCCGCCGGTCGGCGCAGCGCTGCTGCTGTCGGCGGCCGCAGGCGGATCCGGCAGGACGCATCGCTTCACACGCGGGTGGATGCGTGTGTTGACGGCCATGGGTTTGGCTGGTGTCGGCTTCCACGCGTACGGCGTGTCACGAAACATGGGTGGCTGGCGCAACTGGAGCCAGAACATTCTGAACGGACCGCCGCTTCCCGCGCCGCTGAGCTTCACTGGCCTCGCACTTGCCGGTCTGGCTGCACTCGGCCTCATGAGGGCGCATCCCGATGCATGAAAGTCGCGACCGCTATCCCGGATATGACGTTCTCGCCAAATGGTCGGGACCGTCCTGGAACGACAAGACGCGCGAGGTCATCACGCGGCGATTATCCATCGCGCCTGAGCCGCGCTTCTTCACACGCGACGAATACGACACCGTCGTGGCGATCGCGGACCACCTCATTCCACAGCCGCCCGATCGTCCCCCGGTGCCGATCGCCGCGCTGGTCGACCGCAAGCTGCACGACCGGGTCATGGACGGGTTTCGCAGGCCCGATATGCCCAGGGACGGCGATGCGTGGCGTCTCGGACTGAAGGCACTGAACGCTGAAGCCTCCACAGCCTATGGCAAGCGCTTTGCGCAGTTGCCGCAGGCGTTACAGGACAGGCTGCTTCGCTCCGCCCAGGCTGGTGAGCTGAAAGCAGATCAATGGGGCGGCTTGCGCTGTGACGTCTTCTTCAAGGCCCGCATGGGGCGGGACATCGTGTTCGCCTATTACGCTCACCCGACCGCCTGGAGCGAGATCGGTTGGGGCGGCCCCGCGAGCCCGCGCGGCTATGTGCGGCTCGATATCGACGAGCGCGACCCTTGGGAGGCCGCCGAGGCGAAGGATGGGAATGATGCCGCGGCGCGCCGGAGTAACCGCCGTGTCCGGTGATCCCTTCCATGCGACGAGGGCGCACGATGGCCGGGCACCGGACGTGTTCCATCCGGGCGGCTGGGTGCCGATGCGGCAATACCGAGAGAGCGAGCCGGTCGATTTCGCCATCGTCGGCACGGGCGCCGGCGGCGGCACACTCGCCTGCAAGCTTGCCGAATACGGTTTCTCTGTCGTCGCTCTCGACGCGGGCCCTTATTTCAGGCCGCTGGAGGATTTCGCCTCGGATGAATCCGAGCAGACCAAGCTTTACTGGACTGACGACCGCATCGTCGACGGCGCCAATCCGTTGCAGCTTGGCGGCAACAACAGCGGCAAGGCCGTTGGCGGCTCGACGGTGCACTTCGCGATGGTCTCGCTCCGCTTCCGTCCCGAATGGTTCAAGTCACGCACCTTGCTCGGTTACGGCGCCGACTGGCCGCTCGATTGGCGCGAGATGTGGGACTACTACACCGAAGTCGAACAGGCCCTGAAGATATCGGGCCCGGTGACCTATCCCTGGGGTCCGCCGCGTCCGCGCTACCCGTACCGCGCTCATCCGTTGAACGGCGCGGCGCGGGCACTGGCCAAAGGTTGCGAGGCGCTGGGCATCAATTGGACCGAGACGCCGCTCGCAACGCTGTCGGCCCCGCGAGGTCTGGCCCACCCTTGCGTCTATCGCGGCTTCTGCATCTCCGGCTGTTCGACCAACGCCAAGCAGAGCGCACTGGTCACATGGATTCCACGCGCAATCGCCGCAGGCGCGGAGATCCGCGATCTCGCGATGGTCGGTCGCGTCGAGGTCGAGCCGTCCGGGCTCGTGTCCGGGGTTCACTATCATCGGGACGGCGTGTGGCGCTTTCAGCGCGCGCGCAACGTCGTCGTCGCGGGTTATGCCATCGAAACGCCCCGGCTTCTGCTGAACTCCGCGACGGCCCGCTTTCCGGAGGGCCTCGCCAACAGCTCGGGCCTGGTCGGAAAGAACCTGATGGCGCAGTCCAATCAGGCGGTGTGGGGACGGCTCGAGCACGAGGTACGCTCCTACAAGGGGCCGCCGTCGCTCGCCATCACCGAGCACTGGAACTACGAAGACAAGGGCAAGGATTTCTTCGGCGGCTATTCCTACATGAGCCAGGGCCCGTTGCCGCAGCTCTGGGCGAACACATTGTTCAGCGCGCGCGGCCTTTGGGGGGAGAGCCTGGTCGAGGCCATGAAAGACTACAATCATGTCGTCGGTCTCAGGATCGTCGGCGAGATGCTGCCTCAGGAATCCAATCGGGTGAGCCTGGCCGACGAGGTCGACCAGTATGGATTGCGAATTCCCCGGGTCACCTATTCCTGGTGCGACAACGACAAGCGCCTGATCGACCACTCCCTCAAATTCATGAGCCGTGCGCTGGAGGCGGCCGACGCAGACGACATCTGGATCCAGGACGACGATACCTGCCATCTCAACGGAACCGCGCGCATGGGGAGCGATGCCCGCACCAGCGTCGTCGATGCGGATTGTCGCAGCTGGGACATTCCGAACTTGTGGATCTGTGACGGCTCGGTCTTTCCCACGGTCGGAGGCGCCAATCCGTCGCTGACGATCCAGGCGATCGCCTGCCGGACCGCGGACCGCATTCGCGCTCTGGCGCGACGGGGGGAGCTCAACGCCGCCGTCCCACGGCAGACTTCCATCCGTCAGCGTTCGACCGAGGTGCACAGGTCATGAGCGTGGTGCCGCTTCATTCAGGACGGCCGCGACGCGGCGCGCCCAATGCGCTTCCAGTCAACGTGTCCCGCCGTCCCCCAAAATTGTGTAGGGAGCCCAGAACAACGGGTGGGCATAGGCGAATTCGGTCTTCCCGTCGGCGCCGACATAGCCCCGCCCGTCTATCAGAGCCATCATTGCCTGCCGCAGCGCCTCCGCGCGCGTCAGCTTGGGATCATCGGCTTGCCGCTTGAACAGATCAGTGACCAGATCCTTTGCCGACTGCGAATGAACCGACCAATTGGTGACGAGGATGGCCCGCGTCCCTGCATAAAAAAATGCGCGGCCCAGCCCGGAGGCGGCCTCCGCGCCGGCGCCCTCTCCGGCGCCGGTGTTGCAAGCCGAAAGAATGACCCAGTCCGCGTCGAGCCTCAGTTGCAGGATTTCCTCCATGGTGAGCAATCCGTCACCCTCGACGCCGGCGACGGCTGGCGCGGTGAGCGCCAAAGCCGGCTGCGTCAGCCCGTTGAGTTCACCCGCCGCGAGGCCATGGGTTGCAAACACGACGACCCTGAACCCGGACAGGTTCGTCGACTTGACGACCTCTTCGTTGGCGTCCTTCCCGAGCTTCAGCACTCTTGACGGATCGGCGTGCAGCGCGATCGCGATCGACCTCAATTCATCGGCGGTGTCCGGAAGCCGCGGCAACATCGCAAGCTCGGCGCTGTCAACGCCTTCCAGCCTTGGAATCGATCTCCGCCTGAACGGCACGCCGCGCGTGATTGCAGCGGCCGAGGGAGCAACATGCGCGATCTTCCTTTCTGCTTCCGTGGCCTGCTGTTCGCTGAAAAGCGGGTCGCCGAATGCGATGAGTTGCCTGCGTCCGGAAGCGCCTGCCGGTAGCGACCGCAGAGTGACGAGCGCCGACAACGATGGCAGAGTGGCGATGTCATGGGTGCGAGCTAACCAAGGCACGTTTCGATAGGCCGCGAAGGGCGGGTCTTCGTCGGACTTCAGCGTGGACGGTGCGGTCGGCAACAGTGACAACGGCAGCAATCCGAGCGCACCGTTCGTCACCACGATGAGGCTTTTCGATCTCTTCCAACCCTCCTCAACGGGCTTTAGGAGGATGGAGTAGAGCTGGTAGCCGAGATCGACGTCGAACGGCGGGATATCGGAAATCAGCGCCGCGTCCGGCTCCAATGCCTCCCGCAGCTTTTGGATCTTGCGTCTGAGCTCGTCGGGCTTCGCCTCAACGGAAGCAAAAGCCACCGGTCCACTCTTGGGTACCGCCCACACGAAGCTTGCCTCGCCTCCGAAGTAGAACGACAGCGCCGCTTCGCCGTCGTGAAGAGCCTCCCTGATCTGCTCGATACCTGGTGGCTTCGGGTTGACGAGATCGGCATAGGCGGGGAAACGCTTGTTGATCTCGGCACGAGCCACGTCGCGATCCATACGCAATCGCCCGATCGAATTCTCGATATCGCGCAGAACCTGCTCGTCGCGCTCGTTCGACGGCACGCTCAGAAGATTGTTGAGCGAACCGAGCTGTGCCCTGAGTTGCTTGCTCAGATCCTGCTCGTTTCGCACAAGCTCCGCGAGTGCCGGATCCTTTGCCGCCACACGCGCGCTCGACTCCGCCAAAGCCTGCTGCACCGCGTGCCCGCGAATGGAATCGGCCATGATAAAGGTCTGAGCGGCGACATCGTCAGCTGGGCTTCGGGCTGTTGCCAATAGCTTGATGTAGTTCTCTACGACGAACCTCAACCGGGCCTGAACCCGTCCCACCCCTTCAGCATCGCCATCATCGGCGTTCTGTTGCTCCGCTGCCTGCAGTACCGGCAGCGCGATCTTGAACTCGCGAAGTGCGTCGGCGTCCCTGCCTGCGCGCATCAAGGCAATGGCTAGAATGCCGTGTGCAGAGGCGCTATCATAATGGCCCTCACCGACACGCGCGATCTCGCGTTGGACGAGTGCCTGCGAAGCGCCAAGAGCTTCGTCACTTCGGCTCGACGCCAAAAGCGCACTGATCCGAGTGACGCTGGATAGCACTGTTGCTCTCTGTCGAGGATCCCACGCGGCAATCGCCTGGTCCAATTGGTCGAAAACCCTTATCGCTTCATCTGACTTCCCCTCGCCAGTCAGGCTGGAACCGAGTGAGAAGAGAGCGTGGGCATTATTGGGGCGGTCATCGTCGATGCCAAGTGTGTGCTGGATGTCGAGGCTCGTTCGTGCGAGCTTCTCGGCCTCTGAGAAGCGGCTTTCCCAATTCAGGATTTTTGCAAGACCAGTCACGTAGGGGGTCGTCAGAGGATTGTACTTGCCATCCGCATTCAGGCGAGAAAACAACGCGATGCGTGCATCCGACTCAGCCTCGGCCAACCGGCCCTGCCGCGATTTCATCGTAGCGATGTTAAGTAAAAATCCATCTGCCTGTCTTTGCATATCCGAAGCCAGGGGCACGTCCGGGTCCGTTTTTGCCAGCTTGTTGAAAACATCGATCGATTTAATTCGAAGCTCGCGCGCCTGGACAAAAGCGAGCTCGGCATCCCTAAAGTGGCCTCGCGCGGCGAAGATTGCCGCTTGCATCAATGCAATTGAAGTTTCCCAGGAGTTGCCCCTGATGCGGTAGGACCGCCAGCGAGGGTCACCGTTGCGCGCCTCCGAAATGAGGACCAGCGCTCGCCGCAGGTGCTCCTCCGCCAACGGCAGATTCCCCATTGCAATCGCAGTTCCAACAGCAAGATGATGCAGAGGGAACAAGTTTCCCCTTGTGCGCGGCTGATCAGCTTCAGCAATAAGCGGCTCTACCATCGCGAGAGCGCGTTTATAGTCCCCCGTCGACTTAAGCCGACTTACGATATCCATCGCGATACGCATCGTAAGACGATCGTTGTCGACGTGTCGCACGGCGATGAGTGCTTGCTGACTATCGGCCAATGCATCAACCGAGCGCCCCAGGATTTCCCTCGCCTCGGATCGGGCATAGTAGAACTTCGCCAGCGATTCCTGCGAAAGACCATCGGCAGGCTCAGCGTCGGCGGCAGATTTCATTCTGGCCAGGGTGGCGGGGTCCGGCTTTTCGCTGTCGAGAATCGCCGTGATATCCGCAATCGATCGCGGCGGAGGAAGAAAACTCGGCGGCAGCGGACTTTTCGCCGGGCGATCGCTAACGCTCGACGCGCCTCCATTTGGCTCGCAGGCCTGCTGCGTCGTCGCGGCATTGAAGGAGCATTCGGCAGACTCCTGGCTCGACGCCTTTGTGCCAAAGCTCAGCACAAGGCAAAGCACGAGTGCCCACCGTGACAAGCTGCTCATTTGCGACCCATGAAAAGTGCCGCCCGACGACCAATAAAGTGGAACGGTTGATGCGCTACTTTGCTGCACACGACCGATAACCAAATTTCTGGATGATATCTCTTCCAGAAATGGTCGTGAATGACGTCGTCTCCATAATATGATTTGCGACGAGATAATTGCGCAAGGCGCCATTGTAGGAATTCAGCATCTGCTGCGTAGCCTTTTGGTTGCTGCCGGCATGAAACAGGAGTTCAGCGCTCGGCTCGACGCACGCAGTCTTGAGTTTCAAAAACATGGTACAGGCCGACTGACAGTGACCTTCAATTCTAAAAGGTTGACCGCTCACAGCGATTTGCTGACGGATCTCGCCGAACTGTCCCGTGCGACCGCCCATGCCGTACCGGGACGACGTTTCCTGAGCGAGCGCGTTTTCACAAAACCAGGTCAGCGCTGAAAACAGAGCCAGCAGGCAAACCATTGCAGAACGATTCGCGCTCCAGCAAGCACCGACCCTCAAACATGCTCCCATAGAATTCCGGATATGCATTCTTAAATCCTTTGAAATGAAAGCCAAAAGCTATCCGTGGCGAAAGGTTCGGTCAACAATCATCGCGGCAAGTCAACTGACGAACCTGTCGACATCCAAAGCGCCACAGACGTGGATCGAGCTGTATTGCAGCGCACAGCCACAGGCGACCAGCCCGGTTTCGCCGGATGCCTTGCGACCGCCGGCACACCGTCCGCCACCGCCATCAATGGCGGTCGTCGCCGGTCATCAAGTCGAGTACTTCGCCGATCGACAACGTGATCGCGGCCTTGGTCACTCGAACCAGCCGCGCCGCTTGAACCAGATCAGCGGTAGCACGCCGCTGGCGATGATCGCGAGCAATGAGAGCGGATAGCCGAACGTCCAGCTCAGCTCCGGCATGTTCTTGAAGTTCATGCCCCAGATACCGACCAGGATTGTGGGCGGCACGCCGACGACGGAGACGATCGTCAGGATCTTGAACAGCTCGTTCTGCTGGATGTTGATGAAGCCGAGCACCGCATCGAGCAGGAGCTGGATCTTGTCGGACAGGCGCGTCTCGTAGTCGCTCAGCGACGCGACGTCCTTCGAGACCGCCTCGAGGCGCTTCTTCGACGCCGCCGTGATCCACTCGCTGCCGACATTGTCGGCGTAGGACGCGATACGCCCGACGCCGAGCAGCACGTCGCGCGCCTTGGCGAGGCGATCGGCGAGCTCGCCGATATTCTCCAGCGCCTCGCGCATCCTTCGGCTCGAGCGGACCGGCCGCTTGGTGCGAACGAGACCGCCCTTGAAGACGCCGCGCGAAAGCTGGTCGACCTTGGCGCCGAGATGCTCCAGCGCGTCAGCGCCGCGGTCGATCATGGCCTCGAGCAGGCTGGTGAACACGCACATGCCGTTCTCGAGGCTGTCGTCGGAGCCGACGCGCTTGCTGATCTGGTCGAAGATCGGCAGTTCGGCAAAGCGCACTGTCACCAGCACATGCGGGCCGATCACGAACCCGACCGGCGTGATCTCGGCTTCGTTAACCTCGTTGAGCCGCACCGCCGGCGAGCTGAGATAGAGGTTGCCGTGCTCGAGGATCAGGCGGCTCGACGCTTCGATCTCGCTGAGCGACTCCTCGGACGGGATGCGTATCTTCAGCAGTCGCTCGATGAACTGCTTTTCCTCCGCGGTCCCATTCAGCAGATCCGCCCAGATGATCTCCGAGGGCATTTCGGCGCCGATACCCTGCCAGTCGTCGGACGGCCACCTGTGCAGTTTCAGCAATGACCGAACTCCGTCTGCCCTTCACGCCGGATCGCACGGCATGCGGCCTTCCCACGCCGGGCTAACGCACGAGGGTTCCAATCGTTCAACATCGGGGAATCAATCGAGGGAGCGCCCTCAGGCGAAAGCGGCCGCGGCCTTCTTCGATGATGTCATCATGCCAGTGTTTTGCCCGACGGGTCAATCGGAATTTCTGATTTTCGAAATCGACCGGGCCGATCGTACAAGTCGTTGAAATGACTGAGCCCGGCTACGGTGCATGGGGTTGTTTTCAGATTTTGATTCGATGCCGGCAAGCAAAATGGCCTCTCCCGAAGGGGAGAGGCCAAAATTGCGACGCCGGATCGACCAGGTGAGCGGATCTACTCCCAGGACCAGGCCGAGAAGTCGTTCTCGAATTGCGGGACTTCCTTCCAGACGCCCTTCAGCTTCTTGTTGATGACCGTCGGCCATTGCGGCTGGAACAGGAAGCCGGCCACCGCATCGGTCGCGAGCATCTTCTGGGCATCGCCGAGCAGTTTTGCGCGGCCGGCCTCATCGGGCGTCGACACGATCTGCTTGTAGAGTGCGTTGAACGCCTCGCTGTTGTAGCCGAGATAGAAGTCCGGCTCGGTCAGCTTGACGAGATCGAACGGCTCGACGTGGGAGACGATGGTCAGGTCGTAGTTGTGCGGGCCGTTGGGCGCGAACGCCTGCGACAGCCACTGCGCCCACTCGACGTTCTCGATCTTGGCGTTGATCCCGACCTTGGCGAGCTGGGCTGCCAGAATCTCGCCGCCCTGCCGCGCGTAAGGCGGCGGCGGCAGCTTCAGGCTGAGCTCGAGCGGCGTGGTGACGCCGGCCTCGGCCAGCAGCTTCTTCGCCTTCTCGGGATCGTAGGGGTTGATGGCGGTGGTGTCGACATAGCCGAGCGATCCCGGTGTATAGAAGCTGCCGATCGGCGTGCCGAAGCCTTCGACCGCGCCTTCGATCATCGCCTTGCGGTCGATGGCGGCGAGGATCGCGCGGCGCACCCTGACGTCGTCGAGCGGCTTCTTCTTTTCGTTGATGGCGACGATGGTCTTGGCCTTGGAGCCGCCGACCAGCACGGTGAAGCGCGGATCGCTCTTGAACTGCGCGACGCCGCGGGTGGTGACGCGCGGGAACGCGTCGACGTCACCGGACAGCAGCGCCGCGATCTGCGCGGCGGGATCGCCGATGAAGCGGATCGTCACCTTGGACAGCTTGATCGCGGAGGCGTTGCGATAGTCGGCCCATTTGTTCAGCGTCAGCGAGGAGCCCTTGACCCAGGCGCCGAGCTGATACGGCCCGGTGCCGACCGGCTGCGTGACATTGGTCGCCGCGCTCTTCGGCTCGACGATCGAGCCGCTCGCCTGGCCGAGCAGGAACGGCAGGTTCGGCTCGGGATATTTCAGCGTGAGCACGATCGTGTCGGCGTCGGGCGCGTCGATCTTCTCGAAGGCCTGGAACAGGCTCTTGTCCTTGTTGGTGCTGTTCGCGGCCGCGTTGCGTTCGAACGAGAATTTCACGGCGGCGGAATTGAAGGCCTCGCCATTCTGGAATTTGACGCCCTTGTGCAGCTTGAACGTATAGGTCTTGAGATCGGGGGACGCGGTCCAGCTCTCGGCGAGCAGCGGTGCGACCGAGCCGTCCTCGTTGATCTTGGTCAGGGTCTCATAGATGTTGTAGAGCGTAACCTCGGCGATCGCGGCAGCGGCTGCGTTGGTGGGATCGAGCCCCGGCGGCTCCAGCGTCATACCCATGACGACGCTGTCCTTCTTGCTCTGCGCCAGCACCGGTAGCGGCGCCGCGGCCAATGCTGCGGCAAAAGCGACGATTGTTAGCTTCTTCAACATGCCTGTCTCCCCGGCCTTCTTCTACGTTCTTGAGGCTACGCGAATTCCGTAGCCGACCTTAACCTTCCATGGCCGCCCGCGGCAATGCCATCACGGCCTCCGCCTTGTGGCAGGCGGCGAGATGTTCCTCGCCCACCCTGCGTAGCAAGGGCGGAACCTCGCGGCAATGCTGGTCGGCGAGCGGGCAGCGCGCCACGTAAGGACATCCGGTCGCGGCGGCCGATTGCGAGGCGATCGCCTGGGCCCCGCGCCGCCGCCGGCCGCCGCCGGCCCGTGCGCGCGGCACGGCATCGAGCAGCGCCCGCGTATAGGGATGGGCGCAGCGCTCGAACAGATCCTCCGGCCGCCCCTGCTCGACGACCCGGCCGAGATACATCACCGCGACCTCGTCGCAGAGATAGTCGACCACCGCGAGGTCGTGGCTGATCAGGATGTAGCTGAGGCCGAATTGCTCCTGGAGGTCCTGCATCAAATTCAGGACCTGAGCCTGGACGGAGACGTCGAGCGCGGAGACGGGCTCGTCCGCCACGATCAGCTTTGGTTGCGTAATCAGCGCACGCGCAATGGCGATGCGCTGGCGCTGCCCGCCAGAAAATTCGTGCGGATATTTGTCCATGTCCGCTTCGCGCAGGCCGACCTGCTTCAGCACCGCGGCGACGAGGGCGCTGAACGTGGCGCGATCGGCATCGTCAAGCACGGTGAGCGGCTCGGCGACGATGCGCGCGATGGTCTGGCGCGGGTCGAGCGATCCGTAGGGATCCTGGAACACCATCTGGAAATCGCGACGCGCGCGGCGCAATTCATCGGGAGGGATGCGGTTGAGGTCGCGGCCAAGCAGCGTGACCTCGCCCGCGGTCGGTCGCTCCAGCGCCATCACCACCCGCGCGAAGGTCGACTTGCCCGAGCCGGATTCGCCGACGATGCCGAGACTCTTGCCCGCCCGGACCTGCACGCTGACACCGTTCAGCGCGCGCACCTGGCCGGGCGGACGAAACAGGCTTTCGCGCGGCAGCGTATAGCGCTGTTCGAGATCCTTGACGTCGAGAAGAGGTGCCGTGCTCATGCGGACAGCGCCCCGACATTCGCGGCCATCGAGACATCGGTGCGCACGCAACGCACGACATGACCCGGGCCGACCTCGACCATCGGCGGCAGTGCCGCGCGGCATTTGTCCAGGACCAGCGGACAGCGATCGCCGAACGCGCACCCCACAGGCAGATCGGCGAGCTCCGGCACGGTGCCCGAGATCGTCGTCAGCCGCGTCCCCTTGCGCGCACCGAGCCGCGGACGGGCGCGAAACAGGCCCTGCGTGTAGGGATGTCCCATACGGCGGAAGACCTGGTCGGTCGGTCCACTCTCGACCACCGTGCCGCCATACATCACCATCATGCGCTGCACGTTCTCGGCGATGACACCGAGATCATGCGAGATCAGGATCATCGACATCCCGCGCTCCTCGACGAGATCGGCAATGAGGTCGAGGATCTGGCCCTGGATGGTGACGTCGAGTGCCGTGGTCGGCTCATCCGCAATCAACAGATCGGGCTCGCAAGCCAGAGCCATAGCGATGGTGACGCGCTGGCGCTGGCCGCCGGAGAATTGATGCGGATAGGCGTCGATGCGTTTGGCCGGATCGGGCAGCCCGACACGGTCGAGCAAGGCGATCGCCTCCTTGCGCGCCTGCGTGGCGGAATATTTCTTGTGACGCCGCAACGGCTCGGCGACCTGATGGCCGATCGTGTGCATCGGGTTGAGCGCCGTCATCGGCTCCTGGAAGATCATGCTGATGCGGTTGCCGCGCAGCTTGCAGTAATCGGCATCCGGCAGCCGCGCGAGCTCGTTGCCATCAAGCTTGATGCTGCCGGTGACGACCGCGCTGTCCGGCAACAGCCCCATCAGCGACAGAGCCGTGACCGACTTGCCGCAGCCGGATTCACCAACGAGCCCGAGCGTCTCGCCACGCTTCAACGCAAAGCTGACACCGCGCACGGCCTGTGCCGGCCCACGGCTGGTGTTGAGGCGGACGCCGAGATTGTCGACCTCGATCAGGGTTGCGGGATCAGCCATCGTCACCGCTCCCGCGCCAGTCGGGGATCGAGCAAATCCCGCAATCCGTCGCCGAGCAGATTGAGACCGAGCACGGCGATCGCGATCGCGGCTCCTGGATAGACCGCGAGCATCGGCGACTGGAACAGCATGGTCTGTGCATCGTTCAGCATGCGGCCCCAGGACGGCTGTGGCGGCTGCGTGCCGAGGCCGAGATAGGACAACGCGGCTTCGGCCAGAATCGCGAGCGCGAACTGGATCGTTGCCTGCACGATCAGGATCGACAGGACGTTCGGCAGCACGTGCTCGATGGTGATGCGGAAGGCGCCCTTCCCCGAGGCGCGCGCCGCCAGCACGAATTCGCGCGCCCAGATCGCATTGGCCGAACCGCGCGTCAGCCGGGTCAGGGTCGGGATCTGGAAAATGCCGATCGCGATGATTGAGGTCACCATGCCTGGCCCTGCGACCGCTGCAAGCATGATCGCCGACAGTACGGCCGGAAAGGCGAAGGTGAAATCGGAGAAGCGCATGATGATCTCTTCGGTCCAGCCGCGCTTGGCCGACGCGATCAGGCCGAGGCAGACGCCGAAGGTGAGACCGATGCTGACGGCGATGATGCCGACCAGAATGGTCGAGCGCGCGCCCGCGAGCAGCAGCGAGACGATGTCACGGCCAAAGGTATCGGTGCCGAGCCAGTGCGCCGCCGACGGCGGCCGCAGTTTCGAGGCGATATCGATCTCGTAGGGCGACCACGGCGTCCACACCAGCGAGAGCAGCGCCGAAGCGACCACCAGCAGGCTGAGCACGCCGCCCACTACGAAGCTGCGATGGCGCAGCGCACGGCCCCAGAAGGTCCGGGCCGACAAGGGCCGCGTTGCGACCGGTGCGTCGACCGGCGTGGAAAGCTGCGCGCTCACAGGTCGTGCACCTTGATGCGGGGATCGATGAAGGCATAAAGCACGTCGACCACGAAATTGACGATCACGACCATGGCCGCCAGCAGCATCACGCAATTGCGCACAACGATCAGGTCGCGGTTAGCGATCGACTGGAAGATCAACCTGCCGAGGCCCGGCAGATAGAAAACGTTCTCGATCACGATGGTGCCGGCGAGCAGATTGGCGAATTGCAGGCCCATCACCGTCATCACGGGAATCATGGCGTTGCGTAACACGTGGCTCCACAGCACCTCGCGCTTTCCGAGCCCCTTCGCGCGCGCGGTGCGGACGAAATCTTCGCGCAACACTTCGAGCACGGCCGAGCGGGTAACACGGGCGAGAATCGCCGCCTGCACCACGGCCAGCGAGACTGACGGCAGCAGCAATGATTTGATCCCAAGCCAGGCACCGTCATCCCAGCCGGCAAAGCCGCCCGCGGACAGCCATTGCAGCCGCACGGCGAACAGCAGCACCAGGAGAATGGCAAACCAAAAGTTCGGTAGTGCGATGCCGATCTGCGTCAGCGACATCACGCCGACATCGCCGAGCTTGTTGTGGTTGGCGGCGGTGTAGATGCCGGCCGAGAGGGCCAGTACCACCGTGATCAGCATCGACATGATCGCGAGCGGAATCGTCAGCACCAGCCGCTCCGCGATCAGGCTCGCGACCGGGCTGCCGTAGACATAGGAATTGCCGAGATCGCCGACGAACAGGCCCTTGATCCATAACAAATAGCGGACCGCCAGCGGCTGGTCGAGCCCGAGCTTGACGGTGAGCGCGCGCACCGCGTCGGCCGACGCATCGGCGCCCATCAACGTCTGCGCGGCATTGCCCGGCAGCGCGTCCAGCACCAGGAAAATGATCACGGATGCGCCGACCAGCGTCGCCAGCAATGTCAGGACACGTCGGAGGACAAATACGCTCATGCGCGGTCGGCTTCAGGGCTCATCAGCGGCACGATCAACATGTCCGGACGCCGGACGCAAGCCCCTTGCGGCCCATCGTCAACCCCTTAAGCCGGGCGGCGGGACAGGAGGTCGGACGAGGCCTCAAACAGCGCGCTGACGCGTAGCAATTCTGCATCGGCTCGGAAGCGGCCGACGAGCTGGAGCCCGATCGGCAGGCCGTCGCGACCAAAACCGCAGGGCAGACTGACGGCGGGGTGGCCGGTCATGTTGAACGGCATCGTCCAAGGGAACCAGTGCGGCCGAACGCTGTCAAAATGCTGGCCGTCGATCTCGATCTTGCCGAACAAATCCTGGTCGATCGGCAGCGCGGTGCGGGTGATGGTCGGCATCGCCAGAAGATGCCCGCCCGCAAGCAGGGATTGCACGTGACGGAACAACGCCGTGCGCGCGAACATCGCCTCCTGATAGTCAACGCCGCTGACATGGGTTGCCAGCGCGATCTGTTTGACGAAGGCCTCGCTGAGGACGTCGCCATGCTCAGCAACCAGCTTTGAGAAGCGCGAACGCCACACGGTGTGGTTGATGGCACGCCAGATCGGCTCGACGTCGTAGCCCTCGCCAGAGAATTCTTCCAGCTCTGCGCCCAGGCTCGCAAGCCGATCGAGGCTCGCCCTGAAGGCGGCGGCAACATCCGATGATACGGGACGTCCTGGAGGGGACTCGCAGAACAGGATTTTTTGCCCACGCAGGTCGCCGCGCGGAGCGGCGGTGCCGATGAAATCAGGCATGGGCACGCCGATCGACCAGGGATCGCAGGCGTCCTCGCCGGCCATCGCCTGCATCATCAAGGCGGTGTCGGCGACGGTGCGCGTGGTCGGCGTGACATAGGTCTGGTTGCCGAACGCATCCAGCGCCTGGCTGTGCGCGATCACGCCGTTGCTTTGCTTCAAGCCAACGACGCCGTTACAGGCGGCCGGAATCCGTGTCGAACCGCCGCCATCGGTCGCGATCGCCAGCGGCCCGATGCCGCTCGCCACCGCCACCGCTGCGCCGCCGCTCGAGCCGCCGGATGAGCGCTCCGCACTCCAGGCATTGCGGGTGCGACCGAACAGTGGCGAGTCAGTCAGACATTTGCTGCCAAACTCCGGCGTTGTGGTCTTGCCGATCAGGATCGCGCCTTCGGCGCGTAGCTTTGCGACAGCGACGGCATCCTCCGTCGGCACATTGTCCTTGTAGGGAACGGCGCCAAATGTTGTCTTCACACCCTTGGTGTTGACGATGTCCTTGACCGTAACAGGGAGTCCATGCAGCAGGCCGAGCGGCTCGCCCGCCATGACCTTGCGCTCGGCTTCGCGTGCCGCTGCCATTGCCTCTTCGCCACAGAGGGTGATGAAGCAGTTCAGCTTGGGCTGAAGCGCCTCAGCGCGCGCGAGCACGGCGCTGGTGATCTCGACGGGCGAGACCCTCTTGCTGGCAATGCGTTCACGCAGTTCGGTGGCGGAGAGGAAGCAGAGATCGTTGGTCATAGGACAGGCTCACGTCGGGACGCGCGGACCTTGCCAGCGGGCACCTCACCTGTCCATTTCGGCTGGCGCATGGCGGCAGTCCGTTGGGAACATCCCGAGGCCGTGAGGCGGCTTACCAACTCCAGCTGATCTCGCGGCTCCAGGGGGGATCGGCTCCAGGCCGGGTGCAGGTCAGGCCGGCGCAATTGGCGGCAAAGGACAGCGCGCGGCGGAGTTCCTCAGTGCCGGTGTCCTTCAATTGCTGTCGGTCAAGACGGCCCTGCTTGTACAGAGCAAACAGCAATGCGGCCTGAAAGCTGTCGCCGGCGCCAATGGTGTCGGCGACCTCAATCTTCGGCGCCTCGACCTCGATCTGGCCTGCCTTTGCATGCCAGGCGATGGCGCCGTGGTTGCCGCGGGTGATGACGACGAGGCTGGCCCCCTGCCCCAGCAGCGCGCTTGCGCGTTGCTCATACGGCTCCTCCCCGAAGAGATAGGCGAAGTCGACATCCGACATCTTGATAAGATCTGCGCTGGCGGCGAACTCGGCCATGCGAGCGAGATAGGCCGGCTTGTCCGCGACCAGATTGGGGCGGCAATTCGGATCGAACGAGATCATCGACGTCACCCGCGCATCCGCAATCAGGGCCTTCGTCTCTGCAGCGCCCTGGTCGTTAACCAGCGTGGTCGAGCCGACATGAACAGCGTCGACCGCGTTGAAGGGAATGCTCCCACGCCGAAACGTCCAATTTCGCGTCGCGGTCTCGGCGTCATAGAAGGCGTAATGCGACTCGCCCGCGACGATGCGGACGAAGGCGAGCGTGGTCTGGTGATCGCTGCGGGTGGCAAGACCCAGCTCGACGTTTGATGCGGCGGCATGGTCCGCGATCATGCGCCCGAACAGGTCGTTCGAGATGCCGCCGACAAAACCGGTCGGCGCGCCGAGCCGGGCGATGCCGATCGCGACGTTGAGGCAGGAGCCGCCAACCGCCGGCATCACCGCCTCGCGTCCTTCCGCGTTTTTCGTCGGCACGAAATCGATCAGCGCGTCGCCGCAGGAAATCAGCATGATCCGTCAACCTTTGGCGATGCCGTACATTGCGGCACGGCTGCCGCGATCGACCTCGCGCAGCAGCTTGTAAACCTCACGCTTCCTGCTGTGAAACGCGGCCATGTCAGGCGCGGTCGGCTCGCTCTTGCGTCCGAGAGCAGACATCTTTGCCATGGTCTCGCCGATCGAGGCATATGCCCCCCCGGCAACCGCCCCCAGCATCGCAGCGCCGAGCAGCACCGGCTCCTTGGTTTGTGGCAGCGCGACCGTGAGGCCCGTTGTGTCAGCCATGATCTGCCGCACCAAGGGACTGCGGCTGGCGCCGCCACCCATGATCATGATGCCTGCATGAACGCCATGAGCGGCAAAGGCCTCGATTACCTCGGCGAGCCCATAGGCGAGCCCGCACAGGCCGGCGAGAAATAGCCGCTCCATCGAACCAACATCAGTGTCGAGATCGAGGCCCGCGATCACGGCGCGGGTATCGGGGTCAGCGTACGGCGAGCGGTTGCCAATGAATTCGGGGAGCACATGGACGTCACGGGCGAGCAGCGCCGCGCGGCTGGCGTCGCCGGCACGCGCGATGATGCGGCGTTCGAGGAACTCGATGAGGTCGACGCCATCGCTCTTCGCCGCCGCGTTCGCCTCGGCATGCCCGGGATGCGACTTGAGAAGATGGTCGATCGCCGCGCCCGCGGCCGACTGGCCACCCTCGTTCAGCCAGAAGTCCGGTACCATGCCTGAATAATAGGGCCCCCAGACACCGGGCACGAAGCACGGCTCTTTCGTCGTCGCCATGATGCACGCCGACGTTCCCATGATGTAGGCGAGGCGATCGGTGACATCGGTCGTTCCACCCGACCCGTCCCGTCCCCCGATCGCGCCGATTCCGCCGGCATGGGCATCGATCAAGGAGGCACCGACCGGAATGCCGGCGGGCAGTCCGAGATCGGCCGCAGCCGCGCGGGTGAGACCGGCGCCAAGCCGCGTGCCGGGCGCGACAATCTCGGTGCCGATGCGCGCGTATTTCTCGCTGACGAAGTCAGACAGGCCGATACGCTGGAAGAACGGCGCACTCCAGCCGCCGCCGTCATGCGCGAGGTAATTCCATTTGCAGGTAACCGTGCAGGTCGAGCGCTGCAGCGATGCGGTCGCGCGCCAGGTCAGATAGTCCGCCAGATCGAAAAAATGTCCGGCGGCGTCAAAGCTCGCGCGCAGATGCCGCTTCAGCCACAAGAGCTTCGGCATCTCCATCTCGGGCGAGATCGAGCCGCCGACATAGCGCAGCACATCGTCGGCCGTCTCGTTGATGAGACGAGCCTCCGCGATGGCGCGGTGATCCATCCAGACGATGACGTTGCGCTGCTTGTCGCCGGAAGCGCTGACCGTGACCGGTTCTCCCTCGCGGTCGAGCACCACCAGGGAACAGGTCGCGTCGAAACCGATGCCGCCGACGCTATCGGGCGCAATCGCCGCTTCCGCCATCGCCGCCCGCACCGATTTGACACAAGCCTCCCAGATATCTTGGGACGACTGCTCGACGATATCGCCGGCCTCGTGCCAGATCCGGATCGGATGCCTGGCGGTCGCAAGCAGCGTTCCCGCCTCGTCAAACACCCCTGCCCGCGTGCTCGTGGTCCCTACATCGACGCCGATATACGCTCGCGGCATTGTCGCTCCCGGAAGCTCTCGTCAATTTTGACGCAAGCCTACCAGCAAGTGTAGCCGCCATCCACCAGCACGATGCTGCCGGTCATCAGACTCGCGGCCTCGGATGCCAGGAACAACACGACCGAGGCGATCTCCTCGACTTGCCCCATCCGCGCCATCGGGGTTCCACCGATCCAGGCGTCATACATTCTCGGGGTGCTTTTCACGAAGGCGTTGAGCGGTGTGTCGATATAGGTCGGGGCCACAGCGTTGACACGGATGCCACGTGTGCCCCATTCGGCGGCGAGCGACTTGGTCAGATGGTGCACACCGGCCTTGGACGCATTGTAGAAGCACTGCTCCTGCGGCTTGTTGACGATGAAACCGGACATCGAGCCGACGTTGACGATGGCGCCGCTCCTGGCCTTGAGCATGTGCTTGCCGAACTCGCGGCAGCACCAGAAGGTGCCGTTGAGGTTGACGTCGATGACGTTGAGCCAGTGCTCGTCGGTCACGGTCTCGGCCGGCGTCTCACTCCGGGCAATGCCTGCGTTGTTGACGAGGATATCGACCTTGCCATGGCGGGCGACGAGGTCGTTTGCGACCTCCGCCACGCGGTTGGTGTCGGTGACATCCATGATCGCGGTCTCGATGTCAAAACCCTTCGCTTTCAGGCTGGCCTTGGCGTCGCCGGCGACCTTGCTGTCGCGGTCGCCGATGATGACCTTGGCGCCGGCTTCGGCCAGCGCTTCGGCGCAGGCAAGGCCAATGCCCTGCCCGCCGCCGGTGATGAACGCGGTCTTGCCGCTCAACTTGAATTTTTCCAGGTACATGGTCTTATTCCCGTTTCTTGTTAGTTCCGAAGCGCGTTCCCGCTTGCGTCGAAGCGATGAATGCGGGTGGGATCGGGCACCAGCGATACGCGGTCGCCGGCATGCAGGCTCAGTTCGCCGATGTAGCGCGCGGTCAACATCCCGAGCGGCCCGGCATCGACATAGAGGAACGTGTCGCTGCCGAGATGCTCTGCGACCGAGATCGTGCCCTGCCAGCCGCCGGCACCCTCACGTTCGATCTTGAGATGCTCCGGCCGCACACCGATCGTGGCCGCGCCTTGCTGCGCGGCGCTATCGCCCCTGACCAAATTCATCTTGGGCGAGCCGATGAAGCCGGCGACGAAGAGATTGGCGGGCCGCTCATAGAGTTCCAGCGGAGAGCCGTATTGCTCGATCTTGCCGGCGTTGAGCACGACGATCTTGTCGGCCATCGTCATGGCCTCGACCTGGTCGTGGGTGACGTAGATCGCCGTGGTGCCGAGCTGTTTCTGGAGCCGCGTCACTTCGATGCGCATCTGCACGCGCAGCGCGGCGTCGAGATTGGAGAGTGGCTCGTCGAACAGGAACCCCTTGGGCTCGCGGACGATGGCGCGGCCGATCGCGACGCGCTGGCGCTGGCCGCCGGAGAGCTCGCGCGGCTTGCGGTCGAGATAAGGCGTCAGGTTCAGCGTCGCGGCGGCCGCCTCGACCTTGCGGTTGATCTCGTCCTTGGGCAATCCCGCCATCTTGAGGCCGAAGCCGATATTGCCGCGTACGCTCATATGTGGATAAAGCGCATAGGACTGGAACACCATCGACAGGCCGCGCTTGGCGGGCGGTGTGTCGACGACGTTCTTGCCGTCGATCAGGATACTACCGCCGGAGACGTCCTCGAGCCCGGCGATCAGCCGCAGCAGCGTGGTCTTGCCGCAGCCGGACGGACCGACGAACACCACGAAGGAGCCGTCGGCGATGTCGAGATCGGCACCCTTGATGATGTGCACGGGGCCGAAAGATTTTTGTACGCCCTGAAGTGTGATCTGACCCATGAGCCGGCAGCCCCTCTATTTCACCGCGCCGAAGGTGAGCCCGCGCACGAGCTGCTTCTGGCTGAACCAACCGAGGACGAGAATGGGCGCGATCGCCAGCGTCGAGGCCGCCGATAGCTTTGCCCAGAACAGTCCTTCCGGACTGGAATAGGATGCGATGAACGTGGTGAGCGGCGCGGCGTTCGACGTCGACAGGTTCAATGTCCAGAACGCCTCGTTCCAGGCCAGGATCAGATTGAGCAGCATGGTCGATGCCAGTCCCGGGATCGCCATCGGCGTCAGCACATAGACCAGCTCGCGACCGATGGTGGCACCGTCCATGCGCGCGGCCTCGAGGATATCGCGCGGGATCTCCTTGAAGTAGGTGAACAGCATCCAGATCACGATCGGCAGATTGCCGAGGCAGAGGATGAAGATGAGGCCGATGCGGGAATCGAGCAAACCGAAGGTCTTGTAGATCAGATAGATCGGCACCAGCACGCCGACCGGCGGCATCATCTTGGTCGAGAGCATCC
Organism: Bradyrhizobium manausense; assembly: GCF_018131105.1. NCBI lineage: Bacteria > Pseudomonadati > Pseudomonadota > Alphaproteobacteria > Hyphomicrobiales > Nitrobacteraceae > Bradyrhizobium > Bradyrhizobium manausense. The sequence continues at coordinate 973,103 of NZ_JAFCJI010000001.1, read as the reverse complement.
AAAGCAAAATGTCTTTGGTGCGCTTGGTCGGCGAGAACGCCATCGACCAGGCGGCGGGGATCGCGATCAGGAGCGCAATCAGCGTCGAGCCGCCGGCGATGATGATCGAGTTCATCGCATGGAGCAGATAGTCGCTTCGCTCCTGCACCGTCGCGTAGTTCTCGGTGGTCCAATGGAAGAACAGGAAAGACGGCGGAATGGCGAAGGCTTCGAGCTCGGTCTTGAAGCTCGCCAGCACCATCCAGAGGATCGGGAAGAAGATCAGGAAGCCGAAGAACCACGCCCCGATCGTCGAGATCACCACCCGCTGTGTCGTTGACTTGCGCGCCATGATGTCAGGCTTCCAGGTTGCGGCCGACGATGCGGACGAGGAAGAAGGCGACGACGTTGGCGATGACCACGGCTACGAGGCCGCCCGCCGAGGCGCTGCCGACGTCGAACTGGATCAGCGCCTGCGAATAGATCAGGAAGGCAATGTTGGTGGTCTGCAGGCCCGGTCCGCCGCCAGTGGTGACGAAGATCTCTGCGAACACGGTCAGCAGGAAGATGGTCTCGATCAGGATCACCACGGTGATCGGGCGCGCCAGATGCGGCAGCGTGATGTAGATGAAGGTCGAGATTGCGCTCGCGCCATCCATCTCGGCCGCCTCCTTCTGCTCTTCATCGAGCGATTGCAGCGCAGTGAGCAGGATCAGCGTCGCGAACGGCAGCCATTGCCAGGCCACGATCAGGATCACCGAGAACAGCGGCACATCGTTGAACCAGTCGACCGGCGTCAGCCCAACGGACTTGGCGAGCCAGGCGAACAGACCCGACACCGGATGCATCAGCAGATTCTTCCAGACCAGCGCGCTCACCGTCGGCATCACGAAGAACGGCGCGATTACCATCAGCCGCACGAAATTGCGTCCGATCACCGGCTGATCCATCAGCAGCGCTAGGGGAATGCCGAGCACGATCGTCAGCGCCAGCACCGATCCGACCAGCACCAGCGTGTTCTGCAGCGAGGCGAGGAAGGCGGGATCGGTGAGGAAGTAGCGGAAATTTTCGAGACCAACGAATGATTCCGAACCGGGATCGAGCAGGCTGTAATGCAGCGTCGAGAAGTACAGCGTCAGCGCGAGCGGGACGATCATCCAGATGAAGAGCAGTCCGACGGCCGGGGTCAGGAGCGACCGCGCAAGGAATTGCGTCTGCCGGGTTGCCATCCTCAGGCTCTCCTTCATAGCGTTTTCGAGCGAAGTGGAGGCCGGTTCGCGGGAAGAAAACGCATCGAAATTAAGATTCGGGAAGAAGGCGGCCATCCATCGCGCAAGGAGTGGATGGCCGCAAGTTTGAGCTCAGGGAGAGCTCAGGTTCACTTGATGTAGCCGGCGCGCTTCATCTCGCGTTCGGTGGCGGTTTGCGCGGCAGCGAGCGCCGCATCGACCGTCATGGATCCCGCTAGTGCGGCCGAGAATTGCTGTCCGACCTGCGTGCCAATGCCCTGGAATTCAGGGATCGCCGCATATTGCACGCCGACGTAAGGCACCGGCTTCACGGTCGGCTTGTTCGGATCAGCGGCGTCGATCGAAGCCAGCGTCATCTTGGCGAAGGGCGCGGCCTTCAGATATTCGGGATTGGTGTAGAGCGAGGTGCGCGTGCCGGGGGGAACATTGGCCCAGCCTTCCTTCGACGCGACGAGCTTGGTGTAGTCCTTGCTGGTTGCCCAGGCGATGAACTTCTCGGCGGCCTCGGTCTTCTTCGAGCCGGCGGGAATCGCAAGATTCCAGGCCCACAGCCAGTTGGCGTTCTTGCCGAGCCCGGTGTTGGGCGCGAGCGCAAAGCCGACCTTGTCGGCGACCTTGGAATCCTTCGGATTGGTGACGAAGGATGCCGCCACCGTCGCGTCGATCCACATGCCGCACTTGCCGGCGTTGAACAGCGCCAGATTTTCGTTGAAGCCGTTCGAGCTCGCACCGGGAGGGCCGGCGTCCTTCATGAGGTTAACGTAGGTCGTGAGCGTGGTCTTCCATTCCGGCGTGTTGAACTGCGGCTCCCACTTCTCGTCGAACCAGCGCGCGCCGTAGGAATTGGCCATCGCCGAGAGGAAGGCCATGTTCTCACCCCAGCCGGCCTTGCCACGCAGGCAGATGCCGTAGACGCCACCGTTCTTGTCAGTGATCTTCTTCGCGGCATCGATGACGAAATCCCAGGTCGGCTTTTCCGGCATCTTCAGGCCGGCCTTGTCGAACAAGTCGGTGCGGTACATCACCATCGAGCTCTCGCCATAGAATGGCGCGGCGTAGAGCTTGCCGTCGGAAGAGACCGCATCCTTGATCTTGGGCAGGAGGTCGTTGACGTCGTAATCGGCACCGAGATTGGCGAGCGGCACCAGCCAGCCCTTCTTGGCCCAGATCGGCACCTCGTAGGTACCGATGGTCAACACGTCGAACTGGCCGCCCTTGGTGGCGATATCGGTGGTGACGCGCTGGCGCAGCACGTTCTCCTCGAGCGTCACCCATTTCACGGTGATGTCGGGGTTGGCCTTGGTGAATTCGCTGGTCAGACCCTGCATGCGGATCATGTCGCCGTTGTTGACGGTGGCGATCGTCAGGGTCGTTTCGGCCATCGCGGGGACGGCAAGCAGTACGGACGCGCCGCAGACGGCGCCCAGAACGTGTTTCACGGTGACCTCCCTATCCGCGCTCTTGAGCATATGCCCACGCGTTGGGCGTATGTTCGGTCGAGCCTTGCCGCTTGTCAAGCAGGCGCGCAGCCATTCCCGCAACTTATGAGTGCTGCGGTGCGGGAGAGGTGCGAGCCCGTCATGCCCGGGCTTCCCCCGGGCATCCACGATCTCAGTGCTGCAGGATAGGCGTGGATGGCCGGCTCAAGCCCGGCCATGACGACGTCGAGCCTGGCCGCCCTAGCGCTCCAGAATCGCCCGTGCGGTAGTCTCGTCGGTGATCAGGCCGTTGATCAGCCCCCCGTTCAACGCCGCCGCGATCGCTGACACCTTGGCCGCGCCGACCGCGGCACCGATGGTCGTGGTTTTCGCTGGCACTTCCGGCGGAATGCTCGTGAGGCGTTTGTTGGTGCCGGCCTTGAGCAGGCGACCCTTGGAATCATAGGCCCAGCCGGTGATTTCTCCGATCGCGCCCTGCCGCATCATCTCGAACAGCTCATCACGCGTGACGAAGCCATCGACATGAACCTGAGCCTTCTGGTCCATCTGGCCGATCCCGACGAGACGCAAATCCGCCTTGGCCGCGACCGCCTTCACCTTCGCGATCGGCTCGATGCGGACCATCTTGTTGCGCTCGTCCTCCGACGACATCAGAAACGGCAACGGCATCGGGTAATGCCGCGCGCCGGTGCGGTCGGCGAGCCGGCCGACGGTATCGTAGAAGCTCGCCGAACCGTCGGCGGAGATGTTGCCGACCAGCGAGACGATCTGGTGGTTGGGCCGGTCGATCGGCGTGACGCGTTCGACCGCGGCGCGCACCGCCCGCCCCGTCCCGAGCGCAACGATCACGGGCGTTTCCGAGCGCAGCGTCGCGTCGAGCAGATTGGCGCAGCGCTCGGCGATACCCGCGTTGGCCTGGGGCGCTGCAGGATCGGCCGGCACCACCTCGCAATGATTAAGGTCAAACCGCTCCTTCAGGCGCGCCGCCAATTCCATGCAGGCGGCGATGGGATGCTCAAGCCGGAAGGTAATCAGCCGCTCGGCGAGGCACAGCGACACCAGCCGCTGCGCGGATGCGCGCGACACCTGCAGCATCTTTGCGATCTCGTCCTGGGTGTGGCCGGCAATGAAATAGAGCCAGCCGGCACGCGCGGCGTCGTCGAGCCTGGATTTTTCGTTCTCGACGGCCATGCGGCCTCACGCCTCCCAGAAATCGCTCATGTGCGCGAAGACCCGATCGGCCCCGGCGGCGGACAATATAGCCCGACCATCGCGGGCGCGATAATGGCCACCGCCGACAAATCCCCAGACCATCATGCCTGCCGCCTTGGCGGCCTGCACGCCGCTGGCACTGTCCTCGATCACCAGCGTGCGTGCGGGATCGGCCTGCATCTTCCCGGCGGCGTGGAGAAAGAGATCCGGCGCCGGCTTGCCGTGCCTGACCATCTGCGCGGTGTAGAGCCGGCCACCGAAGTGCGGCGCAAGGCCGGTGACATCAAGCGACAACGAGACGCGGTCGAGATCGCTCGACGATGCGACGCAGCGCGGCGTCACCAATCCGGACAGCACCGCAGCTACGCCGGGGATCGGCTGGAGCGCGGCCGCAAATGTCTGGAGCACGCGGGCCTTGAGACGCGGAAGAAAGTCGTCAGGCAAGGCCTGCCCGAGATCACGATAGTGCTGCTCAATAGCCTTGGTACTGCGTCCAAGAAAAAATTCGAGCGCCTGCTCCACACTCAGTAGAAAGCCGAATTCCGACAGAATCTCGGACAGGCAGCGACAACTGAGCAGCTCGCTATCGACGAGCACGCCGTCGCAATCGAAGATGATCAGATCTGGCCGACCCGGGTCCATTCGGGCATTCGATCATATACCCAGATGCTGAGCAATAGCTCGGCCGGGGAGGCTTTGCTCCTTGATCTCCCCTGGCCGGAATCACGCGCAACAGAGCGCCAAGCCGCGACGAGACCCTATTCAAAACAGAAAAAATGCCCCGATCAGCAGACCCACGGCAAAGGAGCAAAGCCCCAAGGTCGAGGCAGAAACGATACGGATGAGGGCGCGAAGCCGGTCCGCGTATTCCTGCTCCGTCATCTCATGGTACTGAGCCGCCATCAGCGCTACCCTGCCCGGCAGTACTCGACCGGCAGGATCTAGGTCCCAAATCATGGTCAAGGCGAGGCATTGGCGCCCGCAGCAATGCCAATACCGTGATCGACTTCCAGCGACAGCGTCGAAGTCGCGCGCTTCCTACCGCCGCTGGTTATACACGTCGATGCACACCGCCCCGAGCAGCACCAGGCCCTTGATGACCTGCTGGTAGTCGATGCCGATGCCGAGGATGGACATGCCGTTGTTCATCACGCCCATGATCATGGCGCCGACCACGGCCCCGCCGACGCGGCCGACGCCGCCATAGGCCGAGGCGCCGCCGATGAAGCAGGCGGCGATGACGTCGAGCTCGAAGCCGAGGCCCGCCTTGGGGGTCGCGGTGTTGAGGCGCGCGGCGAAGACGAGACCAGCCAGCGCCGCAAGCACGCCCATGTTGACGAAGGTGAAGAAGGTCAGCCGCTCGGTCTTGATACCCGACAGGCCTGCCGCCTTGGCGTTGCCGCCGACGGCATAGATATGCCTGCCGATCACGGTGCGGCGGGTGACGAAGCCATAGAGCGCGATCAGGACGCTCATGATCACCAGCACGTTGGGTAGGCCGCGATAGGTCGCGATGAGATAGGTAAAGTACAGCACGGCGCAGGCGAGCACGACGCTCTTGCCGAGGAAGAACGCGTAGGGTTCGGCCTCGATGCCGTGAGACACTTCGCGTGCGCGGCCCTTGGCGCTCGCGTAGACCAGCCCCAGCGCCAGCAACGCGCCGATCAGCATCGATGTCGGATGCAGCGTGCCGGCCTCGGGCAAAAGTTCCGGAATGAAGCCCGACGACAGTTTTTGGAAAGTCGATGGGAACGGCCCGAGCGACTGGCCCTGCAACACCGCGAGCGCGAGACCCTTGAATACGAGCATGCCGGCCAGTGTCACGATGAAGGACGGGATCTTGAAATACGCCACCCAATAGCCTTGCGCAGCACCGATGGCGGCGCCGACGATGAGACAGGCGATGAATGCGACCGTATAGTCGACCTTGTAGGTCACCATGAGGAGCGCGGCGACCGCGCCGACGAATCCCGCGACCGATCCGACCGACAAGTCGATGTGTCCGGTGACGATCACCAGCAGCATACCGAGCGCCATGATGACGATGTAGCTGTTCTGGAGCACAAGATTGGTCAGGTTGAGAGGCTGCAGCAGCGTGCCGCTGGTCATGACCTGGAAGAACAGCATGATCGCGGCCAGCGACATCAGCATGCCGTAGTTGCGCAGGTTGTTCTTGATAAAGCTGCCGTTCCGGCGCTCCTCGGGCAGCGAAACCGTCTTGTCGGTCATGGCTGCGACCCTCCCATCTCTGCGGCCTCGACCGCGCCGTTACCGTTGCTTCGTTCGTTGCGCATGATAGCGCGCATGATCTTTTCCTGTGTCGCATCCGTGGCCGGGAACTCGCCGACGAAGGCGCCGTCGTTCATGACACAGATGCGGTCGCAGATGCCGAGTAGCTCGGGCATCTCCGATGAGATCACCACCACGCCGCGGCCGGCCTCCGCAAGCTCGTTGATGATACAGTAAATCTCGTATTTGGCACCGACGTCGATACCTCGTGTCGGCTCATCCAGGATAAGGACCTTGGGGTCAGTCATCAGCCATTTCGACAGCACGACCTTCTGCTGGTTCCCGCCGGAAAGCTGGCCGGTCTCCTGGTAGACGTCGGAACAGCGGATGCGCATGCGGTTGCGATAGTCGGTGGCGACCTTCAGCTCGGCGATGTCGTCGATCACACGCCCCGGCGCAACCTGGTCGAGGCTCGCCAGCGTAATGTTCTTGCGGACGTCGTCGGCCAGGATCAGACCGAGTTGCTTGCGATCCTCGGTGACATAGGCAAGCCCGGCGTCGATCGCGGCCGCCACGCTCGTCAGCGCAATCTCATGCCCCTCAAGCGTGATCCGGCCGCTAATATTGGTGCCCCAGGAGCGACCAAACAGGCTCATGGCGAACTCGGTACGGCCGGCCCCCATCAGCCCGGCGATGCCGACGACCTCGCCGCGCCTGACGCCGAAATTGACGTTCTTGATGACCTGGCGGTCAGGATGGATGGGGTGATAGACCGACCAGTTCGAAACCTCGAGAACGGGCTCGCCAATCTTGGGGCTTCGCTCCGGAAAACGATGGGCGAGATCGCGGTTGACCATGCTGCGGATGATACGGTCTTCCTGGATCGGTTCGGCGCGGCAATCGATACCGTCAACCGTGCGACCGTCGCGCAGCACCGTGATGTGGTCGGCGACCTTGGCCACCTCATTGAGCTTGTGTGAGATCAGGACCGAGCCGATGCCTTGCTCGCGGAATTTCATCAGGCGTTCGAGCAGTGCAGCGCTGTCGGCCTCGTTCAGGCTCGCCGTCGGCTCGTCCAGGATCAGCATGCGGACGCGCTTGGACAGCGCCTTGGCGATCTCGACAAGCTGCTGCTTGCCGACGCCGAGATCGGTGATCAGCGTATCCGGAGATTCCTTCAGGCCGACCTGTGCGAGAAGATCGCGCGTGCGCTTGTAGACCTCGTCGCGATCAATCACGCCGAACTTCGACGGCGGATGCGAGAGAAAGATATTCTCCGCGATCGACATCAGCGGGATCAGCGCCAGCTCCTGGTGGATGATGATGATGCCGAGCGCCTCGGAATCGTTGATGTCGCGGAAACGGCGCTCCTGGCCCTCGAAGACGATGGTGCCCTCATAGCTGCCCGCCGGGTAGACCCCGCTCAGCACCTTCATCAAGGTCGACTTGCCGGCGCCGTTCTCGCCGACGAGAGCGTGGATCTGGCCCGCCTCGACCGAAAAATTGACGTCGCGCAGCGCCTGCACACCAGCAAAGCTCTTGCTGACGTTGCGCATCTCCAGCATGGCGGTCATTGCGTTGTGTCCCGTCCGTTACGTCCCTCTCCCCGCGAACGGGGAGAGGGAAACTCGAGAGGCTTACTGGAACTGCGACTTCTTGTAGTAGCCGCTGTCAACCAGGGTCTTTTCCCAGTTGTCCTTATACACCACGACGGGCTTCAGGAGATAGGACGGCACGGTCTTGGCGCCGTTCTCGTAGGTCTTGGTGTCGTTGACCGTGACCTGCTTGCCGGCGAGCGCCGCATCGACCATGTCGGCGGTCACCTTGGCGAGGTCGCGGGTGTCCTTGAAGATGGTCGAATACTGGTCGCCGCGGATCATCGCCTTGATCGACGGGACTTCGGCATCCTGGCCGCTGATGATCGGCATGGGCTGATCCGCGGTGCCGTAACCAACGCCCTTCAGCGACGAGATGATGCCAATCGACAGGCCGTCATAGGGCGACAGCACGGCGTTGACCTTCTTGTTGCCGTAGTAGGCGCTGAGCAGATTGTCCATGCGAGCCTGGGCGGTGGCGGGATCCCAACGCAGGGTCGCGACCTTGTCCATGCCCATCTGGCCGGAGGCGACCACGAGCTTGCCGCTGTCGATGTAGGGCTTCAGCACGCTCATCGCGCCGTTGTAGAAGAAGAAGGCGTTGTTGTCGTCGGGCGAACCGCCGAACAGCTCGATGTTGAACGGACCCTTGCCCTCCTTGAGACCAAGCCCCTTCTCGATCGACTGAGCCTGGAGCACGCCAACCTGGAAATTGTCGAAGGTCGCGTAATAGTCGACATTCGGCGTGCCGCGGATCAGGCGGTCATAGGCGATCACGGTGATGCCCTTGGCCTTGGCCTGCTTGAGCACGTCGGACAGCGTGGTGCCGTCGATCGCGGCGATCACCAGCGCCTTGGCGCCCTTGGTCACCATGTTCTCGACCTGCGAGAGCTGGTTCGGAATGTCGTCCTCGGCATATTGCAGGTCGGTGTTGTAGCCGCGCTCCTTCAGCACCTTGACCATGTTGTTGCCGTCGTCGATCCAGCGCGCCGAGGATTTGGTCGGCATCGCGATGCCGACGGTCGCCTTGTCCTGTGCGGAGGCCGTGAGGCCCGTGGCCATCGTTGCGGCGCCGGCCAGCGCCATCGCGAGAAATGTCGTCTTCAATTTCAACATGCTTCACTCCCGTTGGGTGTCAGACTGTTTCTTCGGTCGTCCAGTACGTGGGTAGAGGTCGGTTTCGAATCTCCTATGCGAGCTTGACATCGGGCTCCGCGCGACCGCGCGCGGAGGCTTGTAACAGAAAGGTACAACCAGCTTGCGGATCGGCAGCGCGTGCCTCCGCATCCATATCCTGCCAGGCGGAGGTGACGAGCAGGCCTGACAGATCGGGGCCGACGAAGGCGGGGCAACTCGCCTGCCTGGCCGGCACGCGCAGCGAGCGCAAACGCTCGCCTTGCGGAGAATAGACATCGACGCGGCTGGCGCCCCAGCAGGCGTTCCAGATCTGCCCGTCGGCGTCGCAGACCGAGCCGTCGAGCCCACCGATACCGGTGTGGCGCAGCAGCACCTCGGGCTCGCCGCGCGGCAGGCCGGTCTCGGCATTGAGCGGCACCGCATAAAGCACCGCACGCGCGGTGTCAGTGAAGTAGCCTGTGGTGCCATCCGGCGAGAAGCAAATCGAGTTGGGAATGCTGATGCCGGGAAACAGCGTCGAGATCTTGCCGCGGTGGAGCGCATAGATCGCCCCCAGACCTCGCTCGGCCTTGCGTCCCATGGTCCCGATCCAGAACGTGCCGGACTGATGCACGCGGCAATCATTGGAACGCGTCGCGGGATTGTCCGCTTCAAGCGAACAAAACCGCGTCATCGCGCCATCGGCGAGCGTGCGGATATAACATCCATCCTCCGCGACGATGAGCTGGCGCTCGGCATCGATCCGTCCGAGCGCACTCGCCATCCGGCCAAGCGCGTGGGTGCGGATGCTGCCGCCGCCAAGATGCGCCTCGAACAGGCGCCCCTCGCGAATGTCGAACCACCAGGCGGTGTCGGTTGTGACGTCATAGGTCGGGCCTTCGCCGAGGTGACAGCGTTCGGCGGAGAGAACCGAGGTCGGTACCTCGTCCATCATGGCGCCCTCACTGCGAAGCGATAGACGGTATGATGCCGATAGACCCCGCCGGGATCAAGGCGCGGGCTCGGAAAGTCCGGCCGGTTCGGCGAATTGGGCCAGATATGCGGCTCGAGACACAACGCGTCGGACTGCCGGATCAGCTTGCCGCCTTTACCCGAGATCGTGCCATCGAGATAGTTGCCGGAATAGACCTGAAGGCCGGGCTGATTGGTCAACAGCTCCATAATCCGCCCTGACAGCGGCGCCTCCAGCCGGGCCGCGAGCGCTAGCTTGCCGTCGCGCGCGAGGCAATAGGTGTGGTCGTAGCCTTTGCCGTTGCGCAATTGCTGGTCACCCTCGCGGATGCGCGCCCCGACGGCGTGAGTCTGGCGGAAGTCGAATGGTGTGCCGGCCACGCCGCGCGGCGGCTCCGGCAGTGGAATGGCAGTCGGATCGATGGCCAGGAAATGTTCGGCGTTGACCGTCAGCCGGTGATCGAGCGTGGGCGTGCCCGAGGTCGCGCCTTCCAGATTGAAGAAGCTGTGGTTGGTCAGGTTGACGATGGTTGGCCGGTCGGTGCGTGCCTCCATGATCAGCGACAGCTCGGTCGGACCGGTGACGCGATAAGTCAGGCGTACGTCGAGCTTGCCGGGATAATTCTCCTCACCGTCCCGGCTCGTATAGGTCAGCGTCACCGCAGGGCTGGCGCCGTCCTCGATCTCGGCAATGTCCCAAAGCTTGCGGTCGAAACCGTCGAGGCCGCCATGCAGCGCGTTGGGACCGTTGTTGACGGCAAGCTGGAACGTCTCGCCGTCGAGCAAAAACTGGCCGTTGGCGATGCGGTTGGCGTAACGGCCGACGGTGGCGCCAAAGAACTTCCGTTCGGCGAGATAGCCGGCGAAGGTGTCATGACCGAGCACGACGTCGTCGCAGCCGCCCCTGGCGTCCGGCGTGATCAGTGCCTGGATCACCGCGCCATGGGTGATGATACGAGCCTCAAACCCGCCCTCTCCGCGCAGCACGATACGCTCGACGTTGCGTCCGTCAGGCAGCTTTCCGAATACGTCCTTCGCTATTTTTGCGTTGGCCATGTCTAGTCCACAAACGGTTCGACGATATTGCGCTTGCCGAGCAGGAACGCATCGGCGACGAGACGAAGCGGCGCCAGGTCGACATCGCGCTCGCCAGCGGCGGCGAGTTTGACGAAACGTCGATAGAGCTCGCGATATTCCTCATCAGGCGCGTCGGCAACAACCTTGCCATCGACCTCCATGATCCTGCCACCACGAGACAATGTCATGCGGCCCTGGTCCGTTTCCGCGACGATGTCCCAGCTCTGCGGCCCGGTCTGACGAAAGTCAAATTCGGCGGTCACCGCCATGCCGTCGATGTCGGTCAGCGTCAAGTTGGCGGCGATCGGTGACTGGCAATTGGCCGGAAAGGCCAGTTCAGCCGCGGTAACGAACACCGGCTTCGGCAGGATGCGGGTCAGGATCGAGAGCGCGTTGATGCCGGGATCGAACACGCCGAGCCCGCCGGGCTCCCAGATCCAGGTCTGGCCGGGATGCCAGACACGAACGTCTTCTTTCCAGATGATGTGGACCGACTTGATCCGGCGTGTCGCAAGCCATTCACGGGCCGGCTCGACCGCCGGCGCGTGGCGGGAATGCCAGGTCGCAAACAAGGTGCGCTTTGCATTCGCCGCCATCGCCACAAGCGGATCGAGCTCGGCAACGCCGATGCCGGGCGGCTTCTCCAGCATGACGTGCTTGCCGGCGGCGAGCGCCACAGCGGCCTGGGCTCGGCGCACCTGCGGCGGCGTGCAGAGCGACACCGCATCGATCTCCGGGCCTTTCTCCAGAAGCTCCTCGATGGTCGCGAAATGCGGCAGGCCCGGCAGCGACGCGTTACGGCTGGCAACGGCGGCGAGCACCGCGCCAGGCGTCGCGGCGATCGCGCCGACATGCTGATCGCGCGCGATCTTGCCGAAGCCGACGATGGCGATACGAATTGCTGTCACGAACTTTCTCCAAATTCCGTTGAGGCTGCCGGTGCTGCTTCGGCGGCCATTCCCTTGTGCCGGCGCATGCCATTGTGAATGACGAAGGCCATGGCCTCGGCCGCTGCGTCCGCATCACCGGCCGCGATCGAATCGGCGATCTTCTGGTGCCAGATCAAGGCGGTCTCGCGGTCTTCCGACCCGGCCGGGGCACTGAGCATGAATGCCGCGCGCAAGGCGGCTTCGATCACATGACCGACGGAGCGCATGAACGGATTGCCGGACGCTCGCGCCACCGCAAGGTGCACGGCGAGGTCGGCGTCGGCAAAGCCGGCGGACTCGGACGGCTCTTGCCTCATGCGGTCCATGCTGCGCTGAAGCTCGGCGATGTCCTCCTCCGAACGACGCTTGGCCGCAAGGGCCGCCGCGCGCGGCTCGACCGCAAGACGTATTTCGGCGAGATCGTTGAGAAAGCGCCTGTCGATGCCGGCATCCAGATGCCAGGCCAGCACGTCGGCATCGAACATGTTCCAGGCGGCGCGCTCGCGCACGACCGTGCCGACCCGCGCTTTGGTGGTGAGCAACCCCTTGGCGACCAGCGTCTTGACGCTTTCGCGCAGCACCGGCCGCGACACACCGAACATCGCCGTCAGTTCGGCATCCCCCGGGAGCCGCACCCCCTCCGCATAGCGGCCGGCGATGATGTCGACGCCGATCGAACGGGCCACCTCCGCGTGGTTGGAATGAGCCCGTGGTGTTGGAATGACGACGATGCGCGAGGTCATGAGGCAGCTCCCGCGCGCTTCGCCGCCGGCCGGCGCGCCAGCGCGACCAATCCCTGCTGAAGTGCGATGAAGGCGAACAGCAAGATGCCGGTCGCGATCTTGGTCCACCAGCTCGACAGCGTGCCGTCGAAATTGATGTAGGTCTGGATCATGCCCTGGATGAGCACGCCGAGGAAGGTGCCGATCACCGAGCCCTGCCCGCCCGTGAGCAGCGTACCGCCGATCACCACGGCAGCGATGCTGTCGAGCTCGACGCCGACGGCGGAGAGCGAATAGCCGGCGCTGGTGTAGAAGGAGAACACGATGCCGGCGATCCCTGCGAGCAGGCTCGACAGCATGTAGATCTTCACCGTCATCTTGCCGACCGCGACGCCCATCAAGCTTGCGGTCGCGCGGCTGCCGCCGAGCGCATAGACATTGGCACCGAACCGGGTGAGCTGCAGCAGCAGCGCTCCGCCGATCACGATAACGAGCATGATGATGGCGATCGCGCTCAGTCGCCCTCCGCCGGGCATGCGCAGCGCGAAATCGGACACGGTCGAATAGACAGGCGCGCTGATCGGCACCGACTCCGTCGATAGCAGGAAGCTTGCACCGCGCGCGAGGAACATGCCGGCGAGGGTTACAATGAAGGGCGGCAGGTCGAAGACGTGAATGACCGCGCCCATCGCCGCGCCAAAGGCCGCCGACAGCGCGAGGATGGCGACGAAAGCGACCAGCGGCGGAACGCCCCAGCGTTCGATGGCGAGCGCCACGAACACTGTGGTGAAACCGATCACCGAGCCGACCGAAAGATCGATACCGCCGGAGATGATGACGAAGGTCATTCCGACCGCAACGATACCGAGGAAGGCATTGTCAGTCAGGAGGTTGCCGACGACACGGGTGGAAGCGATGTTGGGAAACTGCGCCGCGCAGGCTGCGAAGCCGGCGACAAGGACGATGGCCGTGATCAGGACGGGCGGCAGGCCTTTCATGGTTTCGTCCCCCGCAGCCGCGCCATGATACCGGCAAAGCCGGGCAATTTCGGCGATTGCAGCAGCAACACTGCGAGCACTACCACGGCTTTGACCAGCAGATTGAACTCCGGTGGATAGCCGGACAATAAAATGCCGGTGTTCATGGTCTGAATGATCAGCGCACCCAACACCGCCAGCACCAGGCTGAAGCGCCCGCCGAACAACGAGGTGCCGCCGATCACGACGGCCAAAATGGCATCGAGCTCGAGCCAGAGGCCGGCATTGTTGGCATCGGCGCCCATGATGTCGGCTGCCGCGATCACGCCGGCGAGCGCGGCGCAGACGCCGCACCAGACATAGACTGCCAGGATCATCGCGCGCGTGCCGACGCCTGCAAGCTCGCTCGCCCGCGCGTTGCCGCCGGTTGCCTCGATCAGAAGTCCGAGGGCCGAGCCGCGCACAACGGCGCCGGTCAGGATCAGCATGCCGAGCGCAATCGCGATCGGCACCGGCACGCCGAGAATGGCGCCATTGCCGAGCCAGACCAGATCCGGCGAGGTGAAGGTCACGATACGGCCTTCGGTGATGAGCTGCGCGATGCCGCGCCCCGCCACCATCAGGATCAGCGTCGCCACGATCGGCTGCATGCCGAGCACGGCGACGAGGAAGCCGTTCCACAGTCCGCAGATCAAACCCGCACCGAGCGCCGCCGCCAGCACCACCGGCAAACTGTGGCTGTCGGCCAGGCTTGCGGCAATCGCGCCGCAGATCGCCATCACCGCGCCGACGGAGAGATCGATGCCGCGCGTCGCGATCACCAGCACCATGCCGAGCGAGAGCAGCGCCACCGGTGTGCCGCGGTTGAGCACGTCGATCACGCTGCCGAACAGGCGGCCGTCCTGGAGGCGCAGATCGAAGAACTGCGGCGACACCAGGCGGTCGACCGCGAGGATGACAATCAGCGCGAGGATCTGGGCAAGGCCGCGACGCGGCAACAGCGCTGTCATACCCGGGCCTCTTGCATCGCCGCGCCATCGGCGGCGATGGCCGAGAGAATGTTGGTGACGTCGATCGCCTCGCCCGCGAGCTCTTCGACATGGGCGCGATCGCGCAGCACGACCACGCGATCTGAATACGTCACGATCTCGTCGAGCTCCGAGGAGATTACGAGCAACGCCAGCCCGTCGTCGCAGAGTTCGCGGATCAGGCGGATAATCTCGGCATGCGCGCCGACATCAATGCCGCGGGTGGGCTCGTCCAGCACCAGGAGCCGCGGCGCCGTCGCGAGCCAGCGCGCCAGCAGCACCTTTTGCTGATTGCCGCCGGAGAGCAGGCCCACGGGGCGCTCGGGATCGGGCGGACGGATGTCGAGCATCTTGACGTAACGGCCTGCAAGCTCGTCCTGCTCGCGACGCGATAGCGGCCGATGCAGGCCGCGCTTGGCCTGAAGCGCGAGTATGATGTTCTCGCGCACGGTGAGCTCGGCGACGATCCCGTCGGTCTTGCGCTCCTCCGGACAATACCCAAAGCCATGGCGCACGCCGTCGCGCGGCGACTGGAGCCGCACCGGCGCGCCCTCCACCCTCGCCTGCCCGCCATCGGCTCGCTCGGCGCCGAACACCAGCCGCGCGGTCTCGGTCCGGCCCGAGCCGAGCAGACCGGCGAGGCCGACGACCTCGCCGTGGCGCAATTCGAGATTGAACGGCGCGACATAACCGGCCTTGCCGTAATTGTCGAAACTGGCGCAGACCTCGCGCGCTTTCTGCTCGCCGGCCGCAGCCCGTGTGTTGGTGGTCTCGGCCAGCTCGCGGCCAAGCATCATCCGGATCAGTTCAAGCCGCGGCAACGAGGCGGTCTCGCGCTCGCCGACCAGCCGGCCATTGCGCAAGACGGTGATGCGATCGGAGATCTCGTAGACCTGGTCGAGGAAATGGCTGACGAAGACGATACCGATGCCGCGCTTGGCCAACTGGCGCATGATGCGAAAGAGAACCTCGACCTCGTGACGGTCGAGGCTCGCGGTCGGCTCGTCCAGGATCAAAACGCGCGCAGAGAGATCGACGGCGCGCGCGATCGCGGTGACATGTTGAATCGCCACCGAATAATTGCCGAGGGGCGCCGCGACGTCGATGTCGAGGCCGAAATCCGCGAGCAGTTGTTTTGCTCGGCGGCGCATCTCGCCCTCGCGCACCACGCCGAAGCGCATGGGCTGGCGGTCGAGAAACAGGTTCTGCGCCACCGAGAGGTTCGGCAGAAGATTGACTTCCTGGTAGACCGTGGCAATGCCGGCCTGCACCGCCGCCTTGGCCGAACGCGGCGCGACCTCTTCGCCGCCCAGCCTCACAACCCCGGCATCGCGCGGGAAGACGCCGGTGACGACCTTGATCAGCGTGGATTTACCGGCGCCGTTCTCGCCGAGCAGCGCATGGATCTCGCCGGGGCGAAGCGTGAAGTCGACCTCCTGCAACGCGCGCACCGCACCGAAGCTCTTGCTGATCCCGCGCACCTCCAGGAGGGCCGAAGCGGGATCAAGGCTATTCTCCATAACGACATCACTCCCACCGGCGTCCGCTTATGCTGCGGATACCCAGCCTATTCGTTCGCGCAACGATTGCGAAGGGGGTTGCCGGACCACAAGACGTGGTCCGGCAAGACGCCCGCCTCAGTAACCGAGGCCCTTCTTGCTGTCGTATTCCTTCTGCGGATTGTCGGTGGCCGTGAGCAGCCTCGATTCAGTCTGGATCCACTTCGGCGGAACGGTGCCCTTCGCCTTGAAGGCCGCAACGGCATCGAAGGCCGGACCAGCCATGTTCGGCGTCAGTTCGACCGTGGCATTGGCCTCGCCCGCAACCATCGCCTTGAAGATGTCCGGAACCGCGTCGATCGACACCGTGAGGATGTCCTTGCCCGGCTTGAGGCCAGCTTCCTTCATCGCCTGGATCGCGCCGACCATCATGTCGTCGTTGTGGGCGTAAACCGCGCAGATATTCTTGCCACCGCTTTCGGCCTTGATGAAGCTCTCCATGACTTCCTTGCCCTTGGCGCGGGTGAAGTCACCGGTCTGGCTGCGCACAATCTTCAGATTGGCGTGCTTGGCGATCGCCGTGTCGAAGCCCTTCTTGCGGTTGGCCGCGACGCTCGCGCCGACCGTGCCCTGCAATTCGACGATGTTGCAGGCCTTGTCGCCGACGGTCTTGGCCAGCCAGTCGCCGGCGACCTCGCCTTCGTGAACGCTGTCCGAGGTGACGGCAGTGAGATAGAGGTCCTTGCCCGACGGATCGATGTCTCGGTCGAGCAGCACGACCGGAATCTTGGCTTCCTTGGCTTCCTTCAACACCGAATCCCAGCCGGTCGCGACGACAGGCGCGAGGAAGATCGCATCCACGTTCTGCGCGATGAAGGAGCGGATCGCCTTGATCTGGTTTTCCTGCTTCTGCTGTGCGTCTGCAATCTTGAGATTGACCTTGCGCTTGGTGGCCTCCTGCTTGGAGACCGACGTCTCGGCTGCGCGCCAGCCGGATTCCGATCCGATCTGCGAGAAGCCGATGGTGAGCTCGGCGGCATTGGCCGGCAATGCGAGCAACAACGCGGCCGTGGCGCTGGCCGCAAAAAGGGCTTTGAGGGTCATCAGGCGTGTCTCCCAAGGTGTTATCCGGGGCGTCAATCGGTATCATGACACCCTCAGGCCGGCCTTCGAGGCGGCGGGAGGGACTATTTCACGGAAGTTCACTCTCGTATAGTCATATTATCTGACTATTCAGGCGAATAACGCAAGCTCGCAGGTACGGCGTGCGAACGGCACGCCAAGCACGATTAATTCTACAAATACAATTTATAGATGAAGGAAAATTTGTGAGGCAGCGCGGCCTCTTGTCGTCATGGCCGGTCTAGTTGTCCCGGCCATCCACGCCTGACTTCGCGCGCCCAAGAACGTGGATGCCCGGGGCAAGCCCGGGCATGACGATCATAGAAACTTGCGCGTGCGACCCGCTGCACGAGCGGCGGAGAGGCGAAGAAGCTAGATCAGCTTCCGCTGCGCGAGGTTCTTCATCAGCGCACTGAAGCCAAACGTCCAGGGTTCGCACTCATCGCTGGTGCGCATCCGGTTGACGAGCTTGCCGAGTTGAGGCGCGGCGATAGTAACGATGTCGTCGCGCTTGTGGGTGAAGCCCTGCCCCGGCGCATCGCGATCCTTGACCGGCGCGAACATCGTACCGAGGAACAGCACGAAACCATCAGGATATTGATGCACCTTGCCGATGGTCTGTGCGACAAGATCGGTCGGATCGCGGCTGATCATGCTGATCGAGGAATGGCCGTCGAGCACGAAGCCATCCGTGCCCTTCACGTTCAGGCTGATGTCGAGCTTGCGTGCATCGTCGAGCGTGAAACTATCATCGAACAGGCGCAGCAGCGGACCGATCGAGCACGACGCATTGTTGTCCTTGGCCTTCGATAGCAGCAGCGCCGAACGCCCCTCGAAGTCGCGCAGGTTCACGTCGTTGCCGAGCGCGCCGCCGACGATTTTGCCACGGCTGGAGACGAACAGCACCAGCTCAGGCTCAGGATTGTTCCAGGTCGATTTCGGATGCAGCCCGGCATCCATGCCGGTGCCGACCGAGGACAGGGTCGGCGCCTTGGTGAAGACCTCGGCATCGGGGCCGATGCCGACTTCGAGATACTGGCTCCAGGCGTTTTGGTCGATCAGCACCTGCTTCAGATGCATCGCCTGGTCCGAGCCCGGCTTGAGCTTTGACAGATCGTCGCCGATCAGCCGCGTCACTTCCTTGCGGATCGCTTCGGCCGAAGCCGGATTGCCCTTGGCCCGCTCCTCGATCACGCGTTCCAGCATCGAGATCGCGAAGGTGACACCCGCGGCCTTCAGAGTCTGGAGATCGACGGGCGCGAGCAGCCAGGGTTTTTTCGTATCGCGCCCATCAGGCGCCGTGTTGGCGACGATCGCTTCGAGATCGCCGATACGCTCGCCCTTGGTTGTGCCAAGCGCCTTGGCCGGGTTGTCCTCGTCGCAAAGGGCGCTGACGGTCGGAAACTTTGCGGTGACGTCAAAGACGCCGTCGCCACGCACAGCGACCACGGCCGGACCGTTCGCCTGCGGCAGCCAGACGCGGCCGACCAGCGTTCCCTTCGTGCCATCCTCGGGGAGAAGGTCTTTCACGGTCAGTGTCGTCATGGCGGCGTCCTCGCTTGTTCTCGGATCGGTCGTGCTTGCTCGCGGCCAACCACATTGGCAAAAACCAATAGCGGTCTGGCAGGGGAAGTCCAGAGCGGCAGTGCGCCGCAATTCATGCGCGCGATTACTTGAACCAGTGCACCAGCGTGATGCTGATGCCGAGCAGCAGCAGCAGCGACAGCGTCACCGCCGCCGTCACCCTGCCCCCGACGTTGGCCAGCACGCGCACGTCGACGCCCAGGCCCAGCGCCGCCATCGAAACCACCGTCAGGAAGCTCGTGATCTTCGTCACCGGGCCAACCACGGTGCCCGGCACGATCTCGAGCGACCGCAAGGTCGCGAGCGCGAGGAAACCGAGGATGAACCAGGGGACGAGGCGGAAGAAACCGACATTGGCTTTCTTGGCGCCGGTCTGCCAGCGCGAGGCAACCAGCGAGAGGCCGACGACCACGGGGCCGAGCATCAGCACACGCATCAGCTTGACCAGCGTGCCGATCTGCGTGGAGATCAGGCCCGCCGGCACCGTGGCCGCGAGCACCTGCGGCACGGCATAGACAGTCAGGCCCGCGAGGATGCCGTATTGCGTGGCGGAGAGTTGCAACAGCGGGATCAGAAGCGGCAGGCCCAGCACCATCATCACGCCAAGGATCGCGGTGAAGGAGATCGAGGACGCGATTTCGTCGCTGTTGGCGCCGATGATGGGTGCCACCGCCGCGATGGCGGAATTGCCGCAGATGGAGTTGCCGCAGGCAATCAGGATGGACAGCCGCGTCGACAGGCCAAGCATCCGGCTGAGGCCAAAGGAGATACAGAGCGCGATCACGACGATCGCGGCGATCGATGCCAGAAGCGCAATTCCGGAGGCGGCGATGGCGGCAAAGCTGATCGAGGCCCCCAGCAGCATGACGGCGACTTCGAGCAGCTGCTTGGCGCTGAAGGCGATGCCGGCCTGCCAGCGGGATGCCGGCTTCCAGAAGCTGCGCAGGGCCATCCCCAGCAGGATCGCCATAACCAGCGCTTCGACATAGGGATGCTCGAACACGCCGAGTTCGGCCCGTTCCAGCAGGGCTGAGACGCCAGCGACCGCGATGCACAGGAGGATGCCGGGAATCAGCGCAACGATGCGGCTAAAGGCAGTGGTCGGCTTGTCGTCGGCCGGACTGGATGCTTGATTCTGCGACACAAATCTCTCCCAGAGGAGAAAGATTTATACGCACGGCGCGCGGGTTGGGGAATAAGTTTTCGGCATATCAGGGCCGAGGGAAGTTCTATCCTCAGCCCGGAATAATCAAGCGCAGGACAGCAGGTCGGTTCTAGAAGAACAGATTCTTGGCGATCGAGGCCACGTGGCTGAAGCTGTCATAGACGCCCGGCTCGAAGAACGCGGCGCGCGCCAGAACGATGGCGGCAACCAGCGACCAGAACAGGCCGGTGCCGGCCCGCAGCAGCATCTTTGACGCACGCGACCGCGGCTGGGTGTCCGTTGTGGACACCAGTTGCTCGCCGAAAGGCTCAAATCCAGTGCGTTCCATGGCCGTCAATCCATCAATTTCTGGGTGAAATGTCGTCGTTTCGGCCCCAGACGGCAATGGAAGCGATTGGCTTTTTTGCCCCGTCGCGGGGAAACTCCTTCCGCCAGATTATCCTCCGACAATAGTTTTCTTCTTCTGCCCTATTTGGGCACCGGAGGGCCGGCGCCGGGGGTGGCCGCATGGACGATTCCATCGGTGTCGACTACCGTGCCCGTCGCCCGCAGGTCCGTTGCCGGATCGCCGGAGATCAGAAGAAGACGATGAACATCGAATCTCCCCGCAAGCCACTCGACCTCGCCTCGGCCATCGCGGAAGCCGACATCCGCTGCCTGTTAATGGTGCTGGTGCACATGACGGGCGATACGCGCTGGCTCGAACCGCCCTATTTGCCCAAGCGCGACATCCGATTGATCCCGGATCCGGAAGCCGGCGTGCCCCGCGAGATCCAGGACGAGATCCGCGCCGCCGCGGTCAAGCTGTTTGCCGATGGCGCGCCGACACCCGTGATCACCGATCCCGGCGAAGAACTGCTCCTCAAGATGATGCGGGCCTGCCTCGGCGAGAACGTCGCGCCGGAATATGCGCCGCTGATGCGCGAGGAGATGGGCTTTGTCTCCCGCGAGGCGCGATGGACCAAACGTCCCCCGGACGAGAAGCTCGCCGAACAGCATGTGCTTATCGTCGGCGCCGGTGTCTGCGCTATCGCGCTCGGTGTCGCGCTCGGCCACCTCGGCATCCCCTACACCATCGTCGAGAAGAACGCCGAGCTGGGCGGCACCTGGTGGATCAACCGTTATCCCGGCTGCGGAGTCGATACCCCGAACCATTCCTATTCCTACTCGTTCGGCTCGGGCAACCCCTGGACGCGCTACTTCTGCCAGCGCGAGGAACTGCTCGGCTATCTCCTGAAGGTCGCCGACGAATACGGCATCCGAAAGCATCTGCGCGTCAACACCGAGCTGACCTCGTCGCGCTGGGATGAAGAAAGGCGGCGCTGGATCTCGACGCTGAAGACCAGCAACGGCGAAGAGACCTTTGAATCCACCGCGCTCGTCTCAGCTATCGGCCAGCTCAACGATCCCTCGCGCGCGCATTTCAAGGGCGAAGAGCAGTTCAAAGGCACAATCCTGCACTCAGCGCTGTGGTCTGATACCATCGAGCTCGACGGCAAACATGTCGCCGTGATCGGCACCGGCGCGACATCGATGCAGCTGGTCCCGACGATCGCCGGCCGCGTTGCCTCGGTCACGGTCTACCAGCGCAGCGCGCAATGGGCGCGGCCGGTGAACGGCTATGCCGATCCCATCACCGAAGGCGCACGCTGGCTGCTCGCACATCTGCCGTTTTATGTGCAGTGGTATCGCTTCAACATGTTCTGGCGCTATGGCGACGGGCTGCTGCCGTTCCTGCGCAAGGATCCAGCCTGGCCGCATCCGGATCGCGCCGTCAACAAGGGCAATGATCGGCATCGCCAGGAGCTGACCGACTTCATTCTCACCGAGTTGAAGGACCGGCCCGACCTGATCGCAAAATGCGTTCCGACCTATCCACCGTACGGCAAGCGCATCCTGCTCGACAACAAGTGGTTCAGGACATTGACGCGGGACAATGTCGAACTCGTCACCGACGCGATCGACCATTTCGACGAAAGCGGCGTCGTCACCGCCGACGGCAAGCACCGCCCCGCCGACATTATCGTCGTCGCAACCGGCTTCAAGGTCACGGAGATGGCGGCACGTCTCAACATCAGTGGCCGCGACGGCAAGAATTTGCGCGAGGCCTGGGCCAACGACAATCCAACTGCATTCCTCGGCCTCACCATTCCGGACTTCCCGAACTTCTTCTGCATGCTCGGCCCGAACTCCGGCCCGGCGCATGGCGGCAGCGTCATCTTCCAGTCGGAATGCCAGAGCCGCTACATCTCTGCCTGCCTCGCCAGCATGATCGAGCACGACGTCTCCGCCATCGACGTCCGCCCGGACGTGCTCGACGACTACGTCCGCAGGGTCGATGCCGAGCACGAGGCCATGATCTGGACCCATCCGGGCATGAGCACCTACTACCGCAACTCGAGCGGCCGCGTGTTTTCGGCGATGCCGTGGCGGTTCGTGGACTATTGGCGCATGACGCATGACCCGGACATGCGGCAGTACAGGCTGACGAAGGCGTAGGTCTCACGACATCGCCATTGCGAGCGGAGCGAAGCAATCCAGAGTCTTTCCGCGGAGGGATTCTGGATTGCTTCGCTACGCTCGCAATGACGGCCCTATCATGCCGCCAGCCCACTCCCAACGGGCGCAAACTCCAGCCCGAGGCTCTCAGCCACCGCCTTGTTGGTGATACGGCCGCGATGGACGTTCAGCCCGTTGCGCAGGTGCGGATTTTCCAGCACTGCGGCAAAGCCCTTGCTCGCGAGCATCAGGCCGAACGGCAACGTCGCATTATTCAGCGCCTGGCTCGACGTCACCGGCACCGCGCCGGGCATGTTGGCGACGCAATAGTGCACCACCCCGTCGACTTCATAAGTCGGCTCCGCGTGCGTGGTGGCATGCGAGGTCTCGAAACAGCCGCCCTGGTCGATCGCGACATCGACCAGCACGGCGCCCGGCCGCATCGATGTCAGCATCGCGCGCGTGACGAGCTTTGGCGCGCTCGCGCCGGGCACCAGCACCGCGCCGATCACGACGTCAGCGGCGAACACCTCGTCTTCGACGGACTCGATCGTGGAGAAGCGCGTGCGAACTCGTCCGGCGAAGAGATCATCAAGCTCGCGCAAGCGCGGAATTGAGCGGTCAATTACGGTGACCTCGGCGCCAAGGCCCGCAGCCATGCGTGCGGCCTGCGTCCCCACCACGCCGCCGCCGAGCACGACGACCCGCGCCGGCTGCACGCCGGGTACGCCGCCTAGCAGCAGACCACGACCGCCGGTGGTGCGCCTGAGCGCGGCGCCGGCGGCCTCGATGGCGAGGCGGCCGGCGACTTCGCTCATCGGCGCAAGCAGGGGGAGGTGACCGGCCGCGTCGGTGACGGTTTCATAGGCGATCGCAGTGCAGCCGGAGGCCAGCAGGCCCTTCGCCTGATCGGGATCCGGCGCGAGATGGAGGTAAGTGAACAGTATCTGGTTTTCGCGGAGCTGGGCCCATTCGCTCTTCTGCGGCTCCTTCACCTTCACGATCATGTCGGACTTGGCGAAGATGTCGCGCGCACTCGCGGCGATGGAGGCCCCTGCCCGCTGATACACCTCGTCGGACGCGCCGATGCCGCGGCCCGCGCCGGTCTCCACCGTCACCTGGTGCCCGGCTGCGACATATTCACGGACGGCGCCCGGGGTGAGCCCGACGCGATATTCCTGCACCTTGATCTCCTTGGGCACACCGACACGCATTCTCGTCTCCTTTTGATTCACCAGGAGATGCTACCGACGCGGCCGGTTTGGTTTCGTGCAAATATCCGCTAGCTTTGGCGTCTCCGCGCCGGTTTCGGTCGCGGAAGTGCCCTTTCACGCTGGAAACGAAACCTTGGCCCTCGACCGGAAAGATCTCGCCATTCTCGCGGAACTCACGACCAATGCGCGCGCCAGCCATACCGAGCTGGCCAACAAGGTCGGTCTCTCCAGTACCGCGCTGGCGCGGCGGCAGAAGACGCTGGAGGACGATGGCTACATCCAGGCCTATCAGGCCTCACTGGATCTGGCGCAGTTCGGCCTCACCACGACGGTGCTGGTGCGCATTGCGCTGGAGAGCCAGAGCGACGAAGCCCTCAAGGCATTCGAGGCGGAAGTGGTGAAGTGTCCTTCCGTCGTTCGCTGCTTCCTGATGTCGGGCACCGACGACTATATCCTGATCGTGCTCGCCCGCGACATCCAGGATTTCGAGCGTATCCACCGCACCGAGCTCTCGCGCCTGCCGCGCGTCGCGCGGGTGCAATCAAGCTTCGCACTGCGCGAGGTCGTCAACCGCGCGGTACCGACGGTGGTATTCGGCGAGACGAAGCGATAGTCGTTCGCATCCCCGCCGCAGGCGACGCTGCGTCACCGTCATAGAACTGTCATCGAATGTGCAGAGACCTGTCCGTCTCTGCACATCCGGGACACGCCATGGACTATTTCAAGCGCTTCAACTTCCTGTTCGCAGCACCCGTCTTCGACGCCGACGACCTCGAAGGTGTCCGCTTCAACCAGATCATCGAGGAAATCCAGCGCTCCGGCTTCGAGGTGGTCCGCGCCCGCAAGCTGGAAGATGCCGAGATCGCGGTGCAGACCGATGCCGCCATCGGCTGCATGGTGGTGGACTGGGGCAAGAAGGGTCTCGAGGGCAAGACCTCGGCGTTGATCAATCTGATGCGGCGCCGCGGCCTCGACTTCCCGATCATCCTGCTGATTCGCCGCAAGCGCTTCGAGGATCTGCCGGTCGAAGTGCTCGACTTCATCGACGGGTATGTCTTCCTCTCCGAGGAAACCCCGACCTTCATCGCCAAGAATCTGATCAGCCGGCTGAAGCAATATGCCGAGACGCTCAAGACGCCGTTCTTCGGCGCGCTGGTGGACTATGCCGAGGAAGGCAACCAGCTTTGGACCTGCCCGGGCCACAATGGCGGCGTATTCTACAACCGCAGCCCGATCGGCCGGGTCTTCGTCGAGCATCTCGGCGAATCCGTATTCCGCGACGACCTCGACAATTCCGTTCTCGATCTCGGCGACCTCCTCACCCATGAAGGACCCGCCCTGAGGGCGCAGAAGGAAGCCGCACAGATCTTCGGCGCCGAAAAAACCTATTTCGTCCTCAACGGCACGTCGACCTCGAACAAGGTCGCGCTCGGCGCGCTCGTCACCGACGGCGACCTCGTGCTGTTCGACCGCAACAACCACAAGGCCGCCCATCACGGCGCGCTGATGATCGGCGGCGGCATCCCGGTCTATGTGCCGACCATCCGCAATGCCTGGGGCCTGATCGGCCCGATGCGCTGGGACCTGCTCGACGAGCAGGCGCTGCGCGAGGCGATCCGCAATCATCCCTTGGTCACGGACAATGGCGCCTGGCGCAAGGAGCGCCCATTCCGCGTCGCCGTGGTCGAGCAGTGCACTTATGACGGCACGATCCACAATGCCGAAATGATCTTGAAGCGCATCGGCCATCTCTGCGAATACATCCTGTTCGACGAGGCCTGGGCCGGCTTCATGAAGTTTCATCCGCTCTATGCCGGCCGCTTCGCCATGGGGCTCGCCAACCTTCCTCCGGAAGCGCCGGGCATCATCGCGACGCAGTCGACGCACAAGCAGCTCGCGAGCTTTTCGCAAGCTTCCCAGATTCATATCAAAGACCGCCACATCCGCGGCCAGAAGCGCCGGGTCGAGCATCGCCGCTTCAACGAAAGCTTCATGCAGCACGCCTCGACCTCGCCGTTCTACCCGCTGTTCGCATCCCTCGATGTTGGCG
Source organism: Bradyrhizobium manausense (assembly GCF_018131105.1). NCBI lineage: Bacteria > Pseudomonadati > Pseudomonadota > Alphaproteobacteria > Hyphomicrobiales > Nitrobacteraceae > Bradyrhizobium > Bradyrhizobium manausense. The sequence goes on along the minus strand of NZ_JAFCJI010000001.1, from coordinate 947,445 downwards.
CGCAGATGATGAAGGGCCGCTCCGGCGAAGTGCTGTGGGACGACACCATTCGCCTGGGTATCGAGCTGCGCAAGAAGATCCGCGCGATGCGCCGGGAGTTCGAGGAGAAAGAGCAGAATCCGGATCGTCGCTGGTTCTTCGAGCCCTTCGTTCCCGATCGCGTCGCCATCCCCGATGTCAGCCGTCCGGGCACTGCGCACAACGTCGCCTGGGAGACGCTGTCGACCGACGAGCTCGCAACCAATTCCGCGCTCTGGCAGCTTTCGCTCGATACCAACTGGCACGGCTTCCCCAGAATGGCCGAAGACTTTGCCATGACCGATCCGAACAAGCTGACGCTGCTCACCCCCGGCTTCGACCGCGCCACCGGCACATATGCCGAGCACGGCATCCCTGCGCCTGTCGTCGCGCAGTATTTGCGTGAGAACCGCATCGTGCCTGAAAAGAACGACCTCAACTCCCTGCTCTTCCTGCTCACGCCCGGGGTCGAGGCGAGCAAGGCCGGCACGCTGATCTCCGGCCTGGTCGCCTTCAAGAAGCTGCACGATGACAATGCGCTGCTTGCCGACGCGATCCCTGAATTTTATCAGCGGCGGCAGACGCGCTATGCCGGCGTGCGGCTGCGCGACCTCTGCGGCGAGATGCACCGCTTCTTCCGCGCGGCCGACGTCAGCGCGCTTCAGGCGCGACAGTTCATGCCTGAGCACATGCCTGAGATCGCGATGTCGCCGCGCGATGCTGCGCGTTATCTGTTCAAGAACGACGTCGACTATCTGCCGATCGAGGCGATCGCGGGTCGTATCGCCACCACGCCCTTCGTGGTCTATCCGCCCGGGATCGCCACCATCGTCCCCGGTGAGCGTCTGACGGAACGGGCCAAGCCCATGGTGGATTATCTCAAGATGTTCGAGACCTGCTTCAACACATTTCCGGGTTTCGATGTGGAAATCCAGGGTGTCTACAAGGAGGTCGATGCGCGTGGCCGCATCGGGCTCTATACCTACGTCGTTGCCGAATAGTGCCGATGAACGAAACAGCGATGGTACGTCCCGATGACGAGCCGGTCCTGGTCCGGCCGTCCCGCGAAAACGATGTCGAGGCGATGCTGGCGATTTATCGCCATCACGTCCGCAATGGCGTGCCGCGCGATGTCGAGGGAACCGGCGCGCCGGAGCCGGATGATCTTCGCGACCGGCGTAAGAATTTGAAGCAGACCCGCCTGCCGCATCTGGTCGCGACCTGGCGCGGCGAGGTCGTCGGCTATGCCTATGCCGTGCTGTTTCGCAAGCGCCCGGCCTATCGCTACACGGCCAAGCACTCGATCTACGTCCACCACGCGCATCTCGGCCGCGGTGTCGGACGACTGCTGCTCCAGGAGTTGATCGACGCCTGCGCGGCGGCTGGTTTCCGCCAGATGATCGGCTATATCGATTCCGACAACGCGCCATCACTGGCGTTGCACGAGAAGTTTGGATTTGCGCGCGTCGGCCTGCTCTGCGGCGTGGCCTATCGGCATGGCCGCTGGTCTGATACTGCCATGGTGCAGCGTTCGCTCGGCGCCGGCGTCACCGCGCCGCCACCTGTCGCAGCACCGGGCCGCTAGACTTCAGGACGGAAAGTCGGCCGGTCTGACCTGGATACGGTCGGCATGCAGCGACCAGTGATGCAACGCCTGGTCCTGGCAAAATCTCGCCTTCGCCCGCTCCTTGGCTTCGTCCTCGTCGGCGGCGTCGATCTCGAGCGCGCCCTGGCAAACCTCGATTTGCCGCCCGTACTGGCCGAGCACGTCCTTCATGAACCTGACGACATAAGTTGACATGGGACCTCCTGCCTGCCCCGGCGGCACTCTAATCCCGTTTAGCCCGGACGCGGGAGAGAGATTTTGATGCGGATCAAAGTCGGGAGACGGTTCCACGTTGCCCGGGAATGGCAAGCTGGCTGTCCCTACCCCGGCGTCACCCCGAAGGCCTGCTTGAAGCGCTCGGCATACACAGGCCAGACTTCGGGATTGATGATGCGCGGCGGCCGCTTGCCGTCGAGCGTTTCCAGCACCTGCTCGGCGGCGATGCGGCCCATATTCTGGCGTGCCTCGATCGTAACGCCTGCCGTGTGCGGGCTCGCCAGCACATTGTCGAACTGGAGCAGCGGATGCTCCGGCGGCGGCGGCTCCTTGGACCAGACATCGAGGCCGGCGCCGGCAATGCGCTTGTCGCGCAATGCCTGGAGCAACGCGTCCTCGTCGTGGATGAAGCCACGCGCCGTGGTGATGAAATAGGCATGTGGCTGCATCAAGCCGAACTCTCGCACGCTGATCATGTTACGGCTGCCCTTGTTCAACGGACAGGAGATCGAGACGAAATCGGCGCGGCGGAGCAACTCGTCGAGCTCGACTTTCTCGCCACCCCGCTCGGCCATCACCTCTTTCGAGAGATAAGGGTCGTAGGCCAGCACCTTCATGCCGAGCAAGCCCTTGCACAGTGCTGCGATGCGGCGACCGACATTGCCGAGGCCAATAATGCCGACGGTCTTGTGCTCGACCTCGTTGCCGACCAGCTCGTTGCGGTTGACGTTGGGCTCGCGGCGGAGCCGGCGGTCGGACTGAATGATGCGCTTGGACAAGGTCAGCATCATCGCCAGCGCGTGCTCAGCCACCGAATGCGCATTGCCGCCGGACTGATTCACGACCAGCACGCCTGCATCCGTGCAGGCCTCGACGTCGACCGGGTCGAAACCGGCGCCGTTGCTGGAGACCAGCAGCAGGTTCGGCGTCCGCTTCAAAAAGGCAGCGTCGACGTGGAAATGCGGTGCCAACTCGTCGCGGGCGGCACCGATCTGGTAGACATGCGCCGCGTTCAGGATCGGAGCATAAAAATCCTCGGGACTCTCGTTCTCGATGCGGTCGAGCCGGACGTCGGGCCGCGCCTTCAGGATGTCGACATAAACAGGATTGGCCAGGTATTTGACGTAGAAGACACGCTTGCTGTTGACCGACATCAGGACCCTTCCGTCTCTCTCGTGGAGACCCGCAAGGTCAGCGCAAATGCGCGCTCCGTCCCTGCGTCCCTCCGTTTTCTCATTATCATGCTTATGACACGACGATGCCGGCCTCGGCAGGCCGTCTGGCGCAGATCACGGTGCCGGCCCGGACATGTTGACAATCCCGCCCGCTCCGTCAAGTTCGGCTGACCGCCGCGACGGACAAAGAAGAAACATGCGCGGCACAAGGGAGAACGCGATGGCGATTGCAGAACAGCAGACCTCGTCCCAGGCGGGACCGGGGTCCGGCGACAGAAGCTGGCACAGCATCGTCCTGCAAACCCTGAAGCGCAACGAGATCAGCCTCATCCCCTACGTGCCGGACCGTGTGCTGACGCCGCTGATCAAGAACCTCCACGTCGATCCGTTCTTCACGACCTTTGCGACCGCTCGCGAGGAAGAGGCCGTCGGCATCGTCTCCGGCGCCTGGATGGGCGGGCGGCGTGGCGCCGTGCTGATGCAGACCTCGGGCTTTGCCACGCTCGCCAACACGCTCGCGTCGCTGGCCGTGCCCTATCAGATCCCGCTGATCATGTTCGTCTCCGAGCGCGGCACGCTCGGCGAGTTCAATTACGGCCAGTCGCTGGTCTGCCGCACCATGCGCCCGGTGCTGGATTCGCTGGCGCTGGAGCACCACACCATCACCCGGCTCGACGAACTCGAATTCATCGCCGACCGCTCGATCAAGCAGGCCGTCACCACGCAGGCGCCGGTGGCACTGATCCTCAATCCGCTGCTCACGGGCGGCAAGGTTTTTGACAAGTGAGCCCGAGCATGAATACCCGCAACACCAAAGTCATGAACCGCTTCGATGTGACCTCGCGCCTGATCACGAAGCTCAAGCACGAGGAAGCGGTGATCGGCGGCATCGGCAACACGAATTTCGATCTCTGGGCCGCAGGCCACCGCCCGCAAAATTTTTACATGCTGGGCAGCATGGGCCTCGCCTTCCCAATCGCGCTCGGCGTGGCGCTGGCGCAGCCCGAACGTCGCGTGTTCGCGCTGGAAGGCGACGGCTCGCTATTGATGCAGCTAGGCGCGCTCGCGACGATCGCGGCGTTGAAGCCCAAAAACCTCATCATGATCGTGATGGACAACGGCATCTACCAGATCACCGGCGCACAGCCGACGCCGGCCGCCGGTGTTGCCGATCTTGTTGCGATCGCCCTGGGCTCCGGGCTCACCAACAGCGCCTGGGCCGCGGATGAGGAGGATTTCGAACGGCTGGTCGACGAAGCCATGTCGGCTGACGAGCCGAGCCTGATCGCGCTGCGCATCGACGACAAGCCCGGCGTCGGCGCCACCCGCAGGGATCCCGTGCAGATCCGCGAGCGCTTCATGCACGGCCTCGGCGTGCGCGAGCCGCTCTGAATGTCCCATCATTGACGACAATGGCCCCGCAGAGTGTCACTCCGCGGGGCCATTCACTTTCAGTCGCTGATGCGCCGATCAGTCGATGATCTTGACGACGCGGCGCGTGCGCGGCTCGACGATCACGCGACGATCGTTGACGACCGCATAACGATATTCGGTGTAGTTCGGCACAGGGCGCAGCACCACGGTCGCAGGCAGCGGCTCGCCGACGACGACGCGCTCATGGATCACGACGGAGTCATCGCGCGGGATACCACCCAGCACCGCGTTCGGAATCTCGAGGCCTGCGCCGACGGCCGCACCAACGGTGCCGCCGACCATCGCGCCGATCGGGCCGCCGATGTCGCCACCCGCGCGCGCGCCATTCCTGGCGCCTTGTTCGGTCGTCGACTGAGCAAAGGCTGCACTCGACGCCAGCAGCGAAGCGGCAGCCAACGAAATCGCAAGTCGGGTCTTCATATCCACACTCTCCAGTGTTGTTGTGCGCCACCAACCGCGGGACGGGAGCAATGTTCCGGTTCCGCATGATGAAACTCACATCAACACTGACGACTGTTACCGCGTAACAGTTCAAGCCGCGGCAATCTCGTGGCCCGCCATCAGTTCCAGCGCCCGCACCATCGCCGAATGATCCCAGCCCTTACCGCCATGCGCGGTGCAGGACGAGAACAATTGCTGTGCCACCGCCGTGCTCGGCAACGACAGGCCGAGCGCTCGGGCGCCTTCGAGCGCGAGGTTGAGATCCTTCTGGTGCAACTCGATGCGGAAGCCGGGATCGAAATTGCGTTTCACCATGCGCTCGCCATGCACCTCGAGAATTCGCGACGAGGCAAAGCCGCCCATCAGCGCCTTGCGCACCAGCGCAGGGTCGGCACCGGCCTTGGATGCGAATAGGAGCGCCTCGCTCACCGCCTCGATCGTCAGCGCGACGATGATCTGGTTGGCGACCTTCGTCGTCTGGCCGTCACCATTGGCGCCGACATGGGTGACGTTCTTGCCCATCTTGTCGAAGATCGGCTTCATGGTGCCAAAGGCCCGCTCCGGCCCGCCCACCATGATGGTGAGGCTCGCGGCCTTCGCGCCGACCTCGCCGCCCGACACCGGCGCATCGAGATAGTCCGCGCCGAGCGCCTCGATCTTCTTCGCAAATTCTTTCGTCGCCAGCGGCGAGATCGAGCTCATGTCGACCACGATCTTGCCCTTGGAGATGCCGCCCGCGACACCGTCCTTGCCGAACAGCACGGCCTCCACATGCGGCGTATCCGGCACCATGATGATGACGGCGTCCGCCTCTTCCGCCACCTCCTTGGCCGATTTGCACGCGACACCGCCGGCAGCAATCAGGTCTGACGCGACCGGCGCAACATCGTGCAGGAGAACGCGATGGCCCGCGGCCAGAAGATGGCCGGCCATCGGCCGTCCCATTGTACCAAGTCCGATGAAACCGATGTCGATCATGTCAGGATATCCTCACGTCTCAAAAGTCTGCGCGGCGTGCCAGGACAGGCCTTCCAGCGTCGTGGTCCGCGGCTTGTATTCACAGCCGATCCAGCCGCGATAACCGATCGCGTCCAGATGGCGGAACAGGAAGGGATAGTTGATCTCGCCGGTACCCGGCTCATGCCGGCCGGGATTGTCGGCGAGCTGGATGTGCGCGATCTGCGGCAGATATTCCTGCATGGTGCGGGCAAGATCGCCTTCCATGATCTGCATGTGATAGATGTCGTACTGCACGAACAGATTGTTCGACCGCACTTCGGAGATCAGCTGTACCGCCTGCTCGGTGCCATTGAGGAAGAAGCCCGGAATGTCGAGCGTGTTGATCGGCTCGACCAGCAGCTTGATGTTCTCGCGCGCCAGCGTCGAGGCCGCGAAACGCAAATTGCCAACCAGCGTCTCCTGAAGTTCCCGCGAATCGGCATCGACAGGCGCGATGCCGACCAGGCAGTTGAGCTGCTCGCAATCGAGCGCCTTGGCATAGTCGATGGCGCGGAACACGCCATCGCGGAACTCGGCTGCGCGATCCGGCATGATCGCGATGCCGCGCTCGCCGCCGGCCCAGTTGCCGGCGGGTAGATTGTGCAGCACCTGGGTCAACCCATGGGCCTCGAGCTGCTCGCGCAAAAGCGCCTTGTCGAAATCATAGGGAAAGAGATATTCGACCCCGGAAAAGCCCGCCGCCTTCGCCGCGGCAAAGCGGTCGACAAACGGCATCTCGTTGAAGAGCATGGTGAGGTTAGCGGCGAACTTCGGCATGATGCTGTTCCCTATTCTGCCGGCTGCAACACGCCGGGCCTGATGGTCCCGACTTCGTCAAGCGGCAGATCCAGCACCTCCTCGAACTCGACGATGTTGTCGATCTCCGTCCCCATCGCGATGTTGGTGACGCGTTCGAGGATGAACTCGACCACCACAGGCACGCGGTGCTTGGCCATCAATTCGCGCGCAGTGGCGAACGCCGCCTGCGTGTCCTTGGGATCAGTGACGCGGATCGCCTTGCAGCCGAGGCCTTCGGCGACAGCGACGTGGTCAACGCCGTAGCCACCGAGTTCCGGCGCGTTGACGTTCTCGAAGGAGAGCTGAACGTGATAGTCCATGTCGAAACCGCGCTGGGACTGGCGGATCAGGCCGAGATAGGAATTGTTCACGACGACGTGGATGTAGGGCAGATTGAACTGCGCTCCGACCGCGAGCTCCTCGATCAGGAACTGGAAGTCGTAATCCCCCGACAGCGCGACGATCTCGCGATCCGGACACGCCGCGCGTACGCCGAGCGCCGCCGGCAACGTCCAGCCGAGCGGTCCCGCCTGCCCTGCATTGATCCAGTTGCGCGGCTTGTAGACGCCGAGGAACTGCGCACCAGCGATCTGCGACAGGCCGATCACCGAGACGTAGCAGGTGTCGCGACCGAACGCCTTGTTCATCTCCTCGTAGACGCGCTGCGGCTTGATCGGGACATTGTCGAAATGGCTCTTGCGCAACATGGACTTCTTGCGATCACGGCAGGCCGCGGGCCACGCCTGGCGCTCGCGAAGCCTGCCGGAACGTCGCCACTCCCTGGCGACGGTGACGAAGAGCTCGAGCGCGGCCTTCGCGTCCGAGACAATGCCGAGATCGGGATTGAACACGCGCCCTATCTGGGTCGGCTCGATGTCGACATGCACGAAGGTCCGGCCCTTGGTGTAGGTCTCGACCGAGCCGGTGTGCCGGTTGGCCCAGCGATTGCCGATCCCGAGCACGAAATCGGATTCGAGCATCGTCGCATTGCCGTAGCGGTGGCTGGTCTGAAGACCGACCATGCCGGCCATCAGCACGTGATCATCGGGAATCGCACCCCACGCCATCAGCGTCGGAACAACAGGCACGTTGGTGATCTCGGCGAACTCGATCAGCAGGTCCGAAGCATCGGCATTGATGATGCCGCCGCCCGCCACGATCAGCGGCCGCTCCGCCGCGTTGAGCATCTCAAGCGCCTTCTCGACCTGCTTGCGCGTCGCGGTCGGCTTGTAGACCGGAAGCGGCTCATAGGTCTCGTCGTCGAATTCGATCTCGGCGAGCTGCACATCGAGCGGCATGTCGATCAGCACCGGCCCCGGCCGGCCCGACCGCATCACGTGAAACGCTTGGCTGAACACGCGCGGCACCAGCGCCGGCTCGCGCACCGTCACGGCCCATTTGGTCACGGGCTTTGCAATCGACTCGATATCGACCGCCTGGAAGTCCTCCTTGTAGAGACGCGCGCGCGGCGCCTGCCCGGTGATGCAGAGGATCGGAATGGAATCGGCGATCGCGGAATAGAGCCCGGTAATCATGTCGGTGCCGGCCGGCCCCGAGGTGCCGATGCAGACGCCGATATTGCCGGCCTTGGCCCGCGTATAGCCTTCGGCCATGTGCGAGGCGCCCTCGACATGGCGCGCCAGGATGTGGCGGATCGAGCCGCGCTTTTTCAGCGCCGAGTACAGCGGATTGATCGCAGCGCCGGGGACGCCGAAGGCGGTCGAGATGCCTTCCTTCTCCAGGATGCGCACGGCCGCATCGATAGCTCGCATCTTCGCCATATCGGACCTCGCTTTGTTTTAAATCAGCGAGCGAGATCATCGGGTGCGCAGGCTGCGATCTCAACGAAATGGATTTTATTTTCCACGATGCGGCAGCCGTGGAAAAGTCGCGGCAGTCTCAAGCAGTTAGACCGAAAAATACGTGAAAGCTGCTCACTCGAACAGCGGTGCCAGCACCATCTGCGGCACCAGCACGAGGCCCTTGTCGGTGATGCGAATTTCCGGAATGACCGATAGAGGAATCAAATTGAAGCCCATGTAGGGGATGGTGCAGCCGACCTCCGTCCATTCCTTCTTCAGTACCTTAACTTCTTCGGCCACTTCCGTGACGCGCTTGTCCGACAAGAGCCCCGCAATCGGTAGCGGGACCAGCGCCCTCACCTTGCCGTCGACGACGACGCAGACACCGCCCTGCTGCTCCTTGATCGCCGATATCGCCACCTGCATGTCTGGCTCGTTGGTGCCGGCGACGATGATGTTGTGGCTGTCGTGGCCGACGCTGGAGGCGACCGCACCCCGCTTCAGGCCGAAATCCTTCAACAGACCATAGGCGACGTTGCCGGCAGACTTGCCATGGCGCTCCACGACAGTAACGAAGCACAGGCCATAGCGCGCGAACAGCGACGGCCAATCCTTGGCTGGCTCGATCACGACCTTCTCATGGATCAGCGTGATGCCGGGCAGCGCGGTCTTGATCGCGTTGACCGTACAGACCTTCGTCGGGAGTTCCGGCGTCAGCTTGAGCTTCTCCGGCAGCTTGACGGTGACATAGGCTGACTTGGGATATTGATACCGCTGCGACAGCGCCTGATCGAGGCGCGGCGTGATCTTGCGGTTCTCAACGACGAGCTCACCGCCATACCAGGTCGACTGCGGCTCGAGATTGTCGTCCATCAGCACGATATCGGCTCGGCGGCCGCCGCCAAGCCCGCCGATATCGCCCTCCATGTTGAAGCGCGTGGCGCCATGTAACGAGCCCATCGACCAGGCCTGCTCAGGCGACATCCCCGTCTTCATGGCCTCGCGCACCACCCAGTCGAGGCCGAACAGCAGGAGATCATCGGCATCGCGATCGTCGGTGCACACGGCAGTGCGCTTGTGCGAGGCACCGAGCTCGGTGATCGTCCGGATCGCCTGCGGCAGCGAATGCCAGGGCGTTGTCGGAGGCCCGCCGCGCAGGAAGAGCCAGACGCCGGCGTCGAGCAAATCGTCGGCGATGTCGCGGTCGATCGCCTCATGGGTGTCGGTGACGCCACTCGCTGCATACGCCGCGACGAATTCGCGGCCGTAGATATGGCCGGACACCGGCCGCCCTCGCTTCAAGGCCGCCGCCAGGATCGCGTGGCTGCGCTCGTCACCCATGGTCACAGGCACGAAATCCATCTTCTCGCCGAGCGCGACGGCTTCAGGCCAGCGGTCGAATAGACCGGCGATCTTGTCGGGCGTGAGGTCGCCACCGGCCGTCTCCAGTTCCGCCGAGGTCGCTGGCACAGTGCTCGGCACCGTCAAGAAGATCGAGAGCGGCGCCTCGCGCGCATCCTCCAGCATGGCTTCGACGCCGGCGACGTCCATGACATTGCCGATCTCGTGGCTGTCGCAGAAGATCGTGGTAGTGCCGTTCAGCAACGCGGCCTCGGCATAGGCGCAGGCCGTCACCATCGAGGATTCGATGTGGATGTGCGGATCGACCAGCCCCGGCGCGATGATGCCGCCGGCGGCGTCGTAAACTGCGACGTCGCTCCAAGTCTTCTTTGCCGCGCCTGATGGCTTCACCGCCGCGATACGGCCGCTGGTGATCCAGACCTCCCGTCCCGGATGAATCCGCTCCGAATAGGTTGAGAGCACCCTCGCACCCGTTATGACGAGGTCCGGCGCGGCGCGCGCCGAGGCGACGTCGGCAAGGCGTCGTGTCATCGTATGCAACGGCGCGACGGCAAAGCGGGTGAGTCTGGTCATCAGAGCCCTCGCGTGGTGTTACGACCCAACGATGGTTACGCTCCGCGCCAAAGCGGGCAAGCTCAAATATAGCAGCACGCGTGCTTAAGCCCTAGGCGGTGGGCCGCCCGCTATCCCCGACCCTGTAGATCTGCACGAGTTCCGTCTCTCGGCGGTGGCGGGTTTGACCCAAGCCGCTTCCTCAATCCTGTTTCACCGCCGGCGTCACGCCGCCGAGCGCCGCTGTAAGTTCCGCCGCCACCTCGCGCACCATACGGCCGACCTCGGGGAGCCGCTCATCGGTGATGCGGCTGGTCATGCCTGATACCGAGATCGCGGCGAGCGGCTCGGCGAGCGCGTTGTAGACCACAGCGGCGACACAGCGCAGGCCCATCTGTGCCTCCTCGTCGTCGATCGCAAAACCTTGTTTGCGGACCGTCGCGAGCTCCTTGAACAGGTCGCCCGGCCGCACGATGGATTTTTCCGTAAGCCTTGGCATACCGTGATGGCGGATGACGGCACCGACGTCCTCGTCGGAATAAGTCGCGAGCACGGCCTTGCCGACGCCTGAGGTCACCATCGCCACGCGGCCGCCGACCTTGGTCAGCGAGCGCATGATCTCGCGGCTCTCCATGCGGGTCAGAACGATGATGAATTCATCGTCGACGACCGCCAGATTGGCGGTCTCGCGGGTGAGATCGCGCAGCTTGCGCAAATAAGGAATTGCCTGCGCGCTAAAATTGCGCCTCCGCGCAAAGCTGGCGCCGACCGTGAAGCTGCGGACGCCGACATGCCATTTCGACTCGGCGCGATCGAACTGCACGAAGCGCCGGCTTTCCAGTGTCGCCAGCAGGCGGTGCACGGTCGAGGCTGAGAGCCCCGTGCGGACCGCGAGATCGCTGAGGCGATAGCCTTCGTCGTCCTCCGCCAGCGTCTCGAGGATCGACAGCGCACGGTCGACCGACTGCACGCCGCCGTCGCGGTCAGCCTCTGATGCCGATCGTGGCTCGATGGATTTGCGCCGGATCACGTTCTTGCTCATCGCGACCTGACAGTTATCACCTCTCCCCGCGGACGGGGAGAGGTGAAGTCTTCGTCTCAGAGCAGGCCCGCGCCGCGGGCCCACTTGTACTTGGCACCGAGCACCTCGACCGGCAGTTCGGTCGAGTAGGCATAGGCCGGGATACCGTTCTGGTAGAGATATTCGGCGGCCTCCTCGACTTCGACGTCGCCGGCGAGCGAGGCGACGATCGGCTTCACAAAGCCCTTGGCCTCCATCTCCTTCTTCACCTCGACCATGTTGCGGGCGAACACCATCGGCGGCGTGACGATGGTGTGCCAGTAGCCCAGGATCAGCGAGTGGATGCGCTCGTCCGACAGGCCGAGCTTCACCGTGTTGACGTAGGTGATCGGGGGCTCGCCGCCGGTGATGTCCACAGGATTTCCGGCCGCGCCGAACGGCGGGATGAACTTGCGGAAGGCCGTATCGAGATCCGGCGGCATCGACATCAGCGACAGGCCGTTGTCGACGCAGGAGTCCGACAGCAACACACCCGAGCCGCCCGCACCGGTGATGATCAGCACGTTTTCGCCCTTCGGCGTCGGCAGCACCGGAACGCCGCGGGCGAATTCGAGCAACTGCCGAAGCGAGCGGGCGCGGATCACGCCGGACTGCGCCAGGACATCCTCGTAGATCTTGTCGTTACCGGCGAGCGCGCCGGTGTGCGACGAGGCAGCCTTCGCGCCAGCCGAGGTGCGGCCGGCCTTCAGCACGACGACCGGCTTCTTCTTGGAGACGCGCTTGGCGGCTTCCGCAAAAGCGCGGCCGTCCTTGAGATCTTCGCAGTGCTGCGCGATCAGGTTGGTGTTCGGATCCTGCTCGAAGAAGGCGAGCAGATCGTCCTCGTCGATATCGGACTTGTTGCCGAGGCCGACGATCGCGGAGACGCCCATCTTGGCCGAGCGCGAGAAGCCGATGATGGCCATGCCGATGCCACCCGACTGCGACGACAGCGCCGCGTGGCCCTTCACGTCGTAGGCCGTGCAGAAGGTCGCGCAAAGATTCGCCGGCGTATAATAGAAGCCGTAGATGTTCGGCCCCATCAGGCGGATGTCGTACTTCTTGCCGACTTCGACGATCTCGGCCTGCAGCTCCGGCGCACCGGCTTCAGCGAAGCCTGACGGGATCAGCACGGCGCCGGGGATCTTCTTCTCACCGCATTCGGTGAGCGCGGCCGCCACGAACTTCGCGGGAATCGCAAACACCGCGGTGTCGATCACGCCAGGCACGTCCTTGACGCTCTTGTAGGCTTTATAGCCGAGGATTTCGGCCGCCTTGGGGTGGATCGGATAGATCTCTCCCTTGTAGCCGCCGTTGATGAGGTTCTTCATCACGGAGTTGCCGATCTTGCCATCCTCGGCTGAGGCGCCGACCACGGCAACCGCCTTCGGCTGCATGATGCGGTTCATGGCCGCGACGATCTCTTCGGTCGGGCGCGGCTTCGGCTTCGGCACGTAGGCGAAGTCGACGACGATGCGCACGTCGGCAGCGATCGCGTCCTTTGCGGTGGCGAACACCGGGTTGAGGTCGAGCTCGACGATCTCCGGGAAATCGGTGACGAGCTGCGAGACCTTGACGATGACGTCGGCCAGCGCGGTACGGTTCACCGGTTCACCGCCCCGAACGCCCTTCAAAATTTCGTGTGCCTGGATGCCGTCGAGCATCGACAGCGCATCTTCCTTGGTCGCGGGCGCAAGGCGGAAGGTGATGTCCTTCAGCACTTCGACCAGCACGCCGCCGAGGCCGAAGGCCACCAGCTTGCCGAACGAGCCGTCGGTGATCGAACCGACGATGACTTCGGTGCCACCGGCCAGCATCTGCTGCACCTGGATGCCCTCGATCTTGGCATCGGCCTTGTACTTCTTCGCGTTTCCGAGAATGGTCTCGTAGGCCTTCTCGGCATCCTGCGCCGTCTTGACGCCGACGATGACGCCGCCGGCTTCGGTCTTGTGCAGAATGTCCGGCGAGACGATTTTCATCACCACCGGGAAGCCCATCGACGACGCCATCTTGCCGGCCTCGCCGGCCGACTTCGCCACGCCCTCTTTCGGCACCGGAATGCCATAGGCGTCGCAGACTACCTTGCCCTCGGGCGCGGTCAGGCTGGTGCGGTTGTCGACCTTGACCTGGTCAAGGACCTTGCGGACGACGTCTTTGGAATTGGACATAGGCTTCTCCCTTGACCTTCAGTTCTTGCTTTGCGAAGCGCGCGTGATGCGGCTGCCGTGACACTTGCCATCGCCGCACTCTGTTCCATCTAGCGGAACGAAGCGGCGAAATGCCTTGATTACTCCGCCAGCTTGGATCAAAAATGGCTAGCGATGGCATTTGGTATGCCAGAAGCCAACTTGTCAAGTCGAAGCACCACCTAGAACGCCGCAAAAAATAGCCAGCTTGACATTCTGGCATGTGGTATGCCAAAAACTTTCCGGTAAATAATCCTGTAAAAGACGACTCCCACTGGAGGAGAATCGTCGTGTCACTGCGGAAATCAACCAAGGCGTTGCCGAACATGGCCGAGGCAGACATCGCAATCGTTCGTATTGCCCCGGAGAGCAGCTTCAAGAACAAGGCGTACGACGCCTTGAAGGAAGCCATCCTCAGGATGGACATCTATTCGACGCCCGAGCCGGTCATGCTGGACGAGCGCGCGTTGTCCGAACGTCTGGGTGTCAGCCGCACGCCGATCCGCGAAGCCATTGCGATGCTCGAGCAGGACGGTTTCGTGAAGACTGTGCCGCGTCGCGGCATCATGGTGGTGCGCAGGACCAAGAGCGAGATCGTCGACATGATCCGCGCCTGGGCGGCGCTGGAGAGCATGGCGGCCCGCCTCATCACCAACACCGCGCGCAAGAAGGACATCTCGGCGCTGCGCGACTTCTTCAAGGACTTCGGCAAGGACCGCCTGCCCGAGGATCACGTCGAGGAATATTCGCGCGCCAACATCGCTTTCCACCAGGCGCTGATCTCGCTGTCGGAATCCCCCGTGCTGGTCGACCTCACCAACGACCTCTTGCTGCACGTGCGCGGCTACCGGCAACTGACGATCGGCCGCAAGGACCGCACCGCGACCTCACTGCCCGAGCATCTCGCCATGATCGAGGCGCTGGAAGCCCGCGACACCGAGCTCGCCGAGAAGCGCGCCCGCGACCACACCCTTGGCCTTGCCGCCTACGTCGAAGCGCATGGTCAAGAACTGTTCACCTAGCAACGTTCACCAGAAGGGCGAGAAACTCGCCCCACTACTTGAGACCAGGGAGATAAGGCCCATGCTGAACACCGCGACCAAGTCCGAAGCACCGGGCACCGAGCAGGAACTGACGGATGGCTTCCATCTCGTCATCGACGCGCTCAAGCTGAACGGCATCAACACCATCTATAATGTGCCGGGCATCCCGATCACGGATTTGGGCCGCATGGCGCAGGCCGCCGGCATTCGCATGATCTCGTTCCGCCACGAGCAGAACGCCGGTTACGCCGCAGGCATTGCCGGCTACCTCACCAAGAAGCCCGGCATCTGCCTCACCGTCTCCGCGCCAGGCTTCCTCAACGGTCTCACCGCGCTCGCGCACGCCACCACCAACTGCTACCCGATGATCCTGATCTCGGGCTCCTCCGAGCGCGAGATCGTCGACCTCCAGCAGGGCGACTACGAAGAGATGGACCAGCTCGCGATCGCAAAGCCGCTGTGCAAGGCGGCCTATCGCGTGCTGCACGCCCAGGACATCGGCATCGGTCTCGCCCGCGCCATCCGCGCCGCGGTCTCGGGCCGTCCGGGCGGCGTCTATCTCGACTTGCCGGCGAAACTGTTCGGTCAGGTGATGAACGCCGATGCCGGCCAGAAGTCGCTGGTCAAGGTGATCGATGCTGCGCCGGCGCAGATCCCCTCGCCCGCTTCGATCAAGCGCGCACTCGACGTGCTGAAGAGCGCCAAGCGTCCGTTGATCATCCTCGGCAAGGGCGCCGCCTACGCGCAGGCCGACGAGGAGATCAAGACTTTTGTCGAGAAGAGCGGCGTGCCCTTCCTGCCGATGAGCATGGCCAAGGGCCTCCTCGCCGACACGCATCCGCAGTGCGCAGGCGCGGCCCGTTCGACCGTGCTGAAGGACTCCGACGTCGTCATGCTGATCGGCGCGCGATTGAACTGGCTGCTCTCGCACGGCAAGGGCAAGAACTGGGGCGAGACCCCCAAGAAGTTCATCCAGGTCGACATCGAACCGCGTGAGATGGACTCCAACGTCGAGATCGTCGCGCCCGTCGTCGGCGATATCGGCTCGGTCGTTGCCGCCTTCAATCAGGCGATCGCTTCGGGCTGGACCGCCCCGCCCGCCGAATGGACCAAGGCCATCGTGACCAAGCGCGACGAGAACGTCGCCAAGATGGCGCCGAAGCTCATGAACAACAAGTCGCCGATGGATTATCACGGCGCGCTCGGCGTGCTGAAGAACGTGATCAAGGATCATCCCGAGGCGATCCTCGTCAACGAAGGCGCCAACACGCTCGACCTCGCCCGCGGCGTCATCGACATGTACCGTCCGCGCAAGCGTCTCGACGTCGGCACCTGGGGCGTGATGGGCATCGGCATGGGCCAGGCGATCGCGGCTGCGCTCGAAACCGGCCACCCCGTGCTCGCGGTTGAAGGCGACTCGGCCTTCGGCTTCTCCGGCATGGAGGTCGAGACCATCTGCCGCTACAACCTGCCGATCTGCGTCGTCATCTTCAACAATGACGGCATCTATCGCGGCACCGACGTCAACAGCGTCAACGCCGATCCGGCGACGACCGTGTTCGTCAAGGGCGCGCGTTACGACAAGATGATGGAAGCCTTCGGCGGCGTCGGCGTGAATGCCACCTCGCCCGACGAGCTCAAGCGCGCCGTCAACGAGGCGATGGCCTCGGGCAAGCCGACGCTCATCAACGCGGTGATCGATCCGGCTGCCGGTTCCGAGAGCGGCCGCATCGGCAACCTCAATCCGCAGAGTGTTCTGCAGAAGAAGAAGTAAGTCCCCCTCAACCCTTTATTCCCTGTGGTTCGCAGGGGCAGACAGAGTACGGAGCAACATCATGACCAAAGCGCTCGAGGGCGTTCGCATTCTCGACTTCACCCACGTTCAATCGGGACCGACCTGCACGCAGCTGCTCGCCTGGTTCGGCGCCGACGTGATCAAGGTTGAACGCCCGGGCGTGGGTGACATCACCCGCGGCCAGCTGCAGGACATCCCGAACGTGGACAGCCTGTACTTCACCATGCTCAACCACAACAAGCGTTCGATCACGCTCGACACCAAGAACCCCAAGGGCAAGGAAGTCCTCACCGAGCTCATCAAGAAGTGCGACGTGCTGGTCGAAAACTTCGGCCCCGGCGTGCTCGACCGCATGGGCTTCCCCTGGGAGAAGATCCAGGCGATCAACCCGAAGATGATCGTCGCATCGATCAAGGGCTTCGGCCCCGGACCGTACGAAGACTGCAAGGTCTATGAGAACGTCGCGCAGTGCACCGGCGGCGCCGCCTCCACCACCGGCTTCCGCGACGGTCTGCCGCTCGTCACCGGCGCACAGATCGGCGACAGCGGCACCGGCCTGCATCTGGCGCTCGGCATCGTCACCGCGCTCTATCACCGCACCCATTCCGGCAAGGGCCAGCGCGTCACGGCTGCGATGCAGGACGGCGTGCTCAACCTCGCCCGCGTCAAGCTGCGCGACCAGCAGCGCCTCGCCCACGGTCCGCTCAAGGAATACAGCCAGTTCGGCGAAGGCATTCCGTTCGGCGATGCCGTGCCGCGCGCCGGCAACGATTCCGGCGGTGGCCAGCCCGGCCGCATCCTGAAGTGCAAGGGTTTCGAGACCGATCCCAACGCCTATATCTACTTCATCACCCAGGCCCCGGTCTGGGAGAAGATCTGCGACGTGATCGGCGAGCCGACCTGGAAGACCGATCCGAACTACGCCAAGCCGGCGGCCCGCCTGCCGCGCCTGAACGAGATCTTCGCGCGCATCGAACAGTGGACGATGACGAAGACCAAGTTCGAGGCGATGGAAATCCTCAACAAGGACGACATCCCCTGCGGCCCGATCCTGTCGATGAAGGAGATCGCCGAGGACCAGTCGCTGCGCGCGACCGGCACCGTGGTCGAGGTCGATCATCCAACCCGCGGCAAGTACATCTCGGTCGGCAACCCGATCAAGCTGTCGGACTCACCGGCGGACGTCACCCGCTCTCCGCTGCTCGGCGAGCACACCGACGAGATCCTGCGCGCGGTGCTCGGCTTCAGCGACCATCAGGTCGCCGAGATCCACAAGTCCGGCGCACTCGACCCGCCGCAGAAGCAGGCCGCCGAGTAAGCGGCACCGACTCGATCAAGACGAAAGGGCCGCCCTCAAGGCGGCCCTTTTGCATTTGAGAGGCCGTGCCGCCATAGGCCCCCGACCAAAAACTGCAAAACAACCCCATGCACAGTAGCCAAATACCAAGGCGTCACGTGTAACTTCTGATTAGTCGAAATTCCCTTTGACGCGTCGGGCAAAACAGGGGTAGGATGCCACTCTCGGAAGAATTGCCCTTCCTGACGAAGTGCACCTTGAAGCACCGCTGGTATCCGCGGCCTCTTTAGTCGGCGCCGTTTTTTGGGGAATTCATTTTCGCAAAAGGAATTTGGCCATGCTTGCTGAATTCGCGGCCCGACACGCTGCCGCTCGGAACATCCACTACGGCTGGGTCATGGCTGCACTGGGATTTCTCTACTCCCTGTTTGCAAGCTCGGCGCTCGGTGTGCCCAGCGTCCTGATGCGAGAGATCGCGGCTGACGTGCACGTCAGCATGGGTGAGCTCTCGGCGTCGCAGGGACTTCGCTTCGCATTGTTCGGACTGGTGGCACCGTTCGCCGGCGGCCTCATGCTCCGCTATGGGCCGAGGATGATGCTGGCGATCGCCGGCACGCTCGCGTTGGCCGGATTACTGCTGACGATCGTCATGACGAACCGCTTCGAGATGTGGTTTGGCCTCGGGCTCATTCTCGGCATCGCGCCTGGGCTCACGGCCCTGCAACTGGCCGCGGTCGTTTCGGTGCGCTGGTTCACGAAGCACCGGGGACTGGTGGTCGGCCTCCTCAACGGATCAATTGCAACCGGCACCTTGATCTTCATGCCGCTGGGGGCGTGGATCGCCGAACATTGGGGCTGGCGCGTCGCGCTCATTCCGTCCGGCCTCGGTCTTTTCCTGTCGCTGGTCCTGTTTCTGTTGTTCGGGAAGGACCGTCCGCAGGAATTGGGACTGGCGCCACTCGGGGAGACGGCGATGCCGCCGATCCCTGCAATTCCCGCGCAAAACTTTGCGGTGATCAGTTTTCAGGGCCTGCGCCTCGCATCAACCCGCCTGGTGTTCTGGGTGCTGGCGGCGACGTTCCTGATCTGCGGCGTATCCAGCTACGGGCTGACATCGACCCACTTCGTACCGTTCTGCGGCGATCTTGGCCTGCCGGCCGTGACCTCGGCAGGCCTGCTCGCCATGATCGGGGTGTTCGACCTGATCGGTACCATCGGTTCGGGATGGCTGTCCGACCGCTACGACAACCGATGGCTGTTGGCGATCTACTACGGCTTTCGAGGCCTTGCGCTGATCTGGCTCGTGGAGTCCAACGCGACGCTGGGTGCGATGAGCGCGTTCGCGATGCTTTACGGGCTCGACTTCATCGCGACCGTTCCGCCCACGGTCAAACTGACGGTCGGCACGTTCGGGCGGGAGATGGGACCGGTGATCTTCGGCTGGATTTTTGCCGCCCATCAGCTCGGCGTTGGCCTGATGGCATTTGCCGCGGGCGTCAGCAGGGATGCGCTGGGGACCTATGTACCCGCGTTTCTTGTTGCCGGGCTCCTCTGCCTATTGGCGGCCGCGGCCTTTGCGCTGGTGAAGCGCCCGGCGGTTCCGGCAACGGCATAGCGCAGATGCCGGGCCGAACCACTCCCAGGCCTACGCGGCCTCCCCTCGGTCTAGTGCGGCGGAGGCGGTACCACCATCGGCTCGAGAGCTCCCCTCGGCACCGACCGGGTCGAGGGCCTGGAGCCGCCGCCACGATACCAGGGATTTGAAATGCAATGGGCAGCCATCCCTGATGCCGTGACCCGGCAGGCCTGAAGCGTATCGTACGAGCATCCGCTCCACCCGGGATAATCCCTGCCCTGAAGGCAGAATGGATATTGTGAAAACTCTGCTGAAGCCGGGCCGACTGAACCAATCGCAATTCCCATGAGCAATGCTGCGACGAGATAACGTGTCAAATGCGGTCTCCAATCCCTGCGCACCCGGCCGTTGCAGGCACAGTGTTTCGCAATGAAGTCGGGACGGCACGACAGTCTTGATCTAGGTCAAGCCCGTCGCGTCATGACAGAGTTCTTGGGAAGACAGGGCGACACGGCTTGTTCTCGCAAGAAGGAGGCGCGTTTCCTTCCAACGTTCCCTCCGTTCGGCACCACGAGATGAGACGCCCGATACTCCGAAGCCTCGCATTACTCCCTCCGCGCAGCCGTCTGGGCCTCGCGGCCATTGTCCTGACATCGATCGCGGCCACGATCCTGGCCGTGGCGTATGTTCTGCAAACCGCACCATCGCGTCACATCGTCCTTGCGTCCGGGCTCGAAGACGGCCTGCTGCACCAGCATGCAAGACGCTACATCGACATCCTGGCGCGATCCGGCGTTACGGTCGAAGAACGGATCACCAATGGCCCGGCAGATAATCTGAGGCTGCTGCAGGATCCGAAATCAGGCGTCGATATCGGCTTCACCCAAGGCGGCCTCGCACGGACGTCCGATACGAGCAACGTCATGATGCTCGCGAGTCTCTATTACGTGCCGCTTTGGATATTCCACCGCAAGGCGGAGCCGCTCAACTTCGTCAACGAGTTGCGCGATCACAGGGTTGCCGTGGGCGTCGCCGGCAGCGGGGCACGCTCACTCAGCGACTCCGTCTTCGAGCTCAACGGGCTCTCGTCCGACAACGTCAAAATGCAGCCCTTGAGCAACCTCGCCGCTCTGCTTGCGTTACGCTCGGGGGATGTCGATGCCGCCATCTTCGTCGATGGCGCAGACAATCCCGCCGTCTGGAACGCGCTTCGCGATCCGTCCCTGAGCGTTTTGAGCTACAGCAGGGCCGAGGCATATCGCCGCCGGCTCAACTTCATCAGCACACTCAAACTGCCACCCGGCGTGATCGACCTGGCCGACAACATTCCGGAGAAAGAGGTCGACCTGATTGGCACCAAGGAGATGCTGGTGGCCCGAAAGGACCTTCATCCGGCCATCACGCATCTGCTGATCGACGCCGCGCGCGAGATTCACGGCAAGCAAGGCCTCTTCGAGGATGCCGGCGAATTTCCGAGCACGACTCAGGTCGATCTAACCGTCTCGACTGACGCCGACCAGCACCGGCGTTTCGGCCGCACCATTCTCTATCAGTACATGCCGTTCTGGATTGCCGCATTGGGCGAGCGCTCCATCATCGTCTTGCTGCCACTCGCCGCAATCCTGTTTCCGCTCTTCCACTATTTGCCTCAATTGGTGCGCTGGCACGTCCGGTCACGCATTTTCCGTTGGTATGGCGAGCTGGCCATGCTCGAGCGCGACGTGGCCGCACGCACGGGCGATTTGCCGATCGACAAATGGCTGACCGATCTGACGCGCATCGAAGACGCTGTCTCGAGAATTCATACGCCGACGGGATTCGCGAGCGAAGCCTACACGCTGCGCGAACACATCGGCCTAGTCCGCCGCGCCATCATTGCCCGGAACAAAATGCCCGCCCCGGCGGGAGCAAAGCGCGGGGTCGGGTCGGAGGCCAACATTGGTTGATTATGCTTTGCATTGCGAGTTAGGAGCGTCGTCTCCGCTTGATTGCCCGCTTTGCCGACCGGGTAGCCCGGCCCGCAGTCGTCTTTTGTCCGCGCAGACGCGCAATTTCCATCGCGGCCTCGGCAAATTGCGAGCGAACGATCTCGAAGGCGCGTTCGGCCGCCGGTACAAGCGTGCGTCCCTGGCGCCGCACGATACCGAGTGTCATCTCGAGATCATCCAGTGGCGGATCGACGTCGAGCGCGACCACCTCGCCGGTACGCAGTGCGTCGATCATTGACAGGTCCGTGGCCGGGACCACCGCATCGCTCCCGACGATCACCCGTCGCACCGACGTGACGTCGTCGGCGATGATCCCGAAATGATCAATCACCGGCGGCCGCAATGAATAGAGCTGTGCAAATCGCCGCAATAGTGTTTCTTCGAGGTGGCCTGTCCCGACGACGGCATATGCCTTGAGTTCGCCGATCCCGATCCGCCGCTTCGCCGAAAGCGGGTGATCCTTGCGGCCGAACCAGCCGAACGTACAGGGAAAGACCGGCTCGGCCGCCAGATCCGGCACCAGCGCTGCGACGCTAATGTCACCGACAAAGAAGTCGAGCGTCTCGCCAATGAGCGCCTCGACCATCGTGTCCGACGTCTTGATCAGCGCACTCAGCTTGAGTGCGGGCGCCTCCTGCATCAGCTTCAACATCATGGGTCCGAGCAACCAGGCTGCGAGCGAGGAGCCCATGGCGAACGAGAGCCGTCCGAGCTCGCCACCCCGCATCAATTTGAGCTCGCGTGTTCCCTCGTTTGCATCGAACACGATCTGACGCGCACGCTTCGCATAAGCCAAGGCGTAGGGTGTCGGCCGAAGCCGCCGGCCCGTTCGGTCGAACAGTGGCGCACGCAGTTCGTCTTCGAGCGCGCTCAGGCTTCGCGACAGCGCCGGCTGGCTGAGATGCACCGCCTCAGCGGCCGCACTCAGCGATCCCAGATCGAGAACCGCAAGGAAATGGCGAAGCTGTCGTGTGTTCACGGCGTCCCGCTAATTGCATCTCATGCATGGATTATGAAGTATAAATGCAATATCCGCAAATGCCCCGGCGCGATATTGGTGCGCCATGGATTGCCAGTCGCCGACCACATTTCCGGTCCGGCCCGTCGTTGCAATCATGAGCGATTGCATCGACTCGCATGGACACCCTGCCTACGCGGCCCTGCACGGATATGTGCGGGCTGTGAGCGAGATGGCGCACGCGCTCCCCGTTCTCCTGCCGGCGGCCCCCGGTTGCGTCGACATGGAGAGCCTGCTCGCCGGCATCGATGGCCTTGTCCTCACGGGCAGTCCCTCGAATGTCGCGGCCGAGCGCTATGCTGCTCCGCCGCTGGCGCCAACGGTAAAGCTGGATCGCGACCGCGATGCAGTCGTATTGCCGATGATACGCCGGCTGATCTCTGCGGGCCTTCCCGTCCTCGGCATTTGCCGCGGATTGCAGGAGATCAACGTGGCCTTCGGCGGCACTTTGCAGCCCGCCGTTCACGAACGGCCGGGCGGTCTCGATCACCGCGAGGGCGATCACGATCGTCCGATCCAGCGTTGGTACGACGACAGTCATGACGTGCACATCGCCCGCGGCGGCAAGCTCGCAGAACTCACGGGTGAAGACCGCGTTCGGGTCAATTCGTTGCATCACCAGGGCATCGAGCGCCTTGGTCGAGGCCTGCGCATCGAAGCGACGGCGCCGGACGGACTGATCGAAGCCTTCTCGATCGACGATGCGCATCAATGGACGCTGGCGCTGCAATGGCATCCGGAAATGCGCATCGATGACAGTGGGCTCAGCCGCGCGATTTTTGCCCGTTTTGGTGCGGCCTGCCAGGACCGTCGGACTGCAAGACACCGCGACAAGCCATTCAAGCACGTTGAGAGCGACTCATGAACAACAAGGATATTCTCGACCTCTTCAGCACGAGCTATGTGCAAGCGCGCGCGAAATTCATGCAGGCCGCGGCGTTGCGCGCGCTCCCGGTCACCTCGTTCGTGCTGCCCCTTCAGGGCGTGCGGGGCGAAACGCTGGCGACCGACGTGGTTTTCGACGGCCCCGTCGATGCCGCGTCGCTGCTGATCGTGATCAGCGGGGTTCACGGCGTCGAGGGCTACTGCGGTTCGGCCATCCAGACCGGAATACTTGGCTTGCAGGAGCATGTCCGCGCGAAGTCAGACGTCGCCGTATTGCATATTCACGCGTTGAATCCCTACGGGTTTTCGCACTCGCGCCGCGTCACCCAGGAAAATGTCGACCTCAATCGCAACCTGATCGACTTTTCCGCGCCCTTGCCCGTCAACGCCGACTACGCCGCCATACACGATCTTCTGCTGCCGGCGGCTTGGCCTCCGCAGCCCGACAACGAGGCAAGCCTTGCCGCCTATGTCGAGCGGGTCGGACAGCGCGGGCTGCAACGCGCGATGTCGATGGGACAATACGCATTCGAGGACGGCATGTTCTTCGGCGGAGCCGGTCCAACCTGGAGCAACGAGACCTTCAGACGCATTCTGCGGGAATTCGCCATCGGACGCGAACACATCGCCTCGATCGACATCCACACCGGCCTTGGCCCATACGGCTTCGGAGAGCGCATTTTTGCCTGCCCTGAGGACCCCGTCGTTCTTGAACGCGCGCGTTCATGGTGGGGCAAGCTGACGTCGGTCGTGTCAGGCACGTCGACCAGCATCCCGCTCAACGGACCAATCCAGACCGCGTTTTCGCAGGAATGCCCCGACGCGCTTCACACCCATATCTGCCTCGAATACGGCACGCGGCCCTTCCCGCAGGTCCAGAACGCGCTGCGCGCCGAACAATGGCTGCACCGGTCCGGAAGCGCCAATGCCGAGCAGCGCATGTCGATCAAGCAGACACTCAAGGATGCCTTCTATCCCGACGCCGACGATTGGAAAATCCCGGTCTGGCAGCAAGCGCGCGAAGCCTATCTGCAGGCGCTCCACGGACTTAATGCCACGCAGATCCCGACAGCTCTCGAAGTGGCCTAAAGCAGAACGCGACAACACGTCATTCCAGCAGGAACATCGACACATGAGCACGATTGCCACCTCGCAATTGCAGATGGATGCCATGGACGGCAAGCCGCAGCGCACGGTCGCAGCGCGAGGCGTGAGCCGCAAGGCGGTCGCGGCTGCCGTCGCCGGCAACGCCCTCGAATTCTACGACTTCGTCATCTACGCCTACTTTGCAGTCTACATCGGCCGCGCCTTCTTCCCGATGGGTGGCGAGTTCGGCAGCCTGCTTGCCTCCGTCGCGACGTTCGGTGTCGGCTTCTTCACTCGTCCGCTCGGCGGCATCCTGATCGGCGCTTTCGCGGACAGGGCGGGACGCCGGCCGGCCATGATCCTCACCGTCGTGCTCATCACGGTCGGCACACTGGGCCTGGCCGCGACACCGAGCTACGCCAGCATCGGCATCGCGGCGCCGATCCTGGTCGTTATCTGCAGGCTGCTGCAGGGCCTTGCGATCGGCGGCGAGGTTGGACCGTCGACGGCGTTGCTGATTGAGGCCGCGCCGGTCAACAAGCGCGGTTTCTACGCGAGCTGGCAGATTGCGAGCCAGGGAATCGCGGTAGCGGTCGGTGGCCTGTTCGGCGTTACCGTCTCGCTGATCCTTTCGCCCGCTGATCTCGCGGCCTGGGGATGGCGCATTCCCTTCCTGTTCAGCCTCGTGCTCATCCCGATCGCCGTTTACATCCGGCGCAGCCTGCCAGAGACGCTCGAAACCAGCGAAAATCGGAGCACGAAGCAGATCGTCGGCTCCGTATTCTCCGGCCAGCGTCGCTATCTTGTGCTGGGTATTCTCATCACGGCAGCCGGAACGGTGTCGTCGCAGGTCGGCAACTACATGACGACCTATGCGATTCAGACGCTGCATCTGCCTGCCGCACTCGCCCAAAGCAGCGTCCTGGTCGGCGGCATCCTCACCTTTGCGTTCGGCCTGATCGCCGGCCTGCTCTGCGACCGGTTCGGCCGCAAAATCACGATGATCCTGCCGCGGGTCGCCCTGATGTTGCTGATCGTGCCGATGTTCTTCTGGCTCGCCGGCGTGCCAAACGCCACCACCCTCCTCGTGGTCACGGCGGTCCTGGCTGCCCTCACCGCACTCAGCGGCTCGGCAAGTCTGGTCGCTTTGCCCGAGATGATGCCGATGGCCATTCGCAGCACCGGGCTATCGTTGATCTATGCGATCGGCGCGACGTTGTTCGGCGGCACAACACAATTCGTAGTGACCTGGCTCTTGGCGGTGACACAGGATCCGCTCGTGCCCGCCTACTACACCGCGGCCATCAGCCTGGTCAGCATCGTGGCAATGGCCATGCTCCCCGAGACCCGGAATTTCGACGTCACGAAGTAGCGCGCCGGGCTTGGAGCTTGCCTACCCCGGCACCAGCCCCTGCCCGACCGCGTAGTCCTTGCGCAACCCCGCGGCGCTGCTTGCGCTCCGCTCGGGGGATGTCGATGCCAATCCAGTCCTTCTCCTTGCACTCGCGTCGCGAGTGCCGCCCCATTGAGGTACGAGTTTTCAATCGCGACCGACTGGTTGGCTGAAGTCTCCCTTGCAAGCTTGCCCCATGCTGCAATGCACCGCGCTGCAGCCGCAAACAGCAGCCATCAAGGCCCTTGCCCGCCTGGAGCTTTGTCCTTGTCAAACACAACTGGCGGGATCACAGTGCCATTACACCGGCACGCATAATGCCGGTTTTAATAATTTAAAATCATATGGGGCGGATTCCATGAATAGATTTTCTATTGCGAACGCCACGTTGCTTGCCCTTGGCTTCGCGCTGGTAACACCAGGTCAAGCACAAGAAGTCGCCAACCCGGACCAATGGTCCCCCTCCCGCGAAGCAAAGATCGCTCCCGTCACTCAGGATCAACTCAACGCCGCGGACAAGAACGCGACGAATTTTCTGCTGACCAACGGCAACTATTCGCAGACACGTTTTTATCCTGCCAAGCAGATCAACCGCGACAATGTAAAGAACCTGCACGTCGCCTGGATCTTCCAGACGCAGGTGAAGGAGTCCCTTGAAACGTCACCGATTGTGGTCGATGGCGTGATGTATGTGACAACATCGTTCAGCCACGTCTACGCCATCGACGCGAAGACCGGCGAACAGCTCTGGCACTACAATCACAAGATGGGTCCCATCACGACCTACTGCTGCGGCCCGAACAATCGAGGCGTTCAGGTTCTCGGCGACAAGGTCTACCTCGCCACACTTGATGCCAAACTTGTCGCGCTGAACGCAAAGACCGGCGAAGTCGTCTGGACAACCGACGTTGCCGATCCCGAACTCGGCTACAGCGAAACGATGGCGCCCACCGTCGTCAAAGACAAAGTCCTGATCGGAACGAATGGCGGCGAGTACGGAATTCGCGGCTTCGTCAGAGCCTACGACGCAAAGACCGGCAAGCAGGTCTGGAATTTCGACACCACGGCGGAGCAATCCGTCGGCGTGTGGGCGACGAAGGACGCGACCGGCCGCGACATGCACCGCAACATCCAGGCCGAAAAGGATCAACTCGCCAAGATTGGCGACCCCTACAAGAAATTGGGAGGCGGCGTCTGGCAGAACCCGGCTGTCGATCTCGCGACGAACCGAATCTACTTCGTGGTCGGCAACCCGTCGCCCGACCTCGACGGCGTATCGCGGCCCGGCGACAATCTTTACACCGACTCGCTGGTCGCGCTTGATCTCGATACCGGAAAGTATGTCTGCCACTTCCAGTACATTGCCCACGACGTCTGGGATCTCGATGCGGTCAGTCCGCCCGTGCTCGTGGACGTAAAGGACAAGAACGGCTCGACGATCCCCGGCGTGATCCATGCCGGCAAGACGGGGCACATCTATGTTCACAACCGGAAAGATTGCAGCCTGATCCGGTTCTCGGACGCGATGGTGCCGCAGGAGAACATGTGGACCCTGCCGACGAAGGAAGGCGCGCGGATGCTTCCCGGTGCAAATGGCGGCGTTGAATGGTCGCCGATCGCCACCGACCCCGGGCAGAAACTCGCTTACGCCATCAACCTGCATCAGCCCATGACCTACCGGGTCGAAAGCTCCGACTATCCAAACGGCAAGCTGTGGCTCGGCGGCGCTTTCACGGCCATTGCGGGTGAGAAGCAGTCGGGCAACATCACGGCCGTCAATTACGATACCGGCAAGATCAAGTGGCAGGTGAAGACGCCGGAGCCGATGATCGGGGGCATTCTGGCCACCGCAGGCGGTCTGGTGTTTACCGGCGAAGGCAACGGCAAGTTCGCCGCCTACAATTCCTCCACCGGCAAGGAACTATGGAATTTCCGAGCCGGCGCGGGCGTCAACGCGCCACCGTCCAGCTATTCGGTTGGCGGCAAGCAATACATCGTGGTCGGTGCAGGCGGCAACACCCAGGTCAACTTCAGGCGAGGCAACAATATCATCGCCTTCACCCTCGACTGACGAAGCAGACAATCGCGTCGACATCACCAAAGCGGGGCCGGTTGAGGCCCCGCTTCTGTTGAGCCTTACTGGAATGGAAATCGATGGGCGACAATTTGATTCTCAAGATATTGGCCGGGATGATTTTCGGAACGCTTTTGTGCGCAAGCCCGAGCTCCGCGCAGAGCCTGGCAGAGAAAGTCGAGGTCTGTACCGGCTGCCACGGCCAGGACGGCAAGCCGGCGGACAAGACAATCCCGATCATCTGGGGACAGCAGGCCGGCTACATCTACATCCAGTTGCGCGACTTCAAGCGGGGTGACCGCAAGAACGAGACGATGCAACCGATCGTCGCAACGTTCGAAAAGAACGACATGCTGGCGATTGCGGAGTATTTTGCTCAGAAGCCGTGGCCGAACCTCAACCAGCCGCGACCACCAAAGGACGTTACACAGAAAGCGCTCACCGCCGAGCACTCGGTGGGCTGCACCAGTTGCCATCTCGAGCAGTTTCAAGGCGCGAGCACCGTCCCCAGGCTGGCCGGGCAAAGTGAGGAATACCTGGCCAAGACCATGGCCGATTTCCGCACCCGGGCGCGCGGCAACAATCCCGGCATGACCGACCTGATGCTTGCGACTTCTCCTGACGATCTTTCAGCGCTGGCTCAGTTCCTGGCAGGGCTTTAGCTTGAGCACCCGCTTGATGTCATTGCGCCGTGAGCCGCTCACGTAAGGACGACACGGTCGTGAGATCCGCCGCGGCTTTGCCACCCCTGTCCCTCAACGAAGCGTCAGCGCCGCGTGAGATCAGCAGAGTGGCGATCTCGCATCGGCCTCCCTCCGCGGCAATCATCAGGGCAGTCCTGCCGCGCGCATCCCGATCATCGACGTGAGCGCCGGCATCGAGCAGGTATGTGACGACCTTGAGGGCGTCGGATTCTGCGACCTTTTCGTCCGCGCCCGCAGCCCACATCAGGAGTGTGAGATCGTGGACGTAGCGAGCGTTGACATCGACGTCTCGGGTAAGCAGCCGCCTGACAACATCGAGCTTGGCGCGAGCCGCCGCGTAGACGATCGGCGGCTTTCCCGTCTCATCGGGCGCGCGCTCATCGGCGCCGTGCGCAATCAAGATGTCGACGATGGTATCGTTGCCTGCATAAGCACCGGCAGCCACAGGCGAGAGGCCGCTGCGGCCCGTCAGCTTGACGTCAGCTCCTTGCGCGATGAGCTTTTGCACGACTGCGACATGGCCCCTTTCGGCTGCATAGTATAGCGCAGTCGCACCCGCCAGATTCCGGGCATTGATCGGCGCACCACGGGCAAGCAGGAGCTCCACCATTTCCAGACGGCCATTGCGCGCCGCGTGACTGAGCGGCCGTGCGCCGAACCTGTCGCGAGCATCGACCGAGGCCCCGCCGTCGAGCAATTCGGTGGCCAGGCCGGTACAATTCTCGTCTGCCGCCGAAAACAGGGCCAGCGACACCTCGGTCGCACTGACCTTGGGTCCTTCAAGTCGAAGCTGCTTTCCAAGCTGCTGGCATCGTTGGATATCGGCAGCGCGAACAACAGTCGACGCACTCAGGACAGCCACTGCGCTCGCGCAGAGAATTAGAACATGTCGGTCCAAGATAGCCCCCGCACATTTCTTTTGTCGCAAGATGCCACGGCTGTGCGCGCGTGCCAATGCTTTACCGCGTGTGGAAATCGGCTATTCCGCCGTTGTCGCGCGCGATGGCTCCGGTCAGTGCTCGCCGAGCTGCTCGCCAAAATACTTCACCACCGCCGCGTTGAACTCGCGGTGAAAGCCGGCCCGGTCGAACCCCGCCGGCGTGTCGGTGCAGATGCGCGGGATGGCTGCCGCGAGCTCCGCGGAGCACGGTGCGAGGAATGCAAAATGACCGGCCGGCACGACATGAATCTCGGGCTTGCCCGGCAGGCCGTCAGCGACCCGCGCGGTGCCCGAGCCGTCGCCGACGCCGGGGCCGCCGAACTGCGAACGCCAGAACTGGAACGGCACCTTGACCACAGCGAGATTCTCCCGCGTCAGGGTGCCCGGCGCGGGATCGACGATGACGGCGGTGCGGATACGTTCATCCCGGATCGGCTCAGGCGGCGTCACGCCGTTGTGCAGCTCGGCGCACCCGCCGGTCGTCTCCTTGCAGAGGCTGGCGACCCTGGCGAAATCCGGCCTGGTCCCCATCAGGATGAAGCCGGTCGCGCCCCCGAGCGAGAAGCCGAAGAAGCCGACTTTGGCGGGGTCGATCACCGCCCTGTCCTTCCAGTCCTTCAGCATGAAGTCGAGCAGGCGCACCATGTCCGCCGGACGCGATCCCCAGACGGAGAGCGTGTCGCGCCGCGAGGAGTCGCTATAGGTGTCGCCGGGATGATTGATGGCCGCCACGACGAAGCCAGCGTCGGCGAGCGCTTCCGCCGTGTCGTGATGCTGTCCGAAAAATCCGCCGCGGCCGTGCGAGAAAACGACGAGCGGAAGTTTTGTCCCGGTCACGGGGCAATCCTTCACGCCCTTCAGGTCGTAGTCGAAGGCAACTGAAAGACTGCCGAGCGCCACGTGCGTCGGCTCCGCTGCGCAGGGGTACCAGATCGCGCCCGACAGCGCCGGATCGGAATCGAGAAGCTGGATGCCTGCGGCTTCCGCCGGCGACCCAAGACAAAGAAGCGTAACGGCGAAAGCCCAAAGTGTTCTGCGCAACGGAAGCCCCCGATGTCACGCAGAAGTTGAGCGAGGAAGAATAGCCGAATTGTGGCTTCAGCCGATCAAACGTGTCGTCGGGGCGAACGAACGGCATGGGTCGTACTCCTCTCTCTCGCGGGATGATCTGGACAGGCTAGTTGAAACGAGCAAATAGCGCGTGATGCCCAGACATCCGATCAAGCCACGGTGAAGACCAGCGGACACCGGGAACGATCGGGATAAAAAATTTCCGATCCCTTGTCGGATCGACACCGCTTCCATCGTCCTTGGGCCATGAATGGGCAATAGACGCTGGCATCAGGCCCATTAAGTCATGAAGGATAATGATCATGCCCGGCACTGTCCGCCTGCACCGCGTTCTCACCACCAGCCCGGAGAAAATCTATCGCGCCTTCATCGAGGCGGATGCGCTGGCAAAATGGCTGCCGCCCAACGGCTTCACCTGCACCGTGCATCATCTCGAGCCGAAGATTGGAGGCACATTCAAGATGTCCTTCCGCAATTTCACGACGGGCGATGGCCACAGCTTCGGCGGCGAATATCTCGAGCTCGTTCCTGGCGAGCGCCTCCGCTACACCGACAAGTTCGACGATCCGAACCTGCCCGGCGAAATCCAGGTGACCGTGATGCTGAAGAAAGTGCTCGTCGGCACCGAGGTCGACATCACGCAGGCCGGCATTCCCGACGCGATCCCGCCCGAGGCCTGCTATCTCGGCTGGCAGGAATCGCTGCGCAACCTGGCCCGGCTCGTCGAGCCCGAGATCAAGCAATAGCACGTGACGAGCAAGGCGGGTGTTTCAGGCGCCCGCCTTCGACTTCAGCCCGCCGTCGGCTGTCCAGCGGTCCGGCTCGGCACTGTGTCCGATCAGCGCGAGGCCGTAAGCGATCGACTCGAACTGGTCGCCCGACATCAGCCGCTCGTTGCCGAACCTGTCGGCGAACAGTTTCCGCACGGCCGGCACGAACGAGGTGCCGCCGGTCAAGAACACCTTCTCGATGTCGCGCGCGGTGACGCCGGCTTCGCCCAGCACCTTGTCGACCGTGGCTCCGAGCCGGGCGATATCGTCGGCGATCCAGCTGTCGAAATTCTTCCGCGTAATGGTCGAGCCGATCTCGACGCCCCCGCCCTTGAAGCGAAAATCGACCTCATCCCTGGCCGACAGCGCGACCTTGGCGTCGGACACCGCGCGGTACAGCGAAAAGCCGAGATCGAGGTCGACGATGGTGATGAAGTCCTCGAGCCGGTCAGGCTTCACCGCGGTGCGTGCAAGCTCACGCAGTTCGCGCAGATCGCCATTGCTCTTCATCAGCGCGAGCTGGTGCCAGCGCGCGAGATTGGTGTAGTGGCTGTTCGGGATCGGCAGCACCTTGTCGAACGAGCGGAAACTCGAGCCCTTGCCCAGCCGCGGCGAAACGACGTGGTCGACGATGCGATAATCGAACGTGTCGCCCGCAATCCCGATGCCGGCATGTCCGAGCGGCTCAGCGCGCAAGTTTCCGCCCGCGCGCGAGAAGCGCATCACCGAGAAGTCGCTGGTGCCGCCGCCGAAATCCGCAACCAGCACGGTGGCATCGCGCTCGAGGCGGCGGGCGAAGGAGAACGCAGCGCCCACGGGCTCATAGACATAGCGGGCGTGGCCGGCCCCCAGGCGCTCGAACGCGGCGCGGTAGCGCTGCATGGCGAGGTCGTCGTCGGGATTGCCGCCGGCAAAGCGCACCGGACGGCCGACGGTGATGTTGGCCGCCTCGAAGCCGAATCTGTCGCCGCCATGGCGCGCCAGCGTCCGCAGGAACGCCGCCAGAATGTCCTCGAACTTGAAGCGCTGCCGGAACACCTGGGTGGTGTTGAAGCTGGAGCTTGCCGCAAAGGTCTTGAACGACTGGAGGAAGCGATAGATGTGGCGCCCCTCGAGAAACTGCTCGATCGCCCACGGCCCGCCTTCAGCCTGGGCGCCGGCGCCCGGCCGGTCCTCCCAGAAACACAGCGCCGAGACGTAGGTGCTGTGGCGCTGTCCGCCATGGTCGAAGCGGATGGCCTCGACCCGGCGATCGTCCACCGCAAGCGCGACGACGGTGTTGCTGGTTCCAAAATCGATGCCGATCGAGACGGCGGGCGAGGCGCTCGACATGAACCACTCTGACAGGTCGATGGAAAAGGGGGCGAACCACTAACCGTTTTGCACTGCGGTGCCAAGAGCCCGCTCAGTTCGCTCCGGAGGCTTCACTTTTCATCGATTTTGACCCGAATGGCTGGGTTTAGGGGCTCCGATTGACCGCGTTAACCTGATGTTATGTTGCAATGCGGCGATAAGCATGCTGCCATGCAATGGAACGCATGGACATTGGCATCTGGTATACATAGAACAATCCTCGAAATGAGACAGCAATACTGACTGTCTTAGGAAAGGAAATTCCGATGTCCAAGACCGCCTCCGTCGCTCTCGCGCCCTCCGCCTCGCTGTTCGCCCGTTTCATGGCCGCTGTTGACCGCTTGCTGATGGCGAGCGCCGAGATCTCCAACCACAACGGCGACCTCCCCCGCTTCGGCCTGTAAGGTCCCCGGCGCCCTACCCGCGTCGAATTGTCGCGGCGGTTGCAAAAGCTGCGAACTCCTACTTTGGAAGAATGGCCCCGCTCTGCGGGGCCATTTCTATTTGGGAAATCGGCACATTCGCGCAACTCGCGATGGGGGGTTGCGTCATAAGCGCACAATGGGCCGACGCGCGCTTGAAGCTTGGCATAATGAATACAAGAATGCCGCCAACGCTCGCACAAAAAAACAGAAGCGCAAATTGGAGGATTCATGACGGACATGGTGCAAACAACAACGGCTCCTGCAGCCGCACGCGTCAGCGACTCGTATCGCTGGACGCAACTGGCGATCGGCGTAGGGGCCATGGTGATGATCGCCAACTATCAATACGGCTGGACGTTCTTCGTCCCCGACATCCAGAAGAAATTCGGTTGGGATCGCGCCTCGATCCAGTGGGCCTTTACCCTCTTTGTTTTGTTCGAGACCTGGCTCGTGCCGGTCGAAGGTTGGTTTGTCGATAAATACGGTCCGCGCCTCGTCGTGCTCGTCGGCGGCGTTCTCTGCGCGCTCGGCTGGGCCATTAACGCGCACGCCACCACGCTCAACGGCTTCTATCTCGGCATGATCATCGCAGGCATCGGCGCCGGTGGCGTCTACGGCACCTGCGTCGGCAATGCGCTGAAATGGTTTCCCGACAAGCGCGGTCTTGCCGCGGGCATCACGGCCGCCGGCTTCGGTGCCGGCTCCGCGCTCACGGTCGCGCCGATCCAGGCCATGATCAAGGACTCCGGATTCCAGACGGCCTTCCTCTATTTCGGCCTCGGTCAGGGCATCATCGTCTGCATCCTCGCCTTCTTCCTGCTGGCGCCGAAGGCAGGCCAGGTTCCGAGCGTGGTGGCGAATGCGGCCCTGATGCAGTCGCGGCGCAACTATCAGCCGACGGAAGTTCTGCGTCAGCCGATCTTCTGGTTGATGTACTTCATGTTCGTGATCGTCGGCGCCGGCGGCCTGATGGTGACGGCGAATTTGAAGCCGATCGCGGCCGACTGGAAGGTCGACAACGTGCCGGTCACGCTGATGGCGGTGACGATGACCGCAGTGACGTTCGCAGCGACCATCGACCGCGTGCTCAACGGCCTGACGCGTCCGTTCTTCGGCTGGATCTCCGACATGATCGGCCGCGAGAACACGATGTTCATCGCCTTCGGCATGGAAGGCATCGGCATCTGGATGCTCCACCTCTGGGGCCACGATCCGATCTGGTTCGTGCTCCTGTCGGGCTTCGTGTTCTTCGCCTGGGGTGAGATCTACTCGCTGTTCCCCTCGACCTGCACCGATACGTTCGGCGCGAAGTTCGCGACCACCAATGCCGGCCTGCTCTACACTGCGAAGGGCACCGCCTCGCTGCTGGTGCCGATCGCCAACTACATGCAGCAAAGCTCGGGTACCTGGGACAACGTGTTCGTCATCGCCGCCGGCGCCAATATCCTGGCTTCGCTGCTCGCGATCGTCGTGCTCAAACCCTGGCGCAAGGTCGTGGTCGCGCAATCGACCGTCTGACCTCGCCCGCACAACACAACTCGCGCATCACGCCCGGCCTCACGGCCGGGCGTTTTCGTTTTACCCGAACATATACCTTGATACCGCAAACCCGAAGGAACCCTGCACTTTTCTTGAGCTTCCTCCCAAGATAGGGCTTGCATTCTGGGATATGGTATACCAACCTGCCAGCCGCGCTTGCGACGATAAGCCACAATATTTGCGACACTCCGTCATATAGGCGGCCGGGTCGTAACCAGACAGGCGCTTGGGAGGTTGTTGATGATTTCCAGCACGGATGGCGCCGTCACGGCCGCGCCTCTTCGCACAAGTTTCCGTTGGCTCCAGCTCGGCATGGGCATCCTCTGCATGGCGATGATCGCCAACCTGCAGTATGGCTGGACCCTGTTCGTGGATCCGATCGATCACGCACACCACTGGGGTCGCGCCGCGATCCAGCTCGCATTCACCATCTTCGTCGTCACCGAGACCTGGTTGGTGCCGATCGAAGCCTGGTTCGTCGACAAATACGGCCCGCGCATCGTCATCATGTTCGGTGCCCTGATGATCACCCTGTCCTGGGTGCTCAATTCCTATGCTGACTCGCTTCCCCTGCTCTATACGGCGGCCGTCTTCGGCGGCATGGGCGCGGGCGCGGTGTACGGCACCTGTGTCGGCAATGCGCTGAAATGGTTTCCTGATCGCCGCGGCCTCGCCGCCGGCGCGACGGCCGCAGGCTTCGGCGCGGGCGCAGCCCTCACCGTGGTGCCGATTGCGCACATGATCGCAGCAAGCGGCTACCAGAGCGCGTTCTTCACCTTCGGCATCGGCCAGGGCGTGATCGTGTTCCTGCTCGCTTTCTTCATCCAGCCGCCGCGGATTTCCATCCCGCCGAAAAAGAAGCGGCTCAATCTGCCGCAGACCAAGATCGACTTCACCCCGCCGCAGGTTCTTCGCACCCCGATTTTCTGGGTGATGTACCTCGTCTTCGTGATGGTCGCCTCGGGCGGTCTGATGACCGCGGCGCAGATCGCACCGATCGCGCACGACTTCAAGATCGCCGATACGCCGGTCTCGCTCGCCGGTTTCCAGATGGCGGCCCTGACCTTCGCGATCTCGCTCGACCGCATCTTCGACGGCTTCGGACGTCCGTTCTTCGGTTTCGTGTCCGACACGATCGGCCGTGAGCACACGATGTTCATCGCCTTCGGCACCGCCGCTCTGATGCTGTTGACGTTGTCGGCCTATGGTCACGTCCCGCTCGTGTTCGTGCTCGCGACCGCGGTGTATTTCGGTGTGTTCGGCGAAATCTACTCGCTGTTCCCCGCGACCTGCGGTGACACGTTCGGCTCGAAGTTCGCGACCACCAACAACGGCATGCTCTACACCGCGAAGGGCACCGCCTCCCTGCTGGTGCCGCTCGCAAGCGTGATCTCGACCGCCTACGGCTGGAAGGCCGTGTTCGTGGTGGCCGTGGCGCTGAACGCGACGGCCGCGCTGATGGCCATCTTCGTGATCAAGCCGCTGCGCCGCTCCTTCATCCTGGGCAAGGAAGCCGAGAGCGCCAACGCCGAGGCCGGCGCCACCAAGACCGAGGCGGCGTAGCGACCACACGCCTTCAGTTCGGCCAAAAGGGGCGCAGCGATGCGCCCCTTTTTTCGTCCGCTGTTCAGGCGGGCGACGACAAACGTCAGTATTGCTGCCGCAAGAATTTTCGGATCAGCCAAATCGAGCGCTTGACGATTGGCATTATGTATACCACACTTGCCTCATCGATCACCCCAGGGAGGTTGCCATGCTGGTCGGAGACATTCTGCGCAAGAAGACACCGCGCGTTGTCACGGTGCGAATGAACGAAACGGTGGGTATTGCCGCCAAGCTGATGCGGGCCAACAACATCAGCGCGCTGGTTGTGAAGGACGTGGTCCGCTCTGAAGGCAACACGGCGGTCGGGATGTTCACCGAGCGCGACGTGGTGCGCGCGGTCGCCGAGCACGGCGCGAACGCGATCAACGTCAAGGTCTCGCAGCTCGTGTCCGTGCAGCAGCTCGTCTCCTGCACCTCGTCGGACACGATCGAGCACGTCAGGCATCTGATGAACCGGAATCACATCCGGCACCTGCCCGTGATCGACGACTACAGCCTCGTTTCCGTCATCAGCATGCGCGACATCGCCGCTGCCGTTGACGAGGCAACCAGCAGCACGCCGCAAGCGGCCTGATCACCTAAACCGCAACTACGCTTCCCCTGCGACTACCGGCCCCGGCTCGGACACATCCGAGCCGGACCGGATCTTTCGTCCCAAATTCCGGTACCCCCGCGAGGATTTCATGAAGATCTGCATCTACGGCGCCGGCGCGATCGGCGGATATCTCGGCGTGCAGCTGGCGCGCGCAGGCGCTGATGTCAGCCTGATCGCGCGTGGCGCGCACCTGGCCGCCATGCGCGAGCACGGCCTGACGCTGCTCGCGGGCGAAGAAAAGCACACCGTCCATCCCCGCTGCACCGACGACGCGGCCGAGCTCGGCGTGCAGGACTACGTCATCGTGACGCTGAAGGCGCATTCCATCACCGGCGTGATCGAGAAGATGCAGCCGCTGCTCGGTCCGCACACCCGTATCGTCACCGCGGTCAACGGCATCCCCTATTGGTACTTCCACAAGCATGGCGGCGATTACCAGAACTCGACGCTGGAGAGCATCGATCCCGGCGGGCGGCAGTGGAACGAGCTGGGCGCCGAACGCGCCATCGGCTGTATCGTCTATCCCGCCACCGAGATCGAGGCGCCCGGCGTGATCCGCCACGTCTACGGCAACAATTTCCCGCTCGGCGAGCCCTCCGGCGAAATCACCGATGACGTGCAGCGCCTCGCCGATCTCTTCGTCGCGGCCGGGCTGAAGGCACCGGTGCTCGACCGCATCCGCGACGAGATCTGGCTCAAGCTCTGGGGCAATGTCTGCTTCAACCCGATCAGCGCGCTGACCCATGCCACGCTCGACGTGATCTGCACCGATCCATCGACGCGGGCGCTGTCGCGCGCGATCATGGTGGAGACCCAGGCAATCGCCGAATCCTTCGGCGTCAAATTTCGCGTCGATGTCGAGCGCCGCATCGAGGGCGCCCGCAAGGTCGGCGCACACAAGACCTCGATGCTCCAGGATCTCGAGCGCGGCCGCCCGATGGAGATCGACCCGCTCGTCACCGTGGTGCAGGAGATGGGCCGCTTGACCAAGATCCCGACGCCGGCCCTCGACTCGGTGCTGGCGATGGTGACCCAGCGCGCCCGCGTTGCCGGCCTCTATGACGGTGTCTCGGCGCCGACGGATCCTCGCGCACTGGCGGTGGCGTGATGGCGAGCGAGATGATGCAGTGGCTCCGCTTCCGCCATGCCGGCACCACCGGCTTCGGCACGCTGAGCGTATCAGGCATCAGCGTGCATGAGGGCGAGATGTTCGGCCGCAACGCGGCGACCGGCAGGACGCTGGCGCTGTCCGAGGTCGAGTTGCTGGCGCCTTGCGCGCCCAGCAAGATCGTCGCGCTCTGGAATAATTTCCACGCGCTCGCGGCCAAGCTGAACCAGCCCGAGCCGCCGGAGCCGCTCTATCTGCTCAAGGCCACCACCACCATCACGACACCGGGCGCCGTGATCCGCCGTCCCTCCTACTACGACGGCAAGACCACCTATGAGGGCGAGCTCGGCATCGTCATCGGCAAGACCTGCGCCCGCGTCTCGCCAGCCGAAGCGGATAGCTTCATCTTCGGCTACACCTGCGTCAACGACATCACCGCCAACGACATCCTGACCAGCGACCCCACCTTTCCACAATGGGCCCGCGCCAAGGGCATCGACGATTACGGCCCGTTTGGCCCTGTGATCACGACCGGCCTCGATCCAGCCAAGCTCACCGTGCGCACCATCCTCAACGGTGCGGAACGGCAGAACTATCCGATCTCCGACATGATCTTCAGCGCGCAAGCGCTCGTCAGCAAGATCTCCCACGACATGACCCTGCTTCCCGGCGACCTCATTGCGGTCGGCACGTCGGTCGGCGTCGGCGTGATGAAGGAGGCGGTCAATACGGTGACGGTGGCGATCGACGGCATAGGTGAGTTGACGAACGAGTTTCGGCTGTAGCTGTCATTCCGGGGCGCGACACAGTCGCGAGCCCGGAATGACGGGTGCCCCCACCCCGCCCACCGCCCAACGCAACCAGCCGTGGATTGCGCGCCCCGAAACGTCG
The DNA here is from genome assembly GCF_018131105.1 of Bradyrhizobium manausense. Classification (NCBI taxonomy): domain Bacteria; kingdom Pseudomonadati; phylum Pseudomonadota; class Alphaproteobacteria; order Hyphomicrobiales; family Nitrobacteraceae; genus Bradyrhizobium; species Bradyrhizobium manausense. The sequence continues at coordinate 908,640 of NZ_JAFCJI010000001.1, read as the reverse complement.
TGCCACGCGTCCGGCCCCTTGATCTCGGTTCCGCTCTCCAATAGCAATCATGGCGAAAATGTGCACCGGCGTGGGGGCGTCGCGATGTGGCTGTTTTTCCTGGCTGCCTGGTTTGTCCTGCTCGCCGCCATCGCCTTTCTCGCCCCGCAGGCGTTTGGCCTGGACGTCACCCACCTGCCCGCCCTGTTCGCGAGCCAGCCGATGCCACAGCGCCTCGCGATCGGCGCGATCCTGGTGGCCGGGCTGGTGCTGATCGGCACCTCGGTCTGGCGGCTGTCGCGCCAGGACCGGCGTCTCGACAGCTTGCGCGACCGCCTCAAGAAGACCCGGGAAGACGTCGTCGTCGCGCACGCCCTGCAAAACCACCTCGATACGACCGTCCAGCACCTGATCGAGAGCGATCCCAGGGAGGCGGTCTCCGCGCTGCATGACAAGCTCGCCGAGACCGAGCAACGCGCGCTGCTCCAGCAAAGCCGCAACCAGTCCACCGACATGCACGACCAGCTCGCCGAGATCCGCCGTCGCCAGCAGCACCTGCGCGAGACGGTCGGCAACGTCGCCGATCAGCGCCGCGCGGTCGAGCCCGTCTTCACCGAGATCCGCGACCGCCAGAACCAGCTCGAACGCGCGCTGCTCGACCTCGAGACCGACGACCGCAAGAACAACCTCGCCGACCGGCTGAAAGACATCGGCCGAGACGTATCGACGCTGCTATCGAGGGTCAGCGCGGTGCAGGACACCTTCGCGACGCTCAACCAGCACAAGGAGGATCTGGCGAAATCCCACGCCGAGCTGGCGCCGCTGCGCTCATCGGACTCCGGCATCAACGCCCTGATCGGCGAGCTGAGCCTCAGCCATGACCGCCTCGCCAAGACCATCGACGAGCTCGAGACCGGCGGCGAGGCGCCGCTGAACGCGCGCGTCGAGACGCTGTCGAACAACAAGAACGAGATCGAGCAGCGCCTCGCCCGCATCGACGACAGCGCCAACATTCTCAAGAACATCCGGCTCGATTTCGAGGAGCTCGGTCAGCGCCAGGCCCAGCTTGAACGCTCGCTCGCCGACGTCGAGACCGATCCTGACGGCAAGACCCTCGTCCACCGCCAGAACGCGCTGAACGATTTCGTCCTCCAGTCGCGTCAGCGTCTCGGCGCGCTGCAGGAGACGCTGGCAACGCTGAACGCGTTCAAGGCGGAGCTGTCGAAATCGCAGGCCGATCTCGTTCCGCTGAAGGCGCCGGTGTTCGGCATCGAGGCCATGATCGCCGACGTCAGCGCCACCCGCGATCTTCTCGCCAGGACGGTCGGCGAGATCGAGGCCAATGGCGATGTCACCCTCACCTCGCGCGTCGATGCGCTGACGAAGAGCAAGCGCGAGGTCGAAGACCGCCTCGCCCGCATCTTCGACAATTTCAACGCACTCGATGCGCTCCGCAAGGACATCGGGGGGATCTTCTCGACCATCCGCAACGGATTGAACCGGATCGGGTGAAGACCGAACCACTGATCAGTCCGAACCGCGATTCATCTCCGCGCGACCAACAGCACATGCGCTTCATCTTGGGCTTCCTGTCTGCCCTGCTCGGCGCGCTCGCGGGCTGGGCCGGCCTGGCCGCGCTGGTGGTCATGCTGGCGGGACCGGACCGCGATGGCGGCATCGCCATGGGCGCCTTCTTCGATATCGGCCCGATCGGCGGCGTGGTCGGCCTCATCGCCGGCATCTGGCTGTTCTTGCGCTTCGGCCTGGTCCACGCCGAGGCTCCATCCGCGGGAACCTCCGGTGCCGTGCCTCAGGGCAAAACGCGGCTGTCCTTCCCCTTTTCCGTCACCGTCGTGCTCATCGTCGCCATCCTTGGCTGGTGGGGATGGTACGAATTGATCCGCTCGCCCAATCTCAGTCACGGCTTCATGACGCTCCAGGTCGAGTTTCGCCTGCCGGCCGGCATGAGCTTGCCGGACAAGGAGGAGGACGTGCACATCGAGGTCGAGGAAGCCTCGGGCTATGCCAACGCGATGCTGCCTCCCAACTGGCGCGCCCATGACGGCGACCGCAAGGCGATCATCGCCACGGCCTCGCTGATGTACAAGACCCGTCACCGCGCTGTCAGCCTGACGCTCCCCGGCGTGCCCACCCAGCACTGGTCGATCGACCTTCCGTCCGATCCCGATCCCACGCCCGGCTTCTCACCGTGGCGCGTCGCGAGCGACGGATCGCCTGTGAAGATCGAGATGCATTTTCGGCTGAGCGCCGATCGCTGACGAGCGCGCCGGGGCCGAAACATATCGACACGCATCACATCTCCGCGCGCCAAACAGATGCCGCCAACATGTCGCGGGGGTGCCGCACTGTGGTCGCATTCGGTCGCCCTTGTGAGAGGCGTGTCTGGGGGCACGGCTCGGCCGTGTTTGGACCAACCTGCTAGGGGTATGATGTGAAGAAGATTGTAATTGTTCTCGGTGCCACGCTTGCTCTGGTGACGGCTGCCAACGCTGCGGATCTGCCACGCCGCCAGCCCGTGCCCGTCTATCCGGCCGAGCAGGCCCCGATCGGCAAGATGCCGATTGGCAAGAGCCCGATTGGCAAGGCCCCGATCGGCAAGGCGCCCCATCCGGTCGCCGCGCGCTACTGAGCCGCAAGCAAACGACGCGCAGGATTCGCGCAAGCGGCCGACAGTCCGAGGGGCATCACGTGACGAACAAATCTGATCGATCGGGATCCTGCATCCTCGCAGGACTCGCGCTTGCGACCATGATCGCATGCATGATGACCGCAGCTTCGGCCCATGGCAGCAAGCACGAAACGAACAAGCGCGTGGCCGACGCCAATGCGCTTGTTTCGACCGACACCGCACCGCAAGCGACGCGGCGCTCGGTCGCGCGCGCGGAGAAAGGTCCCTATTACGTCGACTTCCGCGCGCGGACGGCGGCGAGCTGGGGCCACGCCTTCGTCTGGTACGGCAAGACCAGCGAGCGTGCCGTCGAGGTCGCAGGCCTCACGCCCAAGGGCGACACCTGGAGTTACGTGCTCGGTCACCTCACCTGGGTGCCATCGGAGACCGGCGCGAGCTACGGCGATCTCGATCCGGAATATCTGACCGCGAGCTACCGCGTCTATCTGAACGAGGCCGACGCCAAGCGCGTGTTCGCCTATATCAAGAAGTTACAGGCAAGCTCCCCGGTCTGGAACGCCGAGACCACCAACTGCACCGGCTTCATCGGGGACATCGCCGAGTATATGGGCCTGAAGGTCCCCTATCGCTGGCAGCGCCCGGAAAACTTCGTCAACAGCCTGAAAGACATCAACGGCGGCCGCCAGGTCGTGCGGCTGTCGGCAGAGTAGCGGCGGTACCGTAGCCTCCTCATCGTTCTCGCCGTCTGTGCGAGGAGCGTAGCGGAGAAGCAATCCAGAATCTCTCCGCGGGGGCAGTCTGGATTGCTTCGCTCCGCTGCTCGCAATGACGGCGTTTGATGCAGTGGCGCGACCCGATTGTCCGCCCCGCGGAATCACCCCACCATTCGCATGACGCACCGCACGGCGGTGCAATAGACATTTCCCGACCTCGGCGGCATCCTCCCCCCATCAAGCGATAACAGAGCCTGCCACGCAGGCGGGGGAAGCAGAGATGTTGCAGACACGGTTCACCAAGCTCGTCGGCGTCGAGCACCCGATCGTCCAGGGCGGCATGCAATGGGTCGGACGGGCCGAGCTGGTCGCGGCGGTCGCCAACGCCGGCGCGCTCGGCTTCATCACCGCGCTGACCCAGCCGACGCCGGAAGACCTGACCAAGGAGATCGCGCGCTGCCGCGACCTCACCGACAAGCCGTTTGGCGTCAACCTCACCATCCTGCCCGCGATCAAGCCGCCGCCCTATGCCGAATACCGCGCCGCCATCATCGAAGCCGGCATTACCGTGGTCGAGACCGCCGGCAACAAGCCGCAGGAGCATGTCGACGAGTTCAGGAAGCACGGCGTCAAGGTCGTGCATAAATGCACCAGCGTCCGCCACGCCCTGTCGGCCGAACGGATGGGCGTCGACGCCATCTCGATCGACGGCTTCGAATGCGCCGGGCACCCCGGCGAGGACGACACCCCCGGCCTGATCCTGATCCCGGCCGCCGCCAACAAGGTCAAGATCCCCATGATCGCCTCCGGGGGCTTCGCCGACGCTCGCGGCCTCGTCGCGGCGCTGGCGCTCGGAGCCGAGGGCATCAACATGGGCACCCGCTTCATGGCGACCAGGGAGAGCCCGATCCATCAGCTCATCAAGGAGAAGATCGTCGCCAATGACGAGCGCGAGACCGAGCTGATCTTCCGCACCATGCGCAACACCTCGCGCGTCGCCAGGAACGAGATCTCGACCAAGGTCGTCGCGATGGAGAAGGAAGGCGCCAGGTTCGAGGACATCCGCGAGCTTGTCGCTGGTGCCCGCGGCAAGATGGTGTACGCAACAGGCAATTCGGACGAAGGCATCTGGTCGGCCGGCCAGGTGCAGGGCCTGATCCAGGACATCCCGAGCTGCGGCGAGCTGATCTCCCGCATCGTGCGCGAGGCCGAGGCGATCATTCGCAGCCGGCTCGAAGGCATGATCGCTCAACCAAGCGCGCAAGCCGCGGAATAATCACTGCAAGAAGCGAGAGTAATTCATGAAGGCTTATGTCTACGGTCCTGACGGCGCTCGGATTTCCGACGTCGCTCAACCAACGCCGAAAGGCACGCAGGTCCTCGTCAAGGTCCGCGCCTGCGGCCTCAATCGCGCCGATACCGGGATGCGCAAGGGTCACGCCCATGGCGCCGCCGGCGGCGCCGGCACCGTGCTCGGCATGGAATGGGCCGGCGAAGTTGCCGGGCTCGGGCCGGATGCGAAGGGCGTCAAGGTCGGCGACCGCATCATGGGATCGGGCGGCGCGGCGTTCGCGGAGTATACGCTTGCCGATCACGGGCGGCTGTTCCGGGCGCCCTCGAACATGAACTTCGAGGAGGCCGCCACCCTCCCCGTCGCGCTCGCGACCATGCACAATGCCGTCGTCACCGTCGGCGGCGTGCAGCCGGGCCAGGCCGTGCTGATCCAGGGCGCGAGCTCCGGTGTCGGCCTGATGGCGATGCAAATCGCAAAACTCAAGGGCGCAAAGCTCGTGATCGGATCCTCGACCGACGCCTATCGCCGCGGCCGGCTGAAGGAGTATGGCGCCGACCTCGCGGTGGACTCGTCCGATCCCAAATGGGTCGACGAGGTCCTGAAGGCGACGAACGGCGAAGGCGTCGACCTCATCGTCGACCAGGTCTCCGGCAAGGTCGCCAACCAGAACCTCGCCGCGACGAAGGTCTTGGGCCGCATCGTCAATGTCGGCCGGCTCGGCGGCACCCATGCCGACTTCAACTTCGACCTCCATGCCGCCCGCCGCATCAGCTATATCGGCGTCACCTTCCGCACCCGCACCATCGAGGAGGTCCGCGCGATCTTCGACGAGGTCAGGAAGGACATCTGGGGTGCGGTCGAGTCGCGCAAGCTGCAACTGCCGATCGACAAGGTCTATTCGTTCTCCGACATCGACAAGGCGTTCGAGCACATGGAGGCGAACAAGCATCTGGGGAAGATCGTGGTGACGGTGCCGTAGTCGGCGCTCCGGGCGACGGCCTCGTAGGGTGGGCAAAGCGAAGCGCGCCCACGATCGCTATCTATCACGAACGAAACGTGGGCATGGCGCGTTGCGCCTTTGCCCACCCTTCGAGAGCTGCACCCTCTCCGCTCGTCATGGCCGGGCTTGACCCGGGCATGACGAAGCCTGTGGCACGAGCCACCCTTCAATTCAGAAGCATTCGCAACAGCTTCGCTCCTGCAACCGACTTGCGACTACGGCTGTGGATCGTCGCTTGATGTTCACGGGCACCCTGCTAAATCCCCCGCCATGAGCGGACAACACGACAAGACATCGGTCGCGGCCATCTCGATCCTCGCCAGCGGCGGCATGGCGGCGGCCAAATTCGTGGTCGGCGTCGCGATCGGATCGCTGGCGCTGATCTCGGAGGCTTTGCACTCCTCGATCGACCTGGTCGCGACCATCATCACCTGGGCGGTGGTGCGGGTGTCGGACAAGCCGGCCGACGACGAGCACCATTACGGCCACGGCAAGCTCGAGAGCATTTCCGCGCTCGGCGTGACCGCCCTGCTCTACGTGCTCGCGGGCGGCATCCTGGTCCAGTCCTACAGCCACCTCCGCGAGGGAACCCCGCCGCCGACGATCTCGGCCGTGCCGTTCGTCGTGCTGGTGGTCGACATCGTCGTCAATCTCTGGCGCGCCCGCGCCCTGCATCGCGCCGCGCGGGAGACCCGAAGCGAGGCGCTGGCCGCGGACGCGCTGCATTTTGCGTCGGACGTGATGGGCTCGTGCGCCGTGATCGTGGGGCTGGTTCTCGCGGCGTTCGGCTTCTGGTGGGGTGACGCTGCGGCCGCCGCAGCCGTGGCGGTGATGATCGCGGCTCTCGGCCTGCGGATGGCGAGCTCCACGGTGCAGACATTGCTCGATCGCGCACCCGAAGGCGCGCAGGAGAAGGCGACTGCTGCGATCTGCGGCGTTCCCGGCGTGATCGACGTGGAGCGGCTGCGGGTCCGCATGGTCGGGGCCACGACCTTCATCGACGCCATCGCCAAAGTGCCGCGGACCTATCCGATCGACCGCGTCGAGAGCATCAAGCGCAACGCCGAGGCTGCCGTCGTCAAGGCGTTCGGCGATGCCGACCTCTCGTTCACCGCCGTCCCCGTCGCCCGCGACAACGAGACCGTGCGCGACCGCATCATGGTGATCGCGCGCAATTCGGGCCTCGCCATCCACCACGTCACGGTGCATGACCTCAGCGGCAAACTGATCGTCAGCATCGACCTCGAGGTCGACGCCAACATGCAGCTCGAAGCCGCCCACGACGTCGCCAACACGCTGGAGCGGAACATCCAGGAGGAGTTCGGCGCGGACGTCGAGGTCGACGTCCATATCGAGCCGCTGGAACCGGAACTGCCGTTCGGCGTCGATGCCGCGCCGGAGCGGGTGCAGGCCATCGCCGCCGCGCTCACCGAATATGCCGCCGGCGGCGAGATCCACGACATCCATAATGTACGCGTCCGCAACACCGACGCGGGCGAGATCGTCAACTTCCATTGCCGCGCCACGCCGTCGATGAGCGTGATCAGGGTGCACGAGCATGTCGACGCGATCGAGCGCCGGCTGCGCCGTGCGTTCCCGAGCGTGAAGCGCGTCATCAGTCACGCCGAGCCGCCGCGCGCGTGATGCAGAACGCACACGGATTCCCGCGTTCTCGTTTCGGACTCATCACGCACGTGAGTTTGCGGAGTCGAAGCGCGCAAACTCTTCGTTGGATAAGAATTATTTCGCGTTAACGTTTCGTTGACTCTCGACAGCCTGCGCAAAGTGGATTCAAATCGCTGTGATTCGAAAGCGACGTGGGGCTGCTTTCGAAATCAGTCGTAAGCAGGTTTTCAGGGGGCCGAAGGCATGGCGCGTGCAGACGCCGCGAACGCGTGCGTCCAATCCGATTCGATCAAGGGATTGGCGCAGTCGATCGCGAAACCTGCCTATCATCGGCTCCTGATCGCGGAGCCGGCGTTGCGCCGCGCCGTGCCGACGCTCATCATCGCCTTCCTCATCACCATCTGTCTCGGTGCATTCGTCCAGGTCGTCGATCAGACGCGCCAGAAGCGCCTGGTGATCCAGAACGACATCTCGATGCTTGCCGAACTGCTGGCCGAGCGCATCGACCGCGTCACCTCCGTGCGCGCCGAGCGGCTGAAGAACATCGAGAACCTGCCGACGCTGCTGCCCGACATGATCCCGTCCAAGGCGAGAGTCTCGGGCCGCCACGTCGTCGTCACCTCGGCCGGCGTCGACCGCCGTATCCTCGCCCGGATTCCGATCGACAGCGATCCCGCCGGCGGCGACCGCCTGCTCGATGCGATCACCACCGCGCAGTTGCTCGCCGCGCCGCCGCGCGACAATGACGTCGCCAACATGACGCTGCCGAACGGCAACGCCGCGATGGCGACCTCGCGGCCGATCAAGTCGTTGCCCGGCCTCGTCACCGTGATCCAGGAGCGCAACGAGCCGATCTGGGGTTCGGATGCGGCGCTGTCGGTGACCCTGTCGGCGACGACAGGCTTCGTCGTCCTGATCCTCGGCTTCGCCTTCCATTGGCAGTCGACCCGCGCCCGCGAAGGCGACCTCATCAACGACGCCGTGCGCGGCCGGATCGACACCGCCCTCAACCGCGGTCGCTGCGGCCTGTGGGACTGGGACCTGTCGCGCGGCAGGATCTTCTGGTCGCAATCGATGTTCTCGATGCTGGGCCTCGACGGTCGCAACGAGCTCCTCACCTTCGGTGAGGTCAACGCGCTGGTGAAGTCCGACGACATCGACCTGTTCGAGATCGCCGACCAGCTGATCTCCGAGAAGATCGACCATATCGACCAGACATTCCGCATGCAGCATGTCGACGGCCACTGGATCTGGCTGCGCGTCCGCTGCGAGCGGACCCGCGGCGCCAGCGATTCCGGCATGCACCTGATCGGCATCGCGGTCGACATCACCGAGCAGAAGAGCCTCGCCGAACGCAGCGTGGAAGCCGACCTTCGCCTGCGCGACGCGATCGAGACCATTCCGGAAGCCTTCGTGCTGTGGGACGCGAGCGACCGCCTGGTGCTCTGCAACTCGCACTTCCAACGCCTGCACAAGCTGCCCGACACCGCCGTGATCCCCGGCACCTCCTACGAGACCGTACTGGAAGTCGGCCGCATGCCGGAGGTCCGCACCCGCCACAACGAGACCGCGGCCCAAGGCCCCGGCGCCCGCACCTTCGAGGCCCAGCTCGACGACGGCAGCTGGCTGCACATCAGCGAGCGCCGCACCAAGGACGGCGGCTACGTCTCGGTCGGCACCGACATCACCCGGATCAAGGAGCACGAGCAGAAGCTGGTCGACAACGATCTGCGCCTGCGCGCCACCGTCATCGATCTCAAGCGTTCGCAGGCGGCGCTGGAGCGCCAGACCATCGAGCTCGCCGATCTCGCCGAGAAGTACCAGCGCGAGAAGACCCGCGCCGAGGAAGCCAACCAGACCAAGTCGAAATTCCTCGCCAATATGAGCCACGAGCTGCGCACGCCGCTGAACGCGATCATCGGCTTCTCCGAGATCATGGGCTCGGGCATGTTCGGCGAACTCGGCAGCGAGAAGTACCAGGAATACTGCCACGACATCCTGACCAGCGGCCATTACCTGCTCGAGGTCATCAACGACATCCTCGACATGTCGAAGATCGAGGCCGGCCGCATGAAGCTCGACATGGAAGAGCTCGATTTGTCGCGGACGCTCGCCGAATCCCTGCGCGTCGTCTCCGGCCGCGCCCAGGACAAGAACCTCACGCTGGATGCCGACATCGAGAAATCGATCTCCGTCGTCGCCGATCGCCGCGCCACCAAGCAGATCGTCGTCAATTTGCTGTCCAACGCCGTGAAGTTCACGCCCGACGGCGGCCGCATCGTGGTGCGCAGCCGGCAGCTCGAGGACAAGATCGTGCTGATGATCGCCGACACCGGCATCGGCATCGCGCCGCACTCGCTGGCGCGGCTCGGTCGCCCGTTCGAGCAGGTCGAGAGCCAGCTCACCAAGACCTATCACGGCTCCGGCCTGGGGCTTGCAATCGCCCGCTCGCTGGCACAACTGCACGGCGGCTCGATGAAGCTGCGCTCGAGGCTGGAAGTCGGCACCGTCGTCCGCGTGACGCTGCCGCGCGATGCCGTCAAGGCGGCGTCCGGAATTTCCGCCGCGGCTTAGAGCTTCGGTATCAGAACCGAAGCTCTAGATTCTTGTTTGACGCGTTTTCTTCACGCGAACCGGCATCCACGAAAACGCTGTGGCCCTACGATTGCAGCGTCGGCGCCACCTCGCGGGCGACATTGACCAGCGCCGCGATCAGCGGCGTCATCGGGTCGCGCTGCGGAATCACCAGACCGATGCTGTAATCGACCTCGGGGTCGGTGATCGGGATCGAGCGGACCTTGTCGGACGACAAGCCAAGCGTCTCAGCGAGCTTGGCCGGCATCACGCTCGCCCAGCGCCCGGTCTTGACGTGGGTGAACAGCACCAGAAGCGAGTTCGATGTCAGCGTCGGCGTGGCCTCCGCGCCGACCGAGCGCAACGCGCGGTCGATGATGCGGCGGTTCTGCATATCCGGCGTCAGCAGGCATAGCGGCACCTGCCCGACCTCTGTCCAGGTCACCGTCTCGCGATCACCGAACATCCCATCGGGCGCGGTGAGCAGGCGATAGCTCTCGTTGTAGAGCGGAATGGTGCGCACCTTGCCGATCGGCTCGTTCTCGATATAGGTCAGCCCCGCATCGACCTCGAGATTTTCGAGCAGCCCCAACACCTCCGACGAGGTCGTCGAGCGGATGCTGAAACGCACCTCGGGATGGCGCGCACGGAACGGCGTCGTCAGCGACGCGACCATGCCGAGCGCGGTCGGAATCGCCGCAATGCGAATCTCGCCGGAGAGCTGATGCTTCAATCCGTTGATCTCGTCGCGCATCGCGCGCGCATCGCCGACGATGCGCCGCGCCCAGTCCAGCGCCCGCTCGCCCTCGGGGGTGAATCCCTGGAACCGGGACCCGCGCTGGACCAGCATCACGCCGAGGATCTCCTCGAGCTGCTTGAGCCCGGTCGACATCGTCGGCTGGGTGACGCCGCAGGCCTCTGCCGCCCGTCCAAAATGCCGCTCCTTGGCCAACGCCAGCAGCAGTTCAAGCTTGTCGATCAACCGTTCGTCCCCTCGGTCACTGTCGTGGCATGCAAGCTATCACGCCGGACCGGCACCAACACGCAAAAACCGGCAACCGGTACAAGTTTCATCACCACTCCATATCGACCGATTGCGTTTCCAAATCGATCAGAATTCGCAATCGCAGCATGAGACAGCTTTATTGATCTTCGAACGATTCCAAATAGTTTGCGCGCAAGGGACGCTCAATTTGAGAATGAAGAATGACAGCGGTTTACGAACGTTGGGACGAGACGCGCGGCGCTGAAATCATCGCCGAAAACGCCGGGCAGGAAGGCGCGACGCTCGTCATTCTGCACGCGCTTCAGGAAACATTCGGCTACGTGCCGGAGGCGGCGATTCCCATGGTGGCGCAGGCGCTGAACCTGTCGCGTGCAGAAGTCCATGGCGTCTTCACCTTCTACCATGACTTCCGCCACAAGCCGGCAGGCCGCCACGTGCTGAAGCTGTGCCGTGCCGAGGCCTGTCAGGCCGCGGGCGGCGATGCGCTGGCGGCGCGCGCCGAGGCGAAGCTTGGTGTTTCGCTCGGCAACACGACTGCCGATGATCGCGTCACGCTGGAGCCGATCTACTGCCTCGGGCTGTGCGCGACCGCGCCATCCGCGATGCTCGATGGCCGCCTCATCGGCCGGCTCGACGAGAAGCGTATCGATGCGCTGGTCGCGGAGGCGCAGCGATGAACATGCGGATCTTCATTCCCCGTGATGCCGCCGCGGTTGCCGTCGGCGCCGATGACATTGCAGTCGCGTTCGAGCAAGCCGCAGGGAAGCGCGGCGTGCCGGTCGAGATCATCAGGACCGGCTCACGCGGGCTCTCCTGGCTGGAGCCGATGGTCGAGGTTGCAACGCCGAATGGTCGCGTCGCCTACGGCCCGGTCAGCGCAGAAGACGTCGCCTCGGTGTTCGAGTCCATGGCGAGCAGCGGACCACACGCGCTGCGGCTCGGGCTCGCAGACGAAATCCCCTGGCTGAAGCGTCAGACCCGCCTCACCTTCGCCCGTTGCGGCGTGATTGATCCGCGCTCGCTCGAGGACTATCGCGCCCATGGCGGCTACAAGGGCCTGGAGCGCGCGCTGTCGCTCGGCTCGGAGGCGATCCTCAACGAAGTGACGGCGTCGGGCCTGCGCGGCCGCGGCGGCGCCGGCTTCCCGACCGGCATCAAGTGGAAGACGGTTGCGCAAGCCAAGGCCGACCGCAAGTTCATCGTCTGCAACGCCGATGAAGGCGACAGCGGCACCTTCGCCGACCGCATGATCATGGAAGGCGATCCCTTCCTCGTCATCGAGGGCATGACCACCGCGGGCATCACCGTCGGCGCCACCAAGGGCTACATCTACATCCGCAGCGAATATCCGCATGCCGTCGAGGCGATGAACGCCGCCATCGTCGCGGCGCGGCGCGGCGGCTATCTCGGCGACAAGATCGGCGGCTCGACCTATGGCTTCGACATGGAGGTGCGCGTCGGTGCCGGCGCCTATGTCTGCGGCGAAGAGACCTCGCTGCTGGAGAGCCTCGAGGGCCGCCGTGGCCTGGTGCGCGCCAAGCCGCCGCTGCCGGCGCATCACGGCCTGTTCGGCAAGCCGACCGTCATCAACAACGTGCTGTCGTTCGCCGCCATCCCCTTCATCCTCGCCGAGGGCGCCAAGGCCTATGCGGATTTCGGCATGGGTCGCTCGCGCGGCACGATGCCGATCCAGCTCGCCGGCAACATCCGCCAGGGCGGACTGTTCGAAACGGCATTCGGCGTGACGCTGGGCGAGCTCGTCGACGACATCGGCGGCGGCACGCTCACCGGCCGCCCGGTTCGCGCGGTGCAGGTTGGCGGCCCGCTCGGCGCCTACTTCCCGCGCGCGCTGTTCGACACGCCGTTCGACTATGAGGCCTTCGCCGCACGCGACGGCCTGATCGGCCATGGCGGCATCGTCGTGTTCGACGACAGTGTCGACATGCGCAAGCAGGCGCGCTTCGCCATGGAGTTCTGCGCCGTCGAATCCTGCGGCAAGTGCACGCCCTGCCGCATCGGTTCGACCCGCGGCGTCGAAACCATCGAGAAGATCATCCGCGGCGAGCGCGTCAGCGAAAACCTCGCGCTGGTCGAAGACCTCTGCAACACCATGAAATTCGGCTCGCTCTGCGCGCTCGGCGGCTTCACGCCTTACCCCGTGCTCAGCGCATTGAAGCACTTCCGTGAGGATTTCGCCCCCGTGCCGACCACGCTTCAGGCCGCGGAATAGGAGAACGACAATGTCTCTGATCGAAGAAATCGACTTCGGCACGCCGCGCTCGAAATCGGGAACGATGGTCACGCTGACCATCGACGACAAGCAGGTCACGGTGCCCGAGGGCACGTCGATCATGCGTGCGGCGATGGAAGCCGGCCACCAGATCCCGAAGCTTTGCGCCACCGACATGGTCGATGCGTTCGGCTCCTGCCGGCTTTGCGTCGTCGAGATCGAGGGCCGCGCCGGCACGCCGGCCTCCTGCACCACGCCCGTCATGAACGGCCTCGTCGTCCACACTCAGAGCGAACGGCTGAAGCAGCTACGCAAGGGCGTGATGGAGCTCTATATCTCCGACCATCCGCTCGACTGCCTCACCTGCGGCGCCAACGGCGATTGCGAACTGCAGGACATGGCCGGCGCCGTGGGCCTGCGCGAAGTGCGCTATGGCTATGAGGGCGAGAACCATGTCTTCGCGAAATCCAACGGCGAGGTCAACGCCGCCTGGATGCCGAAGGACGAGTCCAATCCCTACTTCACCTACGATCCCTCCAAATGCATCGTCTGCTCGCGCTGTGTCCGCGCCTGCGAGGAAGTGCAAGGCACCTTTGCTTTGACGATTTCCGGCCGCGGCTTCGACAGCCGTGTTTCGCCGGGCATGAACGAGAGCTTCCTCGGCTCCGAATGCGTCTCCTGCGGCGCCTGCGTGCAGGCCTGCCCGACTGCGACGCTGACGGAAAAGTCGGTGATCGAGATCGGCCAGCCCGAGCACTCCGTCATCACCACCTGCGCCTATTGCGGCGTTGGCTGCGCCTTCAAGGCCGAAATGCGCGGCGAGGAAGTCGTCCGCATGGTGCCCTGGAAGGACGGCAAGGCCAATCGCGGCCACTCCTGCGTCAAGGGACGCTTTGCCTGGGGCTACACCACCCACAAGGAGCGCATTCTCAATCCAATGATCCGCGAACGGATCGAGGATCCCTGGCGCGAGGTGTCGTGGGATGAAGCGCTCTCGTTTGCCGCCGCCAGAATGCACGGCATTCAGAAGAAATACGGCCGCGACGCCATCGGCGGCATCACCTCCTCCCGCTGCACCAACGAGGAAACCTATCTGGTGCAGAAGCTGATCCGCGCCGGCTTCGGCAACAACAATGTCGATACCTGTGCCCGCGTGTGCCATTCGCCGACCGGCTACGGGCTTTCGGTCACGTTCGGCACCTCTGCGGGCACGCAGGATTTCGACTCGGTCGAAGATACCGACGTCGTCATGATCATCGGCGCCAATCCGGCGTCGGCTCACCCGGTGTTCGCCTCCCGTCTGAAGAAGCGGCTGCGCCAGGGTGCCAAGCTGATCGTGATCGATCCGCGCCGCACCGAGATGGTGGAATCGCCGCATGTGAAGGCGCTGCACCTGTCCCTGATGCCCGGCACCAACGTTGCCGTGCTCACGGCGCTCGCACACGTCATCGTCACCGAAGGACTCGTCAACGAAGTCTTCGTCCGCGAGCGTTGTGAATGGAACGAATTCGAGGACTGGGCCGCCTTCGTTGCGCAGCCAAACCACAGCCCCGAAGCGACCGCCATCATGACCGGGGTGGACCCGAAAGCGTTGCGCGAAGCTGCGCGCGTCTACGCGACCGGCGGCAATGCCGCGATCTATTACGGGCTCGGCGTCACCGAGCACAGCCAGGGCTCGACGACGGTGATCGCGATCGCCAATTTGGCGATGGCGACGGGCAATATCGGCCGCTCCGGTGTCGGTGTGAACCCGCTGCGCGGCCAGAACAACGTGCAGGGATCCTGCGACATGGGCTCGTTCCCGCACGAGCTGCCGGGCTATCGGCACATCGCGATCGACTCTGTTCGCCAGCAGTTCGAGGCCGCCTGGAACGTTAAGCTGAACCCGGAACCGGGATTGCGCATTCCGAACATGTTCGACTCCGCCATCGAAGGCACCTTCATGGGCCTCTATGTGCAGGGCGAGGACATCCTGCAGTCGGATCCCAACACCAAGCACGTGGTGTCGGCCTTGTCGGCGATGGAATGCGTCATCGTCCATGATCTCTTTCTGAACGAGACGGCCAACTACGCCCACGTGTTCCTGCCCGGCTCGACCTTCCTCGAAAAGGACGGAACATTCATCAACGCCGAGCGTCGTATCCAGCGTGTGCGCAAGGTGATGACGCCGCGCAACGGCTATGCGGACTGGGAGGTCACGCTCCTGCTCGCCAAGGCGATGGGCTTCGAGATGAAGTACAATCACCCGTCCGAGATCATGGACGAGATCGCGGCGCTGACGCCGACGTTCGCCGGCGTCTCCTACGAGAAGCTCGAACAGCTCGGCTCGGTACAGTGGCCATGCAACGAAAAGGCGCCCGAAGGCACGCCTGTGATGCATATCGACCACTTTGTGCGCGGCAAGGGCAAGTTCATCGTCACGGAATATGTGGCGACGGATGAACGAACCGGCCCCCGCTTCCCGCTGCTGCTCACCACGGGCCGCATTCTCAGCCAGTACAATGTCGGCGCGCAGACGAGGCGCACCGAGAACGTGGTCTGGCATGCCGAGGACCGGCTGGAGATCCATCCGCACGACGCCGAGCAACGCGGCGTGCGCGACGGCGACTGGGTGCGGCTGCAGAGCCGCGCCGGCGAGACCACGCTGCGTGCGGAGATCACCGACCGCGTCGCGCCCGGCGTCGTCTACACGACCTTCCATCACCCGGACACGCAGGCCAACGTGATCACCACGGATTATTCGGACTGGGCGACCAACTGTCCCGAATACAAGGTCACGGCGGTGCAGATCTCACCGTCGAACGGCCCGTCCGACTGGCAGAAGAGCTACGACGAGCAGGCGCGGCACTCCCGCCGCATCGCGCCGGCCGAGGCCGCGGAGTAACCGCATGCACGTGCCGGTCCAGGCGATCGATCGGGAAATCTGGCGCGATGACACCGCGTCCGAAGGGACGCGGCTGATCCCCGAGGAGACGCCGCTGGCGCTGACCTATAATGGCGGCACTTATGCCGTCATGATGGGGACGCCGCAGAACCTGGAAGATTTTGCGGTCGGCTTCAGCCTGGACGAAGGCATCATCAAATCCATCGACGATATCCAGTCGCTCGACGTGGTCCGTCTCGACGACGGCATCGAGCTGCGCATGTGGCTCGAGCAGGACAACGCCGCACGCATCAGTGAGCGCCGCCGCCACATCGCAGGTCCGACCGGCTGCGGCATTTGCGGCATCGACTCGATCGCGCAGGCCATACGCCCGGCCGCCATCGTGCCGCAGGGGCAGATCTTCACGCCGCAACAGATCATGACGGCGATGCAGGCGATCGCCCCCCTGCAATCGATCAACATGCAGACCCGCGCTGTTCACGCCGCAGCTTTCTGGTCGCCGTCGCAAGGCATCGTGGCCCTGCGCGAAGACGTCGGTCGGCACAACGCGCTCGACAAGCTCGCAGGTTCGCTGGCGCGCAGCCGCACGGCTGCGAGCGAAGGCATGGTGCTGCTGACGAGCCGGGTCTCGGTCGAGATGGTGCAGAAGACGGCCGCCATCGGTGCACCTGTCATGGTCGCGGTCTCCGCCCCCACCGCGCTTGCGGTCCGCACCGCCACGGCTGCCGGTATCACGCTGATTGCAATTGCCCGCTGCGACGGGTTTGAAGTGTTCACGCACCAGGGCCGCATCACGGCTCATCGTGCCCAGGAGATTGTCGATGTCGTCGCCTGCTGACCGCCTCGTCTACATGGCCAACCAGATCGGTACGTTCTTCCGCAGCCAGGGCCATGACAAGGCCGTGCCCGGGATCGCCGATCACATCAAGAAGTTCTGGGATCCCCGGATGAAGCGCGCGATCTTCGCGCATCTGGATGCCGGCGGCGCGGGCCTCGAACCGAACGTGCTCGAAGCCCTGACTTCGCTCAAGCAGACGGCTCCCCTTCCAGAAGCGCGGTGAACACGCGCCGCACCTCGGCCTGCGTTTCCCGCACCCGCGCCTCCAGCGACGAGAAATCGGGCGCGTCGCCGGCGCGCGCCATCACGCGCTGAAGGTCGGTGCCTGCCGTTTCCGCCTTGAAGCCGTCGCTGACGCAGAGCCGCAGGATCTGCGTCAGGTCGTGATAGAGCCGTGCTGCGGCGCGCAGGATCTCCACTTCGGATTGCGGCAGCACGCCGAGTCTTGCGGCATTCTCCAGCACCTGCACCGTGCCGACGTCGAGAATGTCAGGCTTGTCATGGGCATGAACGAGCTGGAGATATTGCGCGATGAAATCGATGTCGACCATGCCGCCGGAGGCGTACTTCAGATCCCAATAGTCGGTCTCGCCCTTCTCCTGCGCGATCGCGCGGCGCATGTCGGCGACGTCGTTGGCCGTAATCGCTGGGTCGCGACGGCGGGTCAGGACTTCGCGGATGATGTGCTCGATCCGCGCGGCGAATTCGGGCGATGCCGACACCACGCGCGCGCGCGTCAACGCCATGTGCTCCCAGGTCCAGGCTTCGTTGGCCTGGTAGTCCGCAAATGAAACGAGGCTCGATGCCACGGGACCCGCGCGCCCCGAGGGCCGCAGCCGCATGTCGATCTCGTAGAGCACACCGTAATTGGTGCGGGTCGTGAAGGCGCTGATCAGGCGCTGGGTCAGGCGAGCGAAATAATGCGCGCCCTGGAGTGACCTCTCTCCGTCGGAGTCCGGGTTCTCGCTGTCGAAGTCATAGAGCAGGATCAGGTCGAGATCCGACGACGCCGTCATCTCACGGCTGCCGAGCCGGCCCATCGCGATGATCGCGGTCTCCTGCCCCTTGATCCGGCCGTGCTGGGCGGCGAAGCGATCGGCGACGAGGCCATGCACGGTGTGAACGATGCCCTCGGCGACGTCGGCGAAGGCCGTGCTCGCCTGCTGCGCCGAGACGGTGCCGGAGAGGATGCGCGTGCCGATCAGGAACAGGCTCTCCTGCCCGAACAGCCGCAAACGATCCAGAAACTCCTCGTAGGAGCCAGCATCGTGCACCGTGGTCGCAAGCCGCGCCGACAATTCCCGCTTGTCCGGCATCGCACCGAAGAAGCGCGGATCGATCAGACCGTCCATCAATTGCGGCTGCCGCGCCAGCATCTCACCAAGCCGAGGCGCGGCGCCCAGCACGAGCGCCACCAGCGCGACGAGATCGCGGTTCTGGCCGAGCAGCGTGATCAGCCGGCCGCCGCGCTGGAGCGCCCGGAGAAAGTCGTCGAACGCCACCACGGCGCGGTCCGGCTCCTCGGCATGCGCAAGACCGTCGATCAGAACCGGCACGAACTCGACGAAGGCGTTTCGCGTCTGCTCGTTGCGGAACACGCGGTAGTCGCCGGTGATCCAGTCGCGGATTGTCTGCGCAAGGGCGGCCGGCTTCTTGAAGCCGAGCGTGCTCAAATATTGCAGCAGGCGCGGATCATCGGGACCCGCGCTGTAATCGAGTGCCGGCAGGCTTGCCGTGCCGGTCGGGTCATCGCCCTCGAACAGCTTTTCGTAGTGCCCCTGGACGATCTCGAGCTGTCGCAGCAGGTCGCGCGCAAACGTCTCGCGGCGGTCATAGCCGAAGAACCAGGCGAAGCGTTCGACCGCATCCTTGTCCTCCGGCAGCGCATGGGTCTGCTCGTCGGCGATCATCTGAAGGCGATGCTCGACCCGGCGCAGGAACTCATATGCTGTGGTCAGTTCGTCGCGCGCGGCAGAGGTGATCCAGTTGCTGGACGCAAGAATGTTGAGCGCTGCACGCGTCGGTCGCACCCGCAATTCCGGATGGCGACCGCCCGCGATCAGTTGCTGGGTCTGGGCAAAGAACTCGATCTCGCGGATGCCGCCGCGGCCGACCTTGACGTTGTGGCCCTCGACCGAGATTTCGCTCTGGCCGCGATAGGTCTGCATCTGCCGCTTCATGTCGTGCACGTCGGCAAGCGCGGCAAAGTCGAGGTGCTTGCGCCAGACGAACGGCGCGATTTCGGCGAGCAGCGCGTCACCCGCTTTGGGATCGCCGGCGCAGGCGCGCGCCTTGATCATCGCCGCACGCTCCCAGGTACGCCCTTCCCGCTCGTAATAGTTCAGCGCGGCGTCGCGCGAGATTGCGACCTGCGTCGAGGACGGATCAGGACGGAGCCTCAGATCGACGCGGAACACATAGCCGTCATAGGTGCGCTGCTGGAGGATGCGTGCCATGCCTTGCGTCACGCGGACGAAGAATGGCTGCGGCTCGATGTCGGGCGCGACCGTCGTGGCATCAGGGTCGAAGAACACGATGAGATCGATGTCGCTGGAATAGTTCAGCTCGCCCGCGCCCATCTTGCCCATGGCAAGCACGATCAGGCCGCATCCGATTTCCGGCGCCTCGGGATCGGGTGGCATGAGCTTGCCGCGTGCGGCTTCCTGCCGCAGCAGGTACTGGAGCGCCGCCTGCACCGAGGACACCGCGAGGTCGGTCAACGCGGCCGTCACCCGCATCACCGGCCAGACCCCGCCGATGTCGCACAGCGCGATCAGCAGCGCCGCCTCCGCCTTCATGCGGCGAAGCAGCCGCATCACCTCAGCCTCGTCGGGTGCGGCCAGCACAGCGGCCCTCGCTCCTGCGATCAGCCCAGCGAGATGCGCATCCGGCTCGCATTCCAACAAACGGATCAGGCGCGGCGGATCGGCGCGCACCAGATCGAACAAATAAGGCGAGAATTCCGCGATTCCCCCGAGAATGTTCCGGGCAAAGGGATGGACCAGCAGCGCTTCCAGACGAGCCGATTGCGCCGGCTCGAGCTCGGCCAGCCAGGTGTCGAAACGTCGTTCGTCTGATGTGGAAGCGGCAATATGGGGAGCCTCCACGAAGCGCGCGGCCAGGCTCTCACCATGCTTGTCCGCGTTTCCCGGCGCGGAGTGGTTCATGCCACCTTCTGTGGCACATCCGGTATTGGCGGGGCAACCCTGTCGCCGGCCCCGATACGCGCCGGCAACAGCAGCGTGGCGACGAGACCGGGCTGGGCATCACCCAGCCGCAATTCGCCGCCGTGCAACGTCGCGACGGCGGAGGCGAGGCTGAGACCAAGGCCGGAGCCCGGCATGGTGCGGCTCGCCTCGAGCCGGACGAACCGCTCGACGACGTGCTTGCGGTCGGCCTCGGGGATCCCCGGGCCGCGGTCGGTGACGCTGAGCAGCACCTGATCGCCCTCGCGCTTCGCCTCGATCGTGATCTGACGCGCGTCCATGCTGACCACGGTTCCCGCTGACTGCGCCGGCTTGCCGTATTTGATCGCGTTCTCGACGAGATTGGCGAGCGCCTGGCTGATCAGTTCGCGGTTGCCATGAAGGGGCGCGGCCTGGGTCTTGACCTTCAAGGTCATGCCGTCGTCTTCGGCCAGCGGCTCGTAGAGCTCGTGAATGCCGCCCGCGACATCGGCGGCGTCGAAATCATCCATGTTGCCGCGCGCCTGGCCAGATTCCGCGCGCGCGATCATCAGCAGCGCGTTGAAGGTGCGGATCAGCCCGTCGGATTCCTCAATGGTCCGTTCCAGCGCCGCGCGATAGTCGGTCTCGCAACCCGATTTCGCCAGCGCCTCCTCGGCGCGGTTGCGCAAACGCGTCAGCGGCGTCTTGAGGTCGTGGGCGATGTTGTCGGAAACCTCCTTCAGCCCCGACATCAGCGCCTCGATCCGCTCCAGCATGGCGTTGAGATTCTCGGCGAGGCGATCGAGCTCGTCGCCGCTGCGCCCGACCGGCAGGCGCTCGCTGAGATCGCCGGTCATGATGCGATGCGCGGTGCCGGACATCGCATCGATGCGCGTCAGCACCCTCCGCGCGACGAAGACGCCGCCGCCGAGGCCGAGCACGACGACGATCAGGATCGACCATTGCGCCGCCTTGGCGACGATGCTGAACAGGCGCCGCCGCTCGGCAAGGTCGCGGCCGATCAGGAGACGAAAACCGTTCTCGAGTTCGGTGACGCGCACCAGCGCGCGATGGTCGCGGTCGTCCGTGTCCTCGATGCGCCGGTAGGCGGTCTCCGACCAGCCGCGCGTCGCCATCACGCCCGGCGCGAGCGAGCCGACATTGCCGGCAACCGCCTGCCCGGTCGGCGTGGTCACGAGGTAGAGATTTGCACCCGGCCGCAGCGCCCGATACTCGATCGAGCGCACCAGGCCGAACAGGCCGCGGCGGCCGTAGATCTCGTTGATCTCCGAGGTCTCGGCGTTGACCGTCTGGGTGATCTCCTCGGTGATCAGCCGCCGCGTGTTCCAGGCGAAATAGCCGAGCAGCGAAGCCGCGAACATCGCGAACAACAGCAAATAGACCAGCGTCAGCCGGAACGCCGTGGTGCGAACGAGTTTACCGAATGCCGTCACGGATCATGTACCCGGCGCCGCGGATCGTGTGCAGCAGCGGCCGCTCGAAGCCCTTGTCGATCTTGGAGCGCAGCCGCGAGATGTGCACGTCGATCACGTTGGTCTGCGGATCGAAATGATAGTCCCAGACGTTCTCCAGCAGCATGGTGCGCGTCACCACCTGGCCGGCATGCTTCATCAGATATTCGAGCAGGCGGAATTCGCGCGGCTGCAGCGTCAGCTCGTCCTTGCCGCGCGCGACGCGATGGGAGAGCCGGTCGAGTTCGAGATCGCCGACACGGTAGAGCGTGTCCTCGGCCGGACCGCCGCGGCGGCGCGACAGCACTTCGACACGGGCCAGCAATTCGGCAAATGAATAGGGTTTCGGCAGATAATCGTCGCCGCCGGCGCGCAGGCCCTTGATGCGGTCATCGACCTGTCCGAGTGCCGAGAGAATCAAAACCGGCGCCGTCTCGCCCTTGTCGCGCAGCGCGCCGATCAGCGACAGCCCGTCGCGCTTGGGCAACATACGGTCGACCACCAGCACATCGTAATCGCCGCTTTCGGCCATGGCGAGGCCTTCCTCGCCGTCACCGGCGTGATCGGCGATGTGTCCGACCTCGCGAAACGCCTTCACGAGATAGTCGGCGGATTCGCGGTCGTCTTCGATGATGAGGAGGCGCATCGTGCGTTCGGCGGCGGTCAAGGAGGTCAACCTTCTCTAAACATGGCGCGAGCGGCAATTGCATGCAAGCCAAGCGAACGAGACTGAGCTAGGCAAAAAGGCGGGCGGTGAAGCTGGGGGGACCTCACCGCCCTAGGCCTTCCGACGGAGGGGGGCGTATTTCCACCGGAAGGTAGGTATGGGGAGCGAGCGTTGCTCTGCTCCCCGGAAGAGTGCCGGCGGCGGGGGCGACTGATGCCGGCGACACCCTTCATCTTGAAGCCTCCTGAGGGCTCAGTCCTCGTCAGCCCTTGGCGATGGGCACTGCGACGAAGCGCGACTGGCCGCCGCTCTTCACGCGCATCAGGACGCTGTTCTTGTTGTCGGACTTCGCCGCGTTGATGGCTTCGCGGACCTCGCCGGCGGTGCTCACGCTCTTGCCGCCGACTTCGAGAATCACGTCGCCTTCCTTGAACCCGCGTTCGGCGGCAGCGCTCTTCGGATCGACTTCGGTGACCACGACGCCGTCCTTGCCGGCGCCGGCCACGGAGTTGGCGGGCGCGACGGTCATGCCGAGCTTCGGCACATCGGTGCCCTTGCTTGCGCCCTTGCCGCTGTCGTTATCGGTGTCGGCCTTCGCCTCGACCGTGTTCGGCAGCTGGCCGAGGGTGAGGTTCACGACCTTGTCCTGACCCTTGTGCAGCACGTTGAGCTTCACGGACGCGCCGGGCGGCATGCCGCCGATGGTGCGGGCGAGTTCGCGCGCATCCTTGACGGATTCGCCGTTGACCGACGTGATCACGTCGCCGGATTCGATGCCCGCCTTCGCGGCCGGACCATCCTTCTGCGGCTCCGCCACCAGCGCGCCTTCAGCCTTCTTCATGCCGAGGCTGTCGGCGATGTCGGAGGTGACGGGCTGGATTTGCACGCCGATCCAGCCGCGGCTGACCGAGCCCTTGTCCTTGAGCTGGGCGACCACGCTCTTGACGGTGTTGGCGGGAATCGAGAACGCAATACCGACGCTGCCGCCGGAGGGCGAGTAGATCGCGGTGTTGACGCCCATCACCTCGCCGTTGGTGTCGAAGGCCGGACCGCCCGAATTGCCCTTGTTCACGGGCGCGTCGATCTGGATGAAATCGTCATAGGGGCCGTTGCCGATGTCGCGGCCGCTGGCCGAGACGATGCCCGCGGTGACGGTGCCGCCGAGGCCGAAGGGATTGCCGACCGCGAGCACCCAGTCGCCGATCCGAGGCTTGCTGTCCGCGAGCTTGGCGAACGGGAAGTTCGAGCCGCCCTCGACCTTGATCAAAGCGAGGTCAGTGCGCTGATCGGTGCCGATCACCTTGGCGCTGTAGGTCTTGCCCTCGTCGGTGGTGACCTCGACCTTGTCGGCGCCGTCGACCACATGGTTGTTGGTCACCGCGAAGCCATCGGCGGAGATGAAGAAGCCGGAGCCCTGGCCCTGCACGACGCGGCCACGACCACCGCCCTTCAGGCCGGGAATTCCGTCCGGACCGCCAAAGCGGCGGAAGAAGCGCTCCATCGGCGAGCCCGGCTGGAACGGCGACGAATCATCGCCGTCATCGTTGCTCGCGGTCTTCTGCTTGATGTTGACCTTGACCGAGATCACCGAGGGCTTCACGCGCTCGACGATGTCTGCGAAACCGATCGGACGTTCGACCTTCTTGACCTCATTGTTGACCTGCGC
This sequence comes from Bradyrhizobium manausense, assembly GCF_018131105.1. Taxonomy (NCBI): domain Bacteria; kingdom Pseudomonadati; phylum Pseudomonadota; class Alphaproteobacteria; order Hyphomicrobiales; family Nitrobacteraceae; genus Bradyrhizobium; species Bradyrhizobium manausense. The sequence continues at coordinate 884,874 of NZ_JAFCJI010000001.1, read as the reverse complement.
ATGCGCCGGGGTGGAGAACAAATCGGCGGGCGACGTCGACGGGCTGAAGCCGTGGACGGCAATGCCGAGACCGGCGACGACCGAGGCCATCAGCGCGACCCTGCGGGCGGAAAACACCGAACGGCGGGGTTGCCGGTAGGACGGGAGGTTCGTGAGATCGGGGCGGTCGGTCATGCAGAGGTCTCCAGGGCCTTGAAATCCATTGGCGCCAATGGTGGCACCTTACGCACCTGAAGATGGGGACTGCCGCCTTACCGCGCGCTGGCTGCGGAGTTAAACTTTTGTAATGAAAGGGGGGCTGCACTGCGGCAGTTTAGCGCAGCCAAAAGTCGTAGAGTTACAGGAACTTAACGGGATTTCGGTGACGGGCGCCGAAAGCGCCTACGAAGATTTTGCGTCTTCGGACATCAACGCGGCGAGGCGCGCCTTTTCGTCCGGCGTGAGCGGCGGAACCGGTGCATCTGCATCGCTGCGAGAGCGGCGGCGATTTTGCCGCCACAGCGCAAAGCCGCCACCGGCCAGCAGCAACGGCGCAAGCAGCCACAGCAGCATGGTCTTCCGTTCGAAGCGCGGCTTCAGCAGCACGAACTCGCCGTAGCGCGCGACCAGGAAGTCGAGCACCTGCGAATTGCTGTCGCCGGCCGCGATCCGCTCACGCACGAGCAGCCGCAGGTCGCGCGCGAGCGGCGCGTCGGAATCGTCGATCGACTGGTTCTGGCAGACCATGCAACGCAGCTCGCGCGACAATTCGCGCGCACGAGCCTCCTTGGCGGGATCCGACATGATCTCGTCGGGCTGCACGGCGTGCACTGCAGGCCAAGCCAGCAGCATCAGCGCGACGATCGCGGCGATCACCCGGCGCATCGGCTCACTCCGCCGGCTGCAGGCTTTGCTTGGCCCGCGCCGGTTTCGGCGCGCCGACCCGCAGGCGCCGGTCGGACAGCGACAGCATGCCGCCGAACGCCATCAGCACAGGCCCCCACCAGATCATCAGCACCAGCGGCTTGTGATAAATTCGCACGGCGATCGCGCCATCGGCGGTGACGTCACCGAGCGAGATGTAGAGCTGGCTGGCGCCGCGGGTCAGCAGCGCCGCCTCAGTCGTCGAGGAGCCACGTGTCGTAAAGCTGCGCTTCGACGGCGTCATGACGCTGAGCGCCTCGCCGCCCCTGGTAACGTTGAACTGGGCGATCATCTCGCGGTAGTTCGGCCCCTGCCGCTCGAGCAGACCATCGAGCTTCAGATCATAGCCGGCGACCTGTGCCACGTCGTTCGGCTTCATGGTCGCAATATACTCGCTATTCCAGGTGGTCTCACAGACGATCCCGATCAGCGCGATGCCGAGACCGGCATGTGCAAACGCGGTGCCCCAGGCCGAGCGCGGCAGGCCGCGAGCGCGGCGCAACGTGGTCGTAAACGGCAGACGAAACAGGCCGGTTCGCTCAGCCATGTCAGTCACGACGCCGGCGATGACGAAGACACCAAGTCCGATCGCCAATGGGGCCAGCGCGCTGCCGCCACGGGTCCAGGCCCAGACAATGGCAATCACGACGAGACCCGCGACGCCGGCCGCAAGCAGCCGCTGGGTGACGCCGAGCAGATCACCGCGTTTCCATGCCAGCATCGGCCCGAACGGCACAGCAAGCAGCAGCAGCACGAACAGCGGCACGAAGGAGAGATTGTAGAAGGGCGCGCCGACCGACATCTTGAAATCGGCAAGCACTTCCATCGCCAGCGGATAGAGCGTTCCGAACAGCACGACGGCGCAGGCCACCGTCAGCAGCAGGTTGTTCAGTACCAGCGCACCCTCGCGCGAGATCGGTGCGAACAGGCCACCTTGCTTCAACGATGTCGCGCGGCCCGCGAACAGCGAGAGGCTGCCGCCGATGAACAGACAGAGGATCAGCAGGATGAAGACGCCGCGGGTCGGATCATTGGCGAAGGCGTGGACGGAGGTGATGACGCCCGAACGCACCAGGAAGGTGCCGAGCAGCGACAGTGAGAAGGTCAGGATCGACAGAAGGATGGTCCAGACCTTGAGCGCGTTGCGCTTCTCCATCACCAGCGCCGAGTGCAGCAGCGCCGTGCCGGCCAGCCACGGCATCAGCGAGGCGTTCTCGACCGGATCCCAGAACCACCATCCGCCCCAGCCAAGCTCGTAATAGGCCCAATAGGATCCCATCGCGATGCCGAGAGTCAGGAAAATCCAGGCGACCAGCGTCCACGGCCGCACCCAGCGCGCCCAGGCCGCATCGATGCGTCCCTCGATCAGCGCCGCAATCGCGAAGGAGAACGAGATCGAGAAGCCGACATAGCCGAGATAGAGCATCGGCGGATGCACGGCGAGACCGATATCCTGAAGCACCGGATTGAGATCGCGTCCCTCGATCGGCGGATTGGCGATGCGCAGGAACGGATTCGAGGTGATCAGGATGAAGAGATAGAAGGCGCTGGCGATCCAGGCCTGAACTGCCAGCACGTGCGCGCGCAGCGACAGCGGCAGATTGTTGCCGAAGGCCGCGACCAGGCCGCCGAACAGCGCCAGGATCGACACCCACAGCAGCATCGAGCCTTCATGGTTTCCCCACACGCCGGTGATCTTGTAGATCAGCGGCTTCATGGAGTGCGAATTCTCGTAGACATTGGCGACGGAGAAATCCGAGTTCACGTGCAGCGTCACGAGCGCAACGAACGACGCCCCCACGAACAGGAGCTGCGCCAGCGCGGTGGAGCGCGCCACGTTCATCAGCGCGGGATCGCGCAAGCGCGCGCCGATGATCGGCACGAAGGACTGGATCAGTGCCAGCGCGAGCGCCAGCACCAGCGCGTAATGTCCGGCTTCTGCGATCACCGCACCGCTCCCTGCGAATTGCCCTGCGCCGTCGTGGCAGCAGGCTTGGGGCCACCAGAAGCCTGGGCGCCGTAATCGTCCTTCCAGTGCCCCTGCTTCTTCAGGGCGTCGGCGACGTCCTTGGGCATGTAGGTCTCGTCGTGCTTGGCGAGCACCGTGTCGGCCTTGAACACGCCGTTGGCATCGAGCGCGCCTTCGGCGACGACGCCCTGCCCTTCGCGGAACAGATCGGGCAGAATGCCCTTGTAGGCGACGGGCAGCTTGGCGCCGCCGTCGGCAACTTCAAACGTCACGGCGAGGTTGTCGCCGCGCTGGAGCGAGCCCGGCTGCACCAGGCCGCCGAGGCGAAAGCGCTTGCCCGGCTGGACGTGCTTTTCGGCCACCATGGTCGGGGTCGAGAAGAACACGATGGAGTCGCGCAAGGCATTGAGCACCAGCGCGGCCGCAAGCGCGAGAACGGCGAGCGAACCGCCGATGATGGTCATACGTCGCTGCTTGCGCGTCATGGCGTATCCGTTCTTCGCTCGTCTCGTGCTGCAACTGTCATCCGTCGAGCCCGAGCGTCTTGAGGCCTTCGTTGAGCTGGCGCAGCCGCTCGGAATCCTTGGCGACCGCCTGACGTGCATCGCTTGAGGCTCCATGCGCCTTGTCGCGATCACCCATCACGAGATAAGCGCGCACCAGACGCAGCCAACCTTCGACATCGTCGCCGTTCTGCTTGAGGCGCGTGGCGAGTCGCTCGACCATGCCGCGGATCATCGCGTTGCGATCGCCCTCGTTCATCTCCTTGGATGCGGCGATCGTCTGGTCGGACAGTGCCGGCATCGTCACGCCGCCGCCGCCAACTCGCGCAAGCGAGGTCTGCACCAGCGGCCGCCACGGCGCATCCGCCGGTGCCTTCGCCAATAGCGCGCGCCAGATATTGGCCGCGTCATCCTTGCGACCGTCTTGCTCGGCGGCAAGGCCGAGGAAGTAGTTCGCCTTGGGATCGTCGGCATTGAGCGCGTGCGCACGCTCGAACTCGGTCTTGGCTTCGGCCGTCACCACGCCGCTGGCCGCGGCTGCAATGGCTTCGCCGAGATCGGAGCGGCGCTCCGCGCTCTCGCCGTTATAAGTGATCGAACTGCGATAGGCGCGCACCGCCTCGTCGAAGCGGCCAAGCCGCTCCAGCACCGGCGCAAGCACGTTCCAGCCGCGGCCATCGGCCGGATTCTTTTCCAGGTGCTGCTGGACCTGTGCCACGAGATTCTCGAGCGACTGTGCTGTGCCCGACCCGGCGCCGCGTTCGCGCTGTGCCAGCGGGAAGTCACGAAGCGCGGGCGAGCCGAGCGGAACATAGATCGCGACCGCCACCAAAGGCAGGCCGACCAGCGCCAGCACGGCCGCCGCACGGCGCCATTTCAGGCTGGATGCCGGCGCGAGTTCTGCCTCACTGCCGGCCGCCGCGAGCAGCCTGCGGCTGATCTCGACGCGCGCCGCCTCGGCCTCAGGTAGCGCGATCAGCCCCGCGGCGAGATCACGCTCGATCTCGGCCAATTGGTCCTTGTAGACCGCGACTTCGCTGCCTTGAGTTTGATCGCGCCCGCCACGGCCGAGCGGCCAGAGCACGGCGAAAATCGCCGCGACCGTCATCAGCGCGAACACGAACCATAGCGTCATCTGGCAAGCTTCCGGCAGCGCGCGAGCCGCGCCCACAGGTGGCTTTACACCACGGCCGGACGATGCGGCAATTGACAATTGTCAATTCAGCGCGAGCACACACAGTCCCGAAACGGTGACAATCCAACGGCTTAGCCGATCTCGAAGTCCACGCTTCGAGCGGCGTCCTCACCGTGCCCGTTGAGAGCCTTCAGGAAGTATGTTCCCGGCTCGATGGCGTCGGGCAATCTGATGCGCAGCGCCCCGACGGGAACGGGCGATGCAACCCTCGTGACGGTCTCGGGCAGTTGCCGACCGCTTGCCTTCTCAACCAGCACCACCTTCGCGCCAACCATCAATCGTTGATATTTGGCAACAACGACGCGGTTTTCGATTTCGATGGAGCTGATAACGGGTTTCATGCGCCCACAGATAGAAATTCCAGAAGCTTGCACGGCGACCGTAGGGCCCGCAACCGATACCGTCAACTATAAATTGTGATAACGAAAAAATGCGACTGGATCAGCTCGCGCGCGTCGATTTGCGCTCGCCCGTCGCGGCGTTCTCTGCGGCGCGGCTCATCAGCGAAGCGTAATCGTCGCCGAACAGCACCTGGCAGAAACGGATCGCGGCCTGCACCTGCTGCTGGCGATAGGTGCGAACCTTGTGATCGGCGCCGCGTAGCGACTGCACCACCTGCTCGGTCGAGCGTTCGACATATTGCTGGAGGTCGGAATAGGTGCGCAGCGTTACCTCGTTGATTGCGAGCTCGCTGGCATAATTGCGGCAGGTCGCGACGAAGTCGATCAGCGCGACGGTTTCCTCGACCTCGGTGCTGTCGATCCGCGCGCCCGGCGGAATGTCCTTTTCAGGGCGCTGGCGCAGGATGCGGCGAACGCGGCCGGGAACACTGTCGATCTCCGATTGCAGCGCATTGGAGATGTCGGCCCGGATCGAGGTCAGTTGCTTGCCCCAGGCGGAATCGTTGCGCAGGTCGAGCTCAGTGCGCAGGCCGCGGACGCCGTCGTGCAGCGCCTTCAAATTGTCGGCAACCGTTTCGAAATGGCCGCGCTTGATGTCCATGCGCAAATTGGCGGCCACGCGGGCGAGATCGTGCAAGGCCATGGTGACGGCGGCGCCGTAAGGCGTCGCGGCAACGCGGATCTCGTCATCAGAGGCCGCGATCTTGATCGCGAGGCGAATGATCTGCCACGGGGCGGTCATGCGCTGGATCACCACCGACAGTGCGAAGGGCAGCATCTGCGGGGTCTGCAGCACGGGAATGTTGAGCGCAGCGGTCACCGAGGTGATCTGTGGATCGCCGAACGCGCGCAGGAAGCGCGGCAATTTTTCATTGAGCGTGCCGAGGGCCTCGCGAACGCCGAGCACCGCGCCGATCGAATAAAGGTCCTCGATCACGTTGGGCGGCCCGACACGGGCGAGCGCACGTGACTTGTCGCCGCCGCCGGGCCCTGTCAGCTCGAAGATGGCATCCGCGGCCACCGCCTGGAGTTTGAGCGCAAGCGCCTCAACCTGGCCGGAACTGTCTGTTGCCGGCATCCGCGCCAGAGCTGCCTCGAATTCGTTGATCTTGTCCGGGGCCCCGTCGCGGCCCAGCCATTGCCAGATCGGATGCAGCGAGGAGCGACGGATCTGGCCGACCCGGATCGGGGCGCCAGCCTCGACCAGGAAGGGTTCCACGATCTGGAACAGCAGCCGCGACAGGTCGTCGGTGCGCGGCGGCACGGCTTCGTCGGCCTCGGTCTTGCGCACGATCTTGCGCAACTGCTCGAGCACCAGGGTCGCCACGGCCGTATCCTGGCCGCGCTCGAGCGCGCGCTCGAACTCCCGCATCAGCAGCGCCTGCGCCTGCGGCGGGAGCTGCGCGAGATATTCCCTCAGCCGCTCGATCGATGTCTGGCTCATGCGCCCGGGTAATGCACGGTAAAATGGCGGACGTAGGATGCGTCCTCGCCGATCATAGGTGGGTGCGCCTTAAGAAGCCGTTGAGGAAGTTACTCCGAAACCCACCGGTTTCGCGGGGAAGCCCAATTAATCGTTTGGGATCAGAGGATTATATTCCCGGCAACACCAACTCGGCCCGCAGGCCCCCGGTCGGAGCGCTGCCGAGCGACAGGCTGCCGCCATAGAGCGCGGCAAGGTCGGTCACGATCGACAGTCCCAGGCCCGAACCCGGCTTGGATTCATCGAGCCGCTGGCCGCGACGGGAGACCTGGGCGCGCTCGGCCTCGGAAAGACCTCGCCCATCGTCGTCGACGATCAGCCGCAGCCTGGGGGCTGCGCCCGCCTGGGTCGGTGCCTCCACCAAAACCTCGATGAAGACCTGCGAGGCCGCCCATTTGCAGGCGTTGTCGACCAAATTGCCGACCATCTCCTCCAGATCCTGCCGCTCGCCCCGGAATTTCGCCGCCGGATCGGCCTTGACCTCCACCGTGATGCCGCGGCCGCGGTGGATCTTCTCCATGGTCCGCCGCAAGGCCTCGATGGCGGGCGCAACCTCCGTCACGGTGCCGACGATCGAGACGCGGGCCGCGATGCGGGCGCGCTCCAGATGATGGGCAAGCTGGTTGCGCATCACGTCCGCCTGCTCCATCACCTTGGCCGCGAACGGATCGGCCGCATGCGTGCCGGCCTCGTTGACGATCACGGACAGCGGCGTCTTGATCGCATGGGCGAGATTGCCGACATGGGTACGGGCGCGCTCGACGATCTCCCTGTTGGCATCGATCAGCGCGTTGGTCTCGCGGGCGAGCGGTGCGATCTCGACCGGGAATTCGCCCTCGAGCCGCTCCGCCCGGCCGGAGCGGATGTCGGCGATGGACTCCGAGATGCGCTTGAGTGGCGCGAGACCGAAGCGGACCTGGAACACTGTCGTCAGCAGCAGCACGATGCCGAGCGCGGTGAAGGTGCCGCCGAGGTAATAGTCGAAGCTGCGCGTCTCATCGAATATCTCGGTGTCGTCACCGGCGACGCTGACGAGATATTTGCCGTCGGCACCGAGGTCGACGGGACGTTCGACCATGCGCAAATTCTGCCCTTCCGGCCCGTCGACATAGGCCAGGCGAATGCCGGCCGCGGTGAGCTCGGTGCCCTGGTCCTCCAGCTTCGGCAGCTTCTTGTCCCAGAGTGATCGCGACGAGCGCACCTCCGGCTTCTCGGTGTCGGTGCGCGTGATTTGCCAATACCAGCCGGACAGCGGCAGTTCGAACAGGGGCTCGCCGAGCGACTGGAACTGGCGGTCCGGCGGTTCGTCGGGGGTGGCGACCTCTGCAATCAGGGTGCGGAGATAAAGGTTGAGCCGGCGGTCGAAGGCGCGCTCGGTGGCGTTCTTGTAAACCGACGACAGCACGACGCCGGTGATGGCCAGGATCACCACGAGCCAGGCGGTCGCCGACAGGAACAGTCGGTTGGCAAGCGAGCTGGCGGGCATCGGAATGATCCCGGAGGCGCGAGGTGGTGGCATGGCGTCGGCGGTCATGACCGGACCAAGGCCCGTGTCGGGCCGCCCGTCAAGCCCGCATCGACTAGGCGCCGGGTGCCGGCGGCGGGGTCAGGAGATAGCCGAGGCCGCGGACGGTCTGGATGATGTCGACGTCGAGCTTCTTGCGGATGCGGCCGACGAAGACCTCGATCGTGTTTGAGTCGCGGTCAAAGTCCTGGTCGTAGAGATGCTCGACCAGCTCGGTGCGCGACACCACACGCCCCGAATGATGCATGAGGTAGGCCAGAAGCCGATACTCGTGCGAGGTCATCTTGATGGGGTTTCCGGAGACGCTGACCCGGCCGGTACGCGTGTCGAGCGTCACAGGGCCGCAGCTCAATTCGCTCTGGGCGTGGCCGGTGGAGCGGCGCAGCAGCGCGCGGATCCGCGCCAGCACCTCCTCCAGATGGAACGGCTTGGGCACGTAATCGTCGGCACCAGCATCGAAGCCCTGGACCTTGTCGCTCCAGCGGTCGCGCGCGGTGAGGATCAAAACCGGCATGGTGCGGCCGTTGCGGCGCCAGGCCTCCAGCACCGAAATGCCGTCCTTCTTGGGCAGGCCGATATCGAGCACCACGGCGTCATACGGCTCGTTGTCGCCGAGATAGTGCCCCTCCTCTCCGTCGAAGGCGCGGTCGACGACGTAGCCGGCGTCCGTCAGCGCCTTGGTGAGCTGGCGATTGAGATCGGGGTCGTCCTCAACAACAAGCAGGCGCACGCTTCTCTCCAGAAATAGGCCGCATGAACACCACACCACATGAGCAATTTCGGCGTGAACTGAATATGAACGCGGGGAACCGCCTGCGTTACTTTTTGGTCATATACGAATTGGTCTCAGTCGATCTGGTCTCAGTCATCACGACTGCGCCCGCCAAGCCACCGGACGAACCGGCGGCATGGCGGGCGCAATGTGCCGCGTATCGCGGCGAGTCGGAAGATCCGCCCTTCCTGTCGATTGGTCGTCAAACTTGCCGTCAGGTCCGAAAGAACACGAACCAGATGACGGCAAGGATCAGAATCGCAAGCCCGGTCGAGATGGCGAGCAGTGCGGCCACCGATGGCCCCGGTTCGCCTTGGCGCGCCTCGGTCGCAGTTTCGACGATCTGATGCTCCTCGCGCGTGGTTGCCATGATGCCCTCAATCTCTGGATATCGCCTCCGGTGGCCACGACCTCCTCGCGGCCTTGTGTTCGGAGCCAACGCCCGATCCGAATTGATGTTCCGGTTTTTGGGACTGGATCGGCCCGATCCGCGGTGGTCAGTGACTGGTTAACGCAGTTGCAAGATTCCGCTCGAACCTGTGTATGATTCGGTGTTCCCCGATGGTATCTTCATAGGTCTGTCCTCGTTGCGTTTGGAGTAGCCCATGGCCCCCCGCGCCAATTGGAAGGGTTTTCTGCGTCTGTCGCTCGTGACCTGCCCGGTCGCGCTGTATCCGGCCACTTCGGATACCGAGAAGGTCTCGTTCAACCAGATCAACCGCAAGACCGGCCACCGGATCAAGTATCTCAAGGTCGACGCCGAGACCGGTGACGAGGTGACCTCGGAGGACATCGTCAAGGGCTACAAGGTCGACACCGACACCTACATCGAGGTTACAAAGGACGAGCTCGACGACATCGCGCTGGACTCGACCCACACGATCGAGATCGACGAGTTCGTGCCGAAGACCGACATCGACAACCGCTATCTGATCCGTCCCTATTATCTCGTGCCCGACGGCAAGGTCGGCCATGACGCCTTTGCGGTGATCCGCGAGACTATCCGCAGCATGGACAAGGTCGCGATCGGCCGCGTGGTGCTGACCAATCGCGAGCACATCATCGCGCTCGAGCCGCTCGAGAGCGGCTTGATGGGTACGCTGCTTCGCTACCCCTACGAGGTGCGCAGCGAGACCGAGTATTTCGACGACATCCAGGACGTGAAGCTGACGACGGACATGCTCGACCTCGCCAGGCATATCGTCGAGAAGAAGTCCGGCGCTTTCGAGCCCGAACTGTTCGAGGATCACTACGAGACCGCGCTGATCGACCTCATCAACAAGAAGCGCAGCGGTGCGCCGATCGCGGCCAAGTCAACACCGAAGAGCGGCGGCAACGTCATCAATCTGATGGATGCGCTGAAGAAGAGCCTCGCAAGCGAGAAGAACACGGCTCCCGCGGCGAAGGTCGCCAAGGAAACCGCAAAGGAAGCCGCAAAGGCCAAGAAGCCGAAGAAGCGCGTCGAGGGCCAGCGCGAGATGCTGCTGCCGATCTCCGGCAAGGGCGGCAAGGACGCCGCTGCCAAGGAAGCCACGCCCAGGAAGGCCGACAAGCCGGTGCGTGCGACCACACGAACGAAGAAGGCCGGCTGACCGCATCGCATCGCCGAGCGAGCCGTGACGCCTTCCCTCACCGATCGGGCAGACTGACATGCCCTGGTCGACGCCGTTCGACGATCCGATCGGCTTGCGCGGCGGCGCCAAGCTGCGCACGCTGCAAGAAGCCGCAGACTTCATCATGCAACTACCCGAGGCCGAGCAGCAGGAGCCGCGCTGGCAGACCGCGATCGAGATGCTGATCAACGCGGCGGAGACCGGCGGCGGCTGGCTCATATTCGCTCGCATCGGCATGCTGCGCGCGCTGAACGCAGATATCAGGCGTCGATGAGCCGCGCTCGGCATGCCTGCCGATCGGGTGACGAACAGCCTCAACAAATCCTTAAGCGGCTGCGTCACTCGTCGCGCTACGCTGCCATCGTGCCGCACCCGGGTATTCCTACGGGACCCGAAATTAACCGTTGATTCCCCTTGCGCGCACCATGGTCCGGCCATCGGAAAACCAGGGCTCGCACGACCGTGCCGCAGCAGGACGCCAGAAAGAACTATATCGGCCTCGTGAGTGACACGACCGAGGACGAGCGCATCGCCGACGCGGCGGTGCGGGCGCGGCCGCATGTCGTGAGCTATCTGGTCGGACGCCTCGCGGCCGCGCTGGGACGACCTTCCAAGGCTGCTCCCGGACGCACCACCACGAGTTGAGGCGCACCTGCTTCTGCTCATTTGAATTGGATAGTGAAACCTTGGCTTAACGGCTGTCACGTTAAGACACATCCGGCCGGGTCGGCCGCAACCCGCCTTTTTTGATGCGCGAAAAGCGCCTCGTCGATCACTTTACCACTTTGATAACGCCGCGCGCCTACATTGGACCGGATGAACAGGAGTTGGCGATGACTTTGCTCAGGTCTTTTCTTGCCGATGAGAGTGCCGCCACCGCGATCGAATATGGCCTGATCGCCGCCGGCATCGCGCTCGCCATCGTGACCGTCGTGACCAACACGGGCAGCGTCCTCCTGAGCAACAAGTTCAACTCGATCAGCGCGGCCACGAAGTAAGACCACCGCCTCGTCATTACGACCGAAACGACGAAGCAATCCAGAATCCCTCCGCGGAGAGACTCTGGATTGCTTCGCTGTGCTCGCAATGACTGAGAATGCAGCGAACGTCATCGCTCTCTCGAGCGGCAACTTTCTCTCCGGACACGCCTTCGCGCTCTCGCGGCCTGTTTCGGCCGAGCTTTGCCGCTTTGTCGCCCCTTCCAAAGCAGGGCCCCGGACGACGGTACGCTCGATCTAGGCCACGGCGCTTGGACGGCCATGTCAGTCCTGATAGTCTCCACGGCGTAGCTTGACGAGCCATACTGTCGATCATTGAACCAGAACCGTTTGAAGGACGCCGATGAGACTCACGATTCTCCTGGCTCTCAGCCTCATGTTGATCGGCATCTGGTCGCAAGACAGTGCGCAAGGACAGAGTTCCGCCACGCCTCCGGTTTCCCTCACCCCTCCCAACGCATCTCCGCCGCATGCGAGCACCAAGAACTCAAAGCCCAGGCGCGAGCCGGCAGTGGTGACGAACGACAGAACCCCGTCGGCCAGAGAGCCGTCTCCACCCGTGATCGGCGGGCCCGCGGCAATGCCGAATCCGGCCGCCGACTACGATGGCTTCAGCGCCAGTCCGGATGACAGTGACGCACCCAGCCAGGTAACGCCACCCGCGAGGCCTCGCGCAGCAAAGGACTCCGGCCTCGACGCCCAGACGTTGGTCGATCAGGAAGACGAGGCGTTGAAGCGCAAGCTGACGATTTGCAAGAATTGCAAATAGAGGGCTGGCAGCTGCATAGCTGACCCACGCCGACTGTCGCGCGCTCGCGCTTTACGCTCCAGGCAATTCCTGATCCTCTCTCATCCAATCAGCCGGATCAACCGGCCTGCGAGGGAGAGAGACGCCATGAAGCTCGGCACCGCCATTGCGGAAATCATGCGGCGCGAGGGGATCGAGATCCTCTGCGGTTATCCCGTCAATCATCTGATCGAGCACGCGGCGAAGGCCGAGATCCGTCCCGTGATGGTGCGGCAGGAGCGCGTCGGCGTGCACATGGCGGACGCGATCTCACGCGTCACGTCGGGACGTACGATCGGGGCGTTCTGCATGCAGCATGGGCCCGGCGCGGAGAATGCGATGGGCGGCGTCGCACAGTGCTTTGGCGAATCCGTTCCCGTGCTGGTGCTGCCGATGGGCTACCAGCGCCGGCTTGCGCATATCGAGCCGAACTTCAATTCCAGCGAGGCGATGAAGCCGTTTGCGAAATCGTCCGAGCCGATCATCCTCGCGGCCGAGGTCGCCAACATCTTCCGACGCGCCTTCACCAGGCTGAAGAACGGCCGCGGCGGGCCGGTCATCGTGGAAATTCCCGCCGACATGTGGAACGAGGAGGTGCCGGAGCCGCTGAACTACACGCCGGTGCTGCGCACGCGCTACGGCGCCGATCCCGTGCATGTGAAGGAAGCCGCTCACCTGCTCGTCAACGCCAAGCGTCCGGTGATTTATGCCGGCCAGGGTGTGCACTATGCGCAGGCATGGCCGCAATTGAAGCGGCTCGCGGAACGGCTTGCCATTCCCGTTACCACCAGCCTGGGGGGCAAATCGTCATTTCCGGAGACGCATCCGCTCTCCCTCGGCTCCGGCGGCCTCGCCGTGCCGCGCGCGGTGCCGGAATTTCTGGGCGAAGCCGACGTCATCTTCGGCATCGGCTGCTCGTTCACGGAAACCAGCTTTGGCATCGCGATGCCGAAGGGCAAGACCATCATCCATTCGACGCTTGATCCCAACCATCTCAACAAGGATGTCGAAGCGAGGATCGGCCTCGTCGGCGACGCAGGGCTGGTGCTCGATGCGCTGCTGGAGGAGATCAACAAGACCGTCACCGCCGATCGCGATGCATCGGCTGTGGCGGCCGAGATCGCGGCCTCGCACAAGGAGTGGCTCGCAAAATGGATGCCGAAGCTCACCAGCGATGACGCACCGTTGAGCCCGTATCGCGTGCTGTGGGACCTGCAACACACCGTCGACATCGACAACACCATCATCACCCATGATGCCGGCAGCCCGCGCGACCAGCTCTCGCCGTTCTGGAAAGCGGTGACGCCGCTCTCTTATCTCGGCTGGGGCAAGACGACGCAGCTTGGCTACGGCCTTGGCCTCGCGATGGGCGCAAAGCTCGCAAGGCCCGACAAGCTCTGCATCAATGTCTGGGGCGACGCAGCCATCGGCTTCACGGGCATGGATTTCGAGACCGCAGTGCGCGAGCGCATCCCGATCATGTCGATCCTGCTCAACAATTTCTCGATGGCGATCGAACTGAAGGTGATGCCGATCTCGACCGAAAAGTATCGCTCGACCGACATTTCCGGCGACTATGCCGCGATGGCGCGCGCCTTCGGCGGCTATGGCGAACGGGTGACGAAGCCGGAGGACATCATCCCCGCGATCAAGCGCGGCATCCAGAAAACGAGGGAAGGCGTGCCGGTGCTGCTGGAGTTCATCACCAGCAAGGAGACCGAGGTGTCGCGGCCCGGTACCTGAGGCAGCCTGCGAGGCTGCGGGCGCTGGCTCCCGCCGCAGGAGATGTGATAATCCGGCCCGGTGCCGTGCATGCCGCGGCATTCAGCCGGAATGTGCATGACCACTCCTTCCAACGACATCGCCGGGATCGACGACCTCAAGCGGCAATTGCAGTCCGCCGAGGCCGAGAACGCGCGGCTGCGCGATCGGCAAAACGCCAGCGCCGAGATCCTGCGCACCATCGCGGCCTCTCCGTCGGATGCCCGGCCCGTCTTCGAGGCGATCGCATCGAGCTCAAAACGCCTGCTCGGCGGCTTCTCCGCGACCGTGCTCCAGTTCATCGGCGACGAGTTGCATCTGGTGGCGTTTACGCCGACAAGCCCGGAGGGCGACAAGGGACTGAAGGCGTCATTCCCGCGACGGATCGAGGATTTTCCGACCTTTGCACTGGTGCGCGGTGGCGAGACGATCCAGTTTCCCGACAGCGAGGCTGCCGACGTCCCGGAGCTGAACCGCGACCTGGCGCGGCTGCGCGGCTTTCGCAGCGTGCTCTTCATGCCGCTGATGAACCGCGGCACCGCCGTCGGCATGATCAGCGTCACGCGCACCGAGACCGGAGCGTTCGCGCCCGACCTCGTGCAACTGCTCCAGACCTTCGCCGACCAGGCCGTGATCGCGATCGAGAATGCGCGGCTGTTCAAGGAGACGCGCGAGACGCTGGAGCGCCAGACCGCTACCGCCGACATCCTGAGGGTGATGGCGGCTTCACCCTCCGACGTGCAGCCGGTGTTCGATGCCATCGCTGCCAATGCCAACCGGCTGATCGGTGGCTTCTCCACCGCCGTGCTGCGCTATATCGACGGCGCCGCGCATCTTGCGGCGTTCACGCGCGGAGACCCCGAGGGCGACCGCGTGCTGCAAGCATCGTTCCCGGTGCCAGTCGCGCAATTTCCGGCCTATCAGCTCACGGCCAATGGAGAATCCGCACAGCTGCCCGACACCGAGCTCGAGCCGGCCGCCCGCGACATCGCGCGCGCCCGCGGCTTTCGCAGCATGCTGTTCACGCCGCTGATGAGCGAAGGCGAAGCCAAGGGCGTCATCATCGCGACGCGGCGCACGACGGGCAATTTCGCCGAGCATCATGTGCGGCTGCTGCAAACCTTCGCCGACCAGGCGGTGATCGCGGTCAAGAATGTCAGCCTGTTCAACGCCACCAGGGAGGCGCTGGAACGGCAGACCGCGACCGCTGACATTCTCAAGGTGATCGCCGCTTCGCCCGCCGATGTCACGCCGGTGTTCCAGGCGATCTCCGACAGCGCCAAGGCGCTGGTCGGCGGACATTCCTCCACGGTCACCCGCGTCATCGACGGCAAGCTGCATCTGGCCGCCTTCACCACCGACAACGAAGCCGGCAATGCCGAGTTGCTCAGCACGTTTCCGGCGCCGCTGGCCTCGTCAGGCATTCACAGCCGCGTCGCAATCAGCGGTGAGTACGCCTTCCGCAGCGACATGCAGAACGAGCCAGACCTGACCGAGGGCATGCGGGAGCTGGCACGGACGCGCGGCTATCGCAGCATCCTCGTCATCCCGATGCTGCGCGACGGCATTGCGATCGGCACCATCGGCGTGACCCGGCCCGAGGCCGGCTCATTCCCGGACAAGGCGATCAGCCTGCTCAAGACCTTTGCCGACCAGGCCGTGATCGCGATCGAGAACACGCGGCTGTTCAACGAGGTGCAGGACCGCACGCGGGAGCTCGCGAAATCGCTCGACGATTTGCGCGCGGCGCAGGATCGGCTGATCCAGACTGAGAAGCTGGCCTCGCTCGGCCAGCTCACCGCCGGCATCGCGCATGAGATCAAGAATCCGCTCAACTTCGTGAACAATTTCGCCGCGCTGTCGGCCGAGCTGACGGACGAGCTGAACGATATGCTCGCGCCCGTCCCGCTCGGCGACGATGTCCGCAACGATGTCGACGAGTTGACGGGCATGCTGAAAGACAATCTGCAAAAGGTCGTGCAGCACGGCAAGCGCGCCGATTCCATCGTCAAAAACATGTTGCTGCATTCGCGCGAAGGCGGCGGAGAGTATCGCTTGAGCGACATCAACGCGCTGGTCGAAGAGAGCCTCAACCTCGCCTATCATGGCGCGCGCGCCGAGCAGCCGCAGCTCGACGTCACGCTGATGCGCGCGTTCGATCCGGCGGCAGGCTCGGCCGAGGTGTTCCCGCAGGAGATCACGCGGGTGCTGCTGAATCTGGTCTCGAACGGGCTTTATGCGGTGGCCAAGCGCCAAGCGGGTGCCGACGCCAGTTTCGAGCCGGTCGTGACCGCCACGACCCGTGACCGCGGCGATGCGATCGAGATCCGCATCCGCGACAACGGCACCGGCATTCCCGATGAGGTGAAGGCGAAGATGTTCAACCCGTTCTTCACCACCAAGCCGGCCGGCGAAGGCACCGGCCTCGGGTTGTCGATGAGCCACGACATCGTCGTGAAGCAGCACGGCGGCACGATCGACGTCGCGACCAGGCCCGGTGCGTTCACCGAGTTCACGATCGTGCTGCCGCGGAAGAGCGATTTTGCGGACGGTGGCGGCTAACGCCCTACTCCGCCATCTCGACGGCCTGTGTGGTGGTGGGACCGGCGAGCGGCCGCTCCTCCATCATGATCAGGCAGAGCGCGGCGGTGGTCATCAGCGCGGTCGCAGCCGCAAAGACGTAGCGGAAGGCGTGCCGCATATCCTCGGCCGGGATCGCCGGGATGCCACCTGCGGCGTGATGCTCGCCGGCCAGCGGAATGTCGGCACCGAGGGCAATCAGCAGGATGGCAGCGAACGCGGCGACCGTGAACGAGGACATCAGCGAGCGAAAGAAGTTCATCGCGCCGGTTATGGTGCCGACCTGCGGTCGGTCCACTGAATTCTGCAGCGAGACCACGCAGACCGGGAAGGTGGTGCCGAGGCCGAGCGCGAACGCGGCCATCAGCGTCAGCAATCCCCACAGTGGCAGCGTGGTGACGGTGAGGCCGAGGGCGCAGATCGCGGCCCAGGAAGTGCCGATGATGGCGACGCGCTTGTAGTGCTTGGCACGCGCCATGGTACGGCCGGCGATCGCGGCACCACAGGTCGAGACCGCGGCGAGCGGGATCAGCGCTAGGCCAGCCTCGCTGGCGCTGAGGTGATAGACCGACTCGTAATAGAGCGGCAGCTGCACGGTGAGACCGGTGATGGCGCCGAGGCCGCAACCGCCTGCGGTCAACGCGAAGGGTGCGACCGATCCCGTCAGCAGTTTGAGCGGCAGGAACGGCTCGTCCGATCGGCGTGCGTGCCAGACGAAGGTGATCGCGAGCGCGACGGCGCCGCCCACCATCGACAGCACGGTCGGCGAAAGCCAGGGATAACGCGTCCCGCCCCACGTCAGCACGAGCATGAACACGACGGCGGAGGCCATCAGCAGCACGCCGCCGAGCCAGTCGACCTTGCGCTTGCGGTGGAACACCGGGATCTTCTTCATCTTCGGCAACAGCATCACGAGAGCTGCGGCTGCGAGCGGCAGATTGATCCAGAAGATCATCGACCAGTGCAGATGCTCGGCGAACACGCCCCCGATGACGGGGCCCAAGATGCCGCCGACCATCCAGACGCTGGAGAAATAGGCTTGATATTGCCCGCGCTCTCGCGGCGAGACGACATCTGAGATCACGGTCTGCACGACCGGCATGATGCCGCCGCCGCCGAGTCCCTGGAGACCGCGTGCAAGGATCAGCATCGGCATGCTCGGTGCGATCGCGCACAGGATCGAGCCGGCGATGAACAGGCTCAGCGAGACGATGATCATGACCTTGCGGCCGTAGATGTCGCTCAGCGTCCCGAATACCGGCGCAACCGCGGTCGAGGCGAGCAGATAGGCGGTGATCACCCAGGACAGGTTCGAGACGTCCTGGAACTGACGACCGATGGTCGGCAGCGCGGTGGCGACAATGGTCTGGTCGAGCGCGGCCAGGAACATCGTCAGCATCAGGCTGATGACGATGGTGCGGACCTCGTCCTGGGACAGCGCTGCCGGCGGCGAGATTGGCGGTGCGTCGCTGATGCTGATGACCTCGCCCGGAAGGCGGGTCAGTTCCTCGGCGATATCATCGGGCAATGTCTGGATATCGGCAGACTGGCTGCTCTGCCGTGTGAACTGGTTCATCTCGGGCTGTCAGATCGAGCGTGATGCGGGGCAATGCCGCGAAGGATTCGTTCTATGAAGCCAATCTAGACAGCAAAGTTCTTCTCAGGCAGGCACCGCGGCGCATGGGTGCATCCCGCACCGCGGTCATCCCGAACAAGTGATCTGCGGCAGTGGACGGATCAGTCCTTGGGACGTCGCTTCAGGCGTGCCTGTTTCGGCAGCTGACCGGGCCATTGCACGAGATTGTGCTCGAGCTGATCGTCCGGAATCTCGACCTCGGTGCCCGCAACCCGACCGCGCACGGAGACGCCGGCCTCGTGCACCGTATTGGGATCGCCGGAGACCAGCGGATGCCACCAATAGAGATCGCGCCCTTCGGCAACCAGCTTGTAGCCGCAGCTCGGCGGCAGCCACTTCAGACCCCGGACGCTTTCGGGGGTCATCACAACGCAGTCCGGAACGAAGTCGAAGCGATTCGCGTAGCTCTTGCAGCCGGCCGAGCAGGAATCGAGCAACTTGCAGCTGACATCGGTAAAATAGATCTCGCCGGTATCCTCGTCTTCGAGCTTGTTGAGGCAGCAGCGGCCGCAGCCGTCGCACAGGCTCTCCCATTCGGCCGTCGACATCTCCTCCATCTTCTTGGTTTTCCAGAAGAATCCATCTTGGTCTGAAGGTCGTTTGGGAGCTGCGGTCATGCGCCTATTACGATTCGAAATAACTACGGCCAGCGTCATCTAGGGCGTGCGCCCGTCAGGCTGCAAGGAACGCCCCGAAAAGGCCCGTAATGAACCGGGGTTCAATTAGGCCTGTTGTTCAAAATTGCGAGCCTGACCATTGGTTTATAGGCCCCGCTCGGCTAGAAGAACAGCAAGTCCCCTCGGATGCGAAACGGGCGCCTTGGGTTTGCCGCAACAATCCCGCAAGACGTCTCGATGCCGCCCCGGCCGGGTGCTTGGACGCTTTCGCAGCGAGCCTCAAGGGTTCTAGGTGGTCCAGAACACACCATCCAACTGGAAGAGCAGAGTCCGGAACTTCTTTCTGGATCTCGATGCGCGCATCGACTCCTCTCTGTTTTCTTCGGCCAAGGGCATCCGCGAGCTCTACGAGCGCTACTCGACCTTCATGGACCGCTTCTATGTCGGGCGGTGGAAGCGCTGGGTCTTCATCGAGCCGCTGTCGGAGGCCGCAACGATCGGCCTCGGCGGCATGGTGCTGATGCTGGTCCTCGCCATCCCCGCCTTCCGCGAGACGGCGGACGAGGACTGGCTGAAGAAGTCCGATCTCGCGGTGACGTTCCTTGATCGCTACGGCAACCCGATCGGCAGCCGCGGCATCAAGCATAACGACTCGATCCCGCTGGAAGATTTTCCTGACGTGCTGATCAAGGCGACGCTCGCCACCGAAGACCGCCGCTTCTACGAGCATTTCGGCATCGACATCGCCGGCACGGCGCGCGCGCTGGTCACCAACGCCCAGGCCGGCGGCGTCCGCCAGGGCGGCTCCTCGATCACGCAGCAGCTCGCCAAGAATCTGTTCCTGAGCAACGAGCGCACCATCGAGCGCAAGATCAACGAAGCGTTCCTCGCGGTTTGGCTCGAATGGCGACTGACCAAGAACGAGATTCTCAAGCTCTATCTGGATCGCGCCTATATGGGCGGCGGTACCTTCGGTGTCGACGGCGCGGCGCATTTCTACTTCAACAAGTCGGCGCGCGACGTGACGCTTGCCGAGGCCGCGATGCTCGCCGGCCTGTTCAAGGCGCCGACGAAATACGCGCCTCACATCAACCTGCCCGCTGCGCGTGCCCGCGCCAACGTCGTGCTCGACAACCTCGTCGATGCCGGCTTCATGACCGAGGGCCAGGTGTTCGGCGCCCGCCGCAATCCCGCCTTCGCGGTCGACCGCCGCGACGAGGCGTCGCCGAACTATTATCTCGACTACGCCTTCGACGAGATGCGCAAGCTGGTCGACACCTTCCCGAAGTCCTACACCGAGCGCGTCTTCGTCGTTCGCCTCGCGATCGACACCAACGTGCAGAAGGCGGCCGAAGACGCGATCGAAAACCAGTTGCGCCAGTTCGGCCGCGACTATCACGCGACGCAGGCGGCAACCGTCGTTTCCGATCTCGACGGCGGCATCCGCGCCATGGTCGGCGGCCGCGACTACGGTGCCAGCCAGTTCAACCGCGCGGTCGATGCCTATCGCCAGCCCGGCTCGTCGTTCAAGCCTTACGTCTACACCACCGCGCTCCTCAACGGCTTCACGCCGAATTCGATCGTGGTCGACGGCCCGGTCTGCATCGGCAATTGGTGCCCGCAGAACTATGGCCATTCCTATTCCGGCCCGGTGACGCTGACGCAGGCGATCACGCGCTCGATCAACGTCGTGCCCGTGAAGCTCTCGATCATGATCGGCCAGAAGGAACAGCCGAAGGCGCCGAACCCGGCCAAGATCGGCCGCGCCAAGATCGTCGAGGTCGCGCGCCGCTTCGGCCTCAAGGCGCCACTGCCTGACACGCCGTCGCTGCCGATCGGCTCGGACGAAGTCACCGTTCTCGAGCACGCCGTCGCCTACGCGACCTTCCCGAACCGCGGCAAGGCCGTGACGCCGCATGCGGTGCTCGAAGTGCGCACCGGCGCGGGCGATCTGGTCTGGCGCTGGGACCGCGACGGTCCGAAGCCGAAGCAGGCCATTCCGCCGAACATCGCCGCCGACGTCGCCGGCATGATGAGCCACGTGGTCAGCGAAGGCACCGCGCGCCGCGCGGCGCTCGACGGCATTCCGACCGCCGGCAAAACCGGCACGACGAACGCGTATCGCGACGCCTGGTTCGTCGGCTACACCGGCAATTTCACCTGTGCGGTCTGGTACGGCAACGACGACTACTCGCCGACCAACCGCATGACCGGCGGCTCGCTGCCGGCACAGACCTGGCACGACATCATGGTCGCCGCGCATCGGGGCGTCGAGATCCGCGAGCTTCCCGGCGTCGGCATGGGTCAGAAGTTGCCGCACGAGCAGGTCGCCAACGCGCAGGCCAATGCGGCGCCGAAGGTGCTCGAGACCAAGCCCGGTCCGCCGCCGGTGCTGACCAAGCGCGGCGCCGACATCCTGGTGCGCGTCGAGAAGCTGCTCGACGACGCCGCCAAGACCGCGACCAAATCGACCGAGAACAACAGCCAGCCGGCCAAGCCGGCATCGTCGACGAGCGCGCTCGCCTTCCCGCAGAACTATGCGGCGGAGGAGAACGCGAACGCATCCACCCCGCGCAAGAATTGATCTGATCCGTGCGGCTGATCCTGATCACATTGACGGCCCTCCTGCTCGCGACCGTGGTCGGCGTGGGCGCGACCTGGATGACGACGACGCGCGGCACCGAGATCGGCGCGCTGACCATCGGCGCCTGGACCGCGCGTCCGCGCACCGGCACCGCCGACGTCGATCCCTATTCGCGCGCCACCATCGTGCGCAACGGCGAGCTGCCGATCGGCACCGGCGACGGCGTCGCCTTCACCGCAACGGCCGACGACAAGAAGAAGGCGCTCGACGGCCGCTGCGATGTGGTCGTCTCCGGTGTGACGCCGCCGGCGCGGTTCTGGACGCTGACACTGTATGACCGCAAGGGCCATCTCGTCGCCAACTCGCTGCAGCGCTACGGCTTCACCAGCCAGGAGATCGTGCGCCAGTCCGACGGCTCGTTCGAGATCCACATCGCCGCGCGCTCGCGCGCCGGCAACTGGCTGCCCACCGGCGGCATCGAGCGCTATGCGCTGATGTTCCGCCTCTACGACACGCCGGTCGGCGTCGCGACACGCACCAAGCGCGACGCGCCGATGCCCACCATCGCGACGGCGGGCTGCTCATGATCCGCCTCGCGTTCACCATCGTGGCCGGTGTGGTGCTGGGCCTCGTGGTCCATCTCGTCAGCGTGCTGGCGCTGCCGCGGATCGCAACGCAGGACGCCTATTCGCGGCTGACGCCGATGACCAAGCTCAACGGCGTGACGCAGCTGCCGCTCGCCGACCCGCAGACCTCGCCGATGCCGTTCATGGACCCGGCCTTCGCGCTTGCGATCTGCCGCTATGACCTGTCGGGCGGACCGATCAAGCTCACCGTGCCGGTGAGCCAGGCCTATACGTCGGTGTCGTTCTACACCCGCAACGAGCTCGCCTATTACGCCATCAACGACCGCTCGGCCGGCAAGAAGGTGATCGAGCTCGACCTGATGACGGAAGCCCAGCACGGCGCCCTGCCCGAGGACGAAGAGGTCACCGCGGCCGACCGCCTGATCATCGATTCCCCCAGCACGACGGGCCTGATCGTGATGAAGGCGCTCGCCGCCGAGCCAGGCCTGATGCCGCAGGCGCAGGCCACGCTTCAGGCTGCGACCTGCGCGCCGCAGACCGAGGCGCCCGCCAAGGCCGAGACACCGCGCGGCCGGCGCTGACGCACGGGCGTCGAAACGCCCTCAAAGCCAAAAGCTGAAAACAACCCCATGCACAGTAGCGGGGCATTGAAATCGTGAGATGATTGACATGATAATTAGTTTATACTAATCATTAGACACTGCTAATTATCGTTCAGCTCGGCGGCCAACGAGGCGATGGCTAAAGACAGCGCACAACTCGCCGCCCTGGGCGATGCGACCCGCAGGCAGATCTTCGAACTGGTGGGCGCACGGCCTCGCACGGTCGTCGAGATCACGCGAGAACTGACCGTCTCACAGTCGGCCGTATCGCAGCATCTCAGGGTGCTGCGCGAATCTCGCCTGGTTCGCGCCGAGCCGAAAGGGGCCAGCAACGTTTATCACATCGATCCGGCAGGGCTCGGCCAGATGCGCGCGTGGCTCGACCGGTTCTGGGGCCGCACGCTGGCAGCATACAAAGAAGCCGTCGAAAAACCACGGGAGGACTAGCAATGAACGCACGGATACCGGCTGCGCCGATCAAACAGTCCATTGTGGTCGAGGCCCCTATCGAGCGCGCGTTCAAGGTCTTCACCGAAGACTTCGGCAGCTTCAAGCCGCGCGAGCACAATCTGCTCGCCGTTCCCATCGCAGAGACCGTGTTCGAGCCGCGGGTGGGCGGACACGTCTATGATCGGGGTATCGACGGCAGCGAGTGCCGCTGGGCGCGTGTGCTGGCCTTCGAACCGCCGCACCGCGTGCTGCTCAGCTGGGACATCAGCCCGCGCTGGCAAATCGAGACCGATCCCGACAGGACCAGCGAATGGGAGGTGCGGTTCATCGCCGAAACGCCGAGCCGGACCAGATTGGAGCTGGAACACCGCCACCTCGAACGGCACGGCGAAGGCTGGGAGGGTGAGCGCGCAGCCGTCGAGAGCGATCAGGGCTGGCCGCTCTACCTTCGGCGGTTTGCCGAGCGAATGGCCCGGGAGGCCTGACGCTCGCTTGTCCCATACGACGTGATCATCAATGGCGGAGGTCCATATGGCTGCTTACTCGTTCAGCATTGGAGGCGTGCTTCTCCTCTGTCTCATGTCCATCGTGCTTGCGGTGCATTCGGGATCATCCAAAGGGCGGGCCGGAGCCCTCTCGGGACCCGTTCTGCCGGCCGACGACAACAATTTGCTTTACCGCATCGATCGCGCCCACATGAACGCGGTGGAAGCACTGACGCCGTTCGTCATCCCCGCTGTGCTGGCGATGATGGTCGGCGTAAGGCCTGCTGTCCTCGCAACGCTCGTATGGGTCTATACCGCGATCCGCCTGATCCACGTTGCGATCTATTTGCGTGGCGGCAACGCTGCCAAAGGTGGCAGCGTCAGAACGATCCTCTATGTCGCAGGAGCGTTCGTGACGGTCGTCCTCATTGTCACGACCATGGTGGCAGCGATGGCGTAGGACGGCGGCTTGCGGCTGCGCCCTACGAGCAGCACGGCTTCTGCGCCTGGATGGGTGGGCACGGCACTGTTCCATACGAACAGAAGACGCAGCAATCGCCAGGCTTGGGTTTGAGCCTGATGCCGCAACCCTTGCAATCGTAGAAGAACTGGCAGGCATCAATTGGCATCGTCTCGATTGAGGCGTGATGACAGACGGGACACGTAAGAGCCGATTGAGTTTGCATGGCCGGCTTCATTATCACAGGACACAGCGCCCTAATATAGTTCAGCGCAAACGTTACCTCGGAAATGCCGTTTGACACCCAGCCGGAGGCTGGCACGAAGGCTGCGCGGGCAAAGTCGCAACCGCCGCCGAGGACCGCCAGTGACGCCGGTAAAGGTCATCGCGAGCAAGGCCGGTTTCCCGGCCTGCCGCACCCTTCACTTCACCGTCACGCGGCCTGTCATCCCGTACTCCCGGTGATCCGGGATCAGGCAGGAATATTCGAACGTTCCGGGCTTGGTGAACTTCCACAGGATCTCCGCGGTTTTCTTCGGCGCGACCCGCACGCCGTTCGGCTCGTCGTGCGCCATGTTCGGATGCTTCTTCATCATTGCACCGTGCTCCAGATTTTCCCTGGTCGTGGCCAACAGGAATTCATGATCCTCCGTGCCGACATTGCGCAGCACGAAGCGGATCTGCTCGCCCCGCTTCACCTCGATCCTGAATGGCTCATAGCTCATCTCGTTCATCGCGATCTCGATGGTTCGGGACGGGCTCGCCGGATCGCCGGGCTCCCCCGCCGAGTAGGACTCGTGGCCGTGGTGGTGATCGTGTGCACCAGACGGCGTCCATATCGTCGCCAGAGCCAGCGCCAGTCCGATCGCCGCAAATCTCATCATCAGTTCCTCTCGATGTTGTCGTTTGAAAATTCAAGCCGCCTCGGGCACGTCCGGCGAGGCGCGGTTCGATCCTGCGCCCGTCGCCTCATGATCGCGGGGAAGCCCCTGCCCCTTCACCAGCCCGAAAATGGCGGGGATCACGATGAGCGTCAGCAGGGTCGATGATGTCATGCCGCCGATCATCGGCACTGCGATGTGCTGCATGATCTCCGATCCCGCGCCGGTGCTCCACATGATCGGCAGCAGGCCGGCCATGATGGCGACCACGGTCATCATTTTTGGCCGCACCCGCTCGACCGCGCCCACCATGATGGCATCGTGTAGGTCGCGACGCGTGAGGGCGCGCCCCTCGGCGCTGCGCCTCGCTTTCACTTCCGCCAGTGCATGATCGAGATAGATCAGCATCACGACGCCGGTCTCGGCGGCGACGCCGGCGAGTGCGATGAAGCCGACAGCCACGGCCACCGACAGGTTGAAACCGAGCCACCACATCATCCAGATGCCGCCGACCAGCGCGAACGGCAGTGACAGCATCACGATCAGCGTCTCGGTCATCGCCCGGAAATTCAGGTACAGCAGCAGGAAGATGATCGCGAGCGTCAACGGCACGACGATCTTCAGGCGGGCAGCGGCGCGCTGGAGATATTCATACTGGCCGCTCCAGACCACGTAAGTCCCGGCCGGAAACTGGACGCTCTCCGTCACGGCGCGTTGCGCATCAGTGACGTAGCTTCCGATGTCGCGGTTCCGGATGTCGACGTAGATGTAGGTCGCAAGCTGTCCATTCTCGGTGCGGATCGAAGTCGGTCCGCGCGTAGGCTCGACCTGGGCCACCTCGCCGAGCGGCACGGCGCCGCCTGAAGGCATCGGCACCAGGATGTCGCTGGCGATCGCCTTGGGATTGTCGCGCAAGTCGCGCGGATAGCGCATGTTCACCGTAAACCGCTGCCGTCCCTCCACGGTCGTGGTCACCGTCTGACCGCCGAGCGCGGCCGCGATGGTGTCCTGGACATCCTGGATCAGGATGCCGTATCGGGCGAGCGCCTCGCGATCGGGCACGATCTCGAGATAATAGCCGCCGAGACCACGCTCCGCGTAAGCCGACGACGTGCCGGGGACCGCCTTGAGGATCCGTTCGATCTGCTTTGCAAGCCGGTCGATCTCGACGAGGTCCGTGCCCATGACCTTGACCCCGACCGGAGTGCGGATGCCCGTGGAGAGCATGTCGATGCGTGCCTTGATCGGCATGGTCCAGGCGTTGGAGACGCCCGGAAACTGTAGGGCCTTGTCCATCTCCGCGACGAGACTGTCGATGGTGACGCCGGAGCGCCATTGCTCCTTCGGTTTCAGGTTGACGATCGTTTCGAACATCTCCGTGGGCGCCGGGTCGGTCGCCGTGGCGGCTCGGCCCGCCTTGCCATAGACCGAGGCGACCTCAGGAAAGGACTTGATGATGCGGTCCTGCGTCTGCATCAATTCGGCCGCCTTGGTGATGGAGATGCCGGGCAGTGTTGTCGGCATGTAGAGCAGCGTGCCCTCGTTCAGGTTCGGCATGAATTCGGTGCCGAGCTGACGCGCCGGCCATATCGTGACGGCGAGAAGGGCGATGGAAGCCAGGATCACCAGTGTCCTGGCGCGCAGAACGCCCCTGATGACCGGACGGTAAACCCAGATCAGGAAGCGGTTGATGACGTTTCTGCTCTCCGGAACGATTCTGCCGCGGACAAAGATCACCATCAGCGCCGGCACCAGCGTCACGGACAGAAGCGCGGCCGCCGCCATCGAAAAAGTCTTCGTGAATGCGAGCGGGCTGAACAGCCGCCCCTCCTGCGACTCCAACGTGAAGATCGGCATGAACGACACCGTGATGATCAGCAAGCTGAAGAACAGCGCGGGCCCGACTTCGGATGCGGCATCGATCAAGATCTTGACGCGCGATTGACCAGGCCTGGCGCGCTCCAGGTGCTTGTGCGCGTTCTCGATCATGACGATCGCAGCGTCGACCATGGCGCCGATCGCAATCGCGATGCCGCCGAGGCTCATGATGTTGGAGCCCAGCCCGAGCAGCTTCATGGCGCCGAACGCCATCAGAACACCGACCGGCAACATCAGGATCGCGACCAGCGCGCTGCGGACGTGCAGCAGGAAGACGATGCAGACAAGCCCGACGACGATGCTTTCCTCGAACAAGGTATGCCTGAGAGTGTAGATTGCCGCATAGATCAGGTTCGAGCGGTCGTAGACCGGCACGATCTCGACCGATTTCGGCAGGCTGCTCGCGATCTCCTTGAAGCGCTTCTTGACGTTCTCGATGACGTCGAGAGCATTGACGCCGAACCGCTGCAGCACGATGCCGCTTGCGACCTCACCCTCGCCGTTCAGCTCGGCGACGCCCCGCCGCTCGTCGGGGCCCAGCTCGACATTGGCGACGTCCCGCAGCAACACAGGCGTGCCATTACTGGTCTTCAGGACGATATTGCCGAGATCGTTGATGCTCTTGACGTAGCCCCGGCCCCGGATGACGTATTCGAACTCGGAGAGCTCGACGGTGCGCCCGCCGACATCGGCGTTGCTGGCGCGGATCGCCTCGCGGATCTTCTGCATGCTGATGCCGCGATCGCGCATTCGCTGCGGGTCGAGGACGACGTTGTACTGCTTGACGAAGCCGCCGATGCTGGCCACCTCGGCGACGCCCTCGGCCTTGGCCAGCGCAAATTTCAGATTCCAGTCCTGGATCGTGCGCGTGTCCGCCAGGTTCAATTCCTTGGACATCACTGCATACTGGTAGACCCAGCCGACACCGGTCGCATCGGGCCCGATGGTCGGCGTGACGCCGGCGGGAAGCCTGGACGCCGCGCCGTTCAGGAATTCCAGGACGCGCGAGCGCGCCCAATAGATGTCGGTGCCGTCTTCAAAGATCACGTAGACGAACGACACACCGAAGAACGAGAAGCCGCGCACGACCTTCGATTTCGGAACCGTCAGCATCGCCGTCGTCAACGGATAGGTGACCTGATCCTCGATCACCTGCGGCGCCTGGCCGGGATATTCCGTGTAGACGATGACCTGGGTGTCGGAGAGGTCGGGGATCGCATCCAGCGGAAGATGAACCAGTGCATAGAGGCCGGCCGCAGCGGCAAAACCTGCGCCGAACAGCACCAGCAGCAGATTGCTCGCCGACCAGGCGATGATGCGGGCGATCATTTGCGATCTCCCGTCGCGCCGGCGTCGACAGTCCGCGGCGCCGCTTCCGCAAAGCCTTTCAGCGCCGCCTTCAGGTTGCTTTCCGCATCAATGAGGAAGTTGGCGGAGGTGACCACCGCCTCCCCATCCGCAAGTCCGTCCCGCACCTCGATATAGCCGCCGCCGCGGCGGCCAAGCTTGACTTCCCGCGGCTCGAAACGGCCCTCCCCCTTGTCGACGAGAACAGCCTGCCGGCTGCCGGTATCGAGCACCGCACTGTCGGGCACCGCCAGGACGGGCGTGGCATCAGCCGTGTCGATGTCGGCATCGACGTACATGTCCGGCAGCAGCAGCGCATCGGGATTGGCGAGTTCGACCCTGATACGAACGGTGCGGGTATCCCGATTGACCTGCGGATAGAGGATTGCGATCTTGCCGGTAAACGTCCGGCCGGGAAAGCTGCGCGCGCGCACGACCACGGACTGCCCGACCGCGATGGTACCGAGATCGCGCTCGGCCACGTCGATCAGCGCCCAGACGACCGTCGTGTCCGCGATCCGGAACAGCACATCGCCGGGATTGGCACGCATGCCTTCGATCGCATTGCGCTCCAGGACGACCCCGTCGCGCGGCGCCGACCAGCTGATGGTGACGGGCGCGACCCGTGTCTTTTCCATCTCCGCGATGACGGGCTCCGGCACATCGAGATTGACCAGGCGCTGGCGCGACCCGCGGCCGTACATCTCGACACCGCCAACCACCCTCGAGGTGATCGTCGCGAGATATTCCGCCGCAGCGGATGCGACCGCCGAACTGTAGATGTCCATCAGCGGCTGCCCGGCCTTCACGCGGGCGCCGGTGGTGACGTCGGCGACCTTCTGCACGAAGCTTTCGGCGCGCATGGCGATGACCGAGACGCGCCGCTCGTCCAGCTGGATCGTGCCGGGCGCCTTCACCAAAACGCGGATCGCGCGCCGTTCGACCGGCTCGGATTTCACGCCGGTGCGCTGGATCTTGCCGGGCGACAACTTCACCGCGCCGTCGTCCGTATCGTCGCCCTCGTAGACGGGGATGTAATCCATCCCCATCGAATCCTTCTTTGGCATGGGCGAGGTGTCGGCCAGCCCCATCGGGTTGCGATAATAGAGAATCTTTCGCGGGGACACCGCCTGTTGCTGCGGCTTCGTCTGCGCCGGGACTGCCTGATCGTCGTAGACCGGCAGGTAGTCCCGACCGCGGTCGTCCTTCCTTGGACCTGCCGACCAGTTTGGTCCGCCGCTGGGATCGCGGTAGTAGAGCGGCGTTCGGTCGGCCGCTGATGCAGCCGGAGCGAACTCCATGTTCAAGTATCCGTAAGCACCCAAGACCAGGCCACCGCCCAGCGCGAGAGCTGTCAGAAGACGCAGCGTTTTCATCGCATGTCTCCGCGCGCCAGGAGCGCGCGTCCGTGTGAATGGAACGGGAATGTCGGGCGCCGCCGGGGCAGCGCCCAAGCGCTCACTTGGTCGCCGTGACGATCACCTTGCCTGTGAGCGTCTCCGGTTCGCCCTGCACCTTCACTGACAGCGTCATCTGGTAGCGGCCTGCCATCGGCAGGTCGGTTTTGAAGGCATACACACCCGGCTCCTTCGACGGCAGCGGCGCAACCGCCGACTCCATCTCAGCCATCCCGTCCGGGGCCATGTCGACGCGGGTCTTGAAGATCACCGCGTCCGACACCGGCTTTCCGGTCTGCTTGTTGGTCAGGCGAATAGCGAGCGTGACGTCCTCGCCCTTCTTCATCTCCGGCTTGACCGGCTCGAAGGCGTAGTCGCCAGCGCCCGCCATGGCGGCGGAAGCGGCAAGCGAAAGGGTGGCGGCGAGAGCCGCAGTGGTGAATTTGAAAAGCATAGTCCTATCCTCATGAATTGATCTTCCGCCGTGGCACGCGAAGCGCACACGTCAGTCATCGTCGCGAGCAGGCATGGCTGCTCGCGTCTCAGGCTTTGCGAGATCAGATTCGAGGAGGCCGGAAGGGAGGACTGCCGCCGCGATAGGAGACGACCTGATCCTCAGGGAGGACCATCTTGCCGGCGGCGACGGCAAGATATTCGAAGGCAAGCGGCCTGACGTCAGCGAGCGCAATGATCCCGCCGACGCAGCAAAAGCCCATACCGCATTTGTAGCCGCTGGTGTGGGAGCCGGTTCCCTTCATGTCGGGACAGCAATCGTCCATCGACATGTCGGCATCGCCGCTCATGTGCATGGTCGCCTGCATGTCGTCCGAGGACATCGCGAGGCCAGACGCGGACGCGCCAACCGGCAGCATCGCCAGGGAGATGGCGATGGCGAATGCCAGCATGGTACGGACGAACCGCATCGAAAACGACTTACCTCTCGGGCCGCAACACCGCCTCAGTACCATATTCGGATACGGAAAACAGTCATTGATTACGGTCAAGGGTTCGTGACCCAGGCTTTCGACCAGTCGGCCCTTTCCGCAGCCGCTGACCACTTTGCGCCAATGCGGCCCTTCGGACCCGGGGCGCGCTCTATCGCTCCTCGGTCGGATGTACCCATTTGTACGGCGTGATGCTTCGCGTTTCCGCCCGCCATTGTTGACCGTCACGGCATCCGTCGAATGCTCACCCGTCAGTCTTCAATCGGGATCTGCGTGTCCGTCTTCACGCGATCTATCACAACGAGGGTTCGGTAGTTGTTGACCGAGTCGTTGTCCTCGAACACCTTGCGCGTGAACGTCTCGTAGCTTCGCATGTCTCGGGTCACGACAATGAGGACGAAGCTCGTCCCGCCCGTGACGTAGAAGCATTGCTGGACCTCCGGCGTCTTCCGGAAGGTAGCCTTCGCGGCATCGACCGTCGCCGATCGCTCATCGCGGAGATAGACTTCCACGATCGCGGTGATGGACATCCCGACCGCGTCCGGATCGACCACCGCCACGTTGCGCGCGATCACGCCCGCTGCCTCGAGCGCCGCCACGCGCCTTTGCACGGCGGCTGTCGACAGGTTGACGCTCTCGGCGATCGCGCGCTGCGGCGTCTTGTTGTCCGTCTGGAGGATGCGGAGGATGGCCCGGTCGAACTGGTCGAGCGATGCGCGCGCGGGCGGCTTTCTGGCCATGGGCGAGTAATTGTCTCATTTGGAGGTGCGTTTAAGGGCCCTTTTATCACCAAAGTGAGGCTATTGCTCGCCCCAATCGATTTCGGCGAGACCTCCATGACGCACGGTTCGACACACATAGCGGGAATTGCGTGCGGCGCTGCCGCAGGGGCATTTTGGGGATTCGCATTCCTTGGCCCTGCGATGGTCGCCGATTTCGCGCCCGTTCAGCTGGCCATGAGCCGCTACCTGATCTTCGGAGCGATTTCTCTCGCCCTGGTCCTGCCGCGCTGGCGCGAGATCGCCGACAGGCTCAAGCGGTCCGACTACTTCACGCTCGCCTGGCTGGGGTTGGCAGGCAACACGCTCTATTACGTGCTGATGGGGAGCGCCGTGCAACTCGGCGGCATCGCAATGACTTCGCTGGTGATCGGTTTCCTGCCGGTTGCGGTCACGGTCATCGGGAGCAATGCCGAAGGTGCCGTGCCCATCTCGCGTCTTGCGCCGTCGCTCTTGCTCTGTTCGGCGGGTGCCGTCTGCATCGGTTTGCAAGCTCTGGCGTTGCCGTCGTCGACATCGCTGCTCCAGCAGGGAGCCGGACTGCTCTGCGCCACCGGAGCGCTCATCTCGTGGACGAGCTACGCGATCGGCAACAGCCGCGCGCTCGCGCGTCTGAAGGACGTCTCCGCGCATGACTGGAACCTGCTCACCGGTGTTGCGACCGGCTTTCAGGCGCTTGCGCTGATCCCCTCCCTCGCCTTCATCAACACGGTTCATGATGCGACCGCATGGGCGCGGTTTGCGGTCGTATCGCTGGGCGTCGCCATTCTCGCCTCGATCGTCGGCAACGCGTTCTGGAACCGCATGAGCAGATTGCTGCCGCTAACGCTCGCCGGTCAGATGATCCTGTTCGAAACGCTGTTCGCGTTGCTCTACGGCCTGGCATGGGAACGACGTCTTCCTACGACGCTCGAAGCGATTGCCTTCTGTTTCGTCCTGCTGAGCGTCGGGACCTGCATCCACGCGCACCGCGTACCCGCCACGGTGGCGCCTGCATAGGTCTGGTGCTCTCGCGCCCATAGCACGACGATCGGGACCACCGGATTATCGATCGCCGGTCGCAGGCGCCTATTCGCGAGCCCGATCATCCACCCGATTTTTGTCGATCCAGAATCTCGCGGACTTTCAACGCCAGCTTCGCCTGAGTGACCGGCTTTTCCAGAAGATCGACGCCCTCATCGAGCCGTCCCTGGTGAACGACTGCGTTGCGCGAGTAACCCGTCATGTAGAGGATCTTGAGATGCGGCCTTATCTGCTGCGCTCGCCGTCCCAGTTCGCGGCCGTTCATGCCGGGCATGACCACATCGGTCAAAACGAGATCAACCTGCTGATCTTCCTGCAACAGGATCGTCAAAGCGGCCTGCGCACTGCCTGCAGACAGGACCCGATAGTTGAGGTCTCGCAGCACATCCGAAACGTAACCCCGGAGATCGGCATCGTCTTCAACGATGAGAATCGTCTCGATGCTCGCGCCTTCAGCCACGAACTCGTCTGTTTGCTCTGGAGCGGGCTGCACATGGCCGAAGTAGCGGGGGAAATACATCTTGATGCTGGTCCCCTCCCCCACCTCGCTGTAGATCTTCACATGTCCGCCGGACTGTTTGACGAAGCCATAAACCTGACTGAGACCAAGTCCGGTTCCCTGCCCTGGCTCCTTGGTTGTAAAGAACGGCTCGAATGCATGATCCAGAACCTCCGGAGTCATGCCGGAGCCCGTGTCGCTTACGCTGATCACGATATACTGGCCTGGCGCGACCTCCGGGTTGGCACGCGAATAATCTTCGTCAGCCGAGACATTTGCCGCCTCGATGGTCAGCTTTCCGCCATTCGGCATCGCGTCGCGGGCATTGATCGCCAAATTGACGATTGTCGATTCCAGGTGGTTCACATCCGCCTCGATCTGCCAGAGGCCGGCGCCACCAACGGTCTGAACCTCGATACGTTCGCCCAGCGTGCGCTGCAGGAACTCCTGCAGGCCGCTCAAAAAGCCATTGAGGTTGATCGGCTTCGGATCGAGAGCCTGCCGGCGCGAAAAAGCGAGCAACCGGCTTGTCAGCGCCGCAGCTCGTTGAGCCCCGCGCTTCGCGTTCGCCAGCGCCCGATGAAGATTGGGTCCTCCGACGTTGCGGCTGTTACGTTCGGCATTCTCGAGGTTTCCCAGAACGATCATCAGCAGATTGTTGAAGTCGTGCGCGATGCCGCCGCTGAGCTGCCCGACGGCCTCCAGCTTCTGGGATGCAACAAGCTGTTCCTGGACTCGCTGAAGTTCGTCATGCGCCTGCTTGCGCTCGGTGAGATCACGCGTGACTTTTGCAAAGCCGACGATCGCCCCGCTCTCGTCAGTAATCCGGTCGATGACAACGGAGGCCCAGAAGCGCGTGCCGTCCTTGCGCATGCGCCAGCCCTCGGCTTCGAACCGTCCGTTTTCGGTTGCCTCCGCCAGGGCCGATTTCGGCACTCCTTTTTCAAGATCTTCAGGCGTGTAGAAGGCGCTGAAATGTCGGCCGATGATTTCTTCTGGCCGATAACCTTTGATGCGCTCGGCTCCGGGATTCCAGGTCGCGACCTGGCCGGAAGGATCGAGCTGAAAAATAGCGTAATCGACCACAGCTTCAACAAGCCGGCGATATCGTCTTTCGCTCTCCAGGAGATCGTTATGAGCCTGGTGTCGTTCGGTGATGTCCCGCGTGACCTTCGCGAATCCGATCATCCTGCCCTCCTCGTCGCGAATTGCGTCGAGAACGACAAGCGCCCAGAAGCGTCTGCCATCTTTTCTGACCCGCCAGCCTTCAGACGCGAAGCGGCCTGTCTCCGCGGCCGTTGCCAAGGCTCTCTCCGGCAAACCCTTTTCCCGATCTTCCGGCGTGTAAAAGACCGAAAACGATCGTCCTATGATCTCCTCGGCGGCATACCCCTTGAGGCGCTCAGCCCCCTTGTTCCAGGTTCTGACCACACCGTCGATGTCGAGCATGAAGATGGCGTAATCGACAATCGCGTTGATCAGCAGTTCGAGGCTGCGGGAATCTCCGACGGACGTCGATTTCATTGAGGCACTCAATTGATGGAACTCAAGGGAGGGAGTGGCTCAAACGCCTCGAAATCGGCAAACGTTCCTATCCGGCACACAATAGTACCGCGCCACTAGTGCGTCTATGAGCTCATGGCTCTATCGCTCCTCGGTCGGGTGCACCCATTTGTACGGCGTGATGCTTCGCGTCGCGGTCAGTTTGATCATGTGGACCGGCGGCGCGGACCGTCCGTTCCGGCATGACCGGCACTTCAGCGAAGCCTCCAGTTTCCAGATCGGCGTGTCGCGGGGACGACGGATCGCATCGAGCGGCAGGCTCGCGCGCGCTTTGCACCTGACGCACTCGACCTCGAGCCAGCCGAGGCCGCCGTTGAGGCATTGCCCGATCGTCGGCGAGGGCTGCGCGGGACCGCCGTAACCTTCCATGCGCACCGACCACGCTTCGGCTTCGGCACGATCGGCCTCGCGCACCGCTTTCCGCGCCTCCTCGCGTGCGTGCTTGGCGGAAATCTCCGCCCCCATGATGCGGCCGCTCCAGATGACCTCGCGTGATTTGGTGCTCATGCCGGGCATAAAGACAACGCCGGATCACGTTGGCAAATTATCGATCGCTAGTGGGTCGGATCCGCAATTCGCTACTGCGTGTCGTGGGTGTGGACAACTGCGTTGCATATTCCGCGGTGAGGCCGTGGCGTTGACGTTCGACACGCCGGGCAAGGCACCGGTAGCATGGTATCATCGGACGCCCGTCACGCCTGCTGTGAGTGATCGAACGGGCCCACCTCCCGGATAACCTTGCAGATCTGCAAGAACCCGCTGACGTAAAATTCCGCGTGTCCGCGTTTCATCGTCTGGACGTGTTCAGGATGGGTGCGCCAAGCCTCCAGCGCCTCCTCCGACGAGAAGCGGAAAACGGTCAGCTCCTCGCCATCATCCGATTTGAACGATTTGACGGACAGGAAACCCGGCAGCTCGCTCACGATGCCGTACATGCGTTCGCCAAGCCTGTCGTGCTCCTCGAGCGACGCGTCATGACGCAATTTCAGATCACCAATAACGATCACGTCGTTGATCATGCTAAGCTCTTATTTGCTGCACCGGGGCAATCTTTCGAACTCCGGTCGGTCGTTGTGGCTACGAAGCGTTACAGCGGTAAGGGTCAGGGCGACATAGCGGGACCCGTCCCTGCTCGCGGCAATGATGCGAGAAACAGCACTGCGCAGACGCAGAGCAGAACGATATCCTTGAACAGGAACTCTCCCGCCAAATTCCAGGCCATTGGATCGGTCGACAGGCTCCACGTCACAACGCCCGGTGTCGTGAAGAAAAACGACCACGTAATTGCGAACGTCACCATGCCAAGAAGCGAGCCCAGCGCTGAAAGAAGCGGGCTGAACGCACCTGCGACGAGCAGCGCCGCGATGATGAACTCCGCAATTCCGAGGAAGTAAGCCTCGCCTCTCAAGCCGAGCACGGACAGCCAGGAGATGAAGGGACTGTTGGTTATGAATTGCGCGATGCCTTGCGCCGATTGCGGCGTAAACTTCTGCATTCCGAACGAGACGAAGATGACGACCATGACCCATCTCAGGATGGCCAACGATCGGTAAGACCCCGTGCCGGTCTCGGCGATATTGAACATTTCCTTCATCGCAGCTCTCACATTCAATTGGCGCGCTGCGATCTACCGCGTCACAGGCACCATCTGTACGCAGGCTCTCCCGCTCCGTTACGCGCGCGGGCGTCCACGACCGGTCACGATTTTGTGCAGGGCATGTCGGGAATAGTCACGTCGCTCTGTGACGGGGCTCAGGCCGAACAAAACGCGCGCCTGCGCGATCTAACGGTTGAAGCATCAGAGGTGCTGAGGCTGCCTATGCCCGATACCTTCCTGGGCCGCAAAACCCAGGAGTCCTTCCCCAAGCAGCCTCCCTAAGCCTAGCCCGTTCGATAACAAAGTTCGCGGCCTGGCGCTATCAGGGACATGGACCGTCTCAATTTGACGGACCGCAGCTGAGTGTCTTGATCTTCCCGGCGCGGTCGAAGGCCAGAATGGCGCTCACCAAGCCGGTCCCCGTGATGTAGGAGATCTCCGTTCCGTCACCCGAGGGCTGGAGATTGTCCAACGCGGAAGCCGGATGTCGCCTGAGCCGGTCAACCCAATAGGCCCGGAGAGCTTCCGGGCCGGTCAAGGTTTTCATGCCATCGCAGTCGCAATGCACCACGGCATCTTCGGCGTACATTGCCAGGATCGCTTCAATATCGCCGGCGCGGTAGGCGTCGAGCCAATCAACCGCCGCGGCCATCGGGTCACAGGACATGTTCCTCACCACCATGTCGATCATCGGATCCCGGACATATTGCGGAACCGATGAACACAAGGTGAAGGGTCGAGCCCGGCAAAAGTGCGGCGCTTCCACCTTTCACCGCAAAAGCGTCGTGAGGTCATAGACGGCTACGGCCGTTCCGAGACAGCGCCGCCAGGGATTGACGCCGCGAACGATCTCGTCGGCAGCCCAGACGAGAAGTCCGCCTTTGACGACGACCGTCAACGCGCCGCTGACTTGGCCTGAGGAGGGCCACATCCAGCGCAGGAGGGCCGCGACGATGACGATCCATAGAACGAGATTGGGGCTCTGCGCGATCGTGATGGCGCCGGTTTCACGATTGCGGAAAAACCAGTTCAGGATCTTGCGCATGATCGCGCCTTTTCGCTGCGCAAGCCGTCAAGCAGGTGCAGAGTTGATGGTTCCAAATAGGAACAAGCGCCCGATCCGGGCATTTCCTCAGTGACGGTCGCCGTGCTCGCGGGTCGACCGTTGGCGCGCGGTACGCCTGCGCTCTCAGGAGCAGGGCTCGCGCGCTCTCTTTTGCTTTTGGCGCACAAGAAACCGCCCCTGACGCGGGTCAAGGGCGGTATCCAGATCGAATCGGATCAGTGGCCGGTGCCCGGCTTGGTGGTCTTCGGCGGCTTGCCGTCTTCCATGCGGCCTTCGTTGCGAAGATCGCGACCTTCCTGGGCCTTGCGCTGGCTCGCGGGATCCTTGCCGTGCTCGTTCATCTCTTCCTTGATGTAGCCGGCGCCTTCCTTGACCTTGCCTTCAACGCTCATGATGCTCTCCTTCCATACGGGAGATAACGGATTGACGAACTTGCCGTTCCTGAATCAGCCGGCCCAGGACGTCGGAACAAATGAGCCAGGTGCGACGAAGAGTTCGGCAGGCGAAGACGTTCCCCAGCATCAGCCTCACTGCGGGATGTGCATCGCCTTCGCCGCCTTTTGATAGGTGCGCCTGAGATCGTCCACCAGATGGAAGGCATCTTCGAACTGCCTGAATGTGTAGGCGGGTTGCAGATGCCGGAGGCGCGTCCATTCGGCATCGGCCTCGTCCATGCGTCCGGCGGTCGCGAGCGTCAGCACGGCGATCGCCCGCGCGTGGATGTGCGCGTTGGGTTGCTCGGCGCCACGAAGGGCGAAGACGGCGGCCTCCTCGGTCTTTCCCAGCCGCAGCAGGCCGAAGGTCCGCGCGCCGAAGATCGCAAACAGCATCGGATCCAGCGGACTGAGAAGAGCTGCGGTGTCCGCCGCCTGCACCGCGCGTTCGGGATCGCCGGTCTGACAATGCACCATCGCCAGGGAATAATGAGCCGAAGCATAGCTCGGGCTGAGACGAGTGGCCTGCTCCAGCGCAGTAATCGCACTCTCGTGGTCTCGTCGAAGCCAGAGCGCCCGACCCATCGCCCAGTGCGCTGCCGGGTCGCCAGGGTCCACTTCCAGCCCCCGGCCAGCCGTACTGAGCGCCAAGGCGATCTCCTGCTCTCGTTCGCGCGTCTTCAGCACGAATGCATTCTGGAAATGCGTGAAGGACAAGCCGGCATAGCTTCGCGAGAAAGTCGGGTCGCGCGCGATGGCTTGATGGAAGAACGATTGCGCCTCGCGATTGCTCTCGCTGGTGAATCGATACATGTTGGCGACACCGCGATGGTACGCCTGCCATGCATCGAGCGAGGTCGGCGGCAGGAGCAGCGCCCGGTTACGTTCAATGATGTGAATCTCGGCATCGAGACCCGCCACGATCTGCGATGCCAATGGATTGGCCGCGGAGAAGGCGTCGTCGACATTGCAGGAGAATTCGCCGGCCCAGAAGATGCGGTCGCTCGCGGGCTCGATGAGCTCGATCGAGGCGAGATAATCCGCACCATGGCGCTGCAACCGGCCGCACGCGACATATTGCGCATTCACCCGGGTGGCCGCGACGGCCGGCGATTGACCGCTCAATGCGGATGCCGTGCTCCAAGCGATCGTGCTGACGCTCCGCAGCTTGGCGATGCCGAAAATGACGTCGCTCGTCACGCGTCCGGCATCTGCGAGGTCCTCGGGCGCCGCCCCGGCAAACGGCATCACGAGGAGCAACGGCCGGCGCGTGCGCGCTGCCGGCTGAAGGGCCGGCGCATCGATGCCAGGACCCTGAAGACGGATCGCCTTGGCGGGTTTGCCACGCTGTTGTTGCGCTGTCGCAAAAGCCGACCTGAGCGATGTCGGGTCAATGCCTTCACTGCGAAAGCGCTCGACGGACGCATCGATCTGCTGCCTCGCCTCCGCATGGAACGCGTTGTTCGTCAACGCACGCACCAGCGCGACGTGAGCCGTTTCATCCAACGGCGCCACTTCGATGAGCTCCCGCAGCACGTCGATGCGATCCTCAGGCGGCAATAGAGCGCTGAGGCGCTCCAGCAGCTGCTGGCGCCATTGACCAAAGCGGTGGCGCTGGCCGGCGAGCCAGTTTTCGAACGACGGTGCCCTTTCGACCGAGAGCCCTTCCAGAAAGTCGCCGCGGAACAGCGCCAGCAACGACCGAACATCACCCAGTGACCCACTGCTCAGCGTCGTCTGGACATCTCGCGCAACCCTGAGCGCATCGACGTCGAGCGCATCGGCTTCGATCTGAACCTGTTTGCGATCCGCAATCAGCCGTGTCGCGGCCGGACAGTCGACCAACGGCCGCAGCTTGGTGAGGCACCAGCGCAGCTCGCCGCGCGGATCATCGGCGACGTCCCAAAGCAGCTCGCACAGTTTTTCGCGCGAAACAGGCCGCGCCGCGATCGCGAGGTAGGCAAGGAGAGCGCGGACCTTGCGCGACGGCGGCTGGGGTAGCGCGCTTCCATTCCGGATGACTTGCAACGGGCCCAACAAAAGAACGCGGTCCGCCGACGGGCTCGCCATTTCCATGATCGCTCCAACGCTCGCTCCAACGATGGCGGCCTACAGCAGGAGGTCTTGGACATCGTGTGACAATCCGACGCTAGCATGGCTCGCGTTTCACGCGGAAGAGAAACGACCAGCCTCATCAGTCATTTAGCGGCGATTTCGATAACAGTCGTGCGATCTTGGGGGAAGCAATCATGACATCCGCGGCATTTCCCTACAAAAAGCAGCGGTGCAAGATTCTCGGCCGTGAGATGGCCTATGTGGAGGTGGGACAAGGCGACCCCATCGTCCTGCTGCACGGCAATCCGACCTCGTCCTACCTGTGGCGCAACGTGCTGCCGTATCTGGAACCGCTGGGCCGCTGCATCGCACCCGATCTGATCGGCATGGGCGATTCCGACAAGCTGCCCGACAGCGGGCCCGGTTCGTATCGCTTCGTGGAGCACCGCCGCTATCTCGGCGCCTTGCTCGAGGCGCTGAATGTGCGCGAGCGCGTCACGCTCGTCATCCACGACTGGGGTTCCACCCTTGGCTTCGACTGGGCCAACCACCATCGCGAAGCCGTGAAAGGCATTGCCTATATGGAAGCGATGGTGGGCCGGCAGTATTGGGACCATTGGGACAAGTTTGGAATGCGGCCGGTTTTGCAGGCGTTGCGCTCCGAGGCCGGCGAGCAGATGGTGCTGCAGGACAACTTCTTCATCGAGAAGGTCCTGCCGGGGGCGATCCTGCGCAAGCTCTCGGACGCGGAGATGGCGGAGTATCGCCGGCCCTTTACCGAGCCCGGCGAGGGCCGGCGGCCGACGCTGACGTTCCCCAGAGAGATCCCCATCGAAGGCGACCCCGCCGACGTCACGGCGGCCGTCGACGCCTACGCCGCATGGCTGAAGAGCAGCCAGGTGCCAAAGCTGTTCCTGAAGGCGGAGCCCGGCGGAATCCTCGCCGAGGGCAAGGTTCTCGAACAGGCGAGAAGCTTTCCGGCACAGACCGAAGTCACCGTCAAAGGCGTCCATTTCGTCCAGGAAGATTCGCCTGACGAGATCGGCAGCGCCATCGCAGCCTGGATGAAGACGCTGCGCTGACTGGCGACGGCCGATCTCATCGATGACAGAGCCGATGGCGCGCGACGATGGCGAACGAAGAGACAGTGACGCCCGAGAGGATGAACGCCTTCTCCGATGGCGTGTTCGCGGTGATCATCACGATCCTGGTACTGGAGCTCCGCCCTCCGAAGGAGGCGAGCTTTGGCGCCTTGCTGGCGCTGTGGCCGGCCGCGATCAGCTACGCCATCAGCTACCTCTTCATCGCGATCGTCTGGGTGAACCATCATCACCTCCTGCGCTTTCCCGACGTCGCGACGCACCGCCTGATCTGGGGAAATTTCGCGCATCTGTTCGCGGTGTCGTTGATGCCGTTCGCGACCGCGTGGATCGCCAGCTCGGAATTGGGGGCCGTTCCGGTCGCGTTCTACGCGGGCGACTTCTTTCTGGTGAATGCGACCTATCTGCTGCTGTGCATGGAGGCCGTGGACAGGTCCGCGCCGCACAAGGTCGGGCCGCGGGCCCGCATGATGATGCGCATCCGTTCACTCGCGACATTGGCGGTCTTTGCCGCGGCCGGCATCGTCGCACTTCGATACCCGTTCGGCGGCATGGCGATGATCTGCCTCTGCCTCGCCGTCTACCTGAGCCCGGGGGCGCCGGGCACAGCTCGTCAACTCAACTAGCCCAAGCCAACTTGACCCGCGTGATCTGAAGAGGAATTGTTTCCATGGTTGAATCCAAAACTGCTCCGACATTCGTGCTCGTTCACGGAGCCTGGGCGGACGGCTCGAGCTGGCGCAAGGTGATCGAGGCACTCGAGGCCCGTGGCGCAAAGGCCGTCGCCGCGCCTCTTCCGCTCACAAGCGTTTCGGACGACATTCGCGCGCTGGATCGCCGCCTCGCTCGGATAGAGGGACCGCTCGTGCTCGTCGCGCACGCCTATGCCGGCGCCGTGATCCCGGGATCGAAGAAC
The DNA here is from genome assembly GCF_018131105.1 of Bradyrhizobium manausense. Taxonomy (NCBI): domain Bacteria; kingdom Pseudomonadati; phylum Pseudomonadota; class Alphaproteobacteria; order Hyphomicrobiales; family Nitrobacteraceae; genus Bradyrhizobium; species Bradyrhizobium manausense. The sequence goes on along the minus strand of NZ_JAFCJI010000001.1, from coordinate 843,484 downwards.
GAACGCGTCAAGGGCCTGGTCTTCGTCGCGGCGTTGGCGCCTGACGAAGGCGAGACCGTCGGCGAAGTGTTCGGCCGCGGGAAGCCGCATCCGAAGGCTCCGCAACTGGCACCTGATAGCGACGGCTTCATCTGGTTGCCGGACAGCGCGTTTGCGAGCGCCTTCGCGCAGAATGCCAGCCCGAAGGAAGCCGCGCTGTTCGCCGCCGTGCAGCGGCCGATACATGGAGCTTGCCTCATGGAGAAGGCCGCGAAGCCGCTCTGGAAGACTTTGCCGTCCTGGTACCTGCTGGCGGAGCAGGATCGCATGATCAACCCCGAGACGCAGGACTTCATGGCGCAGCGGATGAAAGCCAGGATTCGCCGGCTGGACGTCGATCATACGCCGATCGCGACGGCACCCGAGCATGTGGTCGAACTGCTGCTCGAGGCCGGGCAATCCATCTCGGCTTGATCCGACTGATCGAACACGAACGTAAGGAGCAATCCGATGAGTGCAGTCCGGTACCATTCCATCGAGGTCGACGGCCTCAAAGTGTTCTATCGCGAAGCGCTGAAAGCCGGAGCGCCGAAGCTTCTTCTGCTGCACGGCTTTCCCAGCTCAGGCCACATGTTCCGTGACCTGATGCCGCTGCTTGCCGACAGATTTCATCTGGTCGCACCTGACCTTCCCGGCTTCGGCCTCACCGACATGCCGCCGCGGGAACGCTTCCCCTACACATTCGACAACATCGCACGCGTGATCGATCGCTTTACCGAGATCATCGGGTTCGATCGCTTTGCGATTTACGTTTTCGACTACGGCGCGCCGACAGGCTTTCGAATGGCCGTTCGCCATCCCGAACGCATCAGTGCGATCATCTCGCAGAACGGCAACGCCTACGAAGAGGGTCTCAGTGACGGCTGGACCCCGATCCGGGCCTATTGGGAAGATGCCTCGGAAGCGAACCGAAAAGCGCTGCGCGCTTTCCTCACGCCCGAGACGACAAGCTGGCAATACACCCACGGCGTACCCGACCCGACGCGCGTGTCGCCGGACGGCCAGAACCTCGACAATTACTATCTGGCCCGTCCTGGCGCTGACGACATCCAGCTCGACCTCTTCGGCGACTACAAGAGCAACGTCGCCCTCTATCCTACATTCCAAAACTACTTCCGCACGCACAAGCCGCCATTCCTTGCGGTGTGGGGCAAGAACGACCCGTTCTTCCTTCCGCCTGGCGCCGAAGCCTTCAAGCGCGACATCCCGGAGGCAGAGGTCCGCTTCTTCGACACCGGCCATTTCGCGCTGGAGACGCACTGCGCCGAGATCGCGAAGATCATCGGCGATTTCATAGATGCGCGCGTGCGCAAGTAGGAAGGATCTCCAGCATGTCAAAGTCTGTGGCCATTGTTACCGGTGCCAGCCAGGGCATCGGCCGCGCGACGGCAATACGTCTCGCGCGTGATTTTTCGGAGCTCGTGCTGGTCGCGCGCAACCGCGCCAATCTGGACGAGACCGCGGAGGCCGTGAGGACCGCCGGCGCAAAACCGCTGGTCATCGATGCCGATCTGGCGGATCCCGCGGCGGCGGGCGCGATCGTCGATCAGGCGCTCGCGGCTTTCGGCCGGATCGACGCCCTGCTCAACATCGCAGGCGCGGTCCCGCAGATCGACCTGTTTGAGATGACCGATGCGCAATGGAACGGCGGGCTGGCGCTGAAGCTGCACGGCGCTCGCCGCCTCACGATCGCAGCCTGGTCGGCATTGAAGGCGGCGCAGGGCTCGGTCGTGCTGATGTCCGGCAACTCCGCCCTCTTTCCGAAGGCGCCTTATGCAGGCGTTGGCACGATCAACGCCGCCATTGTCGCGCTGGCAAAGGCATTCTCCGACCGCGGCATCGCCGACGGCGTGCAGGTCAACAGCGTGCTGCCGGGACCGGTGATGACGGGACGGCGCCGGTCCTATCTCGAGCATTGGGCCCCGCTGCACAACATGACGGTCGAGCAGGCAACGGCAAATTTTCCGAAGGAAGCCGGTATCGCGCGCTATGGCGAGCCCGAGGAGATCGCCGAGCTGATGGCGTTCCTTGTGTCGCCAGGCGCTCGCTGGATGACCGGCTCGACGCTGCGCATGGACGGCGGCGAAGTGAAATCGATCTGATTTGCCGCTTCAACTTCCGACGCCGCCGACCAGCCGCGGACGGCGATTTGCGCGCGGGCTCTCGGATGTCACGGCGCGCAGCCAGGCGCGAAAGCTGACGATCTCGGGGCAATCCGCGGCGCCCTCGGGTGCGACCAGCCAATCACCGAGACCCGATCCATCGTCGACCCTGTTGCAGCGATAACCAGGATGATGACCGAGGCTGCGGGCGATCAGGAGATCGACCTTGCCTTCGACCAGCTCGTGCAGGCCGGCGGGCTGCAGCACCCGCAGGCCGATCTCGGCATGCGCCTCGCGAAACGCCGCCAGATCGAGCCGGCGCAAATCAAAGCCGGCATGCACGCCCAATTGCAGCAGCACCGCACCTGCCGGCTTCAATTGCGAGGTCGCCTCCGCAATGTGGCGAAAGCCTTCGGACACACCGGGCAGATAGGCCTGCCCTGCCGCGGTCAGGATGAGCTGCTTGTGCAGCCGTTCGAACAGCTGCACGCCAAGGCGCGCCTCCAGCGCTTTGACCTGCTGCCCGATGGCTGCGGGCGTCACGTGCAGCTCGTGCGCGGCCAGCTTGAAGCTGAGATGGCGCGCAGCGGCTTCAAAAGCGCGGAGCGCGTTGAGTGGCGGAAGGGCATAGGTCATCGCGTCGCAGTTTGACACGGACGGGCGGTCTCCTTGCAATAGATTTTCTTGCGCTGAAGTGCAGCAAAGATGGTTTGCGCCGGCGCGACATCGGCGGCTACGGTCGGCCCTCATCTCGAGGAGAGTTCTCATGCCGCGCCGACTGGACCACTTTGTCATCTGTGTTCACGACCTCGCGCAGGCCGCGACAGATTGGCAAAGGCTCGGCTTCGCCCTGACGCCAACCGGGGTGCATCCCTTTGGCACCAGCAACCGGCTGGCGATGTTAGAAAACAATTTCTTCGAGCTGCTGGCCGTCACCGACGCTGCGGCGGTGCCGCCGGCCACATCAGGCCATTTCAGCTTCGCCGCACATAATCGCGAATTCCTCGAAAGCGCCGAGGGAATGTCGATGCTGGTCCTCCACACCACAGACGCCCACGCCGACGCGGCGCGTTTCCGCAGCCAAGGCATCGGTGCCTATGCGCCATTCGATTTTGGCCGCGACGCAGTGCTGCCGGGCGGGGACAGGGCCCGCGTCGCCTTCTCGCTGGCCTTTGCCACCGATCCCGGGATGCCCGGCCTTGCCTTCTTCACTTGCCAGCAGCGCCATCCGCCGGAACTGTTCTGGAAGCCGGACTATCAGCGTCACCCCAACGGCGCCCTGCGCGTGACCGAGGTGGTGATGTCGGCGCCGGACCCGATGAAGCACAAATCCTTCCTCGAACGCTTCGCAGAGACTGACGCCGAGCCCGTGCCCGACGGACTGACAATCGGCGAGCACGGTGATCGGATCACGGTCCTGGGGCCAGATGGGATCGCGCGCCGGCTGCCGGGCGTCGATGGGGGCGGATCGCCTAGGTTTTGTGCGGTCCGCATCGCGGTTGGCAATCTCGACGCCACCGCAGGAACACTGAAAGGCAACGGCGTCGGGTTCGAAGCCACGGGCAGCGTGCTGCTGGTTCCGCCCGCGGCCTCGCACGGCCTGGCACTGGAATTCGTCGAACAGGAGACACACTGAGATGGCCCATATCGTCAGCCACAATCCCGCAACGGTTTGCCCTCCCGCCGGTGGTTACTGCATGGGGCTCGAAGTGACGCAGCATCGCCGCCTGCTGTTCATCAGCGGCCAGGTGCCGGAGAGACTCGACGGCAGCGTGCCCGACAGTTTCGAGGCGCAATGCGAGCAGTCCTGGCGTAACGTCGTGGAGGTGCTCGCCGCTGCCGGCCTTGGTGTCGCGCATCTGGTCAAGGTCACCACGTTCTTGACCGACCGCAGCCAGCTCGTCGCCAACCGCATCATTCGCCGCAGAGTGCTCGGGGATCACCAGCCCGCGCTGACGGCCGTGGTAGTCCAGACCGTCGACAGCAAATGGCTGCTCGAGATCGAGGCGATCGCCGCGGAATGAGGCTTCACTGACCAATGATGCGAGGCAGCCATGGCTGATATCCATCCCTTTTACGAGCGCCATCGTGACGCCATGGAGGCCGCGATGCGCCATCGGCTCGACCTTGCCGAGGCAATGCTGCGCGAGCGCGCGCGGCTCGCCGATATCGACGGGATCAGGCGGGAGGTGATGGACGAATTCGTCATCGTGCTCAGCCAGACGCCCTACGTCGGCGGCACTGCGAACCGCATGAGCGATTTCTTCATGCGGCTGATCGGATTCATGGCGATCAGCCGCGTGCTGCGGCGGCATGGCGTACCGCTGCCTGTCATCGGCGAGATCGAGCGGGACACCTACAAGACGCAATTGCTCACCGTGCCTGAGGCGGAACGCCTCGCGGCGGGAGATCAATTCATGTCGCCGGAGAACCAGGCCTTGCTGCGCGAGCAGGCGGCGGCAAGCACGACAGGGAGCCATCAGAGCGAATTTCCGGAGGATTTCGTCTACGATTTCGTCGAACCGGGTCCAAATGACAGTTTTGAATTCGGCATCGACTACCGGGCTTGCGGCTTCTGCAAATTCGCAGGCCGCCACGGCGACAAGGAGATCCTTCCCCACATTTGCGGGCTCGATTTCGACGCCTATGCGACGCGCGGCATCCGCCTGGAACGGACGCAGACGCTGGCCGGCGGCGCGAGCCACTGCAATTTCCGCTTCTCGCGACTGCATCGTGACGGCTGACTTCGCGCCGGGCCGGCACGCGGTTCATCCCCGAGGATTAGCGAAGCAGAATGGAGGTCACGCAGTTGCCGCGCGATCTAGGTCTTGCTCGCCGAACCGCGACGGGTCTTCGGCACAAGCTGCGCAATCTTCTCCCTGCCCCCGCCATCAACCCATTCGGTCAGTTTCCGGATGCAGGAATCCAGCGCATCGCGCTCTGCGGCCGTCAATGGAGCGAGGAAGTGCTCCTCCAGCTCGCCCGCAATCCTGGCGACCTTTGCGCACATCCCACGGCCCTTTGCCGTGGTGTGCAGATTGAACTGCCGCGCATCGTCCTTGCCGATCGCGCGCCTGAGCAGGCCATCCTTGATGAGCTTCGAAAGCAGGCGCGAGGTCAGGCTTCGTTCGAACCTGGTCTCCGCAGCGAGATCGCTGAACGTGATTCCCGGATTGTCGTCGACGAGGCGCAGCACGCGCAGCTCTCGCACGTTGAGGCCGCAGCACTGCGTATAGACCTCGTTGGCCATATCGATCGCGCTGCTGCTCAGCGTGTCCATCCGATAGGTTAAATGGCGCTCAACCTTCTCTCGCCGCATCGGGCCCTCTTTGGCGGCCCGAAGGCCATATTGTTGCAAAACAATACTGTTGCAAATTGCAACTAATAATGTTTGGCTTTCGTCGTGGCAGGTAGGCCCTCGATGGCCGAATCCGCTGTGTGGACGTCCTTCGCACCATGAAGCCTATTGCCTCCTGGCGCGCAACACTATCTCGACGAGGCCGGCATGGGTGCGCGCGAATATCTGCAGCAGGAAATGCCGCTGTTGATGAGCTGGCGCCACGATTTCCACGCCCATCCGGAAATCGGTTTCCAGGAGACGCGCACCGCCGCCAGGGTTGCCGAGTTGCTCGCCGGCTGGGGCATCGAAGTCCGTACCGGCGTCGGCGGCACCGGGGTGATCGGCACGCTGCGGGGGCGCCGGCCCGGCCACAACGCCATCGGCTTCCGGGCCGACATGGACGCCCTGCCGATGACCGGTCGCGCCGATGTGCCGTATCGCTCGACCCGGCCGGACGCGTTCCACGGCTGCGGACATGACGGGCACACTGCGACGCTGCTGGGCGCGGCCAAGTATCTGTCCGAGCATCCTGACTTCGCCGGCACGATCCATTTCATCTTTCAGCCCGCCGAGGAGACGTTGCGCGGCGGCCCGGCGATGATTGCCGACGGCCTCTTTACCCACGCACCGGTCAGCGAAGTCTATGGCCTGCACAACAATCCGCTGATGCCGCCCGGCAAGGTTGGCATTCGCACCGGCGCGATCCTGTCCGGCTGCGATCCGCTGCGCATCGAGGTGCATGGTGTCGGAGCGCATGGCGCACAGCCGCACCAGGGCATCGATCCCATCGTGATCGCCTGCGAGCTCGTCGGCCTGTTGCAGACCGTCGTCAGCCGCTCGCTCAACGCGCTGGATTCCGGAGTCGTCAGCTTCGGCGTCATCCAGGGCGGCACAACGGCCAACGTCATCCCCGACCGGGTGGTTCTGGAAGGCACCATCCGCTCGATGTCCACGGAAGGGCGGGCACTCCTGCTGCGGCGGGTGGGCGAGATCTGCGACGGCGTTGCCCGCTGCTTTGGCATCAAGATCACCTGCGACATCGCCGCCGGCTGCCCGCCGACGATGAATCACGCGGAGCCATCGGCGGCCGTCGCGCGCGCGGCGCGCCTCGTTGTCGGATCGGACGATCTCGTCGCCGACGTCACGCCGCTGATGGCCTCGGAAGACTTTTCCTTCATGCTTCAGGAGCGGCCTGGAGCTTATTTCTTCGTCGGGCAGAACGGCCCGAATTGCCATCATCCCGAATACGTCTTCGACGATGCGATCATGCCGATCGGCGGCGCCATGTTCGTCCAGATCGCCTACGACCGGCTCAATCGGACTTGAACGACAAAACATAAAACGGGGGGACCAATGGATATACAGGCCAGCACAAAACACGATGCCATGACTGCGATGCGCCGCCGCGTGGTGGTCGCCTCGACATTGGGCAACGCCTTTGAATGGTTCGACTACGCCATCTTCGGCATGTTTGCACCGATCATTTCAAAGCTGTTCTTCCCGGCCAGCAACGAGGTCAACTCGATGCTGCTGACATTTGCGACATTCGCGGTCGCGTTTGCGATGCGGCCGCTGAGTGGCATATTGTTCGGCCTCTATGCCGATCGGCTCGGCCGCAAGCGCGCGCTGACGCTGATGATCATCATGATGGCCATCGGCACCGGCATGATCGGCCTGTTGCCGACCTATGCTGCGATCGGCATCGCCGCGCCGCTGCTCATGGTGATTGCAAGGCTGATCCAGGGCATTTCGGTCGGCGGTGAATTCTCCAACGCCACCGCCATGCTGGTCGAGTATTCGCCGAAGAACCGCCGCGGCTATTACGGCAGCTTCCAGATGGTGTCGCAGGCGCTCGGCTTCACGGTCGGCGCGCTTCTGGCCTACCTTGCTACGGCCTATGCCTCGCCCGCGGCGCTGGAAAGCTGGGGGTGGCGGGTGCCGTTCATCCTCGGGATTCTCATCGGCCCGTTCGGCTATTGGCTTCGATCCAACATCGACGAAACGCCGGAATTCCAGCGCTATCTGCAATCCCGGCAAAAGCCCGCGAACACGCCTCTTCAGGAGCTGTTCACGAACCATCTGCGCGAGCTCGTGGTCGGCTTCTGCATCGTGGTGATGGGGACCGTCTCCTACTACGTGATGCTGCTCTACATCCCGATCTATGCCGTCCGCCAGCTGGGGATGCCCATGAGCGGCGCGCAATTGTCGTCGGTGCTGTCGACGGCGCTGATCGTGATTTTCTGTCCCCTCGCCGGCAGCCTGTCTGATCGTATTGGACGCCGTACGATCCTGCTGCCGGCGACGATCATCTATGTGATCGTCGTGTGGACCGCCGTGCACTATCTGCTCGCGGCGCCCTCGCTCGGCGGACTGATTTTGGCGCAGATGGCGACATCGCTCGTCATGGCGTTCATTTGGGGGCCGACGCCGGTCGTCCTGATGGAATTATTCCCGGTCGGCGTTCGTTCGACCGGCGTCGGGCTGATCTATAATTTCGCCGTTGCAATCTTCGGCGGACTGGCGCCGTTCGCGATCACCTGGCTGATCGCGGCCACAGGCGACAAGATGAGCCCGGTCTATTACGTCGCCATCTCCGGGGCCGTCGGCCTTCTGGGTCTGCTGCTGTTGCGCGAGCATCGCACCGACCCAACGGGGTCGTAGCCAAAGCCTCGCTTGTGCCCAGGGCGCGCGCCTCAAGCCATCGGCGCCGCGGCCCGGGCATCGGCAAACCGAGCACTGCCGTTGTAGACAGGGCAGCCGCCGGCGCGACCATAAGCTACCCGAGCAGGCCCTTCAGGCCGGCATAGATCGAGCCCACGGCTGTCGCGGCGACGCCCGCCAGCGGTCCGACCGTCTGCATGAGATCCTGGATCAACCGCGCCCGGCGGCGCAGCTGCTCCTCCCCGACATGCTGGCCGAGCAGGCGCGCGATCCTGAAGGCGAACGCATTGGGTTTTCCGCCCTGACCTAGGACGCGCGGCAGGACCTGGAAGACGACGATTCCCAGGATGTTTCCGGAAACAAAGGCGAGCAGGATGCTCGCACCGTATTCGAACACTTCGCGCCACTCGACCCACACCTCCGGAAGAATCGGAACGCCATCGTGGAGTCCGGTCACCGTCAGCATCGCCTGGATGCTGAGGCTGGCGAGCAGCAAGGCCAGCACGAACGCGCCCAGCGTCGAGACCCGATGCAGGGGATAGGCCACGAAGCCGAACAGCAACGGAATGATGATCGACGCGATCCGGAGCGGAATGGGAGAAAGGTTGAAGGTGATGGTGACCAGAATATGCGCGAAGGTCAGCAGGACGGCCGGAATGACGACATAGAGAACGGCATGCGTCGCGTAATAGCGCAGCGGATTCTTGTAGCGCTCGAGCCGGACATTGACACGGTCGAGATCGCGCCTGAGCCTGTCCAGCTCGGCAACGATGTCATCGATTTCCAAAAGCGTCGGCCGCACGACGCGCAAATCGCGCGAGCAGTGCTTGCACGCAATGGCCTCGTCCTTGATCGTCTCGGCGCAGAACGGACACTCCATCGTCAGCGCGACTTCCTGCGCCGCATGATGGCTTCGACCTCACCTCTGGCATGCGCCAGCTCATCGCGCAGCTGGTCCCGCTTGCGCAAGAGATCGTCGCGCTCCGCAATCAGTGTTGCGGGCACGGCGATGTCTCGGGAACAGGACGCGCAAACCAGCGCGCTGTCCGCGTTCTCGGCCTGGCAGTAAAGGCACATCACTTCGGCGCGACCTTGAGGGTAAAAATCGCCGTGCCCGGCCGCCCATCACTGTCCTTGATGTCGACCCGCATGGTGTAATCGCCCGGCGGCAATTCCGCATTTTGCATGTTGATCCCGTCAGCCTGCACGAACGGCTTGACGCGGGGCGTCAGATCGACGTTCGGCGTGCGGAGGAAGATCACCTTGACCGAGTCAGGATCGATCTTGGCGCCGCCGAACGACTCGAACTTCAATTGAAGCTTCAAGGGAGAGGCGACGGCGTCACCCGGCGAGACGAACTCCACCTTCGGACCGCGCAGGATGCCGCGCCGGTCGGCCGCGATCGCGCCCTTCGGCGGCGGCAGCTTGGCCTCGTCTTCGGTGATCAATTGCGTTGCCCGCGACGTTCCCGAAAACAGGAGACCTGCCGCAACTAGTCCCAGCAAGATATTTCGCGTCATAGTCCTTCCAACCTTCCCATTTCAATCATCGCACACCGCCGTCACCGATGATCGTATACGGCGCCCAGAACAGCGGATGCGCGTAGGCGAACTCGGTCTTGCCTTCGTCGTTCAGGTAACCGGGACCGTCGACCAGGGCCATCATCGCCTGCCGCAGCGCTTCGCTCCGCGACAGTTTCGGATCATCGGCCTGCCGCTTGAACAGGTCGGTCACCAGCTGCCGCGCCGATTGCGAATGCACCGACCAGTTCGTCACCAGCAAGGCGCGCGTGCCCGCGTAGAAGAACGCGCGGCCAAGGCCGGAGGCTGCCTCGGCACCGGCGCCTGCGCCAGCACCGGTGTTACAGGCGGACAGAATCACCCAGTCGGCGTCGAGCTTCAGGCTGAGAATCTCCTCCATGGTCAGCAGGCCGTCGCCACCTTCGCCCGTCACCGCCGGCGAGGACAGCGCGAGCGCGGGCTGGGTCAGTCCGTTGAGCTCGCCCGGGACCAGACCGTGCGTGGCAAAAGCAAGAATGCGGAAACCGGACAGGTTCATCGTCTTGACCGCGCTCTCGGTCGCGTTCTTGCCGAGGAACAGGACTTTTGAGGGATCCGCCTGCAGCGCCAGCGCGATCGACTTGAGCTCATCGGCCGTATCAGGAAGCCGCGGCAAGAGGCCGATCTCGGCGCTGTCGACGCCGTCCAGCTTCGGGCTGCTGCGGCGCTTCAGCGGCATGCCGCGGGTGACGTTGCCACCGACATCGGCCACCTGAACCTTGCTGTCAGCGCTTTCGGCCTCGGCTTCCTCCTCCTTGTTGAAATAGGGGTCGCCGAACGCCACGAGTTCGCCGCGGCCGGGCTTGCCCGGCGGCAACTGCCGCAGCGTGCGCAACGCTGCCGCCGACGGCACGGTCGACACGGCATGGGTCCGGGCCAGCCACGGCACCTTGCGATAGCCGACGAACAGTGGATCCTCGTCCGCCGCGACCTCCGCCGGCGCGGTCGGCAACAGCGACAGCGGCAACAGGCCGAGCGCGCCGTTGGTCACCACGATCAGATTCCTGGCCGGCTTCCATCCGCTCTCGACCGGCTTCAGCAACAGCTCGTAGAGTTCGTAACCGAGCTTCAGATCGAACGGCGGAATGTCCGAGATCATCGCGGCCTGTGGCTCGAGTGCCTCGCGCAACTTGCGAATCTTGGTCTCGATATCGCCGATCTTGGCGTTCACGGCAGCGAACGCCACCGGCCCCGATTTCGGCACGGCCCAGACGAAGCTGCCGTTCTGGCCGAAATAGAACGACAACATCGCTTCATTGTCGGACAATATCGCGCGGATTTCGGCGACGCTCGGCGGCTTCGGCGAGACCAGATCGGCGTAAACGGGGAATTTCTGCTTGATCTCCTGGCGCGCCTTGTCGCGTTGACTGCGCAAGGCGGCAATCGACGCCTGGATCTGCTGCGCCCCCTTCTCGTCGCGCTCCGACGAGGGAATGGCGAGGACGTTGTTGAGCGTGCCGAGCTGAGCGTTGACCTGCTTGGTGAGATCCTGCTCCTTGCGCACCAGCTCGGCCAGCGCGGGATCCTTGGCTGCGGCACGCGCGCTGGAGGCCGCCAGCGCCTGCTGCACGGAGCGGCCGCGGATGGCGTCTGCCAGGCCGAACGTCTCCTCCCCGACGGCGTCGCCGGTGCCCTCGGCCCGCGCGAGCAGCAGCAGATAGCTCTCGACGATGGTTTGAAGCCGCTGGCTGCGCGCGGCGACAACGGTCGTGTTCTCGTCGTCGGCGTTCTCGTTCGCGTTCGCCATCATGACCGGGATGGCGGCCTTGAACTCGCGGATCGCGTCGGCATCGCGCTTGGCGAGCATCAAGCCCACAGCCAGGGTGCCGCGCGCCGACGCGGTATCGAAATGGCTTTCTCCGACCCGCCCGATCTGCTTCTTGACCAGCTGCTCGGCGGCGGCGATGCCGGCGTCGAGCTGGCCGGAATTGTAGAGCGCGATAATGCGCGCCGGATTGAGCTCGATGACCTGGCGGCGCTGCGGATCCCAATTGGCGACCGCCTTGTCGATCCGCGCAAATATCTCGTTGGCTTCGGCATTCTTGCGCTGGAGATTCAGAATGCCGGCGAGCGCCGAGAGCAGCTGCACGGTCGACTGCGAGTCTTCCGGCACGCCGACCGTCTTGCTGATATCGAGCGCGACGCGGCCGAGCTGTTCGGCTTCGTCGTAGCGGCCCTGGTCGACCAGAATTCCGGCCAATCCCATTACAAAACGCGGCGTCACCGGATTGTACTTGCCGGTGTCCTTCAGGCGCGACAACAGGGCCCGGCGCGCATCGACCTCGGCTTCGGCGAGCCTGCCCTGCCGCGCCTTCATGCGCGCCTGATTCAGGACGGTGCTGTCGATCGCCTGCAGCAGAAGGGTCTCGGCCGGCGGATTGTCCCCTTCAAGAACCCCCTTGGTGCCGGCACGCTTGCGCGTCTCCGCGGTGCGATAGGCTGTCTCGGCCTCGGCAAACTGACCCCGCGCTTCGAATATCTGGCCGCGCGAAATCTCGATCTCACCCTCCCAGTTCTGGCCGAGCCGGGCATAGGAGGCGCGCCAGCCGGGAAGTCCGCTCGTGCGCGCTTCCTGGATCGCAGTCAGGCTCCGGCGCAGATAGGCTTCGGCCTGCGGGATGTCGCCCATCTGGATCAGGATGGCCGCAATCGAGCGGTTGGCGCCGAACTGAAATCCCTTGGCCGTCGGCGTGCCGGCGAAATCGCGCAGCATTCTCTGGAGGATTTCGAACGCACGCTTGGGGTCGCCCGCAGTCGCGTATTGGAACGACTGCAGTTGCATCATCCGTGCCATCATGTTCGGGCTGGCGGCGCCGCGCCCCGTCTCCACGGCCTTGTTGGCATCGGCCGTGGCCTCGGTGAGGCGGCCGAGTTGGGCGCGCGCGTTGGCGCGATCAAAATAGAACTGCGCGAGATCCACGCGCGATTCCTTCCCCGTCGGCATATCGTCGGCATCCGACTTCAACTCCGCGATCATCTTCTCGTCCGGCTTCTCGCCGTCGAGGATCGCCGTGATGTCCGCAATGTTGCGCGGCGGCGCGACAAAGTCCTTCGGCAGGGCCGTGCCCGGATCGAGCTTCGGTGCCACTTCCTTGGGAAGCTCGACGGCGACGTTGGCGCGGCCATTGGCGGCGTTGAGCGCCGCCAAGACGCAGGCCTTGACCTTGGGAGAAGCCGTGGCGCGGCACGCTTCCAGATTGGCGCCGCCGCCCGAACGCATGCAGGCCTGCACGATCGGCTTGCCGACGGTCATCCGGCAGTTCTCGATTGCCGCCTCCTTGGTCAGCGCGGCAGCCGAGCCGGTCGATCCCAGGAGAACGGCGAGGACCAGCAGTTTGCGCGGCAGGGTGGCGTCCGGACGGCTCTTAAACGGATTCGCGGCGTCTAAGCTCATCGCGAAGGACCTTTGGGTGAAATCACTTGAAGAAACGGGCTAATCCTACCCCTATTGCCCGGGAGGACAATCACCAATCGGTAGGGTGGCGGAATGCTCAGGAGGGTCGGCGGCTGCGGTGGAGCAGCGGTTCCGCGGGCGGGCCTGACGGAGCGGGTCGCTCAGGCCGATGCCGGAACGGCCGTAGCGACCTGCCTCAGCCCTTCGAGACCACCGCGCGGCCATAGGCCGGCTGCGACTGGATCGGTGGGTTGGCCGTCTGCTCCGCGAGCTCGCCGATCAGCCGGTCGGCGTCGGCGGCCATGCCGTCGGGCGCGTGGATCACCAGCCGCTCCAGCGCCCAGCGATAGGATGAGACGCGCTGCTCGAGCGACAGCTGCACCCACTGGACGATCAGCGCGTTCTCCTGCATGCGCGCGACCGCATCCGCCTTCTCCTGCGGCGAGAGCGCAGAGACGCGCGCCATGCTGGCATCACGTTTCCTGTCGAGATCGATGACGCGGATGGCACTGGCGAAGAACGGCTCGAAGCGGGTGATGTCGTTGCGCACGTCCTCGATCAGCTGCGCATAACGCGAGGAATGCGAGCGGTGCGGCTCGTCGATCAGCGTGCGCCCGTACATGGTGCGGTCGAACACGATCTTCTGGTGCCAGGGCGAGGGTATGGCCTTGTAGTCGCCGAACACGCTCTTCCAGGCCGGCCGCGACAGCGGCGGCTCGATCATGGGATAGGCGAGATCGCGAAGCTGGCGCTCTTCGTCGGTGAGCTGGAATTGCGACGGCTTCAGGCCGAGGCTGCCGGTGACCTCGGCGCCGAGCCAGCGATGCATGTCGTCGCTGCGCATGTCGGCGCGGGTGCGGCCGAAATCTCCGCCGCTGCAGGCAGCGAGCGAGGCGCCTAGAGTTGCTAGCAGGATGGCCGATAAGACGGTGCGAATCTGGCGGAAGGAGTCCGGCATTGCAAAAGCCGGAATTTAGCGGCGACGACGACGGCGCCCCGGCGCAGTGCCCGCTTCCGGTCCACGGTCGCCGCTGGTTTCGTCCGCTTCGCGCTCGATGCGGATGACGGGAAGGATCAGGATCGTTCCCATGTCCGCGCGCGGTGCGACGTCCGCCGACGAGCCCACCCGACGACCGGCCGGAAATTCGATGATGGTCCCCATATCAGCTCTCTCGATTGCCGCGCGACCGAACGCGCCCCTGCAACATGAGCGTCATTAGGATCAGTTTATGGTTAACGGGATGTAAACACGGCCTTCGGACCGTAGCCGCACGGGCCGCTCCACTCGTTCCGAATGCGGCACTGGAATGGTTGAAATGAGCGGGTTTGTTTCACACTTCGTTTTCCTTAAGGAGCCTTTAAACGAACCGCTGATAGGCTGAGGCAACAGTTTTCCCGAGTTGCGTAAGCCTCCATGACCAAGTCGCTGTTTCCCGGATTCGACGGGCTGATGACACTCTCCCGCCGCGAGGGCGTCGATGTTCGCCCGACGCTGCTGCGCGTGTTGACCGACCTGTATGTCCAGGCCAGCACCCACACCGAGGACGAGCAGCGGCAATTCATCGAGCTTGCGACGCGGCTGATCGACCAGGTCGACGATGCGACGCGGGCGTCCGTCAAGGCGAAGCTGGCGATCTATCCGCAGACGCCCCTCCCTGTTCTTCAGAAGCTCGGGCTGGTCGCCGCGCAGGAAGGCCGCAGGGTTCCGCTGGCGCGCGCAATCCCGCAGGCTTCGCCCGCCCCCTCACCTGCCCGCACGCCGACCGACGCGGAAATGCGCATGGCCGCCAACATGGCGATGCAGCCGAAGGAAGCGGCCGAGATCCACGACATGTTCTTCCGCGCCGATGCAAGCCAGCGCGCGCTGATCCTGCATAATCTGGCACAGACACCGCTGAAGGCCGCGCCGCGGATTCCGACGGTGCACGCCAAACGCGCGATCCAGATCCTGGAGATGGCGGCGATCGCCGGCGATGTCGAAAGCTTCATCTACGAGCTTGGCGATACCCTGATCCTGCCGTCGCGCGTCGCGGCGCAGATCGTCGACGATGCCGGCGGCGAGGCGCTCGCGGTCGCCGCCCGCGCGCTCGACATGCCGAGCCCGAACTTTCAGCGCATCCTGCTGTTCTTCAAGCCCGCGATCGGCAATTCCGTGAACGAGGTGTACCGGTTGTCGCGGCTCTATGATCGCCTCAGTGACCGCTCCGCGCTGGTGATGCTCGCCGCCTGGCGCGGCTCGACGCTCGCGGTCACGCGCGCCAAATATCAGCCTTCCCTGCATGACAGCGACCGCCAGCGCGCACGCGCAGGCGCAAGCCAGTCACGGCCGAGCGTGCAGCCCGGCTCGAGCCCGGCCGTGCGCACGGGCAGCGGCGCGTCGTCGGAGCGGTAAGTCAGGTCTTCGCCAGATCGAGAAAGTGCCGCCCTGCACGGTCCTCGGTTTCCACGATCCAGGCATCGGGATCGAAGCGGAGCTCCTTCGTCAGGCGCTCCTCCACCGCGGGCTCAGGTATCGGCTGCGGCGCTGCCGGCACGAAGATGCGGTCGGTCGGCCGGCCCTCGTCATAGACGGTCTGCGGCGCCGGCACGTAGAGCATCGCGTTGCCGTCGAGCAGCGATACTTTGACGAACACCGCGCCCGCCTCCTCGGCGCCGCGACGGCGCACCGCGCCGAACACGCCCTCGGTCTGGCACCGACGCAAGTAAGCAGAGACCCAGATACTTGATTTCAAACGCATCGATTAACCCGTGGCAGAACTGCGCCTGCGCTTCACCACCTTGACGAGGGTTTCGTCAATCCGGCTCTGCCAACCTGGTCCCTCAGCCTTGAAATAGTCGACGACGTCCGGGCTCAAGCGCAAAGTCACTTGCTGCTTTGTCGGGGCTTTGTTGGGACCGCGGCCCTTTCGCATGCCGGGAAATGCCTCATCGAAAGTTTTGGCGCTGGCAAAGTCAGCATTGGTCCATTCCGGATTTTCGCTCACCGCACGCATGTCTCGCGCAGTGTAGCCCTTCTTAGCGGCGGGCCTTTTCATAGAGCTCCCTTTCCTTCTTGCTGGCAGGGCGCATGCTGACAATGCTGACGCCTTCGGTTCCGCGAGTTGCAAAGATAACCGAGACAACACCACGAGCACTGACACCGATTGCGCGCCAGCGGTTACCATAGGTGGCCAAAACCAAGGCATTGTCGAAGAAGGCTTCGTTGAGATCAGCGAAATCCATCCCGTGCTTGTCGAGATTGGCTCGGCGCTTTGGCTCGTCCCAAACGATTTTCACGAGATTATTTTGTAACTACAAAATATCCTGAAGTCAATTGTGGCCGGCCCTCGCCGCGGGAGGGCTACGAGGATCCATGAATGCGGCAGGATGACGCCTATTCGACGGGATGACCGATCGCGGCGGCAAGCTCGCGCAGCAGGCGATCCGACACCTGGCCGGAGACAGGCATCTTGTGCTGGCGCTCGAACGTCTGGATCGCCGACTGGGTTTCGCCGCTCATCGTGCCCGTGATCTTCAAATTGCCGTAGCCATATTCGGACAGAGCGCGCTGTACGCCGGCGAGACGGCGCGCCGCCGGGCTTTGCTGCACCGGGATCGGCGCCGGCGGACGCGCGATGGCAACGGCGGCCGGCGTCGGTGTGGTGGACTTGATGACCAGATTGGTCATGGGATCGCCGGAGCGCGGCGTCGAGGCCGTCGTCTCGGCGGCCTTCTCAGGCGCCTTCTCGGCCGGTTTCGGCTCGACGCGAAACTCGGTTGCACGCGGCTCGAGCGGCGACGTATCCGCGCCGACGGGACGCGGGCGCGGCAAAGGACTAGACAGCGACACGGACGACGGCGCGGGAAGATTGATCACAGTGCCGAACATCGGCGCCGGATGCCGGCCGGTCTGGAGGAACAGCGCGTTCGCAACGATGGCGCTGACGGCCGCGGCGGCGACGAGGCCGGCCAGCGTGTCCTTCGGGCTGTGCAAGAGCACGCGCATCACGAGATTGCGCTCGGTCTCGACATCCACGACCGCAGCCTTAACGCCACCCTTGGCGCCACGGCGGCGCGGAGCAGCTTCATCGTTGGCAGACTTTCTAGGCACTTTTCTTCACCAGAGCAGGTTGGTCCTGAACTTCATGACGGAGCACCGGCGTCAGCGTCGCGATCTTGCTCTCGGCCGGCTTTGCTTGCGGCGGCGTGTAGACGAGCGGCAGCTTCACTGTGACGGCGGTGCCCTCGCCGAGCTTGCTTTGTACCGTCAATTCGCCGAGATGCAACGCCACGAGGCTCTTCACGATCGAAAGGCCGAGGCCAGTGCCCTCGTGACGGCGTTCATAGGTCTTGCCGCACTGGAAGAACGGGGAACCGATGCGCTTGAGATCGTCAGGCGCGATGCCCACGCCGGTGTCGCTGATGCGTAGCGTGAGCTGCGAGGCGGATGCCGACGCAGACACCGTGACCTGGCCGCCGCGCTCGGTGAACTTGACGGCGTTGGCGACGAGATTGAGCACGATCTGCTTGAAGGCGCGCGGATCTCCGGTCATCACGGGAAGATCCTGCGGCGCGTCGGTGATGAGATCGATGCCGTTCTCGCGTGCCTTCAGCGCCAGCAGATTGCAGCAATGCATCAGCGAGGCGCGCGGCGCGAATGGCTCCGACGCGATCTCGAAATTTCCCGATTCCATCTTCGACATGTCGAGGATGCCGTTGACGACCGACAGCAGGTGCTGGCCGGATGCGTTGATGAGCTCGGCATACTCCTTGCGCTGGCTCGCTGCCAGCATCAGGGTCTGCTCCTGCGCGATCATCTCGGAAAAGCCGATGATGGCGTTGAGGGGTGTGCGCAGCTCGTGGCTCATGGTGGCGAGGAAGCGCGTCTTGGCGGCATCGGCGTCCTCTGCCGCGCTGCGCGCCTGATCGAGCGCCTGCTCGGAGAGCTTGCGATCGGTGACGTCGCGCATCACGGCGACGACTTCCGCCTCACGCATGACATCACGGCCGAGATCCTGATCGAGTGGCCGGCAGCGCATCTCGACCCAGATGAAGTCGATCTGGCTCCGCCCGGAACCGGTCGGCTCCCGCCGCAGCCGGAATTCGACGCTGCGCACGTCGCCGCGCGCGGCATCGGAGAGCGCGGTGAGATAAGCCGGACGATCGGCGACATGGACGCGGTCGAAGAGGCCATGGCCGTGCAGTTGCGCAACGGGCACGCAGAGCATGGCTTCTGCCGCCGGCGACATGAATTGCACCGCGCCGTTGCGCTGATGCCGGGAGATCACGTCGCTCATGTTGCGCGCCAGCAGCCGGTAGCGTTCCTCCTCGCGCGACAGCAGCGTGACGCTGGTGCGCGCAAGCGACTCTGCGCCGAAGGCAAGGCCCGCGGCATAAAGCGTTGCCGAGGCGACGCCGAATGCCATCATCACGCCGCGTTCAGCGCCGCCGAGCTCTCCGGCCGGCAGGCAGCCGAACTGGCCGAGCAGGATCAACAGGCCCGCGCAGGACAGTGCGAGCAAGGAGGCAAAGGCCGCAACGCGGCGCGAGGCCGATAGCGCGGCTTCGAGTGGAACCACGACCAGCCAGATCGCAGCGAATGATTCGATACCGCCGGTCGTCGCCGCGATCGCCATGATCAGACCGGCGAGCGCCAGCGACGACAGCACATGGGCGCCTTCATAGCGGCCGGTGCGCGACAGGAACCAGGACAACAGGATCGGTGCGATCAGCCAGGCGAAGGCCGCGACTTCGATCGCGCTCGGCGCGCCACGCAGGACGAGATAGACGGGAAATGCGGCAAAGGCAGCCAGGCTGCCAAGAAGTCGCGGCGCCATGAAAGCCCGATGGCGTGCACGCGTCAGCGCATCGTAACGCGCGGAGGGATGCAGCAGTGCATCGAGACAATCGCGGATGATACTCAAAACTGTCACGGGTCTCGCGCTTCGGCTCATTCGTCTCGAAAAGACGCGCCGGAACGCCTCCTTGTCGTTGAGCCACCGTGTCAGAGCGACCTTAAACGAGTGCTAAGGCGGATCGACCCACCGCCGGCCACCGCGAGATCGCGGAGATTTTTAGACGATTTGGCAATGTCATCATTGGTGATGGTGAACACAGGGTTTCACCGTCACGCTCATGGTTTCGAATTGGTGGATACGACGGTCCGGACAGCCACGGCCGCCCTCGTCAATCGAAAATTTACGAGACCGTCATTTGCGAAGATTTTTGCGCAAATTCTCCGCGAATTAAGCTCAAGGCAATCACTTGCGATTTATCGAGAGTTGCTAGGTCGAAACGCGCGCGGAAGTCGCCGCGAGCCGGATCTAACAAACAGGTCGATAAGATGCGCTTTCTGCTCCGCATCACATTCTGGCTCGGGCTGGTGCTGGTGCTCCTGCCGCGGGACAAGACGCCCGAATCGGACAAGCTGCCGCAGATCGGCGCTGCCGACGCGGTGCAGGCTGCGACCGCGGCCGTTTCCGACATGAGCCAGTTCTGCAAGCGACAGCCGGCGGCCTGCGAGGTCGGCGGCCAGGCCGCGACCATCATCGGCCAGCGTGCCCAGGACGGCGCGAAGAAGATCTACCAGATCATCAACGACAAGAAGGAGCAGATCACCGACGAGAAGAACGAGAAGACCAACAGGAACGACAAGAAGGCGCCCGACCATACCGGCTCGATCACGGTCGCCGGTGAAGGCGACGCGGCAACCACCGAAGTGCCGCGCGACACGCTGACCCAGGACGATCTCGCGCTGGAGTGGCGCGGCCCCGAGGCTACGGCGAATTAGGCCCCAAATCCTATCGATTTCGCGGCCCCGCGTGCCTATATAGGCAGTAAGCGGGAACCACGGGCCATCAATGACTTCGATCGACGACATCAGGGACAATTTCGAGCTTCTGGACGACTGGGACGACCGCTACCGGTACGTCATCGAGCTCGGCCGCACCCTGGACCCGATGCCCGAGGAAGAGCATTCGGCCGAAAACAAGGTGAATGGCTGCGTCAGCCAGGTCTGGCTCCAGAAGCTGGTTGATCGCGACGCCGGCGTGCCGATCCTGAGATATCGCGGCGACAGCGACGCGCATATCGTACGCGGGCTGGTCGCGATCGTGCTCGCGCTGTACTCCGGCCGTACGCCGCAGGAGATTCTCGATACCGATGCGCTCTCGGTGTTCAACGAATTCGGCTTCCGCGACCATCTGACGCCGCAGCGCTCCAACGGCCTGCGCTCGATGGTCGAGCGCATCAAGACCGACGCGAGGGAAGCACTGGCGGAAGCATCGTAGCTCCTCATCGTGAGCTGCCGTAGGGTGGGCAAAGGCGCCGTAGCGCCGTGTCCACGATCTCTCGTTGATCGCACTCAGAACGTGGGCACGCTTCGCTTTGCCCACCCTACGAGTCCGAGTTACGAGACCGAGTGCGCGATTCTACTTCCCCTTCTTCCGCTGCTGCTGTCCCAGGCCCATCTTCTTTGCGAGTTGCGAACGGGCCACCGCGTAGTTCGGCGCAACCATGGGATAGTCGGCCGGCAGGCCCCATTTCTCGCGATATTGCTCGGGCGTCATGTTGTACTGGGTGCGCAGATGACGCTTCAGTGACTTGAAGCGCTTGCCGTCTTCCAGACACACCAGATAGTCGGGCGCAATCGACTTCTTCAGCGACACCGCGGGCTTGGCCGGCTCCAGCGGCGCTTCCACGCGCCCCGAGGACACCCGCGTCAAGGCTCCATGCACCTGGCTGATCAGGTTCGGAATCTCGGCAGCCGGTGTCGGGTTGTTGCCGACATAGGCCGACACGATGCTCGCCGTCAGTTCGATGAAATTCTTGGCCCCGGCATCCGACATGGGCGCGCCCCCTCCAATCAGACCCCGTCGCTACACTGGCGACGGTGAAGTATTCTCTATCAACAATACGTTTGGCCGAAATAGGACAACTGGAGAATATAAACCGATTACTGCTCTCGCGACGAGAACTGGGAGACTTTACTTGAGCACGCGAGGTCTTCAGCCACCGCGCTGGTCGAGATGGGCGCGCAGCTCGTCGATCGAGGCAAAGCGCATCATGCCCTCGGGCATCTGCGCCTCGATCGAGCCGTCGGAATAGAGCGAATAGGCCATGCCGTCGACGATGCCGGATTTCAGCACCGTCACCTGCGCTTGTTCGGCCGGCGGCGGCTCGGGCGCCGGCGGTGGTGCGGCGGGCTGCGGCACAGCAGGCTCGAAGGTCGACGCCGGGCGCGGCGGCGGCCGACGCGCAACGGGCGGCTCCGGCGGCCGCGCGCGGTCCGGCTTCGGCCAGGCGTCGTCGAAGCTCGCGTGCGGAGCGTCGGGCGCGGCCGGCTCCGCAGGCTGAGTGTGGGCCTGCGGCGGCGCGCCCTCGGCGGCCTTCGCCTCGGCACGTTCGCGCTCCTTGCGCGAGCTCGAGGCGAACATCAGGTTGCGTCGGCGCGGTGGTTCCGGCTCTGCCGGCGGCGGCGGAGGTGTCTCCGGCTCGGCCGGTGCCTCGCTGCGCGGGCGCGTCGGCGCGGGCACTTCGGCCTGCCATGGCAGCGCAGCCGGGGCCGGCGGCTCGCCCCGCGTTGCCGGAGCCGGCTCCGACACAGCCGTGCTGGGTCCATTTGGCGGTGCGAGGCCCGGCGGCAGCACCGGCCGCACGCGAACCTCGGACGCGGAGGCCACCCCGGCCAGACGGCGGGCGATGCCTTGCAGCTCGAGCAGCACGGCGTAGAGGCCGACCAGTAACATTCCGGAGCAGACGCCCATCGTTCCGCTCGTTATGAGCGTGCTGCCGAGGCTGAAATCCCTGATCGAATAGCCAAACGCGACCGCAAGGAGGCCCGCCACCACGGCGAAAATCCCAGCGATCAACAAAGCCACGCTCATCGAATACACCCCCGGCCGCGCATCAACGCGCGGCACCCGCTACGCCACGATACCGTCATCCTGCGTTCCTCGCCAACGACGAATTGCCGCCGCCGTTCCTAAGGGGAAGGATATCAGGGACTTATTCACATTCCCTTCAGCAACGCTCCGCTAGCTCTCATGTTCTCCAAGTTGATCGGAAATTGCTGCGTCGCATCAGGAATTTAGCCATAATGCCCAATTACTTGGTAATGGAACTGCGCTATAGGGATTCCGGGGAGCAGGCCCGCGCGCACCAGCAGGGCCGAGAGGGTAGTCCGGGTCACCAATAGCCATGACATCGATCACGACTTCGGCGCTCGACACGCCTCTCGGGCGCTCGGTTGAGCGAACTTGCGACGACCTCGCCATGCTGGTGCTGGCTGCCGTCGCGGTCATCGCAGGCCTGACCTTCCGCGACTACGGGCTCGGCTGGGACGATTATACGCACGCGGAATATGCCGACCTGCTGCTGCGCATGTTCGGCTCCGGTTTCAAGGACACGTCCGCGCTCTCCTTCGCCAATCTCTATATGTATGGCGGTGGTTTCGACATGGCCGCGGCGCTGTTGCACAAGGTCATTCCGCTCGAGCTGTTCGAAACGCGACGCCTGGTCGGCGCGATCGTCGGCGTGATCGGACTTGCGGTGACGTGGCGGCTCGGCCGCCGCGTCGGCGGGCCTCTTGCCGGCCTCGCCTCGCTCCTGCTGCTCGCGCTCTGCCCGATCTTCTACGGCCACATGTTCATGAACCCGAAGGATGCGCCCTTCGCGGTGGCAATGATCATCCTGATGCTGGGCCTGGTCCGGCTCGCCGAAGAATATCCAAAGCCCTCGCCGCGCACGATCCTGATCGTCGGCCTCGGAGCCGGTCTCTCGCTCGGCACGCGCATTCTCGGCGGGCTCGCGCTGGTCTACGCCATGATCGGCTTCGTGCCGCTGTTCCTCGAGGAACTGCGCGTCGAAGGCGCGCGCGAGGCCATCAGGCGTTTCGCCCATGTCGTCTACGTGCTGCTGCCCGGTCTTGCGCTCGGCTATCTCGTGATGGGCCTGATCTGGCCGTGGTCGATCATGGAGCCCGGCAATCCATTCGAGGCGCTGACCTATTTCTCGCACTTCTTCGAGAAGCCCTGGAAGGAGATGTTCGATGGCGCGATCGTGTCCGTGCCGGACATGCCCTGGTCGTATCTGCCGACGCTGTTCGCGCTGCAGCTGCCCGAAGTGATGCTGGTGCTGATGATCGGCGCCGCGGTCGGCACCTTCGTCATGCTGCCGCGCCACGATGTTCCCGCGCGCCGCAAGACGATCATGCTGATGCTGACGCTCGCGGCCACCCTGCCGCTCGCGATCGCGATGGTGAAGCGCCCGGCGCTCTACAACGGCATCCGCCACTTTGTGTTCGTGATCCCGCCGATGGCGGTGCTCGGCGGCGTCGCCTTCGGATGGAGCATGGAGCGCCTGCGCACCAAGCACCGCGCCTGGCAGCCGGCCATGCTCGCACTGTTCTGTTTCGGCCTGGCGCTGCCACTCGCCGAAATGATCCGGCTGCATCCCTATCAGTACACCCACTTCAACCACATCGCCGGCACGGTGCGCGGCGCCGACGACCGCTTCATGCTGGACTATTGGGGCCTCGCGCTGAAACAGGCCTCCGACGGCCTGCGCGAGCAACTGGTCGAGCGCCAGGAAGTGCCGCCGCGCAATCGCAAATGGAAAGTCGCGGTGTGCGGTCCGCAGCGTCCTGCGCAAGTCGCACTCGGCCCCGACTTCACCATCGGCTGGGATTCCAATGCTGCCGATTTCGCCATGACGCTCGGCGAATTCTACTGCAAGGGTCTCACCGCGCCGGTGATGGTCGAGATCAAGCGCGACGACGTCGTGTTCGCGCGCGTCTACGACATCCGCGGCCGCAGCATTTCCAGCCTGCTGTCGATCCCGGCGCCGTAGTCATTTTCTCCCGAGCCCGTAGCCCGCCCCATGCGAGCTACGCTGAACTGCCGCGCTTTGCTCGCCTTGCTGCCGGCTTCACCCGAGACTAGGCTCCCTTCCCGCAACAACGAGGTTCGGAGATTTGCCATGTCACCAGCGGAAGCCCGCCTGAAGGAAGTGCCGTCCGACATGACGGAGGCCGAGTGGCAGCAACGGGTCAATCTCGCCGCCTGCTATCGCCTCGTCTCGCTGTACGGCTGGGATGATCTGGTCGACACCCATATCTCCGCGCGCGTGCCCGGCCCCGACCATCATTTCCTGATCAACCCCTATGGGCTGATGTTCGACGAGATCACGGCCTCGAGCCTGGTCAAGGTCGATCTGCACGGCAACCAGCTCTCGGAGAGCGAGTACAGCATCAACCCGGCCGGCTTCACCATCCATTCCGCGATCCACGAGGTGCGTGAGGATGCCATCTGCGTGCTGCATCTCCACACCCTCGACGGCACCGCGGTGTCGAGCAGCGCCGAAGGCCTGCTGCCGCTGAACCAGACCGCGCAGCTCGTCACCCACGATCTCGCCTATCACGACTATGAAGGCATCGCGCTCGATCACGACGAGCGGCCGCGGCTGCAGAAGGACCTCGGCGACCACAATCACATGCTGCTGCGCAACCACGGCACGCTGACCGTCGGCCGCTCGGTCGCCTCCGCCTTCGAGCGCATGTACCACCTCGAGCGCGCCTGCTCGATGCAGGTGCGCACCCGCGCGCTGGGCACGCCGGTCTATCCGGTCGAGGAGATCGCGATCGAGAAGAACACCGAGCTGCTCGCCAATCGCGACCGCGCCGAGTTGCGCGCGACCAACCTCGTCTGGCCGCCGCTGCTGCGCAAGCTCGACCGCGAGCTTCCGGGCTACCGGTCTTGAGATTTTGCCGGTTTCGTGTAGGCTAGGCGCCACCTACCTCTACACGTTTCGGAATGAAACGCCGCCCAATTCCGGGCGGCGTTTTTATTTGAGGCGGCGGTCTCGCCACGTCCGTCATTGCGAGGAGCCCGCGACAAAATTGCGGAGCAATTTTGCGCTGGCGACGAAGCAATCCATACTATTTCTGCGGGGGCAGTCTGGATTGCTTCGCTACGCAATGACGGGGATAGAGCGGGGCCGCTACTTCACGTCTGCCAGCGCGGCGAGAATGCGGGCCCAGGAACGGATACCCTTCTGGAAGCTGCGCAGATCGTACTTCTCGTTCGGCGAATGGATGTTGTCGTCGTCGAGGCCGAAGCCGACCAACAGCGAGTCCAGCCCCAGCGTGCGCTTGAAGTCGGCGACGATTGGGATTGAGGCACCGGAGCCCATCAGCACGGTCTCCTTGCCCCATTCCTCCGCCAGCGCCTTGCTGGCTGCGGCAAGCGGCTTCATGTTCCAGTCGAGCGCGACCGCGGGCGCGGCAGAATGATCGCCGAACTCGACCTTGCAATCGCCCGGCAGCCGCGCCGTGACGTAGTCGCGGAAGGCTTTACGAATCTTTTGCGGGTCCTGTCCCTCCACCAGGCGGAACGAGACTTTTGCCGAGGCATGCGAGGGGATCACCGTCTTTGAGCCTTCGCCGATATAGCCGCCCCAGATGCCGTTGACGTCGCAGGTCGGGCGCGAGGAGGCCTGCTCGATCAGCAGGCGCCCCTTCTCGCCGGCCGGGATCGACAGCCCGATCGGCTTCAGGAACATCTCCGGCGTCAGGTTGAGCTTCTTCCACTGCTCCAGAATATCGGGCGGCAGATCTTTCACGCCGTCATAGAAGCCGGGGATGGTGATGCGGTTATCGTCGTCGAACAGGCCGCCCAGGATCTTCGTCAGCACCCGGATCGGATTCATCGCGCTGCCGCCGAATACGCCCGAATGCAGGTCGCGATTGGCCGCAGTGATCTTCAGCTCTTCATAGAGCAGACCGCGCAGCGACGTCGTGATCGCCGGGGTGTTGCGGTCCCACATGCCGGTGTCGCAGACCAGCACATAGTCCGCTTTGAACTCGTTCTTGTTGGCTTCGATGAAGGGCACGAAGTTCTTGGAGCCGACCTCCTCCTCGCCTTCGATTAGGAAGGTGACGTCGATCGGCAGCGAGCCCGTCACCTTCTTCCAGGCGCGGCAGGCTTCGACGAAGGTCATCACCTGGCCCTTGTCGTCCTCGGCGCCGCGCGCGACGATGATCTTGCGGCCGTCGGCATGATCGGTGACGACGGGCTCGAACGGCGGACGGTGCCAGAGACTTTCCGGATCGACCGGCTGCACGTCGTAATGGCCGTAGAAGATCACATGCGGCCGTCCGCCCGCGCCGGTCTTGCCGACGATGGCGGGATGGCCCGCGGTCGGCCTTACCTCGGTCGCAACGCCGAGGCTTGCGATGTCCTTGGCGAGATGCTCGGCCGCCGCCTTGCAATCGGCGGCGAAGGCCGGATCGGCGGAGATCGACTTGATCCGCAACAGCGAGAACAGGCGCTCGAGGCTGTTGTCGAAGTCCTTGTCGATGTGGTCGAGCACGGATTGAAGCTGCGCGTTGGCCATGGTCGGATTCCCTGACTTTTCGAGTCTCAAGATGGCTTGAGTTTCAAGCGGTCTTGCGTTTTAGCCCTGTCGCGACGTTGGAGCTAGCCGCATCAGGCGGATGCCGGATGTGCCAGCCAAGGCAAACTGCAAGGATCGCGGTGGCGACGAGGTTGTTGCCCCAGGCCTGGATGGCGGTGGGAAACCACGGCAGCGACAGCAGCATGATGATGCCGGCAACGCCGAGCGTAAGCCAGGTTCCCAGCCGCACCCTCGGCCTCGCATCGAAGGCGGCCCGATGCATCAGCACCGTGAACGGCACGAACAGCCACATAAAATAATATTGTCGCGCCAGCGGCGAAGCCACCGTCATCAGGCAGAACAGGATGCCGAGCTCTTCCGCATCCGATCGTGGCGTTCGTCGCGCCTGTCGCGGCATGACCGCAACGAAGCCGAGCCCGAGCAGCCCCGATACCACGAGCACGATCCAGTTCGCCGTCTTGTAGTCGACGTCGATGACATTCATCGTGCGCACGGGCTTGCCGGGATCCTCCTGATTATAGTTGATCGGCCGGACCAGCCGGTGCGTCACGGCAATGATGGACTGGTTGACCCACGACCAGTTCTGCGCATCGCGCTGGCCAAAGCCCTTTTCCGAGCTCGAACCGACCATGCCCTGGTACCAGGTCTTGAGCTCGGCGGCGTTGCGTTCGAAGCCACGGATCGGGGCCGGCACGACATAAAGCAGGATGCCGATGAAGGCGAGCATGCTGACAACCGCCGCCCACTGCCTGCGCCAGACCAGATAAGGCAGTACGGCGATCGGAAACACCTTGATGCCGGTGGCGAGCGCGAACATGAAGCCTGCGAACCACGACCGCTGGTGCAGAAGGCACCAGAACCCGTAGAGCATCATCGCGAGCAGAACGAGGTTCGGCTGGCCGAGATCGAACATGTCGAACACGAAGGTCACGGTGACGAGCGCCGGCAGCGCTTCGAGCCAGGGACCGGGCTTGCGGTCCGAGCCGGTCATCGCATTGGAGAGAGTGCCCGTGCACCACCACGCCACCACGTTCAGGATCGACAGCACGAGGTAGAGCGGGATTTTGCCGAACCAACTCGGGATCGCCAGCAGGATGGCCGGCAACGGCGGATAGATGAACTCGAACTGGTGATGGATGTCGCTGGGATAGAGCCAGCCGCCATGCAGCACCTGCTGCCCGGCCCAGTACCACAGCGCGTAGTCCTTCGTCTTGCCGCGGCCGAAAATCTCGGGACCGAGGACATCGGCGGTGAGGATGACGCAGCAGACCAGGAAGAGCAGATCGAGCGGCGCGCGCAGGGACGGCAGGCGCAACGCGCGAGGTTTATCTGATGGATTCGAGGGTGTCACATGATGTCCCGTTGGAAACAGACAGCACGTAGCAGACCGACAGACGCTTGGAGAGTCCCCTTCGACCGAATTTGTGCCTGACCCGGGACCGGTCGCGGCGCCCCGGGGCCGAGGAGAATGGCCTCAAACGGGGGTGGCTGCCCTACCTTCGCAGCAATCCGCCCAACGCGCCACGAACGAGCGCGCGGCCGACCGAGCCGCCGAGTTGGCCGCCGACCGACTTGCCGAGATCGGCCGCGACACCGCCGACCACCTTGCCGGTCACCGTGCGCGTGACGTCGCGCGCAATGCGCTGTCCCGTCGTCAGCCGGTTACGCCCGGTATTGGTGCCGAAGATGGTGCCGACGATCGAGCCGATCTGGCCGAGGATGCCGCCGCCGCTTGCCCCGGCCTGACCGTCAGCCGGCGCCGCGGTGCCCGCAATGCGCTTCTGGAGGATTTCGTAGGCGGACTCGGAATCAACAGCGGTGTCGTATTTACCCTTCACCGGGCTCGCATCCATGATCGCCTTGCGCTCCTCCGGCGTGATCGGCCCGATACGGGCCGAGGGCGGGCGGATCAGCACCCGCTCGACCATCGCCGGCGTGCCGTTGCCTTCGAGGAACGACACCAGCGCCTCGCCCTTGCCGAGCTCCATGATCACCTTGGCGGTGTCGAGCTTCGGGTTGGGCCGGAAGGTCTGGGCGGCCGCGGCGACCGCCTTCTGGTCGCGCGGAGTGAAGGCGCGCAACGCATGCTGCACCCGGTTGCCCATCTGCCCGAGCACGCGGTCGGGCACGTCGACCGGGTTCTGCGTGACGAAATAGACGCCGACGCCCTTGGAGCGGATCAGACGGACCACCTGCTCGATCTTGTCCATCAGTGCCTTGGGCGCATCGGTGAACAACAGATGCGCCTCATCGAAGAAGAACACCAGCTTGGGCTTGGGCAGGTCGCCGACCTCGGGCAATTCCTCGAACAGCTCTGACAGCATCCACAGCAGGAATGTCGCGTAAAGCCGTGGGCTCTGCATCAGCTTGTCGGCGACGAGAATGTTGACCATGCCGCGGCCGTCGCGGTCGGTCTTCATGAAGTCCTTCAAGGTCAGCGCCGGCTCGCCGAAGAATTTGGTGCCGCCCTGGTTCTCCAGCACCAGAAGCTGGCGCTGGATGGTGCCGACGGTGGCTTTGGTGACGTTGCCAAAACCCTGGGCGGCCTTGCGGATCGGCGCGAGCGGATCCTCCTCCGCGTCCGGTCCCTTCTTGCCGCTATCGGGCACGATGGCATCGAGCAATGCCCGCAGATCCTTCATGTCGATCAGAGTAAGGCCGTTGTCGTCCGCGACGCGGAAGGCGACGTTGAGCACGCCTTCCTGCACGTCGTTGAGATCGAGCATGCGCGCCAGCAGCAACGGCCCCATCTCGGTGACGGTGGCCCGCACCGGATGGCCCTGCTCGCCGAACACGTCCCAGAACACCGTCGAGAACTGGTCGGGCTGGAAATTCAGCCCCAGCTCGGTCGCGCGCTTGACGATGAAATCCTTTGCCTCTCCAACCTGCGAAATGCCCGAGAGATCGCCCTTGATGTCGGCGGCGAACACCGGAACGCCGGCCCGCGCAAATCCTTCCGCCATCACTTGCAGCGTGACCGTCTTGCCGGTGCCGGTCGCACCTGTGACGAGGCCATGGCGATTTGCGAGCGCCAGCGTCAGCCAGGCCTGCTCGTCTCCCTTGCCGACGAAGATCTTGTCGTCGGTATCGCCGAGCTTGTTGTCCTGCGCCGCCATCATGCTCTCTCGTTAGTTTCGCGTATTGAAATACAAGCCCACCAGTTCCGTAGTTTAACGCATGTCGCAAGTCGATTGAAACCGTTCAAGACGCCCTCGACATGCGACATTGTCGGAGAATGTGCGCGCCGCATGCGCCAAAAGTCGGAGTGATGCATTCGCACCGCGGCAATTTCTCATGAATTTCTTCTCCGCTCTTGCATCGCTGCAACACTTTTCGCGCCTTCGGGAATGAATCGGAACGTTGCGTGCGTTCATCGCTTGTATTTCACATCACACCGGCTCAAGATCGTTTTTCGAAATAATACTCCGGCGTGCAACCGGCTGAGGGGCGGGTCAATATGGACGAGCTGATCGGGCGCCTGGCGACAAACGCCAGCATAGATAGTGCTGTGGCTGAAAAGACCGTCGGCATTATCCTGGGCTTCCTTCGCAGCGAAGGTCCGTCCGACAGCGTGCAGGCCCTGATCGACCAGATCCCCGGTGCAGAAGGGGTGATCGAAGCATCCAGGAGCGGCGGACTGTCGCGGCTGATAGGCGGCGGGCTGATGGCCGTCGGCACGCGCCTGATGGGCCTTGGGCTCGGCATGTCCGAAATCCAGAACGTGGCCCGTGAACTTTTTCGCTTTGGTCGAGACAAAATCGGAGCTGATCAGATGGGCAAGATCATCGCGGGCACGCCGGGCCTCAGCCAGTTCGCCTGAAGCTGTCGCATTTCATACCGAGTATCATGACATATCCGATCTCCGAGATTGAGGGCCTGCCTGCCTTTGCCGCCAACAAGCTGAAGGCGCATGGCATCCGCACGACTGACGCACTGCTGGAAGCCGCGAGCACCGCCAAGGGCCGCAAGGCGCTCTCGGCCAAGACCGGCATCAGCGAGCAGCAGCTCCTGGAGTGGGCCAACGTCTCCGACTACATGCGCATTCCCGGCATGGGCCGTGCCAAGGTCGGCCTCGTCCGCGCCGCCGGCGTCACCACCGTGCGGGAGCTCGCCTATCGGAATCCGGCGAGACTGGCGCAGAGCATGCGCGAGGCCAACGACCGGAAGAAGCTCGTCCGCATCCTTCCTTCCGAGAAGTCGGTCGGCGATATCATCGCCAAGGCCAAGAAGCTGCCGCCGAAGATTACGTATTAGGGCGTTCTGTCGTCCCGGCGAACGCCGGTGCCCATACCGCGGAATCTATCGATCGTCGAAGGTCGCAGTACCGAACGACAAATCTTCGCCAAACTTCTCCCTGGGGTTATGGGTCCCGGCGTTCGCCGGGACGACGGCCGAGATTGACGCACGAGGTTGTCGCAACATCGGCAACGCCGGGGCACGACGCTGCCGCCAATCCCGTCTTGACTCCCCCTGCCCGACCGCGCAAAGCGGGCCGCATGAATGCCTCGCCCTCCCCATCCGTCCCGCCGGCCGGCTCGGCCGGGCTAGATGCGCTGCGGACGCTGCTGGAACGGCCTCTGCCGGCGGTGATGGGCGTGCTCAACGTCACCCCGGACTCCTTCTCCGACGGCGGCGATTTCATCGCGCCGGACCGGGCGCTGGCGCGGGCGCGGGCGATGATCGCCGATGGCGCCGACATCATCGATATCGGCGCCGAATCCACCCGTCCCTACAAAGGCGCCCAGCCGGTCACCGCAGAAGGCGAACTGGCCCGTCTGAAGCCGGTACTGGCAGGCGTCGTGGAACTCGGCGTGCCGGTGTCGATCGATAGCATGAAGGCGAAGGTCGTGGCCTTCGCGCTCGACCAGGGCGTCGCCATCGCCAACGATGTCTGGGGATTGCAGCGCGACCCCGACATAGCGCCGCTGGTCGCCGCGAAAGGCGTCCCCGTCATCGTCATGCATAACCGCGACAGCATCGATTCCGCCATCGACATCGTCGCTGACATCAAGGCGTTCTTTCTGCGCTCGCTCGACATTGCCGCGAAGGCCGGTATCGCGCGTGATAAAATCGTGCTGGATCCCGGCATCGGCTTCGGCAAGACCGCCGAGCAGAGCCTGATCGCGCTGGCGCGGCTACGCGAGCTCGACATGTTCGGCCTGCCCGTCCTGGTCGGCGCATCGCGCAAGCGCTTCATCGCCTCGGTGTCGCCGTCGGAGCCGTCGGGGCGGCTTGCCGGTTCGATCGCCGCACATCTGATCGCGGCTCAAAAGGGCGCCAAGATCATCCGGACCCATGACGTCGCCGAGACCTTGCAGGCCTTGCGGGTCGCCAACGCAATCGAGGGCAAGCAATGACCGATACGATCTTCGTCACCGGCCTGTCGATCCATGCCCGCCATGGCGTGATGGATCACGAAACGGCAGTCGGCCAACGCTTCGTCATTGACCTCGAGCTCTACACCGATTTGTCGGAGCCCTCGCGCAGCGACCGGCTCATGGATACCGTCTCCTATGCCGACGTGGTGGCGACCACGACGGCGGCGTTCAAGAACACCAACTACAAGCTTCTTGAGCGCGCAGCGGGTGCGGTGGCCGACGCCATCCTGGCGCACTTCCCGCGCATCCGCGCCGTGAAGATCACCGTGCACAAGCCGCATGCGCCAATCGCTGCGATCTTCGACGACGTCGGCATCATGCTGACCCGCTCGCGGCACCCATGATGGCGAGCGTGCTGATCGCACTCGGCGGCAATGTCGGCGATGTCCGCGCGACATTCAACAAGGCCGTCGCCCATATCTGCGGCATGGCGCAGGCCGCGGTGGTCGCGCGCTCGTCGGACTACAGCACGCCGCCCTGGGGCGACGAGGACCAGGATCCCTTCATCAACGCTTGCGTCGAGATCGAGACTGACCTCGATCCGCACGCGCTATTGTTCGTGATGCAGAAAGTCGAGCAGAAATTCGGCCGCACCCGGGACAAGGATCGACGCTGGGGCCCGCGCACGCTCGATCTCGACATGATCGCCTATGACGATGTGTCGTTCGAGAAGCCCGACCTGACCCTGCCGCATCCGCGGCTGTTCGAGCGCGCCTTCGTGCTGGTGCCGCTGGCCGAAATCGCACCGGACCGCGTGATCTCAGGCATTCGTGTGCGTGACGGCCTCGCCAGCGTCTCGACGCAAGGCATTGAGCGGCTTTCGGATACCGGTTAACCAAAAACAACCGTTTGCAGGGTCGCTCCGGCGTGGCAATTTCGCCTGCGAATGTCGATACGTTGGGAGCCCTTGGCCGTATGACCTCTGTGACTGACAATCTGCCGCTGGCGGCGGATTTTCCCAAGGCGACAGACGCGGACTGGCGCAAGCTGGTCGACGTCGTGCTGAAGGGCGCGCCATTCGAGAAGCTGGTCGGCAAGACCTATGATGGTCTCAGGATCGAGCCGCTCTACCCGCGCGCCAAGGGGGCTGCGCTGGTGACGGGGCGAGCGGCAGCCGCGCCGTGGCAGATCATGCAGCGGATCGATCATCCCGATGTGGCCACGGCAAATGCGCAGGCCCTGCTGGATCTGGAGAACGGCGCCACCGGCCTTGAGGTCGAGTTCGCGGGCGGCCCCGGCGCGCGTGGCTTCGGTATCATCGATGCAAACCCGGCGACGCTGGAGCGATTGTTCGACGGTGTATTCCTCGACGCCGGCGTTGCGGTCTCGCTCAACCCGGTGGCCGGCCGCCAGGACGCCGGCACGCTGTTCGCCGAGATGGTCGAGGCCAGGAAGCTCGACCCGGCCAGGATCGACGTTCGCTTCAACTACCAGGCCCTGAGCACGTTCGCCGTGCGCGGCGCTGCGCTTGTTCCTTGGTCGGAGTACGAAGCGCCCTTCGCGCGCATCGTGTCGGGTCTGATCGGGCGCGGCTTCAAAGGCCCGTTCGTGCTCGCCGATGGCCGCCCCGTGCACGATGCCGGCGGTTCCGAGGCCCAGGAGCTGGCGTTCGCGCTGTCGCTCGGTGCGGCCTATCTGCGCATGCTCGAGCGCGGCGGCATCGATCTCGATGTCGCGCGAGGAGCGATTTCATTCCGGCTCTGCGCCGACGCCGATCAATTCCTGGGCATGGCCAAGTTCCGCGCATTGCGGCAGCTATGGGCCCGCGTCGAGCAGGCCTGCGGCCTCACACCTCAGCCGGCTTTCATCGCCGCGGAAACCGCCTGGCGCATGCTGACGCAGCGCGATCCTTACGTGAATATGCTGCGCGCGACGATCGCAACATTCGCAGCCTGCCTCGCCGGAGCGAATGCGATCACCGTGCTGCCGCACACGCTGGCGCGCGGGCTGCCTGATCCCTTTGCGCGGCGCGTGGCACGCAACACGCAGCTCCTGCTGCTGGAGGAGAGTAACCTCGCCAAGGTCAGCGATCCCGCAGCAGGCTCCGGCGGCATCGAGACGCTGACGTCGGAACTGTGCGCGGCGGCCTGGGCATTGTTCCAGGAGAGCGAGAAAGCTGGCGGCTCCTTCGCCGCACTCGAGCAGGGCCTGTTCCAAAGCAAGGTCGCGGGCACGCGCAAGGCGCGAGAGGCCAACATCGCAAAGCGCCGCGACGTGCTGACCGGCGCCAGCGAGTTTCCAAACCTGCACGAGGCCGATGCCACCGTGCTGGATGTGAAGCCGGTCGCGCTGCCGCCCGCGGGCGAACCGAAGTGCAAGTTCGACGCGCTGGCGCCGATGCGTATGGCCGCGCCATTCGAAGCGCTGCGCGACAAATCCGATGCGGCATTGAAAACACGCGGCACACGGCCGAGCGTGTTCCTGGCCAATCTCGGCACGCCCGCGGATTTCACCGCGCGCGCGACCTTTGCCAAGAGCTTCTTCGAAGCAGGCGGCATTCAGGCCCTCGACAGCGAAGGTTTTGCCGATCCCGCCAAGCTCGCCGCGGCCCTCAGGGCTTCCGGTGCTGCGCTCGCCTGCCTTTGTTCCAGCGACAAGGTCTATGCGGAACAGGCCGAGGCGGCAGCAAAGGCCCTGCAAACGGCGGGCGCGCGACATATCTATCTGGCAGGCCGTCCGGCTGAGGCCGAGGCGGCCCTGCGGGCGGCCGGCGTCGTTGGCTTTGTGTTTGCCGGCGGCGATGCACTCGCCACGCTTCGAGACGCCTATTTGCGGATGGAACAGGCATGACCGACGCCAGCAAACCCGTTCTCACCGGCGGCTGCCAATGCGGTGCAGTGCGCTTTGCGATTTCGGCAACCCCTAACCGGGTTTCGATCTGCCATTGCCGGATGTGCCAGAAGGCGAGCGGCGCGCCGTTCGCCTCCTTTGCCGACATCAACCGCACGGATTTCGCATGGACCAAGGGGCAGCCGTCGTTCTTCCGCTCCTCCACGATCGCCGACCGCGGCTATTGCGCCGCCTGCGGCACGCCGCTGAGTTTTGGCCGCATCGACGGCGACCGGATCGAGATCATGACCGGCGCCTTCGACCGGCCCGACCGCCTGGTGCCGACGCGGCAATACGGAAGCGAGTCTCGCCTCGGCTGGGTGATCGGCATCTCCAACCTGCCGAGCCAGACTACGCAGCAGAACTACGGACCGGAGAAGATGGCGACCATTGTCAGCCACCAGCATCCGGATCACGATTGAGGATATGGTTGAAGCCATGAGCCGCATTCCCAATTTCGCCGATGTCGCCTTCGAACGGACTGCCACCGCCGCGCCGTCAGGCCTCGCCGAGCCTTGGCTGACGCCCGAAGGCATTCTGGTGAAGCCCGCCTATGGCGAGGCTGATCTGGCAGGGCTCGATTTCCTGGAGACCTATCCGGGCATCGCGCCGTTCCTCCGCGGCCCCTATCCGACCATGTATGTCAACCAGCCCTGGACCGTCAGGCAATATGCGGGCTTCTCCACGGCGGAAGATTCCAACGCGTTCTATCGCCGTAACCTGGCAGCCGGGCAGAAGGGCCTCTCGGTCGCCTTCGATCTCGCCACCCATCGCGGCTATGACAGCGATCATCCGCGCGTCGGCGGCGACGTCGGCATGGCCGGTGTCGCGATCGATTCCATCTACGACATGCGCACGTTGTTTGCCGGCATTCCGCTCGACCAGATGAGCGTGTCGATGACCATGAACGGCGCGGTGCTGCCGATCCTCGCGCTCTATGTCGCCGCTGCCGGCGAACAGGGCGTTGCGCCGGAAAAGCTGTCGGGCACCATTCAGAACGACATTCTGAAAGAGTTCATGGTGCGCAACACCTACATCTATCCGCCCGCGCCCTCGATGCGGATCATCTCGGACATCTTCGCCTACACTTCGACGCGGATGCCGAAGTACAATTCGATCTCGATCTCCGGCTATCACATGCAGGAGGCCGGCGCGACGCAGGATCTCGAGCTCGCCTATACGCTCGCCGACGGCGTCGAATATTTGCGCGCCGGACTTGCCGCAGGCCTCGACGTTGACCGCTTCGCGCCGCGGCTGTCGTTCTTCTGGGCGATCGGCATGAACTTCTTCATGGAGGTCGCCAAGCTACGCGCCGCGCGCCTGCTCTGGGCGAAGCTCCTGAAGCCGTTCAACCCGAAAGACCCGCGCTCGCTGTCGCTGCGCACGCATAGCCAGACCTCTGGCTGGTCGCTGACCGCGCAGGATGTGTTCAACAACGTCATGCGGACGACAGTCGAAGCCATGGCGGCGACGCAAGGCCACACCCAATCGCTGCACACCAACGCGCTCGACGAGGCCCTGGCGCTGCCGACGGATTTCTCGGCGCGCATCGCCCGCAATACCCAGCTGTTCCTGCAGCAGGAGAGCGGCACCACCCGCATCATCGATCCCTGGGGCGGATCGTATTATGTGGAGCGGCTGACGCGCGACCTCGCCGCAAAAGCCTGGAGCCACATCCAGGAGGTCGAGGAGCTCGGCGGCATGGCCAAGGCCATCGAGGCCGGCGTGCCGAAGCTGCGCATCGAGGAGGCCTCGGCGAAGACGCAGGCCCGCATCGATGCCGGCAAGCAGGCGGTGATCGGCGTCAACAAATACAAGCCATCGGACGAAGCGGCCATCGACATTCTCAAGGTCGATAACACCAATGTCCGCCGCTTGCAGATCGACAAGCTGACGCGGTTGAAATCCGAGCGCAGCCAGAAGGACGTCGATGCCGCGCTCGCTGCGCTGACGCGCTCGGCTGGCGAAGGCAACGGCAATCTGCTTGCGCTCGCGATCGACGCGGCGCGGGCCAAGGCGACCGTCGGCGAGATTTCGGACGCGATGGAGAAGGTGTTCGGCCGGCACCGCGCCGAGATCAAATCCATCACCGGCGTCTACAAGCGGGAGGCGTCCAGCATGGGCAACCAGGTCGAGAAGGTTCAGGCGCTGATCGACGCCTTCGAGGAGGCCGAGGGCCGCCGCCCGCGCATTCTGGTCGCCAAGATCGGCCAGGACGGCCATGACCGCGGCCAGAAGGTGATCGCCTCCGCGTTTGCCGATATCGGCTTCGACGTCGACATCGGGCCGCTGTTTGCCACCGCCGACGAAGCGGCGCGGCAGGCGGTCGAGAACGACGTTCACATTCTCGGCGTCTCCTCGCTGGCCGCCGCCCACCTCACCGCCGTGCCGGAATTGAAGGCCGCGCTGAAGAAGCAGGGCCGCGAGGACATCATGATCATCGTCGGCGGCGTGGTGCCGCCGCAGGATTACGACGCGCTCTATGCGGCCGGCGCCGAAGCCATCTTCCCGCCGGGCACCGTGATCGCCGATGCGGCCGAAGAGCTGATCCGCAAGCTGAACGCCAGGCTCGGGCACAGCGAGGCGGCGGAGTAGTTCCGCCGCCGTTCGGCCGCCGGCATCAAACCCGCGGGCGCGCTGCCGCGACCAATCATCACGTCCCAGTGTTCGCGCCGCACGTTCTGCGCCGGTTCATCCTGCGGTCATTACGCTCATGCAGACATCCGAGCGCCGCGACGGCGGTCGGATGCAGAATTGATGGATATTGAAGTGACATATCATCGTGCAAATGTGCCGGCCGGATGGCTTGCTATTCTGTCCGCTGTCGCGACGGTCGCCCTCGTCTCCCCCTCCCTCGCCGCCGATCCCAAACCCGATGCACTCATCAAGAACAGAAACATCGAGGCCCGCGTCTTCCTCGACGACAAGATCAAGGCCGACGCGGCGCTCGCCGCGGATTGCATCGCCGAGGGCAAGAAGTGGCTCGACAAGAACGCAACCGACGCGGCTGCCGCCCGCAAAGAGGATCCGCAATTCTTCAAG
The DNA here is from genome assembly GCF_018131105.1 of Bradyrhizobium manausense. Classification (NCBI taxonomy): domain Bacteria; kingdom Pseudomonadati; phylum Pseudomonadota; class Alphaproteobacteria; order Hyphomicrobiales; family Nitrobacteraceae; genus Bradyrhizobium; species Bradyrhizobium manausense. The sequence continues at coordinate 805,748 of NZ_JAFCJI010000001.1, read as the reverse complement.
GACGGCGGCTGGGATTTCGAGCGCAAATATTCGATCCGCTCCATCGTTGCCGACCGCTATGTCAGCGTGCTGCGCGACGACTACATGGACACCCATGGCGCGCATCCCAATTCGGACGTGAACACGGTGTTGTGGGACAAGTTCGAGAACAAGCGGGTCTCGATCCGGCCGTTCTTCGCCGAGACCGCCGACAACGGCCCGACCATGAAGGCGATGGTGAAGGCCATCATCGCATCGCTGAAAAGCGAGAAGAAGAAGCGCGACAGCAGCGAGACCGCCACCAATGAGTGGTTCAAGGGCGTTGAGCCGAACCTGCTCAAGATCGGCGCGGTGACGCTCGCACCGTCGACCGAGACCGGCAAGAGTTCCGGCCTTACCTTCCACTACCCGCCCTATGCCGTCGGTCCCTACGCCGAAGGCCAATATGTCGCGTTCGTTCCGTGGGAGACGTTGAAGCCCTATCTCACGCCGGAGGGCGTCCGCATCTTCGGCGGCACACGGCCCAAGGGCGACGCTGAGGAGCCGCAATAGGGAGGGAATCCGTTGCTCACAGTGCCGCGGGGTGGCCGCTTGCGACATCCGGGCAAAGCTGCGTAGCATCTTGCATTGATACGAGCCCGATTCCCGAGGGCGATGCCGGGATCATTGATGTCAGGAATCACGCGCCGCAATTTCGCGGCTTCTTCTGTGGCTGCGGCCACATCTGCACTGTTCGCGGCTGCGCACGCCCAAGCCTATCCGGCGCGTCCGGTGACCTTGATCGTGCCCTGGGGTGCGGGTGGCGGCTCGGATGCAACCGCGCGCATCGTCGCGACGCTGCTGCAGAAGGAGCTCGGCCAGCCGTTCAACGTCGTCAATCGCACCGGCGGATCCGGCACCACTGGCCATGCCGAGATCGCAGCCGCAGCGCCTGACGGTTACACCATCGGCATGCTGACCGTGGAGATCGCGATGCTGCATTGGCAGGCGCTGACGCAGCTGACGCCGAGAAACTTCACGCCGCTGGCACTGATGAACGAAGACCCGCCGGGCATCCAGGTCGCCACGTCTTCGCCCTACAGGACGGCGAAGGAGCTGATGGATGCCATCAAGCTGGCACCACCGGGTCGGTTCAAGGCCTCGGGCACCGGACAAGGCGGCATCTGGCATCTCGCGCTCGTCGGCTGGATGCAGGCGATGGGATTGCCGGCAAACCAGGTCGCGTGGGCGCCGTCGAATGGCGCAGCACCCGCCATGCAGGATCTCGTCGCGGGCAGCCTCGATCTCACCACCTGCTCGGTGCCGGAGGCGCGCGCCACCATCGAAGCCGGCCAGGCGCGGAGCCTCGCGATCATGGCGCATGCGCGCAATCCGAGCTTCCCAGACGTCCCGACGCTGAAGGAGGCGCTCGGCGTCGACTACTCCACCAGTTCGTGGCGCGGCATCGCCGCCCCCAGGGGCCTCGCCCCCGAGATCGCGACCAGGCTGACCGCGGCCCTGAAGAAGGTGTACGATTCCTCCGCGTTCAAGGACTTCATGACCGGACGCGGCTTTGGCACCGTCTGGCGCGATGCCGCCCAGTTCGAGACCTTCATGGACCAGGCGGATCGCCAGATGGGTCAGGCCATGAAGGCCGCCGGTTTTGCCAAAGCCTGAGGGCCCTCGCCTGCCCCATCCGGGCGTTGTAAAGCAGGGCATGGCTGAGAAGAAGACTTCGCTCGATATCACCACCCTCGCCCGCGATCTCCGCACCGGTCACCGTGCAGCGCTGGCGCGGGCCATCACACTGGTGGAGAGCCGGCGCAGCGATCATCAGGCACAGGCGCGCGAGCTGGTGCAGATGCTGCTGCCCGACACCGGCAAGGCGGTTCGCGTCGGCATCACCGGCTCGCCCGGCGTCGGCAAATCCACCACCATCGATGCGCTCGGGACCTATCTGATCGAGCAGGGTAACAAGGTCGCGGTGCTCGCGGTCGATCCGTCCTCGGCACGCAGCGGCGGCTCGATCCTCGGCGACAAGACGCGGATGGCCCGGCTATCGGCGTCGGACGCCGCCTTCATCCGTCCCTCGCCGTCGTCGGGCACACTCGGCGGCGTCGCTGCCAAGACGCGCGAGGCGATGCTGCTGTGCGAGGCGGCCGGCTTCGACGTGGTACTGGTCGAGACAGTCGGCATCGGCCAGTCCGAGACAGCGGTCTGCGACATGACGGACTTCTTTCTCGCGCTGATGCTACCTGGCGGTGGTGACGAATTGCAGGGCATCAAGAAAGGCCTGGTCGAGCTCGCCGACATGATCGCGATCAACAAGGCCGACGGCGACAATCTCAAGCGCGCCAACATCACTGCGGCTGACTATCGCGGCGCGCTGCATATTCTGGCACCCCGATCGGAGCACTGGCATCCGCCGGTCGTTACCTATTCGGCGCTGGCCGGCACCGGCATCGCCGAACTCTGGCAGAAGGTTCTGGATCACCGCACGGCGATGAACGCATCCGGTGATTTCGCCGCGCGGCGGCGCGACCAGCAGGTGAAATGGATGTGGTCGATGCTGGAGCAGCGCATGCTGGCGCGGTTGCGCAGCGAGGCTTCGGTTCGCACCAAGGTCAGGAAGATCGAGGCGGAAGTGGCCCATGGCCATCTCACCCCGGCGCTTGCCGCCGAGCAAATCCTGGAGTTGCTGCAGTGAGCGACAAGGTCCGTATTCTCCTCACCGGCTTCGGCCCGTTTCCCGGGGCGCCGCATAATCCGACCCAGCCACTGGTGGCGCGGCTGGCGCAACTGCGCCGTCCGGCGCTCGATGATGTCGCGATATCGAGCCATATCTTTCCGGTGACCTACGCTGCAGTCGACCGGCAATTGCCCGAGGTGCTGGCGAAGGTGAAACCGGACGCACTGCTGATGTTCGGCCTCGCCGCGCGCACGCCGTACCTGCGCATCGAGAGTCGCGCGCGCAACGCCGTCACCATGCTGTGGCCCGATGCCGCCAATACCCGCTCGAGCAAACGAGGAATCGCGGGTCACGCCGACGCCATGACCTTCGGTCCGCACACGGCAAGGCTGCTGCGCGCCGCGCGCCTCACGGGTATCGATGCGCGGCCCTCGCGCGATGCCGGGGCTTATCTCTGCAACTATCTGAGCTGGCGCGCGATCGAGAACGTCAGGGCCGGCGGTCCGCCGCTGGCGGCATTCATCCACATTCCGCTGCTTGCCCGCAGCGGCGCGGTGCGGCGCAAGGGTGCACCACGGATCACGCTGGAGGAGCTGGTGGATGCCGGCGAGGCCATGCTGATGGAGATGGCGGGTTTGGCGAGGAAGGTGCGGAACAGGCGGCCTGTGCGGTAAACATTTAACCCTACCGCGAACAATCCCGACGGCGCCGTCCGCCCTGCGCTACCTAACCTCTCGCGGACACCCCGCGTCCGCCGAAGGACGCGTCATGGACCTCAATCGCCGTCATCTCATCGGAGCTTCGACCGCCGGCATCGCCGGCGCGCTCGCCATGCCCTCAGGGGCCGCACGCGCGGCGCCGCTGACGTCCCTGCTCGGCCGCGATGCAACCACATATGGCGTGCGCCCCGGCAGCAGCGAGGACCAGACCCGCGCACTCCAGCGCGCTATCGACGAAGCCTCGCGCGCGCAGATGCCGCTGGCACTTCCGCCCGGCATCTATCGCACCGGCTTGCTACGGCTGCCTGCTGGCGCGCAGCTGATCGGCGTGCGCGGTGCGACCAAACTCGTCTTCACCGGCGGAGCTTCGGCAATCCAGAGCGATGGCTCCGACTCAATCGGCCTCACCGGCATCACGTTTGACGGCGGTGGCATTCCGCTGCCGACTCGGCGCGGGTTGATCCATGTCCTTGGCGGGCGCGACGTCCGCATCGCCGATTGCGAGATCACGGCGTCCGGCGGCAGCGGCATCTGGCTCGAACAGGTCACGGGCGAAATCTCCGGCAACATTTTTACAAACACCGCGGTAACCGCGGTGGTCTCGTTCGACGCCAAGGGCCTCAGCGTGTCCCGCAACACCATCGTCGGCACAAACGACAACGGCATCGAGATCCTGCGCACTGCGATGGGCGATGACGGCACCTTGGTCACCGACAACCGCATCGAGGACATCAAGGCCGGCCCCGGCGGCTCCGGCCAGTACGGCAACGCCATCAATGCGTTCCGCGCCGGCAACGTGATCGTGCGCGGCAACCGCATCAAAAATTGCGATTACTCCGCGGTGCGCGGCAACTCGGCCTCCAACATCCACATATCAGGCAACAGCGTCAGCGACGTGCGCGAAGTCGCGCTCTATTCGGAGTTTTCGTTCGAGGCCGCGGTGATCGCCAACAACACGGTCGATGGCGCTGCCGTCGGCGTCTCCGTCTGCAATTTCAACGAAGGCGGACGTATCGCGGTGGTCCAGGGCAACATCATCCGCAATCTGATCCCGAAGCGGCCGATCGGGACCGCGCCTGACGACGACGCCGGTGTCGGCATCTATATCGAGGCCGACACGTCGGTGACGGGCAATGTGATCGAGAACGCGCCGTCCTACGGCATCGTCGCCGGCTGGGGCAAATATCTGCGCGACGTCGCGATCACGGGCAATGTGATCCGCAAGGCGCTCGCGGGCGTGGGCATCTCCGTGGTGCCCGGCGCCGGCACCGCGCTGGTCAACAACAACATGATCTCCGAAACCCCGCGCGGCGCCGTGGTCGGCCTGGACCACGCGCGCGCGGTAACGGCCGATCTGTCGGCCGACGGCGCTCAGCGCTTTGCGCAGGTGGTGATCGGCGGCAACGCGGTGCGGCAGTAGGCGGGACGCCTCGCCTTCAGCCTAGAACGCATTCCGCAACAGTGGGTACTTCGCCTCGATGCCGTCGAGGCTGAAGGTGAATTCGACGACGCGCTCGGGCGTGGCGGCGATGTCGTCGGCAGGCGGTGTGAAGGTCTGCAGGAACGATGCGATCGTCGCCAGCGGCGCGACCGGTGAGACCCGTTCAGTTGGAGCGACCCGTACAATCGGAGCGACCCGCACAGGCAGAGCCGGCGGCGGCATCGAAGCGACCGGCGCAGGCGGATCGATCGGCGCAATCGGGGCGAGCGGAGCAATGGGAGCCTCGACGATTTCGGCGAGCACGTCCGGCTTGGGCTCGAGCCCGACCGGCACGGCGGTCTCGGGCGCGATGTGCACGGCCTTCGGCTGCACGGTCTGGGCCTGCTCGCGTGGAAACACGCGCGGCATGGTCGCGGGCGACCAGCCGAATGCGGAGGTTACGCTGGCTGCGGCAGCGGCGACGTCCCCGCCACTCGCAAGCGCGCGCCAGGTCTGGACCGCACGCTTGGCTTCCTGGATGTTTTCGAGAAATGCGAGTTCGGAGTGATAGCGCCGCCAGCGGCCGGTCTCGAACATTTCGGAAAGATGTTCGAGCCGCTGTTCGGCGAGAGCGCACCAGCGCGCAGCAATTTCACGGGTGGCCGCGCCTTGGCCAACCTCTTGGCGATGTGTCATGAACCAGCCCGTCATGAGAAAAATACGGACGCGACGCAACGCACACGAATCAATTTAGACGCGACGTGAATATTTTGTGGAAAAGTTTTGACTTGTCCAGCAACGACACGGCCCCCGTCACCAAACTCCGTAGTCGTGCGGAGATTTCAGGGGTTTGCGAGTCAAGCTTCGCATGAGCATAGCGGGCTTGCCGCGTGTCGGCGCCGAGTCGTGGCAGCGATCGCGCCTGCAGCTCAACCGCCAGCTGATCTCGCATCAAGCTTCGAGAAATCGGACGCCCAAAAGAAAAGACCCGTCCGGGGGGACAACCGGACGGGTCGAGCCATATGGGCGCTTGGGGTGGATGGGCGCTCGCGCCTGATATGACTGATGGGGAGGGATGACCGCTCCCACATAGATTGGTCGTGGCAGCAAGCTGAACGTTCAAACCGGGGGTCGACTTTTTAACCTTTGGCTTGCGCGCAAAGTTGTCGCAGGCGCTAGCGTGCCGCGGGCCTATCCGCCTGAGAAATCGCGGATTTATCGCCCGCGCTCGACAGCGAGGGCTGCTCGATCGCGCGGATGCCGGGGTCGTCGCGACGCTTGTCGGCATCTTCACGTTTAGTTGTACCGGCAGCGGCGACCGGCGTCGTGCTGTCGACCGGAACGGCCATGACCGCGGCAAACGCGTCGGCCTCGCCATCGCCATAGAGATCATCACGCCCGGGTGAACCGAGATCGCGCGCGGTCTTCGCCAGCGTCATGCGCAGCGCTTCCGGCTTCAGGGCGTAGTTGCGTTCGAGGAGCAAGGCCGCGACGCCGGAGACATAGGCCGCCGAGAACGAGGTACCCGACGTCATCTGGTATTTGCCGTCAGGCGCCGGCAGGAAAATGTCGACGCCGGGCGCGGCCAGCGCGATGTAATTGCCGCGGTTCGACGCCGTGAACAGCTTGTCCTGCTGGTCGGTCGCGCTGACCGCGATCACGTTGGGATTGGCGGCGGGATAGAGCGGCGGCGATTTCGCGCCCGCATTGCCGGCGGCAGCGATCAGCACCAGGCCGCGTTCGGCACTGGCCGCAATCGCACGTTCGATCACCGCGTCCTTGGGACCCGCAAAGCTCATATTGACGATCTGGGCGCCGTGCTCGGCGGCATAATTGAGCGAGCGCAGAATGATGTAGGACGAGCTCTCGGCGCCCCCGGTGGTGCCGCCAAAGGCCCTGATAGCGATGATGCGCGCTTCCGGCGCACTGCCCATCAACTTCGCATGCGCCACGATGGCGCCCGCAATACCGGTGCCGTGGACATGGGCGCCCTCGCTGCTGCCGAGCGCGTCGAATACGTCGGCAATGGAGTTGGCAAGTTCGGGATGCTTGGCGTCGATACCGGAATCGATCACGGCGACCGTGACATTGGCGCCGTGCGCCAGGGTGTGTGCCTGCGGCAGGCGCAGCTTCGACAGCGCATACTGCGCCGGATCTCCCTCGGTCGGCACCGCCGGCTTCTGGTCCTGGAGGACGTAGCGGAAGTTCGGCTGAAGCGAGCGAACGCTGCCGTCGGCGGCGAATTCGCGCCGCACCGTCTCATAGGGCCGGCCGTCGCTGATGCGGAACAGGCCGACCGTAGCCCCGATCAGCGGGAAGTTTTCCGAGGAGATCCGCGTCAATCCGTGGCGCCGCGCAAGCTCGTCGGCCTCGGTCAGCGACAGCGCGCCATCGATCTCGGCCACAAACTCGCTGGCGAAGGTGCGCGAGGTAACCGCAACCGGCGTCGTGTTGCCCCGCCCCTTGCCGGCGCTTTTCTTGACCGACTTTCCGGAGCCGTCGCCGCCTCCATTCGGCTGTGCAAGGCACTCGCCGTCGGCGTCGCGATAGGGCGCGGAGCAAGCCGGATAGAGGTTTGGCGAGTAATGCGCATAGGGCAGCACCGGCGTCGATCCGATCCGCGCCGTAGTCGTATGCGGGATGGCGGGAACGACCCGGGCAGCGTGGTCGACGCTCATCGCCCCGGCCGCGATATTTGGAGAGATCGTTGGCGTGCGCGAGGGAACACTGATCGTGGGCGTGCGCATGATCGCCTGGGCGTGCGCCACCTCGATGTCGAGACAGGCGGCCAGCAGGAGCGCGGCTCCAACCGACGAGACATAGGCCCCGGCTCGCAACTGACTCTGGGACTTGCGCGTCATGGGTGCGAAGGCGCGTTTAAGGCGCCGCCACGGCGAGGTTGACGAACTTCTCGCGCTGCATCCTGCCGAGCAGTGCGGTCAGCTCGTCCTGGCTCATCGCCTTGTCGAACTGGAGACGGAACATGCCGCCCTTGGCATCACCGATGATCGACGCCTGGTAGCTGTCGAGCAGCGCCGTGACGTCGGCAACGCGGGCCTCGGGCGTGAAGCGCACCAGCGCCCGCGAAGGCGCAGCCGCCCCGAGCTCGCGAGTGATCGGCGCGCCGGTCGAGAGCGATGCTGTCTGGAAGGTCGCAGTCTGGGTCTTCATCAGCACGGCGCCGATGATGCCGGCCTGGAGCAGCAGCGCGATGGCGCCAAGGCTCGCCGACCAGGCCAGCGCGCGCGGCGACAGGCTGGCGAAGAACGTGGCGATGCGCGCCGACAGCGGCAGCGAACCGGTCGCCCGCGCCGGCTCGGCGTCGATCGCGGCGAACAGCTTCTGCATCGCACGCGCCGACGGAGCGCCCAGGCTCTCGTTCAGATGGATGGTCTCTTCGTATTCACCGCGGACAGCCGCATATTGCCTGGCAAGCTCCGGATCGTTGGCGAGCGCTTCCTCGACGCGGCGGGCATCGCGCGCGTTTAGCGTGCCGGCGGCGTGCCACGGCAGCAGCATCTCGATCTCACTGGGCTCTTGCTCCAGCATCTTCTTGCTCAACGCCATCATGGCCAGCCTCGCTCAATGCCGGCTGCCTTCAGCAGTTCGGCCAATTTCTTGCGCGCATAAAACAAGCGCGTCTTTACAGTGTTCTCCGGGATCCCGACGATCTCGGCCACCTCTTCCACGGACTTCTCGTGGTAGTAGACGAGGTCGACGATTTCCCGATGGTCAGGCGAGAGGCCCGTCAGACACTCCCGCAACGCTTCACTGGTATCCTTCTTCTGCACCACCGTTTCGGGATCGTCGGACGAATCCTCGATCGCGTTGGCGGCTTCGTCGTCCAACTCAAAATCCTTTCTGCGCCGAAGCGCAGACAGGGCCTTGAATCGGGTGATTGCCAAAAGCCAGGTGGAAACCGCGGACCGGCCCTCGAACTTGCCGGCCTGACGCCAAACGTCGAGAAACACCTCGCTGATGAGGTCTTCTGCCGTCTGCTCGTCCCGCACGAGCCTTAGCCCGAACCTGTACACCCTGACATGGTGCCGCCCGTACAGCACCTGCATGGCGAGCCGGTCACCCTGGGCGATCCTGGCGATGAGGACTTCGTCCGTAGCCGCCTGTGTCACGCTCAAAGCCCGTCTCGCAAGATTGGTCGGGTCGATGCAGCGCAGGGTTCGACGGGAGGAGTGAAATTCTTCAACCTACCGCAGTCATACGGGGACCCGTGTGAACTACCCCACATGCGCGCAGTTTCCTTGTCGCACCCGTGGCGGTTGGCCACTTCGCTCCAGAACGGTAACATAATACGGTAACACTTTCTTACGGACTGCCGCTGGCCGGCACAGACGGCCCGATCGAGCCGGGTCCCTGACGCGGCCCTGTGCACCATATGTCGCACGGCGCCGGATTTGGTCCGCGATATCGCCTGCGATGCCTAACTGACTGCCAAATTCCGCGCCGCACGAAGCCCTCACCCGCGCGCGGCGTCCCCCGGGATTCGGTGCAAAAGGATACCAAACCTAAAGGCTTGCCACGTAGATTTTTTCGGCTGACATCCACCATTGGCGGGACCATGAGTACGGCCGCGACGTCCATTCCAGAAGGGAATGCCGCTGAAGTCGCGGATCTCGCCCTCGCGCCCGAGGCAGCGGCGCCCGAGGTGCTGGCGCGCCGGATCCGGCAGCGCCGGCAGATGTATATCGGCCAGGTCGCGAGCTACTCGCTCGGCGCTTTCGTGCTGCTGCTCTATGCCTTTGACGGCGCCGTCCAGCTCAACGTTCCGTCGCTGTTCTGGGTCGGCGGCCTCATGATCATCGGCATCTTCGTGGTGATGTCGGAGGCCGGCGTCGGCGACAAGCACACCGACCATTATCTCACGGTCTTCCAGATCTCGGCGCATATGGCGCTGCAATTCATATTCCTGGTTTCGGTCCCCACAATCGGCTTCGCCTTCATCAGCGTGCTTTTCCTGATCTTCGCGTTCGGCACGCTGCGCATGACCTCGGCCCAGGCGATGCTGACCTGGGCGATCGCGACCCTTGCGCTCGCGGCCGTGTTTCTCGGCTCCGACCTGCCGATCGGCATGCCGGTTGCGACGCGGCTCCAGCGGATCGCTTCGATGCTCTGCTTCGTGCTGGTGATCGGCCAGTGCGCCTTCCTCGGCCTGTTCGGCGCCACGCTGCGCAAAATCCTGTACCGGCGCAGCATCGAGCTGAAGGTCGCCTATCAGCGCATCGAGGAGCTCGCCGAGCTTGACGAGCTGACCGGCTCCTACAACCGCCGCTGCATTATGCGGCTTCTCGACGCAGAGATCGAAAAGTCGCGGCAGGCGGATACGCCTTGCGCCATCGCGCTGATCGACCTCGACTGGTTCAAACGGATCAACGACGCCTACGGCCATCCCGTGGGCGACGAGGTGCTTCGGACCTTCGCCATCACCATCTTCGCCAACATCCGGCCCGACGACCGCTTCGGCCGCTATGGCGGCGAGGAATTTCTGCTGCTGCTCCCAAGTACCGCCAGCGGGGCTGCATCGCGCATGCTCGACCGGCTGCGCAGCATCGTCGCCGAGCTCGACTGGAGCGCGTTCTCGCCCGGTATGAGCGTGACCATTTCCGCCGGCGTCGTGACGCTGCGCGACGTCGATACTGCCGACACGTTTCTCGCGCGCGCCGACAGCGCGCTGTATTCCGCCAAAGCGCAAGGGCGCAACCGCATTGCTACGAGTTGACCAATCCATTTGCCGCCGGCACGTGAGAACACACCGCCGGACCGAACGCTCCAGGACAGGGCTATGACATCCAAATCCGCTAAGTCATCCGAGAACCTCCTCGACGAATTGCAGTCGGCACTTGCGCACGGCACCGTCGCGCGCCGGGTCGAAACGCTGCGCCGTGTCACCGACCTCTTCGTGGGCAACGCAGTGGATTACTCCGACGACCATATCCGGGTGTTCGACGACGTCTTCCAATGCCTGATCGAGCAGATCGAGACTTCGGCGAAGGCATTGCTCGCCGACCGGCTCGCGCCGATCGGAGCCGCCCCGCCACAGATCATCCGCACGCTGGCGCTCGACGACATCATCGAGGTTGCCGGCCCCGTGCTTTCCAAGTCGGAGCGGCTCGACGAAGCTACCCTGATCGAGATCGCGCGCAGCAAGAGCCAGGCCCATCTCAAGGCGATCTCGCTGCGGCGGGTGCTGTCGGAGGCACTGACCGACGTGCTGGTGACGCGCGGCAATGAAGACGTGGTGCAGTCGACCGTCAGCAATCCCGGTGCAAAGCTCTCCGAGGGCAGCTTCACCGACCTCGTCACCCGCGCCGAGCGCGACGACGATCTCGCCACCTGCATCGGCCTGCGGCCCGACCTGCCGCGCCATCATTATCTGAAGCTGGTCGCCAAGGCCTCGCTCAGCGTGCGCAGGAAGCTGGAAGCCGCCCATCCCGAACTCGCCGACGAAGTGTCGAGCGTGGTCCAGGAAGCGGCGCAGCGGGTTCGTGCCGCCGCCATGAGCCGGCAGACCGAAATGGCACGTGCGCTGGTGAAGTCGCTCCACGACGACGGCCGTCTCAACGAATTCCAGGTCACCGCTTTCGCCGAACAGGGCAAGTTCGACGAGACCAATGCCGGACTCGCAGCTCTGGCTGGCGTTTCTGTCGAGACCGCCGAGAACATGATGATCGAGAGCCGTACCGAGGGCGTGATGATCCTCGCCAAGGTCGCCGGCATGCAATGGTCGAGCGTGCGCGCGATCATTGCCATGCGCGAAAAACTCTCGGGCGGTCCTCAGACCGACATGCTGGCGCTGCGCGATACCTACGAGGCCCTGCGCAGCTCCACCGCCCAGCAGGTGCTGCGCTTCCAACGCATGCAGAACACGACGTCGGCGGCCTAGTACCGCAAGACCTTCGACCCTGCGAGCGCTCCGATCGCGGTCACGACCGCGGTCGCGATCGTGTACCAGGTCGCGACGAACAGCGGCGAGTCATCCGTGCAGTGAGAGGCGTAGAGCGTGGCGGCGAGCCCGGCCGACAAAAGGCCGGCGAGCGCACCGGCGAGCGCAGGCCGTGACGGCGCACCGTGACGCAGGCCGAACAATGCGCCGGCAAGAAGCGGCAGCGACATCGCGGGGATCGCCGACAGGCACGCCCGCGAATTCTTGCCGACGAGCCGCATCGTCATCGGCATCGCCGGCGCCATCATCGCCTCGCTGCCGATCGCGACCGCGAGCAGTCCAACAGGCAACAGCAGAAGCCAGGCCCAGCCGCGCATCAAAGCCTCGGGCCGCGACAGATGCAGGCTGATGATGATCGCGGGGATCGCGAGCGACAGCGTGACCGCGAACTTCATGTCGAAGAACGGGTTGTGCATGGCGCTCATCACGTCCGACCGCACGCCCAGGAACGTCGCGAAGATCAAGATGGACAACGGCGCCGCAACCAAAAGGCCCGTGGTCAGCAGCGCGCCGACGCGTGGGCCACGATGAGCGTTGTCGGCCGCGAGCGTACGAATGAGTTGATCGGTGTCCATGACTAGTGGTCCCGTAGTTTGGCGGTCAGGGCGGCAAGCCCCCGATGCAGCGCGACCCGCACCGCACCTTCGCTCATCGAGAATTTCGTCGCCGTATCCTTGATCGAGGTGCTGTCCACCGCGATCGACTGCAAAACGTCGCGCTGGCGCTGCGGCAGCGCATTGAGCTGCGCAGTGACTTCGCCCGCCGATGCCGTCTCCTGTGGCGTCTCTCCGGGCAGCGTCTCGGCGAAATCGTCGATGTTGACGAAGACTCGCCGGCCGCGGCGGCGAAGCGCATCGATCAGCTTGTTGCGCGCGATCGCGAACAGCCAGGGGGCGAAGGGCGCTTCGCTATCCCATGTGTGCCGCTTCAGATGCACCGCCAACAAAATCTCCTGCACGATATCCTCCGCCTGATCGGGAGGCTGCCCGGCACGCGCCAGGCCGCGCCTCGCGGCAGCGCGCAGCACCGGCGTGACCGCCTTCAACAGACGATGATACGCCGCATCATCGCCCGCCATGGCCGACCGCATCAGGCCGGTCCATTCGTCCTCACGTCCGCGCACGCGCGCCCCTCACCATTGCAATTCGGCCGCTCTTTCAATTTGTTACGCCGCGACGCACGAGATCACGAAGTCGTGATCGATGCCCGACCTGCCCCGAAGCAGCCGCAGGAACTCCGTCAGGGCTCTTAACACCGATCGGTCCCTGCCGCATCCGGGCGGCCGCTGCGGTGGACCGCTTTGCCCCGGTTTTGCCCGGTGTGGCCCGAAGATTCCCATATTTTGCCGCGCTGTCGTCATGCGGCGAGGTCTCTGTTCGCCCCCGGGACGGGCGAATTGGGGAGATCATCAACATGATGAAAGCCAGCGGGCGCGCGGCATTGGTTGTTCTGACCGGACTATTGCTGCTGTTTGGAGCCCCGGTGCAGGCCGCGCCAAGCTCTGCGAGCACGAAGGCGGACGGCGCCAGCAAAGAGGCCGACGCGGTCAAGCCGGTCAAGCAGCGGCGCCATTCGTCGCGCCGTCACACCGACAGCAAGACGGCGCAGAAATCCGACGACAAGGCCGACAAGACGGGCAAGGCGGATGCAACGCCGCAGGCCGACGAGGCCAAGACCGACAATAAGGCTGGCGCCGACGTCGCGGCCTCGAGCCAGATGCCGCCGGAAGTCGCCAATGCCAACGCCCAGCTCGCCGCCCCCGACACGCCGCCTGCGGCCGCAGCCTCGGCGATGACCGGTCGCGCCAGCGACAATGTGCAGGCCGCAGCCGACAATAGCGCGGCCCCCAATCCCGAGAACCAGGTGGTCGCACCCGACCAGCTCAACGACCTCGACCGCGCCCTGCAACAGGACAATCCGCCCGTGCAGAAAGCGGTGGTCGCGGCAACCGACGCGCAGCCGCGCCCGGCGCCGGTGATGGCGAGCAGTCAGCCGAGCTCGGCCTGGGACCAGAGCTCCCTGATCGGCAAGATCTTCATCGGTGTCGGCACGTTGCTGACCCTGGCCTCCGCCGCGCGCATGTTCATGGCCTAACGACCCATTTCGGGGCGCGCTGTACGCGCGTCCCGGCGGCTTTTGGCCCCCTTGAAGCTCATCCCGCCAGCGGGCACATTGCCGGCCCAATCAAACGCGTGGGTGGAGCATGAGCACGTTCGAACACATCATCGTCGAAAGCAAAGGCGCGGTCGGCATCATCAAGCTGAACCGGCCGAAAATGCTCAACGCGCTCTCCTTCGGTGTCTTTCGCGAGATTGCAGCCGCCGTCGACGATCTCGAGGCCGATGACGCCATCGGATGCATCGTCTTGACCGGCAGCGAGAAGGCCTTTGCGGCCGGCGCCGACATCAAGGAGATGCAGCCGAAGGGCTTCATCGACATGTTCTCCGAGGATTTTGCCGCGATCGGCGGCGACCGTGTCGCGCGCTGCCGCAAGCCGACCATCGCCGCCGTCGCCGGCTACGCGCTCGGCGGCGGCTGCGAGCTCGCCATGATGTGCGATTTCATCATCGCGGCCGACACCGCCAAATTCGGCCAGCCCGAGATAACGCTTGGCACCATCCCCGGCATCGGCGGCACCCAGCGCCTGACCCGGGCGATCGGCAAGTCCAAGGCGATGGATCTCTGCCTCACCGGCCGCATGATGGATGCGGCGGAAGCCGAGCGCTCGGGTCTCGTCAGCCGCATCGTCCCCGCCGACAAGCTGATGGACGAGACCATGGCGGCTGCCGAGAAGATCGCCGCGATGTCCCGCCCCGCGGTCGCGATGGCGAAGGAAGCGATCAACCGCGCCTTCGAGACCACGCTGGCCGAAGGCATGAGCGTCGAGCGCAACCTGTTCCACTCGACCTTCGCGCTCGAAGACCGCTCCGAGGGCATGGCCGCGTTCATCGAGAAGCGCAAGCCGGTGAACAAGAATCGATGAGGGCTAGCTGGCGCGGCTCTGCACCAGGGCCGCGCTGACCAGCGCGCGATAGAGGCGCTCGGGCCACGTCTTGGGGCGATCCAGGCCGAGACGTGCGAGACACGCCTCGTCGTCTGCATCCGGCTTTTGCGTCAATCCCTGCCACAGCAGGCCCGCCAGTGCGCGCGATGAATGTTGCGCGCCCTGCAGGATTTCCAGCGCCGGGATGAGACGCTGCTCCACCTCGGTGAAATCGCAACCGAACGGGAACGAGGGCAGAAGCCCGGCATCGCGTGCTGGCTTGAGTGCAGCCGCGATCCGTTCAGGGTGGTTTTCGCGGTGAACCGCGGGGATCTCGTAGCCGATCGGCAATTTGCCGGCGTCCTTCGCAACCCGCGCCAGTTCGTCCTGAAAGCGCGAGTCTGCGATCTCGAGCATGGCTGCGATCACATCGGCGTCCGACTTTCCCCTGAGATCGGCGACACCGTATTCGGTGATGAAGACATCGCGCAGATGACGGGGAATGGTCTCGTGTCCGTAGCGCCAGAGAATGTTGGACTTCAGCGCACCGCCGGACTGCCGCGTCGCCTCGAGAGTCAGGACCGATCGCGCGCCGTGAAGCGCGAAGGCCTGGGCCACGAAATTGTATTGCCCGCCGACGCCGCTCACGACCTGGCCATCGTCGAGGCCGTCAGATACTGCCGCCCCCAACAGCGTCGCCATCATCGTGACGTTGATGAAGCGTACGTCGATGCGGGCGCGGCGCTTCTGGTCCTCATCGCCGTAGAGCTCGTTCGTGAACGATACCGGCATCATCTGGATGCGTGCGATCAGCTCGGGCGGCATCTCGCGCAATGCGCGATAGAAGGATTTCGGACCGAGAAAGAAGGCGCCGTGCAGCACCACGCCGTCTACGGCGCGCTTGAGAATGCCGGCGTCGATCAGTCCGATGAAGGCCTCGGTCACCATCTCGCTGACGCCATAAAGGCCCGTCTGGAAGGCACCGGCTTCCTGCGCAACGGCTGGTCGCGCCGGACACAGCCGCGTGACAACATCATGAAACGCCCCGCTGTCGCGATGGCGCAGGATCAGGCCTTGCGCCAGCGCATCGCCGATCTGTCCGATGCCGATTTGCAGCGTGCCGCCGTCGCGCACGAGAGAGGCCGCATTCAGGCCGATCGCGTATTTGGTATCGGAGATCGGCTCCGACGGCGGCGCGAACAGGGGAAAGTCGGTCGCCGCGCTATCCAGCACAGCGGAAAACTCTTTGGCTGACAGATCGCCCTCGCCCGGCATGAACGGCAGCTCGGAATTCACCTGCGCGATCAGCTTGAACGAGGCGCGTCCTGCGCGGCGCTCGCGCAGCACATCCAGCGTCGTGTCGGTGTTGCAGGAGAGACTATAACGCGGCACGCCGTCGACGACGCGCTTGGCCACCAATTGCGTCACCACGTTCATCCCGCGCGCCAGCAGATAACTCGCGGCGTGGGTGTAGTTCGCCGAGATGTAGTTTTGTTGCGCGGCCGGCACGTGCAGCCAGCGTCCGGCGAGAAAGAAGAATTCGACGACCTTGATGTTGGGCGGCAGTCGATGCTCGCGCAGCGCGCCAGCATGGGCCAGATCGGGATACCCGCCGAACAGGCGGTCGATCACCGGCGTGATGAAGCGGCGTTCGATCAGGGCCTTCGGCTTGGGCTTTTCCAGCGTCAGCGCCGACAGCAATGTCAGCTTGATGTCAGGATCGGCGCAGGCCCGCGCATAGAGGGCGTTGACGACATGATTGGCCTTGCCGAGACCAAGCGGCAGACCGACCACCAGATCAGTTCCGACGTCGCGAACGATCTCCTCCGCGAGCGCATCGGGATCGGAGAAGAATTTCGGCATCATCCGTGGGTCCGGACCGCTTTGCAAAGACGCCAGACGGGATTGGAAGGCGCCACCAAGTCCCTATAGCCCATTCGCGGCGGAATCGGTGTGTGACGCACCTGCAACAAGCACGGATTTCATGGGGGTTTTCTCCGCGGCAGTTTGCCTGCGGGACCGACGCTGGGTAAACAGTTATGACAGCCGCCGTCGGCGGGGGCGGACAGCCGGGGTTTTTGCGGGATTACATGATTGGGCGTGCCGCCAGAGCTGGTCGCGTGATGACGCGGCGTCGATCGGGCGTGGGTCCTGTCCTGGCGACATGGACGACGCTGGCGCTCTGCTGCGCCCTGCCCGCCGCGGCCTACGCGGAGGCCCTGCCCGAGGCGCTGGTCAAGGCCTACCAGACCAATCCGCAGCTTAATGCCGAGCGCGCAAGACAGCGCGCCACCGACGAGAACGTACCACAGGCGCTGGCCGGCTACCGCCCGCAGATCGTGGCGAGCCTCAGCGCCGGCTTACAGGCGGTGCGCAATCTGCTTCCTGACAACACCATCCAGACCGCGACGCTGAAACCCTGGACCATCGGGGTCACGGTGTCGCAGACCCTTTTCAACGGCTTCCGCACCGCCAACAACGTGCGGGTCGCAGAACTCCAGGTGCAGTCCGGCCGCGAGGCGCTGCGCAATGTCGGCCAGGGCGTGCTGCTCGACGCCGTCACCGCCTACACCAATGTGCTCGCGAACCAGTCGTTGGTCGAAGCGCAGCGTTCCAACGTCGCCTTCCTGCGCGAGACGCTCTCGATCACCCAGCGCCGCCTCAACGCCGGCGACGTTACCCCGACCGACACCGCCCAGGCCGAGGCGCGCCTCAATCGCGGCCTGTCCGATCTCAACGCCGCCGAGGTTGCGCTCGCGGTGAGCCAGGCGACCTATTCCCAGGTGATCGGCAATGCGCCCACCGCGCTTCGTCCGGCCGAAGTGGTCGATCGCTATCTGCCGAAGAGCCGCGAAGATTCGATCGTGATGGCGATCCGCGAGCACCCGGCGGTGATGGCCGCCGGCTTCGATGTCGACGTCGCTTCGACCAATATCCGCGTCGCCGAGGGCGCGCTGCTGCCCAGCGCCAGCCTCCAGGGCAGTGTCAGCCGCAGCCGCGACGGCGACCAGACCCTCGGCACCTTCGCCACCGACCAGGCCTCGATCGTCGCCAACGTCACCGCGCCGATCTACGACGGCGGCCAGGCTGCCTCGCAGACCCGGCAGGCCAAGGAAGTCACGGCGCAGAGCCGGCTCGTGCTCGACCAGGTGCGCAACCAGGCGCGCACGGCAGCGGTCAGCGCCTGGGTCGCCAATGAAGGCGCCAAGATCGCGGTCTCGGCCTCGGAGTCCGAGGTGAAGGCTGCGACCGTCGCGCTCCAGGGCGTGCAGCGAGAAGCTGCCGGCGGACAGCGCACCACAGTGGACGTCCTGAACTCGCAGGCCGATCTGATCCAGGCCAAGGCCCGCCTGATCGGCGCGCTGCGCGACCGCGTCATCGCCTCCTACACCTTGCTGAGCGCCGTCGGTCATCTCGACGTCAAGACGTTGAGCCTGAACACGCCGGACTATCTGCCCGAAGTGCACTACCACCAGGTCCGCGACGCCTGGCACGGCCTGCGCACGCCGTCGGGGCAGTAAGTTTCAAGTCGGTCGACACCGATGAAGAGCCGCCGCATTCATCTGATGGGAGCCTCAGGCGCTGGCGTGACAACGCTCGGCCGCGCGCTTGCGGACAGGCTGGCGCTGCCGCATCACGACTGCGACGATTATTTCTGGCTGCCGACGTCGCCTCCGTACCGGACGACGCGCTCGGCCGCAGACCGGCTGCGCCTGATGCGCGAGATGTTCCTGCCGCGGCACGACTGGGTGTTGAGCGGAACCGCCACCGGTTGGGGCGACGAACTCGTCGCGTATTTCGACCTCGTCGTCTTCGTGGTCACCCCGCGCGAGCTTCGCTTGAAGCGCCTCCGTGCCCGCGAGGCCGCGCATTTCGGTCTTGATGCCGTCGCCCCGGGCGGCTGGCGTCATGCGGAGACGGAAGCCTTCATCGAATGGGCCGCGCATTACGAGGCCGGCGACCGCGAGGGCCGCAGCCTTGCAAAGCATGAAGCGTGGATTGCCGGCCTGCCCTGCCCTGTCGTCCGCATCGACGGCGCGCGACCGGTCGCGCAGCTCGTCGAGCAGCTATGCACCGACGTGGCGCGACTGCCCGGCTGATGTGATATCGTCGCGCGCCTTCTCGCCGCCGGAGTACCCATGACCGACCAGGTTTACGCGCGCGCAGCGCAGCCCACGACACCGATCAATTTCGAGGTGCCGGCAGGCGCCTGCGACTGTCACACCCATATCCATGGCGACGTCGCCAAATTTCCGTTCTTCGCGGGGCGCGTCTACACGCCGGGACCGGCAAGCCCGGAAGAAATGGCGGCGCTGCACAAAACGCTGCACATCGAGCGCGTCGTGATCGTCACGCCGAGCGTCTACGGCACCGACAATTCCTCCAGCCTGTTCGGGATGAAAGCGCGCGGCAGGACCGCGCGCGGGGTGGCCGTGATCGACGACAAGACCACGGAGAACGAGCTCGACGCGATGCAGGCGGCAGGCTTTCGCGGCATCCGTATCAATATGGCCACCGACGGCGTCAACAATCCCGATGTCGGTCGCGCCCGCTTCACCACCGCCGTCGAGCGCATGAAGGCGCGCGGCTGGCATGTGCAACTCTACACGACGCTGTCAATGATCTCGGCGATCAGGGATCTCGTGCTGGCCTCACCGGTGCCTGCGGTGTTCGACCACTTTGGCGGACTCGAGGCTCCGCTCGGACTGGAGCAGCCCGGCTTTGCCGACCTCGTTGCTCTGATCAAGTCAGGCAAGGCCTACGTGAAGATTTCAGGCGCATATCGCTCGTCCAATCTCGCTCCCGATTATCAGGACATGGTGCCCTATGCGCGTGCGCTGATCGAAGCGAACCCGGATCGCATTGTCTGGGGCACCGACTGGCCGCATCCGGATTCGGCGCAGGTCGAGGGCCGCAAGAGCACAGACATCGCGCCGTTCCACCAGATCGACGATGGCCGCTTGCTCAACCAGCTTCCGCTGTGGGCGCCGGATGCCCATGTGCGCAAGAAGATTTTGGTCGACAATCCCGCGCGGCTTTACGAATTTTAAGCGCGGCGTCAGCGCGCGCGGCGCGAGAAGAAAGAGATCAACACCGGCAGCGTCACCAGGATCACGACCGGCGCCAGCATCATTCCGGTGACGACCACGACCGCGAGCGGTTTCTGCACCTGCGAGCCGATACCTCCCGACAGCGCGGCTGGCAGCAGGCCGACGCCGGCGACCACGCAGGTCATCAGCACGGGCCTGAGCTGCAGTTCGCCGGTGCGGATCACCGCGCTCAGGCGGTCCATGCCTTCATCAATCAGCTGGTTGAACTGCGACAGGATGATGATGCCGTCCATCACGGCGATGCCGAACAGCGCGATGAAGCCAATCGCCGCCGAGACGCTGAAGGCGGTGCCGGTGATCAGCAAACCCAGCACGCCGCCGAAGATGGCCATCGGGATCACGCTCATGGCGAGCAGCGTGTCGGTCATCGAGCCGAAATTGAACCAGAGCAGGACGGCGATCAGTGCTAGCGAGATCGGCACCACGATCGACAAGCGCCGGATCGCGTCCTGGAGATTGCCGAATTCGCCGACCCATTCCATGTGGGATCCGGGCGGCAGCTGCACCTGTTCGGCGATCTTGTCTTGGGCCTCGCGGATGGCACTGCCGAGATCGCGCTCACGTACCGAGAACTTGATCGGCAGATAGCGTTCCTGCTGCTCACGATAGATATAGGCGGCGCCGGAGACGAGGCTGATCGTGGCGACCTCGCTGAGAGGAATCTGGGTCACCGAGCCGTTCGGTCCGGGCGCACCGATCCGTATGTTCTGGATCGCCTCCGCGCTCCGGCGATATTCCGGCGCAAGGCGAACGATGATCGGGAAGTGGCGGTCGCTTCCCGGCTCGTAGATGTCGCCCGCGGTGTCGCCGCCGATCGCGACCTTGATCGTGGCGTTGATGTCGCCGGGTGCGAGCCCGTAGCGCGCAGCCTTGGCGCGATCGATGTCGATCTGCACCGTCGGCTGCCCCAGCGAAGTGAACACCGCGAGGTCGGTCACGCCCTGCACGGTCGACAGCACAGACTTGATCTTGTTGGCCGTGTCGGTCAGCGCCTGGAGATCGCTGCCGAACAGCTTGATCGAGTTCTCGCCCTTCACACCGGAGACGGCTTCCGAGACGTTGTCCTGGAGATATTGCGAGAAGTTGAACTCGACGCCGGGGAAGCGATCGTCGAGCTGCTTGAGCAGCTCCGCGGTCAGCTCCTCCTTGTCATGCGTGCCGGGCCACTCGCTCGCGGGTTTGAGCGGCGCGAAGAACTCGGCATTGAAGAAGCCCGCGGCGTCGGTGCCGTCATCGGGACGCCCGTGCTGCGACACCACGGACTCGACCTCGGGCCTGGCGCGGATCAGCTTGCGCATCTCGTTGACGTATGAGTTGCCCTCCTGGAGCGAAATCGTCGGCGGCAGCGTGGCCCGGATCCAGAGATTGCCCTCTTCGAGCTTGGGCAGGAATTCGAGGCCGAGCAGCCGGCTGAGCGCAACCGTCATCAGCACGAGGCCGACGGCGGCGCCGAGCATGATGGTGCGGTTGGCGACGGCCCAATTCAGGACCGGCATGTAGATCCGGTGCAGGATCTGCATCACCCTGGTCTCGGTCTCCTCGACATGCGCCGGCAGGATGATCGCGGACAGCGCAGGCGTGACGGTAAAGGTCGCCAGCAGGCCGCCCGCGAGGGCGTAGGCATAGGTGCGCGCCATCGGTCCGAAAATGTTGCCTTCGACGCCTGAGAGCGTGAACAGCGGCAGGAAGGCCGCAATGATGATCGCGGCGGCAAAGAAGATCGAGCGCGAAACGTCGGCCGCGGCGCTGAGAATGGCATGGCTCTTCATGCCGAACAGTGTCTCGGGCGACATGTGCTCGGATTCCGTCGTTGGCGTGGTCTGCGTCAGGCGACGGAAGATCGCCTCCACCATGATGACGGTGGCATCCACGATCAGGCCGAAATCGATGGCACCGACCGACAGCAGGTTGGCAGATTCCCCGCGCAGCACCAGGATGATCACGGCGAAAAACAGCGCGAACGGAATTGTCGCGCCGACGATCAGTGCACTGCGCAGATCGCCGAGGAAGATCCACTGCAACAGCACGATCAGCAGGATGCCGACCACCATGTTGTGCAGCACGGTGTGGGTGGTGAGTTCGATCAGGTCTCCGCGGTCGTAGATGCGCTCGATGCGCACGCCGGGCGGCAGGATACTGGAGTTGTTGATGGTCTGCACGAGCTGGTGGACCCGCTTGATGGTTGGCGAGCTCTGCTCGCCGCGCCGCATCAGCACGATACCCTGCACGATGTCGTCGGAATCGTCGATGCCCGCGATGCCGAGACGCGGCTTCTGGCCGACGGTGACGGTGGCGACGTCCTTCACCAGCACCGGATTGCCGTTGGTCTGGGCGATCATGGTGTTGGCGAGGTCGTCGATCGAGCGGATCAGACCGACGCCGCGCACCACGGCCGATTGCTGGCCGATATTGACGGTGTTGCCGCCGACATTGACATTGGAATTGCTGACGGCCTGGAGCAGCTGCGGCAGCGTCAAGCCGTTGGCAACCAGCTTGTTGTTGTCGACCTGGAGCTCATAGGTCTTGCTCTTGCCGCCCCAGCCGGTGACGTCGATCACGCCAGGCACGGCGCGGAAACGACGCTGGAGGATCCAGTCCTGGATCGTCTTGAGGTCGAGCACGCTGTAGTTCGGCGGGCCGACCAGGCGATAGCGGAAGATTTCGCCGATCGGGCTCAACGGCGAGATCTGCGGCTGCACGTTGCCCGGCAGCGGCGCGAGTTGCGCCAGCCGGTTCAGCACCTGCTGCAACGCCTCGTCATAGGTATAGGCGAAGGAGAACTGAAGTTTGACGTCGGAGAGGCCGTAGAGCGAGATGGTCCGGATCGTCGTGAGGTTCTTCAGGCCCGCGACCTGGGTCTCGATCGGGATCGTGATATAGCGTTCGATCTCTTCCGCCGACAGGCCGGGGCTCTGCGTCACGATGTCGACCATCGGCGGGGTCGGATCGGGATAGGCCTCGATGTTGAGCTGGTTGAACGCGAGCAGGCCGCCGATGAACACGGCAACGAACATGCCGACCATCAGGAAGCGCCGGTTGACGGCAAGGGCGACGAGACGGTCCATTCAGGTCTTCAGCTTGTCTTGTTTTCTTGGGTCGTCGATCAGCTACCGGACGCCGCGCGGTCGATGAACAGGCTGCCCTTCACGACAATCTGCTCGCCGGGCTTCAGGTTGCTGGTCACCTCGACGAGGTTGCCGTTGATGAGGCCGGTCTTGATCTCGCGCAACTCGACCGACTTGTCCTCGCGAGCGACCCAGAGCCGCACCTTGTCGGCTTCATAGATCAACGCCTGCTTCGGCACTGCCGGCGCGGCGCGGTCCCCGGCCGAATAGATCGTGACGTTGGCGAACATTTCCGGCTTGAGCAGGCCGTCCTTGTTGTCGATGGTGGCGCGGACCAGGAGACGACGCGTGCTCGAATCGATCGCCGCGGCAACGTAGTTGATCTTGGCCGTCAGCGGGCGGCCCGGCAGCGCCATCACGTTGACGGTGATGTCCTGCCCGATGCACACCGCGGCCGCATCGCTCTCGCGCACGAAGGCGGTGAGCCAGACCGTGGAGAGATCGCCGACCACGAACACCGGATCGCTCGCGCCGGAATTGACGTACTGGCCGGGGCCGATCTTGCGCTGCACGACCGTGCCGGAGATCGGCGAGTAGATCGTGATCTCGCGATCGATCACGCCCTTCTCCTGGAACGACTTGATGGATTCGTCGGTGAAGCCGAGAATCCGCAGCTTGTTGCGTGCGGCTTCCAGTGCCGTCACCGAAGATCGCATGTCGTTCTGCGCCTGGACCTGGGTCGCTTCCGCCTGCTGATAGTCCTTCAGCGGAATCGCATGGCCCTCGTAGAGATCCTTCGCGCGCTTGAACTGGATGTCGGCAAGATCGATCGCCGACTTCGCCTTGTTCTGCGCGGTCATCGCGGCGATGAATTCATTCTGGGCCTGCACGGTGTCGGCGGCCTCGATTGTGAACAGCGGTTGACCTTGCTTCAAGGTCTCGCCGGGCTTGGCGAGCAGCTTGGTGACGCGCCCCGCATAGGGCGAGAACACTGGCGTCGAACGATCCTCGTCGACCGCGACCTTGCCTTCGGTGACGTATTCGGCGCGGAAGGTCTTGGCCTTGACCGGCTCGATCGTCAGCGTCGCCCATTCGGACGCCGTCGGCGTGAAATTCTGGGCATTCCTGCGCGACTGGCTGGAGATTTCGGAATGCTTCTTGTCCTTGGCGCCTGCAAACTGGAAGCCGTAGGCACCCGCCCCGGCAAGCGCTAGTAAAACTACGGATGTGATCACCCGCCGTTTTGTAAACACCTGCAATCGCTTGGTATTTTCAGCTACCATGGGGCCCGGTCATGTCTGCGACGATCTCGGCAGACAACTGCCTCATCGGTCGCGCTAATAGTGCCGAATTGCGATTTCAAACAACCTAAAAAAACGCGGGTCGTCCGTCGGTTGGCGGTAAAATCTTGCGACACGTCAGCTTCACGTCAGCTTCAGCGCGGCCATTGCGGCGGATGGCTGCCGAGCGGCATCGCCGGTCGATCCCAGCGCACCGGCGTCTTCGACAGCACAGCCGAATGGCGCACCGCTTTCAACGTGCCGAAGCCAGATGACACCGTTTCCATGAACGCAGCATGTACGGCGTCACCCGTAAGATCCGGGGTGTCGAGACCGCTTTCGAGCCGGCCGAGATTCCATAGCCAGCGTCCGGTCTGAGCCAGCGACACACGCACGTGCCAACTACCGCCCTCACGAACCTGGCGTGCCTTGGCCATCATCGCGCCGAACGCCATCAGATAGCCGGTGGCGTGGTCGAGCATCTGCGCGGGCAATTCCTTCGGACCATCGACTCCGGCGGCCCTCCCCTCCGCGTGATTGAAGCCGGTCGTGGTCTGCACCAGTGAATCGAAGCCGCGCCGCTCGGCCCAGGGACCGGCGTCACCGTACGCCGATAGCGTGACGTAGACGATGCCGGGATTGATTCTTGCGGCCTCTTCCGGCGAGAAGCCCAGGGCTGAGAGCGCGCTCGGGCGATAGCCTTGCGAGAAGATGTCAGCGTCCTTCAGCAGCGCGCGCATCTGCGCCCTGCCCGCCTCGCTCTTCAGTTCGATGAAGGTGGTAAGCTTGCCGCGGCCGGTGTCGATGGTCAGCCACGGAATGGCCGGCAGATCCGGCCCCGATACGAGCAGCACGTCGGCACCATGCACGGCAAGCGTGCGGCCCGCGACGGGACCTGCGATGACGCGGGAGAGATCGAGCACGCGCACGCCTGCGAGCGGCCGACCACCTTGCGGCCATCGCTTGGGCGGGGCATCGCCGATCTTCTCGATCGAGATCAGCGGAAGTCCGGCGAGAGCGCGCGCCTGCGGCAGCGCGGACCATTCGTCGTAAGAGCGCACCAATGCAACGACGCCGCCTGCGGCATAGGCCGCGGTTTCAAAATCCTCGCCCTTCCACTGCATCAGTGCGGCCTGCACTTTATCGCGCTCGGCCACGCAGCCGAGCACCTTGCAGACGGCGTCGCGGTGATGCGGGAAATTGGTGTGGCAGCGGACGAAGCGGCCGTCGCCTGTCCTGTACACGCCGGCGATGGCGTCCCAGGCTGGCGGCGGCGGCTTGTCGTCGAGGCGCAGATAACGCTCGGAGCGGCATTCGACGACGGCGTGGCGCATGCCGACGGTCACGTCCTGCGCCTCGCCGCTACGCAGTCGCCAGATCTCGGCCGCGGCGAGGCCTGCGGCAGCGATTGTCGTCTGGCCCGCGACGGCGACGCGAAACGAAGACGGGATCTGCCCCTCCTCGTCGGCCAACCGCACGCGCGCGAGCGCGGCCGCATCACCGCCGACAGACGTCCAGATACCCTTGAGAATATCGGAGGGGCTTTGCATGGCCGCTTCTCTCCCTTACGTTTTTGCGACCATTCATCAGCACGAGAAGGAATGCAATGGCCGCCATCGATCCCCTCACCGCAGGCGCCGTGTTCATCGCAACGGCGGCCACCGACGCGGTCTATGTCATGTTTACGTCAGCCGTCATCGCACGCAAGCGTGTGCCAGCCGCGAACTGGAGCGCGGTCTGGTATCTGCTCTCCTCCTACGCCGTCATCAGCTACACCGAAAACGCCTTCTATGTCGCGTTCGCGGCGATCGGCTCCTGGGCCGGCGCCTACGCCTCGCTGACCTTCCTGCATCGCCCGCCCGGCGGCCCGCCGGTGGGGGCCGCGCCGGAGTGAGGGCCCGCTTCTCTCTCCGCGTCATTGCGAGCGCAGCGAAGCAAGCCCGAGTCTGCCCACAGCGACAGTCTGGATTGCTTCGTCGCAAGAGCTCCTCGCAATGACGATGTGGAGGCTTCTGCGCATCTCCTGAAGGAGCTACACTCCCTGCACCCAACAAAAAGGAAAACCCAAGCAATGGATCTCGGTCTCAAGGGAAAGAATGCCATCGTGCTCGGTGGCACACGCGGCATCGGACGGGCGATTGCGGCGACGCTGGCCGGTGAAGGCGGCAATGTCGCGGTGTGCGCGCGCAACGCAGAACAGGTCGCGGCCACTGTGGCCGAGCTGAAAGCGAGCGGCATCCGCGCCACCGGCGGCACGGTCGACGTTACCGACGGTGCGGCGCTGAAGGCGTGGGTCGAGAACGCGGCCAAGGAACTCGGCGGGATCAACCTGCTGTTCGCCAATGCCGGCGCCATGGCGCAAGGTCACGATCCGGCGTCATGGGAACAGAATTTTCGGCTCGACGTGCTCGGCGCCGTGCATGCGTTCGACGCGGCGCGTCCCTTCCTCGAAGCCAGCGGCGAGAAGAGCGGCGACGCCGCCTTCGTCATCATCTCCTCGATCTCGGCAGCTCAGGCCGATTTCGCAAGCTCCTACGGTCCGATCAAGGCGGCGCTGATCCACATGGCCAAGGGACTCGCGCGGCAATACGCGAAGAAGAAAATCCGCGTCAACGTGGTCTCGCCCGGCACCGTCTATTTCAAGGGCGGCGTCTGGAACATGATCGAGCAGAACACGCCGGAGCGCTACAACGATGCGATGAAGCGCAATCCGACGGGGCGCATGGCCACGCCACAGGAGATCGCGAACGCCGCGGTGTTTCTGGCGAGTCCGGTGTCGGCGTTCACCACTGGCGCCAATCTCGTCGTGGACGGCGCGATCTCGAACCGGGTGAATTTTTAGAGGCGCTGCTCACGCCGCCGTCATGGCCGGGCTTGTCCCGGGCATGACGACTGAGTGGCGCGCATCCCGCGCCACATCTCAATGAAAATCCCGCGACGGCGGCAGGATACGGACGTTGCGGGGGTGGCGGATCTTTTGGGCCGGCATATCCGCGAGGGCGCGGGGGTCTTCGTTGAGCGGCTCGATCACGGTGGCGCCGGCCGGCACCGGATGTTTGCGGCTCAAGGCATCATTGGCGAGGCCGACCAGATCGTGCGAGCGGTCGATCATCCGCTGCGCGATCAGATGCGTCACCTTCTCGGGGCTGCTCTGGATATAGCCCTGGACCTCGATGAGGCGCGCGCCCATCACCTCCTTCCGGTACTGCTCCATGACCTTGGGCCACACCACGACATTGGCGATGCCGGTTTCGTCCTCCAGCGTCATGAACACGACGCCGCTGGCGCTGCCCGGCCGCTGCCGCACCAGCACCACGCCGGCGCAGCGGACGCGACGTCGCTCGTTCTCGTGACTGATCTCCTTGCAGGCGACGATCCGCTCCCGCGAAAACGCCTCGCGCAGGAATTCCATCGGGTGGCCCTTGAGCGACAGCCGGATGGTCTGGTAGTCGGCGACGACCTGTTCGGAACGTGGCATCACCGGCAGCGGCTTTGCATGCTCGTCGGGCTGCTCACGCGCCGTCGCCGCTTCAAACAGCGGCAGTACGACGTCATCCGGCAACCGCCGCACCTGCCACAGCGCCTCACGGCGGTCGAGCCTGAGCGAGCGGAACGCATCGGCATCCGCCAGTAGGATCAGCGCGCGCTTGGGGAGTTTGGTGTCGCGCGCAAAATCCTCGAGCGAGGTGAAGGGCCGCAGGTTGCGGGCCTTGATGATGCAGTCGGCCCAGTCTTCCTGGGTGACATAGATCTTGCCTTGCCGCTTCGCCTGCTGCTTTTTCAGGAACTCCTCATCCGGATCGAGCCAGTGAAAGCCATCGATCTGGCGGAAGCCGAGGCGTACGGCGCAGTACTTTTTTTCGGTGTTTTCCAGCGTGTTCTGCGCAAAGCTATAGGAGACGTCGATGTCGCGCACCTCGACCCCGTTCTTGCGGGCGTCGCCGACGATCTGCGCCGGAGCGTAAAAGCCCATCGGCTGCGAGTTCAGGAGGCCGCAGCAGAATGCGTCGGGGTGATGATATTTCAGCCATGAGGAGATGTAGACAAGCTGGGCGAAGCTCGCGGCATGGCTCTCCGGAAAACCGTAGGAGCCAAATCCCTTGATCTGATCAAAGCAGCTTCTGGCGAAATTGGCATCATAGCCGCGCGCGACCATGTTGCCGATCAGCTTCTCCTCGTATTGGCCAATAGTGCCGACATTGCGAAAGGTCGCCATCGAACGGCGCAGGCCGTTGGCTTCCTCGGAAGTGAACTTTGCTGCCTCGATGGCGATGCGCATCGCCTGTTCCTGGAACAAGGGAACGCCCATCGTTTTGTGCAGCACATTGTAAAGTTCGTCCTTGTCGCCATGATCCGGCGACGGAGACGGATAGCTTACCTTTTCAAGACCGTTCCGCCGTCTCAAGTAAGGATGCACCATGTCGCCCTGGATCGGCCCCGGTCGTACGATCGCGACCTCGATGACGAGGTCGTAGAAGGTCCGCGGCTTCAGACGCGGCAGCATGTTCATCTGCGCGCGGCTCTCGACCTGGAACACACCGAGCGACTCGCCAGCACACAGCATGTCGTAAACCTTGGGATCGTCCTGCGGGACGCTCGCCAACAAAAAACGCTCGCCCTTGTGCTGATCGATCAAGTCAAAACACTTCCTGATGCAGGTCAGCATGCCGAGCGCGAGCACGTCGACCTTCATCATGTTGAGCGCGTCGACGTCGTCCTTGTCCCATTCAATGAAAGTGCGATCGTCCATTGCCGCATTGCCGATGGGAACATAGGTGTCGAGCCGGTCCTGCGTCAGCACATAACCGCCGACATGCTGGGAGAGATGGCGCGGGAATTCGATCAGCTCGGTCGCAAGCTCGACCGCGAGGTTGATCATGGGATTTTGGGGATCGAGCCCGGCCTGCCGGACCTGCATGTCATTGAGACCTTTGCCCCAGCTGCCCCAGACGGTGTCGGCGAGCGCGGCAGTGACGTCCTCGGTCAGGCCGAGCGCCTTGCCGACGTCGCGGATGGCGCTGCGCGGTCGGTAGTGGATGATGGTGGCAATGATCGCGGCGCGGTGGCGGCCGTAGCGGCGATAGACATATTGCATCACCTCCTCGCGCCGCGAATGCTCGAAATCGACGTCGATGTCGGGCGGCTCCAGCCGCTCCTTGGAGATGAAACGCTCGAACAGCAGATCAACCTTGGTCGGGTCGACCGAGGTGATGCCAAGCACGTAGCAGACGGCGGAATTCGCCGCCGATCCCCGCCCCTGACACAGAATGTCCTGGCTGCGCGCATAGTGGACGATATCGTGCACGGTGAGAAAGTAGTGCGCGTATTTCAGCTCAGCGATCAGCGCGAGTTCCTTATGCAGGGTAGCGCGCAGCTTTTCGTCAATGTTCTCGATACCGCCGAAATATTTGTCGACGCCCGCCCAGGTCAGATCCTCCAGATGTCCCTGGGCGGTCTTGCCCGGCGGCACCGGTTCATCAGGATATTGGTATTTGAGCTGGTCGAGCGAGAAGTCGATCCTGTCCGCAAAGCGCATGGTCTCCGCGATCGCCTCTGGGACATCGCGAAACAGCCGCGACATCTCGCGAGGCGTCTTCAGAAAGCGCTCGGCATTGGCTTCCAGCTTGCGTCCAACCGCCTCGATCGTGGTCTTTTCCCGGATGCAGGTCAGCACGTCCTGAAGCGGACGGCGGCCGGGATCATGATAGAGCACCTCGTTGGTCGCGAGCAGCGGCACTCTTGCCTTGGCGGCGAGATCGTCGAGCCGCGCGAGACGGCGGCGGTCGTCGCCGCGATAGATCAGGCTCGCCGCCAGCCACACGCCCTCGGCGCGGCTGTCCCCGAGTTTTGAAAGCACATCCAGCGCTTGAGCGTCATCGAACCGATGCGGCAGCGTCAGGACCAGGAGCTGGCCTTCCGAAAAATCCAGCAGATCAGCGAAGCCGAGACGACACTCGCCCTTCTCGATCCGCGTGACGTCGTCGCCACGTTTGCCCCTGGTCAGGAGCTGGCATAGCCGGCCATAGGCGGCGCGGTCGCGCGGATAGACAAAAATGTCTGGCGTGCCGTCTATGAAGACGATGCGCGTGCCGATCAGCAGCTTCGGCTTGTGCAGCACCTCCTTATTGTCGAGCTCGTTCCAGGCGCGCACCACGCCGGCGAGCGTGTTGTGATCGGCGATGCCGATCACGGGGATGCCGAGCTTGCTGGCCTGATGCACGTAGGCCCGCGGATCCGAGCCGCCGCGCAGGAAAGAGAAGTTCGTGGTGATGCCAATCTCGGCGTAAGCAGGCGCGTTCATGCGAAGAGACCGTGCACATACCAGTTGGGCGGAGCGGGCTTGCCGTCGGCGTCGAACACCTCCCCTTCATAAAGACCGTCGCGAAAAATCCAGAAGCGCAGGCCCTCCGCATCCTCGATGCGGAAATAATCCCGCGTCAATTGCTTGCCGTCCTGCCGCCACCATTCCATGGCGATGCGCTCGGGTCCTTCCACCCGCACCACGGCATGTTTTGCGCGCCGCCAGGTGAATTGATGCGGCGGACCATCGGGCACGGTCGCGAACGGCACGGTGACCGGCTCCGGCTTGTCGAACAGCCTGAGGGGACGCAGCGGCGGCTCGCCCTCGGCACGATCTGGCCATTCGGCCTGCATGGCGGCGGCGAGGTGATGCTGGGCGGGCGCGGCCAGCACCGCCTGCT
Source organism: Bradyrhizobium manausense (assembly GCF_018131105.1). NCBI lineage: Bacteria > Pseudomonadati > Pseudomonadota > Alphaproteobacteria > Hyphomicrobiales > Nitrobacteraceae > Bradyrhizobium > Bradyrhizobium manausense. The sequence continues at coordinate 774,864 of NZ_JAFCJI010000001.1, read as the reverse complement.
CGGGGATATGGGTATCCCCGGGTAGATGCACGACGACGCGCCTGCCGCCGATGCGCGCGGCGATGCGGTCGATCAGCGCAGCGAGTTCGTCACTGTCATGGACATGGGCGTCGAGATCGCGCTGCTCCTGCACCACGATCTCGGTGCGGCTCGCCGACAGCCGCACCATGTCGAAGCCGAAGCCGGGATCGAGCGGATCGGCGAGTGCATCGAGACGCTCGCGAAACAGCCGGTCGATGACGGCGCTTCGTGTCACGGGCCGCCCGGTCTCGACCATGATCGCGCGCACGACGCCGTCGGTGCGGAAGAACGCAGCCTCCAGGCGGCGCGCGCCTTTGCCTTGCTTCTCCATGGAGGCGATCAACGTGTCGGCCAGGCGCGACAGCGTCATCGCGATCATGGTGTCGGTCGCGATTGGCTCGGCAAAACGCTTTTCCACGATGTAATCCGGCAGCGGCTTGCGCGGGCTGATCGGCGCATCACCCTGCCCCAGCGCATGCGCGAGCAGCGTGGAGAACCGCGCGCCGAACCGTGCCGTGATTTCGGAGGCGCTGCGCGATGCAACATCGCCGATGGTCTTCAAGCCGGCACGGCGGAGGCCGGTGGTGATCGTCTCGTCCGCACCGAGCGCGGACACCGGAAACCGGTCGATCGCCGCGGCCTCCGCGCCATCCGCAACGATGCTGTTCGTGGCCTGCCGCGTCAGCGTGCGCGCGCAGACCGAGGTGCCGGCAATCGCGGCGCTGACGGCAAAGCCCTGGCGCGCCAGCGCACGGACCAGCGTCTGCAACAGCGCAGCCTCGCCGCCAAACAAATGCGCGCAGCCGGTGATGTCGAGGAACAGCCCATGCGGCGCATCGAGCGCCACCAGCGGCGTGAAGCGGTCGCACCAATCGGCGATGTCGCTGAGCGTCTTCGTATCGGCCACGACATCGGCGTCGAACACCTTTAAGTCCGGACACATCGCCCGCGCATTGGCGAGCGGCTGACCAATATGCAGACCGAGGCGTTCGGCGGCCTCATCCAGCGCATGGATCACCAGCGCATTGTTGTCCTTGATGACGACGATGCTGGGCTCATTGGCCTTACCCAGCCCGGCGCTGCCAAGAAACCGCTGGATCCGGTCGATGGGCAGGCGCGGCAGCCACAGGCTGAGGATCCGCCGACGGTTCAGTGAACTGGCACTCATCACATTTCCATTCCATGATCCATCGACCGCACGGGCCATGACGATTGCGCAACAGCTCGACATCGAAGCGCGGCGCGCCCCAGGCACTCCACGCAGACCCCGGCGGCGAATGCGCCGCGCGCAGCATCCATCGCGTCTCCGCAGTCGACGGCAGCGGTTGCGCTGCCATCCGCAGCAGCAAGCCGGTGACGCCGGATGATTGCGCGGCCAGCGTCAGCTTGCGGCTCGCCACCAGATCGAATTGTCTGGTCTCGCCCCAGAGCTCGAGCACGACGGCGCCGAGCGCATCGCAGGCGAGCGCATCGGCCGAGGTGCGCAGCGCGCTCTCCACGTCGGCCGCACGCACCATCACCACGCGGCGTGGATCGAGGCCGAGCTCGGCGAGCCCGCTCATCGACAGCGCGCCGGTCTCGAGTTCCGAAAAATCCTGCCGCACCCACAGCAGTGGCCGGCTTACCGTGACGCGGCCGGCAAGCCCGGTGACAAAGCCTGTCGCGACCGCGCCCTGAGACCCGGTGCAAAACACCTCATGGATCGCCGCACGCGCGAGCCCGCCCTTCAAGGCGCGATCGACCTCGCGGTGCCCGAGCGCAACGCGGTCGTGATGATGCACGACCTCTGCCGTCTCGATCCGTTCGATCTGGCTGCGCAAGGTCGCAAGCGCGCTCATGCGTGCGCTGCTCATGCTCGCCGCTCCTTCAGAGGTGATTGCCGGTGGCTCTCAAAAAGAGAACCAGTGGCTGGCTCATTTGTTCATGATATGTTCTAATATAAAGCTAACGGCGCACGAAGAGTCAATCGAATTGGCGATTTGCCGGATTCATCAGCGGAATCAAAGGGATTCAATAATGGATGTGCAACGCAAGCTGGAGATTCTCGCAGACGCCGCCAAGTACGATGCCTCCTGTGCCTCCAGCGGCACCGAGAAGCGGGATTCCAGCGACGGCAAGGGCATGGGCTCGACCGCACCAGGCATGGGCATCTGCCATTCCTACGCGCCGGACGGACGCTGCATCTCGCTGCTCAAGGTGCTGCTGACCAACGCCTGCAATTACGATTGCCTCTATTGCGTCAACCGCGCCTCCTCGAACGTGCCGCGCGCCCGTTTCACCATCGACGAATTGGTCAAGCTGACGCTCGACTTCTACCGGCGCAATTACATCGAAGGGCTGTTTCTCTCCTCCGGCATCATCCGCAGCCCCGACTACACCATGGAGCAAGTGGTCAGCGTCGCGCGAAAGCTGCGCGAGGAGCATCACTTCCGCGGCTACATCCATCTCAAGACCATTCCGGAGGCTGACGACGCGCTGATCGCGCAGGCCGGCAAATATGCCGACCGTCTCTCCATCAACATCGAAATGCCCGAGCCGGCGAGCCTGCAGCAATTCGCGCCGGAGAAGGACGTGCGCGCGATCCGTCGCACGATGGGCCGGCTGCGGCTGAAGCTGGACGAAGCCGAGGAGAACCGCGCAGCAAGAACGAAGGCCAAGCCGCAGCGTTTCGCGCCCGCAGGCCAAAGCACGCAGATGATCGTCGGCGCAGACAGCGCCAATGACCACACCATTCTCCATACCAGCGCCAATCTCTATGGCTCGTACAAGCTTCGGCGCGTCTATTACTCCGCCTTCAGCCCGATCCCCGATGCGAGCCGCGCACTCCCACTGCGCGCGCCGCCTTTGCTGCGCGAGCACCGGCTCTACCAGGCCGACTGGCTGATGCGCTTCTACGGCTTTGACGTCGGCGAGATCGTCGACGACAGCGCGATGCTGCCGCTCGACATCGATCCAAAGCTCGCCTGGGCACTGCGCCATCGCGACCGCTTCCCGCTCGACGTCAACCGTGCCAGCCGCGAGGAGCTGCTGCGCGTGCCGGGCTTCGGCACCAAGGCGGTCGAGCGCATCATCGCGACACGGCGCACCACCACGATCCGCCTGTCCGATCTGGCGCGGCTGCACGTGCCCAAGCACAAGGCGCTGCCATTCATCATCCTCAGCGATCACCGCCCTTCGTCGAACCGTCTCGATGCAGCAGGGCTGATCGAACGATTCAAGCCGAAAGCAACGCAATTGGGGTTTGGCTTCTGATGCAATACATCACTCTCGACACCCAAACCGATTTCGACGGCTGGCGCACGGCCGCACGGACCCTTGTGCTTGGTCATGTGCGGCCCACCGATATCACCTGGGCCGTGCAGGGTGGCGAAGCCGATTTGTTCGCACCGCCCTCACCGTCGCCGATCCTCGAGGTGAATGACGGCACTTTCAGCGTATCGGCGACATTCGTCGACCTCGCGAAATCGGCGATCCTGCATCGCGATGGCGAGCGATTTGCGATCCTCTACCGCTTGCTCTGGCGATTGAAGGACAATCACGATCTCATGGAAGTCGCGACCGATGCCGATGTCGCGCAGGTCACGGCGATGGCACGCGCGGTCCATCGCGACGAGCACAAGATGCACGCCTTCGTGCGCTTCCGCGAAATCGGACGCGAACGCGAAGCGCATTACGTCGCCTGGTTCGAACCGGAGCATCACATCGTCGAGCTCGCAGCCCCATTCTTCGCAAAACGCTTTGCCGACAGGCCCTGGTCGATCTTGACGCCGGATCTATGCGCGCATTGGCATGGCCATGCGCTCTCGTTCACGCCGGGCGTGAGCAAGAGCGAAGCACCGGGCGAAGATCGGTTGGAGGAAACATGGCGGCGCTACTACGCCAGCATCTTCAATCCGGCGCGCCTCAAGGTGAAGGCGATGCAGACGGAGATGCCGAAGAAATACTGGAGGAACCTGCCCGAGGCCTCGATCATTAAGCCCTTGATCGAGGACGCCGAGCGCATGACCGGCGCCATGATCGCCAACGCTGCAACCGATCCGCACAAGCCTCAGAAGCGGCCGGAGGCTCCGATGAAACGTAGATCAGCCACCGACGATCTCGAAGCGCTCCGCGAGGAGGCCGCGCATTGCCGCGCCTGCCCGCTCTACAAGGACGCCACGCAGACCGTGTTCGGCGAAGGCCCGAACAACGCCACCATCATGTTGGTCGGCGAGCAGCCTGGCGACAAGGAAGACCTCGCCGGCCATCCCTTCGTCGGTCCGGCCGGCCAGATGCTCGACCGTGCGCTCGCGGAAGCCGGTGTGGACCGCAAGAAGGTCTATGTCACCAACGCGGTGAAGCATTTCAAATTCGTGCCGCGCGGAAAGATCCGCCTGCACCAGAAGCCGGCCACACCGGCGATCCGCGCGTGCCGGCAGTGGTACGAGCGGGAAGTCTTGGCAATCCAGCCCGAGCTCATCGTGGCGATGGGCGCCACCGCCGCGCAAAGCGTGTTAGGCAAGATCACGCCCATCGGCAAAACCCGCGGCCGGCTCATAGACCTCCCCGATGGACGCAGGGCTCTGGTGACGGTGCATCCGTCTTACTTGCTGCGACTGCCCGATCCAAAGGCCAAGGTGCTGGAATATCAGCGCTTTGTCGAAGACCTGAAGATCGCCGCAGCGTTGCAGAAAAAAGCACCACGCGCCGCCTGACGCGGCTCCGATGCACAGCAACAAGCCGTGGAGAACGCACGTCATTTCGGCGGCCTGCACGCCGTTTCAATCGCCTGTCACACGCCGCGCGCAAAGTCGAGGCCTTGGGACAGGAGAATTTCCAATGAGTGACGTTGCTTTGCCGGGCTCCATCGAGCCTGCTTTGAGTAAGGGGCCGGACCTCAATCGCGGATTCCATCCGCTCACCGGCGTGATCTATATGGGCGTGATCGCCGCCGCGCTGCTCTTCGTCGCCTACAGCATCTGGGTCGACGTCGATGCGTCCGGCGCGCAGGTCAAGACCTTCGCTCCCTTCCTCCTGCTCTTCGTCGCGCTCCTGATCGCGCTCGGCTTCGAGTTCGTGAACGGCTTCCACGACACCGCCAACGCGGTCGCGACCGTGATCTATACCCGCTCGCTGCCCGCCCATATCGCCGTGGTGTGGTCCGGCATGTTCAACCTGTTCGGCGTGCTGCTGTCCTCCGGCGCAGTCGCATTCGGCATCGTCTCGCTGCTGCCGGTCGAGCTGATCCTCCAGGTCGGCTCCAGCGCCGGCTTCGCGATGGTGTTCGCGCTCTTGATCGCCGCCATCATCTGGAACGTCGGCACCTGGTATTTTGGCCTGCCGGCCTCGAGCTCGCACACGCTGATCGGCTCGATCATGGGCGTCGGCATCATGAATGCGGTTCTGCATGGTCGCAGCGGCACCACCGGCGTCGACTGGACCCAGGCCACCAACATCGGCAAGGCGCTGCTGCTGTCGCCGCTGTTTGGTTTCGCGCTTGCCGCCGGCCTGCTGCTGATCCTGCGCACCGTGCTGCTGCGCGTGACGCCCGCTCTGTTCGGCGAGCCAAAGGGCGACCAGCCGCCGCCGTGGTGGATCCGCGGCATCCTGATCCTCACCTGCACGCTGGTGAGCTTCTTCCACGGCTCCAATGACGGTCAGAAGGGCATGGGCCTGATCATGCTGATCCTGATCGGCACCGTGCCGACCGCCTACGCGCTCAACCGCGCCCTGCCGGAAAGCCAGCTCGCCGCGTTCAGCCAGAACTCGGAGGCCGCCAGCAAGATCATCGAAGGCAAGGCTGCCGGCTACAACGTGATCGGCAATCCCCGGCCCGCAGTGACCAACTATGTCGCGCAGCACGAGGTCAACGCCGGAACGTTCCCGTCGCTCGCCGTGCTCGTGCGCGACATCTCCAGGCAGGTGAGCACCTACGGCTCGCTCGCCAAGGTGCCGGCCGACCTCGTCGGCAACACCCGTAACGACATGTACCTCGCCTCCGAAGCCCTACGTTTCCTGATGAAGGACAAGGAAGCGGAGCTCAGCGCTGCCGATGTCACCGTGCTCAACGCCTACAAGGGCTCGCTCGACAGCGCCACGAAGTTCATCCCTGGCTGGGTAAAGATCGTGGTCGCCATTGCGCTTGGCCTCGGCACCATGGTCGGCTGGAAGCGCATCGTCGTCACGGTCGGCGAGAAGATCGGCAAGACCCACCTGACCTATGCGCAGGGCGCCTGCGCCGAGATCACTGCGGCCGCCACCATCGCTGCCGCCGACATCTACGGCCTGCCGGTGTCGACCACCCACGTGCTGTCATCGGGCATCGCCGGCACCATGGCCGCCAACGGCTCGGGCCTGCAATGGGCGACGATCCGCAACATCGCGATGGCCTGGGTGCTGACCCTGCCGGCCGCGATGATCATCTCGGGCGTGCTCTACTATCTGTTCTCGCACGTCTTCTGAGCAGCGAGACGGCACACCAACAAAAAGGGCCCGTGCGATGCACGGGCCCTTTTCATTATGATTTCGCTCAGTGTCACGACGCCGCGAGCTGTTCCTCGACCAGCTTGACCCAGTAGGACGTGCCGAACACGATCGCCTCGTCGTTGAAATTGTAGGCGGGGTGATGCAGGCCGGCGCTGTCGCCGTTGCCGCAGAAGATGAACGCGCCGGGACGCGCTTCCAGCATGTAGGCAAAGTCCTCGCCGCCCATCAGCGGCTGCATGTCGTGCACATTGGCGTCGCCTGCGACCTGCTTGGCAATGCGCGCCGCCACCTCGGTCTCCGCGGCGTGATTGTTCACGACAGGGTAGTTGCGCTTGTAGTGCAAATCGATCTTGGCGCCAGTGATCTGCGCAACGCCCGCCACCACTTCACGCACGCGCTTCTCGACAAGCTTGCGCACCTCCGGCGACAGCGTGCGAATGGTGCCGCGCAGTTCCGCGGTCTGCGGGATGACGTTGCGGGCATTGCCGGCGTGGAATTCGCAGATCGAGATCACCGCTGATTCCAGCGGATCGACGCTGCGCGCAACGATCGACTGCAGCGCGGTGATCACCTGTGCGCCGACCAGAACGGAATCGATGCACTTGTGCGGGCGCGCGGCGTGGCCGCCGAGCCCCTCGATCTTGATGTCGACCTCGTCGGTCGCCGCCATGATCGGGCCCGGCCGGATCGCGAACGAGCCGATCGGGATGCCGGGACCGTTGTGCATGCCGTAGACCTGCTCGATGCCGAAGCGCTCCATCATGCCGTCCTTGACCATGGCCGCGCCGCCGGCGCCGCCTTCCTCGGCTGGCTGGAAGATCACGATGGCGTCGCCGGCGAAGTTGCGGGTCTCGGCGAGATAGCGCGCAGCACCGAGCAGCATCGCGGTGTGGCCGTCATGGCCGCAGGCGTGCATCTTGCCCGGAATCCTGGACGCGTAAGGCAGGTTGGTCTGTTCCTCGACAGGCAGCGCATCCATATCGGCGCGCAGGCCGATCACCTTGAGGCCCTCGCCCGTCGGCTTGCTGCCCTTGATCACGCCGACCACGCCGGTCTGGCCGATGCCGGTCACGACCTCATCGCAACCGAACTCGCGCAGACGGTCCGCGACGAATGCTGCGGTGCGGTGGACGTCATAAAGCAACTCGGGGTGCTGGTGGATGTCACGCCGCCAGGCCTGGATATCGGGTTGAAGGTCGGCGACGCGGTTCACGATCGGCATGGAGGGACTCAAGCTTTGTTGAAAATACAGGACTGTCTACCATGCGACCACCAGTCCGCCTAACTCCCACAGATCGAGGGTAGACCTGTCCTCACGTCATGGCCGGACTTGTCCCGGCCGTCTTCGTCTGCCTATTAGGGTGGAACGTTTAGAGATCATCCGGGTGGAAGCAGAATGCCGAGACGGCTCGAAGGTGAGTTTGACTACATTGTTGTGGGCGCCGGCACGGCGGGCTGCATCATGGCCAACCGGCTATCGGCGGAGCCCAAAAACCGCGTCCTCATCCTCGAGGCCGGCGGGGACGACAACTGGATCTGGTTCCATATTCCGGTCGGCTACCTCTTCGCCATCGGCAATCCGCGCTCGGACTGGATGTTCAAGACCGAGGCCGAGCCGGGCCTGAACGGCCGCTCGCTATCCTATCCCCGCGGCAAGGTGATCGGCGGCTCCTCGGCGATCAATGCCATGATCTCGATGCGCGGCCAGGCCGCCGACTACGATCACTGGCGCCAACTCGGCATGACCGGCTGGGGCTATGACGATGTGCTGCCGCTGTTCAAACGGCTAGAGGATCACTTCCTCGGCGCAAGCGAGCATCACGGTGCCGGCGGCGGCTGGCGTATCGAGGCGCCGCGGCTGTCCTGGGACGTTCTCGATGCCGTCGGCAATGCCGCGGAAGAAATGGGCATCAAGCGCATCCCGGACTTCAACACCGGCGACAACGAAGGCACCAGCTATTTTCACGTCAACCAGAAGCGCGGCCGGCGCTGGTCGTCGGCGCGCGGCTTCCTCAAGCCGGCGCTGAACCGTCCCAATCTGCGGCTCGAGAAGCATGTGCTGGTCGATCGCCTGATCATCGAGCAGGGCCGCGCCGTCGGCGTCCGCTTCATCCAGAACGGCGAGATCATCGAGGCGCGCGCGAGGCGCGAGGTGATCCTGTCGGCCGGCTCGATCGGCTCGGTGCAGGTGCTGCATCGCTCCGGCATCGGGCCTGCCGACTGGCTGTCGCCGCTCGGCATCGACATCGTCATGGACAAGCCGGGTGTGGGACGCAATCTGCAGGACCATCTGCAGCAGCGTGCGATCTACAAGGTCGAGGGCGTGCGCACGCTGAACGAGACCTATTACAATCTGTTCCGCCGCGGCCTGATGGGCCTCGACTACGCCTTCCGCCGCCGCGGTCCGCTGACCATGGCGCCCTCGCAGCTTGGCATCTTCACCCGCTCCGACGCGACGCGCGCGCGCGCCAACATCCAGTTCCACGTGCAGCCGCTGTCGCTCGACAAGTTCGGCGATCCCCTGCACCGCTTTCCGGCGATCACGGTCAGCGCCTGCAATCTCCAGCCGACCTCGCGCGGCACCGTGCGGCTGCGCTCGGCCACGCCGGATGAGAAGCCGATCATCGCACCAAACTATCTGTCGACTGACGATGACCGCCAGGTCGGCGCAGACGCCATCCGCACCACGCGCCGCCTGATGCAGCAGAAGGCGCTCGCTAAATATCGCCCCACCGAATATCTGCCCGGCCCCACCGTCGGCAACGACGATGCCTCGCTCGCAAAGGCCGCCGGCGACATCGGCACCACCATCTTCCATCCCGTAGGTACCGCGAAGATGGGCGCGGCGAGCGATCCCATGGCTGTGGTCGACGAACGCTTGCGCTTCTATGGCCTCAGCGGTCTTCGCGTCGTCGATGCCTCGATCATGCCGACGATCACCTCGGGCAACACCAACACGCCGACGGCAATGATCGCCGAGAAGGGTGCTGCGATGATTTTGGAGGATGCGAAGTAGCATCCCCTCACCATGATCTCTCAGCGCTTTTCCATCGGCCTCCCAGGCGCAGAGATCGCCATGTTGCAATGGGGCGAAAGCGGCAAGCCGGCCGCCCTGCTCGTGCATGGCACCGGCTTCGTCGCCGACGTCTGGGACGAGGTCGCGCGCGAGCTCGCATCGACCCACACCGTCTATGCACTGGATCGCCGTGGTCACGGCGCCAGTCACAAGCCCGCGACATATCACTTCGTGGATTTTGCCGACGACATCTGCCGGGTGATCGATGCGCTGGGCTTGCGCCAGGTCTATGGCGTCGGCCACAGCGCGGGCGCGACTGACCTTTTGCTGGCGGCAAAGATGCTGCCGGGATGCTTTACGCGCCTGTTCGTGATGGAGCCGACCGTCATGAATCCGAAGGCGGCGCGCGATCCATCCGCAGGACTGAGCGAGCAATCGCTCTCCCGCGCGCAGGGCGCGCTGCGCCGACAGGCAGAGTTCGACAGTGCCGATGCCGTCTTCGAACGCTACCGTGCCGCGCCTGCCTTTGCGGATTGGACCGAGACGTCGCTCTGGGCCTATGTCCGGCACGGCTTCACTTCACTCGACAATGGCCGGATACGCCTTTGCTGCACGCCCGAGATCGAGTCGGCGATGCTGCGTCCGATCTACGAGGCGATGGAGCAAGTCTATATCGGCGACGCGCGCGGCAATCCCTTTGCCTGGTTCAGCGAAGTCGCGTGCCCCGTGATGGTGACGACCGCCGAGACATCGTGGCCGATCTACAAGGAGATGGCCTCACGCGCCAGGGCGCTCATCCCGCACGCCCGAACGCTCGTCTTCGAAGGCGCCGGCCATTGCGTAGCGCAGGAAGCTCCGGCCATGGTGGTGCAAGCGGTCCGGGAATTTTCTGCGTAGGTCTCCGTTCACCTCCGAGGTCCCGCGCCAGGCGCATGTGATCCCACCTCACGAAAACGTCATCACGCCCCGCGAATAAATCGGACCCTCCCCCGATCACCTCCCCCGAAGCCCAATTCCGGGCCAAAGGAGACGTGCGATGAGCGGACACGATCACGGGGACGACGGCGTCAGCCGCCGCAAGGTGCTGGAATGCATGACATGGGCCGGCACCGGGGTGCTCTGGACCATCACGGGTGGTGTGCCGCGCTCGCTCGGCATCATCGATTCCGCTGAGGCCGCAACCGCCGCCGCGCCCGGCATGACCTTCCTCCAGATCAGCGACAGCCATGTCGGCTTCGACAAGCCGGCCAACCCCAATGCGCTGGGCACGCTGGAAGAAGCCGTCAACAAGATCAACGCGATGCCGGCCAAGCCGTCGTTCATGATCCACACCGGCGACATCACCCATCTGTCCAAGGCCGCCGAGTTCGATAACGCCGATCGCATCATTTCGCAGTCCAAGCTGGACGTTCACTACGTGCCCGGCGAGCATGACTTCCTCGACGAAGAGGTGAAGTTCTATCGCGAGCGCTACGGCCGCGGCACCAAGGGCGCGGGTTGGTACTCCTTCGACGCCGGCGGCGTGCACTTCGTCGGCCTCGTCAACGTCGTCGACCTCAAGGCCGGCGGTCTCGGCAATCTCGGCGCCGAGCAGCTTGCCTGGCTCGAGGACGATCTCCGCGGCAAGTCGAAATCCACGCCCATTGTCTTGTTCGCTCATATTCCGCTGTGGACCGTCTATCCGGAATGGGGCTGGGGCACCGAGGACGGCGGCCGCGCGCTCGAATACGTCAAGGGCTTTGGCTCGGTCACCGTGCTCAACGGCCACATCCATCAGGTGATGCAGAAGGTCGAGGGCAACGTCACCTTCCACACCGCGCGTTCGACCGCCTTCCCGCAACCGGCACCGGGCGCCGCCTCCTCGCCCGGACCGATGAAGGTCGAGGACGCCAAGCTCCGCTCGATGCTCGGGGTCGCCAGCATCAACTTCAAGCAGAATGAGCAGCGGCTCGCGATCATCGACACGCCGCTCCAGGGTTAATCGGAAGCTGACAGATGAAGACACTCAATCGCCGCGACTTCGGGGTCGCTGTGGCCGCGGCCATCCTGCTCCCCGTCACGACCGCCCGTGCCGACGACACCGCCTTGGAGGTGCATATCGACAATTTTGTCTTTCAGCCGCCGGAGCTCAAGATCAAGGTCGGCACGACCGTGACCTGGACGAACCGGGACGACATCCCCCACACCGTGGTGTCGGCCGGAAAATTCAGGTCCAAGACCCTGGATACCGACGACAAATTCACGTTCACCTTCACCAATGCGGGCGACTACAAGTATTTTTGTTCGTTGCACCCGCACATGACCGGGATGATCACGGTTGAGTAACGTCTCCAACCAAGGCATCTCTGTCCTGCCCGGCCGGTGGTCCCACGCCGGCCGGGCTCGTGTGCCTTCGGCCAGACCCAAGGACGGCACGAAGGACGACACGAAGCACGCAACGACGTACGAAACGCAGCAAGAGGCAAAGCGAGAGGCGATGCCCGTCAGCGACGATTTCCAGAAGGCGCAGCGCTTCCGCGAGGCGGCGCTGCCCTATCTCGACGACGTCTACACGCTCGCACGCTACTTGCTGCGCGACGCCTCCGACGCGGAGGACGCGGTGCAGGAATGCTATTTGCGTGCGCTGAAGCACTTCGACAGCTATCGCGGTCCGGCGATGAAGCCGTGGCTGTTCGCGATCCTGCGCAATGTCTGCAACGCCGAATACGCCCGACGCGCACACAAGCACGCCGCGATCGAGGACACACCCGGCGCCTCCGACCAGACGCCGATGTGGCAGGAGAACGAGGCGAGCCCGGAGACCGAGGTGCTGCGCAGCCGCGACGCCGGCGCCATTCGCAAGATGATCGACGCGCTCGCCGAGCCGTTCAAGGAAACCTTCGTGCTGCGGGAGATCAACAACCTGTCCTATCGTGAAATTGCAGACGCCGTCGGCGCCCCCGTCGGCACCGTGATGTCCCGCCTCGCCCGCGCCCGCGCCATGCTGCGCGCGGCCTGGACGGCGGAAGAGGAGCACTCGAAATGACCTGCGACGAAGCAAACATCCTGCTTCACGCGCTGCTCGACAACGAGCTCGATGCCGGCCACGCGCGCGAGGTCGAAGCCCATATCGCCACCTGCCCGGCCTGCACGGCCGAGTTGGCCGCGCAGCGCGAGATGAAGCGCGTGCTGGCCGACACCAAGCTGCGCTACAGCGCGCCCGCGACCTTGCGCGCCCGTATCGAGGCGTCGATACCGCAAGCGCGGCCGCAGCCGAGCCGTCGCTCCGTGCTGCGCGGTTTCGCCATGGGCTCGGCGGTCTCGGCGCTCGCCGCCTCCGGCGTCGTCGCCGTCGTGCTGCGCCAGGACGACCAGCAGCGCATCCTCTCGGAGGTCGTCTCCGCGCATCTGCGCTCGCTCCAGGCCGGCCATCTCATCGACGTCGTCTCGACCGACCAGCACACGGTCAAGCCCTGGTTCAACGGCAAGCTCGACGTCGCTCCGCCCGTAATCGACCTCACCGCGCAAGGCTTTACCCTGGTCGGCGGCCGGCTTGACTATGTCGATGCGCGCGCCATCGGCGCCGTCGTCTACCGGCGGCGGCAGCACATCATCAACCTGTTCGTGGCGCAGACCGCGAGCACCGAGCACCGGCCGCCGAAGACGCAGACCATGCAGGGCTTCAACTGCCGCCGCTGGGGCGAGCGCGGCTTGAACTTCTGGGCCGTCAGCGACATCGGCGGCGACGAGCTCACCGAGTTCGTCGACAAGTTCGAGGCGGCGATGAAGGCGAATGTGGAGGGATAGGCTCGGCCAGCGTTGCGAGGAGCACTAGCGACGAAGCAATCCAGGATCTTTCCGCGGAAAGATTTTGGATTGCCTCGCTTCGCTCGCAATGACGATCGTTGAGATGGATCGACGGAACTTACGCCGACCGCCGCACCGCGTTGTCGACCAGCGTCTTGCCGAGCGACCAGATCGCACCGGGGACCTTATGGCTGCCGGCGATGACGTCGTCGAAGGCGCGCTCGATCCAGCTGCAGTCTTCTTCGGTGATGGTGAGCGGCGGCAGCAGCTTGATGGTGTGGCTGCCGTGGCCGGCGACCTGCGTCAGGATCTTGTGGTCCTTGAAAAGCGGCACGGTGATGAGCTGGCAGAACAGGCCCTTATTGGCGGCCTCAAGCACGTTCCAGGAGGCCCGCAGCCGCAGCGATTTCGGTGGTCCGAACTCGATGCCGATCATCAGACCCTTGCCGCGCACTTCCTTCAGCAGCTCATAGCCGGGCACCATGCGGGTCAGCGCAAGACGAAGCTCGGCGCCGCGCTTGGCGGCGGACTCGATCAGCTTCTCGGATTCCATCACATCGAGCGTGGCGATGCCCGCCGCCATCGCGAGGTCGTTCTTGGAGAAGGTCGAACCGTGTACCACGGCGCGGTCCATCTGGTTGAAGATCTTGTCGAAGATGGTCTTGCGCGTCAGCACGGCGCCCACGGGCACGTGACCTCCCGACAGCGACTTCGACAGCAGCACCATGTCGGGCTCGACGTTCCAGTGCTCGACCGCGAGGAAGCGGCCGGTGCGGCCCATGCCGGTCTGGATCTCGTCGGCAACGAACAGCGTGCCGTATTTCTTGCAGAGCGCGGCCGCGCCCGGCAGGAACTCGTCGGTGGGCATGTTGACGCCCTTGCCCTGGATGGGCTCGACAATGAAGGCCGCGACCTCGCGCGAGGCCAGCGCCTTCTCCAGCGCGGCAAGATCGTTGAAAGGAACCGAGGTGCAGCCCGGCAGCAGCGGCTCAAAGCCGGTGCGGAAGTTCGAATCACCGGTCAGCGACAGCGCGCCATAGGTCAGGCCGTGATAGCCGTGGGCGCAATAGACGATGCCGGGGCGGCCAGTGGCGCCGCGCGCGAATTTGATCGCGGCCTCGACGCATTCGGCGCCGGAATTGGCGAAGAAGGCCTTGTCGAGATATGGAACATATTTCAAAAGCCGCTCGGCGAGGACGCCGGCAAGCACCGAGACGTCGAACTGGACGAGGTTGGGCAGATCGGCGTCGATCACGCTTTTCAGCGCCTCGCGCATGACCGGATGATTACGCCCGATTGCGAACACACCAAAGCCGGACAACAGGTCGAGATAGCGCGCGCCCTCGCGATCGTAGAGGTACTGCCCCTGCCCCTTCTGGAAGCCGACATCGTAGCCGATGGTCTTGAGAACCCGGACGAACTGCTCGTTCAGGAACCGGTTATGCAGGGTGCTTCGCTGGGCCTGACGGTCCGCGAATAGCTGAGACATGTCTGGATTTGGACTGTTCATCCGCTACATACTTCGGTTGAGGGCCGCTTCGTCAACTGAAAACGGTCAGCCGACGGAAAAGGGTCTGTGCGGCCTTTTGCCCTTTTTCGGACCATCTTCGCAAGCACAGCTTTAGACCATGTTGCACTGCCAAGGAACACTCATGCGTTTGGCCATTTACACCGGAATAATACTGGCAGGCGGTTGCGCCGGCCTGACACCAGCGCTTGCCGCCGATCCTACCGGCGACTGGCGAGTCGCCGACGGCGTCGCCAATGTTCGTGTCGCCCAATGCAATGGCGGCATGTGGGGTGCGGTTTCCTGGGAAAAGCAGCCCGGCGGCCGCGACGAAAACAACCCGGATGCCTCAAAGAAGAACAGGCCGACCTTGGGCATGCCGACCCTCATCAATATGAAGAAGTCGCCCGGCGCGGAGCAGTGGGAAGGTCAGGTCTACAACGCCAAGGATGGTCAGATGTATAGTGCGACCATCACGCCCGTCGGCACCGACCAGCTCGAGATCAAGGGCTGCGTGCTGGGCATCCTGTGCGGCGGAGAGACCTGGACCCGCGTCGGTCCGCCGATCCCCCCGAGCACGGCCAACGCCATGGCCAAGAGTACGTCCAAGACGACAGGTGCGGCGCCCAAGGCCGCGCCGACAACGGCGGCTCCGAAGAGCGCCGCCGCGGCCAAGCCGGGTCAGAAAGGTGCCGCCGATCCCGTCGGCGACATCTGCCTACTCCCTGAGATTGCGGGGTTTGCCCATTAGGGCCGGCTGAAACAGCAGCACTGCGGCAAGCGTCGTCACCAGCGAGAGTGCGAGCAGCTTGCCCATGCTGGACGTGCCGGGATGGCTCGACAGCCACAGGCTGCCGAATGCCGTCGCCGTGGTCAGGGCGCTGAAAAAGATCGCGCGCGTCAGGCTGGTCTGAAGCAGGTTTGTCCTGCCCGAGCGCCACGCCACGACATAGTAGATCTTGAACGCGACGCCGACGCCGAGCAGCAACGGGAACGCGACGATGTTGGCGAAGTTGAGCGGCAAGCCGATCAGCACGCAGATTTCGAGCGTGACCGCGCCGGCAACCAGAAGCGGCACCAGCGTCATCAGCACGTCGACGATGCGGCGCAGCGTGATCCACAACAACAGGCCGATCACCAGCAGCGCATAGATGCCGGCATGGATGAAAGCGTTCACGATGGTGTCGCCGGATTTCAGGATCGAGACCGGCCCGCCGATCGCGGTTGGCTCAGCGTTGAGCACTGCGGCCGCGAATTTGCGCAGCGTATCATTGTCGTTGGGATCGCCCTTCGGCTGAGCTTCGACGCGAATGATGCCATCCTTGCTCTTCCAGGCGCTCACAAGATCGGGTGGCAGTGAACTCAGCGTCACCGGCTCGGCTTGCATTGCCTTCCTGAGCTGGTCGAACACGATCTTCAACGGCGTGACGAAAACGTCCTGCGCCTTGTTGCGGGTCGCTTCGTCCGAATTGGCGAGCTTCTCCAGCGCGTCGGCGAGGCGTCGCGAGGCGACTGCGCCCGGGCCCTTATCGTCACCAGCGGTTCGGCGCAGATTGTCGACCGAGGATTTGAGCGACTCGACATTTTCCTGATCCGACGGCGCCGCGTCGACCTGATCCGGGTTGAGCGCGGGATTCAGGATCTTGGCGCCCTGCGCGATCAGCTTCAGCTTCGGTTCCTGGTCCTCCGGCACGAAGCTGTCGAGCGACATCACCCGCAACACTTCCGGCACCTTCTCCAGCTTCGCCTCGACCTGCTTGGCCTGCTCCTCCGACTTGACCATCACGTTGACGGCGTTGGCGCCGGTGTTCGGATCCTTGCGCAGGTCGAGAAAGGTCGCGATCGACTCGGCCTTCGGGTTGCGCAGGTTCATCGGGTTGAAGTCGAACTTCATGAAATAGAGCAGCGGCAGACCGGCGATCGCGAGCAGCAGCGTGCCGCCGACGACCAGCACGCGGTGCTTCTCCAGGAAATGATCGAGCGGCGCCAGGAAGGCGTAGCCGACCGGCTCCTTCTCGCCGGGCGGGTTCAGAAGTTTCAGGAGCGCCGGCAGGATGGTGATCGAGGAGATGAAGGCCACGAGCATGCCGACACCGGCAATCTGGCCGAGCTCCGAAATGCCCTTGTAGGCGGTCGGCAGGAAGCAAAGAAAGCCCGCCGCGGTTGCCATTGCCGCCAGCGACAGCGGTACTGCCGAGCGCCTCGCCGCGCGCACCAGAGCGGCAGTGAGATCGTCGTGCTTGTAGCGCTCTGAACGATAGCGGACGCTGTACTGGATGCCGAAATCGACGCCGAGGCCGACGAACAGCACCGCAAACGCAATCGACAGCAAATTGAGCGAGCCGACCATCATCAGTCCCGCGGCGGTCGTGATCGCCAGGCCGACGAAGAGATTGACGAACACCGCGAAGATGATCTTCGAGGAATGCAGCGCCAGCCACAGGATCAGGAGCACGACGAGCACCGTGCCGACGCCGTTGACGACGACGCCTTCCTGGACGGTGGCGTATTCCTCGTTGGCAATCGGGACCGGACCAGTCAGCCGCACCCGCGCCTGATACTTCGTCGCGAAATCGAGGTCGACCGCGGCTTTGCGGATCGCGTCGGTTGCGCCTTTGCCGGGCTCCAGAGCGTTGTAGTCGAGGATCGGCTTGAACTCGATGAAGGCACGCTTGTCCGAGTCGGACAGCGGCTTGTCGCTCACGAGTTCGCGCCAGGAGAAGATCGCATTGCCCTTGTTGAGCACGGTCTCGACCGTCTCTGCGATCTGGTTGAACGGACGTTCGGTGCTGTCGAGCTTGACCTGGCCGCGCTTGACGCCGGCAAGCCCGGTCTCCAGTGCGCCGGTCAGGCCGCGGATCGACGGATCGCCCGCCATGATCTCGATCAGGGGCGCCGCGGATTCGAACTGGCTGGTGATCTTGCCGACTTCCTCGGTCGGCAGGAACAACAGACCGTTCTTTTCGAAGAACTCGCCGGTGCCGAGCTGCTGCATCGACTGGAATTCGGTCTTGTTGTCCTTCAGCTTCGCGAACAGTGCGTCCGCCGCTGCGGTCGCCATCTCCGGCGTCCGGGCCTCGACGACCGCGAGAATCGTCGCATCACGGTCGAAGGCGCGGTCGAACTCCTGGTCGCGCTGGCGCCAGTCCAGGTTCTGCGCAATCAGCGAATTGATGTCGGTGTTGATGGCGAAGTGCCGGGACGTGTAATAGCCCGCCCCCACCGCCAGCAGGAGCCCGAGAACGACGACGAGGGAGGCAAACCGGGTACAGGCCCTGACGATGGCAACGACTACGCTTTGCAGCACTTCTTTTCTTTCTGCGGTTAACAGCCTGCCGAAAACGCCCGCTGTTTAGCGGAGTTCCCGAGCGAAACCTATTGCCGTTTGGGTCGTTCGCGCCGGAACAAGGTTCGAGGTAAGCGGCGACGGACCATGGCAAAATCATGCGGGAGGCCGGTATAGCCGCGCAGTTGAGGCGGTAAAGTGACGAAGGGGTGAGCGCAAATGTCGCCGCCTTGCCTTCTAAAGCGGGCGCACTATAATACCTCAGATCGGTCCTGTTCGGAACCTGCGGCCCCTTCCACCTTTCCCTCTTGCCGATTTTTTGACACAAAGTGCTGTGCTTGGATGCGCCGGCCCCCCGTCGGTCGATGACACCAGGGACATTATCGGGGCTCTTCAAGCCAAAGTTACAGACATTCAACGCCCAGACATCCGGGATATCTGCTATGCGACACAGAACCGCCAATCTGCGGTAAGGGACTTGAGTAAGCTGGTCGACGTGATTTTGGTGGTGGGCGCCGCCAATAGCTCGAACGCGAACAGGCTCGGCGAGATCGGCACTGAGGCCGGTGTCGCGAGTTATCTGATCGCCGATGGCGCGAGCTCAATCCGAAGTGGTTGAATGGTGCCAGAATCGTCGGCCTCACGGCCGGCGCCTCGGTGCCTGAGGTGCTGGTGGATGACGTGATCGAAGCGCTGCGGCGGATTGGACCGGTGATGATTTCGGTGCTCCCCGGCCGCGAGGAAAACATTGAATTCAGGCTTCCGGCCCAACCGGCAAGCTGACCTACCCGAATTTCAAGCCCAGAAAGAAAACGTGTAATGGCAATCCCCTTCTTCAAGGAAATGCGTATCGGCGGCTATTTGCTTAAGCAGAAAATGCTGGGCCGCAAGCGCTATCCGCTCGTGCTGATGCTGGAGCCGCTGTTCCGCTGCAACCTCGCCTGCGTCGGCTGCGGCAAGATCGATTATCCCGATGCGATCCTCAATCGCCGCATGACCGCGCAGGAGTGCTGGGACGCAGCCGACGAGTGCGGCGCGCCGATGGTGGCGATCCCCGGCGGCGAGCCGCTGATCCACAAGGAGATCGGCGAGATCGTGCGCGGCCTCGTCGCCCGCAAGAAGTTCGTCTCGCTCTGCACCAACGCGCTGCTGCTCGAGAAGAAGCTCGATCTGTTCGAGCCCTCGCCGTATTTGTTCTTCTCCGTCCATCTCGACGGCCTGAAGGACCACCACGACAAGGCCGTGTCGCAGAAGGGCGTGTTCGACCGCGCCGTCTCCGCTATCAAGGCCGCGAAGGCGCGTGGTTTCACCGTCAACGTCAACGCCACCATCTTCGACGGCCACCCGGCCGAGGAGATCGCGAAATTCCTCGACCTTACCGTCGAGCTCGGCGTCGGCGTCTCGATGTCGCCCGGCTACGCCTATGAGCGCGCGCCGGACCAGGCGCACTTCCTCAACCGCACCAAGACCAAGAAGCTGTTCCGCGACGTCTTTGCGATGGGCAAGGGCAAGAAGTGGAATTTCATGCACTCCGGCCTGTTCCTCGACTTCCTCGCCGGCAACCAGGAATACGAGTGCACGCCGTGGGGCATGCCCGCGCGCAACATCTTCGGTTGGCAGAAGCCCTGCTACCTGCTCGGTGAAGGCTACGCAAAAACCTTCAAGGAGCTGATGGACACCACCGACTGGGAGACCTACGGCACCGGCAAGTACGAGAAGTGCGCCGACTGTATGGCCCATTGCGGTTACGAGCCGACGGCTGCGACCGCAGCGCTCAACAACCCGATCAAGGCGATGTGGGTGTCGCTGCGCGGCATCAAGACTTCGGGCCCGATGGCGCCGGAGATCGACATGTCGAAGCAGCGCCCGGCGCAGTACATCTTCTCCGAGCAGGTCCAGAAGAAGCTCTCCGAGATCCGCAAGGACGAAGCCGCGGCGGCCGAAGCAAAGGCTGCACGGAAGGCTTCGACGGCCGCGTAAGCGCGCAGGTCACAGTCACAAACGAAAAAGGCCCGGTCGTCATTGGCGACCGGGCCTTTTCTTTGTCAGTCCAGCTCTTTGTCAGCTCAGCGACGCCGCTCAGGCTGCCTTGGACACCAAGGCCTCGCTCTCCAGCAACTCCGTGCCGATCAGGAAGTCGCGGCAGCCGCGCAAGCTCCGCAGCGCGCGGTTGAAGTCGATGCCGGTCGAGACCAGCGCGTGGAGCGTCGCCGGATTGCGGACGATGCCGCGCAGGACGGCGGCGAGGTCGATCTGGCCGTTCGGCTTGATCGCGGCGCGGGCGAGCGCCGGCAGCGCGCGGTGGGCGGGGTCGCTGATGACGCGGACCGCGGCGAACGGCAAGCCGACCTCGGCGGCATAGGCGGCCGCGATGTGGCTTTCCATGTCGACGGCGGAGGCGCCAGTCTCCGAATGGAGCGCTGCCTTGCAGGATGAGCCCGTGACCACTTCCTCGGCGCCGGCCAGGGAACCGCGCACGACCCGGCGGCGGCCGGAGGTCAGCTTGTCGATGAGGTCGTCGCTGAGCGACAGCCCGGCGCCCCAGCGGGCATCGCCCGAGAGCACCTCGGTCGCCACCACGACGTCGCCGGATCGCAAGCTCGGGTCGAGCCCGCCGGCCACGCCGAACGAGATCACGCCGCGAATCGTCTCAGGATCGACCACCGTCAGCAGCGCCCGCAACTGGGCGGGGCTGCTCGACGAGCAAATGACCGCCATCCCGGGCCCGGCAGCAATGCGGGCCTCCTGAACCAGTCCAGTCACGATCAAGATCGGCCGCGGATCAATGGCATTGCCCGCGGTAATATAGTCCCCCGTCCCCAAAGTCACATTCCGACCCCTACCACCCTGCTGTTGGTGCTCCGCAAGTTCCGATAGCGAGCCAGCGCCCACAGCGGAAAGAACTTCGGGTAACCATGATACCGCAGATAGAACACGCGGGGGAAGCCTGTGGCGGTATACCGCTGCTCGTCCCACAGTCCTTTTTCGTTTTGTGTTGCAATCAGGTACTCCACCCCTCGGGCGATGGCCGGGTGATCAACCTCGCCAGCGGCCATCAGGGCAAGCAAGGCCCATGCCGTCTGTGAGGCGGTCGAGGGGGCGGGTTCCCAACCCCGGTAGTCCAGCCGGTAGCTGACCGCATCCTCGCCCCAGCCGCCGTCCTTGTTCTGGATCGAGGCCAACCAGCCAGCGGCCTTCCGCATCATGGGATCCCCGTGGTCGACCCCGGCCATGTTGAGGGCGCAGAGCACCGACCAGGTTCCATAGATGAAGTTCATGCCCCAGCGGCCGTACCAGGACCCCTCCGGGTGCTGGGTCTTCCTGAGGTAGGCGACGCCTTCGGCCACATGCTTGCTGCTGGTGTGGGTCTCGCCCAGCTGGGCCAGCATCGAGATGCAGCGCGCGGTGACGTCCTCGGTCGGCGGATCCAGCAGCGCGGCGTGGTCGGAGAACGGGATGTTGTTGAGGTAGTATTCGAGGTTGTTGACGTCAAAGGCAGCCCAGCCGCCGTCGTCGCTTTGCATGCCCTCGATCCACTCCCGGGCGCGGTCGATCGCCGCGTCATAGCCGGTCGCGCCGTGCTCCCGGCGCATGCGGTCCATCGACATCACCACAACGGCGGTGTCGTCGAGATCGGGGTAATGGGCATTGTTGTATTGGAAGGCCCAGCCGCCCGGACGCACGTCGGGGCGCTTCACCGCCCAGTCGCCCTTCACCTGAAGCTCCTGCTTCGGGATCAACCAGTCGAGGCCCTGTTTCGCCGCAGGCACCGCCTTGTCGCCGCCGGCTTCCAGTAGCGCGTGCGCCGTCAGCGTGGTGTCCCACACCGGCGAGACACAGGGCTGGCAATAGGCCTCGTCGCCCTTGATCACGAGCAGCTTGTCGATGCCCCGGCGCGTGATCGCGCGCGGCGGGAAGTTCTCGTCCTTGCCGAGCGCGTCATACATCATGACGATGTTGGCCATCGGCGGATAGATCGCGCCCATGCCGTCCTCGCCGTTGAGCCGCTCCTCGGTGAAAGCGAGCGCGGCGTCGATGGCGCGCTGGCGCAGGCGCTTGGGAAACATCGGCTCGACCACGCGCAGGACGCTGTCGAGCGCGCGGAATAGCACGAACCAGGCCTTGCTCTGGTGTGGCGCCCTCGCGGTCATGCCGATCGAGCGCGGATCCTGGAGGAACAGCTCGTCGATGCCGACGCCTAGCGGATTCTTCGCGCGCGGCTTCAGCGCGGCGATCACCATCAAGGGCACCATGGTGGTGCGCGCCCAGTACGAGATCTTGTTGATGTGGAACGGGAACCAGAACGGCAGCAGCATGATCTCGATCGGCAGCACCGGCGTCGCACGCCAGGTCACGACGCCGAACGTCGCGAGCAGAAACCGAGTGAAGACGTTGCTGTTGATCGCGCCACCGTGCGAATGGATCGCTTCGCGCGCACGCACCATGTGCGGAGCATCGACGGAATCGCCCATCATCTTCAGCGCGAAATAGGCCTTCACGCTGGCGCTCATGTCGAAGGCGCCGTCGTGGACCAGCGGCCAGCCGCCGTGGGCGCCCTGGATGCGGCGCAGATAGTTGGCGATCCTGGCCTCGAGCACCGTGTCGACGGGCTCGGCGAGATAATGGCGCAGCAGGATGTATTCGGCGGGAATGGTGGCGTCGGCCTCGAGCTCGAACACCCAATGGCCGTCGGGTTGCTGGAAGTCGAGCACGCCTTGCGTGGCCGAGGCAATGCTCGTTTCCAAAGCTTTCGATTCCAGGGCTTCGCGGCTGGTCGCGTTCACGGAATCCATGTCGCTCGATTGCTCCGATCGTCGATTGAAATTGACGGGGGCATTTGCCCGTCAGGGCCGCTTTGCGGCCAAAACCAGATCTGCGGCGCGGTCACCGGACCGGACCGATCCCTCGATGGTTGCAGGCAATCCCGTAGCAGTCCAATCGCCGGCAAGAAACAGGTTTTTCAGCGTAGTCGCCGGCCCTGGACGCAGGGCGTTCTGCGCCGGGGTTGCCGCAAATGTGGCACGGCGTTCGCGCACGATCTGCCACGGAGGCAGCTCGCCCGACACGCCACCAGCCTCGCAGACGTCGTTCCAGATCGCCTGCGCGAGTTCCTCGCGCGGCATGTCGACCAGGCGGTCGCCATTGCTGATGGTGACGGAGAGCCGGTTCGGGAACGCGAACAGCCATTCCACGACGCCGCCGATGACGCCCAGGATCGGTGCCGAACCCGGCGGCGGCTCAACGCGGAAATGCGCATTGACGATGGCACGGAATTCGGTCGGCGCGGTCAGGCCCGGCAGCAGGCTCGTCGCCGCGCGCGGCGGCACTGCCATCACGATCACGTCGCCGGCAGAGAGCTGGACGACGTCCTCGCCGCCAAAATTCAGCGCACCGACCTTGCCGTCGGCGCTGACGAAGGAGCGCAGCTCATGGCCGAGTTGAACGGTGTGGCCGCGGTCCTGCAAAAACTTCACGGCAGGCTCGATCAGCACGGCGCTGAGGCCGTCGCGCGCGATCAGCGGACGACAGGCCTGCCCGCCCGCAAGCAGCGTCTCGCGCACGATCGCACCGGCGAGCCCGGCCGAGCCTTCGGGCGGATCGACATTGAGCGCCGCGAGCAGCAGCGGCTGCACCAGACGCTGATAGAGAATGCCCTCGCAGGGAATGGACTTGCCGACCAACGTCTGTTCCGACGCCCAGATCAGCGGCGCCAGCTTGAGGTAATCGGTAAGGCCCGTATCGGGGACGCGGCGCCCCTCATCGAGCACCCAGGCAGGCCAGCGGCCATTGCCGAGATCGATCTGCCAGCGCTGCCCGGTCTTGATGTCGACGAAGGGAAACTGCGCGGTCTCAGGCCCGACCAGGCCCGCCTCGGTGCCGATCGAGCGCGCATAGGCGCGCGCGTGGCTGTTGCCGGACAACAGCAGATGATTGCCGTTGTCGATGGTGAGATTGGTGGCGCCGTCGAAATAGGAGCGGCAGCGGCCGCCGGCCTGGTGCGTCGCCTCGTGCACGGCGAGCTTGTAGCCGGCATTGGCGAGCCGCACAGCGGCGGAGAGGCCGGAAATTCCAGCGCCGATGATGTGAGCTGTGTTCTGCATCAGATGAAAGCGTATCGGAACAGGATCGCGAAGCGCGTGACCTTCGACACACGCACCGACTCGCGCGGCGCGTTGAAGCCGCGCGCGATCAGGAGGTCCAGAATGGAATGGTAGTATTTCGACATGATCCGCGGCGCGCGCACCACGCGGCGCCTGTTGCGGTTCATGATCTCGTCCGACTTTTCGAAATGCGCCTTCGCGCGCTGCGTCAGCGGCAGGCAGACCTTCGGCAGCGCGCGCTCGGCAATGACGCGGTTCGGATCGTCGGAGGTGATGCCGGCATGCAGCAGCGCCTCGCGCGGCAGATAGAGCCGGCCGAGCGTTGCATCCTCGTCGATGTCGCGCAGGATGTTGGTGAGTTGCAGCGCGCGGCCGAGATGATGGGCGAGCTGAATGCCGTCTTCCTCGGGCAGGCCGAACACCCGCACCGACAGCCGCCCGACGGCGCTGGCAACGCGGTCGCAGTAGAGATCGAGCGTCGCCATGTCGGGCGCGCGGATGTCCTGCGGTACGTCCATTTCCATGCCATCGACGATGGCGAGGAAATCCTCGCGCTTCAGGCCGAACGTCTTCACCGAGGCGACGTAGTCCTTCAGCCGCGGCGGCGGATTGCCCTGGTAGAGCGCATCGATGTCGTTGCGCCATTCCTGCAGCGCAGCGAGCCGCTGGTCACGCGGACCGTCGGAATCGGCGATGTCGTCGACTTGGCGGCAGAAGCTGTAGATCTGGAACATCGCCTCGCGCTGGTCGCGCGGCAGGATACGCATCGCAGCGTAGAAGGAGCTGTTCGATGCGGACGAGCCATAATCGGCGCTGGGCGCGGTCGCCTCAAGCGTCATGGGCAGTCCCCGGATTCGAGATGGCCTTGCGGCCGATCGCACGGCGGCCGAGTTCACCGACCATGCCGGCAAGGCTGAACATGAGCAGTTCGAACTTGTTCAGATGCACGCGCTCACGCAGGGGATCGCGCACCTTCAGCAGGCGCACGATACGGTCGGCGTAAGCCTGGATCACCGCGACGTCGACGCCGAGACGGACATCCCTGATCTCGGCGCTCAGCGACCTGCCCTCACCCAGCAGCGCCTCGTTGCGCACGGCGAGGCCCTGAAGGCAGGCCAGCATCGCCGGCGGCGACTGCGTCAGGCCGAGCTGCTCGACGGTCGCGCCGCTTGCGGCCAGCGCGTCACGCGGCAGATAGACGCGATTGAGCTCGCGGAAATCCTTGCCGCAATCCTGCAGATGATTGTTGATCTGCAGGCCGGCGCAGAGCGCGTCCGACGCGGCCCAGGTCGCCGTGCTCTCGCCGTGGACATCGAGCATGAAGCGGCCGACCGGCATCGCCGAATAGCGGCAATAGTGGATGACCTCGTCCCAGTTCTCATAGCGCAGCTTGGTCACGTCCATGCGGAACGCGATCAGCACATCGAGCGCGTGGCGCGGTGCCATGCCGCGTTCGGCCAACGCACGGCGCAACACGACAGCCTCGGCCTGGGTCTCGCCCTTGCCGAGCAGTTCCGCCTCGAACAGGTCGAGATAGCGAAGCTTTTCGTCCGCCGGCAGCGTGGCGTGGTCGGCGATGTCGTCGGCGGTGCGGACGAAATTGTAGTACGCCAGAATCAGCGCGCGATGACGCGGATGAATGATCCAGGACGCGACGGGAAAATTCTCGTCGCGGTCACCTTTGCCGGATCGCAATTCGTTCGCGGAGGTCATCGAGGGCTGATCAACAATCGTTTGGACAGGAAGGGCTTTTGCGTTCGCGTGGGCTCATGCCGGCGACGCCGCCGCGGCCCCCATATAGGGGAATACGGCCGTAAAACCAATCCTGTCTCGCGATGGCAGCCCTACCGTTTCAGGCCTGAAAAGGCGGCCCCAGGGCCGCCTTTGTGGGCCAGTGGCCGAGCTTACTGGTTGTGGTCTTTCAGGACCTGGTCGCAGGCCTGCGAGATCTTGGCCCGGTTCTCCTTGAGGCAGGCCAGGATGGTGAAATCGCCCTGGTCGATGACGGGGCGGCAGAACTTCTGCACATCGCGCGTGCAGGCCTTCTGCTCGGCGTCCGTGCCGCGTCCAGCCTGGGCGAAAGCCGCCGTCGAAAGAGTTGCCGACAGCAGGGTGAGAGCGACGAGAAGCTTACGCATTGTATTCCTTCATTCTGACGGCAGAATCGCACCAATCCCGGACAGCACAGGGCACAACGGGAACGGATTGTTCTGATGGCAAGTTACCGCGGGATGAGAGCGGTACCGGAGAAGGCCACAAGCGCTGGCAAATGCGGCCAAATTGGTGCCGCACCGACCAAATCAGGTCTTCCCTCTGTCTTCATTGGCAGATGTAAGAGTTTGATACTACGTCATAATTCTGGGAGGCGACGTTTTACTGCATACCTGTTGCAGAGCTGCATCTGTCCGACCGGCCATTCCGGCCGGAAACACATGGAAACAGAGGGAATCCGGGTCCAGATCATGGCTGGACCGCTGCACGAGCCTGACATCGTGGGTGGCCAGGCTTCGAAGCAGACATCGCCCGCTTGAACCTGACACAGGCTCGCAACACTAAACTTTCGATGTGGCGAGACGTCCTTTCAAGAACGGGCGTCGTTCCAAAAACGGGATACTGATGATGAAATTCTTTGGGCGATCTGAACTGGCAATCAAGGCGGCCGGCATTGGTGCGGCGCTGCTCTTCTCGGTCGCGGCGAGCCACGCTCAGTCGTCCGGACCGTTCGCCGGTTTCGACGGGGCGTGGACCGGCACCGGTACGGTTTCGCTGTCCGATGGTTCGACCGAGCGCATCCGCTGCAAGGCGGATTACAAGGTTGCCGGCACCGGCCTCAGCCTCAAGCAGGCGCTGCACTGCGCCTCCGACAGCTACAAGTTCGACCTCACCAGCGATGTGACCAGCCAGGGCGAGCGGATTTCCGGCAACTGGAGCGAGTCCAACCGCAACATCTTCGGCAATTTGCAAGGCACGGCCGGCGGCGGCCAGATCGACGTGTTCGTCGAGGCCAACGGTTTTGCCGCCAATCTGTCGCTGCGCACCAACGGCTCCAAGCAGACGGTGCAGATCTCGTCCAAGGGCGAGATTCGCGGCGTCAACATCACGATGACGAAGGGCTGATCGCCTTATCCCGGTCTTCGAGAAGAAGCCCCCGGCTCTCGCGAGCCGGGGGCTTCTTGCTGGTACGCGTTCGCCGCCCCGCTCAGATCGCCGGCTTGTCGGGGCCCTGCAGCCTGGTGTGCAGGTTGATCAGCCACATCGCCGTCGGCCGCAGGATGAAGAGGTCCGCGACCAGCGCCGCCACCATCGAGAAGGCGCTGAGCCAGCCGAACAGCCGCAGCGACGGCAGGTCCGAGAACACGGTGACGACGAGGCCGCAGGCCAGCACCACCGTGGTCAGGATCAGCGCGGGACCGACCAGCACGGTCGCACGTTCCACCGCAAGCGCAGAACCGACGCCGGGCTTGCTCTCCAATCGCAAGCGATTGAGGAAGTGGATGGTTGCGGACAGGCCGAGACCGAACGAGACGGTGAGCGCGACGACGCTGGCGAATTGCAAGCCCTCGCCCATTGCCCACAGCACCGTTCCCGACATCACCACCGGGAAGATGCCCGGCAGGATGCAGGCAAACATCACCACCCATGAGCGGAAGGCCAGGCCGATGAAGATCGCGACCAGCGCGAATTCGACGGTGAGGCCGCGGTTCAGCTTCTCGATCATGCCGGCCGAGTTGCGCGCTGCGATGGCGGCGAGGCCGGTGACGGCAACCTCGTAGCCGGGATGCTTCTTGCGGACGGCGTCGAGCTCGGAATCGAGCTTGTCGACGATCGGCAGGAGCTGGCTGGAGTCCTTGTCCGGCACGCGACCGGCCACGACCACCGCATCCTGCTCGGCGTCAATGAAGCGTCGCACCAGATGCTCGGGGATGACGTTGACATATTCCTTGAGGGTCGCGACGTCGTCGCTGCCGGCCTTTTCGGCCAGCCAGCGACGCAGCGTCTCAAGCGACCAGACGTTGCCGACGCCGGCCGCTTTTTCCACGGTCGCGTGCACGTCCGCGATGGTTTGCAACGTCTCCGGCGAGTAGAGCGTTTCACCCTTGGGGAACTGGATCAGCACGTTGACCGGATTGGCACCGGTCAGCTTGGCGTCGAGCCTGTTGCTGGCGGCCACGGCCTGGCGCTTGTCGGGCACCTGGTCGGCGAGCCGGTAGCGCGGCTGAAGATTGGCGTAGATGACGCCGAGGCTGGCAACGAACAGCAGCGCGATCAGGCTGAACAAGCCGGGCCGGCCAACCATCCGCACCGCGATCCAGTAGCAGAAATTGCGCAACGCCTGCACGCCGGCATCCGCGCTTTGGAACTTCACCGCAAAAAGCTTCTCGTTGCGCACGAACAGCACGCCGAACACCGGCACCAGCGACAGCACCGTGACCAGCGCGATGATGGTGGCGGCGAGGCCCGCCTCGCCGAATTTGCGGATCAGGTCGGAGTCGGAGAACTGGAGCGCGATGAAGGAAATGCCGGCGGTGCCATGTGTCAGCACGCAAGCCGGGCCCACCACCAGCACTGCATTCTTGAACGCGGTGAACTTGTCCTGGCCCGCGATCAACCGGTCTCGCGCGGCGAAGGTGAGCTGCATCGAGTCCGAGAACGAGATCACCATGATGAGCGGTGTCATCACGTTCAGGAACATGTTGAGATTGAAATTGGCCCAGCCGAGCGCGCCGAGTGCAATCAGGATAGCGATCATCGGCGGGAACGCCGCCACCACCATGAACGAGATCTTGCGGAAGAAGATGATGGCGATGACGCAGCCGGCGAGAATGCCGAGGATGTTGTAGGTGAGGCCATCGCGCTCGACCGCGTTACGGATCTCGAGCTGCATCACCGGCACGCCGGAGAGCTGCACGCTGAGCCCGGTGTCGCCGAGATCCTCCTTCATCAGCGCGCGGATGTCGCCGACGGTCTTGCTGAGCTTGTTGGACGCGACCACCTCCGGATCGAGCGAGAGCACGATCAGCGCGAGCGTGCCGTCCTCCGATAGCAGCTTGCCCCGGATGATCTCGTTGTTCTTGACCGTTTCGATGAACTGGTCATAGGCCGCGCCCTCGGGCAGTTCGGCCGGGAACAGCGCGGCCGGCAGCTTGCCTGGCGCTGGCGCCTGGCGCGCCGAGAACAGCGAGACGAGGCCGCGCGTACCGTCGACGAGTTGCATATCGGTGACGAAGTCACGAAGCTTCTCGAGGTTGTTTCGCGCCAGCAGTTTCTGGCCTTCGACCACGACGAGAACGTCGAATTCCTCGGCCGGGAACTTCTTTGTCACCGCTTCGTACTGGCGGAATTCCGGCGTGTTGGAGCGGAACAGCTGCGACAGAGAATCGTCGATCTTGATGCGATGAATGCCGAACACCGCGCCGACGATCAGCACGAGCAGGATGATGCAGGAGACGATCGGCGCCCGGACTGCAATCAGCCCGAGACGCTCCAGCCCGAAGGCAATTGAGGACGTAGGTCCCTGCTCGACCTTGTCGACATGAACCTCATTCTCGCGGTGCTTTTCGAGCATGCCTTGTCCAGTTCCTAAATCGGCTCGGTCTGTGAGCTTATTGCGTCCCGCGAACGGCTTGAAAACGCCATACCAATGGGAGGCTTGCCCTTTGAAAATACGCGGAAAATCGCCGGCCGCGGTTTAGCAGGTCAAGAGCCCATCTCGCAAGCGCGCCAAGCGTCTCCGAATCGATCAAGAAGCGGAGATTTTACCGGAATGCCCGTCATTTTGGCACGTCCGTGCCGATTCGACGCGGGGCACGGTCGGCGCTCTCGTCCTTGAGCGTCACGCCCGTGACCTGCCGCGCCAATCCCTCGCGCACGAGCCAGACGATCTTGAGGGCCGCCTCGTCATAGCTCAACCCCGCCTTGTGGATGTTGGACACGCAGTTGCGCGCGGCATCGGTCAGTCCCGGCTTCGGCGCGAAGGTCAGATAGGCACCGAGACTGTCGGGCGCGGACAGGCCCGGCCGTTCGCCGATCAGCATCAAAACCATGCGAGCGCCGAGAATGGCCCCGATCTCGTCGCCAAGCGCGACCCGCGCGCCCGAGGCGACGACGACATGGCCAACCGCGACAGCCTCGTCCTCGCCGAGCAGCGGCAACAGGTTTTGCAGCAGCGCGACCGCATGGGCATGGACCGCGGCCGCCGATAATCCGTCGCCGATGACGATCGCAAGCTGGCGCGGCGCGGTTGCTACTTCCGCCAACGCAGCCGCGGAGCCGGCATCGAGCTGCCGCCCGAGGTCCGGCCGGCGCAGATAATCCCTGCGATCGGCGGCCCGGCTGCTGACCGCGGTGGCGGCAAGGCCGAGCGCCCTCACCCCGGCCACCAGATGCGCCGAGCCGAAGGCGGCATGCACGGCATCGCGGGCGCGGGCATGGGCCAGCGTGAAATCCAGCAGCGGCCTGGTCGGCAGGCTGGCGCCACTGCGCCCGAGCGCGACGCGCGCAGGCGTGAGCAATCTGAGGTCGACGGTCGGGCGCGCCGGAGCGGGCTTGTCGCTCATTCGGCGGGAACGGACGCTTCGCGCAGCCGGATCGAATAGTTCGACGCGTTCTGCCTGCCGCTCGAGGCCGCGCGCGCAAAGGTGATGAGGTGGTGCGCGATCATGGTGCAACCGATCAGACCTTCGATGTCGCCGCGCTTGATGCGCCCGAGCGCAAACTTCCAGAACACGCGTCTGTAGTCGCCGAGCACGCCGACCTTCCAGAAGATATTGCGCAGCATGACGAGGCCACGCCTGATGTTGGCCCAGGTCTTCATCTCGTCCGGCACCGGCATTTTCAGGCGGTGCGGATAAACCTCGTCGCACTGATACTGGAAGCGCGCATAGACCTTCTCGGGCTCGTAAGCCACGCCCATCGCGTGCTTCCAGGATTCGACGACATCGTCATACGGCAGCAGGAAGTCGACGTTCGAATCGCGGCTGTCGTCATCGACCAGACGCCCCTCGCGCTCGAGGCGATCCCACAGCGGCGTCTTCGGCAGCGCCTGAAGCAAATTGATCGTGAGCAACGGAATGTGCGACTCCTCGACGAAGGCGAGCAGCGCATCGGATGTATTTGGCTTGTCGGTGTCGAGCCCCATGATGATGCCGGACACGACTTCCATGCCGTAGGAGTTGATGGTGCGCACGCCCTCCAGAATCGGGACCATCATGTTGTGGTCCTTGTGCATGGCCTTCAGCGCGTCAGGGTCCGGCGTTTCGATGCCGCAGAAGATCGTGACGAAAAAGGCCTCGCGCATCTTCTTGAGGATTTCGGGCCGCTTTGCGATGTTCAGTGTCGCCTCGCAGGCAAGCCGCATCACATAGCCGGTCTTCTTCTGCCATTCGATGAGGTGCGGCAAGAGGTCCAGCGCTGCCTTGCGGTTGCCGATGAAATTGTCATCGACGAAGTAGACCGTGTCGGTCATGCCGCATTCGCGCAGGCGATTGAGCTCTGCGATGATCTGCTCCGGCGACTTGATGCGCGGGTTGCGACCGTAGAGGCCGGGAATGTCGCAGAACTCGCACTCATACGGACAGCCGCTGGAATATTGGATGCTGCCGAGGAAATAGCGTTTCACGTCCGCAAGCTCATAGGCCGGGATCGGAAACTCCGTCATCGGCACGCGGTCTTTGGTCGTCAGCACCACCTGCCGGTCGGGGCGCGAGACGTCGCGCGACAGGATTTCGAGCAGCTGATTGGTGGCGTCGCCGAGTTCGCCGACATGGAGATAGTCGAACGACGGGTAGTAATCCGGGCACGCGCTGACCGAGGGGCCACCGAGCGCAACCGGCAGGTCGAACTCATGAGCGCGGCGGCAGATGTCGTTCATGTGCTGGCGCTGGATGTGCATGCCGCTCACGAACACGGCCTCGGCCCATTCGAACTCTTCCTTCGTGGTGCGGCGGAGATTTTCGTCGACGAATTTGACGTGCCACTCCTTGGGCAGATAGGCCGCGAGCAGCAGCAGGCCCTGCGGCGGCATGAAGGCGCGGACGCCGTCGGTCAGCGGATAGGCATGCTCGAAGGTGCCGAAGGATGACGTGTAGCGCGGGAAGACACAGAGAATGTGCCGGCTCGTTCCGTTGCTTTCAGCGCGCATCGAACTTCCCCCAACCACGTTCCAAGAACGGTACTGACGAGGTCTCCAGAAACATAGCGTAACGCTGCGACCGGAATTCCTCAATATTGTGGCATCGAACTAATTCATGAGACGCGCCAATGGTTTCCCCGGTTCATGCCGCGGGGTGGGAGTTTTTCGCGATTTTTCGCGCTAGGCGATCAGCCGGGAGGCAAAATCAGGCAACAGGCCTGCGTCACCGGCAAGCCGGAAGTCGGCGCCGGCAATGCCTGACAGCACCAGCCAATCGTCGAACTCCGGCGCGCGCGCCGCACCGAAGACGTCGCGGACATAGAGCGCGTCGTGGAAGGAGGTGGACTGGTAGTTCAGCATGACGTCGTCGGCGCCCGGGACCCCCATGATGAAGGTGACGCCGGCAGCCGCGAGCAGCGTCAGCAGATTGTCCATGTCGTCCTGGTCCGCCTCGGCATGGTTGGTGTAGCAGATGTCGATGCCCAGCGGCAGGCCAAGCAGCTTGCCGCAGAAATGATCTTCCAGCCCCGCCCGGATGATCTCCTTGCCGTCGTAGAGATATTCCGGGCCGATAAAGCCGACCACGCTGTTGACCAGCAACGGCGCATAGGCGCGGGCCACCGCATAGGCGCGTGCCTCGCATGTCTGCTGGTCGACGCCGTGATGGGCATTGGCCGACAGCGCCGAGCCCTGGCCGGTCTCGAAATACATGACGTTATTGCCGACCGTACCGCGCTTCTGCGACAGCCCGGCTTCCTGCGCCTCCTTCAGCAGAGCGAGATCGATGCCAAAACTGCGGTTCGCGGCCTCGGTGCCGGCGACCGACTGGAAGACAAGGTCGACAGGCACGCCCTGCCCGATCAGCGAGAGCGTCGTGGTGACATGGGTCAGCACGCATCCCTGCGTCGGGATTTTCAGCCGCGCGATGATCTCGTCCAGAAGCCGCAGCAACTGCGCGATCACCGCCGGATCGTCGCTTGCCGGATTGATGCCGATGCAGGCATCGCCGGCCCCGAGCAGCAGGCCGTCGAGAATCGAGGCGGTGATGCCCCTGGCGTCGTCGAAGGGGTGATTGGGCTGGAGCCGCGTGCTCATCCGGCCCTTCAGGCCGATGGTATTGCGGAAAGCGGTGACCACCTCGCATTTGCGCGCCGCCAGGATCAGGTCCTGGTTGCGCATCAGCTTTGACACCGCGGCCGCCATCTCCGGCGTGATGCCGGGTGCGAGCTTGCGCAAGACGTCCGGCGTGGCGGCGTCCGACAGCAGCCAGTCGCGGAAGGCGCCGACCGTCAATGAGGAGACCTGCGCAAAAGCGTTGGCATCATGGCTGTCGATGACGAGGCGGGTGATCTCGTCGGCCTCGTAGGGGATGACGGCTTCGTTGAGGAATTGACTTAAGGGGACGTCCGCCAGGGCCATGCGGGCGGCGATCATCTGCTCGGCGCTGCCGGCAGCGATGCCGGCCAGCCGGTCGCCGGAGCGCGGCGGCGTCGCCTTGGCGAGGAGGTCGCGCAGGTCGGGGAAGGCGTAGGTCGTGGTGTCGATGGCGTGGCGGTAGACCAAAGGCCCCTCCGGGGTTCGTCGGCCAGTGACCGACTCCAAAGCGATCCTGAACCATACCTTCGTATCAAGACGCTGAAATAGCTTACCTTTCCTTGGGCCTGGGGCGAAGGGGCCCGCCGGCCGCGTTAACGCTGCGTCCATCTTCATTCTGCATAGTTTTGCATCAATTTTATACGACCGCGCCACCGGCCGCTCCTGGCCAATTCGGGCCCGAACACATGCAAATCAATCGATCTGGGAATGCTGCCGACCTGGCAGGCCGTTTCACCCTGGCCACCAAGCTCTATGCGATCTTCGCGCTGTTCGCCCTGCTCACCGCGGCGATCGCGATGCTGTCCGACTACAACAGCCGCCGCGGCGCCGAGCTGACCAGTGCGATCGAGACGGCGAATGCGGCCGCGCTGAACGTCGAGCGCGTCAACTCGCTGGTCTATGCGGTCGTGATGGAGTCGCGCGGCGTCTACATGTCGACCGAGCCGGCCGTCGTGAAGAAATACGGCAACGGGCTGCTCAAGTTCAACGAGCAGATCCTCGGCGTGGTGAAGGGCTGGGAAACCATCGTCAAGGCCGACGACGCCGAACAGTTCGCCGCCTTCAAGAAGCGCATCGAGCAGTTCGTCGAGTTCCGCAAGGAGCTGGTCCGCCGCGGCGTCGAGATCAACGCGGCCGCGGGCCGCGAATGGGGCGACAACGACGCCAACCGCTCCGTGCGTTCGGCGCTGAACAAGGATCTCGAGGCGCTCTCCAAGGTCTATGCCGAGCGCGCCAAGCAGATCGCGCGCGAAACCGCGACCAACCGCACGCTGTCGTTCGTGCTGACCTGCCTCGGCGGTGTCGCATTGGCGCTGGTCGTGATCGGCATCATCATCATCGCCCGCTCGATCGCCCGGCCGCTCGCCGCGATCACCGCGACCATCAAGCAGGTCGCCGACGGCGCCGAGAACGTCGTGGTGCCGCATAGCGGTCGCGCCGACGAGATCGGCGCGCTGGCCCGCGCCATCGAAGTGTTCCAGGACGCGATGGGCCGCAACCGCAACCTCGCTTCTCAGGTCTCGCAGGATTCGGCCACACGCGAAGAACGCGCGCGCCACATCGAGCAATCGGTCGAGGCGTTCCGCGAAGCGATCGGCGCGATCATGCGCGGCCTCAGCGACAATGCTTCGGTCATGCGTGAGACCGCGCAGACCATCACGCGCGTCACCTCCGACGCGAACAACCGCGCCGGCACGGCCGCCAACGCCACCGAGCAGGCCTCGCACAACGTTACCGCGGTGGCGGGCGCGGCCGAGGAGTTGTCGGCATCCGTCGAGGAGATCGGCCGCCAGGTGCGGCAGAGCGCCAGCGCGGTCGAGCAGACCGGACAACGCACCGAGAAATCCATTGCCGAGATCGAGAGCCTCGCGGCGGCCACGCAGCGCATCGACGGCGTGCTGACCCTGATCCAGACCATCGCCGAGCAGACCAATCTGCTCGCGCTCAACGCGACCATCGAGGCCGCCCGTGCCGGCGATGCCGGCCGCGGCTTTGCCGTCGTCGCGCACGAGGTGAAGGCGCTGGCCGGACAGACCGCGAAGGCGACCGCCGACATCAGCGAGAATGTCGCGATGATCCAGTCCTCGACCCGCAACGCGGTCGATGCCGTGCGCGAGATCGGCGGCGCGGTGCGCGAGATCAACGAGGTCACCTCGGCGATTGCCGGTGCCGTCGGCCAGCAGGACCAGGCCACGCGCGAGATCTCCTCGAATGCGCAAAGCGCAGCCCAGGGCAACGAGACGCTGGTCGCCAACATCACCTCGCTCCGCGATGCCATCGGCGAGACCGACACGGCGGCGGCATCCGTGCTGACGGCTGCAAGCAGCCTGACCGCGACCGCCGACACGCTGTCGCGCGAGGTCGAAAAATTCTTCGAGGACCTGCGCGCGGACAGTCGCACTGCCAGGGCGGGATGACAGGGCGCGCGCTGCCTGCGACGACGGCAGTCGGCCCGCTCTCGTAAAATCTCGAAAACAACCCCATGCACAGTAGCCGGGCAAGCCCTGTCAAGGGCTTGACCGGCCGCGCGGCAGCTGCTGCTGATTTTACGAAATTCAATTGACGCGTCGGGCAAAACACTGGCATGATATCATCCTGGCGACGCTCCCTTGAGCCTTGCCTCCCCCCGGGGCATGCACTTCCTTGACGGCTCAATGATCAAAACCAATCGCGTGCTGTTTCTCTGCACCGGCAACTACTACCGCAGCCGCTACGCCGAAGAGATTTTCAACCATCGGGCCGAACTCGACGGACTGAGGTGGCACGCCTTCTCGCGCGGCGTCGCCGACAAGCATTTTCCCGAGAACGTCGGACCCATGTCGCCCTACACGCTGGCGGCCTTGAAAGCGAAAGGAATCGCGCCGGGCGGCGCTGCGCGACATCCGGTGATCTGCACTGTCGACGACTTCGCGCAAGCCGAGCTTGTGGTCGCGCTGAAGGACACCGAGCATCGCCCCATGATTGAGCGCCGCTTTGCCGCCATCGCCCATCGTGTCGAATATTGGAACGTGGACGATATCGAGTTCCTCGATCCGACCGCTGCACTGGGCAAGATCGACGACCTCGTCGGGCTGCTGATCGGGAGCCTGCAAAGTCGCGAGCGATAGCGCGACTATTGCGCGGGCATCGGCAACGAAAAGCCCCGGCACGGGGCCGAGGCTTGCGATCCAGTCCGCGTACATCCGGCGAACCAATCGTCGGATGTAAGATTAGCCGCGAATCTTGAACGGATCATGACGGGGGTTCGACGACAAAGTGTCGCGCCGTGCGGAATGCGATCGCGTCACGAAGATGGATCACGCATCATCATCCACCGCGCCTGGACCTGCAATGGCTTGGTCGCAAACGGCCTCAAAGCAGCATCGAGATGATCGCGATCAAGCCGATCGCCGTCAGCACCCAAACCAGCGAATGCAAAGCCCACGGCCGCATCGTTGCACCCCGTACGCATCTCCTGCCGATGACAGGAAACACCCATCCGGGGCGCGCCAGTTGAGATAGATCAATAGCTGAAGACGAGCGCGGAGACGGCAGCCACGGTGAAGGCACCGGCTGCAACGACAATGACGCGTATGACCAACTCTCGGCCCATGCCCAAACTTAACCCATGATAGGGCCAAGGGCCTGTGCAGTTTGTGCCAAAACGATATTTGAGACCTTTGCGGAGGCGGCGGCCTCGAGGCTTTCGCCCGCCGCCAGGACCAAGACCTATTTCGGCAGGCACTCCACGTTGTAGGCAATGATGATCTGACTGGGGTCGGCCTTGCCCAGGCTCTTCAAATCTTCGAGGCCGCTCTTCAGTTTCGTGCCCGCCTCGCTCAGACTAGCCTCGAGCGTCGACTTCGCTGCCTTGCACCGCTCTTCGTTGGAGAATTCCTGAAACACCACGGTCGGCAGCAGCCGCCATTCCGCCCTGTCGTTGGTCGCAGCGGGACTGACCGAATAGGAGAACACGTACATCAGGACCCACATGAGGGGGCTCCGGCGTGATGCCAACGGAATTGCGCGATCGCATCGCGCCATCCCGCGGCATCTCCTCGTTGATCCAGATCAACGAACCTTCAGAGCCGTTTCCGTTAGATTCAATCGGAACGGAGCTCTCGATTCCTGTTTTGACGCGTTTTCTTCACGCGAACCGGTGTCCACTTCGCGGGAAAACGCTCTAGCCAACCGGCCCAGGAGTCCAATCATCGCCGGCCAGCGGCCTGACTGTGACGTCAGGAATCACGCCAAGCTCCATGCCCGGATCGAAGTGACGCATCGTCCGCTCGTTGAGGTCGATGATGCGCCCGGGCCTGAGCGGCCCGACGTCATTGATCTTGACGATGACCTTTTTGCCGACGGCTTCGACCAGCGCAAATTTCGGTTTCGCCCCGAATTGGACCCCGCCAAATTTCCGACGCAAGCTCGTCTTGATCGCGGCTGTCCAGACCGAGGGATCATAACGCTCGCCGGAAGCTGTTTTCGGGCCGCCCTCCTCCTTGCCGGGCTTGAACGGATTATACGTGGATGCTGCGCCAACGATCGCATCGCCACAGGCGGCCTCGACGACGGCGCTTGAATGATCCCCACTTGCTTCACTACGGCCAACAGTCACAGAAACGACAAGCGCAACCAGAGCGCCGCAAAGTGCGGCGCGCGAGCGGAACACCATCATATCTCCTTTGATTTTCGTCCGGTTCCCGATGCCGCAGAACATGGCCAAGCGAACGCGTCAGCGTTTTTGAACTCGTGCCAAACTTTTGCGGATTCGCGCCAAACTCCTGGCTACGGAACCATTGCGAGAACCTGAGCGGTCCCCGCATCGTGTTTTCGTTGTCGCCGTCTAAGACAGGGAATGAGTCAGCAACATGACCCCCGTCGTCGATCCCCGGAGTCCTACGCACTCAGCGGCGCGCGCAATCGCGCAACACCCGTGAAAACCGCACTCGCGGAACTCTGGAAGATGGGCCTATCGTGTCGTGCAACACTCCGATCACTCCACCACGCTGGATCAGATCTTTCCCGACCGCGGCGAGATGCACCTGATCAAGGCTGTCGCTGACACGGATGAAGCGCGCGTGGATATATCTGGCGGTCGATGACGCGGGCGGCCCTGCTCGGCACCACGATCTTGGCGGCCGCGCTCACGTTGCGCGCGGCCTTATTGTCCTCGCGGGTCGATCTTGTCGGCAACTTGCAGCACGAGCGGTCGCGCCCTTGCGATCAAACAGATGGGTCTGGTACCGAGCAGCACAGCAACGGGACATCGGCAAGTTGCAGAATTCACCGAAAATTCCCGCCAAATTAACGATCGAGCCAGAAAGGGGCTGCCTTCGATCCGATGGAAACCTGGATTTCAGCCGCGATGCGACAGGATGTTCCTTCGAAAGGAACAGTCTCTTGCGTCGGCTCGTCAGGTCTCCCTTAACCATCATCGCCGTGCTGCTTGGCTTTACGCTCAGCAGCTTCTGGGCGCTTGTGGCGTGGAAATCGACGGAAGAGAAAGCATCCGCGCTCGCTCAGGCAGGCCAGCAAACGCAAGCCCTGACGCATTCGCTGGCCCAGCACGCATCCAAGAGCTTTGGCGCGGTCGCGCTCGCGCTGTTCGGAGCAAGCCAATACATCGAGCACTCCGACAAATCAGCCCGATCGTCCGCCGAAATCAATGACCTCCTGGCGCAGTACGCCAAGAACATGCCGCAGGTGCGCGAGCTTGGCGTGCTCTCGGCAAATGGCGACTGGATGTATTCGTCGTTCGAAACCGTGCCGACAGTGAACAATTCGGATCGCGAGTACTTCAGGTTTCATCAGGCTCATCCCGAGCAGGCCGGGCCCCGCATCAGCGAACCCGTCATATCGCGCGTGACCGGTCGTCCGACCCTCCTGATGACACGGCGCCTGCCGAACGCCGACGGCTCGTTCGGTGGGGTGGTGTTCGCAGCGATCGATCTGGCCTACTTCCGGTCGTTCTACCAAGGCTTCGAGTCCGACCAGGGGCGCACGGTCACCTTGATGAAGAAAAATGGCAAGGTGCTCGTTCATCGCAGCGATGAACAAGTGGGCAAGGACGTAGGCGGCAGCTCCCTGTTCGCCAGCCGGCTCAAGGAAGCTTCGACAGGTCTTTATTCGATCGTCTCACCATTTGACGGTCGCCACAAACAGTTCGCCTTTGAAATTGTCGCCGAGTTTCCGGTCGTGATCAGCGTTGCAGTCGCTGAAGACAGCATCCTGGCTGAATGGCGCGGAAGCCGGAATTTCGACTTTCTGCTCGGCGGGGTCGTCTCGACGGTCCTTATCGGGCTGGCGGCTCTGCTGATGCGTCAATTCCGCGAACGTTCGAAGATGGCCAGAATGCTGCGCGAACGTGAGCGCGGCTACCGGCTGCTTGCCGAGAACATCGAGGATGTGGTCACCCGGCTCGACCTCAACGGCAGGCGTCTCTACATGTCTCCGTCGATCGAGAAGATGCTGGGCTGGACGCCCGCCGAAGCGCTGCAACACGAGGGATACGAAATCGTCCATCCCGCCCATCGGGAGTTCGTCAAGGACGCGGTCAACCGACTTGGACCGGCGGAGCGGACCGCCATCCGCGAGTATCTCATGCGATCAAAATCCGGCGACTACGTCTGGGTCGAATCGCAATTCAGCCTCATCCAGGAGACCGAAGGTTCTTCGCCGGAAGTCCTCGTCGTCGTCCGGGAGATCACCAAACGCAAGGCGGCCGAAGAGCAACTCGTCGCCGCAAACGCCCGCCTCAAGGACCTCTCCGAAACGGATACGCTGACCGGGATCGCCAACCGGCGAAAGTTCGACGAGATGCTCGAGCGTGAATTCAAGCGCTGCTACCGATCGCAGTCGGAGCTGTCCCTGCTCTTCATCGACATCGACAAGTTCAAGTTGTTCAACGACACTTATGGTCACACGGCTGGCGACGAATGCATCCAGCGCGTCGCCAGCGCACTCAAATCCAACCTGAAGCGGCCGGGCGACCTCGTTGCACGTTATGGCGGCGAGGAGTTCGCCGTGCTGCTTCCGGAAACAGGCGCTCAGAACGCCGAGACGGTCGCGGAGGCGTTGCGCCTTGCGGTCAGCGATATGGCGATCGCCCACCAGGGAAACAGCCACGGCCGGGTGACCATCAGCATCGGCCTTGCGGCGTCGCGATGCGACCACGCCAGCAGTCCCGCGGCAGTCCTCGCAGCGGCCGACGCGGCGCTGTACGTCTCCAAGCAGGATGGACGAAACAAAGTCAGTCTTGCCGCCGAAAACCCTGCCCTGAGACTGGTTCGGCCTGCCTGACAAATCGCTGCCGCGGCGATGAGGTCCGCCCCGAGAAAGCTGCGCGAGCGATGGCCAGTGACTCCGGATCGAAGAACGAGTAGCTTGAAGCGGAAGGCATTCGAAAGCCGGCCGCCAAGGCCCGGGACGGAATGCTTCGGAGGCGTGCCATGGGATAGCGCTGGACAGTGCCCTGAGCAGTGCCAAGCGTGAGCAGACGGTTCGCGTCCAGAACCGCCTGCTGGCTGGACTTGCGCCTGCGTCCTTCGAGCCCCTCCGTCCTTACCTTCAGCCCGTCGCGCTCAAACGCCGCGCAATCCTGCAGGATTATCACCATCCCATCGAGCATATCTACTTCATCGAGCGCGGCGTTGCATCGATGCTGATGCGGACGCAGCGCGACGGTCCGGTCGAGATCGCGATGGTCGGGCGGCTCGGCTTCGTCGGTGTGGCGGCCGTGCTCGGCATACAGCGGTCCGCCAACCGATGCCTGATGCTGGTCCCCGGCTACGCATTGCGCATCGCGGTATCCGACCTGCGAAGGGTCGCGCACCGTTACCCCGACGTCCAGCAACAACTGTCCGGCTACATCCATGCGCTGCTGGTCCAGAATGCCCAGACCACGCTTTGCAGCGCCCGCCACAGCCTCGAAGAACGGCTAAGCCGCTGGTTGCTGCTTGCCGTCGACCGTCTGGATGACCGGGTCATTCCCGTGACGCATGACATGCTGTCGGTCATCCTCGGCGTGCGGCGCGCCAGCATCACGACGGCGCTAGCCGAACTGGAAGAGACCGGTGGACTGGTCAGGCAACGCGGCGGCATCGACGTGTGCAATCACGCGGCGCTCGAGCGTCGAACCTGCGAATGCTATCAGATCATCGCATCGGAATACGGCTACCTGAACCGCAGCGGCTTGCACGAGCATCGCATGTCCGCAGACAACAGCCAGATGCGCAGCTGCCTTAGCTGCTTCTGAGGCGCTCATTCGAACAGCTTTTTTATCATTTGTTATGCCGCCATCGCGCGCGGCCTCGCTCGCTGTCGATCTCTGTACGGCAGCGTACCAAGTGATCGGCTTTAGTCGAACGGCCGATCAGTACCGGAAAGCTATAGTGACGCGGAAAAAGCAAGATCCAGGGCCGAGCTAGCTGATCCCTCATCTGGATGAGCCTTCTCCAACTGGCGACATCCCGAGGAGGATAAGATGAGCACGGTTAGATCCCTGCGCGTCACGCGACGGCGTTTCCTGAAGCAAACCGGTCTCTCCCTTGCTGCCGCTTCGGCGCCGTCCCTGACCGGGCCATTCATCTCCAAAGCTCTTGCCGACACCAAGACGCTGTCCATCGTGCAATGGAGCCACTTCGTTCCGGAATACGACAAGTGGTTCGATCAATTCGCGAAGGACTGGGGCACGAAGAACAACATCAGCGTCACCGTCGATCACATCCCGGTCGGCAACGTCGCCGCGCGTGCGGCTGCAGAAGCCTCGGGCCAATCAGGTCACGACATCTTCGGCTGGAACGGCGCAGGCGGAGCGCACCTCTACCGCAAATTCCTCGTCGACGTGACAAGCCTGGTCGAGGCGACCGAGAAGAAATACGGCAAGGTCAGCACGATCGGCCGGCAGATCGGCTACAACCAGGACAACCAGACCTGGTCGGCATTCCCCGATTTCTACATCAACTTTCCCGCCATGTACCGGAAGAGCATGTGGGATGAAATCGGGATGAAGCCGGACACGTGGGACGATGTTCGTATCGGCGGCGCCAAGCTGAAAGCCAAGGGACATCCGGTCGGCATCTCGCTCGGGCACAGCA
The DNA here is from genome assembly GCF_018131105.1 of Bradyrhizobium manausense. Classification (NCBI taxonomy): domain Bacteria; kingdom Pseudomonadati; phylum Pseudomonadota; class Alphaproteobacteria; order Hyphomicrobiales; family Nitrobacteraceae; genus Bradyrhizobium; species Bradyrhizobium manausense. Next base: position 732,379 of record NZ_JAFCJI010000001.1, on the reverse strand, counting down.
ACGACCCAAACACGACCTGGCGCGGCCTGCTGTGGAGCTTTGGCGGTGCGCTTCAAGACGCCGAAGGCAAAAACGTCGTGCTCAACAGCAAGGAGACGGTCGAAGCCGTCAAGTTCGTCACCGCGCTTTACAAGGAGGCGATGACGTCGGAAGTGTTGTCGTGGGACGACTCCAGCAATAACCGCTATCTTGTCTCGGGCATCGGGTCGATGATCGTCAACCCGATCTCGGCCTACCGGACCTTCCAGAAGGCAAACAAGAAAGGCGCCGACGACACGTTCGTGATGGCTCCGCCGAAGGGACCGGTGCGCCAGATCATGGGCGGCGCTTCCGAGTTCTATGGCATCTGGAAGTTCGCCAAGAACCAGGAAGGCGCGATCGAATTCCTCAAATACTACGCCGATCATTGGCCGGAGGCGTTCAAGGCGAGCGAAGGCTACAACAATCCCTGTTTTGCCAATCTCGTGCCGAAGCCGATGCCGATTCTTTCGAACGATCCGACCTCGACGCCATCAGACAAACTGGCAGCACTGCAGGATTCCGAGCAGTGGTCGGCCTCTCCGGGATATCCCGGGCCATCCTGGCCCGCCGTCGACGAGGTCTACAACAACTTCATCATCTGCGACATGATGTCGAAGGCCGCGACGGGCCAGTTGTCCGCCGAGGACTCGGTCAAATGGGCGCATCAGCAATCCGAGGCAATCTTCACGAAGTGGCACGGCAAAACCTGATTCCGTGCCCATGCGTCAATTCCGGGAGGTTCGATGTCAGCAGTCTTGACCAGGGACATCGTCAAGAAATTCGGCGAGGTCCCCGCCGTCAACGGCATTTCGCTCAACGTGCCGGACGGCGAATTCATGGTGCTGCTCGGCCCCTCGGGTTGCGGCAAGACGACGTTTCTGCGCATCATCTGCGGCCTGGAACAACAGACGAGCGGCGACCTGATGATCGGCGGCAACGTCGTCAACGACATCCCGCCTCGCGCCCGCGGCGTTGCGATGATGTTCCAGAGCTATGGGCTCTATCCGCACTACACGGTACGCAACAACATTGCCTTTCCGTTGCGCACGCAGCGCATGCCCCGCGAGGAGATCCATAAGAAGGTCGAGTGGGCCTCGCAGCTGCTTGGCATCGGTCATCTTCTCGACCGGCGGCCGCGTCAGCTCTCCGGTGGCGAGCGCCAGCGTGTGGCGCTCGCGCGCGCGCTCGTCCGCGAGCCGACGGCACTTCTGCTCGACGAACCGCTGTCCAATCTCGATGCCAAGCTACGCACCTCGGCGCGGCAGGAAATCAGGAACTTTCAACAGCGCGTTCGTCTCACCACCATCTACGTGACTCATGACCAGGTCGAAGCGATGGGCATGGGCGACCGTATCGCGGTCATCGACCATGGACGGATTCGGCAGGTGGGGACGCCAACCGAGATCTACGAGGATCCTGCCGACCTGTTCGTCGCGACCTTTGTCGGCGCGCCGCCGATGAATATCGTTACCCGCAACGGCGGCGGTTATCTTGGATTCCGGCCGGAGAACTTCCTGCCGAGAGAGATGATCGAAGACGGCGCCGCGACCGAATTTTCGTTTCGCGTCGACCGGTCCGAATATCTCGGGTCCGAGCGCATCGTCTATGGCGTGATGGACGGCTTCGATTCGAAGCAGCCGATCACGGCGAAGTTGCCGCCGGCCCACGTGGCGGAGGGGAGCATCCGCCCCGGTGAATGGCACCGGTTCGCGGTGAAGAACAGCGCGCTGCGCCATTTCGGCACCAGCGGCGATCGCCGCGCGAGCCATTGAGCCGGAGGGTCATCGATGGCCGTCATCGCGGAACCTGTTGCCAAGCCGGTTTCACGCTTTCACTTCATCCTCGACCGCCGCGGGGTGTTCGAAGCGATCCTGGTCGCGCCGGCGATCATCTATGTCCTGCTTCTGGTCGGTTTGCCGCTCCTGCTCGCGGTCTACTATTCACTCAGCGCCTACACGATCTACAATCCGACCTGGAAGTTTGTCGGTCTGGCCAACTTCGAGCAGATTCTGCAAGACCCGACTTTCTTCGACACCCTGCGCAACACCTTCGTCTTCACATTCGGCTCGCAACTGCTCGGCCTCGTGCTCGGGAAATTCGGCGCCTTCCTGCTGTTGCGGCCTTTCCCCGGCCGCAAGATCGTGCGCGCGCTTATCATCCTGCCCTTTGCGGTACCGGTCGCGCTCGCCACGATCGCCTGGCAATGGATGTTCGATTCGCTCTACAGCGTGATCAACTGGACCCTGATCGCAGCCGGCATCCTCACGCGCGAAGACGCACCGAACTGGCTCGGCAATCCCTACCTCGCGATGCTGTGCATCGTCGTCATCAATGCCTGGCGCTTCTTCCCGTTCGCCATCGTGATCTTCCTCGCCGGCATCACGGCGGTCCCGCAGGACGTGATCGACGCCGCGACGGTCGATGGTGCGGGCTTCTGGCGCCGCAACTACCAGATCATCTTGCCGATGATCCTGCCGATCGTGGCCATCGGCCTGATCTTCGGCATCGTTTTCACGTTCACCGATCTCTCTATCGTCTTCTTGCTGACCATGGGCGGCCCCGGCGGCGCGACCTCGGTGCTCGGCTTTGCCGGTTTCCAGACCGGCATCGTGTCCGGCGACGTCGCGCATGGCGCCGCCATCTCGCTGTTCATGCTGCCGGTTCTCCTTGTCGTGGTGATTTTCATGCTGCGCTTCATTCGTCGCCGGGAGATCTGACATGTCCCGCCCCGTTGCCCGCTCGTTCCGCGAGGCGGCCTTCTTTCTCGGCGTCGCAATCTTCGTCATCCTGTCCGCGTTTCCGTTCTATTGGATGGTGATCACGGCGTTCAAACAGAACAGCGACCTCTACAACATCGCCAACACCCCGTTCTGGTTCAATGAGTCGCCGACGCTCGAACACATCAAGTATCTGTTCGAGGAGACCCTGTTCGCGCGCTGGCTGTTGAACTCCCTGATCATCGGCATCTGTGTTACCGCCATCACGCTGGTCACCGCGGTGCCGGCGGGCTACAGCCTGGCGCGCATGACCAGCCGCAGGGGCGAGGCTTTGGGCATCTTCATCTTCCTGACCTACCTGGTGCCCCCGACCCTGCTGTTCCTGCCGTTGTCCCGGATCATCGCCGAACTCGGACTGCAGAACTCGATGTGGTCGCTGGTGCTGGTCTATCCGACCTTCACGATCCCGTTCTGCTCCTGGCTGCTGATGGGATTCTTCAAGGCACTCCCGGTCGAGATCGAGGAAGCGGCGATCGTCGATGGCTGCAGTCTGTTCGGCGCCTTCATCAAGATGGCGGTACCGCTGTCGATCCCGGCGATCCTGACGGTGGTGATCTTCACGTTTACCCTGACCCTGCAGGAGTTCGTCTACGCGCTGACATTCGTCTCGTCGTCCGACCAGAAGCCGATCACGCTGGGTGTGTCGACCGACCTGATCCGCGGCGACGTATTCTTCTGGGGCGAGATCATGGCCGGCGCCCTGATCGCCGCCGTCCCCGTGGCTATAGCCTACAATCTCTTCCTCGACCGCTTCATCGCCGGCATCACCGGCGGCGCCGTCAAGTAGCGCCTTACCCCATCACACCGCCACGCTTGATCAGCTCCTTGCCGACGGCGGCGAGATGCACCTGGTCCGGGCCGTCACCGATGCGGATGAAGCGGGCGTAGACATAGGCGCGCGCGAGGAACGTATCCTGCGAGACGCCGGCGGCGCCGTGGATCTGGATGGCGCGGTCTATCACGCGCGCGGCCATGCTCGGCACCACGATCTTGGCGGCCGCGATGAGGTCGCGTGCGGCCTTGTTGCCTTCGCGGTCCATCTTGTCGGCAGCCTGCAACGTGAGCAGCCGCGCCTGCGCGATCTCGCAGAAGGAGTGGGCGATGTCCTCGCGCACCGAGCCCTGCTCGGCGAGCGGCTTGCCGAAGGCTGTGCGTGCCACCGAACGCTGGCACATCAATTCCAGCGCGCGCTGGGCGCAGCCGATCAGCCGCATGCAATGATGGATGCGGCCGGGACCGAGCCGCCCCTGCGCGATCTCGAAGCCGCGGCCTTCGCCGAGCAGCATGTTCTCGGCGGGGACGCGGACATTCTCGTAGACGATCTCGGGATGGCCGACCGGCGCGTCGTCATAGCCGTAAGTGAGCATATCCCTGATGATGCGGACGCCGGGTGTGTTTTTCGGCACCAGGATCATCGATTGCTGGCGATGACGATCAGGGTCATCGGGCGCGGTCTTGCCCATCACGATCAGGATCTCGCAATCCTCGTTCATCGCGCCCGATGTGAACCACTTTCGCCCGTTGATGACGTAGTCGTCTCCGTCGCGCTTGATCGCGCACTGGATGTTGGTGGCGTCGCTGGAGGCGACCTGCGGCTCGGTCATCGAGAAGCCGGAGCGGATGCGGCCCTCCAGCAGCGGCGTCAGCCAGCGTTCCTGCTGCGCTTTCGTGCCGTAATTGGCGAGCACCTCCATGTTGCCGACATCGGGGGCGGAGCAATTGAAAACCTCAGGCGCCCAGAGGATTCGGCCCATGATCTCCTTCACCGGCGCATATTCGAGATTGGTGAGGCTTGAATTGGGAAGATCGGGACCGTGCTCGCCTGACAGGAACAGGTTCCAGAGCCCCTGCTCCCGCGCCAGCCGCTTCAGATCCTGCAGCACAGGCGGCGTCCTGTAGCGCACGGCTTCCGGCTTCACCTGCTCGTAATAGAGCTCCTCGACCGGCTCGACATGCGTCCGCATGAATTGGCGCACGCGCTCCTGCAGCTCCAGCGAACGGGCGGAGTGTTGAAAGTCCATGCTGGTCTCCTGCTTCCTTCTCCCCTTACGGAAGAAGGTGGCGCGAAGCTGGTCTTGCGTCGAGTTGCTGATGGTTCAGCCGCGTCGCTTCAACGCAAGGCCCAGGCTAACCCAGCCGGCGCCCGCCATGATCAGATCGATGCCGAGGAACAGGCCGAGGATGTAGACGCTGTTCACCGGCCAGCGTGCCACGATCAGGAGGCCGAGCAGCAGCGTGATCGCGCCCGACAGCGCCACCCACACCCATGGACTCTCGCGCTTCATGCTGAAAGCGAGAAACAGCCTGACGGCGCCTGAGGCGATCAGCGATGCACCCAGGAACAGCGTCAGCAACACCGCCGCGAACAGCGGATTGTCGAAGGTGAGGATGCCGGCGATGACATAGAGCACCCCGAGCAGTGCCCAGATCAGGAACTTGCCCCAGCTTTTCATCTGGAACGCGCCGATGATCTCGGCGACACCGGCGACGATCATCATCGCGCCGACCACGATGACGCTGGCCACCGTCGCCATGACGACGCTGCCGAGCGCGACGAAGCCGGCGATGAGGTAGACGGCACCCAAGGCAACGATCCAGCCCCATTTGGCATGCAGCGCGGCGATGCCGGTGCCAAGGCCGAGATGGGGAGACGTATCCGAAGCAGACGACATGACGCACCTCCTGCATGTGATGCCCCGGAGCACATCTCAGGATAGCACGGTGCCGGGACCGCAGCCAGCAGATCAGCCGGGGCGGCCGCCGGCGTTGACACAGATCAAGCGCGCGACTGCTCCATCTCGAGCTCGGCCTTGAGATTGTCGAGGTCGCGATAGATCGAGGCGACCGCGAGGACGCGGCCATCCTTGCGGTACTTCAGCAGGCAGTCCTTGTCCTTGATGCTGCCGTCGATGACGATGTCGTCAAAGCTCTCGGCGTGGCCGACATAGTTGATCGGCACGTCGTAATGCTGGCTCCAGAAGAACGGCACGGCGTCGAAACGCTCGCGCCTGCCCATCATGTTGCGGGCCGCGGTCTGGCCCTGCCGCTCCGCGACCACCCAATGCTCGACGCGGATGGTCTGCCGCGAATACGGATCGGGCCAGCGCGCGATATCGCCGGCCGCGAAAATGCCGGACACGCTGGTTTCGAGGAATTCGCTGACGCTGACGCCGCGGTCGGCCGCCAGCCCCGCCTGCTCCGCGAGCGCGAGGCGCGGCTTGACGCCGATACCGACCACGACGAGGTCAGCCTCGATCACGGCACCGCTCTTCAGCGTGGCGCGGAAGCCGTCGAGCCTCTCGACGGCTTCCTCGAGGTGGAAGTTGACGCCGTTCTCCTCGTGCAGCGCGCGTACGAAGTCGCCCATCTCGGGGCCGAGCACCTTCTGCATCGGCCGCTCCTCGGGCGCGACCACGTGGACCTCGATCTTGCGCGCACGCAGGGAGGCCGCGACCTCGAGCCCAATGAAGCTGGCGCCGATCACCAGTGCCCGCTTGGCGCTGCCCGCCGCCCTGATGATGGCACGGCTGTCGGCCACCGAGCGCAATGTGTGCACATGCGGCTGATCTGCCCCCGGGATCTGCAGCTTAACCGGCTCTGCGCCGGTGGCGAGCAGCAGGCGATCGAACGGCAGCTTGTCGCCATTGCCGAGCGTCACGCTCCGCGTCTTCGGATCGATCGCCGCGACGTTGGAATTGAGCCGCAGATCGATGCCGGCGTCCCGATAATAGTCCTCGCCCCGCAGCGGCAGCCAATCCTCCGGCGCATTGCCGGCAAGATAGTCCTTGGAGAGATTGGGCCGGTCGACCGGCATCGCGCCGTCATTGCTGAGCATGGTGATGGCACCGGCAAAGCCCTCGCGGCGAAGCGTCTCGGCGGCCGCGAAGCCGGCCGCACCGCCGCCGACGATGACGAATTTTTCCGGTGTCGGCGCGTTGCGATGGGCCATCGACGGCTCCGGTGCCTCGCGCTTGCGTGCAACGACGATCCTGTCGCGATCGCACGCGACGTCCCAGACCGCCAGCGCGTTCAGCGCCGGCGGCCGGGTGGCTTCTCCTGTGCGCAAGGCGAAGCAGGCGTGATGCCAGGGGCAGCGGATGGTGTCACCGACCACGAGGCCCTCGGCGAGCGGGCCGTGGTAGTGGCTGCAAAGCGGCTCGATCGCAAAGATCTCGCTGCCGGCCTGCACCAGCAGGACGTCCTCCTCGCCGACGTGACCGAGCAATTTGCCGTCCTTGAACGCGGTGAGCGCCACGCCCTTGGTCAGGTCGGGGCCGCTCGGCTTCTTGTCCTCGGTCATGGCGTTGCCTCCTTGCGGGTCAGTCGTCCGAATTGGCCAGTCCCAGCAGCTCCTGGCGGGTCAGTGCATTGTCGCGAAACACGCCGAGCATGCGGCTGGTGACGAGATCGGTCCCGGGCTTGTGCGCGCCGCGCGTGGTCATACAGTGATGCGTCGCCTTGATGATGACGCCGACGCCTTCGGGCTTGAGCACGTCGTTGATGGTGTTGGCAATCTGCGCGGTCATCTTCTCCTGGATCTGGAGACGTTTTGCGTAGATGTCGACCAGACGCGCGAGCTTGGAGATGCCGACGACGCGCCCTTGCGGGATATAGGCGACCCAGGCGCGACCGACGATCGGCGCCATGTGGTGCTCACAATGGCTTTCGAAGCGAACGCCGCGCAACACGATCATCTCGTCGTAGCCTTCGATCTCCTCAAAGGTCTTTTGCAGGATCTCGGTCGGGTCTTGCGCGTAGCCGGAGAAATATTCCTCGAAAGCGCGTGCGACCCGATCCGGCGTGTCGCGCAAACCGTCCCGCGCCGGATCATCGCCGGCCCAGCGGATCATGGTCCGGATCGCCTGCTCGACCTCTGTCCTGTCAGGCCGTCCGCTCGGCGCCTGTGCGACCGCGACACGTTCCAGCCTGCGCGCTTGTGAACTCATCGAAAACCTCCCCTGCAACGAGCCGCATACAGAAGCGGCCCCACAGCTTGGACGGCTGCGGTTGGAAAAGGTTCCCAAGATCAGGAAAAATCGGAATCAGCGCCGTTTCAGCCCGCTTTCCGCACGTCGAGCATCGCCTGCGCCCATTCGGCCGGCCGCTCCTGCGGCAGATTGTGACCGGCCCCGCCAAACACGCGCCGCTCGAAATAGCCCTCGAACTTGCGCGCGTGATGGGCAGTGCCGGGGTTGACGCCGTCGCTGTCGCCGTCGATCGCGATCGTGGGAACGCGGACCGGCGGCTGCGCGGCGAGCTTCGCCTCGATCGCCGCATAGGCGGGATCGCCCTCGACCAGTGCGTAGCGGTGGCGATAGGAATGGATCACGACGTCGACGAAATCAGGATTGTCGAACGACACCGCGCTCTTCTCGAACGTGGCGTCGTCGAATTGCCATGTCGGCGACCACATCGTCCAGAGCTGGCGGGCAAATCCGCTGCGGTTGCGCTCCAGCGCGCGGCGGCCGCGCTCGTTGTGGAAGAGATATTGATACCACAGCGCCGCCTCCTCTGGCGGCGAGGCCGGCTCCATGGACCGCGCGATGTTCTGGATGTTGTAGGAATTGCCGGAGACGAGACCGACGACGCGTTCGGGGTGCAGCACCGAGACCACGCAGGCCGCGCGGCCGCCCCAATCATAGCCGCCGACGACGGCGCGCCCGATCCTGAGTGCGTCCATGAAAGCGATCAGATCGGCGCCCAGCGCCGCCTGCTCGCCGGAGCGCAGCGTTGTCGCGGAGCGAAACCGCGTCGGCCCGTAGCCGCGCAGCCACGGCACCAGCACCCGCGCGCCCGCTTGCGCCAGGATCGGCGCGGTCTCGGCATAGGCGTTCACGTCGTAGGGAAAGCCGTGGCCCATGATGCACGGCCAACCGTCCGGCGCACCATAATCGAGATAGGCGATGTCGAGGATGTCGGTCGTGATGGATTTGTGTTGCATGCGACCTTTCCCGGCGAGGCGGACGGCGCAGCTTAATCCCTTCAGGCCGATCCGCTCAAGGCGTCAGGCGGCTTCGACCTCGCGCGCTTCGGCCTCAGGCCGCCGTGACGCCCCCGCGTCGTCGATCATACGGTTCACGATCTCGACGGGCATCGGCTTGCCGAACAGATAGCCCTGCACGCTGCTGCAGCCTTCCTCGCGCAGGAAGTCGAGATGGCGCGTGGTCTCGACGCCCTCGGCCAGCACGGGAATGTTGAGACTACGGCCGAGCAGCAGCGTTGCCTTGACGATTGCGGCTGCGTGCACGCTGGTCTCGACTGCCTGGATGAAGCTCTTGTCGACCTTGATCTTGTCGAATGGAAACGCCTGCAGGGTCGACAGCGAGGAATAGCCGGTGCCGAAATCGTCCATGGCAACGGTGACGCCGATCGCCTTCAGCGCCAGCACGACCTGGAGCGCATGCTGGCGGTCGGCGATGATGCCGCTCTCGGTCAGCTCGATCTCGAGCCGCGACGGCGCCAATCCCGTGTCCTTCAGAATCTCGGCCACGCGTCGCGGCAGATCGTGGTTGAGCTGCATTGGCGCGACGTTCACCGCGACCTTGAACGGCAAGCGCCATTGCACGGCGGTCGTGCAGGCTGTCCGTATCACCCAGTCGCCGATCTCGATGATCAGCCCGGTCTCTTCCGCGATCGGAATGAAGGCGTCGGGCGGAATGCGTCCCTTCTGGGGATGATTCCAGCGGATCAACGCTTCGAAGCCGACGATGCCGCCGGTGTTGGTGTCGTTCTGCACCTGGTAGTGCAGCTCGAGTTCGTTGCCTGCGAGCGCGCGCTTGAGATCGATCGCGAGCTCGGCGCGGACGCGGCTGGCCTCGTCCATCGACGGCTCATAGGTGCAGATCTTGCCGCGACCGAGGCTCTTGGCGCGGTACATCGCGAGATCAGCACGTTGGGTCAGGCAGTCGGCCGCCTGGCCATGCTCGGGAAACAGCGCGACGCCGATGCTGCAGCCGACCGCAAGGGTCTGATGCTGCCACTCGACGGGCTCAAGCACGACCTTGCGCAGGCGCTCGGCGAATTTGACGGCCTCGCCGCGGGCGAAAACGTTGCTCTTCACGGCCACGAATTCGTCGCCGCCGATCCGCGCCAGAAATTCGTCAGCCTGCAATTGGGCCGAGATGCGCTGCGCCACCTGCCGCAGCAAATGATCGCCCCCGACGTGGCCATGGACGTCGTTGATGTCCTTGAAGCGGTCGAGGTCGATGGCCAGCACGACGACGCGCGCGGTATCGTCGCCGCGCCCGGCCAGCAGATCCTGCAGTTGCTGAGCCAACCCGTTGCGGTTCGGAAGGCCGGTCAATGGATCGTGCATCGCCTGGTGCTTGTAGCTTTCGGTGGCCTCATTGGCCGCCTGCAGGTCGATCGCATAGGCCGACGCCGCCATAGCCATCATCAGGGTGACACCGACGATGACGCTGGTGATCATGAAGCTATCCGACAGCGCCTGCGGCGGTACTGCCATGTCGAGCACCGGATAGACCGTCACCGCGGCCATGCCGGCGAAATGCAGCGACACGATCGCCAGGATCATCGAGAGCGCGCCGCCATATTTGCAGAAGCGCGTGATCGGCCTCGCGATGCGGTTGGCGGCCACCGCGCCGAAGCCGGCAGCGAACACGATGGAGAGTGCGACGAGCGGATAATTCCAGCCGAGCACGCCTGGAATTTCGAATGCCGCCATGCCGGCGTAGTGCATGCCCGCGATGCCGAGGCCGAAGATCGCGCCGCCGCCTTCGATCGCGGGTCCGAGCCGGGTGCGCGTGGTAATGAAGAAGCCGACCCAGGCGAAAATCACGGTGACCATCAGCGAGGCGAACGTCAGTCCCGGTTCGAACGCGCGCGCAACCGGCGCGTTATAGCCGAGCATCCCCGCAAAATGCGTGGTCCACACCGTGCCGCCGGCGACCAGGCCGGACAGGAACAGCAGATTGAAGCGCCGCGCGCCCGTATTGCGCCTGACGCGTGCAAGCAACCGCATGGACAAGAGCGACCCCAGCACGCAGACCAGCGCCGCGACCGCGACGTAACGCAGGTCGTGCTGGCTGGGCAGACAGGTCAGAGCTTGCCACATACGAATTCTTTCTCCCGGACAGCAGATACGAGGCAGGATCGCGATTGGATCAGGACGCGTTCAAACAGAGTTAGTGTTGTCTGAACGGGCCCTCCCCCAATCAAAACGACGCAATGAACCAGCCATGCCGCGCCTTAAGCGCCGGTATCGACGGGGAAAATCTGCCAGGCTTAGTGCTCTACACGATGAAAAAACGGTTCGTGACCGCCGCAGCTTTCCCGCGAGCGGGAACCTTGGTTGCGGGATACCGCCGCTTGTCGTGGCAGCGCCGGGCCCCTAAAACGAGGAACGCGTGGTGTGATCCGGATGGCCCCGTCCGTCGTTATGGATGGGACATGTCAACCGAGGCTCCATGACGACCGGTCTTCGTGCTGTGAGCGGACCTCTGTGGCGCAGCAACCCTGCGGCGGCTCCCCGGTGGAATCGGCCTCGAAGATTTTCAGGCGAAAGGCCCAAGGCGACCGTGGAATGGGCTGACTTGATCGGACGCGTTGCGGCCCATGGCGATCGGGACGCGTTCAAGCTGTTGTTTGAGCATTTCGCTCCGCGCGTGAAGGGATTCCTGGTCAAGACCGGGATGAACGCCGACGCCGCGGAGGAGATCGCGCAGAATACGCTGCTGACGGTATGGCGGAAGGCGGCGCAATTCGACCCGGCGTCCGCAGGTGCGGCGGCATGGATCTTCACCATCGCGCGCAATCTGCGCATCGATTCCGCGAGGCAGGCGGCGCGGCGAGCCAGGGCCGCGGTGAGCGCAGAACGGGATGGGACGCCCGAGGTCGCGGACTCGCCGGAAACCATCATGTCCCGGCGCGATGATGTCTCGCGCGTGGAGGCAGCGCTGCTGCGACTGTCCGAGGAGCAATCCACGGTGATCCGGATGTCGTTTATCGAGGAGCGGCCGCACGGCGAGATCGCCGAGCGGCTCGGACTTCCGCTCGGGACGGTGAAGTCTCGCATCAGGCTTGCCGTGGGCCGGCTAAGGGATTTCTTGGACGATTGACATGACCATCAACCACCATCCCCCTGAAGATCTGTTGGCCGATTTTGCCGCCGGCCGGCTTGACGAGGCCGATCGTCTCGTTGTCGGCGTCCATGCCGCGCAATGCCCGCGCTGCCGGCGTTTCATCGCCGCGATCGAGCAGCTTGCCGGGGCCGCGCTCGAACAAGCCGCTCCGGTTACCATGGCGGACGATGCGTTCGCGACGATCATGGCTGCGATCGATGAACCGGAGGCGGCGCCGGTACCGGCTTTGTCGCGCCCGGTGCCGCTCCTCGACGACGACCTTCCCGAAATCCTGCTGCGTTGCCGGTTCGGCAAGAGCCGGCGCGTGGCGCCGGGCGTCAAGATGCAGCCGATCGTCCTGCCCGGCGCGGGCCAGTCGCGCGCGTTCCTGCTGTGGTCGGCACCCGGCACGCGGATGCTGGAGCATTCGCACACCGGCACCGAGCTGACCCTCGTACTCAAAGGCAGCTTCAGCCATCAGGGCGGCGATTTCAGGCCGGGCGATTTCGATTTCGGCGATGGCGAGGTCGATCATCAGCCGATCGTCGGCAACGACATGCCGTGCCTGTGCCTTGTCGCCATGAGCGGGGATTTGCAGATGCGCGGCTGGCTCGGTCGTTTGATCTCGCCCTTCGTGCGGCTTTGAGCGCCCTCATGTGATCCAGTCGCGCCGCCTGATCGTTCTCTTCGCAAGTGACGCTGGAGGACGAGGGAATGAGCTGCGGCAGACTGACGGCCCGGGACCCGACGATCGAACGTTTGAGCCATCTCCTCGCCCGGGTCGGACGCGGTGATCAGCGCGCCTTCGCCGAGCTGGTTGCCGCGACGCGCAACAAGCTGCGCAAGACGGCCCGCCCGATCGCGCCTGTCAACGCCGACCTCGATGACCTGCTCCAGGACACCTATGTGAAGATCTGGAAGCACGCGGCGCGCTTCGATCCCGCCCGATCGTCACCGATCACCTGGATGTGCGCCATCATGCGCCACACTGCGATCGACGCGGTGCGGCTCAAGCAGATGCCGCTGGCGGATTTCGACGAAGCGCTGTTAGTCCCCGAAATCTCCGAGCCCGAAGACGCGTTCGACTACGACCTCGTTCAGCCGATCGCGGCCCGCGCCATCCAGCGGCTTCCCGATCAACGGCGACAATTGCTCTCGCGGGCCTATCTCGATGGCGAAAGCCGCTCGATGCTGGCGCAGCGCTTCGGGGTGCCGGTTGGCACGATCAAGACCTGGCTGCGACGAAGCCTCGACTCCGTTCGGCGCGATTGCGTCGAAGGCGCGACCAGCGGTGCAGTCGCGCAGACCGGCTGAGCAACTCTATTTCTGCGGTCCGGACAGCGAGATGTCGCGCTCGGCGCGGAAGACGTTGCTGTAGAGATTGGCGATCCACTGACGGCCGATCTCGGTCTTGTTGAGATAGCCGATCTCCGTCTGGATATGCGGTGCGACGCTGTTCCAGTAGAATTGCGGATAGCGGTTCACGATATCGGCGGGCGAGTCGTAGCCGAGTTGGCGGTTCATGCCGACCTCCTCGAACTCGTAATAGAGCGCGTTGGCCTTGCGCAGATAGTTGGGATCACCGAGCTGCCCGATGAAGTCGGCGGCGCGCAGGATCGAGGCTTCGTCGTCATATTCCTGGCCCTGGCGGGCGGGGAAACGCGTGCCTTCGATGGCGCGGACGACGCGCTCGGAGTCCACGCCGCGGATCGGCGGCAGCCGGCGCCGCACGAAGAGCTGCGACCGGTCAACGTGATACATCATCAGACTGGCATCCGACGCGCCGCGCGGCAGCGACACCTTGGTCCCGGCCTCGTCGATGATGAAACCGTCTTCGTCATCCTCCGGAAACAGCCCGCGGACATAGCCAATGTCATGCGCGAGGCAGGCGATCAGAACATGGATGTAGTCATCGGCATCGATGTGCGCATGGAGATTGCGGCCCAGCATGATCGCCTGGGCCGCCAGCGTCACCAGCATCGTATGCTCGATATTGTGATAGAGCGCGTCGCTGTTGCCGATGCATTCCATCGCGGTGCGCGTCGAGGCCTCAACGACCCTGGCATAGGTCTCGTCGTACCTGCGGCGCATGAACGAGCCCAGCAACTTCTCCAGGGATTCAGCGGCCAGTCGCGGTAACGTCATCATGGATGCAGCCCCGTCTGTCGGTGGTGTCCCACGGTAACTCCCGACGCCTCATTTTCGTATTTTTTCGTATTTTCGTCCTCGACGCAGGTCCAGCATAGCCCAATCTGGGGCGACTGGCCAAATCCCGGAACAAAAATACGTAAATATGATCCTGCCCCGCCGCGCAGCATCGCGGTTGCGGCCGCGGTCCGATGCATCCACGGCAGGCCGTGCGCGGGTTTCGCCGGCCGGGCCAATGGCCGACCGTTCATCTTGCGAGGAGGGACGTGCGAGAGGCGGCCGCCGCGGCCGGGTCAGGCCTGCACCGCGCTGTGGGAGGTCGCGTCAATTCCCCCGCGCGATCCGCGCGAGCATCCCGTCGAACGCGACCTTGATCCTGCCGATGTACGGATCCTTGTAGGGAAATTCCGGATTCTGGTCGTGTACCAGCATGGAGGCGTTGACCTCGAACACGACGAGCCGGCCGTCGGGATCGAGCCCGCAATCGATGCCGAAATAGTCGAGACCGATGCGATCGCGAATGACTCGCAACGCCTGATAATGGGCTGCGCCGAACACCTCTCCGGGCACGCGCAGGAAGCGCTCCTCCTCGTCCTGCATCCAGGCGTGATGCGCCATGTCGGTGGCATCGCGATGCAGCTTCCAGTCGTCTCCGATAGCGAGATGATAGGGCAGGATGTCCTCGCCGATGAACAAGAACCGGTATTTCCGGAAGAAGCCGTCGGCGGAGCGGTAGTCGATAAAGTCGATGACGTAGCGGTCATGCTCTGCATGCGCCGCGAGGAAGGCCGTCAGCGCCGCGGCATCGTCGAACTTCTCGAAGACGTCGCCGCCATGCATGCCGGCCTGGCGCGCCAGCGACGGAAAGACGAGATCGAGGCCATCAGGAAGTCCCTCACCGGCCGCGACGCGGACCGTGCGCGGCACCCGGCAGCCCTCGACGTCGGCGAGTGCCAGCGCCGTGGCATCGCGCGTGGTGTTCTGGATTTTTCCGGGATCATTGATGACGGGCTTGCCGAGGCTTTGCGCAACGGCCATCGCGAGCGGAAGCACCTCCGTTGCCTGATCGGCATCGGAGACGAGATTGACGACGATATCAGCCTCGCTCGCCAGCAGCGCGACGTCCGGCTGGCTGTCCGGCAGCAGCGACAGGATGCTGGTATGGTAGGCGCAATCCCTGAAGAGAAACTCGACCGGTGTGTTGCCGACGAAAGGCGCAAACAGGGCCAGCGCCCGAAACGCGGGTGGAGATGTGGTCGCGGGCCTGCGCAGGATCGGATGTGCTTGTGCGGCGTGGACATAGGCAGCCCGTGCCGCCTCCAGCTCGCCGCGGGCCTGGCGGATCGCGCCGACCCAGTAGAAATTCTCGGCCTGTCCGGGCGCGAGCGCCACGGCCCGCTCGAACTGCGCCACCGCCTCTTCCGTTTCGCCAAGCTCGAAGCAGACCTTGCCGAGCTGGCCGCGCAGCTCCGCGTCCTCGGGCGTTTCCTCCAGCAATTCGAGCAACAGCGTCCGCGCGATCGCAAACTGCCGCGTTGCCACCAGCGCCTGCACCAGATTCGTGCGCGAGGGCCGATGGCCCGGATTGCGCCGGAGCGCCTCCAGATAAAGCGAAATCGCATCCTGCGCCCGGCCGCTGCGCTGGTGAACGATGCCGAGATTGCACCAGCAGGCGACAAGATGCGGCGCAATGCGCAGGGCCGCCTTGTAATTTTCGGCCGCGGAACCGATGTCGTCGCAAAGCATGAAGGCGTTGGCGAGCGCTGCGTGCAGATCGGCGGCACCATCGACCGCGACGCCGATCGACACCGTGGCCGCAAGCGCGAGCCCAGCCTGAAACACTGCGATCGCGGGCCTGATCTCGCCGCGCCGGTAATGCTCGCGACCCGCGCGCAGCAAATTGGCGATGCATGGGGTACCGGCCGCAGGCAGCGCAAGCGCCATCGATGAAGACGTCATGTGGTCTCCGGAGGTGACGCCGTGAAGGTGACACCGTGCAGATTGATCGCCGGCGCGATCCCGTAATGATTGCCGCCGAAGGCGCGCATGCGGCGCCACAGCTCGTCCCGGGAAATATCCAGTGGAATATCGCAGGCCTGCCTGTAGCCGCGGCGCGTATTGGTGCGGCCGCTCCAGGACACAGCGCAGCGCGCGGTCAGCGAGGTCTCGCGCGCCAGAGGCTCGGCCCACACCTCGAACAATTGCAGCAGATGGGCATAGGCGAGCTCGCCGAGCTCCATGAGGCTGCAGGCTTGCGGAATCGGGAACGAAACGACGTCGAGGATCGCACCGGAATCGACCCGTTCCGCCATGGCGTGAAAGGTCACGCCGAAGCTGTCTGCGCGGTCATAGAGCGCGAAATGAGCCGGCGCCCAGCCCGGATAGTTCGGCGGACCCGGATGAAAATTATACGCGCCGTGGCCGAAGCGCGCGAGCAGATCCGCCGGCACGATGACGCCGGAGGCGAAGGCGACCAGCCGGGCGTTGCGGAGAGAAGCGGGCCCGAGCTTGCGAAGCTCCTCGATATCAGCCGCCGGCCAGATCGCCAGATCCGGTCTGAAGCTTCGCAGGATCCGCGACAGCGCCACCTGTTCGGCGGTCTCCGTCAGCAATGCAAGTCCCTCGACCATCGGCTCGGCTTCAGCAGCGTTGAAAGTGGGCCAATATGTCGCGGGGTAGCGTTAACAGCGTGTTAATGAACGGCCGCTCGTCACATCCAGGAAACACACCGAAACAAATCTCCCGCCCCCGGACGCATTCGTTCATCAGCGGGAGCGGTGAAACTACGATCACTCCACCAGCAGCACGTCCACGGCGAGCTTCTGCTTCGGCGAGCCGACGATGATGCCGTCGACCGGCAAGACGGCGAGTTGGTAACGGCGAACAGCCGGTGGCCGTCTGTTCGCTACTGCCTATTCGCCATTCGCTCGATCACATCGTCGCGCCCAGCACCCAGGGCGCGAACTCGGCGCCGCCGAAATCGAAGCTCTCGCTCTTGGTCGGCTGGCCGGAGGCGGTCTTCAGGATCAGATCGAAGATGCGCTGGCCGCACTCCTGGACGCTCTCCTCGCCTTCGAGGATGGTGCCGCAATTGACGTCCATGTCGTCTTCCATGCGCTTGTACATGGGCGTGTTGGTGGCAAGCTTGATCGAGGGCGCGGGCTTGCAGCCGAACACGCTGCCGCGGCCCGTGGTGAAGCAGACGAGGTTGGCGCCGCCGGCGACCTGGCCGGTGGCCGCGACCGGATCGTAGCCGGGCGTATCCATGAACACGAAACCGCGCTTGGTCACCGGCTCGGCATAGCGCACGACGTCGACGAGATTGGTGGTGCCAGCCTTGGCCATCGCGCCGAGGGACTTTTCGAGAATGGTGGTGAGGCCGCCGGCCTTGTTGCCGGGGCTCGGATTGGCGTTCATCTCGGCGCCTTCGCGCTCGGTGTATTCGTCCCACCAGCGCATGAGATCGACCAGCTTCTCACCGACCTCGCGGCTGACCGCGCGGCGCGTGAGCAGATGCTCGGCGCCATAGGTTTCGGGCGTCTCCGAGAGGATCACGGTGCCGCCGTGACGCACGATGAGATCGCTGGCCGCGCCCAGCGCAGGGTTGGCGGAGACGCCGGAATAGCCGTCCGAGCCGCCGCACTGCAGGGCCACGGTGAGTTCGCTCACCGGCACGGATTCGCGCTTGACCTTGTTGGAGTCCGCGAGCGCCTCGCGCACGAAGGCGATGCCGGCTTCCACCGTCTTGCGGGTGCCGCCGACTTCCTGGATGTCCATCGCACGCAGGCGACCGGCGAGCTTCTGCTCTTCCATCAGCCCGCCGATCTGGTTCACCTCGCAGCCGAGGCCGAGCACAATGACGTGCGAGAAATTCACGTGCCGCGCGTAGCCGCCGAGCGTGCGACGGAGCAGCGCGAGCGGCTCGTTCTGCGTCATGCCGCAGCCGGTCTTGTGGGTCAGCGCGACGACACCATCGACATTGGGGAATTCGGCCAGCGGGTTGTCGCCAGTGAAAGGGTTCTTCTTGAAGACGTCGGCTACGAGGCCAGCGACATGCGCGCTGCAATTCACCGAGGTGAGGATGCCGATATAGTTGCGCGTGGCGACGCGTCCGTCCGGACGGCGGATGCCTTCGAAGGTTGCCGGCAGATCGAAATTCGGCGTCGGCTTGACGTCGGCGCAATAGGCGTAGTCCTTGGCGAAATCGCCCATGCCGATGTTCTGGACGTGCACGTGCTGGCCCGGCGCGATGGCCTGGGTCGCAAAGCCGATGATCTGGCCGTAGCGGATGACAGGCTCGCCCACGGCGATCGGCTTGATCGCGACCTTGTGGCCGGAAGGAATGCGCTCGACCGTGGTGACACCATCGGCAACCACCGTTCCCGGCGGCAGGCTCGCGCGCGCGATCAGCACGCCATCAGCGGGATGCAGGCGGATGACGGGGCTGATGGTCATGGGAGTCTCCTTGGGTCTTCAAGTTATCGTGCCCCGGATGCTGCGCAGCGCGAAAGCGGTGCGCTGCTGATCCGGGGCCCACGTGTGAGGTTGCCAACTGGGTCCCGGCCCTGCGGAGCGGCACTCCGCGTCCGGGACACAGCGAAATCAGGCCTTGCCGGCCGAGTCCTTGCGGGTCGCATTGACCTGCATCTTGGCGTAGGTCGTCATCATGCCGACCTCGTTCGACAGCGTCACCAGCTTGAAGCCCATGTTGATGGCGCGCGCGGCACCCTCGGCGCCGCTGCAATGGATGCCCGGGAAGAGCCCACGCTTGTCGCACTCCTTGATGATCTTGTCGTAGATCGCGAGGATCTCGGGCTCGGTGCGATCGAGCTTCGGCTCGAGACCATAGGAGAAGCCGAGGTCGGACGGGCCGATATAGACACCGTTCAGACCCTCGACGTCGAGGATTGCTTCCATGTTTTCGACCGCCGTCTTGGTCTCCATCATCGGCAGCAGCACGATGTCGTCGTTGGCCGTCTTCTGGTAGGAGCCCGCGGTGCCGTACATGCCGGCGCGGATCGGGCCGTTGGAGCGGACGCCCTTCGGCGGGTACTTGGAGTAGGAAACGAGGTTTCTGGCTTCCTGCGGCGTGTTGACCATCGGGCAGATCACGCCGTAGGCGCCGCCGTCGAGCACCTTGCCGATGATGCCGGGTTCGTTCCAGGGCACGCGGACCATCGGGGTGACCGGGTGCTTGTCCATCGCCTGGAAGCACTGCACCATCGACAGATAGTCCTGCACGCCGTGCTGCATGTCGACGGTGACGCTGTCGAAGCCGCATTGCGCGATCATCTCAGCCGAGAAGCCGGAGGGAATAGCGAGCCACGCGTTGACCACGGCCTTGCCCGACTTCCAGATTTCCTTGACCTTGTTCGCCACGTTGCCTTCCTTCTTTGTTATTTGAGCCTTCGTCACGATCACGAGCGCCGCGACAGCCCCTCGCTGTTACCGCGAACCGGGTCGCCGCGCTACGCTCGCAATGACGCAAGACCTATGCAATCGCCCTCGGGATGCCGGCCTCGCGGTCTGGCGGCGACTATCGCTACCCGGGTGCCTCCGGCAAGGGACGCCTTTTTGGTGCGCGTGAGCGGGCTTTTCCGCTCGGGATCGCCGGGAATCAGCACCTCTGACCGAAAAACAGCAGGGATGTCCATGGCTGTCGCCGCCCGCCCGCGCAAATCTGGTTTCACTCGTCGGCACCTGCCCCGTCGCCGCCGCCTAGTCCAGTCAGACTCTGTTCGAGCTCTCCGAGCATTTCCTGCAGCTCGGCGAGCTTGCGGGCGCCGAAACGCTGCGTGATCTCGGCATAGATCGCCTCCGAGGACGGCGCGACGGAGGCCATCAGCTTCACGCCCTCTTTCGAGATTGAGACCATGCTGCGCCGTTGGTCCGTCTTCGCGGTCTTGCGCTCGATCAAATTGCGCGCTTCGAGATCGCGCAGGATGCGCGATAGGCTTGGTCCAAGGAGAAAGGCGGTGCGCGCGAGTTCCGTGACCTCCGCCGCCTCGATCGAGGCCAGCGCGCGGAGGATGCGCCATTGCTGCTCGGTCAATCCATGCTCGCGCAGTTTCGGACGAAACTGCCGCATCACGGCTTCACGCGCCCTGAGCAGCGACATCGGCAGCGAGCGCGAGAAATCACGCATCGGCACCTGGCGCGCGGCAGGCGGGTGTCCGTTCGCGGGATCGGCCGGTCTCTTCGTCATGATGCCCTTTCAGTCCGCAAAACGTTTGCAGTGCAGCAAGCCAATTTCCGTTTGACGAATTCACTTAACATGTTAAGTATCTCCCGGCACCACGATTTTGGCTGGATCACCGATGGCGCTTTCCAACGACGATATCCGGGCTTGCGCGAGCCGTCTGCACCAGGCGGAGAAGACCCGCGTGCAGATCCGGCAGCTCTCGCAGGATTTCCCCGACATCACCATTACCGATGCCTACGCGATTCAGAAGGCCTGGGTCGACGTCAAGATTGCTGAGGGACGCATCGTCAAGGGCCACAAGATCGGCCTGACCTCGAAGGCGATGCAGAGCGCGCTCAGCATCAACGAGCCTGACTCCGGCGTGCTGCTCGACGACATGTTCTTTGCCGATGGCGGCCTCGTCCCGACCGAGCGCTTCATCGCGACCCGCGTCGAAGCCGAACTCGCCTTCGTCATGAGCAGGCGCCTGTCGGGGCCCGATTGCACGATGTTCGACGTGCTCAACGCGACCGACTTCGTGGTGCCGGCGCTGGAGATTCTGGATACGCGGATCGAGCGCGTCGATCCTAAGACCAAGGCCACGCGAAAGATCTACGACACCATCGCGGACAACGCTGCCAATGCCGGCATCGTGCTCGGCGGACGGCCGATCCGTCCGCTCGATGCGGACCTGCGCTGGATCGGTGCGCTCTGCTTCAGGAACGGTCAGCTCGAGGAGACCGGCCTTGCCGCCGGCGTGCTCAATCATCCTGCAACCGCCGTTGCATGGCTCGCCAACAAGATCGCGCCGCTCGGCCTTGCGCTCGAGCCCGGCCAGGTCGTGCTCGCCGGCTCCTTCATCCGTCCGATCGAGACCCGCAAGGGCGACACAATTCAAGCCGATTATGGCGCATACGGCTCGGTCAGCTGCTACTTCGCTTGAAGCGATAAGAATACACAGGGAGTGAAACCGCCATGCCGCATTTCACGATCGAATATTCGGCCAATCTCGATAGCCGTCTCGACATCGGCGTCGTCTGCGAAGTGGTGCGCAAGGCAGCGGTCGAGACCGGCACCTTCCCGCTCGGCGGCATCCGCGTCCGCGCTGTCAGGTGCGAGCATTATGCGATTGCCGATGCCGGGCACGACTACGGCTTTCTCGACATGGTGCTCCGCATCGGCGAGGGCCGCGATCTCGCCACGCGCCAGAAAGCCGGCGAGCATGTGTTCCAGGCGCTCTCGAAACATCTCGACCCCGTCTTCGCCGCCAGCAAATTCGCTTTGTCGTTCGACATGCAGATCAACGACAAGGACACCAGCTGGAAGCGCAACAACATCCACGAAGCCCTGAAAGTGGTGGCCGCCCATGGATAAGCCCACGCCGAAAGCCGATGTGTTCCAGGCCAACCGCGACCGCGTCGCGCCGCTGCTGAAGAAGCTTGCCGCCGACGGCATCGGTCACATGATCGACGGCAAGATCGTGCCTTCGATTTCCGGCCAGACCTTCGAGACGAAGTCCCCGGTCGACGGTACGGTGCTCGCGACCGTCGCGCGCGGCAACGCCGAGGACATCGACGCAGCGGCGACGGCTGCCTCGCTCGCCTTCAAGTCCTGGCGCGAGATGGGGCCGGCGATGCGGAAGAAACTGCTGCATCGCGTGGCCGACGCGATCGAGGACAATGCGGACGACATCGCGGTGCTCGAATGCATCGACACCGGCCAGGCCTATCGCTTCATGGCCAAGGCCGCGATCCGCGCCGCCGAAAACTTCCGTTTCTTCGCCGACAAATGCGCGGAGGCGCGCGACGGCCAGAACACACCGAGCGACGAGCACTGGAATATCTCGACCCGCGTGCCGATCGGCCCGGTCGGCGTGATCACGCCGTGGAATACGCCGTTCATGCTCTCGACCTGGAAGATCGCCCCGGCGCTGGCGGCCGGCTGCACCGTCGTGCACAAGCCGGCGGAGTGGTCGCCGGTGACGGCCGCCATTCTGGCGCGGCTCGTCAAGGAGGCCGGCGTCCCCGACGGCGTGCTCAACACCGTGCACGGCTTTGGCGAAGAGGCCGGCAAGGCGCTGACCGAGCACCCAGCCATCAAGGCGATCGGCTTCGTCGGCGAGAGCGCGACGGGATCGGCCATCATGGTTCAGGGCGCGCCCACCTTGAAGCGCGTACATTTCGAGCTTGGCGGCAAGAACCCGGTGATCGTGTTCGACGATGCCGATCTCGATCGCGCGCTCGACGCGGTCGTGTTCATGATCTACTCGCTCAACGGCGAGCGTTGCACCTCGTCCAGCCGCCTGCTTGTCCAGCAGAGCATCGCCGACAAATTCGTGGAGAAGCTGACCGCCCGCGTCAAGGCGCTGAAGGTTGGCCATCCCCTCGACCCGGCGACCGAGATCGGACCGCTGATCCACGAACGGCACCTGGCAAAGGTGTGCTCGTACTTCGACGTGGCGCGGCAGGACGGCGCCACCATTGCGGTCGGTGGCAAGGCCCATGACGGCCCGGGCGGCGGACATTATGTCGAGCCGACGCTGGTCACCGGCGCACATGGCAAGATGCGCGTGGCGCAGGAAGAGGTGTTCGGCCCCTTCCTCACCGTGCTCCCCTTCAAGGACGAAGCGGACGCGATCGAGATCGCCAACGACATTCGCTACGGCCTGACCGGCTATGTCTGGACCAATGATGTCGGCCGCGCCTTGCGCGTTGCCGATGCGCTGGAAGCCGGCATGATCTGGCTGAACTCGGAAAACGTTCGTCATCTTCCGACGCCGTTCGGCGGCATGAAAGCCTCGGGCATCGGCCGCGACGGTGGCGACTACTCGTTCGACTTCTACATGGAAACCAAGCACGTCTCGCTGGCGCGGGGCACGCACAAGATTCAGAAACTGGGCCTCTGACGCTCGTCATTCCCTGGGGAAACGCAATGCCCGTACCGCAACACGTTTTCGAGCCGCCGTTCAACATCATCCGCTCCAGCCACGTCGTGCTCGACGTGACCGATCTGAAGTTGAGCCGTGCGTTCTACGAGACCACTGTCGGCCTGCATGTCGAGGATGCCGACGACAACGTCGTATATTTGCGCGCCGCCGAGGAACATCAGCACCACTCGCTGGTGCTGCGCAAGGCAGCGGTGCCCGCCTGTAACAGGCTCGGCTTCAAGGTCGGGAACGACGGCGATCTCGACAAGGCCGCAAAATTCCTCTCCGAGAACGGCCTCGGCTACGCCTTCGTCGATCAGCCCTTCCAGGGCCGCACGCTGCAATTCACCGATCCATTCGGCTTCCAGATCGAGCTCTACGCGGCGATGGACCGGCGGCCGCATCTGCTCCGCCGCTACGACCTCTACAGGGGATGCCACCCGCAGCGGCTCGACCATTTCAACGTCTTCGCGCCAGAAGTGCAGGACACTGTCGAGTTCTACGCCCGCCTCGGCTTCCGCCTCACCGAATATGCCGAAGAGGACGGTGCCAACGGACGCATCGCCGCCGCCTGGATGCATCGCAAGGGCAACGTCCACGACTTTGCGATCACCAACGGCAAAGGCCCGCGCCTGCACCACTTCGCCTATTGGACCCCGACGGCGATGAACATCATCCATCTCTGCGACGTCATGGCCTCACAGGGTTTTGTGAAGAACATCGAGCGCGGCCCCGGACGCCACGGCATCTCAAACGCATTCTTCCTCTATGTCCGCGACCCCGATGGACATCGCCTCGAACTCTACACAAGCGATTACTTCACCGGCGATCACGACCACGAGCCGCTGCGCTGGTCGCTGCGCGATCCGCGCCGCCAGACGCTGTGGGGCGCTCCCGCGCCGCGTTCGTGGTTCGAGCAGGGCTCGCCCTTCACGGGCCAGGCCGTGCGCGAGCCGAAGTTCGTGGCAGACGTGCTGGTGGCGGATTAGTCATGAAGCTCCCTCGCCTCGCCACCTATTCCGTCAAGGGTGAAACCCGCTACGGCGCCGTCCTGGAGGGCGGCATCGTCGATCTCTCCCCGCGCTACGCCAGAGACTATCCGACGCTGCGCGAAGTCATCGCCGCGGGAAAGCTCGCACGCCTCGCCGAAGAGGCCGCCGGCCTGACGCCGGACCACGCAACCGCAGACATCACCTGGTTGCCGCCGGTGCCTGCGCCGGAAAAGATCATCTGTATCGGCGTCAACTATCCCGATCGCAATGCCGAGTACAAGGACGGCCAGGAGGCGCCGAAATATCCGAGCATGTTCATGCGCTCGCCACGCTCGTTTGTCGGCCACGACACGCCGCTGGTGCGTCCGCGCGCATCCGCGCAACTCGACTATGAAGGCGAGATCGTGCTGGTGATCGGCAAGCCCGGCCGGCACATCGCCGAGAGCGCCGCACTCGATCACGTCGCCGCGCTGACGCTCTGCAACGAAGGCTCGGTGCGCGACTGGCTGCGCCACGCCAAATTCAACGTCACGCAGGGCAAGAACTTTGATTCCAGCGGCAGCCTCGGGCCGTGGCTCGTGCCCTACACCAGGGAATCCCAGCTCGCCGACGTCAGGCTGACCACGCATGTCAACGGCGAGTTGCGGCAGGACGACCGCACCAGCCGGCTGATGTTCCCGTTCCGCTACCTCATCAGCTATATCTCGACCTTCACAACGCTCGTTCCCGGCGACATCATCGTCACGGGCACGCCGACCGGCGCGGGTGCGCGGTTCGATCCCCCGCGATATCTGAAGCCCGGTGACGTCATCGAGGTCGCGGCCGAGGGCATCGGCACCTTGCGCAACGGCGTCGTCGACGAAGCCTGATCAACACTTGAAGTGGAATGATGCAATGACCACCCTGACCGGCGGCGAAGCGATCGTAAGCGGGCTCGTCGCCCACGGCGTCGATACCGTGTTCGGCCTGCCCGGCGCACAGGTCTACGGCCTGTTCGACGCCTTCCACCAGGCCCAGCTCAAGGTCATCGGCGCACGCCACGAGCAGGCCTGCGGCTACATGGCGTTCGGCTATGCGCGCGCGAGCGGCAGGCCCGGCGTGTTCAGCGTGGTGCCCGGCCCCGGCGTGCTCAACGCCAGCGCGGCGCTGCTCACCGCCTACGGCTGCAACGAGCCGGTGCTGTGCGTCACCGGCCAGGTGCCGACGCAGTTTCTCGGCAAGGGCCGCGGCCATCTGCACGAGATGCCCGACCAGCTCGCGACCTTGCGCACCTACGTGAAGTGGGCCGATCGCATCGAACATCCCGGCAACGCGCCGACCACGGTCGCGCGCGCGTTCCAGGAGATGACATCAGGCCGTCGCGGCCCCGCCTCGGTCGAGATGCCCTGGGATATCTTTACGCAGCGCGCGGACACAGCCGCAGCGCAAGTGCTTGAGCCCCTGCCCGCGCCGCGGCCTGATCCTGATATGATCAAGCAGGCGGCTGCGCTGATCAAGGCCAGCAAGGCGCCGATGATCTTCGTCGGCAGCGGTGCGATCGAGGCGCGCGAGGAGATTCTGGAGCTCGCCGAGATGATCGACGCGCCCGTGGTCGCCTTCCGCAGCGGCCGCGGCATCGTCTCCAATGCGCATGAGCTCGGCCTCACCATGGCCGCCGCCTACAAACTATGGGCCAAGACCGATCTGATGATCGGCATCGGCACGCGGCTGGAGCTACCGACGATGTCGCGCTGGCCCTATCGACCGGACGGCCTGAAGAGCATCCGCATCGACATCGATCCAGTCGAAATGCGGCGCTTCATCTCGGATGCCGCCATCGTCGCCGACGCGAAAGCGGCGACCGCCGATCTGGCTGCGGCCATCAGCAAGGCCGGCTACAGCAAGACCGCCGGCCGCCGCGCTGCGATCCGCGACGCCACCGCGACCGCACAGCAGGAGATCCAGCGTATCCAGCCGCAGATGGCGTATCTCAACATCCTGCGCGAGGTGCTGCCGGCGAATGCGATCGTGACCGACGAATTGTCGCAGTTCGGCTTTGCCTCCTGGTACGGTTTCCCGATCTACCAGCCGCGCACCTTCATCACCTCAGGCTATCAGGGCACGCTTGGCTCCGGCTTCCCGACTGCGCTGGGCGCCAAGGTCGCCAACCCCGACAAGCCGGTGGTCGCGATCACCGGCGACGGCGGCTTCATGTTCGGCGTGCAGGAGCTTGCCACCGCCGTGCAGTTCAACATCGGCGTGGTGACGCTGGTGTTCAACAACAACGCCTATGGCAATGTCCGTCGCGATCAGCGCGAACGTTTCGACGGCCGCGTTGTGGCATCGGATCTGGTCAATCCTGATTTCGTCAAGCTCGCGGAGTCCTTTGGCGTGGCCTCAGCGCGCGTCACAGCGCCGGACCAGTTCAAGTCGGCGATGGAGAAGGCGCTCGCGCATGGCGGGCCGTATCTGATCTCGGTGGAAGTGACGCGAGATTCCGAAGTCAGTCCGTGGGCTTTCATTCACCCGCCGAAGCCTTGATCGTCACCGCGTCCGGCGGAAGGTCAGATTGATCCGCTTTCGTCCAAGCAGAGCATGCTCGCCCTCGGCCAGCGGTGCGACGCCGTGATAAGCGAGCCTCGACGGTCCGCCCCAGACCACGACGTCGCCGTGGACCAAGCGAAAACGCCGCGGCTTGTCGTTGCGCGCGAGGCCGCCGAACAGGAAGGTCGCGGGTAGCCCCAGTGAAACCGAGACGATCGGCGCGGAATAATCCAGCTCGTCCTTGTCCTGGTGCAATGACAGTCGCGTGCCGGGTTCGTAGCGATTGACCAGGCAGGCATCGGGCGCGAAGTTCTGGAAGCCGCCCTGCTCCGCGGCGCGGCGGGCGAGATCGCAAAGAACCGGCGGCATCGCCGGCCATGGCGCCTCGATTCGGGGATCGATGGGATCATAGCGATAGCCGGTGTGATCGGTAATCCAGCCGCGCTCGCCGCAATTCGTCATAGCCACCGACATCAGGTGGCCACCGGGCGTCGTCATGCGCCGGAACGGCGATTGCGCGACGAGGCCGCGCACGGCTTCGATCAACTCGCTCTCGATCGGCCTGACGAAGCCGCGCAGCAGCACGGCGCCGTCGGCGATCTCCTCGCGCGACGGCTGTGCCTCGGCAACGCTATCGAACAAATCAGCCGTCAATCACAGCGCTCACTTGGCATCGTGGAAGATCACACCCAGCGTGTGGCGCTGGCCGGACCTGATCCGGCTGACGCCGTGGCGAAGATTAACGCGGTAGGTGCCGCGTGTCCCCTGCACTGGGCGGTGATGCACAGCGAAGGCGACAGCATCACCCTGCGCCAGCGGCACGACCTCGGCGCGCGACTGCATGCGTGGACGCTGTTCCGTCAGCACGAACTCGCCGCCGCTGAAATCGCGGCCTGGCTCGGACAGCAGGATCGCGACCTGGAGCGGGAACACGTGCTCGCCATAGATGTCCTGGTGCAGGCAGTTGAAATCACCGGCTTCATATTGCAGCAGCAGCGGCGTCGGCCGCGCCTGCCCCGCCTCGTGGCAACGCTCGAGGAACGCGGCATGCGCCGGCGGATAACGGATGTCGATCCCCATCGCTTCGTTCCAGCGGTTGGCGACGCCCTGGAGATGCGCGTAGAGCGCTGGGCGTAGCTCCGCGATCAGATCAGGGAGCGGATAAGCGAAATATTTGTATTCGCCGCGGCCAAAGCCGTGGCGGCCCATGACGATGCGGCTGCGGAAGTGCGTGTCGTCGGGATAGAGCGCCGCGACGGCGCGGCATTGCTCCGGCGTGAGCAGGCCCTTCAGCAGGGCGCACCCGTGGGAATCGAGCTCGGCGGTGATTTCGGGCCAATCGAGGGCATCGACGTGGGAGGCGGCGGGAATGGAAGGCTGGGCCGATTTTCGTGCGGTCATTGTCATGGCAATCACCTTTGCAGCCGGCTGTTCGCTCCGCCACCCGATTTCCGACGACTATCTCCACCCGTCATCGCGACCGGGAGCGAAGCAAATCAGACTGCCTCCGCGGAGGGAGTCTGGATTGCTTCGTCGCAAGGGCTCCTCGCAATGACGGCCGAGAGACCTCAGCCCCGCACCGGCAGCGTCACCACATCATAGCCGTGCTTGATGGTCCGCTTCAGCACGGGATCCTCAAGCTCGAAATCGAAGCGATCGGCCGGGCGGATGCCGCCCTTGGCCGCAAACGTTCCGCCGAACATGGCGCAGCCGTCGGGGAATTTCCCACCCTCGAAACCCCGCGCGATGAGATCGGCGACCGGCAGCATCGCGTCGAGGGTGCCCTCCTGGTAGAGCACGCGCTCGCCCTTGATGGTGGCCCAGGAGCGCAGGATCATCCTGTCCCAATGGCCGATGACGTCCTCGAGCTCCCACAGCGTCGAGGCGATCGGCTTGTCGCACATCTGCTTGGACACGGTGACGCTGTAGGCCTCGACCTTGCGATCGGTGTGGTCGGAACCGCAGCCGACGAAGATGCGGCCCTGCCAGCCGATCAGCAGGAACTCGACTTCGCCGGAGGAATCTCCGCCGGTGCATTCGATGCTG
The DNA here is from genome assembly GCF_018131105.1 of Bradyrhizobium manausense. Taxonomy (NCBI): domain Bacteria; kingdom Pseudomonadati; phylum Pseudomonadota; class Alphaproteobacteria; order Hyphomicrobiales; family Nitrobacteraceae; genus Bradyrhizobium; species Bradyrhizobium manausense. The sequence continues at coordinate 703,685 of NZ_JAFCJI010000001.1, read as the reverse complement.
TCTTCCTGGGTCAACCGCCGCGCCGCGCCGCGATAGTAGATCGGTGTCGAGGCCGGCGGGGCGATGCCCATTTCCTGCAACTCGGCGATATGCTTGTCGCGCGCAACAGGATCGCGGCCGGTCCAGCCGGCGATGACCATCTGGTCGATCGCGAGCGTCAGCGGCGTGGTGGTGTCACGGGCATCGACGGTGAATGTCAGGTCAAACACGGATGACGGCCTCCATGCCGGCAGCAAGTTCAAAGACACGGCGGTCCGAGCCGCCCGCCCCTGCCAGCATCAGGCCGACGGGAACGTCGCCCTCGCGATGTGCGGGCAGCGAGATCGCGCAGCCGTCGATCATGTTGATCAGGGTGCAATTGCGCAGCGCGCGCAGGTTCTGCGTGGTGAACGCCTTGTCGTCGGCCAGATCTGCGATCTTCGGCGGCGTGTTGGCGGTGGTCGGCAGCACCAGGGCGTCATAGGGCGCGAGCCGCGCGTTGACGCGGGCGATCAACGAGCGGCGCTCGTTGAGGAGGTCGATGTAATCGGCCGCGCTCTGCGCCTCGCCGCGCATGATGCGAACGGACACACGGGGATCGTAGACGTCCCCTTTGGACGTGATGAGATAGCGGTGCCAGGCATAGCTTTCGGATGCCGCAAAGCCACCCTTGGCATTCATCGGGCCGATGTCATGGAATTCCGCCATCTCGATGCGCTCGATGTTGGCGCCGTGATCGGCGAGCGATTTCAGTGCGCGCTCGAAGGTCCCGGATACGGCTGCATCGAGATCGTCGAGCGCGATCGTGGTCGGCACGGCGAGCCGCATGCCCTTCACGGGACGCGGCTTCAAGGCCGTGATGGGCTCGTTCGCCAGCACGGCATCGAGGATGGCACAGCAACTGACCGATCGTGCCAGCGGCCCGATACTGTCGAGCGAGAACGAGAGCGGTACCGAGCCATCCAGCGGCACGCGACGCTGCGTCGGCTTGTAGCCGACGATGCCGTTGTAGGCGGCGGGAATGCGGCAGGAGCCGCCGGTGTCGGTGCCGAGCGCGCCATGCGCCATGCCGTCGAGCACGGAGACCGCGGCGCCCGAGGACGATCCGCCGGGCACGTGCCCTTCGGCCCGGTTCCAGGCGCCCTTCGGCGTGCCGTAATGCGGATTGATGCCGATGCCGGAATAGGCGAACTCGGTCATGTTGGTGCGCCCGATCACGACGAAGCCGGCCTTGCGCAGCCGGGCCACCGTCGCCGCGTCCTGCTCGGCCGGCGGGGAATCGTCGAGCGCCCGGGAGCCGGCGCGCGTCACCTGGCCCTTGATGTCGAACAGATCCTTGATCGAGACCGGGATACCGGCATAGCGCGACGGCGCCGCCTTGGCCCTGCGCAAGGCGTCCATCGCGTCCGCAGTCGCGAGCGCCGCGTCCCTATCGACATGAATGAAGGTACGCTGGCCCTCGCCGGAGGGATCGGCGATCCTGGCGATACACGCCTCGACCAGCTTGCGGGACGTGGTCCGGCCGCTTTCGAGGTCGTCGGCCAATGTGGCGAGGGTCGGTGCATTCGGCATGTCTGGTTCGCCTGCATCAGGCGCGGCCAAAAATTTACCGCGCTATTTCAATCCAAAATAGGCGCGCCGCAGCGCCTCGTTGTCGGTCATCTCGGCAACCGTGCCGGAAAAGCGAATGCGCCCGCCTTCCAGAACAAATACGCGTGTTGCCACTTCAAGGAAACCGATATTCTGCTCGGCGATCAGAAGCGCCATGCCGCGCCCCTGCAAGCCGTTCAGAATGCGGATCACCTCTTTGACGAAGAGCGGCGACAGCCCCGCCGAAGGCTCGTCCATGACGAGAAGCTTCGGCTCGGCCGCGAGCGCCTTGGCGATCCCGAGCATCTTGCGCTGCCCGCCCGACAGGCTGGAGGCCGCGTCGCGGCGCTTGTCACGCAGAACGGGAAAGAGGCCGTAGAGTTCGTCGAGGCGCCGGCGGGGATTGGCATGTCCCAGCGCCTGAGCGCCGACCAGAATGTTCTCCTCGATCGACAGGTCCGGAAACACCGCAAGCTCCGACATGTAGGTCATGCCGAGCTTCATCCGCTCGCTCGAGCGCATATGCGCGATATCCCGCCCGGCCAGCGCGACGCTGCCGCGGCGGGCCTCGACCAACCCAACCAGCGATTTCAGGAACGTGGTCTTGCCGGCACCGTTGGCGCCGAGCAGCAGGACCGTCTCGCCGGGTTTGACATCGAGATCGACGCCCCACAGCACCTGCATGGTGCCGTAGCCCGCATCGACGCCTGCTGCGTGGAGAAGAGGCATTGATTCAGGCGGCATGCTCGCCTCCCAGGAATACCTCGATCACCTGCGGTTCCTTCACGGCTGCAGCGAGCTTGCCCTCGAAGATTTCCTTGCCGGCATTGAGAACGATGACGCGATCGGTGATGTGCTCGATGAATCCCATCAGATGCTCGACGACGATGATCGACATGCCGCCTGCCGCGAGTTGCTTGATCCGTTCGGCAATCCAGTCGAGCTCGGCGGGATTGAGCCCCGCGGCGAGCTCGTCGAGCAGCAGCAGGCGCGGTCGCGTCGCCAGCGCGCGGACGAGATCCAGCATCTTCTGCTGCGCGCTGTTGAGATCGGCTGCCGGACGATCGGCGACGGCGGACAGGCGATATTCGTCGAGCAGCGCATCGAGCGTCGGCGGCGTTCCACCGATATGGCCGTAGGCCAAGGCGACCCTGACGTTCTCGCGCACGGTCAGTGACATGAACGGTTTCGGCACCTGGAAAGTCCGGTTGATGCCGCGATGGACCAGCCTGTGGGACGCAACGCCGCCGATGGAGACGTCGTCGAACACGACCTCCCCGCCATCGGGTGCGTAGAGACCCGATATCACGTTGATGGCCGTGGTCTTGCCCGATCCGTTCGGACCGACCAGCCCCAACACTTCACCGGGCGCGGCATGAAAGCTCAGCCCATCGAGCGCGACGAAGCCGCCAAAGCGTTTCACCAGCTTGCGGACGCTGAGAATGGGTTTCGTATCAGGGGACATTCCAGCCCCTTCGCGTCGCCAGCGAGACAAGCCCCGCCGGAAGGAACAACACCAGTCCCATGATGAGAAGACCGTAGATGAGCTGGAAATATTGCGGGGTCGTGAACCCGATCAGATTGTAGACGCCGTACAGGATCAGGACGCCGATGATCGGTCCGGAGATCGTCGCGACACCGCCGAACAGCGCGAAGACGATCGCGAAGATGCTGAAATCGCCACTGAAGACGTTATCGGGATAGAACACCGAGACGTACCAGGCATAGATGCCACCGGCGAGCCCTGCCACGAGCGCGGACGCGAGCCATGCGGCGATGCGCATCTTGACGACGTTGACCCCGGACATCGACGCGCTCACCGCATCTTCGCGAACGGCCTGCAACGCAAGCCCGAAGCTCGAGTTCTTCAGAAAGACAACGCCGCCCACCGTCAACGCCAATACGACCAGGGCCGCATAGTAGGCGTCCGTCGGGTTGAACGTGCCCGTCAGCGATACCCCATACGGCCCCTTGGTAATGCCCTCCAGGGCCGGGTTGGCGACGAAATGCAGCACGGCCAGTGACGCAGCGAGATTGGCAATCGCAAAATAGGCGCCCGACAGCCGCAACAATGGCGTCAGCAGAAGGCCGAGCAGAACGGCGACCAGCCCCGCCGCCAGCACCGCCACGATTGCGGGTGACTGGTAATGCATCACCAGCACCGCAAAACCGTAAGCACCAGCTCCGAAGAAGCCGACGTAACCGAAAGGCAGATAGCCGGTGAAACCATAGATGATGTTGACGCCCTGAGCGAGGATCAGGAACGTGACGAAATTGAACAGCAGCAGATGGTTCTGGTAGACGCCAGGCAGGATCGCAAACACGGCGATCAGCGGCACCAGAATGAACAGCATGTGCTTGACGGCATTAGGCAACGCGCACCCGCCTTCCAAGCAGGCCGCTCGGACGTAGCAAGAGGATCAGGATCAGCAGCACATAGGGCAGAAGATCGGCCCATGAGCTGAGATAGGTCTGCACCAGCATGTAGCAGACGCCATAGACGACACCACCAAGAGCGGTGCCAAGCGGATTACCGAGCGAACCCAGCACGACGATCGCAAACGAGGTCACCGTCGCGTCCGCACCGAATGCCGGCGTGATCGAGCCGAACATGAACGGCGCAAACACACCCGCAACCGCGGCGAGCCCGAGCCCGATTCCGAACGCCGCGGCCGACACGCGATCGACGTCGATTCCCGACGCCAGCGCCTCGTCGCGTCGCGACATCACGGCGCGCGTCAGAGTGCCGAGCCGCGTGCGATAGAGATAGATGTAGACAAGACCTATCGCGACCAGGCTCGTTCCTGCCGCGATCACCCAGGGCGCAGGAAATCCCTGGCCGAGGATGCGGATGGGGCCGCTCGCACCTGGCTTGCCGCCGAACAGCTGCACCTTGATGGTCGAGAAGACCGTGCCGAGCAGCCGGCTCTGGATCGAGCGCTCGCTGGTGCCGGCGAAGATCGTGGTGATGGCTTCGACCACTTGCGACAGGCCGAAGAACAGGATGATCGACAGCATCTCCGGATTTGCGGACCCCTGCAGCCGCGGCACCAGCACCCAATAGAGCAGCGTGCCGACGAGCAGGAACACCACGAATGCCAAAGGCACCGCGAACAGCGGGTCAATTCCGGCCAGGGTGACAACGCCCAGCGCCACGAAGGCGCCGAGCATCAGGACGTCGCCATGCGCAAGATTGACGATGCGCATGACGCCGAAGACGAGATTGAGCCCCATACCGACCAGGCTGAAATACAGCCCGAACAGAACGCCGGCGACCAATGCGTAGGTCAACATCAGCAGCCGACTCCCGGGTCTCGCTCAGCAGAGTTCCGCATCATGGACGCGGATAGACCGGCTTTCCGGTCGCCGTCTCGTGAGGATAGATCGAGATGAACTTGACGTGGCCGTGATCGTTGAGTTCGAGTTGTCCAAGCGGCGTGAGCTCGCCGATCTGGCCGCCCATCTCGTCAAGCGCGAACGTGCCGTCCAGCGTCTTCAGTTGATTGGAGAGGCTGAAGGTCGCCTTGCGCAATTCGAGCTGATCGAGGCTGGTCGCGACCGACAAGGTCTTTTCGATCACGAGAGCCGTCGTATATCCGGCGACCGAGTTGAAGCCGAACTCGACCTTGCCGTCGGTATACTTCTTGTCCCAGGCCGCCTTGTACTCGTCCATGCTCATGCCGAAGTTCACGGGATATTTCAGCTCCTGCGGCGGGACGTAGGTGAAGACGTGCTCGAGGCCTTTCTCGCCGACGTTCTTTTCGAGCAACTCGGTCTCGAGGCCCGCGTAGATCGAGAACAGCATCTTGAAGTTGGCGCCGACATCCTGGGCGTTGCGAAGGAACGCAATGTCGTTCGGCGCATAACCGAAGTGAATCACCGCGTCGGGGTTCGTATTGGCAATGTTGTTGATGATGACCGTGTAGTTGGTCGTCTCGGTCGGAACGCCCTGATCGTAGACGATCTCGATCGGCGCGCCCGAATCCTTGACGAACTTGCGGAAGGCGTTGGCCTGCGTGCCCGTGAACTCGTTGGTGGAGTAAAGGATCGCGATCTTCTTGATGCCGAGGCCGGGTCCGTCATGCGAGACGAAATCGGCGACCGGCTTCGGCCAGATGGTCGACACCGGATCGGCCATCAGGGCGATGTACGGATTGTCCTTGGAGAAGAAGCTGGCGCCGGTGCCGGTCTGGTCGAACAGGAACATCTTGTGGTCGCGGGCAATCGCGACGGCCGGCGCGGTCAGCACGGAACCGGAATCGGCGACCAGAAGATCGACCTTATCCTGGGTGATCAGCTGATTGTACAATGTGGCCGCGGTCGCCGTGTTGCTCTGGTCGTCATAGGCAACGAGCTTGATCGGGATCTTCTTGTCGAACGCCTTCACATAGACGCCGCCTTCGGCGTTCTTCTGTTCGACCCACAGCTTCAATCCGTAGTGAACCGGCATCGAGATCGAGGCATAGCGTCCGCTCGACGCGTAGAGCGTGCCGATCTTGATCTCGGCCGGCGCGTCCGCAGCAAGGGCCGGAGCAGCGAAGGTCAGACCTGCAATCAGCGCAACGCCCAGTGTTCTCAACATGGAATCCTCCCGATCTCTTCTTGTCTCGGCACCTATGTACCGTGCGGCCCTACTGACACACAAGCACGCCAACCGCAATTGTGCGCATGGTGGAATACATGACGCGCAGGGCTCTGTGCTGGACCGTTGACGCGCGATAGTCAATTGGCGCATCAAGATCAAAACGGGCGAGTATCAAGCTTCGCCTTTGGGAGGAACTGCCGACATGGCCGAACCGCAGCGCGCGCGACCGAAACCGACACCGGAAACCCAGCATTTCTGGGACGGCGCGAAAGCGGGCGAATTGCGCCTGCAACGCTGCGATGCCTGTGCGCATGTCTATTTTCCACCGCGCCCGTTCTGCCCGTCCTGCGCCTCGCGCAAGGTCAGCATCTTCAAGGCGAGCGGCAAGGGCTTCCTCTACAGCTACGTGATCAACCATCGTCCCGCCGCGCCCGGTTTCACGCCGCCCTACGCAATCGCCGTGGTTGAGCTCGCAGAAGGGCCGCGGATGATGAGCAACATCATCGACTGTCCGCAGACGCCGGAGGCGCTCGAACTCGACATGAAGCTCGAGGTCGCCTTCGAGGCGCTCGACGACAAGATCACCCTCCCCGTGTTCCGTCCGGCGAAGGGGTAGACCATGCGCAAGAACCAGGTTGCCGTCGTCGGCGCGGCCGAGACCACCGAGCTCGGCGTCATCCCCAACATGTCACAACTCCAGCTTCACGCGGATGCGGCGCTCAACGCTATTGCCGATGCCGGTCTGAAACTGTCCGACATCGACGGCTTTGCAACCGCGGTCGAGACGCCGCAGCAGGTCTGCCACTATCTCGGCATCAAGCCGACCTGGGTCGACGGCACCTCGGTTGGCGGCTGCTCCTTCATGCTGCACGTCCGCCACGCGGCGGCAGCGATCGAGGCCGGCCTCTGCAAGACCGTGCTGATCACGCATGCCGAGAGCGGCAAGTCGATGATCGGCAAGGCGCCGCGCTCGATCCCCGCCGACAGCCTGCAGGGCCAGTTCGAGGCGCCTTATGGCGTCTACGGCCCGCCCAGCATGTTCCCGATCCCCGTGCTGCGCTTCATGAAGACCTACGGCATCACGCATGAGCAGCTCGCCTCGGTCGCGGTCGTGCAACGCGAATGGGCGGCCAAGAATCCGCGCGCGATGATGAAGGACCCGATCACGGTCGCCGACGTCCTCAATTCGCGCATGATCGCCTATCCGTTCCGACTGCTGCAGTGCTGCCTCGTCACCGACGGCGGCGGCGCGCTGATCCTGACCTCGGCCGACCGTGCCAGGGATTTCCCGCGCAAGCCCGTCTACATCATGGGCACCGGCGAGAGCGTGGAGACGCCGATGGTCAGCCAGATGGAGACGTTCAACTCCTCGCGCGCGTTCAAGACCGCGGGGCCGCTGGCCTTCAAGGAGGCCGGCATCGCTCACAAGGACGTCGATCATTTGATGATCTACGATGCGTTCGCGCATCTGCCCCTGTACGGTCTCGGCGATCTCGGCTTCATGCCGCATGAAGAAACCGGCAGGTTCATCGCGGACGGCAACACGCGGCCCGGCGGGAAGCTGCCGCTCAACACCAATGGCGGCGGCCTCTCCTACATGCATTCGGGCATGTACGGCATGTACGCGCTCCAGGAGAGCGTGCGGCAGATGCGCGGCATCGCGCCGGCGCAGGTCGCCAACGCGAAGATTTCAGTGTGCCACGGCGTCGGCGGCATGTTCGCCGCGTCGGGCACGATCGTGTTTACGAACGAGAGGTAATCCACATGGCAAAGTCACTGCAGGACAAGGTCATCATCGTCACCGGCGCAGGCCGCGGCATCGGGCGCGAGATTGCGCTGCTCTGCGCGGCGGAGGGCGCCAAGGTCGTCGTCAACGATCCCGGCGGGGCCGCCGACGGCGCCGGTTCGAGCGCGACGCCGGCTGAAGAAGTCGTCGACGAGATCAAGAAGCGCGGCGGCGTTGCCGTCCCCAATTTCGAATCAGTCGCGGAAGCCGTTCCCGCCAGCAAGATCGTGAAAACCGCGACCGATCATTTCGGCCGGCTCGACGGCGTCGTCAACAATGCCGGCATCCTGCGCGACATGATCTTCCACAAGATGAGCGTGGAAGCGTTCGAGGCCGTCATCAAGGTCCATCTGATGGGCTCGTTCTATGTCAGCCACGCCGCGGCCCGCATCTTCCGCGAGCAGGAGAGCGGCTCCTTCGTGCATTTCACTTCGACGTCCGGCCTGATCGGTAACTTTGGCCAGGCCAACTACGCGGCGGCCAAGCTCGGCATCATCGGGCTGTCGAAGTCGATCGCGCTCGACATGGGCCGCTTCAATGTCCGTTCGAATTGCGTCTCGCCGTTCGCCTGGACCCGCATGATCGGCACCATTCCGACCGAGACCGAGGCCGAGAAGGCGCGTGTCGAGAAGATCAAGCAGATGGGTCCCGAGAAGATCGCGCCGATCTGCGCCTATCTGCTCTCCGATGCCGCCAAGGACGTCTCCGGGCAAATCTTCGGCGCGCGCATGAACGAGCTGTTCCTGTTCAGCCAGAACCGCCCGCTGCGCTCGGTCCATCGCAGCGAAGGCTGGACGCCACAGACGATCGCGGAGCACGGCATGCCGGCGCTGAAGGGCTCGTTCTACAAGCTCGACCGCTCCGCCGACATCTTCCCGTGGGATCCGGTGTAAGGGTCGCACTCTCTCCTCGCGTCATGGCCGGGCTTGACCCGGCCATCCACGCGCCGCCACGCACATAGAAAGACGTAGATGCCCGGGACAAGCCCGGGCATGACGGCTAAGGGGCCGCCCCTATCCCGTATTCCGCAATCCCGCCGAGATGCCGTTGATCGTCAACTGAATCCCGCGCAGCACCTGCTCGTCCGGGTTTTGCGCGCGGTGCTCGCGCAGGAGTTCGACCTGCACGTGGTTGAGCGGATCGAGATAGGGAAAGCGGTGGCGCACGGAGCGCTCCAGCAGCGGATTGCCTTGCAGCAGCCGGTCCTGCCCCATGATGTCCAGCAGCGTCTCGATGCAGGAATGCCATTCGCGGCGGATGCGTCCGAAGATTTTTTCGCGGAGCGCCTCGTCAGGTACAAGTTCGGCATAGCGCGAGGCGATCGCGATCGAGCTTTTCGCAAGCACCATGTCCATATTTGACAGCAGCATGCGGAAGAACGGCCATTCCTTGTAGAGCTCCTTCAGGAACGGCATGCCCTTGTCCGGATGCTCCGCGATCCATTGCTCGACCGCGCTGCCAAAGCCGTACCAGCCCGGCAGCATCAGGCGGCACTGCGCCCAGGAGAACACCCAGGGGATCGCGCGCAGATCCTCGATCGCGCGGGTCTTCTTGCGCGAGGCCGGACGGCTGCCGATGTTCAGCGTCGCAATCTCGTTGATCACGGTCGAGGACCAGAAATAGTCGACAAAACCGTCGGTCTCGTAGACCAGGCCGCGATAGGCCTTGAAGGCGAGGTTCGACAATTCGTCCATCGCGGTGAGATATTCGCGGCGGGGCGCGCTCTGGCTCGGCTGCAACAGGCTCGCATCCAGCGTCGCAGCCGCCAGGATCTCGAGATTGTTGCGGCCGACTTCGGCGTTGGAATACTTCGACGAGATGATCTCGCCCTGCTCGGTGATGCGGATCTGGCCATTCACGGCCCCGCCCGGCTGCGCAACGATAGCGTCATAGCTCGGACCGCCGCCGCGGCCGACCGAGCCACCGCGGCCGTGGAACAGGCGCAAGCGGACGCCGTGCCGCTCGAACACATCGACGAGACCGATCTCGGCCTTGTAGAGCTCCCAGCCCGAGGTGACGAAACCGCCATCCTTGTTCGAGTCGGAATAGCCGAGCATGACCTCCTGCACGCTGCCGCGGCTGTCGACCAGGCGGCGATAATCGTGCAGCGACAGCATGCGGTCCATGATGCCGGACGACGCCTGCAAATCCTCGATGGTCTCGAACAGCGGCACGATGTTGATGGCGCTGCGGCCGGAGGGGTGGACAAGGCCGACCTCCTTCAGCAACACCGCCACCTCGAGCATGTCGGACATGCCCTTGCACATCGAGATGATGCATTGGGGGATCGCGTCCGAGCCGAAACGCGCATGCGCTTCTGCTGCAGCATGGAAGACGTTGAGCTCACCCATGGTCTCGTCACTGTATTTGACGAACGGCGAGACCAGCGCGCGCGTCGAGCGCAACTCGTTGGTGAGCAGCGAGATGCGCGCCTCCTCGCCGAGTGCGAGATAGGACATGCCGGGGTTCGCCGCATCCATCAGCTCGGCGATGGTGCGCTCATGCACCGCCGAATTCTGGCGGATGTCGAGCCGCGCCAGATGGAAGCCGAAACAATCCACCGCGCGGCGCAACAATCGCAGCCGGCCACGCGCGATGACGCGGGCGTTGTTGGAGATCAGCGAGCGGTGCAGCACGTCGAGATCGGCTTGCAGCTCCTTGACACTCTGATAGGGCGCGCCCTTGCCGACGGGACGACGGGTGATCTCGACCTCGAGCTTTTCGGCCGTCGCGGTCAGGCGTGCATAGATGCCGGAGACCGCGAGGCGATAAGGCTCGCCGCTCCGGTGCGGCGAGGTGTCCGGCGAGCGCTCCGCCAGCGTCCGTAGTTCTTCGGACACGTCGGCGAGGTGGGCCGCGATCGACAATTCCGAGCCGAGCACGTGCAGCTCTTCCAGATAGAACTGCATCACCCGGCTCGACTGCAGCCGCAGCGTGCCGCGCATGACGTCGGCGGTGACGAAGGGATTGCCGTCGCGGTCGCCGCCGATCCAGCTGCCCATGCGCAGGAAAGAGGCGAGCTCGCTGGCGGCCTGCTCGCCGCCCTCCTCCAGCCGGTCTTCCAGCAGGTTCACCAGCCGCGGCACCTCGCGAAGGAAGGTGTAATCGTAGAACGACAGGCCGTTGGCGACCTCGTCGAGCACGGTGAGCTTGGTCCGGCGCAGCAGGTTGGTCTGCCACAGGGTCAGCACCTCGCGCCGAAGCTGCTCGTCGCTGGCGGCGGCTTCGTCCGCGGTCAGTGCGACGCGCTCGCGGCGGTCGAGCAGCGCGGCGACCTCCATCTCGCGGTCCATCGTGCTCTTGCGGCGCACTTCGGTCGGATGCGCCGTCAGCACCGGGCTGACGAGCGCGCTCTTGAAGAACCTGCGCAACGCATCGGTGCCGATTCCTGCGCCCCTGGCCTTGGCGAGCGTCTCCGCCAGGACGCCGGAGCCGCCGTTCTTGCCGGCGCGCATCTGGCGGATGTTGTTCTGGTCCTCGGCGATGTTGGCGAGATGGGAGAAATAGCTGAAGGCACGGACGATCCGGACCGTCTCCGAGGTCGACATGCTGTCGAGGATTTGCTCGAGTTCACGCCGGGCAACCCGATCCTCGTCGCGGTGGAACCGGATCGAGGTCTGCCGGATACGCTCGACCAGGTCGAACAATTCAGCGCCCTCCTGGTCGCGCACCGTGTCGCCCAGGATACGCCCGAGCAGACGAATATCGTCGCGCAGCCGCGCGTCTGCCTCCTGCGCCTGGACGTCCTCAGGCCGGTTCGGGCGAAGATCGGTGGCGTCTGAAGGTACGGTCTGGAGGGACATGGCTCGCTCCTCTTGTAGAGCTCCCAATGGCTCCCCTGCGGGGCCGAGTGTGCAAGTTTTTTGCCGCAGCGCAAGATGAAGTTGGGGGCGGTGCACACTGACAGGGCGCCGGGCTGGCTAGCGCCCGGCAGGTCAGGCCGGCACGATCACCTTGCCGATCGGCCAGAGCGCGATGCCCGCGAGCTTCAAATGGGCCCAGGCGAAGGGGATGCCGATGATGGTGATGGCGTAGATCACGGCTGTCAGGACATGACCGAGCGCCAGCCACCAGCCGGCCAGCAAGAGCCAGATGAGATTGCCGATCACCCCGAGCGGACCGGTGCCGATATCGCCCAGGCCGGAGACCTCGTCACGGCTGACCGCGCGCGAGCCGAAAGGCAGCAGGGCATAGACGGCGATGTTGAACGCCGCCCGCGCCCAGGGCAGGCCGATGATCGTGATGGCCATGATGATGGATGCCACCAGCCAGCCGAATGCCATCCAGGCACCACCGATGAGGATCCAGATCACGTTGAGCAGGATGGAAACGGGGGCCATGGGATGATCCAACGTGGATGAGCCCGTCTATATAGGCGCGAAATCCGTCGCTGCGAAGACAGCGCAGGCGAACGACCGCTAGCGTCCCTCGAATTTCGGCTCGCGCTTCTCCATGAAGGCCTTCATGCCCTCGGCCATATCTTGCGTCTTGAACAGCGGAAGCAGCTGGAGATAGACGTGGTGGACATGGTCGTGAAAATTCTCGTTGAGGCCCATCCGCATCATGCGCTTGGAGGCCTGCACCGCCAGCGGCGCGTTGGCGGCGATCTCGCGGGCGATGGCGGTGGCGCGGTTCATCAGTTCGGCATCGGGCACGACCTCGTTGGCGAGGCCCCAATCCAGGCACTCGCGCGCGCTGAGCGTGCGGCCGGTAAAGATCAGCTCGGAGGCCTTGGCCCAGCCGAGCATGCGCGGCAACAGCCAGGTGCCGCCGGATTCCGGCACGACGCCGCGCTTGACGAAGGCGGCGGCGAGCTTTGAGGATTCCGCCATGATGCGGATGTCGCAGCCGAGCGCGGTGTCCATGCCGTAGCCGGCCGCGCCGCCGTTGACGGCGCAGATGGTCGGCTTGTCCATCGCCTGCAAGACCGTGGGCGGCGTGTTGCGCAGGTTGATCGTGGTCGGCGAGGACGCCGCGCTCAGGCCATTGCCGTCGCGTTCCTTGCGCAGATCAAGGCCCGCGCAGAACGCTCGTCCCTTGCCGGTGAGGATCACGACGCGGACGTTCTTGTCCTCATTGGCTTCGGTCAGCAGCCGGGCGAGGTCGTTCAACATCGGCCCGGAGATGGTGTTCATGCGCTCCGGCGCATTCAGCGTGACCGTCGCGATGTGGTCTGCGACCTCGTAGAGGACTTCTTTCGCCAGGTCGGTCATTTGTCGCTCCTCGAATTGTCAGATCTTGCGGCCGGCCTGCTCCCAATAGGGATCGCGAAGGCGGCGTTTGAAGATCTTTCCCGAATCTTCGCGCGGAAGTCCGGTACGGATCTCGATGTGTTTTGGGACTTTGTAATCGGCGAGCGACGTCTTCAGCCTTGCGCGCACATCATTGGCATCGAGCGCGACGCCCGGCTGCGGCTCGACCACCGCCATCAGCGCTTCACCGAACTCGGCGTCTGGGATGCCGAACACCGCGCAATCATGCACGCCTGATACGGCGTGCAGCACAGACTCGATCTCGGCCGGATAGATATTGACGCCGCCCGAGATCACCATGTCACGCTTGCGGTCGCAGATGAAGACGTAGCCGTCCTCGTCGATGTAGCCGACATCGCCGGACGTGATGAAACCGTCGCGGTCGATCTCCGAGCGTTTCTCCGGCTTGTTGTGGTAGGTGAAGTCCGCCATCCCGGCCATGCGGGAATAGATCTCCCCGATCTCGCCCACGCCGAGCACGCGGCCGTCATCGCCGATGAACCGCAGCTCGGCGCCGGGCGAAATCTTGCCGACCGTGCCGGGCTTCTTCAGCGCGTCCTCAGACGTCGCAAACGTGACGGCGCTGGATTCGGTCGAGCCGTAGAACTCGTAGATCACCGGGCCCCACCATTCGATCATGGCGCGCTTGACGTCCGCCGGGCATGGCGCAGCAGCGTGAATGATGTGACGCAGCGAGGAGACGTCGTATTTCCGGCGGACCTCCTCCGGCAATCTCATCAGGCGGATGAACATGGTCGGCACCATGAAGATGGTGTCGATCTTGTACCGCTCGATCAGTTGGAGAAATTCTTCCGGCTCGAAGCGCGGCATCAGCACCAGCGCGCCGTCGAGCTTGCCGGCGCGGATGCCGAACGAGTTCGGCGCCGAATGATAAAGCGGCCCCGGCAGGATCGCGCGGGCGCCGGGCTTCAGCCCGTAGATCATCGCGCGCATGCGCTCGCCGGCGGCCTGCTGATCCGATGTCGGGGCATTGCGCCGCACGCCCTTGGGATGGCCTGTCGTGCCCGACGTGTAGATCATGTTCATCGGCTGCGGCACCACCGGGCCGTCATACGGCTGGTGTTGCGCGAGCCAGGATTCGAAATCGATCGCGAAGTCCGGCGTCTTCAGATGATCGGGATCGATCTTGTAGTTGTTCAAAATCTCTGGAGGTGTCGGTACGCTGAGCACGGTGACGCCCTTCGGAATCGCATCGCGCAGGGCGTGCAGCATGTCGGCATGTCCGATCAGCACGGATGTGCCGGTGTCACCAAGGATGTAGTTGATCTCCTCCGGCTTGAAGTGCCAGTTGATCGGAACGCCATAGGCGCCCAACCGCATCGCGGCGTAGGCGGCTTCGAGGAAGGCGATGTCGTTGCGCATCAGCATGCAGACGCAATCGCCTTGCTTGACGCCTGACATGGCGAGGCCCGACGCGATGCGATCAGCGCGGGCCGCGACCTCGGTGTGGGTACGGCGGCGCTCGCCGGAAACGATGCCGAGGAATGGGGACGTTTCGCTCATTTTTGTTTTTCTTTGTTGTTCAACGACAGTCTTCGTTAGTCGTCATCACCGGGCTTGTCCCGGTGATCCACGTCCTTGCTTTGTCGCCTTGGGCCAAGAACGTGGATGGCCGGGACGAGCCCGGCCATGACGGAGAAGCTCAATCCGCATACTTCGCCGCGCGCTTTTCGAGATTCGAGCGCACCGCTTCGGTCTGGTTCGCACTGCCGATCAGCTTCTGCTGCTCGACGGATTCCGCGAGCAGCGCCGGACCAGGATCCACCGAGAGATTGTTGAGCAAGCGTTTTGCCGCGCGGATCGCATCGGGGCTCTTGCCGGCGATCTCGCGTGCGACCTCGAGAGCCGCTGCGCGCGGATCGTCGCAGATGCGCGTGGCGAGGCCATACGTCATCGCCTCCTGCGCCGAGAAGATCCGACCGGTGTAGGTGAGATCGCGCAGGATATCGTCGCGCACCAGTGAGGCCAGGATCGGCGTGCCCGCCATGTCAGGAACGAGGCCCCACTTGATTTCCATGATCGACATCCGTGCGTCGGGCGCAAGGAAGCGCATGTCGGCGCCGAGCGCGAGCTGGAATCCGCCGCCGAACGCAACACCCTGGATCGCCGCGATCACCGGAACCGGCAGCTGTCGCCATCCCCATACCG
Organism: Bradyrhizobium manausense; assembly: GCF_018131105.1. NCBI lineage: Bacteria > Pseudomonadati > Pseudomonadota > Alphaproteobacteria > Hyphomicrobiales > Nitrobacteraceae > Bradyrhizobium > Bradyrhizobium manausense. The sequence continues at coordinate 688,324 of NZ_JAFCJI010000001.1, read as the reverse complement.
CTTGTTGCGGGAAGTTCGCCTGGCCATGCGTCCGCTTGGTGAGATCGCGATTTTCACCACCCGGAATTCCGTTGCCGCCGCCCTCCTTCATGGCGGCAAAACGCCCCATGTCGAGACCGGCGCAGAACGCGCGCCCCTCGCCTGACAGCACGACGACACGCACGCCCTTTTCCTTCGAAAGCCGCTCGGTTGCCGCAACAAGGGCCTCGAACATGGCCTGATCGAGCGCATTCATCTTGTCCGCGCGCACCAGGCGCACGTCGGCGACGCCTTCCGAGATCGAGATCGAGACGCGCTCTTCCATGGATGAATTCTCCCCTGTTCTTGTTCGGTGCCGCTTTACAGAAAGCTGACGGCCGGATTTAGTCAATCGACCAATTAACTGACAATCCGTACGGGAGAAACAGCCATGTTCAAGGAAAATCTTCTGGCTGGGCGGCGCATTCTCGTGACCGGCGGCGGTACAGGGCTCGGCAAGTCGATGGCCGCGCGCTTTCTCCAGCTCGGCGCTGAAGTGCATATCTGCGGCCGACGCAAGATCGTCTGCGATGAGACCGCAACCGAGCTGATGGATCAGTATGGCGGCCGCGTCACCAGTCATGGTGTCGACATCCGCAATGCGCTCGCGGTCGAGGAGATGGTCGACAACATCTTCCGTGATGCGCCGCTGACCGATCTCATCAACAACGCCGCCGGCAATTTCATCTCGCGCAGCGAGGAGCTGTCGCCGCGCGGCTTCGACGCCGTCGCCAACATCGTCATGCACGGCACGTTCTACGTGACCCATGCGGTCGGCAAGCGCTGGATCGCCCTGAAGCAGCCCGGCAACGTCGTGTCGATTACCGTGACCTGGGTGCGCAACGGGTCGCCCTATGTGGTGCCGTCGGCGATGAGCAAGTCGGCCATCCACGCCATGACGATGTCGCTGGCAACCGAATGGGGTCGTCACGGCATCCGTCTCAATACGATCGCGCCGGGCGAGATCCCGACCGAGGGCATGAGCAAGCGCATCAAGCCGGGCGACGAGGCCGGCGCACGCACCAAGGCGATGAACCCGATGGGCCGCGTCGGCACCATGGAGGAATTGCAGAACCTCGCGGTGTTCCTGATCTCGGGCGGCTGCGACTGGATCACCGGCGAGACCATCGCGATGGACGGCGCACAAGCACTCGCCATGGGCGGCAATTTCTACCAGCTCCGCGACTGGAGCGACGACGACTGGAAAACAGCGCGCGAAAGCATCATGGCGCAGAATGAGAAGGATCGGGCGAAGCGGGGGTGATATCCTCTCCGCCGTCGTCCTGGCGAAAGCCAGGACCCATTGCCACCGAGTTTGATTTGGCGAAGATTGGTCATGACCGGTCTTCGCAAAATTGCGTTTAGTGGTTATGGGTCCCGGCCTTCGCCGGGACGACGGTGTTGAAGCGGCGCTCCCTTACCTCTCCCACCTTGTCTTCACCCGCGGATGACGCCACACTCCCTCGCATAAAAACAAAGCGCCACGGGAGAAACATGTCCACGCTACAGCCAACGGCAAATCTCGCCGACATGGTGCGCGACCGCGCCACGAGCCGGGGCAACGCCGTCGCCTACGAATTCGAGGGTCGCGTCACGACCTTCGCCGAATTCAATGTCAAGACCAGCAAGGTCGCCAACGCGCTTCTCGCGATGGGCCTGAAGAAGGGCGATCGCATCGCCTATCTCGGCAAAAACAGCGACATCTATTTCGAGCTGCTGCTCGGCGCCGTGAAGGCCGGCATCGTGATGGCGCCGGTAAACTGGCGGCTCGCCGGACCCGAGGTCGCCTTCATCGTCTCCGATTGCAAGGCGCCCGTGCTGTTCGTCGGCCCCGAATTCATCACCCAGGTGCGCCAGATCAAGAACGACATTCCGGGCGTGCACACCGTCATCACCACCGAAGGCGGCGCGCCTGAATGGCAGGATTTCACGCCCTGGCGCGACGCGCAGAGCGGCGACGATCCGCAAGTGCCGATCAGCGTCACCGACATCGCGGTGCAGCTCTATACGTCCGGCACGACCGGCAAGCCGAAGGGTGCGATGCTGTCGCATTCGAACTTCGACAGCCTGCTGCAGGCCGGCGGCGCCGCGGATACTCCGGAATGGAACAAATGGTCGACCGACGACGTCTCGCTGGTCGCCATGCCGATCTTCCATATCGGCGGCTCCGGCTGGGGCGTGGTGGGCCTCGGCCACGGTGCGCGCAGCGTGATCGCCCGCGAGTTCGATCCGACCAAGGTGCTCGACTTCTTCGAGCAGTTCGGTATCACAAAGCTGTTCATGGTACCCGCGGCGATGCAGTTCGTCGTGCGACAGCCGCGCGCGAAGACCATGGATTTCTCGCGGCTGAAATACATGTTGTACGGCGCTTCGCCGATTCCGGCAGCGCTACTGAAGGAGTGCATCGAGGTTTTCAAATGCGACTTCGTGCAATTATACGGCATGACCGAGACCACCGGCACCATTGTCGCGCTGCCGCCGGAGGACCACGTCGAGGGCCTCGAGCGGATGCGGTCGGCCGGCAAGGCGCTGCCGGGCGTCGAGCTCGCCATCCTCGATGCCGACGGCAAGCCGCTGCCGCCGCGCCAGGTCGGCGAGATCGCGACGCGCTCGACCCACAACATGGCCGGCTACTGGAACCTGCCGGAGGCCACCGCCGCGACGCTGCGCGGCGACGGCTGGCTGCGCACCGGTGATGCCGGCTACATGGACGAGGACGGCTACCTCTACATCCACGACCGCATCAAGGACATGATCATCTCCGGCGGCGAGAACATCTATCCCGCCGAGGTCGAAAGCGCGCTGTGCGATCATCCCGACGTCGCGGAAGCCGCCGTGATCGGCGTGCCCGACGACAAATGGGGCGAGGCGGTCAAGGCCGTCGTGGTGATGAAGCCGGGCAAGGAGGCGACTGCCACCGACATCATCAACTTCACCCGCGAGCGCATCGCCGGCTTCAAGACGCCGAAGAGCGTGGAGTTCTTGCCGGCGCTGCCGAGAAATCCGTCAGGCAAGATTTTAAGGCGGCAATTGCGCGAGCCGTATTGGGCGGGGAAGGATCGGCGGGTGAATTAGCCAATCCCTCCGCGGTGACATCTCTGGATTGCTTCGCTGCGCTCGCAATGACGGTGTGGTGACAGATGCGCGCCTCTCCGCTGTCATTGCGACGAGCACTTGCGACGAAGCAATCCAGACTGTCCCCACGCAAAAACTCCAGATTGCGTCGCCGCGCTCGTAATCCTGCCTAGTGCTTCCCCGGCCCCATATATCCGAACAAGAACCCCGCCACTTTCCTCATCTGGATTTCCTCGCTGCCCTCGGTGATGCGATAGCGGCGGTGGTGGCGATAGATGTGCTCGAACGGCTTGTGGCGTGAATAGCCCATGCCCCCGTGAACCTGCATGGCGCGGTCGGCCGATTCGCAGCAGAGGCGGTTTGCCCAGTAGTTGCACATCGAGACGCGGTCGGAGAGCGTGCGCTCGATCTGCTCCTCGTTGAGCTGGTCCATCTCCCAGGCCGTCTTGCGGATCAACAGGCGCAGCATCTCGGCTTGCGTCGCGAGCTCGACCAGCGGGAACTGGATCGCCTGATTCTCGGCGAGCGCCCTGCCGAACGGCTTTCGCTCACGCGCATACTTCACGCTCTCGTTGATGCAGTAGACCGCGGCGCCCAGCGAGCTCGCGGCCTGGCGGATGCGGTTCTGATGGACAAAGCACTGCGCCAGCGACAGGCCGCGACCGACTTCGCCGAACAGCGCATCCTCTGGCACGAACACATCCGTGAAGCTGACCCGGGGATGGTCGGTCGGCATGTTGAAGGTCCACATGTACTCCTCGACCTTCACGCCGTGGCTCTTCGCCGGCACCAGGAAGCAGGTGATGCCGCGGGCATCGCCGTCATTGCCGCTCGTGCGCGCGAACAGCGCGCAATGCGTGGCGACGTGCATGCCCGTCGTCCACATCTTCTCGCCGTTGATGATCCAGCCCTTGACGTTGTCGCGGGTCGCCGGCACCGCTCGCGTCTCCATGTGCGTCGCATCAGAGCCGTGATGCGGCTCGGTGAGACCAAAGGTGATGCGGTACTTGCCCTTGATCGAGCCGTCGATCATCGCCTTCTGGTCGTCGCGGCCGTAGCGGTCGAGCATGGTGACGACAGGAAAGTTGCCGACGATGGAATGCTCGTTCTGGAGGTCATTGTGCAAGCCGAGGCCCTTCGCGGCAAAATGCTCGCGGATCACGGCCATCCAGAGATTGGAGCCGTCCTTGCCGCCATATTGCTTCGACACCGGAAAGCGCAGATGGCCGGCGGCATCGGCGAGATCCTTGGCCTTGCGCAGCAGTTGCTCCCATTCATGCCGCGGCAGGCCGCCATTCTCGAAATCCGTGCGCGCCCATTCGCGGCGATGATCGAAGAAGCGGATGTTGTCGTCGGCCTGTTCCAGGGGCTTGATCTCGCGTTCGATGAAACGGTCAAGCTCTCCGAGATAGGCGACGAGATCGGCAGGCAATGAGAAATCCACGGTTCTCTCCCGGATTGATTTTATCGTTTTGCGTTAAGGCGCTAGACGCGTTTTGCTTCACACGATTAAGGTGAGAAGAGCGCCTCCAAGTCAAGCAAGGCGAGACGTGCCGGGCGCGCAAGGCGCGTTGCGCAATTCGATGGTGCTCGTGCGCTGCCGCGCGGTAGTATGACGCCAATATTCCTTGACGAGAAAATGCGGGAGCGCGCGATGGAGCTGAAATTCTCAAAGGTGGAACGCAAGGGGCCGATCACGATCATCACGCTGTCGCGCCCCGAGGTCTACAACGCGCTGCATATCGATGCGCATTTCGAGCTCAACAAGGTGTTTGACGATTTCGCTGCCGATCCCGAGCAGTGGGTGGCGGTCGTCACCGGCGCCGGTGACAAGGCGTTCTGCGCCGGCAACGACCTGAAATGGCAGGCCGCCGGCGGCAAGCGCGGCTGGGACAAGGGCGGGTTTGCCGGCCTCACTGCGCGATTCGACTGCGACAAGCCGATCATCGCCGCGGTCAACGGCGTCGCCATGGGCGGCGGTTTCGAGATCGCGCTGGCCTGCGATCTCATCATCGCCTCCGAGAATGCGACCTTCGCCCTGCCCGAGCCGCGCGTCGGCCTAGCCGCGCTCGCCGGCGGTCTGCACCGCCTGCCGCGGCAGATCGGTCTGAAGCGCGCCATGGGCATGATCCTCACTGCGCGCCATGTCAGTGCGAAGGAGGGCCAAGAACTCGGCTTCGTCAACGAGGTGGTGCCACAGGGCGAGGCGCTGACGGGAGCGCTGCGCTGGGCGGAGATGATCACCAAGAATTCGCCGATGTCGATCCGGGCCTCGAAGCAGACCATCCGGAAGGGCCTTGCCGTGTCGCTGGAGCAGGCAATCGAGGAGCAGCGCGAATATCCCGCGGTGAAGGCCATGGTGGCCTCACAGGACTATATCGAGGGCCCGAAGGCGTTCTCGGAGAAGCGGCCGCCGAAATGGGTGGGGAAGTAGGAGGTCACTCGTCGGTCATTGCGAGCGTAGCGAAGCAATCCAGAGTCTCGCCGCGGAGACAGTCTGGATTGCTTCGTCGCTTCGCTCCTCACAATGACGGGGAGAGGCCTACCCGCCTCGCGACAGCTCGCGCTTATAGGACGCGTAGTTCGGCTGGTCGACAGCGAGCTTGTCCATCGTGGTCTGCCAGAGATGCTCGGCCAACCCCGATGTCGCGAGATCGACCTCGCCTTTGGCGATGCGTTCGGCGAGCGCACGGTTGAGATCGGTAACCGAACCATCGACGCCGAGCAGCGTGCGCAGCCGCTCGACTTCCTTTGCATCGGCCCCCTCCTCCTGCGTCAGCTGCCGCGTGACGAGGTCGAGGATGTTGATGGCCACGCGAAGCTTGAAGGCCTGATGGCCTGAGATCAGCGGCGTGATGTCGTTGCGGAGGAAATCGGCGACTGCCTTGGTCAACTCGATCGGTGTCGGTTCGTCCTGCATGGTCAACTCCCGCGCGGCGCGAGCAGCCGCAACAGATCGATCTCGGTCTCGGATGCGCGGCGGCCGATCATGGCGCGCTCCATCGAATGGTCCGGCCCCTCGCGGAACCGCTGCATCATGCCGCCGCACATGATGCCCCAGCGAAGCGTGCCCATCACTTCCCAGAATTTCACCCGCGCCGGATCGACCTTGCGGCCGGCGGCCTCATAGCCCGCGAACAAATCCTCGCGCGAGCCAAAGCCGCCGACGGGCTTGTCGATCTCGCCAAAGCGCCACGAGTTGACGCAGACCCAGCCGAGGTCCTCCATGGGATCGCCGAGATGGGCAAGCTCCCAGTCAAGCACGGCACGGACGCCGTCTGCACCGATGATGAGATTGCCGTTGCGAAAGTCGCCGTGCACCAGCGTGGTTTCACCCGAAGGGCCGGGATCGTGGTCGCGCAGCCAGCGCAACGCCAGCTCGAACACCGGCTTTGGCCAGTTCAGGCTGCGATAGTCGCGATCGAACTCGGAGATCTCCTGCGTCGCGCCCCGGCTGCGCAGTCCGGGCAATTTGTCCTGCGGCAGCCTGTGCAGGCGCGCAAGAACGCCGCCGATCTGCCGCGCGAGATGCGGCCGCGCCGCCGCGAATTCGTCGTCACGCAGGATCTTGCGGGCGATGGTCTCGCCCTCGACCCGCTGCATGATGAAGCCGGTGCCGAGCTCCTCGTCCGGCGTCAGCACATGCATCACGCGCGGCGACGGCACGCCGGCCTCGTAGGCGAGTTGCATCAGTTGCGCTTCGGCGGCAAGACCCGCCGCGCGCGTCGGCGCCGCGCCATATCCCTTCGGCGAACGGCGCAGGATCGCGCCGATCGGTCCGTCGGGATGCGCGATGTCGAAGCGCCAGGTTTCCTGACTGGCGCCGCCTGACAGTTTGGCCGCGCCGGTGACACCGGTCGCACCCGGACACCAGCGCTGGACGCTGCGAGAAAGCTCCGCTTCGATCATTTGCCTTTGAACTGCGCAGGCCGCTTCTCCAGAAACGCGCCGACGCCCTCGCGGAAGTCCTGCGTATCGCCGGCGCGCAACTGGCACTGGAATTCGAGGTTGAGCTGGTCCTCGAAGGAATTTTCGGGGCTGTCCCAATACAGCTTGCGGATCAGCGACAATGCGATTGTCGGCCCGCTGGCGAGGTCGCGTGCGAGTTTCATCGCTTCTTCCATCAGCACGCCGTCGTCATAGACACGGTTGACGAGCCCCCATTCCAGCGCCTTCTCAGCCGGCAGGCGCTCGCCCATCAGCGACAATTCGACCGAACGCGCCTTGCCGATCAGGCGCGGCAGCAGCCAGGTCGAGCCGCAATCCGGCACCAGGCCGATGCGGCGGAAAGCCTGCAGGAAGTAGGAGGAACGCGCGCATAAAATCATGTCGCCGAGCAGCGCGAAGCTCATGCCGGCGCCGGCTGCCGGACCGTTGACCGCGGTCACGATCGGGCAATGCAGATTGCGGATGCGGCGCAGGAAGGGATGAAATCCGGTCTCGAGCGTCAGGCCGGCCTTGGTCTTCTTCGACTGGTTGTTGCGACCCTGGAGATTCGCCCCCGTGCAGAACGCCCGTCCCGCGCCGGTCAGCACGACGCAGCGCACCTCGTCCTTCTTCTCCTCGATCGCATCGAGCGCGTCGGAGAGCCCGCCCAGCATGTCCACGGAGACGGCGTTCATCACCTCCTGATGGTCGAGCCTGAGGATCGCGACCGAACCATCCAATTCGAGCGTGACGTGTTTGAACTGCATCGTTTCCTCGTCAGTTGCCGCCTGCGCCAGTTTCGCAGACCGGAATTACGCTTGTCCGGGCGCATATTTGATTTTTGGCGCGGTCTTGTCCATGGTGGCCAAAGCATACCCCACCGTCATATCGCATGATCTTGCGCGCACCGGCTGATGCGCGTCATCCCAAAAAGCCCTGCCAAGAAACCCTGCGAAGAAACCTTGCCAAGAAACCCTGCCAAGAAACCTCGCCAGAAACAGGAAACGCGCCATGAACCTTTTCGACCTCACCGGACGCGTCGCCGTGATCACCGGCGGCAATGGCGGTATCGGGCTCGGCATCGCGCAGGCGCTTGCCGGCCAGGGCTGCAACGTCTCGATCTGGGGCCGCAATGCCGACAAGAACAAGGCCGCCGCCGCGAGCATGGCGGGGCTGTCAGGCAAGGTCGACAGCCGCGTCTGCGACGTCACCGATCCAGCTTCGGTGAACGCCGCGATGAAGGCGACGCTCGACACGTTCGGGCGGGTCGACGGCTGCTTTGCCAATGCCGGCATCGGCGGTGGCGGCCGCAGGTCATTCATCGAACGTACCGAAGAGGAATGGCGCACGATGTTTGCGACCAATCTCGACGGCGTGTTCCACGCGTTCCAGGCTGCCGCAAGACACATGACCGATCGCGCCAACGCCGGCGACCCCTTCGGCCGGCTGGTCGCGACGTCGAGCCTCGCCTCGATCTTCGGCACCGCGCGCAACGAGCATTACGCGGCGACCAAAGCCGCCATCAACGCGCTGGTGCGCGCACTCGGCGTCGAGCTCGCCCGTCACGGCGTCACCGCAAACGCGATCCTGCCCGGCTGGATCAAGAGCGACATGACCGCGGGCATCATGGCCAACGAAAAATTCGTCGCCAACGTGATGCCGCGAATTCCGGTGCGCCGTTTCGGCGAGGCCAGCGATTTCGGTGGCATCGCGGTGTATCTGATGAGCAAGGCGTCATCCTATCACACGGCCGATACGTTCGTGATCGACGGCGGCTATACCGCGTTCTGAGTCTCGTAGCCCGGATGGAGCGAAGCGCAATCCGGGACCACCAAAACCAAGCAAGACCCGGATTTCGCGACGCTCCATCCGGGCTACAAATCATAATGAGGGGATAGACAGATGTTTTCGCACATCATGGTTGGCACCAACGATCTCGACAAGGCCAAGACGTTCTACGACAGCCTCCTGAGCACGCTCGAAGTGCGGCCCGCGCGCGTCGACGGCCATCGCATCTTCTACATCACCAAGACCGGCGTGTTCTCCGTCTCCAAGCCGATCAACGGCGAGCCGGCGACCTGTGCGAACGGCGGCACCATCGGCTTTGCCGCCAACTCGCCCGAGCAGGTCGACAAGTGGCACGCGGCCGGCGTCGCCGCCGGCGGAAAGCCGATCGAAAATCCGCCCGGCATCCGCGAGGGCGCGGGCAACAAGCTCTATATCGCTTACTTGCGCGACCTCGACGGCAACAAGATCTGCGCGATGCATCGGATGCCGAACTGAGCGGGCTACATACTCGGCGTCGTCCCGGCGAACGCCGGGACCCATAACCACAGGGAGCGGTTGTCGCGCAAACTCGCAACTCCGAGTCCTCGCCAAACTCTTCCCTGTGGGTATGGGTCCCGGATCTGCGCTTCGCTTGTCCGGGACGACATCCGCGAGAGATCGCGCCTCCCCCCATTCAAACAACATTTCAAACGCCGCCGCGAAATTCCATCGCATGGCATGGCTTGCGTGAGAAAATACGCGCTCGCGCTTTGGCCGCGCTGCGACTATTCTCTCGGCCAACACGATCTCAGTGACCCCGGGAGGAACAATGACAAAGCACACCTACATTCCCCGCACCACCAACTACACGCTCAATCCCGGCGATGAGCTCAATGACCTGCGCATGTCGGACCAGGTCCGGCCGCTCTACGATCACGTCAGGAAGTTCATCCGCGAGACGGTCGAGCCGATGTCGATCGAGTTCGCGAAGGCCGGCGAAGGCAAGCAGGATCGCTGGAGCTTCACCCCGAAGCAGCTCGAGGTGCTCGAGGTCGCCAAGAACAAGGCCAAGAAGGAAGGCCTCTGGAACTTCTTCCTGCCCGATGACGAGACCGGCCAAGGCCTGAAGAATCTCGACTACGCCTACATCGCCTCCGAGCTCGGCAAGAGCCCGCTGGCGTCCGAGACCATGAACTGCTCGGCGCCCGACACCGGCAACATGGAGGTGCTGGAGCGCGTCGGCACCAAGGAGCAGAAAGAGAAGTGGCTGAAGCCGCTGATGAACGGCGAGATCCGCTCGGCCTATGTCATGACCGAGCCGAATGTCGCCTCCTCCGATGCCAAGAACATCTCGACCACGGCGAAGCTCGTCGGTGACGAATGGGTCATCAACGGCGAGAAATACTACATCTCCGGCGTCGGCGACCCTCGCTGCAAGATCCTCATCGTGATGGTGAAGACCAGTCCGGATGCGGCGCCGAGCAAGCAGCAGTCGCAGATCCTGGTGCCGCGCGACACGCCCGGCGTCGAGGTGCTCGGCCCCATGTATGTGTTCGGCCAGGACCACGCCCCGCGCGGCCATATGCACATGCGCTTCAACAATGTGCGCGTGCCGAAGGAGAACATGCTGCTCGGCGAGGGCCGCGGCTTCGAGATCTCGCAGCTTCGCCTCGGACCCGGCCGCATCCATCACTGCATGCGCACCATCGGCAAGGCCGAGAAGGCGCTCGATCTGATGGTGCAGCGTGGCCTTACCCGCGAAGCCTTCGGCAAGAAGATCGCGCATCTCGGCGGCAACATGCAGATCATCGCGCAGGCCCGCTGCGAGATCGAGGCGATGCGGCTGATGGTGCTGAAGGCCGCCAAGGCCATGGACGTGCTCGGCAACAAGGAAGCCCGCGTCTGGGTCTCCATGGTCAAGGCCATGGTGCCTGAACGCGCCTGCAAGATCATTGACCAGTCGATCCAGATGCACGGCGCCACCGGCATCTCGCACTGGACCCCGCTCGCGGAGATGTACCAGGACGTGCGCCACCTGCGCTTTGCGGATGGCCCGGACGAGGTGCACTGGATGGTGGTCGGCCGCCACGAACTGAGCATGGCGTAAGCCGCCCTCTCTCTTTCCCCTCTCCCGCTTACGGCGAGAGGGGAAGAAAGTAACGGAGCCGCCATGGAATACGCCGCCAGCGACCTGACGCCACGCGAGCGCTACAAGGTGCTGACGTCCTTCATTCTGCCGCGACCGATCGCGTGGGTGACCTCGGTCGGTCCGAGCGGCGTCGTCAACGCCGCGCCATTCAGCTTCTTCAACGCCTTCTGCGAAGATCCGCCGCTGTGCATGTTCGCGGCGAACCGCAAGCCGAACGGGCAGGACAAGGACACCTTCCTCAACATCCAGCGCACAGGCGAGTTCGTGGTCAATCTCGCCGACGAGCCGCTGGCGAAAGCGATGCATGAGAGCAGTGGCGATTTTCCGCCTGACATCGGCGAGCCGGACTATCTTGGCCTGAAGCTCGCACCTTCAAGCAAGATCGCGGCCCCACGGCTCGCGGACACGCCCTGGGCGATGGAGTGCAAGCTGTGGAAGATGATCGACGTCAACGACGATCGCCGCCTGATCATGGGCGAAGGCATCCACTTCCATATCCGCGATGAGCTCTGGGACGACGAGGCAATGCGGGTGCACATGGACCGCTATCACCCGATCGGCCGCATGTTCGCCGACCGCTACTGCCGCACCGATGACCGTGTGGTGTTTCCGGCGGCGGAGGGCGCGAAGAGCAAATAAACACACCTGGGAGAGAGACGATGCCGGAAGCCTTTCGCGACAATGAGGCGCGCAGCCGGTTCGAGCTCGATGTCGACGGAGTCATCGCCTTCGTCACCTATCGCAGGGACGGTGGCGTGATCACGCTGGTGCACACCGAGGTGCCGCCCGAGCTCGGCGGCCGCGGCATCGGCTCAAAGCTTGGCCGCGCCACGCTGGATGCGGTGCGCGCGCAGGCACGAAAGCTGTCCGTCGAGTGCGACTTCGTCCGCAATTTCATGGGCAAGAACCCCGGATACAACGATCTGCTTGCGGACGGCGAGAGTACGCAGGCGGAGCCGCTCGCGAACTATCGGGCCGGTTGCTTCTGCGGAGCCGTCGAAGTCGAGGTCACGGGCAAGCCGGTGTTCGCCGGCTATTGCCACTGCGCCGACTGCCAGGCCTGGTCGGCTGCTCCGATCAACGCTTTCAGCCTGTGGAAGTCGGACAGTGTCCGCGTCACCAAAGGCGAAGCGGAGCTCGGGACCTTCAACAAGACCGAGCACTCCCATCGCAAATTCTGCAAGCGCTGCGGCGGTCATGTCATGACCGAGCACCCGCGGATGCGGCTGACCGACGTCTACGCCAACCTGCTTAAGGGCTATACGCACCAGCCGACGCTGCATGCGAACTACGCAAGCAAGATGGTGTCGGTCAGGGATGGCCTGCCGAAATATGTTGATCTGCCCGCGGAGCTGGGCGGATCCGGGGAGATGTTGCCGGATTGAGGATTCGGCGAACATGGAGGCCGGGACTAGCCCGGCCATGACGAGGAAGGAGCCCGCTACGTCGCCGGCGCGACCTTGTCCTGTGTCTTCGTCTGGAAATCGCTGGCGTCGTGGCGCTCGTGGAGCTGGCTCGCGGGATCACCGGAAACGCGGTTGACCATACGGCCGCGTTTCACGGCGGGACGCTGCGCGATCTGGTCGGTCCAGCGCTGCACGTTCTTGTAGTCCTGCACCGACAAAAATTCGCCGGCGCCATAGACCAGTCCCTTGGCGAGCGCGCCGTACCACGGCCAGACCGCCATGTCGGCAATCGTGTACTCCTTGCCCGCGAGATATTCGTTGTCGGCAAGGCGCCGGTCGAGCACGTCGAGCTGGCGTTTGACCTCCATCGCGAAGCGGTCGATGGCGTATTCGATCTTGAACGGCGCGTAGGCGTAGAAGTGGCCGAAGCCGCCACCGAGATAGGGCGCGCTGCCCATCTGCCAGAACAGCCAGGACATGGCGTCGGTGCGTGCCTTGATCTCCTTCGGCAGGAAGGCGCCGAACTTTTCGGCGAGGTAGAACAGGATCGAGCCGGATTCGAAGATGCGGATCGGCTCGGGGCCGGACCGGTCCATCAGCGCCGGGATCTTCGAGTTCGGGTTGATGTCGACAAAGCCGCTGCCGAACTGGTCGCCATTGCCGATCTTGATCAGCCAGGCGTCGTATTCGGCGCCCTTGTGCCCGAGCGCCAGAAGCTCCTCCAGCATCACGGTCACCTTCACCCCGTTCGGCGTCGCCAGGGAATAAAGCTGGAAAGGATGCTTGCCGACCGGCAGCTCCTTGTCGTGGGTGGCACCGGCGATCGGCCGGTTGATGCTGGCGAACTGTCCGCCATTCTCCTTGTTCCAGGTCCAGACTTTGGGCGGTACGTAAGGGGCGTCGGTCATGCGAAGAACTCCGGCAGAAAGATGCGCGTGCATTAATTAGCCTGCGAATGGCCGATGGCAAGCCCCGTCGGCTCTGCGTCCCGCGCGGGCCTCAGGCCGACGTCATGCAGCAGAATGGTTCGTCCGCGACGCAACGCCTGCGCGCAAGATGCTCGCCCAAATCCGGCGTGGCATCACTGCGAGGGGGGGACTAGCGTTGAATGGCCCTCGCAAGGCAAAACAAGAACAGCAAGGCCAAGGCCGCCGGGAGAGGACCATGAAATCGCCGATCTGCGACATGCTGGGCATCGAGTTCCCGCTGCTCGCCTTCAGCCATTGCCGCGACGTCGTTGCCGCCGTCAGCCGCGCCGGCGGTTTCGGCGTTCTGGGCGCAACCGTGCACACGCCCGATACGCTCGAGCGCGAGCTGAAATGGATCGACGATCACGTCGACGGCAAGCCCTATGGCATCGACGTGCTGATCCCCGAGAACATCTCGACATCGGGCGAGAAGGACGTCACCTGGAAGAGCCTTGAAGCGCGCGTGCCGCAGGAGCACCGCAAATACACGCGCGATCTCCTGAAGAAATACGATATCGAGCTGACGACGACCGAGGTTGCCGACAATCAGCCGCAACCGTTCGACGCCGAGACCGCGCTGGAGCTTCTCAAAGTCTCCTTCAATCATCCGATCCGGCTGATCGCGAATGCGCTCGGCGTGCCGCCGAAGGCCATGATCGAGATGGGCAAGAAGCACGGCGTCCCGGTCGCCGCCCTCGTCGGCGCCAAGGAGCACGCGCTGCGCCAGGTCGCAGCCGGCGTCGATATTCTTGTGGTGCAAGGCACCGAGGCCGGCGGCCATTGCGGCGAGGTCTCGACCATGGTGCTGGTGCCGGAGGTGATCAAGGCGATCAAGCCGATCCGCGACGTGCCGGTGCTTGCGGCCGGCGGCATCATGACGGGACGGCAGATGGCGGCCTGCATGGCGATGGGGGCGGCCGGCGCCTGGACCGGCTCGGTGTGGCTTGCGACCGTCGAGTCCGAGACCTCCGAGATCTTTCGCGAGAAGATGATCGCGGCGTCGTCGCGCGATGCGATCCGCTCCAAGGGTCGCACCGGCAAGCCGGCGCGGCAGCTCCGCTCGGTCTGGACCGATGCCTGGGATCGCGCGCCGGAAAGTCCGGGCGCACTGCCGATGCCACTGCAAAGCATCGTCAGCCGCGACGCCTTCAACTCGATCGACCGTGCAGCCGCCGCCGGCAACGCCAGGGCGCGCGATCTCGTCAGCTATTTCGTCGGCCAGGGCGTCGGCCTGATCGACAGCGTGAAGTCGGCCGGCGCCGTGGTGCAGGAGTTCAAGGAAGAGTTTGCCGAGGCCGTCGAGCACATGAATGCGCTGGTGGCGGAGTAAGTGCTCGTGGCCCATTCTTCGAGGCTCCGCCAACGGCGTGCCCAAGATCTGAAAACGTGAAGCAAGAAGAAATGACCAAGACCTCCATCCCCGAAGACCGCATCCCCGTCATCGTCGGCATCGGCGAGATCGTCGACCGCCCGAAGGAAATCACCGCCGGCCTCGAGCCGCTCGATCTGCTCGAACAAGCCCTGCGGCGAGCCGAGCATGACGCCGGCGCGAAGCTGCTGGGCGAAGTGCAGTCGCTCGATGTCGTCAACTTCCTGAGCTGGCGCTATCGCGATCCCGAGAAGCTGTTGGCACAGCGGCTCGGCGTTACACCAGCGCATTGCTATTATGGCCCGGTCGGCGGCGAGAGCCCGATCCGTTTCATCCACGAGGCTGCCAAGCGCATTGCACGCGGCGAATGCACGGTCGCTGCGGTCTGCGGCGCCGAGGCGCAATCGACCGCGACCAAGGCCGAGCGCGCCGGCGCAAAGCTGCCATGGACAGCATTTGCTCATGATGTCGAGGAGCCCAAGCGCGGCGCGGCGTTCCAGAAGCCGCTCGCGGTGAAGCTCAGCGTGTTCCGCCCGGTTACGGTTTATCCGTTCTATGAAGCCGCCTCCTCCGCGCGTTGGGGCCAGACGCCGCGCGAGGCCATGGCGGAATCCGGCACGTTGTGGTCGCGCTATTCGGAAGCCGCCGCGCAAAATCCAAACGCCTGGCTGAAGCGGCGCTATGCGCCGGAGGAGATCACGACGCCGACCGCGGACAACCGGCTCATCGCCTGGCCCTACAACAAGCTGATGGTGGCCAACCCCAGCGTCAACATGGGTGGCGCGCTGCTGCTCACCAGCCTCGCCAAGGCGCGTGCGGCCGGCATCGCAGAGGACAAGCTGGTCTACCCGCTCGGCGGCGCATCGGCCGAGGAGCCGCGCGATTATCTTCTGCGCGACCAGTTCTACGAGAGCCATCCGCAGAATGCGGTCCTGAAGGCCGCGATGGAGATCGCCGGCGGTGACAGCAGGAAGTTCGACGCGATCGAGCTCTACAGCTGCTTCCCCTGCGTGCCCAAGATGGCTCGGCGAACGCTGGGCCTTGGCGCCGACGTGCAGCCCACCGTGAATGGCGGCCTCACCTTCTTCGGCGCGCCGCTCAACACCTACATGACGCACGCGGCGTGCGCGATGGTGCGACGTGTGCGCGGCGGTGACAAGCTCGGCCTGCTCTATGGCCAGGGCGGTTTCGTCACCAAGCATCATGCGCTGGTCGTCTCAAAGGCGCCACCGCGCGAGGCACTGGCGCAGGAGACCAGCGTGCAGAGCGAAGCCGACCGCAACAAGCGTGCGGTGCCGGAGTTCGTCGATCAGGCCAGCGGCAAGGGTAAGGTGGAGAGCTTCACAGTGCTCTACGGTCGCGGCGGCGATGTCGAACATGGCGTGGTGATGCTGCGCACCGATGATGACCGGCGCACGCTGGCACGGATTCCGGCGAGCGATAGCTCGACGCTGGCGCGCCTCCTCGACATGAACCGCACGCCTGTGGGATCGCTCGGCGAGATCACAATGGCCGCTGATGGCACGCCGGAGTGGCGGGTGGCGTGATCTTGCAGGGTGGGCAAAGCGAAGCATGCCCACCATCTCGCTCAATCGAGGACAAAACGTGGGCAAGGCGCTAGGGCGCCTTTGCCCACCCTACGAGACCGTGCCTCAACCCTTCGGCGCCTGCTTCTCCGAAGCAGTCGCCGGCTTGCCACCGCCACCGACCACGCGCACCTGGTCGCCGTCGGACAGGCCGTCCGGTGGGGCGGTGATGACGCGATCATCGGGCGCGATGCCCGAGGCGAGCTCGATCTCGCGACCGAGGTCGCGGGCGATGGTCACGGTCTTGAACTGCACCTTGTCATCCGCACCGACCGTTGCGATGCGCAGGCCGCTGCCGTTGAAGATCAGCGCGCTGGCGGGAATGCTCAGCGGCGCGGAATCGCGCTGCAGGCTCAGCTTTACGCTGGCATAGCCGCCGGGCATCAGCTCGCCGCTGGAATTGTCGAGGCCAAGCTGCATGCGCGTGGTGCCTGAAGCAACGTCCACAGCCTGCGACGAGGCCTCCACCGTGGCCTGGAAGGTCCGGTTCGGATATTCAGGCAGCGAGATGGTGGCCTTGGCGCCGATCTTGATCGACGGCACGTAATTCTGGGGCACGTTGACGTAAACGCGCAGCTTGGTGATGTCGGAGACCACGAACATCGCCGGCCCCGAGCCGCCGCCCGCATTGATCAGCGCACCGACGTCAGTGTCACGCGAGGTCACCACACCGTCGAACGGCACCGTGATCTTCTTGTAGCCGGCCAGCGCTTCGAGCCGCTCGACATTGGCCTGGCCGGACTTGACGGCGGCGTTCTTGTTGGAGAGATCGGCGGTACGCTCGTCGATCTCCTGCGCGGAGACGAAGTTGGAGGCGACCAGTGTCTTGCGCCGGTTCAGGGTTGCCTCCGACAGCCTGGCGCTGGCCTGTTGGCTGGCGAGATCGGCACGGGCCTGCAAGAGCTGCTGGTCGAGGTCGGGCGCCTCGATCTCGGCAATCACCTGCCCTGCCTTGACGCGGGCGCCGATGTCGGCGCTCCAGCTTTTGAGATAGCCGGAGACACGGGCGAAGATCGGGGCGCGATAATAGGCCTCGAGCCGACCCGGCAGGTCGATCGTGGAATTGAGCGCCTTGGAGTTGGGCAGCGCTACCGCGACGCTGGGAATGGCCTGGTCGTCGGTCCATTCCTTCAGCTTAGAGCCCTGGTCCTCGCGGGCCCGGATGCCGGTGCCGACCACGAGGCCTGCCGCAATCAGCGCCACCACGCTGAAAATGCCCAGTTTCCGGTGCGATACCGGGGAGCGGGGTTCAGTGGGCGACATGCGGAGTCTCCAGGGGGGCGGCGGCTTTGGCGCCTTGCTTCTTGTGTACCATACTGAACACCACGGGAACAAACATCAGCGTGGCGAAAGTTGCAAAGATCAGGCCGCCGATCACGGCGCGGCCAAGCGGCGCATTCTGCTCGCCGCCCTCGCCGAGCCCGAGGGCCATTGGCGCCATGCCGATGATCATGGCGAGTGCGGTCATCAGCACCGGCCGGAACCGAACGAACCCGGCTTCCAGCGCGGCCGCGATGGGGTCGCCGAGCTCTTCATAGCGCTCGCGGGCGAAGGAGATCACCAGCACGCTGTTTGCGGTGGCAACACCCATGCACATGATGGCGCCCGTCAGCGCCGGGACCGACAGCGTGGTCTGGGTCGTGAACAGCATCCAGACGATCCCGGCAAGCGCGGCCGGCAGCGCCGTGATGATCACGAACGGATCGGACCACGACTGGAAGTTCACGACGATCAGGAAGTAGATCAGCACAACGGCGCCGAGCAGGCCGAACAGCAGGCCCGTGAAAGCACTGTTCATGGTCTGCACCTGGCCGAGCAGCACCACGGACGACCCCTTCGGCACCTCCTTGGCGGTGTCGGCGATGACCTGGCGGATGTCATTGGAGACGGCGCCGAGATCGCGGCCCGAGGTCGTCGCAAAAATCTGCACCATCGATTGGATATCGTATTGCGACACCACCGCGCTCGAGACCGAGCGCTTGATGTCGGCAATGCCGCCAAGGATTGGTGATTGCGAGGCGCCAGCCGCGGTAATCGGCAGCGTCTGGAGCGCGCTAAGCGAATCGATCTGATATTGCGGCGTCTGCATCACGATCGAATAGGACACGCCGTTCTCAGGATTGAGAAAGTAGGTCGGCGCCACCTGCGAGGAGCCGGCGAGATTGACCACGAGGCTGTTGGTGACGTCGCGCTCGGTCAGGCCGACATATTGCGCGCGGGTGCGATCGACATCGATGTTGAACGTCGGCAGGTTCGGCGATTGCTGGATGCGCGCATCGGCAACGCCGGGAATCTTGCGAACCTTTGCCAGCAGGCTGTTGGCGTAAGCAAAATTGGCGCTGAGATTGGCGCCGCGGATTTGCAGATCTATCGGTGCGGGCGCACCGAAATTCAGGATCTGGCTGACGATGTCGGCAGGCAGGAAGGCGAAGCTGACGCCCGGGAACAGCCGGGGTAACTGCTCGCGCAGTACCTTCACGTGCTCCTCGGTCGGCTTGTGGCCTTCCTTCAGCTTGATCTGGATGTCGCCGTCCTGCGGACCGATCACGCCGGTGTTGTTGTAGGTCATGTTGATGCCGGAGATCGGCATGCCGATGTTGTCGGTCATGGTCTCGATCTCACCCGGGATCAGCTTGCGGATCGCCTTCTGCACGTCGGCGAGGTGGTTGGCGTTCTCCTCGACGCGGGTGCCGACCTGGGTGCGCACATGCATCAGGATGTTGCCGGCATCGACCGCGGGGAAGAAATTGCGGCCCAGGAACGGCACCAGCGCGAAGGACGCCCCGACCACGCAAAGGAAGCACGCGACGAACACCATGCGATGCGCCATCGCAAGGCCCAGGAGGTCGTGATAGCCACCGCGAATGCGATCGAACCGCTTCTCGAAACCGCGCTGGAACCAGACGAAGGGATTGCGCGACTTCGGCGGTTCGCCCTCGTGATGGACATGCGCATGCAGCAGATAGTTCGCCATGGTCGGCACCAGCGTGCGCGACAGGATGAACGACCAGATCATCGCGAACATCACCGCTTCCGCCATCGGCACGAACAGGAAGCGCGCAACACCGTTGAGGAAGAACATCGGCACGAACACGATGCAGATACAGAGCAGCGAGACGAACGCAGGCGTCACGATCTGGTTGGCACCGTCGAGGATCGATTGCTCGACCGGCTTGCCCTGCTCGAGATGGTAGTTGATGTTCTCGATGGTCACCGTGGCGTCGTCGACGAGAATGCCGACGGCAAGTGCGAGACCGCCGAGCGTCATGATGTTGAGCGTCTCGCCGATCGCCGACAGCATGATGATCGCGCCGAGCACCGACAGCGGGATCGAGACCGCGATGATGACGGTCGAACGCCAGCTGCCGAGGAACAAGAGGATCATGACGCTGGTGAGCAGCGCCGCGATCACGCCTTCGAAGGCGACGCCCTCGATCGCACCGCGGACGAACACCGACTGGTCGCCGATGAAGCCGATCTTCAGCGCATCCGGCAGCTGATCCTTGACGTCGATCACCTTCTGCTTGATGCCGGCGATGATATCCAGCGTCGAGGTCGCGCCCGCTTTCAGCACCATCATCAGCACCGAGCGATTGCCGTCGACGTGGACGATGTTGGTCTGTGGCGGATTGCCGTCGCGCACAGTGGCGACGTCGCGGACATAGACCATCGCGCCGTTGACGGTCTTGATCGGCAGGTTGCCGAGCTCATCGATCTTGAGCGGCGAGTTGTTGAGCTGGATGCTGTACTCGAACGTGCCGATCTTCTGGGTGCCGACCGGCGTGATCAGGTTCTGGGCCGCGAGCGCATTGGCGACGTCCTGGCCTGATAGCCCCCGGGCCTGGAGCGCGGTCGGATCGAGATCGATCTGGATCTGGCGCTGCTTGCCGCCGAACGGATACGGGATCGCGGCGCCCGGCACGGTGACGAGCGGGGTCCGGAGCTGGTTGATGCCGATGTCGGCGAGGTTCTGCTCGGTCAGGCCTTCGCCCGACAGCGCCACCTGGATGATCGGCACGGTCGAGGCGGAGTAGTTCAGGATGAGCGGCGGCGTCGCGCCCGGCGGCATCTGCTTGATCAGCGTCTGCGAGATCGCCGTGACCTGCGCATTGGCGGTGCGGATATCGACGTTGGGCTGGAAGAAGATCTTGATGATGCCAACGCCGTTATAGGAATTGGCGGTGATGTGCTCGATGTCGTTGACGGTCGTCGTCAGCGCCCGCTGGAACGGCGTGGTGATGCGGCCGGACATCTGGTCGGGCGGCAGGCCGGTGTATTGCCAGACCACGCCGATCACGGGGATGCGGATGTCCGGAAAGATGTCGGTCGGCGTCCGCAGCGCCGCCAGCGGTCCGATGATCAGAAGCAGGAGCGCCAGCACGACAAACGTGTAGGGCCGGCTCAGGGCAATACGGACCAGAGCAATCATTCGTCAGGCAATTCCAAAAAGGGGACAGGGAACACGCCCCCACGGTTTCCCTGCGCTGATTTACCCGAACACCGCAGAAATGGCCAATGGCAGCGCGTCACGCGCGGTCACTTCCCTGCTATTGCCCAGCGAAATCGCATTTCAGATATGCAGCCTCGGCCCGAAAGATGACGGAAACGCCCTTCAGTCACGTAAAAACGGCGCCCGGGGGCGCCGTTTCAGAACTTCCATTGGTCCTTGGGCTTACGCCGCACGGACGTTGGTCAGGAACTTGCCGACCTCATTCTTCAGCCGGCTCGAATCGTTGGACAGCATCTGCGCCGCCGAAAGCACCTGCGAGGAGGCCGTGCCGGTCTCGGTCGCGCCACGCTGCACATCGGTGATGTTGGAAGAGACCTGCTGGGTGCCCTGGGCCGCCTGCTGCACGTTGCGGGCGATTTCCTGGGTCGCAGCGCCCTGCTCTTCCACCGCGGCCGCGATGGCCGAGGAGATTTCCGAGAGCCGCTCGATGGTCGAGGAGATTTCCTTGATCGCGCCGACCGAGTCGTTGGTCGCCGCCTGGATGCCGGAGATCTGCTGGCCGATCTCGCCCGTCGCCTTGGCAGTCTGCTCGGCGAGCGCCTTCACCTCGGAGGCGACCACCGCGAAGCCTCGGCCGGCTTCACCGGCGCGCGCCGCCTCGATGGTTGCATTGAGGGCCAAGAGGTTGGTCTGGCCGGCAATGGTGTTGATCAGCTCGACGACGTCGCCGATGCGGGACGCCGCCTTTGACAGCTCGCTGACGCGATCGGTGGTGGCGCGGGCCTGGCCGACGGCGTCGCCCGCCATCCGCGCCGATTCCTGCACCTGGCGGCTGATCTCGCCGACGGACGAGGCCATCTCTTCGGTCGCCGAAGCCACCGACTGCACGTTGGTGGAAGCTTCTTCCGAAGCCGCGGCAACCGTGGTCGCCATCCGCTGCGAACGGTCGGCGCTCGAGGTCAGCGTCGAGGCGGAGGCCTCGAGCTGGGTCGAGGCCGACGACACGGTCTGGACGATCTCGCCGATCATGGTCTCGAAGTCGCGGGTGATGTTGTCGACGCGGCGGCCGCGCTCGATCTTGGCCTCGGCATCGGCCGCAGCGGCCTCGTCGGCGGCCTTCTTGGCGATCAACGCCTCCTTGAAGACCTGAAGCACGTCAGCCATGGATCCAATCTCGGTCTTCTCGCCGCGATGCGGGACTTGAGCGGAAAGATCACCGCGACCCAGCGCCTGCATCGGCGCGATGATCGAATTGATGCCGCTGGAGACGTCCTGGACGAGGTAGAAGCTGACGCCGATGCCGGCGATGACGGCGGCACCAAGGATGATCGCGACCAGCATGAAGGCGTAATAGAAGGTGCTGGATGCGTCCTCAGAGGCCCGATCGCCGCCCTTGTTGTTCAGTTCGATGTCCTTGGCCAGAATGGCGTCGGCCTCAAGGCCGATCTTGTTGACCGTCTTGGAGTTCAGCTCGTGCGCATCGTGCGGGATCTTGCCCGCATCCCGGCGCGACAATGCCATGACCTCCTGGGTGCCCTTCTTGTAATCTTCCCATGCCTTGGACCATTGGCCGTAGAGAGCCTTCTCTTCAGGCAAGGTGATCATGCTCTCGTAGGTCTTGCGAAACCTGGTGTTCGCCTCAACCACCGTTGCCAGGATCTTCTCGGCCGCGAGCTTTTCATCCAGCGTCTCCGCCAGCATGTGCTCCCGGATGACATTGCGGTAAGTGATGACGCCGGCGCGCAGATCGCCGATCACGCGCACGCTCGGCATCCAGTTCGTGGTGATATCGACCGTGTTGGCATTGATGGCCCGCATCTTCATGACGGCGAGCAAGCCCATGCCGGCCATGGCGACCAGCAGGAACGCCACGACACTGATGATCTTGGCACGGATGGAGATGGTGGCGAGCATAAGCGGGTCTCTTTGCGTTGGCGCGGCGGCGCATCCTGGAATTGCGGATCAACCAAAAGCAGCGGCGCCGACACCCAACAACAAAGCGACTGAGCAGTTGTTATCTACGACTCCGTACGGGGTACGGAACCTCAAAGAAATGAATGAGGGACTAAGGATGCTCTGCGCTCAGTGCATGAGCCTCATCGCATCCGAGAAAAACTCAGGGCCGCCGAAGTTGCCGGACTTCAGCGCGAGCAGCATCTCACCTGCCGCAGCCCCCACCGCGCGCAGAACCGGAACGCCCGAAGCGATCTCTGTCCCCACGAGGAATCCGGGAATCTTCAACCGATCGACGACCGCGCCGGACGTCTCACCGCCCGCGACGATCAGTCGCCGCACGCCTGATTTCACGAGATTTTCGGCGATGTCGGCCATCGTCTGCTCGATCGCATGCCCTGCGGCGTCGCGGCCGTGCCGCGCCTGAAGTGCGGCGACGTCAGCAGGCGTCGCGCTCGACGCAATCAGCACTGGTCCCTGGGCCAATCGTTGTCCCGCCCAGTCCAGCGCACGCTGCGTTTCATTTGCCCCCGTAAGAATACGGTCGGTATCGAGATGAAGCACCGGCATGACGCGCTCGGCATTGGCGATCTGCTGCAAGGTGGCCTGCGAGCAGCTGCCGGCGAGGCACGCCACCGGTCCGCCAACAGCGGCCCCCTGGTCGCTGCTGGCCGCGGCCGACTTGACCTTGCCGGTCGACACCAGCGCGCGGGCGAGCCCAAGGCCGATGCCGGAGGCGCCGACGGACAGCCTGTGTTCCGCGGCGACAAGACCGATGGTCTCGAGGTCGCGGTCGAACACGGCGTCGACGATCGCGGCCCCGACGCCCTTGCCCGAGAGTTCGGCAAGCCGGGCCCGTACGGCCTCCGCCCCGCGCGTCAACGTCGCGAGATCGACGAGCCCGATCTGCGTCCTGCTCTGGCGCGCCAGCACGCGCACCAGGTTGGAATCGTGCATCGGGTTGAGCGGGTGGTCCTTGAGCGGGCTCTCGTTCAGCGGCACGGCGCCGACGAACAGATTGCCCTGATAGACAGTGCGGCCGGTCTCCGGGAAAGCGGGCGTCACCAACACGACGCCCTCGGCGCGCAGCGCGTCCATCACCGGACCGATGTTGCCTGAAGCGGTGGAATCGAAGGTCGAGCAGATCTTGAACAGCACATGGCCCGCGCCGCGAGCACGCAGCCATCTCTCTGCCTCGCGCGAGCGCGACACGGCAAGCCCCGCCTCGATCGAACGGCTCTTCAGCGACACCACGACGGCGTCGACCTCGGGCAATGCGAGGTCGGAGGCCGGCACCCCGATGGTCTGTACGGTGCGCAGGCCCGCGCGGGTCAGCGTGTTGGCGAGATCGGAGGCGCCGGTGTAGTCGTCGGCAATGCAGCCCAATGCGAGGGTCACGGCTTCACTCCCGCATAGGGCTTGAACCAGGCGAGGCCGTCAGTGGTCTTGCCACGCGGATTGTATTCGCAGCCGACGAAGCCGGCATAGCCGAGGCGGTCGAGTTCATCGAACAGGAACGGATAGTTCAGCTCCTCGCCGTCAGGCTCGTTGCGCGAGGGAATGCTGGCGATCTGGATGTGGCCGATGATCGGCATCATCTCGCGCAGCCGCATGGTGACGTCACCATGGATGATCCCGCAGTGATAGATATCGAACTGGAGCTTCACGTTCGGAAGCCGCAACTCCTGGATCAGGTCGCGCGCGAAGCCGAAATCATTGAGGAAGTAGCCGGGCACGTTGCGCGCGTTGATCGGCTCGAGCACGATGTCGATGCCATGCGCTGCGAAGAATTCGGCGGCCCACGCCACCGATTTGTAGAAGGCCTCGATCGCAACGCGCTCGCCGCGATTGGCGATGCCGGCCATCAAATGCAACCGCTTGACGCCGGTGGCCTTGGCGTAAGGCAGCGCCGTTTCCAGGCTCGCCTTGAGATCATTGAACCGCGCCGGCAACGCGGCAAAGCCCTTCTCGCC
The DNA here is from genome assembly GCF_018131105.1 of Bradyrhizobium manausense. Taxonomy (NCBI): domain Bacteria; kingdom Pseudomonadati; phylum Pseudomonadota; class Alphaproteobacteria; order Hyphomicrobiales; family Nitrobacteraceae; genus Bradyrhizobium; species Bradyrhizobium manausense. The sequence continues at coordinate 663,683 of NZ_JAFCJI010000001.1, read as the reverse complement.
GGCGTTCCAGTCACCCGGCGGCAGGTTGAACAATGCCTGCGTCAGGCCGTTGCGCTTGAGGCGCTCGCCGACCGCTTCGACCGCGTGGTCGTAAGGGAAGAGAAATTCGACAGCGGTGAATCCAGCTTGAGCGGCGGCATCGAAGCGGTCGAGGAACGGCACCTCGGTGAACATCATCGAGAGGTTGGCGGCGAAACGGGGCATTGCAGATCCTCTTCTTACTTGTCGCCGGGAAGCTTGACGCCGGTGATCTGCGCATACATCCGCGCGACCGAGGCGTCGTCGTCACGCCCCATGCCTGATGCCGACGTCATCAGGAACATCTGGAGGGCCGCGGCGGAGACCGGCACCGGGAATCTGGCGGTACGTGCCATGTCCTGGATGATGCCGAGATCCTTCACAAATATCTCGACCGCGCTACGCGGCGTGTAATCGCCGTCGAGCACATGCGGCATGCGGTTCTCGAACATCCAGGAATTGCCGGCGGAGGCCGTGATAACCTCATAGACCTTGCGGATGTCGAGGCCCTGCTTGGCCGCGAACGCCATCGCTTCGCTCGCGGCAGCGATATGCACGCCGGCCAGCAGTTGGTTGATCATCTTGAACGCAGCGCCCTGCCCCGCGGCATCACCGAGTTCGTAGAGCTTTGCCGCCATGGCATCGAGCGCCGGGCGCGCCTTGGCGAAGGCCGCAGCGCTGCCGGACGCGAGGATCGTCAACTCGCCTTGCGCGGCGCGCTGTGCGCCGCCGGAGATCGGTGCATCCAGGTAATGCCGGCCGGTCGCTTCCAGCTGTTTTGCCAGGCGCCGGGCCACGTCGGGATCCATCGTGGCGGACGAGATGAAGACGCTGTCTTTCGGCAGGGCCTCGGCGACGCCATCCTTGCCGAACAGGATCGCTTCAGTCTGGGCGGCGTTGACGACGACGCTGACGACGATGTCGGCGCCCTTGGCCGCCTCGGCCGGCGTTGTCGCGCCAGCGCCGCCGTCCTTGACGAAACGCGCGACCGCATCGGCAGAAACATCGCAGCCGGTCACGGTGTGCCCGGCGCGCTTCAGCGAAGTCGCCATCCCGTATCCCATCGAGCCGAGCCCGATGACCGCGATGCGCTGGTTTTGTGACGTGGAGGCGGACATGCAACTAACCCTTGCGAACGTTTCCCGGCAGACCGGCCTTTGCGGCGGCTCGTAACCTCGAATAACACGCCTTGGCCGCGCTGCCAAAGCGTGAGACAAGCAGGCATGACGGCCATGAGCGACGAGACAAGGCTGCGCGAGGATATCTGCCGGTTCGGACGGTCCCTGTTCGAGCGCGGACTGACGCCTGGCTCTTCAGGCAATATCAGCGTCCGGCTGGATGGCGGCGGCTGGCTGGTGACGCCGACCAACGCCTCGCTTGGCTTCCTCGATCCCTCAAAGCTGTCGCGGCTGGACGAGCAAGGTCGCCTGGTCTCCGGCGATGCGCCGACAAAGGAAGTTCCACTGCACACTGCGCTCTATGACACGCGCGGAAGTGCGCGCGCGATCGTGCATTTGCATTCAACCCATTCGGTCGCGCTCTCGATGCTGCCCGAGATCGACCCGCGCGCCGCGCTGCCGCCGATGACGGCTTATTACCTCATGAAATGCGGCGCCACCGCGCTCGTGCCCTATTACCGCCCCGGCGATCCAGCAGTCGCGGATGCGATCAAGGGGCTGGCCGGGAAATATTCATCGGTGCTGCTCGCCAATCACGGCCCAGTCGTCGCCGGCGACACGCTGGAAGCGGCCGTATTCGCGACGGAGGAGCTGGAGGAGACGGCTAAGCTGTATCTCCTGCTGCGAGGGTTGAACCCGCGGCATCTGTCGCCCGAGCAGGTGGCTGATCTCGTGAAGGTGTTTGGGCTGACGCTGCCGGAGCATGGGCACGAGCATTAGCGCCCGGCTCCCTCCTCGTCATGGCGAGCGCAGCGAAGCAATCCAGAGTCTCTCCGCGGAGAAATTCTGGATTGCTTCGTCGCAAGGGCTCCTCGCAATGACGCTGAAACCTATAGCCCCAGATACGCCTTCCGCACGTCCGGATTGCCCCTGATCTCCGCGGCCGGGCCCTGCATCAGCACGCGGCCGGTTTGCAGGATGTAGGCGCGATCGGCGATCTCCAGGCACTCGGCCATGCGCTGCTCGACGATCAGCACGGTCATGCCGGAATCACGGATGAGCTTCACCGCCTGGAAAATCTCGTCGACGAGCTTGGGCATGATGCCTTGCGAAGGCTCGTCCAGCATCAAGAGCCGCGGGCGCGTCATCAGCGCGCGGCCGATGGCGAGCATCTGCTGCTCGCCGCCGGAGAGCGTCTCGGCGCGCTGCTCGAGCCGTTCGGACAGACGCGGAAACAGCTTGAAGACCAGATCGAGCGGTTCTTCGCGATCCGCCCCGCCGCGATAGAGATAGCTGCCGAGGCGCAGATTGTCCCGCACCGACAGGCGTGGGAACAGGCGGCGATTCTCCGGTACATAGGCGATGCCGGCCGCCGTGATGTGATGCTGAGCCATGCCGTTGAGCCGCTTGCCGTCGAAGGTCACGGTGCCCGAGCGTGGACGCTCCGCACCGGCGATCGACTTCAGCAACGTCGACTTGCCGGCACCGTTGGCACCGGCGACACAGACGATCTCGCCCTTGGTGACCTCGATGCTGATCGCGGAGATCGCGACCAGGCCCTGATAGGCGGTCGTGACTTCATGCACCGACAGCATGACGATCTCCCAGATATGCCTTGATCACCTTGGGATCGCGGACGACGTCGGCGGGCTTGCCCTCGACCAGCACCTTGCCGAGGTCGAGCACGATGGCGCGATCGACCAGCGGCATCACGATCTCCATGACATGTTCGACCATCAGCACCGTGATGCCGGCATCGCGCACCTTGCGCACCAGCGCCACGCCGGTCTGCGCCTCGGTCGGCGTGAGGCCGGTGAGGACTTCGTCGAGCAGCAGCAGCTTTGGTTCGGTCGCGAGCGCACGGGCGACCTCGAGACGGCGCTTTTCGGCCGGCACGAGATCGCTGGCGAGCACGTCGGCGCGCGCCGCAAGGCCGGTGAACTCCAGGACCTCGTGCGCCTTCCGGCGGGCTTCGCGCATCACGGTGTTGCGCACGAGCGCACCGACGATGACATTGTCGATCACGGTCATGGTCTCGAAGCTCTTGACCACCTGGAAGGTGCGACCAACGCCACGCTGGCAGCGCTCGGCTGCCGGCAGCCTCGTGACGTCCTCGCCATCGAACCAGATCGAACCTTGCGTCGGCGGCAAGACGCCGGCGATGAGATTGAACAGTGTCGACTTGCCGGCGCCGTTGGGGCCGATCAGGCCGACGATCTCGCCGCGACCAACCGAGATCGACACGTCGCTGTTGGCGACGAGGCCGCCGAACCGCTGCCAGACGCTTCGGGTTTCAAGGAGCGCGGTCATCGCGTGGCCCCCTTTGCCTGATTCTTGGCTTTCGAACGGGAGAACAGGCTCACCAGACCTTGCGGCAGTGCCAGCGAGATCGCCACGATCAGCGCGCCATAGACGATGAGATCGACGCCTCGACCGGAGCCGCCGATATAGGAGCGCGTCAGCTCCGTCATCGGGATCAGGATGGCCGCCCCTAACACCGGTCCCCAGAGGGTGCCGATGCCGCCGAGCACGGCAGGCAGCGCCATCAGCAGCGAGAACTGGAAGCCCATGACGCTTTCGGGGTCGATATAAGCGAGAAACTGCGCATAAAAGGCGCCGCCGACGGCCACGAGGAAAGCAGAGACGGCGGCCGCGCCCATCTTGGAATTGAACACGACCACACCGAGGCTTTCAGCCGCTTCCGGATTGTCCTTCACCGCGCGCCACCAGAAGCCCCATTTAGAATCCTCCAGCCACCAGGTGACGAACCAGGCGAGGCTGCACAGCGCCAGCGCGAAATAGAAGTACGGCAGCTTGCTGCGCAGGAACTGGAACTTCACCCAGCTGTCGCCGCGCACCGGAATGGTGATCCCCATCGCGGCTCCGGCCCATTCCCAGTTCTGGAACAGCAGCAGCCCGATCTCGGCGATGACGATGGTCGCGATCACGAAGTAATGGCCGCGCAGCCGGAAGAAGGGGTAGCCGAGCCCCATCGCGATCGCAGCCGCGATCATGCCGCCGGCGAGCATGCCAAACCAGGGCAACACGCCGAACTTGGTGAACAGCAGCTCGGTGGTGTAGGCGCCGATGCCGAAATAGAGCGCATGCCCGAGCGAGATCTGCCCGCAATAGCCGGACAGGATGTTCCAGCTCTGCGACAGCGCCGCATACATCAGGGTCAGGATCAGGATGTTCTGGACGTAGACGTCCTTGACGAACAGCGGCGCGAGCGCGGCCAGTGCGACCAGGACCGCGGCGATGATGAGGTCGCGGCGGCGCCGCGCGGCGAAATTCTTGTCCATCATATCGACCCGAACAGGCCACGCGGCCGGATGAAGACGACGAGCAAGTACACCGCATAGATGCCGACCGACTTCAGCGAGGGTGGCAGCATCAGGGCAGTCATCGCCTCGACCAGGCCGACAACGATGCCACCGGCAAAGGCGCCGAACACGCTGCCGAAGCCACCGAGCGCGACGGTCACGTAGGCGATCAGCGCAAAGGACGCGCCGACATCCGGATAGATGTAGAAGAAGCTTGCCATGATCGCTCCGGCGAGGCCGACGAGCGCGGCGCCGAGCCCCCAACCGAGCGCGAACACGCGATTCTTGTCGATGCCGACCAGCGCGACCGCGCCGGGATCCTCACGGGTGGCCTCCAGGGCGCGACCGAAATCGGTGCGGTTGATGAAGAAGTAGAGTCCGGCAAAGGCCAGGATCGAGACCAGCGCGCCCATCAGCTGCGGCTCTGGCAGGAAGATGCCGGCGATCGAGATCGTCTTGCCGCCGAGCCAGGAATGCGGAACGCTGCGATAGTCCGGCGTGAAAAAGAACTGCGCCAGCCCGCGCATCACGATGGCAAGGCCGAAAGTGGTGAAGATCTGCACCATGCCGGCATTGGCCTTGGCCCGCATGGCGAAACGTACGATCAATAGATAGACCACCGCCCCGAACACGAACAGCGCGGCGGCGACCAGCGGCGCCGATAGCAAGGGATCGATGGCGAAGAAGGTGAACAGAAAGAAGGACACGTACATCGCGATCATCAGGAACTCGCCATGGGCGAAGTTCACGACGTCCATCAGGCCGAAAATCAGCGCAAGGCCGACCGCGATCAGTCCGTAGAGCAGGCCCATGAGCAGGCCGCTCGCGAGACTTTGGATAATGGCTTGGGCTGTCACCTCTAGTCCCCCGTTCGAAACGTCACGACAGGCTTCGTCATTGCGAGCGAAGCGAAGCAATCCAGAAATGTCTCCATGGAAGCAGTCTGGATTGCTTCGTCGCTTCGCTTCTCGCAATGACGGTGTGGGAGCAGCTTGACGGTACTGCGCCCCACAGCGCCTTGGTCCCCAACCGGATCGCTTACTTCATCGGCCAGGTCGCCTCCGCAATCGCGGCTTGCGGCGGGAAAATGGTGACGAACTTGCCGCCGACATATTGCAGCAACACCGGATTTGCGTCGTTGTTCTGGCCCATCTCGTCGAACTTCACGCGCTTCCACGGCATGATGGTCTGCTCGCCCGGGATGTCGGTCGCAGCCAGTGCATCGCGGATCTTCTCGCCATCGGCCGACTTGGCGCGGTTGATGGCGTCCGCGAGGATGATCAGGCCCATGAACTGGCGCGAGGTGAGATCGTTCAGATCCTTGCCCGACTTCGCCTTGAACATGTCGTTGACCTTGCCGACCATCGGACGCTTCTGTGCAAGATCGAGCGAGAAGGTGCCGCGCGAGATCACGCCTTCGAGCTTGTCGCCGACGGCGTCATAGAGCGCCTTCTCGGAGAAGCCCGCGTCCTGCGCCACGATCGCGTTGGGCTTGTAGCCGAGCTCGGCCATGGTCTTGACCAGCAGGATGCCGTCGGTGGTGTAGCTCGAGGGCATCAGCACGTCGGCGTTGGCGGTCTTGAGCTGCTGCACCTCGGCCGAGAGCGAGGGCGAATTGGCGCGATACTTGATGTCGGAGACGATCTTGTAGCCGCGCTCGCCGGCGATCTTTGACTGGGCGTTGCCGGAATCGGTGCCGAAGATCGTGTCCTCGTGGAACAGCGACAGCGTCTCGATCTTGGTGCCCTTCTTCTTCATGGCGTCGAAGAAGTCGAACATCGCGGCCGAATACATTTCGTCATGCGGGGCGGCACGGAAGTAATATTTGAGGCCGCGGCGATGCAGGCTCGGCGAGGAGTTGTCGGCGGAGACGAACGGGATCTGGTAGCGTTCGCAGATCTGGCTGACGGTGACCGCGACCGCGCTCTGATAGGTGCCGATGATGGCGCAGACCTTCTCCTGCGTGATCAGGCGCTCGGCTTCTGCACGGCCCTTCTGCGGATCGGCCTGGTGGTCGGCGAACACGAGGCGCACCTTGGCGCCACCGAGGCCCGGCAGGCCCTCGCCCTTCGCCAGCGGCAGATCGAAATCGCTGTCCTTGTTGATGACCTCGAGCGCGGTCTCATAGGCCTTCTGCGCATCGACGCCCTGCTGCGCGCTGCCGCCGGAGAACGGGTAGATCACGCCGATCACGACTTCGGAAGCCTGGGCACGAGCAGCGAGCGGCACCAGCGCAGCAGTGGCGGTAGCACCGAGCAGAACGTCGCGGCGAGAGATCGTCATGGCAGAGTCCCCTGTTACTGATTTTTTGTGTGTATCGAATGAGGCGATTGGTCGAGAGCGTAAAGCCTGAAGAAGCAGCAAATGCTGCTCACTAGATCACGGCCATATTCCTGTTCTTCAGATCTGTCACCAGCATCAGGCCGGGCGAATGCGTGATTGCGAATGGTACCTTTGCAGCATTGATCACCGATTGCGGCGTCACGCCGCAGGCCCAGAATACCGGAATCTCGTCATCTGCGACAGATACGGGATCTCCATAGTCGGGCCTGGCGATGTCCTTGATGCCAATCAGATGCGGATGGCCGAGATGCACGGGTGCACCGTGCACGGCGGGATAGCGCGAGGTGATCTGCACCGCGCGGATCGCATCCGCCGGCTTGAATGGACGCATCGAGACGACCATCGGCCCCGCGAACGGACCTGACGCGCCGCAGGCGATGTTGGTGCGGTACATCGGCACGCGCACATTCTCTTCAATGTGACGGATGGGCATACCCTCGTCGAGCAACGCCTCCTCGAAGGAGAATGAGCAGCCGAGCACGAAGGTAACGAGGTCGTCGCGCCAGTGCTTTTTCACGTCGGTCGGCTCGTCGACGACCTCGCCGTCGCGCCAGACGCGATAGCGCGGCACGTCGGTGCGGATATCGAGATCGGCGCCAAGCGCGGGGATGTGCGGGCTGCCGACGTCGGACATGCCGATGATCGGGCAAGGTTTCGGATTGAGCTGGCAGAAGCGATGGAAGGCGCCGGCGTATTCCGCCGGCAGGATCGCCAGATTGCCTTGGACGAAGCCGGGGGCAACGCCCGCGGTCGAACCGACTTGGCCGCCGCGATAGGCAAGCCTCGCCTGACGACTCGGGAGCGTGTCGGGCGTTTCAGCTTGCTGCACTGCCACCAAAACAGTCATTTGATCGACCTGCCTATGAACTCGACAAGCCTAGCCAACATCAAGCATACTATAAAGTCTAATCGTCCTTTCTAATCGATATCGATAAAACTATTTTATCGATCGGGAAAATCCTTCCAATGCTGGACTTCAGGTCGATCGAAACCTTCCTTTGGGTCGTGAAGCTTGGGAGCTTCCGAGGCGCCGCGGCCCGTCTGAATACGACCCAGCCGGCGATCTCCCAGCGCATTGCCCAGCTCGAGCGCGAGATGGGTGTGAAGCTCCTGAACCGCGATCATCGTTTCGCCTCGCCCACCCCGAGCGGTCGGCAAATGATGGTCTATGCCGAGAAGCTGATCGGCCTCCGCGCCGCGATGATGGCCGAGATCGGCGATCGTTCGGCGATGCGCGGCGTGATGCGGCTCGGTGTCGCCGAGACCATCGTGCACACCTGGCTGCCCCGGCTGGTGAAGAGCGTCAACGAGATCTACCCGAACCTGTCGCTGGAGATCGAGGTCGACATCACGCCGAACCTTACCGCGCGACTGCTCGCACAGGAGATCGAGCTGGCTTTCGTGGTCGGGCCGCTGTCGGCCTCGGGCGTGCACAACCGCATGCTCGCCGACTATCCGATCGGCTTTCTCGCCAGCCCATCACTCGGGCTCGGCCATGGCCCGGTAACGCCCGCCGATCTCGCGCGGTTTCCGATCATCACCTTCCCGCGCAAAACCAAGCCCTACGAGGTCGTGCGCGAGGTATTCGATCGGCCCGAACTCCCCCCAATCCGTCTCCACGCATCGGCTTCGCTCGCGACCGTCATCCACATGGCGGTCGAAGGCCTCGGCATCGCCGTGATCCCCGACGCCATCGTCGAGAACGAGCTCGCCGACGGCCGGCTGCAATTGCTCGATACCGATCTGGAGATCGCGCCGCTGACGTTCACGGCAAGCTGGCTCGCCTCGCCTGACGTCGTCGCGGTGCAGCGCGTGGCCGAGCTTGCATGTCAGATTGCGCAGAGCAGCCTCGCGGTTGACGCGCCCGTGCTGGCGCGTCATTGAAAAAGGCGCCGGATAAGATGAGAGACTAAACGCATGAGCCGAGCCGCAACCAACCTGCAAATCGATTCCGCCCGTCTCTGGGGCGCCATCCACGAGACCGCGCAATTCGGCGCGACGGCCAAAGGCGGTGTGCGGCGGCTGACCCTGAGTAGCGAAGACAAGCAGGTTCGTGACTGGTTCCGGAAGGCCTGCGAGGACGCCGGCCTCGAAGTGCATACCGATGCGCTCGGCTCGCAGTTCGGCCTGCGCAAGGGCCGCGACATGTCGAAGCTGCCCGTTGGTATCGGCTCTCATCTCGATACCCAGCCGACTGGCGGCAAGTATGACGGCATTCTGGGCACGCTCGGCGCGCTCGAGGTGATCCGGACGCTGAACGACGCCGGTATCGAGACCGAAGCGCCGATCTGCGTCGTCAACTGGACCAACGAGGAAGGCTCGCGCTTTGCGCCGGCAATGATGGCCTCTGCGGCTTATGTCGGCGATTTCACCACCGACGACATTCTCTCGCGCAAGGATATCGAGGGCACGACGGTTGGCCAGGCGCTCGACAGCATCGGCTATCGCGGCGACAAGCCGGTCGGTTTCCAGAAGCTCGGCTGCTTCGTCGAGCTGCATATCGAGCAGGGCCCGATCCTGGAGGCGGAAGGCAAGACCATCGGAGTGGTCGATTCCGGCCAGGGTGTGCTCTGGTACGATGGCAGGATTTCCGGGTTCGAGAGTCATGCGGGCTCGACACCGATGCCGCTGCGGCGCGATGCGCTGGCGACGCTTTCCGAGATCGTGCTGGCGATGGAGGCGATCGCCAGCAAGCATGGACCGAAGGCGGTCGGCACCATCGGCGAGGCCGTGATCGCAAATCCCTCACGCAACGTCATTCCCGGCGAGATCGCCTTCACCATGGACTGCCGCAGCGCCGATGGCACCATCATGGATGCGCTCGACCGCGACCTGCGCGCCGCCATCGCCGAGATCGCGGCCCGTCGCAAGGTCGAGGTCAATATCGATCTCGTCTGGCGCAAGCCGCCGACGCATTTCGATCCCAAGCTGATCTCAGCCGTCGAGAACGCGGCGAAGACACTCGGCTATTCCTCCCGCCGCATCACCTCCGGCGCCGGCCACGATGCCTGCAACCTCAACACGGTCATTCCCGCAGCGATGGTGTTCGTGCCGTGCAAGGACGGCATCAGCCACAACGAGCTGGAAGATGCCACGCAGGGCGACTGCGCCGCGGGCACCAATGTGCTGATGCATACCGTGCTGGCGATCGCCGGCGTCGCGTCCTGATCGGAGACAGACATGCGCGGAGTTTTCGTCGACGCCAATGAAGCGCTTGCCGTGATCATGGAGCGGCTGGAAAGGCCTGGCGATCCCAAGGTGCGGATCCACCGGGATCCCGATATCAGGCCGGAGCAATATCCCGAGATCCTCGACGGCGCCGAGATCGCGATCGTCGATCACACCGCACTGCCGACCGACGTTGCGAAGAAATGCAAAGGCCTGAAGCACGTCGTGTTTCTCGGCACGGGCGCGCGCAGCTACATGAACCCGGAGGAACTCGCCGAGCTCGGCATCTCCGTGCATCTGATCAAGGGCTATGGCGACACGGCCGTGGCAGAATCCGCGATCGCGCTGATGTGGGCTTCCGCGCGCGTCATCGCGATGATGGACCGCGAGATGCGCGCCGGTAACTGGCTGCGTGAGGACGGCATGCAGCTCACCGGCAAGACGCTCGGCCTGATCGGCTTCGGCGGAATCGCCGCCGAGGTCGCGCGCATTGCGGCCGGCAGCGGCATGAAGGTAATCGCCTGGAATCGCTCGCCGAAGACCCATCCCGGCGTCGAGTTCACCGATCTCGACACGTTGCTGGCGCGAAGCGACGTCGTGTCGCTGCACCTGCTGCTCAACGACGAAACGCGCGGCATGATCACACGCGAGACAATCGCAAAGATGAAACCGGGCGTCGTCTTCATCAACACGGCCCGCGGGGCCATCGTCGACGAGCAGGCGATGATCGATGCGCTGAAGTCCGGCCACATCCGCCATGCCGGCCTCGATGTCTTCAACATCGAGCCGCTGCCGGCGGACCATCCGCTGACCAGGATTCCGAACGTGACGCTGTCGGCGCATTCGGCGTTCCGGACACCGGAAGCGAGCGAGAACCTGATTGAAGCGGCATGGGTCCATTGCCGCCGGATCGTGAAAGGATAAGAGCAACAACAATGGCCGACTATCGCACCTTCAAGGCAGAGCCGCTCACCAACGCCATCCGCGCCATCGTCAAGGCCGGTGGTTCCACCGATCGCGAAGCGGAGCTCGTGTCCACCAATCTCGTCGAGGCCAACCTCAAGGGCCATGACTCCCACGGCGTCGGCATGATCCCGCGTTATGTCTCGAGCGTCGTTAACGGTGGCCTCGCCGTGAACGCACACGTCAAGACCGTGCTCGACACGGGTCCGCTTCTCACCCTCGACGGACTCACCGGCTACGGCCAGGTGATCGGCCATGAAGCGATGGAGCTGGCGGCCGAGCGCGCCAGGCAAAACGGCGTATGCCTCGTCGGCCTTTCCAACGCGCACCATATCGGCCGCATCGGCCACTGGGCCGAGCAGTGCATCGACCACGGGCTGGTCTCGATCCACTTCGTCAACGTGATCTCGCGCCCGATCGTGGCGCCCTGGGGCGGCAGCGATGCGCGCCACGGCACCAACCCGTTCTGCGTCGGTATCCCGCGCGCGGGCAAGGACCCGATCGTGCTCGACTTCGCCACCAGCAGGATCGCGCAGGGCAAGACCCGCGTCGCCCACAACAAGGGCGTCGAACTCGAGCCCGGCACCATCATCGACAATGAAGGCAAGCCCACCGTCAATCCGCGCTACACCGTGATCCCCCCGCACGGCGCCATCCTGCCGTTCGGCGAGCACAAGGGTTCGGGTCTCGCGCTGGTGTGCGAAATCCTCGGCGGCGCGCTCTCCGGTGGGCAGGTGGTCAAGGGCCCGTCCGACGGCAAGTACAACGTCCTCAACGGAATGCTCTCGATCGTCATTGATCCCCGCAAGCTCGGCACCGGCGAGAACCTCGCGCGCGAAGTCGAGAGCTTCGTCGCCTGGCACACCGGCTCGCCTCCCGCACCCGGCGTCGACAAGGTGAAGATCGCCGGCGAGCCCGAGCGCGAGACCAAGAAGACGCGTCTCGCCGAAGGCATTCCGGTCGACCCGACGACATGGCAGGAGATTATCGAGGCCGGGAAAAAGTTCGGGCTGGAGCAAACCGCGATCGAGAAGATCGCGAGCTGATTCAAGCACCACTGTCGTCCCGGACAAGCGAAGCGCAGATCCGGGACCCATAACCACAGGACGTGGTTTGGCGAAGACTCGCGGTCACCAGCGCGTACGAGAACCACTCCCTGGGGGGTATGGGTCCCGGCTTTCGCCGGGACGACACCTGAGTCCGCTGCGTGAGCTCCGCCCTAGTCCACCATATCCGCGACGGCCTTGCCGCAAGCCGTGGTGTCGGCGTTGCCGCCGAGATCCTTCGTGCGCAGCGTGCGCTCGGCCAGTGTGCGCTCGATCGCGTCGACGATCGACTTGCCCGCTTCCTTCTCGCCGAGATGCTCGAACATCATCGCGCCCGACCAGATCATGCCGATCGGATTGGCGATCCCCTGCCCCGCGATGTCGGGCGCCGAGCCGTGCACCGGCTCGAACACCGACGGGAAATTGCGCTCGGGATTGATGTTGCCCGACGGCGCAATGCCGATGGTACCGGTGCAGGCCGGGCCGAGGTCGGAGAGGATGTCACCGAACAGGTTCGAGCCGACCACGACGTCGAACCAGTCGGGATGCAGCACGAAGTTCGCCGTGAGAATGTCGATGTGGTACTTGTCCCACTTCACGCCCGGGAACTTCTTCGCCATCGCCTCCACGCGCTCGTCCCAATAGGGCATGGTGATGGAGATGCCGTTCGACTTGGTCGCCGAGGTCAGATGCTTCTTCGGCCGCGACTGCGCGAGCTCGAAGGCGAATTTCAGGATGCGGTCAACGCCGGTGCGAGTCATCACCGTCTGCTGTGTCACGAACTCCCGGTCGGTGTCCGGGAACATGCGGCCACCGACGGAAGAATACTCACCTTCAGTATTCTCGCGCACCACCCAGAAATCGATGTCACCGGGCTTGCGGTTCGCCAGCGGCGACGGCACGCCGGGCATCAGCCGTACCGGACGCAAGTTCACATATTGGTCGAACTCGCGGCGGAACTTGATCAGCGAGCCCCACAGCGAGACGTGATCCGGGATTTTCGCCGGCCAGCCGACCGCGCCGAAATAGATCGCGTCGTGCTTGCCGATCTTTTCCTTCCAATCGTCCGGCATCATCTGGCCGTGCTTCTCGTAATAGTCCCAGGACGAGAAGTCGTAGTGATCGAAATGCAGGGACACGCCGTGCTTCTTCGCGGCCGTCTCCAAAACGCGCAGGCCTTCGGGCATCACTTCCTTGCCGATGCCATCGCCGGGAATGACTGCGATCCGGTATTGTTTCTTGCTCATTGAGAACGTCCTTGGTTGGTCCGGCAGCCGCCGTCTTTTGACCGCACTGCAATGGACCAAAGTCAGCGGCAGCGCAACGCTGCACTGCAATGTTGACCATGGCGCAGCCGAGCGCCTACTGATTTCATTCCGTTCCCATCCTGCGAGTACCTCTCATGGATCTGCATCTGCGTGGCAAGCGCGTCCTGATCACGGGCGCGTCCAAGGGGATTGGCGCCGCCGCCGCCGAGGCGTTTGCTGAGGAAGGCGCGCATCTCCTGCTCGCCGCCCGCAGCGGCGATCAGCTCAAGGTGCTGGCCGACCGCCTGCGCTCTGCCCATCAGATCGATGCCGCGACCAGCATCGTGGATTTGCGCAAGGCCGAGGACCTGGCACGGCTCGCCAGGGAAGCCGCCGACATCGACGTGCTCGTCAACAATGCCGGCGACATTCCCGGCGGCTCGATCGACAAGATCGACGAAGCCACCTGGCGGCACGCCTGGGAATTGAAAGTGTTCGGCTACATCAACCTCACGCGGCAGATCTACGCGCAGATGAAGGCCAGGGGTGGCGGCGTCATCGTCAACGACATCGGCGCGGCCGGCGAGAAATTCGACGCCAATTACATCTGCGGCAGCGCCGGCAATGCCGCGCTGATGGCCTTCACCCGCGCACTCGGCGGAAAAAGTCTCGCGGACAACATTCGCGTGGTCGGCATCAACCCCGGTCCAGTCGGCACCGACCGTCACGTCACGCTGCTGAAGACGCGAGCCAAGCACCAGTTCGGCGACGAGAACCGCTACAAGGAATTTCAGAAAGGCCTGCCACTCGGTCGCCCCGCGCATGCGCGCGAGATCGGCGATCTCATGGCGTTCCTCGCCTCCGACCGCGCCGGCTATACGTCGGGCGTGATCTACACGGTCGATGGCGGCATCAGCGCCGGATGGGGTTAACTCGATTTCCGTCATTGCGAGCGAAGCGAAGCAATCCAGAAATGCCTCCGCGGTGACAGACTGGATTGCTTCGCTTCGCTCGCAATGACGAACCAGAATAAGCACAGGAGTTAGATCGTTGTCTCAAGACCTGATCCGCGAAACCGCCTGCACCGTCGTCGACAAGCTGCGTTCCGGCGACGTTTCTCCGCTCGAGCTGCTGGACGTGGTGGAGAAGCGCGTCAAGGAGGTCGACGGCAAGGTCAATGCGCTGCCGACATTATGCTTCGACCGTGCGCGCGACCACGCCACGGCGCTGATGAAGAAACCCGCCGGCGCGCGCGGGCTGCTCGCGGGCTTGCCGCTGCCGATCAAGGATCTGACCGATGTCGCGGGCGTGCTCAATACGCAGGGCTCGCCGATCTTCCGGGACAACATCCCCGCCACGTCCGACCTCATGGTTGAAAATCTCGAGGCCAATGGCGCGGTGGTCTACGCCAAATCCAACACGCCGGAATTCGGCGCCGGCGCCAACACCTTCAACGAAGTATTCGGCGCGACGCTCAATCCCTGGGATACATCGAAGTCGGCGGCCGGCTCCTCCGGCGGCGCGGCGGTGGCGCTTGCCACCGGCATGGCGTGGCTCGCACAGGGCTCCGACATGGGCGGCTCCTTGCGCAGCCCCGCGGCCTTCTGTGGTGTCGTCGGCATGCGGCCGAGCATCGGCCGCGTCGCCCATACGCCGAAATCAGGCATCGACCGCAATCTCGGTGTCGTCGGTCCGATGGCGCGCAACGTAGAAGACCTCGCGCTGCTGCTCGATGCCATGAGCGGCGACTATGCCGACGATCCGCTGTCGCTGCCGGCGCCGACCAACTCGTTCCTGTCCGCGGCACAATCGGGCAAGAAGCCGAAGCGCATCGCTTATTCGCCCGATCTCGGCATCACCCCTGTCGATCCAGAGGTCAAGGCGATCACCCGCAAGGCGGCCGAACGTTTCGCCGAGGCCGGCGCCATCGTCGAGGAGGCGCACCCGGACTGGCGCGAGGCGCATGAGTGCTTCCATGTGCTGCGCGCCTTCGATTTTGCGATCACCAAGGCCAGTCTGTTGCGCACCAAGCGCGACCAGCTCAAGCCCGAGGTGATCTGGAATATCGAGGAAGGCCTCAAGCTCACGGTCGACCAGCTCGCACGCGCCGAAGCGCAGCGCGTCGGCATGACCGCGCGGGCGGTCGAGTTCTTCAAGACGTATGATTTGTTGCTGACGCCGACCACGATCGTGCCACCCTTTCCGATCGAGAACCGCTATGTTGCGGAATGCGCGGGCAAGACATTCGAGAACTACGTCGAATGGCTCGGCATCGTCTACGCGATCACGCTCGCCTGCTGCCCGTCACTGTCGCTGCCCTGCGGCTTCACCACCTCGGGCCTGCCGGTCGGCGTACAGATCGTCGGCGCACCACGCGCGGATGCGCAGGTGATCGCGGGCGCGAGGGTGCTGGAGGACATTTTGGGTCTGCGCGGGCAGACGCCGATCGATCCGCGGGTGAAGAAGTAACTGCTGCTAGGCCCCGGACCCAGTGTGTCCGGGGCTGGCGCTCTCACCTCGCGCTCGTTGCCTCCAGGCTCCGGCTGTACCGCGACATTGCAAAGCAGAACACGAAATAGATCGCGGCAACGAAGATGTAGACTTCGACCGAAAACTGTTGCCAGGCCGGATCGATGATCGCGGTCTTGGCGGTCGTCAGCAGGTCGAAGATGCCGATGATCAGGACCAGGCTGGTATCCTTGAAGAAGGCGATGAAGGTGTTGACCAGCGGCGGGATGACGTGGCGGATCGCCTGCGGCAGGACCACCAGCCGCTGCTTGCGCCAATAGGACAACCCCAACGCATCGGCGGCCTCATATTGCCCGCGCGGCACGGCCTGGAGACCGCCGCGGATCACTTCGGCCAGATAAGCCCCCGCGAACAGGATGATCGCGATCTGCGCGCGCAGCAGCTTGTCGATGTTGAACCCGGCCGGCATGAACAACGGGAACATCACGCTTGCCATGAACAGCAGGCTGACCAGCGGCACGCCGCGGATCAGCTCGACATAGAGCACCGAAAGCGAACGGATCGCCGGCAGCTTTGAGCGCCGGCCGAGTGCCACCAGAATGCCGAGCGGGAAACCAAATGCCAGCCCGAACGTCGCCAGGATCAGCGTCACCGGCAAGCCACCCCAGCGGTCCTGCGAGACAAAGGAGAGCCCGAACACACCGCCCCACATCAGCACGCTGATCAGCGCGAGCGCACCGACCCAGAGGAAAGCGAGCTCGCGCCGCCATAGCGCACGGCGCGTGGAGAGAAGGAACAGCGCGATGAACAGCGCGACCGACAGCGCCGGCCGCCATTGTTCGTCGAACGGATAGGTCCCGAACAGGATGAAGCGGTACTTTTCAGGAATGATCGCCCAACAGGCGCCGAGGCCGCGCACGGCCTTGCAGGCGCTGGAATCGTTCGCCGGCGTCAGCCAGACCGCGTTCGCGACACCCCATTGCAGGAAGCCGAACACGCCTTTCGCCAGCACCGCCAACAGGACAACCGTGAGAATGCCGTTGGGGATCGACGAGAATAGATTGGCGCGCAGCCAGCGTAGCACCGGATTGCCGATTTGCGGACGGCGGGCGGCGCGCGGCAGGTCGGGCATGTCAGTGATCGCGGTCATGCTCAGCGCTCCGCCAGCGCGATGCGCGCATTGAACCAGTTCATGAAGAAGCTGATGCCAAGGCTGATCGTGAGGAAGACAGCCATGATCAGCGCGATCGCCTCGATCGCCTGCCCGGTCTGGTTCAGCGTGGTGTTGGCGATCGAGACGACGTCCTGGTAGCCGATCGCGACGGCGAGCGAGGAGTTCTTGGTCAAATTGAGATACTGGCTCGTCATCGGCGGCACGATCACACGCAGCGCCTGCGGCAGGATAATCTGTCGCAGCATGAAGCTTCGGCGCAGGCCGAGCGCGCTGGCCGCATCCCATTGACCTCGCGGCACGGACTGGATGCCGCTGCGTACGATCTCGGCGATGAAGGCCGACGTGTAGGTCACAAGCGCAATCAGCAGCGCGAAGTATTCCGGCGCCAGCGCCAACCCGCCGACGAAGTTGAAGCCGCGCAGCTGCGGCCATTCGATGGTCCAGGACACGCCGAGCAACAGCGACACGGCTGAGGGCAGCGCGACAATGAGGCCCAGCCCAAAGGGCCAGGCCGGCCGCGGCTTGCCGTCGCGCATCTGCTGCGCAACCAGCGATCGCTGAATAACAAGGAAAGCAATACAGCCCAGCACGGCCGTGCCGAGCACCAGGAGCTGCGGCGAGCCGATCGGGATCGCAGGCAGGATCAGGCCGCGATTTGAAAGGAACACGCCCTCGACCGGCCGCCACGCCGCACGCGCGGCCGGTAACGCCTGCATCAGCACGTACCAGAACAGCAGTTGAAGCAGCAGCGGGATGTCGCGCAGGACCTCGACATAGACGGCGGCCAGGCGCGACAGCAGCCAGTTCGCCGACAACCGCGAGATCCCGATCAGCGTGCCCAGGATGGTCGCGAGCACGATGCCGATCACCGCAACGCGCAGCGTATTGGCGACGCCGACGACGAAGGCCCAGAGGTAGCTGTCTCTCGGATTGTACGCGAGCAGGCTGTCGGCGATCGGCATGCCGGCCTCGCGGCCAAGAAAGGCAAAGCCGGTGGTGATGCGGCGGGCCGAAAGGTTGGTGACGGTGTTGGACCAGAGGAAGACGATGACGGCGACCGCGACCCCGACCACCAGTACCTGCCAGAACAGGCCCTTCAATTCGTTTGGCCCGAGCGCGCCAAAAAAGCTGCGGCGCGGCGGCGGCCTGGGATCATCTGAGGTCACGGCACAAAAATCCTTCCTGAAAACAGCGATTTCCGGCGGCTCACGTCAACTGTTGCACCAATCTCTGAACCGTGCAACAAATGTTTCATGGCCGTATCAGCGAAATCCTCGCCTTTGAGCGAACTCCGCATAGCGTTGCCATCGCTCCCCCTGCGCTTGCAGGAGGTCGGGCGTTTTGTCGCCGCCAACGATTACGACGCCACCACGCGATCGATGCGCGATCTCGCGGCGGAGGCCGGCGCCGACCCCGCCGCGTTCACACGGCTTGCCAAGGCGATCGGCTATTCCGGCTGGGACGAGTTGCGCGCCGCGCTGACCGAGGCACGGCGGCCGTCACAGACATCGCCCTTCTCCGGCCGCGCGAAAGGCCGCCGCCATGGCCCGAACGCAGATGTCGCGCTCATCACCGACAAGCTCGAGGCCGAAGCGGCGGGCCTGCCGCGCATCTCCGCCCACGCGATCGCGGACGCAGCCCGCGCGCTGCACGACGCAAAGCGGATCTGGATCGCCGGCTATCGCAGCTGTCGCAGCGTCGCGGAATTACTCAACTACGAGCTCCGGCTGTTTCGCCCCGAACAGGTGCAGATCGTCGGGGCGTCCGGCCCGGACGATCTCGATCTCGGCGCGTTCCGCCCCGGCGAGGCCGTCATCGTCATCGGCTTCATGCCTTATACCAATGTCAGCGTCCGCGTCGCACAGGCTGCCTATAGCGCGGGCGCAACGCTGATCGCGATCGCCGACAGCGTGGCCGCACCGATGGCCGAGGGCGCCGACAATGTCTTGCTGTTCGAAGCAGCTTCCTCGCCCGGATTCTTCCCGAGCCTCACCGGCGCGCTTGCGATTGCACAATCGCTGGCCGCGGTGACGTTTTCGCTCGGCGGCGCGGCTGCCAAGAAGCGACTTCAGGATACCGAGGCGCGCCTCGCCGCGGCCTCCACTTACGTCTCAGAGAAAGGTTGACCCATGAGCACCCGCACCAGCCGCGTGCTGCATCGCTCGTTGCGTGAGACGCCGCCCAAGGCGATCGGCGGCGAAGGCATCTATCTCTTTGCCGAGGACGGCCGCCGCGTGATCGACGCCTCCGGCGGCGCAGCCGTCTCCTGCCTCGGCCACCAGCACCCGCGTGTGATCGCCGCGATGGCGAAGCAGGCCTCGACGCTGGCCTATGCGCACACCGCTTTCTTCTCCTCCGAGCCGGCCGAGGCGCTCGCCGAGACGCTGGTCGGCCACGAGCCCGGCGGTCTCGCTTACGCCTATTTCGTCAGCGGCGGATCGGAAGCGATCGAAGCCGGCATCAAGCTGGCGCGGCAATATTTCATCGAGCGCGGCGAGCCGCAGCGGCAGCATTTCATCGCGCGGCGGCAGAGCTATCACGGCAACACGCTGGGCGCGCTCGCCGCCGGCGGCAATGCCTGGCGGCGCGCGCCCTATGCGCCGCTGCTCTCGGCCGCGTTCAGCCATGTGACGCCGGCCTTCGCCTATCACGAGAAGCACGACGGTGAATCGGACGCTCAATTCGTGGCGCGGCTCGCCGCCGAGCTCGAAGCCGAGTTTCAGCGCCTTGGCCCCAACACGGTCGCCGCATTCCTGGCAGAGCCCGTCGTCGGCGCCACCGCCGGCGCGGTGACGGCGCCCGATGGCTACTTCAAGGCCGTGCGCGACATCTGCGACAGGCATGGCGCGCTCCTCATTCTCGACGAGGTCATGTCCGGCATGGGCCGCACCGGCACCACGCACGCCTGGGAGCAGGAAGGCGTCGCGCCGGATATCCAGGCGATCGCAAAGGGGCTCGGCGGCGGCTATCAGCCGATCGGTGCAATGCTCGCGAGCGGCAGGATCATCGACACCATCCGCGCCGGCTCCGGTGCGTTTCAGCACGGCCACACTTATCTCGCGCACCCCCTCGCCTGCGCGGCCGCACTCGCGGTGCAGGACGTGATCCGGGAGGACAATCTGCTTGAGCAGGTGAAGCAACGCGGCAAGCAGCTCGAGCAGCGGCTCACCGAGCGCTTCGGCAATCATCGCCACGTCGGCGACATCAGGGGCCGCGGGCTGTTCTGGGCGATCGAGCTCGTGTCCGATCGCGCGACCCGCGCCTCGTTCGACTCGGCGCTCAAGCTCAATCAAAAGATCAAGGCGGAAGCCTTCGCCAACGGGCTCGGCTGCTATCCCGGCGGCGGCACCGTGGACGGCATCCGCGGTGATCATGTGCTCCTGGCGCCGCCCTATATCGCGTCGGCAGATGAGATCGACCAGATCGTCGACAAGCTCGGCACGGCCGTCGACAACGTATTGCGTAGTGTCAATCACTGAGGGGAGAGTAGCATGATGAGGAAAGTGGTTATCGCAGCGGGCGTGCTCGCGGCATCGACGGTTGTCGTATCGGCAGCAACGCTGGACACGGTGAAGGGCCGCGGCACGCTGATATGCGGCGTCAGCGCGGGCTTTGCCGGCTTCTCAGCGCCGGACTCGCAGGGCAACTACAAGGGTCTCGACGTCGATTATTGCCGCGCGCTCGCGGCCGGCGTGCTCGGCGATCCCAACAAGGTGCGCTATGTTTCGCTGACCGCGCAGAACCGTTTCACTGCGCTGCAGTCGGGCGAGATCGACGTGCTCTATCGCAACTCGACGCAAACTTACTTGCGCGGCGTCACTCTGGGCCTGCGGCAGGGGCCGATCAATTTCTACGACGGCCAGGGGTTTGTCGTGAAGAAGGACCTCGGCGTGAAGGAGCTGAAGGATCTCAAGGGCGCCACCGTCTGCGTCGCGCAGGGCACCACCCATGAAGTCACGCTCGGCGACTACGGTCGCGCCAACGGCATCGACTGGAAGCCGCTGGTGTTCGACCGCGTCGACACCATGTACCAGACCTTCTTCGGCGGCCGCTGCGATGCCATGACCCAGGATGCCTCCGCGCTCGCCGGTGCCGTCACCACCGCGGCACCGAACCCGGCCGACTACGTCGTGCTGCCGCAGACCATCAGCAAGGAGCCGCTCGGCCCCTTCACCCGCAACGGCGACGAGGTCTGGAGCGACATCATCACCTGGCTGCACTACGGCCTGATCGAAGCCGAAGAACTCGGTGTGACCCAGGCCAATGTCGACGAGATGACGAAGTCGCAGACGCCGGCCATCCAGCGCCTGCTCGGCGCCTCCGGCGATCTCGGCTCGCGGCTTGGGCTGGACAACAAATGGCTGGTCACCGCACTCAAGGCCACCGGCAATTACGGCGAAATCTACGAGCGCAACGTCGGCAAGGCGAGCCCGCTCAAGCTCGAACGCGGCCTCAACGGCCTCTGGAGCAAGGGTGGCTTGATGTACGCGGTGCCGTTCAAGTAAGGAGTACACCTCTCCCCGCCACATCCGCCGAAGCTTCGGCCAAGGCGGATGCGGGGAGAGGGGAAAAAACATGCGCATCGCCCTGATCCACGCCCTCAAGCACTCCATCGCCCCGATCGAGGCTGCGTTCGCGACGGCGTGGCCGGAGGCGCGGCTGATGAACCTGCTGGACGACAGCCTGTCGGCCGATCTGGCCCGCGACGGCAAGCTCAACGATGCCATGACCGATCGCTTCCTCGCGCTCGGCGATTATGCGGCAGCGACCGGGGCGAACGGCATCCTGTTCACGTGCTCGGCCTTCGGTCCCTGCATCGAGGCCGTTGCGCGGACGCATGCGCCCATGCCGGTCCTGAAGCCGAATGAGGCGATGATCGAACGTGCCGTAACGATGGGCAAGAAGGTCGGCCTGCTCTCGACCTTCCCGCCGACGCTGGTCTCGATGCCGCCGGAGTTTCCGACCTCCGTCCAAATTGTGCCAAAACTTGCCGAGGGTGCGCTGGCGGCACTTGATCGCGGTGACCGCGCCACGCACGACCGGCTGATCGTTGAGGCGTCCAGGGACTTGCGCGACTGCGACGTCATTGCTTTGGCGCAATTCAGCATCGCAGCAACCGCACCGCTCGTCGCAGAAGTGACCGGCCGCCCCGTCGTGACCACACCGGATAGCGCGGTCGAGAAGCTGATGAGGCTGCTGAAAGCGAGGGCCTAAGCGCCTGCCTTCTTGCGGCGTTGCGCATCCTTGATGGCAACGGCAAGCGCGGCCTTCGTCTCGTTGACAAAATCCTCGACCAGTTCCTCGCGTGTGGCGTGCGCCGCCTCGCCGGTGAACAGCCCCTGCTCGGCCAGCATCACGACGCCGTGCAGCGCCGCCCAGATCTTGAGTGCCTGCCGCTCGCGCAAATAGCCGACCGCCGGCGCTTCCAGCGCCTCGATCACGAGTTCGAACGTCTCGCGCGTAGCCTCATGCAGTTCGCTGCCCTTGGCCGCGCAGGAGACGGTGCGGGACGCGAACATCAAGCGGTAGACACCGTTGCGACGCAGACCGAAATCGAGCGTCGCCTGCGCCAGACGGGACAGTTTCGATTGCTTCGACGGTTTGCCCATCGCGTCGCGCAGCATCGCGCTGAACTGCCGGAACGCCTCTGCCGTCACCGCGGCAAGCAATGCCTCGCGATCGGCAAAATGGCGATACGGTGCCGGTTGCGAGACCCCGAGTTGCTTTGCCAGCGCCTTGATGCTGATCGCTTCCGCCCCGCCCTGCTCCGCCTCGCGCAATGCGGCCTTGATCAGCGCGTCGCGGAGATCGCCGTGGTGGTAGGTGTTTTCGGGCTTGCGAGCCAAATGTGAACGCATGTTACGGCGGAGCCTATAAGTTTGCGCTTGACAGGGGAAGCCTCTCGCGAATGTAATAGGATATAACTTAGAACAAGCGGCAAATGCCGCGGACAAGATGACAAGAGGAACGCGCCGCCCTTCGGGCCGCGCATACGACCGAGGGAGCCGTAATGGCAGAGCGACTGAAAGTTCACGTCGATCCCGACAAATGCCAGGGCCACGCGCGCTGCAAGGCGCTGGCGCCGGAGCTGTTCGAGCTCGACGAATACGGCAATGCCCATGAGGCTGGCGACGGTACGGTTCCGCCGGGACTCGAAGACAAGGCCTGGCTTGCCAAATCCAACTGCCCGGAAATCGCGATCGACGTGATCGAGGAGTAGCGCGGCCCCTGCCCGCGCCTTCGCATACCTTCGCCGAACACGAGCCCCAAGGGATTTCTAGAGATGTCCGACGTCAGCCAGCCTGCCGCCCATCCGCCCGTGACCGACTGGGTCAACGATTTCGACCACACCGATCCGCAATGGACGGACGATCCGTTTCCGATCTGGGAGGAGCTGCGCGCTGCGAGCCCAGTCGTGCACACCGAGCGCTTCCTCGGATGCTACATGCCGACGACCTATGAGGCGGTGCGCGCAATCGCCAACGACACCGAGCACTTCTCCTCGCGCCGCATCATCGTTCGCGACATTCGGCCCGAGATCACCCGGAACGCAGCGCCGCCGATCACCTCCGATCCGCCCGTGCACAAGCCGGCCAAGCAATTGCTGCTGCCACCCTTCACGCCGGATGCGATGAAGAAGCTGGAACCGCGGATGCGCGCAATCTGCAACGAGCTGATCGACGGTTTCATCGCCGATGGCAAGGTCGACGCCGCCGGGCGCTACAGCAAATACATCCCGGTTCAGGCCATCGCGCACATGCTCGGCATCCCCGAGAGCGACAGCGATCTCTTCATCAACTGGATCCACATGATCCTGGAGCTCGGCATCAAGGACGAGAACATGCTGCTCCAGGCCGTGCAGGAGATGAGCGACTATTTCAGGACGCATATCGAGGAGCGCAGATCGAAGCCGACCGATGATCTGATCTCATATCTGATGAATGCCAAGGACAAGGAAGGCCAGCCGCTGGAGGAGTCGCATGTGCTGGGCTCGCTGCGGCTGCTCCTGATCGCCGGCATCGACACGACCTGGAGCGCGATCGGCTCCTCGCTCTGGCATCTCGCGCGAACTCCGGCGGACCGTGAGCGCCTGATCGCCGAGCCCGAATTGATCCCCACCGCCGTGGAGGAGCTGTTACGCGCCTATTCGCCGGTGACGATGGCCCGCGAGGTGGTGAAGGAGACCACGATTTCCGGCTGCCCGGTCAAGGCGGGCAATATGGTGCTGCTGTCCTTCCCGGCCGCCAATCGCGACCCCAAAATGTTTCCGGACGCTGACAAGGTCGTGATCGACCGCCAGGAAAACCGGCATGCAGCGTTCGGACTGGGCATCCATCGCTGCGTCGGTTCCAACCTGGCGCGGATGGAGATGCAGGTCGCCCTGGAGGAATGGCTGAAACGGATTCCGGACTTCCGGCTCGATCCGGCAGGCACCGTGACCTGGTCCCAGGGCACGGTACGAGGCCCGCGCCAGTTGCCATTTCTGCTTGGAAAGGCGATGTAGGCTTTTCCGAGATTGACGGAGAGGCCGGACGTGACTGAGCAAGCAACCCAACCGGCCTCTGACCACATCGACCTCGCCGACGCGGAGCGGCGGATCAAGGCGATCTTCATCGGCTCGATCGGCAACCTCGTCGAGTGGTACGATTTCTACGCCTATACGGCCTTTGCGCTGTATTTCGCCCCGGCGTTTTTCCCCGGCAGCGATCCCGTCGTCCAGCAACTGAACGTCGCCGTGGTGTTCGCGGCAACCTTCCTGATGCGCCCGTTGGGCGGTTGGCTGTTCGGCTATCTCGCCGACCATTTCGGCCGTCGCATCTCGCTGACCTTGTCCGTCGTCTTCATGTGCTTCGGCTCACTGATCATCGCGCTGACACCAACCTATGCCACGATCGGCTTTGCCGCGCCGGTGATCCTGGCGCTGGCGCGCGTCATCGAGGGCCTGAGTCTCGGGGGCGAGTATGGCGCCAGCGCCACCTATCTCAGCGAGGTCGCCGATCCCAAGCATCGCGGCTTCTATTCGAGCTTCCAATACGTCACCCTGATCGG
This sequence comes from Bradyrhizobium manausense, assembly GCF_018131105.1. Lineage (NCBI taxonomy): Bacteria > Pseudomonadati > Pseudomonadota > Alphaproteobacteria > Hyphomicrobiales > Nitrobacteraceae > Bradyrhizobium > Bradyrhizobium manausense. The sequence continues at coordinate 638,765 of NZ_JAFCJI010000001.1, read as the reverse complement.
CGGCCAACTCACTGCGATCATCGTACTGCTGCTGTTGCAAAAGGTCTTCCTGACGCCCGACGAGCTCAAGGCCTGGGGCTGGCGCATCCCGTTCGCGATCGGCGCAGCGCTCGCGATTTTCGCAGCGGTGATGCGCCGCGGCCTGCATGAGACCGAGGCGTTCGAGGAAGCGAAAAAGACGGTACAGCCGACCGGTTCGCTCACCAATTTGCTGCGCTATCCGCGCGAGCTGCTGCTCGTGGTCGGCCTCACCGCGGGCGGCACCGCGGCGTTCTACACCTTCACCACCTACATGCAGACCTTCGTCAAGCTCTCGGTGGGCCTGACCGCGGACCAGACCACCTTCGTGATCTTCGGCACGCTGGTCTTCGCGACCATCCTGCAGCCGATTTATGGCGCCATCTCCGACAAGATCGGCCGCAAGCCGCTTTTGATCTTCTTTGGTGTCGCCGGCACGCTCGCAACCGTGCCGCTGCTGATGACACTGAAAGAGACCAAGTCCCCGTTCATGGCCTTCATCCTGATCTGCTGCGCCTGGCTGTTCGTCGCCGGCTACACCTCGATCAACGCGGTGGTAAAGGCGGAGCTGTTCCCGACCAATGTCCGTGCGCTCGGCGTCGGCTTGCCCTATGCGATCACGGTCTCGATCTTCGGCGGCACCGCGCCGGCGATCGCGCTCTATTTCAAGAGCATCGGGCACGAGGAATGGTTCTACTATTATCTCGCCGGCATCATCTTCTTGTCGCTCATCATCTACTCCACCATGCGCGACACCAAGCACGCCTCCGCGATGCACCGCCACGAGTAGCCCATTCACGAGTAAACCATGGCCGACGAAACGCCGTCCGACAGCAAGCTGACGCGCACCAAAGAGAAATGGGCCCGCGAGGGCCGTTTCCTCACCGGCAAGATCACGCGCCAGGGGGATCAGCGCCTGCCGCCCGGCCAGCATCTCACCCAGGACTGGCCGGTGCTCGACCTCGGAGTCGTGCCGCCGGTTTCGCGCGAGCGCTGGCGGCTCGACGTCTACGGCGCAATCGAGCACCCCGTGTTCTGGACCTTTGCCGAGTTCGCTGCGCAAAAGCAGGACCAGTTCACCTCCGACATTCACTGCGTGACGACCTGGTCGCGCTACGACAATCAGTGGGAAGGGCTTGCGACGCGCGAGCTGCTCGCGGCCTGCCAGCCGCGCGAGGATGCGCGCTTTGTCACGCTCCATTCCTTTGACGGCTACACCACCAACCTCGCGCTGGAAGACTTTGCCGCCGAGGACGCGCTGCTCGCCCATAGCTGGTCAGGCCAGCCGCTGTCGGACGAGCATGGCGGCCCGGTGCGGCTTGTCGTGCCGCATCTCTATTTCTGGAAGAGCGCGAAGTGGCTTCAGGCCATCGAATTCCTGACCGACGACGCGCCGGGTTTCTGGGAAGTCCGCGGCTATCATAACCGCGGCGATCCCTGGGCCGAACAGCGCTATTCAGGCGATTAGGTTCAAGCAAACACGGGGGAAGCCCATGCCGACGGAACGCTTTCAATTCAACGGCGAAGGCGGTCACCAGCTCGCAGCCGCATTGGAATTGCCCGACGGCGAGCCAGCTGCCTACGCGCTGTTCGCGCATTGCTTCACCTGCGGCAAGGACACGCTGGCAGCAAAGCGCATCTCGGTCGCGCTCGCCGCCAAGGGCATCGCGGTGCTGCGCTTCGATTTCACCGGGCTCGGCTCCAGCGAAGGCGATTTCGCCAATTCGACGTTCTCGTCGAACGTCGCAGATCTCGTGCGCGCCGCCGATCATCTGCGCGATGTCCGGAAGGCGCCGTCGATCCTGATCGGTCATAGTCTTGGTGGTGCGGCGACCCTAGCGGCCGCCGGAAAGATTCCGGAAGCCAAGGCGGTCGTGACCATCGCCGCACCGTCCGATCCCGCGCATGTCACCGGCCTGTTCAGCGAGCATCTTGACGACATCCGCAAGCAGGGGGAAGTCGAAGTCTCGCTCGCGGGTCGGCCGTTCCGGATCAAGCGCGAATTTCTCGATGACATCGTCGAGCATGAGCTGATGAAGGATGTCACCGGCCTGCACAAGGCGCTGCTGGTGATGCAGTCCCCCGTCGACGACACCGTCGGCATCGACAATGCAACCAGGATCTTCGTTGCGGCGAAGCACCCCAAGAGCTTCGTCTCGCTCGACCACGCCGATCATCTGCTGACGAAACCGGCCGACGCGCTTTATGCGGCAGACGTGATCGCGGCCTGGGCCAGCCGCTATATCGACACGGCGAGACCTGCGAAGGTGGCGGACCTTCCCGAAGAGCCGCGCAGGGTCGTGGTGCAGGAGACCCGCAAGAGCAAGTTCAACCAGATCATCACGGTCGGGCCGCATCATCTCGTTGCGGACGAACCGGTCGCCGCCGGCGGTGAGGATGCAGGCCCCGGACCCTATGATTTCCTGCTTGCCGGTCTCGGCGCTTGTACCTCCATGACCATGCGCCTCTATGCCGACCGCAAATCGCTGCCGATGGACCGCGTCACCGTCACGCTGAAGCATTCCAAGATTTACGCCAAGGACTGCGCCGAGTGCGAGACGCGGGACGGGATGCTCGACCAGATCGAGCGTGACATCGCAATCGACGGCGCGCTCGATGCCGAGCAGCGCAAGAAGCTGATGGAGATCGCCGACAAGTGTCCGGTGCACCGGACGCTGACTTCGGAGATCCGCATCGTCACGAAGGCCGTAGACTAGCGCTCTAAAAGCACGACGCCATCGTTCGCACCGCCGCGCTGATCTCGCCCTCGCGCCAGGCCGCAAAGCCGAGCAGCAAGCCGTGATCGCGTGGCTTGCCGAGCGCCAGGCTCGACAAGGCCCGCGTTTCGACGCCTGCTTCGACCAACCGCTTCACCGCCGCCTGATCGGCCCGGCCGCGCTTGAGCCGGGCAACGAGCTGGATGCCGCCCGATGGCACTTCGGCCGAGAGCACCTCACCGAGGTGACGCTCCAGTCCCTCGACAAGATGATCGCGACGCGCGTGATAGAGCCGGCGCACCCGGCGCAGGTGCGCCAGGAAATGCCCGTCGGCGATGAACTCGGCCAAGGCTTCCTGGATGTGGCTGGAGGCGATCAACCCGATATGCCGCTGCGCAATCTCCAGGGTTCCGACCAGCGCGGGCGGCGCGACGAGATAGCCGAGCCGGATATCCGATGTCATCGCCTTTGAGAACGTCCCCACATAGAACACGCGGCCATGGGCATCGAGCCCCTGCAGAGCCGGCACCGGCCGGCTGTCGTAGTGGAATTCACCGTCATAGTCGTCCTCTACAATCCAGGTCTTGCCGGGCCTGCTTGACCTCAGAAACTCGGTGCGGCGAGCCAGCGACATCAGCCGTCCAGTCGGGTGCTGATGCGATGGCGTCATGAAGACGAGTTTTGGCGCGGCCGTTTCCGGCATCTGCTGCATGCCCTGCTCATCCAGCCTCATGCCGGTGACATGCGCGCCGGATGCACGGAAGGCCGCCGCGGCGCCGGGATAGCCGGGGTCTTCGACACAGACCTCGTCGCCAGGCACGACGAGAACAGCCGCGATCAGGGTCAGTGCGGCCTGCGCGCTCGGCAGGATCATGATCTGGTCTGCCGTGGCCCGAACGCCCCTGCTGGTCGCGAGATAATGCGCCAGCGCCTCGCGCAGGCGTGTGCGGTTGACCGGACCAAGCTCACGTGTGCCAGCACGCACGGCGCTACGGCGCAGGCAGCGTGCCCACACCTCGTTCGGAAACTCCCGCGCATCCCCGTGGCCGGGACGCAACGGCTTCAGTCGAGCCTGATAGGACATCGGCCAGTCGGTTTGCGTGAGCTGTGAAGCCCAGGGCGAGAGCTGCCGCCTCGCCGAGCGGACGCCTGAAGCTGCAGCGATGGTTCCTCTCACCCGCCCGCCACCGTCGACCATCACCACGGGACGACGACCATGCGACGCCTCGAGATATCCTTCGGCGGCGAGTTGCTCGAACGCGTAGGTGACGGTGTTGCGCGAGACACCGAGATCGCTCGCAAGCTGACGGCTCGACGGCAGTTCGCGGCCCTTGGCGAGACGTCCGGCCGCGATCAGGCCCCTGAGCTGACCCGTCAGCTGTGCCACCAGCCCTTCGTCACCGGCGCGATTCAGGTCGATCAGTGTCGAGATCACACTTTCCGCGACTGGCACCCTATTTCTCTCCAATCTGGCACTTTTTCAGGTGCCAATCCGGATGCTATCCACCGCATCGGACTGCTTCAAGGATTTTGCGATGAACTCCCTCTCGCCTCGCGCCGCCGTCGGCCTGTTCCTCGTCATCGTGCTGGCCTGGGGCGTGAATTGGTCGGTGACGAAGCAGCTCGTTCAATTCGTTCCGCCGCTGTGGACGTCGGCGATCCGGAGCTGGATCGCGCTGGCCGGGTTGTTCGTGATCCTCGGATCGAGCAATAATCTGGTGATTCCGGAGCGACGGGACGTTCCCGTGGTACTGAGCGTCGCGCTGCTGCACATGACGATATTCTCGGTCCTGGTTGCGGCCGGTGTGCGCTTCCTGCCGGCGAGCAAGGCCATCGTACTCGGCTACACCACGCCGCTCTGGGTCGCGATCGCCGCCCCTCTGCTCGGCAAGGACACGCTGACGGCACCCAAGGTCGCGGGCGCCCTGCTCGGCTTGATCGGGCTGGCCGTGATCCTGAACCCGACGTCGATCGACTGGGCCAACCGCAATGTCGTGCTCGGCGCCGGCATGGTCATCCTGGCCGCGATCTCCTGGGCCGCCAACATCATCTATATCCGCGCACATCGCTGGATTGCCTCGCCGCTCCAGCTCCTGATCTGGCAGGTGCTCGTCGCAACGATCGTGCTCACAGGCGCGGCGGTCGTCATGGATGGCCTGCCGCATGTGGAATGGTCGTGGAAGCTTGTTCTGCTGTTCCTGTATTCCGGCCTGATCGGGAGCGCGCTGGCTTATTGGGCGATGTCGATGGTCAACAGGAGCATCTCGGCGCTGACGACGGCGCTCGGCACCACCGGGACGCCACTGGTCGGCATCGCCAGCGCGGCGGTGCTGCTGGGTGAGCCGATCGACAGGAGTCTCGCCATCGCAGCTGCGCTGATCGTCACCGGCATCGGTCTTGCGACCCTCGGCGACCGTGTGCTGCGCCGTCAGGCCACCGCGAGCGGCTGAACGCGCATGTTCCCACGCAGACCCGCCGTCGTGCCGAGCAGTATGCCGGCGACGGCGACGAACGAACCGAGGGCGAGCGTCGACATGCCGGTGAGCCCCTGCCCGATCGAGCAACCGAACGCCATCACGCCGCCGATGCCCATCAGCGCGGCGCCCCCGGCAGAGCGCAGCATGTGGCGGGGCGATGAATAGCCTTCGAGATGGAAGCGGCCGGTGGCGAGCGCGGTGACCAGACTGCCGGCAAAGACCCCGCCAACGGTCGCGACACCGAAGTTCAGCGTCAGGCCGGTCGAGAGCATCGCGTATTGCAGGCTATCGGCGATCGGCGCAATGAAGGTGAGCGACGTTACCGGGACGGGATTGAAATCATCGGCGCCGAGATAGCCGGTGACGTACCAGCCACCGGCGACAAGCAGGCCGACGATGATGCCCGCTGCGATCTGGCCCGGCGAGCGGCGGAACGTCGGATGGGCGAAGGCAAACAGGATCAGCGCCACGACGATCGCGGCTGCGGCCAATACTCGCGAAGCAGCCTCGGTGACGCCGAGCGTTGCCAGCAGCGACGGCAGCGAATTCGCGTTCACAGTCGTTTGCGACGCCTGGACGAGCGCAATTCGCGCCGGCGCGATCAAGCCTTTGAGCGTCATCTGCGCCGCGATAGCGAGCACGATCACGACGACGAAAGAGCGGAGATTGCCGCGCCCAAGCAGCACCAGCGCGCGCGATCCGCAGCCGTTCGACAGCACCATGCCGTATCCAAACAGCAGGCCACCGAGGAACAGCACGGGCACCGAGAATGTCTGCTGCAGGTAGATCGACTTGCCGAGATCGACCGTGCCTTGGCCTGCGAGGAACTGGCTCGCGGCAATCGCGACCGCGATCGCCAGCGCGTAGCTCCGCACCAGCCGCCCGTCTCCCTCCGCCAGCCATCCGCGCATGCTGCTCATCAGGCAGAAGCCGCTGAGCAAGCCAACGGCTCCATAGATGAGGCCGATGGCAAGGCCAGCGAGGATGACGAGTTGAGTGGGATCCATGATCAGGGCTTCAGGATCACGCGATCACGCGAAGAGCCGGCGACCGCAGCATATGCTTCCTTGGCACGCTCGAGCGGATAGACGGCACTCGCCTTGATCGGGAACGGCTTCAAGTGCCCGCTCGCGAAGCCCGGACCGAGCTCGCGCAGCACGGCGCCGGTTGCGATCGAGGACAGCCCGAGCGTGTCGATGCCGACATAGGTGTGCTGCCCCCGATAGAATTCGAGAATGTTGAACTCCACGATACGGTCGATCGCAGCGATCAGGATCTGGCGACCGCGCAGCGCGAGCGACTTGTGTGCGGCCTGAAAATAGGGATCGCCGACCGTGTTGAAGACGATGTCGGCGCCCTTGCCGCCGGTCAGTTCGCGCACGCGCGTCGCGACGTCGATCGCGGAGGCGTCGACCACCTCGATCGGCGTATTGCCATGGCCTTCATAAGCCTCAGGCTTGCGCACCACGCCGACGACGCGCGCGCCCTGCCAGGTCGCGATCTGCACCGCTGATTGCCCGACCTTGCCGTTGACACCGAACACCAGCACGGTTTCGCCGGACTTCGGAATGCCGGCGCGGCGAAAGCCTTCCATCGCGGTGACGAAGGGGACACCAATGCCTGCGGCTTCTTCCCACGATACCGTCTTGGGCTTCTCAACCACGGCATCGGCCTCAACGACGAGATGGCTCGCGTGCGTACCATCACGGCGGATGCCGAGATCACCGGAGGAGCCGAACACTTCGCGCCCTGGTGTGCCGGCAGGCCCATCGATCACCACGCCCGCGTAGTCGCGGCCGGGCGTACGCGGGAATATGGCATAGGGCATCAGCCCGGTCGCGGCCTTGACGTCGGATGGATTGACGGCCGCAGCCTTCACCTCGATCAGCAGATCGTTCGGCCCGCGCGACAGCATATGATGCTCGACCACCGGGGCAACTGCAGCGGCATTCTCGGCCTTGGCATTGAGGCGGACGCAACGCGCTTCGACGGCTTTATCGGCTGGCGACATGGAAAAGACCCGCAATTTCTCGCGGGCCTTGTCGCCTTTGGGGGCGGTCAAGTCAATCCGTCAAGTCAGTCCTTGGCCCGCTTGTCGTAGAGCCGCTTGGCCTTGCCCAACGAGCGTTCCAGCGTCGCCGGCGCGACCACCTGTACCTTGGAGCTGATCCCGATCGTGTTCTTGATATGGGTCGAAATCCGGTCGGCATGATCGACCAGACCCTTTCCGTCCCAGCTCTCTGGCCGCGCCTCTGCGATGATGGTCAGCTCGTCCATGCGGCCCTCGCGCGTCAACTCCATGATGAAATGTCCACCGCACCAGTCGGTCGCAAGCAGCACTTCCTCGATCTGGGTCGGGAACAGGTTGACGCCACGCAGGATGATCATGTCGTCCGAGCGACCGGTCACCTTCTCCATACGCCGCATGCCCGGCCGCGCCGTGCCCGGCAGCAGCCGCGTCAGATCGCGGGTGCGATAGCGGATCACCGGGAAAGCTTCCTTGGTGAGCGAAGTGAAGACCAGCTCGCCCTTCTCGCCATCCGGGAGCACCGCGCCCGTCTGGGGGTCGATCACTTCGGGATAGAAATGATCCTCCCAGATATGCAGGCCGTCCTTGGTCTCGATGCATTCCTGTGCCACGCCGGGGCCAATCACCTCGGAGAGCCCATAGATGTCGGTCGCGTCCATGTCGAAGGCATCTTCGATTTCGCTGCGCATCGCATTGGTCCAGGGCTCGGCGCCGAAGATGCCGACCTTGAGCGAGCATTGACGCGGATCGAGCTTCTGGCGCTTGAACTCGTCCAGGATCGCCAGCATGTAGCTCGGCGTCACCGTGATGATGTCGGGCCTGAAATCGTTGATGAGCTGCACCTGTCGCTCGGTCATGCCGCCGGAGATCGGCACCACCGTGCAGCCGAGCTTTTCGGCGCCGGAGTGGACGCCCAGGCCGCCGGTGAAGAGACCATAGCCGTAAGCGTTGTGGATGATCATGCCGGTGCGGCCGCCGGCAGCGCGGATCGAGCGCGCCATCACATCCGACCAGGTATCGATGTCGCGCCGGGTATAGCCAACGACGATCGGCTTGCCCGTCGTGCCCGAGGACGCATGAACGCGCACCAGCTTTTCGCGCGGCACCGCAAACATGTTGAAGGGATAGTTGTCGCGGAGGTCCGTTTTCACCGTGAACGGAAACTTCGCGAGATCGGACAGTTCGCGAAAGTCGGACGGATGCACGCCGGCCTTGTCGAACGCGTTGCGATAATGCGCGACGTTGTCATAGGCGTGCTTCAGCGACCAGGCCAGCCGCTGCTTCTGCAGCGTCATGATCTCGTCGCGCGACGCGCGCTCCTGCGCATCCATCTCGGCCTTATAGGTGTGGCCGCCGTCCTTCAGCTTCGTCGAAGCCATTCTCGTTTCCCCACACTGATTTGTTCTTCTCTTTATTGGTCTTGCGCCGGCAGCCACGTGCCGGGAATGACACGCGAATGCCCACGGAATTCTGCGATCAAAGTATCGCCTGCGGTGACGCGCACGTCATAGATGCCGGAACGGCCGCTACGGGTGACCTCACGCGCTTTCGCAACGAGGCGGTCACCAAGCTTCCCCGGCTTGATGAAGGTGATCTGGCCTTGCGCTGCGACCACGCGATCATTGTGCGAATTGCAGGCGAAGGCGAAAGCGGAATCAGCGAGCGTAAAGATGAAGCCGCCATGGGCGATCCGCTGACCGTTGACCATGTCAGGCCGCACCGTCATGGCAAGTGTCGCAAAACCAGGACCGACTTCGACGATCTCCATGCCGAGCCCCTTGGAGGCATCGTCCTCCGCCCACATCGCGTCGGCGCAGGCGCGGGCAACATCCTCGGGCGACAGGGTGGCTTTGACGTTCACGCGCTTCTCCGGGCGAATTTCCTGCTCATGATGTTCTGCTCGATAGCCAACACTGTCAAACGTGGTCGTAATCGACCACGACCCGCTCCGACGAAGGTTTGGCCTGGCAGGTGAGCACAAAGCCGGCCTTCAGCTCCCAGGGCTCCAGCGAATAATTGAGCTCCATCGGCGCTTCGCCCTCGACCAGCTTGGCGCGGCAGGTCGAGCACATGCCGCCCTTGCAGGCGAAGGGAAGATCGACACCGGCGCGAAGCGCGGCATCGAGGATCGCTTCGTCCTCGGCGACCGGCACGTCGCGGCGCTTGCCGTCGATGATCAGCGACGCTATGGCCTTCGGCGGCGCATCGGGCGCAACGACCTTCTTGGGCCGCGGCTTGCCGCCGAACTCCGAGACGAAGCGTTCGACGTGAATGCGCTCATCCGCGATGCCGATATCCCGGCACGTCACCTCGACGTCCTCGCTCATGCCGGACGGGCCGCAGATGAAGACGTGATCGACGCTGGCCGCAGGCACCAGCGAACGCAGAAGCACCCTCACCTTGTCGCCGTCGAGCCGGCCATGCAGGATCGGGATGTCCTGCTCCTCGCCGGAGATGACGTGGAAGATCGAGAGGCGATCGATGAAACGATCCTTGAGCTCCTCGAGCGCCTCGAGGAACATGATGTTGTCGGTCTCGCGGTTGCCGTAAAACAGGAAGAAGCGGCTGACCGGCTCGCGTGCGAGGATACCCTTGACGATCGACAGGATCGGCGTGATGCCGGAGCCTGCAGCAAAGCCGACGTGGATACGCCCGCCTTCGGCGGGTGGGACCATGCCAAAACGGCCGGTCGGCGTCATGACGTCGAGTTCGTCGCCGTGCTTCAAATCGTCCGCCGCCCAGCTCGAGAATGCGCCGCCGTCCACCTTCTTTACGGCGATACGAATCTCGCCGTCGTCAGGGCCGGAGCAGATCGAATAGGAACGGCGCACTTCCTCGCCGTCGAGCGTCGTCCGGAGCGTGAGATACTGACCGGGACTGAACGCATAGTCGTTGGCGAGTTCGTGCGGGATAGCGAACGTCATCGAAACGGCGTCTGACGCCTCGCGGCGGAGATCGTTGACGGCCAGGCGATGGAAGCGCGGTGCGGCTGCTGACATCAGGATTGCCCTAGATCTGAGACGTCGTCATTGCGATCGAAGCGAAGCAATCCACAACCCCTCCGCGGAGACATTCTGGATTGCTTCGTCGCTTCGCTCCTCGCAATGACGATGTGGTTGGCATCGTGCGCCTCAATGACACTTGAAGTAATCGAAGGGTTCGCGGCAGGCCTTGCAGCGCCACAGTGCCTTGCAGGAGGTCGAGCCGAATTCGGACAAGACCTCGGTATTCCCTGAACCACATTGCGGGCACGCGACAACCTGCTCGCCGAACAACACACGGCGCGATTGCGAGGCTTGCGGCGGCGCGATGCCGTAGGCGCGCAGCTTCTGGCGGCCCTGCTCGCTCATCCAGTCCGTGGTCCAGGCCGGCGACAGCACCGTGCGCACCTTCGGGCGATGAAACCCGGCGCGCTCCAGCGCGATCTCGATTTCGAGCGCGATCATGTTCATCGCCGGGCAGCCCGAATAGGTCGGTGTGATCGCGACCTCGACATGGTCTCCGTCGAGAACGACATCACGCAGCACGCCGAGATCGGCGATCGTCAGCACCGGAATTTCGGGGTCGACGACGCTCGCAGCGGCGTCCCAGGCGCGCTGGCGCAGCTCACTGTCACGCTCGAGAACCGTCACCATGTCTGCCCCGGGAATGTTCTCTGCATCGATTGCAGCTCCGACAGAAGATGGCCGAGATGCTCGCTGTGACGGCCAGCGCGGCCACCTTGCTGCATCCAGTCGTTTTGCGGCAGCGTCAAAGTTGCTTCACGCGCGACATCGGAAAGCGTCGTCGCCCAGCGGCCGCGCAAGGTACCAGGATCAATGGCGATACCGGCATGGATCAGGGCGCGCTCGCCGTCATCCACGGCAAACATCTCGCCGGTGAAGGCCCAGAGGTGATCGATCGCGCCTTGCGCGCGCGCGTGGCTCTCCTCCGTGCCGTCGCCGAGGCGGATGATCCATTCCGAAGTGTGGCGCAGATGATAGGCGCTCTCCTTCTCCGATTTCGCCGCGATCGCCGCAAGCGTCGTATCGCGTGAGGCCATCATTGCGCGCCAATAGAGGTCGGCGAAGGCGGAATAGAAGAACTGCCGCACCAGGGTCTGGGCAAAGTCACCGTTCGGCTGTTCGACCAGAAGCAGATTGCGGTACTGCCTGACGTCACGCAAATACGCGAGCTTGTCCTCGTCGTTGTCCCCGCCTTCGGCCTTGGCGGCATAGGTGTAGAGTTCGCGGGCCTGACCGATGAGATCGAGCGCGATGTTGGACAGCGCCATGTCCTCTTCCATCATCGGCGCATGGCCGCACCATTCCGACAGCCGGTGACCGAGAATCAGCGCATCGTCGGCACGGCGCAGTGCGTACAGCACCAGCGGCGTTTCGGAGACCTGAATGTTGGCGGCGGCCATCACATGTGCCCCACTTCGTCCGGCACCTCGTAGAACGTCGGGTGCCGGTAGACCTTCGATTCCGCCGGCTCGAACATCATGCCCTTCTCAGCGGGATCGCTCGCAGTGATCGCGGTCGACGGCACGACCCAGATCGACAGGCCTTCGCCGCGGCGGGTGTAGATGTCGCGCGCGGCCTGCAAGGCCATGGTGGCATCGCTCGCATGCAGCGAGCCGACATGCTTGTGTGCGAGCCCGTTGCGGCTGCGGATGAAGACTTCCCACAACGGCGTGTTCGGCGTGGCCATATTGATCTCCTATTCCGCGGCTTGGGCGGTCTGGCGCCGCGCGCGCTTCGCCGCATAGGCCGCAGCCGCCTCGCGCACCCAGGCGCCCTCGTCATGCGACTTGCGGCGCGCGGCTATGCGGTCGCGGTTGCACGGGCCATTGCCGGCGAGCACCTGCTTGAACTCGGTCCAGTCGATCTCGCTGTAGCGCCAGTGCCCATCCGCATCCTGGGTCATGCCGGGATCGGGAATGGTGAGGCCGAGATATTGCGCCTGCGGCACGGTGGCATCGACGAACTTCTGGCGCAGCTCGTCATTTGAGAAGCGCTTGATCTTCCACTTCGTGGAGGTGTCGCTGTGCTGGCTCGTCGCATCCGGCGGGCCGAACATCATCAGCACCGGCCACCACCAGCGGCTCAGCGCGTCCTGCGCCATCGCCTTCTGCTCGTCCGAGCCGCGACAGAGCGTCAGCATGATCTCGTAACCCTGGCGCTGGTGAAACGATTCCTCCTTGCAGACGCGGATCATCGCGCGCGCATAGGGGCCATAGGAGCAGCGGCACAGCGGGATCTGGTTCATGATCGCGGCACCGTCGACCAGCCAGCCGATGGTGCCGATGTCGGCCCAGGTCAGCGTCGGATAGTTGAAGATCGAGGAATATTTGGCTTTGCCCGCGAGCATGGCGTCGACCAGCTCTTCGCGCGAGGTGCCGAGCGTCTCCGCCGCGGCATAGAGATAGAGCCCGTGGCCGCACTCGTCCTGCACCTTGGCGAGCAGCGCGGCCTTGCGGCGCAAGGTCGGCGCGCGCGTAATCCAGTTGCCCTCGGGCAGCATGCCGACGATTTCGGAATGGGCGTGCTGGGAGATCTGACGGGTGAGCGTCTTGCGATAGGCCGCCGGCATCCAGTCATTCGGCTCGATGCGCTCTTCGGCATCGATGCGGGCCTGGAACTGCGCGGCCTTGGCCGCGTCCTCGAGGCCGCGATCGTCGGCCTCGGACGTATTCAGCGCCTGGGTATACATGCGCATTCCTCCCGTTTGTTGGGAGGCAATATATAACAAAAATTACTTCATGCAAGATATTTCTGTAACATATAAATCAGATGCCAAACCTCCTCTCCAGGAGTTTTCGGGCCGGCGGCAATGGGCCCTTCTCATTGGTTCCATGACCATCAAGCCATTGTTCTGACGGGGCAAGCAGCGCGCGATAGATGTCGCCGCAAAGCTCGCGTGCCGCCCTGCCCGGCCAATCCGCCGGCAACAGGCTTTCGGGCAGCAGCGGATCGCGCAGCACGACACGGCGGTAGTAGTGGATCAGCAGGATGCGCGCGGTGAAGGCGTCGGCCTCGGACAGATCCGTGCCGCGCGCGAGTGCGGCGCGGAGCGGCTCGAACGTCTTCATGAACTTCAGATAGGCGTCGGCGGTGCGCTCCAGCGGCCAGCTCGCACTGAGCAGGCGGCGGCCGCTATCATCCTCGGCCGAGACCTCGAGGCGGATGGCGGCCGCAGCCTCCTCCGGCACCGGCACGCCTGACGGCGCGACCCACACGCCCGGCAGCGGGCTGCCGAAGCCGGCATTGCGCAGCGCCTCGCGTGAGGCATCACGATCCCAGCCATTGCCGATCAGAAGCAGCTCGAAGCGACCGGTCCAGTCCGACGGCGGCGGATCGTAGATGTGGCGCGTCGCGGCCTCGAACGTCTCGCGGCCCTTGTCGGCGAGCCGATAAAAGCTGTTGCGGCCGACCTTCTCGCGCGTCAGCCAGCCATCGGCAGCGAGCCGTGACATCGCCGTGCGCACCACGCTGCCGTCGATATCGAGGCCTTCGAAGAACGCCAGCAGCGTGCCGAGCCACACCGAACCGCCGCGCGGCACGATGGCATCGCCGAACATGGTGACGACGATGGAGCCCGTGCGTGACGGCTCACGCTTGAGCTGGTCGATGATGCGAGAGAGCGGATGCGCCATGCGCGAGGCATAGCGCGTTTGGTGCGGGCGCGACAATGGACAGACGCGACGGTCGCGGCGACGGCCGCTCTCGCTTCCGGTACCGCTACGAGATCACCGATGCGGATCTGGGAACGCAAGGCTGCGCCAGCCGCTGCGGTCGAAGGGACGCCACTGGCCTTCCTTCTGCGCGAGGCGGTCGGCAACGGCATAGACCACGGCGGGATGATGGCCCATGCCGCAATGGCTGCTCTCGACCTCGATGCTCTCGGTCTGCGCGCCCGCCTTCTCCATGCAGCCCTGCCAGGCGCACACACCATCGGTGCGGCTGAAGATTGCGGTGGTCGGCACCGGCGGCGCAACGGAGAGATCGCCGCCGAACTCCGGATCGACCTCGTCGGACTTCCGCCCGCTGGCCCATTCGTAGACGCGCCAGGCATTGGTCGACCGGGGATCGCCGGCGAAGGGACTGCCGAGCGTGATCACCTGCCGCACGTGGTCGGGCATCATCTTGGCGAGCTGGCGCGCATAGAGGCCGCCAAGGCTCCAGCCGACCAGGCTGATCTTGCGGCCGTGCTTGTCGCTGAGCTCCTTGACCAGATCGACCATCGCATGCTGCACGCCCTCGCGGAGGCCGTAATTGCGGCCCTGGCGCCAACCGCTGACGGCATAGCCCTTGCTGGTCAGAAAGGTGCGCAACGCGCGCGTCGAGACATCGGAGGCCACGAGACCCGGCAGCACCAGCACTGGATGCCCGTCGCCGCGCGGCGCGAGGCTCAACAGCGGCAACGCGCCGAGGAACGCACCGAACTCGTGGATCGCGCGCCCCTCCAGAAACATCAGAGTACGGGACGGCGGACGCAGCGTCTGGGCAGTAGCGGTCATCAAGATATCCCCTGGAGAAGACGCCGGACGCGATGCCGGCAATGGGCATGAATTCCAATACGCCGGCTTCTTGAACGTTCCGCAGCGCAACATGAATCAGCTAGGCGGCCGGTTCCGCCCATTCAAGCGGGAGACATGCGGGGCGACAATAGGGCCCCGCGCTAATGCTAACGGGCGTGACGCAAAAGTCACAGCAATCGGAGCAGGAATTCGACGGAGTAGAGCGTGAGACCAGCGAGCCCACCGATCAGCGAGCCGTTAAAGCGGATGTATTGCAGGTCACGGCCGATGTTGATTTCGATCAGCGAAATCAGCTGCGCCATGTCCCAGGCCTTGACCTGGTCGGAGATGAAGGTCGAAACGCCGCTCTTCTGGTCGGCCACGAAGCTGCGCAGCACCGTCACGAGGCCCTTGTTGATCTCGCCGCGCAGCTCGGCATCGCCGGCAAGCGCATCGCCCGCCGAAACGAACATGCCGGCGAGATGATGCTGCAGCACCTGCGTCTCGCCGCTCGCGCTGCGTTCGATGAACGAGCGCGCGTTAGCCCAGACGGTGCGGGCGAGATCGCCAAGCTCGGGCCGCGCCAGGAGATCGCGCTTCAAGCCGTCGATGCGGTCGATATAGGCCTGGTCGGTGCCGAGCCGATCGACGAAGCTCAGCACCATGCGATCGAACTCGCCGCGGAAGGGATGCCGGGGGTCGCTGCGCACCTCATTGAAGAAGGCGGTGGCAGACGAGACGATCTTGTTCACCAGAAACTTGTCGGCGCGATAGAGCCTGAGCAGGGTCGGCAACTCCTCGCGAACCTTTTCGCGGATCATTGCCATCGTCTCTTTCTGATTCAGCGTCTCGTGCATCACGCGCAGCAGATCGTCGAACAGGATCTGGTGCCGCCCCTCCGCAACGAAGCCACGCAGCGTGCCGGCCGCGAGCGGCGCGAGGTCGATCGCCTGGATCTGCGAGGACATGCGGCGGATGATGAAAGTCATCAGGCCTGAGCTTTCCGTCGCAGAGACGGCCTCCGGCAGCAGGCGCAACGCAAAGCGTGCAAGGTCATCGCTGCGCTTGCGGTCGCGCAACCAGTCAGCGACGAAGGACCCAAAGTCGATCTCCCTGAGCTTGGCCTCGACAGGGCCAGCCTCGAGGAAATGGACCTGTATGAATTCGCCGAGCTTGTCGGCGATGCGAGCCTGATTGCTCTGGATAATGGCCGTGTGCGGGATCGGCAGGCCGAGCGGCCGCTTGAACAGCGCAACCACGGCATACCAATCGGCGAGCCCGCCGATGGTCGCGGCCTCCGCGAAGGCGGCGATGAAACCGAACACGGGATGCACGGGCACAAGCCATTTCGCGACGACAAACAGCGCCAGCGTCGAGACCAGCACCAGCGTCGCCAGCGCCTTCACGCGGCGCAGCTCTGCCGCGCGTTCGGCGTCGGCAGGTGTCTCAAAGGAGAAACTGGCAGATGAGTCCATGACTGCATCACAGTACTCGTCATTGCGAGCGAAGCGAAGCAGTCCAGTCTGCCTCCGTAGAAAGACTCTGGATTGCTTCGCTACGCTCGCAATGACGGCCGCAGCGGCGCTGAAAACAAAAGGCCCGCCGAAGCGGGCCTCAAATTTCAGTTTGGTCTCAGGCTGCCAGATCAGGCGGTCTTGTAGACCTTAGCAAAGTTGTCCTGAGCGGACTTCGCACCGTTGGCAGCGAGCTTGCCGAGATAGTCGCTGGTCGCCTTGGCGCGCGAGACGAACGTTTCGCCGCGGGCGCGGAGCAGGCTGGACTGGATCTCGACGGCTTCGCTGAACGACTTTGCGGACGCGAGCTTGTCGATGCCCGAGAAGAAGGCCTGGGCGTCGTCGTAGATCGCCTGCTGGATGTTGCGGCTGATCTTGCCGGCTTCAGTGACGGACTCGGTCACCGCGTTCTCGACGGCGGCGGTCACGCGCTCGGAGCCAGCGAACACCTCGGCAGCACGGTCCTTGGCGGTGTTGGCGGTCTTCTTGACGAATTCGCGGGCAGCCTCGGGAACTTCCAGATTCTGGATGTTCTTGAAAGCGTCTTTGAAGCCCTCGAAAGCGGTGTTGGTTTCGGTGGTCATGGGGTTCTCTCCATCCTCATTGGGTTGAGCTATGGGCTCACCCCGTCCTCGATGGCCCGGGGCACGGCTTATATGACACAGTTAATTGTGCGATGCAATATACATGTTGCATCGCGATATCACGAAATCGTGAATAATCTTGCGGGAGGCGACCCGCTGCCTTTAGGCTCGCCTACTGTGCATGGGGTTGTTTTCCAGTTTTTTGGTCCCCGATGGCACCCCAGTGCTGGACGGCGCTCTCAGTGCTGGATGGCACTTTTAGTGCTGGACGGCGCTTTTAGTGCTGGACGGCGCCTGGCAGCCCATAGGCCTCCATCTGGGCCTGGACCTGCGCGATGTTGTGCCCGAGCACCACGATGTCGTGAGTCTTGCCGCCGACATCCCGGACATGGTCCCGCAACAGCGCCTCGGCCTTGAAGCCGAGGCTCTCGAACAGCGCGATCGCCGCCTGCTGGTCGACCGTCATCTGGACCGAGAGCTTTTCCAGCCCCGCTCCGAGCGCGAGCGCGAAGGTCTCCTGCGACAGCGCCTTCCCGACCCCCTTCCCGCGCACGTCCTGCGACACCACCATGCGGATCTCGCCGACATGGGGCGACCAGGAATGCGGGTCGCGCACCAGGGTGCCGCAGCCGACGACCGTGCCACCCCTGACCGCGAGCAGGCTCTGAATTGCGCCGCGCTCGATCTCCTTGACCCAGGCGGACAGCACCTTCGGCTCGCTGATGTTGCGCGGCAGGAACAAGAGGTCATGGGTCGGCAGGCCCTTGCCAAAGGCGAGCACTGCCGCTTCGTCGGCAGGCGACATCAGGCGGATCTCGATATCGCCCGCGTCGGTCTTGACGTAACGCGGATAGGAACGCTGCTCAGTCATGTCGATCTTGTCCCCAGCCAGGAATCCAGTTTCGGCCACAGCCGCTTCACCGCGTTGGCGCCGGCGACCAGCGAGACGTGACCGCCCTTCAGCATCACCTCTTCCTTGTCGGTGGAGCCGATCTTCGCGATCAGATGTTTTGCTGCGTCATAAGGCACGATGTGATCGTGCTCGGCGACCGCATGCAGGAACGGCACCTTGATGTTCTCGAGCTTTGCGGCGCGGCCGCCGACCGACATGGTGTCGTTGTAGAGCTTGTTGTCCCACATCAGGTCCTTGGTGATGGTGCGGAAATATTCGCCCGCCAGCGGCAGCGTGTCGGTCGCCCAGCGGTCGAACATCCGATACGATTTGACGAACTCGTCGTTCCAGATGTTTTCCCAGAGCTGGATCTGGCTGACCGTGCGCGAGGCCGGGCGCAGCATCTCGAACGACGACAGGATCATCTCCGGCGGCACGTTGCCGACGCTGTCGACGAGGCGGTCGACGTCGAAATAGCGGCGGTCGGAGAAGTTGGAAAACAGCTTCATCTCGCGGAAGTCGATCGGCGTGGTGAAGCAGATCAAATTCTTCATCGGCCCGTCCGGGAAGATGGAGCCATAGAGCAGCGACAGCACGCCGCCGAAGCAATAGCCGATCACGGAGACGTCCTGCTCGCCCGAATCCGCCTGCACGCGGCGGACGCAATCCGGGATGAAGTCGAGGACATAGTCCTCCATGCGCAGACTTCTCTCCTCCGGCCGTGGCGCACTCCAGTCGAGCATGTAGACGTCATAGCCACGCCGCAGCAGGAACTCGATGAAACTCTGGCCGGGCACGAGATCGAGAATGTAGCCGCGATTGGTGGTTGCCATCACGATCAGCACCGGCACGCGGTAGATCTCGTCCGACATCGGCCGGTAGTGGTAGAGGCTCATCGTGCCGCGCGAATGCAGCACGTCTTTCGGGGTCAATCCGAGCGTCGGACCGGAGGTCGAAAAATATTCGACGCCCTTGATGCTGCGCTGAATGGCACGCTGCACCTCGGCCTGGATGCGTTCCGGGATTGCTGCGAAATCAAGTCCCGTCGGAGCGTTCATTTTGGCCCTCCGCCTTCGGATGGCGGACGTTTGGTGCGCGGCGGCCGCGGTGCCGCATCGATCGGCGACCCGCCTGACGCCGCCGACATCTGGTTCAGCATGGATCTGATCTCGCCGATCTGTCCCTCGATGGCTTGCAGGCGCTCGGCGATGCCGGTCATCTGTTCGCGGCTCGGCAAGTTCATCGAGAGAAGATATTTCTCCATGAGATCGCCGAACTGCTTCTGAGCACCCGCAGCAGCGCCGCCGGCCCGATTCATGGCCTGCGAGAATTCGGGCGTCTCCATCGCCTTGGTGGCGAACGAGTTGAAGCCCTTTTCCATCTCGCCAACCATCTTCTGCCACAGGGCGACAGGGTCGGTGATCTTGTCGGTCATCGGCGTCCTCCTGGTCACGAGGGCTTCTTGCGCCCTTCTTTTGCCGCCATACCACACCGTTGCGACGAGGCGGTCAACGGCTAAGCGACAGCCCGATGTCGCACGCACGGCTTCTTTGTGACGGCAAACCATGCGATACAATTCCGACCTGCCAGCAAGGGAACATGTCGGTGAACGCTTCCACCCATCTGCCGCCCCAGACCATCCGCGCCAACGGTATCGACATCTGCTACGAGATTTTCGGCAACGACAATGCCGAGCCGCTGCTGCTGATCATGGGGCTCGCGGCGCAGATGATCCACTGGGACGATGAGTTCTGCGAGCAGCTCGCCGCGCGCGGCTTTCGCGTGATCCGCTTCGACAATCGCGACATTGGCAAATCCAGCCATCTGACCGGCGGCGCGCGGCTGACGCCGCTGGAGCTGTTGAAACTACGGTTCCTGAAGATCCCGGTTGCGGCCACCTACAAGCTGATCGACATGGCGAAAGACACGGTCGGCCTGATGGACGCGCTTGGCATCAAGTCCGCGCACCTCGTCGGCGCGTCCATGGGCGGCATGATTGCGCAGGAGGTAACCCTGTCCTTTCCGCAGCGCGTGCGCTCGCTGACCTCGATCATGTCGACGACAGGCAATCCGCGCCTGCCACCGCCGAGCCGGGACGCAACCGCGGTGCTGATGGCGCCACCGCCGCGCAGCAAGGAAGAGTACATCGCGCGCTTCTGCCGGAACTGGATCGTGCTGCGCGCGGGCTCTTTTCCTGAAGAAGAAGCACTCGATCCTGGCCGCGCCGAGCGCACGTTTGCGCGCGGGCTCAATCCGGCCGGCGTCGGCCGCCAGCTACGCGCCGTGCTCGCCTCAGGCAGCCGCAAGGAGCGCCTGCACGCCGTCAAGACACCGTCGCTCGTGATCCACGGCACCGTCGATCCACTGGTGCGCCCGGAAGGCGGCAAGGACACCGCAGCCTCGATTCCGGGCGCCAAACTCTTGATGATCGACGGCATGGGTCATGCGCTGCCCGCGCGGTTCTGGCCCGAGATCATCGACGCCATCGACAAGCACGCGCATGGGGCGGTCGCGAGAGCGGCGTAGACTAGAGCTGCCGGTGTCTCAGCGGTGACCATGTGAGCTGACGGTTACTCTCTTACCGTCGGACCGCTCGAGAGCTATAGAAGCCTCCTCAATCGCAAAGACAGAGGCCGCGGCCTCCTGGAGCTCACATGCATCTCATGGTTCGGTCGGCGGCAATGGCCGCCGCTTCGGCTCTCATGCTGTCACTAGCCAGTGGCGCTGCGATGGCCGGCAGCCCGCAGGAGGAGGCCAATCGCAAAGCGGTGTTGGCCTTCTACGAGAGGGGCCTCAATCAAAAGGACGTCGATGCGGCCCTCGCTTATGTCGGCGACCGTTATGTCCAGCACAACCCGAACGCTGCCGACGGGCCGGAAGGCTTCCGAAAGTTCATCGGCTTCCTGCGCGAGAAATTTCCGAACTCGCACAGCGAGATCAAGCGCTCGTTCGTGGACGGCGACTATGTCATCCTGCACGTCAACGCGGTTCGTGAGCCCGGCACCAAGGGTAATGCGATCGTCGACATCTTCAGGCTGGAGAACGGCAAGATCGTCGAACATTGGGACGTGGTTCAGCCGATCCCGGAGAATCCGGCGAACAACAACACGATGTTCTAGCTTTTCTTCGCGATCCAGATCACGTGGCGCGCGCCGCCACCTCTGCCGGTGGCGCGCACATTGACCTCGTTGACCTCGAAGCCGGCTCGGCCGAGACGCTTGGTGAAGGCGGGGTTGGGTCCCGACGACCAGACAGCGAGCACGCCGCCGGGCCGTAGCGCGGCCTTCGCCGCCGTCAATCCGCTCGCACTGTAGAGCGCGTCATTGCCCTTTCGGGTCAGTCCTTCCGGCCCGTTGTCGACGTCGAGCAGAATGGCGTCGAACGCCGAGCCCTTCGCCCGGATGATCTCGCCGACATCGGTCTCCCGGATGCTCACCCTGACATCATCGACACTGTCGCCGAAGACTTCCGCCATCGGACCTCGCGCCCAGCCGACGACCGCCGGCACCAGTTCGGCGACCACGATCTTTGCCTTGCTTCCGAGCACGGCAAGTGCCGCACGCAGCGTAAAGCCCATGCCGAGGCCACCGATCAAAATGGCGGGTTTTGCGACCTTCTCGATCTGCTTCGCCGCAAGCGTTGCGAGCGCGGCTTCGGAGCCCGACAGGCGGTTGTTCATCAGCTCGTTGGTGCCGAGCTTGATCGAAAACTCCTTGCCCCGCCGCATCAGGCGGAGCTCCTCATCGGAACCGGGGATTTTCGCGGTATCGATCTTTTCCCAGGGAATCATGCGAGAGCTTTAGCACGATCGGACGAACAATCACCCTCCCGCCCAGACGTCCAACACATAGCGGTTCTTCGCACCCATCTCGTCGATCCAGCGCGCACCCGCAGCCGCACCGCTGCCGCTTTTCTCGCGGTAGATCGAAACGAGCGCCGCCTTCACGTCGGGCTCCATTTTGCTGCCGTCGCCGCAGACATAAATGATCGCGCCCTGCTCGATCAGCGGCCAGACCTTGTCTTTCTGCGCGGCGAGAACGTGCTGGACGTAGGTCTTGGGACCATCGGCGCGCGAGAACGCGGTGAAGAGCTCGGTGATGCCACCAGCGGCAAGCAACCTCAGTTCGTCCGCGTAGAGAAAATCCTGATCGGGATGGCGGCAGCCGAAAAACAGCATGGACGGTCCGAGGCTGGCACCCTTCGCCTTGCGCGCTGCGCGCTCCTGGAGGAAGCCGCGGAACGGCGCGAGCCCCGTGCCCGGGCCGATCATGACGATCGGCACGGATGCATCGTCCGGGAGCCGGAAGCCGGCCTTGGTCTCGCGCACCGTCGCGTAGACCGTATCGCCCGCACGCCGGTTGGCGAGGTAATTCGAGCAGATGCCCCTGTAGGTGCCGCGCCCCGAAGCGGCCGGTCCTTCGACGACACCGACCGTAACGCTGCAACGCGTCTGATCCACCGACGGCGACGACGAGATCGAGTAGTAGCGCGGCGCGAGCAGTGAGAGCATTTCCAGATAGGCGTGGAACGGCAGTTCGCAGGCGGGATATTCGAGCAGCAGATCGAATACCGATTTGCGCCTGGCCAGAATCTCGGAGCGGTAACGCTCCAGCGTTTCAGGCTCCTCGCCAACATAGGACAGCAGCTTCGGCTTGGTGACCGGGCAACGGGTGTGCTCGGCCATGGTCTGGATCTGCTTCCGTGTCGCCACCTGCTGCAACTCGACGAACTCGCTAAGCAGACGTCCGACCGATACGGCACTGCCGACCGGTAATTGCGCGCGCCGACCTTCGGCAACCTGAAGCCTGATCTGGTCGGCGGGCAGGAAACCGAACCGGCGGGCGACAGAGTCCACCAACGCCGGATCGTTCCGCGGGACGACGCTTAGATGATCGCCGACGCGGTAGTTGAGATTGGCCGGGAGCTGCACCTCGATATGGCGCGTCGAGCGCTCCGACGGATTGGCGCCGGACCTGTTCTGGAGCTCGTCATTGGCCAGCACCTTCATCGCGATGGCACCGCCCTGGGCGACGATGGTGTTGACGGCGGTCACCGCGACAGGCTCGATCGCATAGAGCGGGTCGTCCTCGGCGGTGCGCGTGAAATTCCAGTCGATGCCGAATTCCTTGGTCGCGACCTGGGCGGCCGCCGGAAACCATTTCTGGAACTGGCCGTCGAGATCGCTGCGCGCATCGCCTTCACCGCGCGGATAGACTGCGCGGGCGCCATGCTTCGACATCTGCTCGTCGATGAAGCGCGGCACCGATTGATAGGTGGCGGCCCAGTCGCTGTTTCCGCAGCCAAACACGGCGTAGCGGACGTTGGCAAAGGCGTCCTTCGGCAGATCGCCGCCGAGCCATTTGACGAATTGCGTCGCATTGTCAGGCGGCGCGCCGTTGTAGGACGCGCAAATGATCAGCACGCCACCTTGTTGCGGCAGCTTGCCGACGTAGTCGTCGAGCGGCCCGAGATGTACGGCAAAGCCGTTGATCTCGGCGAGGTCGGCCATGCGCGTCGCGAGCTCCTCGGCGGTGCCGAGGTTCGAGCCGTAAAGGACCAGCATCGGCGTGTTATGGCCGGGCCGCGTGGTCGGCTGACGTGGCGCCCTCGGCGCAGAGACCGCCGCCGCAACCGGCCCGCCATAGGCACCGCGCTCGCGATCGACACGCGCCCGCACCTTGATCTTGAAGCCTTCCGGCTTCATCGTCAGCGTTTCCTTCAGATGCATCTGGTAGCGCTGATGGTCGATCAGCTTGAAACGCTGGAGGATCATGCCGAGCGCAAGCGCCGCCTCGTGCATGGCGAAACCGCGGCCAATGCAGGCGCGCTGGCCATTGCCGAATGGCTTCCAGGCATTGACCGGCCGTTTGGCTTCGGCCTCTTTGCTGAAATTCTCGGGGTCGAAGGCATCAGGGTTGGGTCCCCAAACGCTGGGATCGCGGTGCAGCGCCGTCACCAGGATCGTGGTGAAGGTGCCCTTCCTGAGCTTGTATTTGCCGCCGCCGAGGGTCTCGTCCTTGAGCGGCGAGATACCGTAGGCCGGCGCCGGCGGCCACAGCCGCAGCGCCTCTTTCAGGATCTGCGTGATGTAGGTGAGCTGCGTGACCTGCTGGTACGTCGGCTTTACATTGACGTCGGGGCCGAAGACGCGATCGACCTCGTCATAGGCCTTCTTGAGAATGTCCGGATGCTTGAGCAGCGCATAGAGCGTGTAGGACAACAGGCCGCTGGTGGTTTCGTGGCCCGCGATCAGGAAGGTGTTGATCTGGTAGCGGATGTTGACGTCGTCGAGCTGCTCGCCGGTCGAGCGGTCGACGCCGGTCATCATCGCGGCCAGCATGTCCTTCTTGTCGTCGATGCCCTCGGCGCTCTTGCGCCGTTCGGCGATGATCTCGTCGACCATCTTGTTCATGAAGGCGACGTCTTCGCCCAGCGTCTTCCGCCGCTTCTGCATCCAGAGCTGCTCGAACGGCAGGCCGCGCGTCATCATGATGGTTTCGAGCGAGCGCACCAGCGACTCGACGAAGGGGTGGTAATCGCGCCGGTAGAACGAGTTGAAGCGGTATTCGAAGCCGCACAGGCCGATCGTGTCCAGCGTCAGCGCGGTCATATCATGGACGACGTCAATCTCGTCGTCGGCGTTCAGCCGCTCCCATTTGTGAACGAGCTGCTCGGCGATATCGACCATGCTCGGGTGATACGACTGCATGGCCCGGTTGCCGAAGGGCTGGAGCAGGATGTTGTGCGCCTTGCTCCAGTTCGGCTCCCTGGTGTCTGCCGTGAACAGCCCGTCACCGCCGACCGCGCGCACGCGCCGCAACGCGCCGCGCACCGTCTTGTCGAAGCGTTTTTCGTCAGAGAGCTCGTCGACAAGATCATGGCCGGAAACGACGACGATCGGCGAGCCCATCATGTCGAGCCAGAAGATCGGGCCCAGCTCCTTGGCAAGCCGCGTCAGGTGCTGCACCGGCGCAGCCGAGTCCAGCGACAGCATGTTGCCGACCACCGGCTTGGTCGGCGGCTGCGGAATCGGGTCCAGACGGTTCTTCGATGACATTGCTACGCTTCCCCCCGCTCGCAATGACGAGCTAACCAAACCGCCTTCTACGCCATTCGATCAAGACGGCGCTGACCTCTTCCGGCTTCTCCTGCTGCGTCCAATGGCCGCTGTCCTTCACCAGATACTTCTCGAGGTCAGCCACCAGTCTCTCCATACCGTCGGCCGCCGACGGCGGCAGCACGGCGTCGTTCTCGGCCATGATCATCAGAGACGGCACGGCGATGTGGTGATCCAGTCCCTGCGATCGTTCCCAATTGCGGGTGAAATTGCGATACCAGTTGATGCCACCGGTGAAGCCGGTCTTCGTAAAGGTATCGACGAATACCTTCTTCTCATCGGCCGACAGGATCGGCGTGCGCGGATCGACCTTGGCATCATAGGCCGCGACCATCTGCGGGAACGCCAGGTTCGTCTTCGACGAGGCGCCGACGCCGGCGATCGGCGGCTCTTCTGATTTCGCCGCCGGCCGTGCCATCGGCTTGCGCATGAAGGCGTCGAACGTCTGTTCGACCCGGCTGCCGAAAATCTTGTCCGGCTCGCGCGCGGGGTCCTGGAATTGGACGATATACATCTGGTCGCCGTACCGCTGGCAGAACAGCGCAATCGGATCCATCGGCGCGCGGTCCCAATGCGGCGTGTTGACACCGACGACGCCGGCGACGCGTGCGGGGTGCCGCAACGGCATCTGCCAGACGACGAAGCCTCCCCAATCATGGCCGACGAAGATTGCCTTCTCGATGCCGAGATGATCGAGCAGCCCAATGAGATCGCCGGTCAGCTGCTCCATGTCATAGGCCTCGACCGGCTCGGGCCGCTCGGTCGCGCCATAGCCGCGCTGGTCCGGCGCGATCACGCGGATACCGGCCTCGCTCAGCGCCTTGATCTGGTGACGCCAGGAGAAGGCAAGCTCGGGCCAGCCATGGCACAGCACCACCGGCGGTTTGTCTGTGACCGGGCCCGCCTCGTAATAGCCCATGCGGATTCCGTTCGTCTGCGCGAACTTGAGCGGCGGCATTTCGATCATCGCAAGGATCCTGACAACTTCCTATTCAGCCGCGCCCTTGATGTCGGTCGCAGGTGGCGCATAGGCCGCTTCGAGCGCCGCAAACTCCTCCGGCAGCATGTCGCACATCACCTGCACATGCGGAATGATGTTGGCGCCCACGATGAAACCGAAATCGAGCTGATCGCGGTAGCTCTGCACGGTGATGTTGAGCGCCTGCCCATGAGTCGAGATCGAGACCGGGAAGATGTGCAGCAGTTCGGCGCCTGCGGCATAGAGCGTCTGCCGCGGGCCCGGCACGTTGGAGACGGTGACGTTCGCCGCCGGCGGCAGCACATCCGAGAGGTCGGAGCGGCTGTAGAGCAGCGCAAGGATCTGGACGATGATCGGCGCGCCCAGCATCGAGATATTGGAAACCTGCGGCATCAGCGCCCGCAGCGGATGCGACATTTCCTTGGACTTGGTCGACTGCGCGATGATGGCCTCCAATCGCGCCTTGGGATCCTCGATGTTGGTCGCGATCGAGCAGATCATGCCGAAGACCTGGTTATTGGCTTCGGTGTTGCCCTCCTCGCGCAACGAGATCGGCACGGCGGCGGTCAGCGATTTCGCCGGCAGCGTGCCGTATTGCAGGAGGTAGCGTCGGACCACGCCGGAGGCCAGCGCCAGCACCACGTCGTTGAGCTTGCCGCCGGCCAGCTTGGCCAGCGCCTTGGAGCGCGACAGCGAGATCGATACGCCGGCAAAGCTGCGCTCCGACGAGATCGTCTTGTTGAGCATGGTCGGCGGCGACACCATGCTGGCGAGGCTTTCGCGCGATTTCGGATCGGAAATCTTCCCGAGCACGTCGGAGACGCTCTTGACCATGGTCGGGATATTGCCCGCGAAGCGCACCGCGCTCTCGATCTGGTACATCGCGTTGTCGAACAGGATCGAACCGATGTCGCTCTTGCCGGTCCGCGGCAATTGCAAATTCTTCGCGGCCGCCGAAGCATCGAGCGGCTGGGTGAAGAGCTGCTGATAGGAATCGAGCAGGTTCGCCGCGATGTCGCGCGGCTCCTGCCCGGGCTTCGATCCGCCCGTCGGCGGCTCGACCTTTCGCGGGATCGGCGAGATGTCGTAGATCATGTTGGTCAGGGCCGCACCGGCACCGCCGTCGATGGCGGCATGGTGCATCTTGGAATAGAGGCCGACCTCGTTGTCCTTCATGCCCTCGAACACGTAGAACTCCCAGAGCGGACGAGCGCGGTTCAGGAGCTTGGCATGCATCCAGCCGACGATGCGTTCGAGTGTGGCGCGGTCGCGCGGCGCCGGCAGGCTGGCGCGGAAGATGTGACGGTCGATGTCGAATTGGTCGTCCTCGACCCAGGTCGGATGATCGATGTCGAGCGGCGCCTTCTCCAGGCGTGCCTTGAGGATCGGCGCGATGTGCAGCCGCGAGACGATCATCGCCTTGAAGTCCTCGAAGAAGTCGCCCTTATAGTCGTCGGGCAGGCGAAAGATCGCCATGCTGCCGACATGCATCGGCATCTCCGGCGTTTCCAGATAAAGAAAAGACGCGTCCAGCGACGACAGCTTCTTACCGTCAGCCATAGTTCCCTCCGCTCATATTCGACGGGCGCCTTTCCGGCGCTTCTCGTCAGGCCGATACTGCCTGTTCCGGCGGGGCATATGCAATGGCAAACGGCCCTGCCCGGTCAAATGGCCAGAACTCCCCTTCCGGTTGTGCCAGGCGATCCGCCACGGCCCACAGCGCGGCTGCGTTCACCCCGAGCCCGATGTGGCTTGCGAAATGCACCTCGATGTTCTCTGCACGGTCGGACGGGTGCAACAGGCAGGTCTGCCAGTTCACGACGCCGTCGGTGCGAGAATAGATCGATGTCGCCGGCACCTTGAGATCGCCGGCAATCGCCTCACGCAGTTCGGCAAAATCCTCGACACGCTCGCCTGACAGCGTCTCGTAGAGCGCCGTCGCATTGGTCGCCCGCACATCGTTGGCAAAGGGGCTGCCGAGCGTGATGACGGAGCGGACCATGTCGGGCGCCTGGAGTGCGAGATCGCGGGCATAGACTCCGCCGAGGCTCCATCCGACCAGGCTCACCTTCCGTCCGCTTGCAGCGTGGATCTCGGCGAGACGGGCGCGCAAGGCTTCCCGCATCCGCGCCATCCCACCAAGATTGCGGCCCATCCGCCAGGCATGCGCCTCATAGCCGAGCTCGGCGAGATAGCGCCGCATCGGCGCCATCGAGAGATCGCTGGCGAGAAAACCCGGCAGCGCCAGCACCGGATGGCCGTCGCCCCTGGGCGCGCGCATCAGCAGCGGTGACAGCAGGATGCTGGTGTTGAATTCGAGCAGGCCGCGCACCTCCGCGAGCAGCAGCCCAAGGGCCGGTGGACGAAGCCGGCCAGAGCCTGGCGCCCCGTCGCGCGTATCAGGCATTATTTGTTCTTGTCGCCGCTACGCGGGCTGCCGAGACCGGCCATGGTCACGAACATGTCCTGAAACCGCTCCGCCAGCTTCGGATCGAAGGTGAACCAGCTCTGGATCAGCGATTCCGGCGAGACCTTCTCGATGTTGCTCAGGACCTGCTGCTGCAGCTTGTCCATCACCGCGGTCTGCATCGGCGCCACATCAGGCAATCCGAAGAACTGGCGGGCTTCGAGGGGGGTGCAGTCAATTTCGATATTTACTTTCATGTCCCCTCCGGATGAGATTCGAGCGGCGTCACACAGTATCGCCGCGACTTGGTGTGCGACGCAAGCGACCTGAGCCGGGGGGCGAACGCCGGCTTCCGCAATCGGCGCATATGGTCAATCGAATCGTCAGCACGAGCGCCGCCGGGCGCTTCCACCCTCATTTTCGAGGCCTCACCGGTCGAAAGTTCAATGTCGCCCGCGCGCCGTTCGCCCATAAATTGTTGGTCAGCATTGCTGCACAGCGGTGCAACTTGGCGCGTTCCTTGCTGGAATGGCGCTTGCACGGGTCGAGAACTCTGGGCAACATGGATCGATCAACCCCGCCGAACAATCAAAAATCACGGAGCGGGCGAGTGGAGAGGGTCAAGAATGTCAGTCGGACGAAGTCTGTTTGCGGCGACGCTCGCCGGTGCGCTTGCGTTGGCGGTGTCGCCGGCCTCGAGCCAGACGCTGCGCTACGCCAACCAGGGTGAGCTGAAATCGCTCGACCCCTACACCCTGAACGAGTCGACCACCAGTGCGCATCTCGGCCATGTCTATGAAGGCCTGGTGGCCCGCGGGAAGGATCTGAAGATCATCCCGGCGCTCGCCGAAAGCTGGGAGACGCCGGAGCCGACGCGCTGGCGCTTTCACCTGCGCAAGGGCGTGAAATTCCACAACGGTGACCCCTTCACCGCCGATGACGTGGTGTTCTCGGCTAACCGCGTGCGGGCTCAGGGCTCGAATTTTCTGAGCCGCCTCCCTGCCGATGCCAAGGTCGTCAAGGTCGACGATTACACCGTCGATTTCATTCTCACCTCGCCCAATCCCATCCTGACCGCGCTGTGGGCGACGTGGTACATCATGGACAAGAAATGGGCAGAGGCGAACGATGCGGTGGCACCGACGCCCGCTGCCGCGACGACTCCAAGCTATGCCTCGCTCCATGAAAACGGCACCGGTCCCTTCATGATCGAGAGCCATCAGCCGGGCGTGAGGACCGTCTTCAAGGTCAACCCGAACTGGTGGCGCAAGCCGGAGCATAATCTGAAAGAGATCATCTTCACGCCGATCGCAAACCCGGCCACTCGTGTCGCGGCGCTGTTGTCGGGCGAAGTCGACGTGATCGAGCCGGTTCCGGTCCAGGACATCGAGCGCGTCAAGGCGAGCCCCAACGCCACAGTGCTGACGGGACCCGAGCTCCGCACCATTTTCGTCGGCATGGATCAGGCGCGCGACGAACTCCTGTACTCCAACGTCAAGGGCAAGAACCCGTTCAAGGACGTTCGCGTCCGCGAGGCCGTTTACCGGGCGATCGACGTCGATCTGATCAAGAACCGGGTCATGCGCGGGCTGTCCACGCCGTCCGCATTGATGGTCGCACCGGAGATCTTCTCCTCGAAGGATATCACCCGGCCGAAATTCGACCCTGACGCCGCCAAGAAGCTCCTGGCAGATGCCGGCTATGCCGACGGTTTCGAAGTGACGATGGACTGCCCGAACGATCGTTACGTCAATGACGCCGCGATCTGTCAGGCCATCGTCGGGATGCTCGCCCGCATCAACATCAAGGTGGACCTGCTGGCGCAGCCCAAGGCCCAGTATTTCGCCAAGGTGCTGAAGCCCGGCGGCTACAAGACCTCGTTGTTCATGCTGGGCTGGACCCCGGATACGCTCGACGCCCAGAACGTGCTACACGACATCATGGGCTGCCGGGATGATCCCAAGGATCCCAACCGCGGCGAAGCCAATCTCGCCGGCTACTGCAACAAGCAGTTCGACGAACTCGCCGACAAGGTTCTCGTGGAATCCGATACGGCCAAGCGCGATCTCCTGATCAAGCAGGCTTTCGAGATCTCGATGAAGGACTGGGCCTATATCCCGCTGCACCAGCAGGCGCTCGCCTGGGGCGTCTCGAAAAAGGTGAAGCTGACCCAGCGCGCGGACAACCAGGTCCTGCTCTACTGGGCGACCAAGCAGGACGAGTAGGTGTCGACATCTTGTGGAGTCCCGGAAGCTCTGGCTTCCGGGACTTGCTGTTTCGGGCTAACGCGATGATGCGTGCTGCTGAAGAGATGTGAAAGGAACAGATGCTCGCTTTCACACTGCGCCGGGCCATCCAGGCCGTCGGCGTCATGATCGCCGTAGGGGTCATCGCGTTCTCGATGTTTCGCTTTGCCGGCGATCCCGTCAGCCAGATGGTCGGAATGGACACGTCGGGCGCCGAACGCGCAGCGATCCGCAAATCGTTGGGCCTCGACGATCCCGTGATCGTGCAGTTCGGCCGCTATGTCGGCAACGCCGCCCAATTCAAGTTCGGCGTGTCCTACCAGTTCCGCCTGCCGGTCACCAATTTGCTTATGGAGCGGATGCCCGCGACGCTGGAGCTCGCGATCTGCGCCACCATCTTCGCGATGATCAGCGGCATCCTGATGGGGGTCTATTCGGCTCTGCGCCGCGATAGCTGGCTCACGCACATATTCCAGGCTGTCTCGCTGATCGGTATTTCGATGCCGACCTTCCTGATCGGCATCCTCATGATCTACCTGTTCTCGGTGACGCTTGGCTGGCTGCCCTCGTTTGGTCGCGGCGACGTCGTGCATATCGGCTGGTGGACGACAGGCCTTCTGACACTGTCTGGCTTGAAAGCGCTGATCATGCCATCGATCACGCTTGGCCTGTTCCAGATGACGCTGATCATGCGTCTCGTCCGCGCGGAAATGCTCGAGGTCATGCGCACCGACTACATCCGCTTCGCCCGCGCCCGTGGGCTCACCACGCGGGCGATCCATTTCGGCCATGCGCTGCGCAACACGCTGGTTCCCGTCATCACCGTCGCCGGCCTGCAATTCGGCTCGGTCATTGCTTTCGCCATCATCACCGAGACCGTATTCCAGTGGCCGGGCATGGGGCTGCTGTTCGTGCAGGCCGTCCAGAACGTCGATATCCCGATCATGGCGGCCTATCTGATGATGGTGTCCTTGATCTTCGTCACCATCAACCTCGTGGTTGATATCCTCTACACCATCGTCGATCCGCGGCTGCGTTCGACGGTCAGCCGGGCGCACTGATATGAGCGAGGCCGTCGTTCCGCATCCCACCGAGAAGCGCGCTGCGACCGCACCAGGCTGGTTCAGACGCGCGCTCGACAGCGACCTGTTCTATTCGTTCCGCCGCTCCAAGATCACCATGATCGCGGCGGCGGTGACGCTGCTGTTCTTCCTGGTCGCGATCTTTGCCTCGGTGCTGTCGGTGCAAAATCCGTTCGACCCGGCGCAGCTCCAGCTGATGAATTCGCGCATCTCGCCGCTCTGGACCGCCGATGGCCAGAGCCCGTTCCTGCTCGGCACCGACGAACAGGGCCGGGACGTGCTGTCCGCGATCCTCTACGGCCTGCGTATCTCTCTGCTCGTCGGCGTGCTCGGTGTCGTCTTGTCCGGTGCGCTCGGCATCCTGCTCGGGCTGACGGCCGGCTATTTCGGCGGCGCCGTCGACGGACTGATCATGCGCGTCGCCGACGTGCAACTTTCCTTTCCGGCGATCCTAATCGCGCTTCTGATCAACGGCGTCGCCAAATCGGTCTTCGGCAACAGGCTCGACGAGATGAGCATGCTGGCGGTCCTGGTCTTCGCGATCGGCCTGAGCTTCTGGGTGCAGTACGCGCGCACGGTGCGTGGCTCGGTCCTGGTCGAGAAGAACAAGGATTATGTCGCAGCCGCCCAATTGATCGGCCTGCCCGCTCCGGTGATCATGCTGCGCCACGTGTTGCCGAATACCACGGGACCGATCCTCGTCATCGCCACCATCAATCTCGCGCTCGCTATCATCACCGAGGCAACGCTGTCGTTCCTGGGCTCGGGCATGCCCGAGACCATGCCGTCGCTCGGCACGCTGATCCGCATCGGCAACGGCTATCTGTTCGCAGGCGAATGGTGGATCGTCGCATTCCCCGGCATCGCATTGGCGGCGCTGATCCTGTCGATCAACCTGCTCGGCGACTGGTTGCGCGACGCACTCAACCCCAAACTCCGATGAGTATGCAGCGTTCATGACCGAGCCCGTTCTCTCTGTCCGCAATCTCCAGGTCGAGTTCGCCTCCCGCCGCGGCACGCTGCGCGCCATCGACGGCGTCTCCTTCGACATCGCCAAGGGCGAAGTGCTGGGCGTGGTCGGCGAATCCGGCGCCGGCAAATCCGTCACCGGGCTTTCTGTGATCGGGCTGATCGATCCGCCCGGCCGTATCGCCGGCGGCGAGATTCGCCTCGCCGGCCTGCGCATCGACAATCTGCCGCCCGAAGAGATGCGCCGCATTCGCGGCAAGCGGATCGGCATGATCTTCCAGGATCCGCTGACGTCGCTCAATCCGCTGTACAAGGTCGGCGACCAGATCGTGGAGACGATCCGGACCCACCTCAATCTCTCCGAACAGGCCGCGCGCCGCCGCGCCATCGACCTGCTGGCCGAAGTCGGCATTCCCGCGCCGGAAAAGCGCATTGACGGTTATCCCCACGAATTCTCCGGCGGTATGCGCCAGCGCGTGGTGATTGCGCTCGCGATCTGTGCCGAGCCGGAGCTCATCATCGCAGACGAGCCGACCACCGCGCTCGACGTCTCCGTGCAGGCGCAGATCATCTCCCTGATCAAGCGGCTCGGGCGCGACCACGGCACCGCCGTGATGCTGGTGACCCACGACATGGGCGTGATCGCAGAAACCTCCGACCGCGTCGCGGTGATGTATGCCGGCCGCGTCGCCGAGATCGGCCCGGTGCAGGACGTCGTCAGGAACCCGCTACATCCCTATGCCAAGGGCCTGATGGGCGCGATCCCGACGCTTGCGGGCGACGACAAGCGCCTGGTGCAGATTCCAGGCTCGATGCCGCGGCTGTCGGCGATTCCGCCCGGCTGCTCATTCAACCCGCGTTGCGCCTCCGCCTTCGACCGCTGCCGGGTGGACCGGCCGGAGCCCCTGTCGCGCGGCACGCAATCAGTTGCTTGCCATCTCTATGATACGGCGCCGGCGGAGACAGCGGCATGAGCACGCCTTTTGTCCAGGCCACCAATCTGCGCCGCGTATTCGACGTCTCAAAACCCTGGCTCAACCGTGTGCTCGAGGGCGGCCACCTCGAATATCTCAAGGCCGTCGACGGTGTCACCTTCGACATCAGGAAGGGCGAGACCTTTGCGCTGGTCGGCGAGTCCGGCTCGGGCAAAACCACGGTGGCGCGAATGGTGGTCGGTCTGTTGCCACCGAGCGCCGGCGACGTCCTGATCGACGGCGTCTCCATGACCGATCCACGGCAGGCGCAAGCGCGACGCAAGCTGCGCCGGCGCATCCAGATGATCTTCCAGGATCCCTATGCGAGCCTGAACCCGCGGTTCCGGGTTGACGCCATCATCTCCGAACCGATCCGCGCCTTCGACCTGATCCAGGGCGAGCGCGACATCCAGGCTCGCGTCGGCGAACTGCTCAGCCTTGTCGGCCTGCACCCCGACGATCGGTTGAAATTCCCGCACGAGTTCTCGGGTGGCCAGCGTCAGCGCATCGCGATCGCACGGGCGCTTGCATCCGACGCCGAGTTCATCGTCTGCGACGAGCCGACCTCTGCGCTCGACGTCTCGGTTCAGGCGCAGATCCTGAACCTGATGCGCGACCTCCAGGACAAGTTCGGCCTGACTTACATGTTCATCAGCCACAACCTCGCCGTGGTCCGCCACATGGCGAGCCGGGTCGGCGTGATGTATCTCGGCCGGATCGTCGAGATCGCGGAAGGACGCGAGCTGTTTGCCCGCCCTCGCATGCCCTACACCAAGATGCTGCTGGGCGCCGTGCCCGATCTTGCCATGAGCGGCCGCCAGCGCATTCCTGTGAAGGGCGAGATTCCGAACCCGATCAATCCGCCGCCCGGCTGCGCCTTCAACCCGCGCTGCCCGCTGGCGTTCGACCTCTGCCGCAAGGAAGTTCCAAAACTGATCGACGGCGTCGCCTGCCACGCGGTCAACACCGCGCCGGTCCCGGCGTAACGCGCGCGTGCCATGCTATTGGCGCATTGGCGGCACGGCATCGCCTGTGTTCAATTGCGCGCGCCGCAAATGAGGTAGCCCATGGCCAGTAACGTCAATCCGGATCCCTTCACCACGCGCCCCGAGATCGAGGGCACGTTCGGGGTCGTCGCTTCCACGCACTGGATCGCGACCGCCGTCGGCATGAGCATCCTCGAGAAGGGTGGCAATGCGTTCGATGCCGGCGTCGCCACCGCCTTCACGCTTCAGGTGGTCGAGCCGCATCTCAACGGTCCCGGCGGCGACGTGCCGGTCATCGTGCATGACGTGAAGCGCGGCCGCACCGAGGTGATCTGCGGCCAGGGTCCGGCCCCCGCGCGCGCCACCATCGCGCACTACAAGAGCGAAGGCCTCGACATGGTGCCCGGCACCGGCCTGCTCGCCGCCTGCGTCCCCGGCACCTTCGAATCCTGGATGATGCTGCTGCGCGACTACGGAACGATGCGCGTGCGCGACGTGCTGGAGCCCGCGATCTCCTACGCCCGCGACGGCTACCCGCTGGTCGAGCGCGCCTGCGCCACGATCCAGACGGTCGAACAACTGTTTCGCAAGCACTGGCCGACCTCGGCCGCGGTCTATCTGCCGAACGGCGAGGTGCCGAGGCCCGGCACGATCTTCACGAACAAGACGTTAGCTGCGACCTACACCCGGATCCTGAACGAGGCTGAGAGCGGCGGTGGCGGTCGCGACGCTGAGATCGAACGCGCGCGGAAATCATGGTCGCAAGGCTTCGTTGCCGAAGCCATCGACAAGTTCTGCCGGACGCAGGAAGTGATGGACGTCAGCGGCTCCCCGCATCGCGGCGTGCTCTCCGCCGACGACATGGCGCGCTGGCAGCCGACCGTCGAGGCACCCCTCACTTACGATTATGGCCGCTACACCGTCTGCAAGGCCGGCGTCTGGAGCCAGGGCCCGGTCACATTGCAACAGCTCGCGCTGTTGAAGGGCTTTGCGCTCGACGGCCTTGATCCGACCGGACCGGAATTCATCCATCTCCAGATCGAATGCGCGAAGCTCGCTTTCGCCGACCGCGAAAAATTTTACGGCGATCCCAAATTCTCGGAGATCCCGATCGCGACGCTGTTGTCAGATACGTACAACGACCAGCGCCGCAAGCTCGTCACCGACAAGGCATCACTCGATTTCGTACCCGGCGCTGTCGAAGGCTTCGGCGGCGTGGTCAAACTGCGCCGTGCCGAAGGGCAGCGCGAAGCGGTCGGCGCGCTCGGAGCGGGTGAGCCGACAGTCGGCCGCTTCGGCGAGGTTCGCGGCGACACCGTACATTTCGACATTATCGACAAGGCCGGCAACATGGTGTCCTCGACACCGTCGGGCGGCTGGCTGCAATCCTCGCCCGTGATTCCGGAGATCGGCTTCTGCCTCGGCAGCCGTGCCCAGATGTTCTGGCTGGAGGAAAACCATCCCGGCTCTCTCGCACCGGGCAAGCGGCCGCGCACCACGCTATCGCCGACCATGGCACTGCGCGATGGTGAACCGTACCTCGCCTGGGGCTCACCCGGCGGTGACCAGCAGGACCAGTGGATCACGCAGTTCTTCCTGCGTCACGTCCATTGCAACCTCAACCTCCAGGAATCCATCGATGCGCCGGCCTGGCACTCCGAGCACTTCCCGATCTCGTTCTGGCCGCGCACGGCGCGCCCCGGCGTGCTCGTGGTCGAGAACCGTGTACCGAAAGCCACGATCGAGAACCTGCGCGAACGCGGGCACATCGTCGAGGTCGGCCCGGACTGGTCCGAAGGCCGCCTCACCGCGGCTTCTCGCGTCGGCGTGCGCCGCCGCGCCGCCGCCAATCCGCGCGGCATGCAGGGCTACGCCGCGGGGCGCTGAAGGCAGCACATGACCTGGTCGATCATCGCGCGAGACCCTGCCACCGGACAGTTCGGCATTGCCGTCGCGACTCGCTTCTTCGCCGTCGGCGCGCGCGTGCCCTATATCGCCGCCGGCCTCGGTGCCATCGCGACCCAGGCCTTCGTCAATCCTTATTACGGCATCGACGGCGTCAAGCTGCTCCGCGAAGGCCTGAACGCGCACGACGTGCTCGCCGCCCTGCTCGCAACCGACGAGGGGCGCGAGAGCCGCCAGATCCACATCATGGATGCGAGTGGCGCGTTCGCCGCGCATACGGGACGGGACTGTGTCGACTGGTGCGGACATCTTGCCGGCAGCGGCTTCTCGATCGCGGGCAACATGCTCGCAGGCGCTGACGTGCTCACCGAGACGGCGAAGACCTACATCGCCAATGACAGTCTGCCCTTCCCGCGCCGGCTGCTTGCGGCAATGCGTGCGGGCGAAGCCGCTGGCGGCGACAAGCGCGGCAAGCAGTCCGCGGCGCTCCTGATTCACTGCGAGGAGGAATGGCCGGCGCTGGACATCCGCGCCGACGATCATCCCGATCCGCTCGGCGAGCTCGAGCGGCTCGAACGGGTCAGCCATGAGCTCTGGGTCCACTTCCGCTCCTCAATGCCGACACGGCAGAACCCGGCCGGCAATACCGATCGCAGCGTCATCGAGGCCAGCATCAAAGCAGCGCAGGCACGGCAGGCATGAGCGCGAGCCCTCTCATCGAGATCAGGGACCTGCGTATCCGCTTTCACGGCGACGATGGCCGCATTACCCGCGCGGTCGACAGCGTCGATCTCAGTGTCGCCAATGGCGCGACGCTCGGCCTCGTCGGCGAGTCCGGCTGCGGCAAGAGCGTGACCTCACTGGCGATCATGGGGCTGCTGCCGAAGCAGACGGCGGAGATCTCTGGCGCGATCCGCTTCGACGGTTTCGATCTGCTGAAGACCCCGGACCAGACGTTGCGCGACCTCCGCGGCAACCGGCTCGCGATGATCTTCCAGGAGCCGATGACCTCGCTCAACCCGAGCTTCACCATCGGCGACCAGATCACCGAGACCATTTTGCGGCACCGCGGCGGCTCGCGGAAGAGCGCGCGCGAGCGAGCCATCGAGCTATTACGCCGCGTGCACATCCCCTCGCCCGAGCGGCGGATCGATGAATATCCGCACAAGCTGTCGGGCGGCATGCGTCAGCGCGTCATGATCGCGATGGCACTCGCCTGCGATCCGCAACTTCTGATCGCGGACGAGCCGACTACCGCGCTCGACGTCACCTTGCAGGCCCAGATTCTGGACCTCATGCGCGAGTTGAAGGCCGCGAGCGGCGCCGCGATCATCCTTATTACCCACGATCTCGGCGTCGTCGCGGAAGTCTGCGACGAGGTCGCAGTGATGTATGCCGGCGAAATCGTCGAGCGCGCACCGGTGGACGAATTGTTCTCCGCGCCGCAGCACCCCTACACCGTCGGCCTGCTCGGCTCGATCCCGCGGCTCGATCATCGCGCCGACCAGCTCGCGACGATCGAGGGCATGGTCCCGAACATGGCGCAGCCGCCCGCCGGCTGCCGGTTCGCCGCGCGTTGTCCCTTCGTGCTGGAAGCCTGCACCGAGGCTCCGCCGCCGCTGGTCGAGATCAACCCCGGACACCTCTCGCGCTGCATCCGCGCGCCGCTCG
Source organism: Bradyrhizobium manausense (assembly GCF_018131105.1). Taxonomy (NCBI): domain Bacteria; kingdom Pseudomonadati; phylum Pseudomonadota; class Alphaproteobacteria; order Hyphomicrobiales; family Nitrobacteraceae; genus Bradyrhizobium; species Bradyrhizobium manausense. The sequence goes on along the minus strand of NZ_JAFCJI010000001.1, from coordinate 600,697 downwards.
AACTGCTGGTGTCGTGATGGCACTCCTCGAGGTCGAAGGCCTGGTCAAGCATTTCGTCGCCAAGCGCTCGCTGTTCGGCCGGGCGCTGGCGCATGTCAAAGCGGTCGACGGTGTCAGCTTCTCGCTCGAGGCCGGCAAGACGCTGGCGCTGGTCGGCGAATCCGGTTGCGGCAAGTCCACCGTCAGCCGGCTGGTGCTGCGGCTGATCGAGCCGGATGCAGGAAGCGTACGGTTCGACGGCCGTGACCTGCTCTCGCTCGATGCCGATGCGCTCCGAAAATTCCGCCGCGAGGCACAGATCATCTTCCAGGATCCTTACGCCTCGCTCAATCCGCGCATGACGGTCGGCCAGATCCTGACCGAACCGCTGGCGCTGCACGATCTCGTCCCGGCAACACAGCGGCGCGAACGCGTCGCGGAGCTATTGCGGCTGGTCGGCCTCGAGCCGCGGCTGGCGCGGCGCTATCCGCACGAATTCTCCGGCGGCCAGCGCCAGCGCATCGCCATTGCGCGTGCGCTCGCGGTCGAGCCAAAGCTGATCATCTGCGACGAACCGGTCTCGGCGCTCGACGTCTCGATCCGCTCGCAGATATTGAACCTGCTGCGCGAGCTCCAGGACCGGCTTGGTCTGGCCTACATCTTCGTCTCGCATGATCTCGCCGTGGTCAAGCACATCGCCGACCGCGTCGCGGTGATGAATCTTGGCCAGATCGTCGAGACGGCCGACGCCGACGCGCTGTTCGCCCAGCCCCGCCATCCCTATAGCCGCGCGCTGTTGTCCGCGATCCCGCTGCCACAGCCTCACGCCAAGCGGGCGAAGGTCGTGCTGCAAGGCGAGATCCCGAGCGCCCTCAATCCGCCCGCCGGCTGCCGCTTCCACACCCGCTGTCCCTTCGTGATCGACCGCTGCCGCACCGCGGCACCGGCATTGACGACCGACGGCGCCGGACACGCCACCGCCTGCCATCGTGTCGGCGAACTGCCTCCGGCCGACACGATCCTGCCCGCAGCGGCCGGATTCACGCCGGCACTGGCAAAATTAGTCGCAGCCTTCAGCCGAAAGAAGGAAGGCGTCGACCCGGCTGGTGTTGGTATACAGAGTGCAAGGCTGACAACGACGTAGCCGGAGCAATGGGGACTGTCCGATGAAGATGTTTCGCCTGGCCGCAACGGCCGCCGCCTTCCTGCTGTCGCTTGGAGCCGCTCAGGCCCAGACCACCTTGCGCATCGGCCTTGCCGAGGACCCTGACATCCTCGACCCGACCATGGCGCGCACTTACGTCGGCCGCATCGTGTTTTCCGCCTTCTGCGACAAGCTGTTCGACATCGATGAGAAGCTCAACATCGTGCCGCAGCTCGCGCTGTCGAGCGAGACCGTCGATGGCGGCAAGGGCCTCGTCATCAAGCTCCGGCCCGGCGTGAAATTTCACGACGGCGAGCCGTTCGATGCGGAAGCGGCCAAATTCTCACTCGAGCGCCATCTGACCCTCCCCGGCTCGTTTCGCAAGCCGGAGCTCGCCTCGGTCGACCACATCGAGGTCGTCGATCCACTCACGATCAAGGTGGTGCTGAAGTCGCCGTTTTCACCGCTGCTCGCCCAGCTCACCGATCGCGCCGGCATGATGATCTCGCCGAAAGCGGCGAAAGCCGAAGGCGACAAGTTCGGCCTGCACCCGGTCTGCGCCGGCCCCTACAAATTCGTCGAACGCGTCCAGCAGGACCGCATCGTGTTCGAGAAGTTCGCGGACTACTGGAACAAGGATAACGTCTTCATCGACAAGATCGTATTCCAGCCGATCGTCGACGCCACCGTTCGGCTCGCGAACCTGAAATCCGGCGGCCTCGATCTGATCGAGCGCGTGCTCGCCACCGACCTCAAGGATGTGCGCGCAGACTCACGGCTGAAGGTCGCGACCGCTATCGAGCTCGGCTATCAGGGCATCACGCTCAATATCGGCAAGGACAAGGCCAAGGGACCCCTGAGTCAATCTGCCAAGGTGCGGCAGGCGCTCGACCTTGCGATCGATCGTGAAGCGATCAACCAGGTCGTGTTCAACGGCGAGTTCCAGCCCGGCAATCAATGGGTCAATCCCGATCATCCCTACTATCAGAAGGCCTTTCCGATCCGCCCCCGCAACGTGGAGAAGGCCAAGGCGCTGCTGAAGGAAGCCGGCGTCACGCCGCCGGTCAACGTCGACTTCCTGGTGCCGAAGGGCGCCGAGACCGAGGCCGTCGCGCAGGTGGTTCAATCGATGGCGGCCGAGGTCGGATTCGACCTGAAGATCCGTGTGACCGAGTTTGCCACCTCGCTGAAGCAAGCGGAGGCAGGCGACTACCAGGCCTTCATGCTTGCATGGAGTGGCCGCATCGATCCCGACGGCAACTCCTATGTCTTCCTGCACAAGGATGCACCGCAAAACTACAGCGCCTGGGCCAATACCGAGGCCGATAAGGCGCTCGACGATGCACGCCTCACCTCGGACATGGCCCAGCGGAAGGCGATCTACGAGAAGCTTGCAAAGCTGGAGCTCGACGACGAGGCCATCCTGTACCTCTACCACCGCCGCATCATCATCGCGCACACCACCAAGCTCGAGGGCTACAGGCAGATGCCCGACGGGCTCGTGCGCGTCATCGGCCTCAAGCTGAAGTGACGCCGAGAGGATGCTGAACTTCCTTGCCCGCCGGATTGCGCAGATCGTACCGACACTGTTCTTCGTGTCGGTGCTGATCTTCTCGCTCCAGCAATTGCTGCCGGGCGATCCCGCGCTGGTGATGGCGGGCGAAGAGCGCGATCCGGCCGTGATCGAGCAGATCCGGCACCAGTACCGGCTCGACCAACCCGTGCCCGTGCAGTACGCCTACTGGATCAAGGGCGTACTTGTCGGAGACTTCGGCGAATCGCTGCGTAACAAGATGCCGGTGCGCGAGCTGATCGCGCAGAAGCTGCCGGTGACGCTCCAGCTGGGCTCGATGGCGATCATCATCGCGTTCCTGATCGGCATTCCCGCCGGGATCGTCGCGGCCGTGAAGAAGGGCACGGCCTGGGACTACGGCGCCAATTTCTTCGCCCTGTGGGGCATTTCGACGCCGAATTTCTGGCTCGGCATCATGCTGATCTTCCTGTTCTCGATCGAGCTCGGCTGGCTGCCGGCCTCGGGCTATGTGCCGCTGACCGAGGACTGGCGCGCGAGCCTTGCCGCCACCATTATGCCGGCCTTCGTGCTCGGCAATGCCATTGCCGCGATCCTGATGCGGCATACCCGCAGCGCCATGCTTCAGGTGCTGGAAAGCGATTATGTCCGCACCGCGCGCGCCAAAGGTCTGTCCGAACGCTCGGTGATCCTGAAACATGCCATGCGCAATGCGCTGACGCCAATCATTACGCTCGGCGCACTCGAGCTCGGCACACTGCTGTCAGGCGCGGTTCTGACCGAGCAGATTTTTTCCATTCCCGGCTTCGGCAAGCTGATCGTGGACGCCGTATTCAATCGCGACTACGCGGTCGTGCAGGGCGTGGTGCTGGTGACCGCCACCGTCTACATCACGCTCAATCTGATCGCCGACGTCGCCTACATTCTCGTCAATCCCAGGCTGCGGGGCTAGGCCATGACCGACGCCGCCCTGTCCGGCCCCCTTGTGCAAGTCGATGAGCTGGATAGCCCGGCGCGCCGGGCGCGGCGCCGCCTGTTCAAGCGCAAGGCCGCCGTCGCTGGCCTCGTGGTCCTGACCATCTTCATCCTGCTCGCACTGCTTGCGCCCCTGATCGTGCCCTTCGACCCCATCGCAACGAGCTGGAGCCTAGTGCGCAAGCCGCCGACCGCTGCGCACTGGTTCGGCACCGACGAGCTCGGCCGCGATATATTCAGCCGCGTCGTCTACGGCGCGCGGGCCTCGCTGCTTGCGGGCTTGATCTCGGTCACGATCGCACTCGGGATCGGCGTGCCACTCGGCCTCCTTGCAGGCTATCGCGGCGGATTCGTCGATGCGCTGATCAGCCGGATCACCGATGCGATGCTGGCCTGCCCATTCCTGATCCTGGCGATTGCACTTGCAGCGTTTCTCGGCCCGAGCCTTGGCAATGCCATGATCGCAATCGGCATCTCGGCAACCCCGGTCTTCATTCGCCTGACCCGCGGTCAGGTGTTGAGCGTCAAGGCCGAAGACTATGTCGAGGCGGCGCGGGCACTCGGCAATCCCGGCTGGCGGATCGCCTTCTCGCACATCCTGCCGAACATCCTGCCCGCGCTGCTGGTCCAGGCGACCTTGTCGATCGCGGCCGCCATCATCGCCGAGGCCGCGCTATCGTTCCTTGGCCTGGGCCAACAGCCGCCGGCGCCGTCCTGGGGCAGCATGCTCAACGCGGCGCAACGCTTCCTGACCCAGGCCCCCTGGATGGCGATCTGGCCGGGACTTGCGATCTTCCTCGTGGTGCTGTCGCTGAACCTGCTCGGCGATGGCCTGCGCGACGCGCTCGACCCGCGCCAGCGTTAGATCAACACCTCGCGCATCACGCGCCGGCAATCCATCTCGTATTCGAGATCGACCACCGGCGGCCGTGCAAAGTGCCAGGTGAGCCCCGAACGAAGCGCGCCGCGGCGGACCAGTTCGTCCGCCAGCGCGTGATGGAAGTCGTGCACGGAATAGGCCTGCACGCCGGTGGTGTCCTTCCAACCGAAACCGAACGCCGTCATCCGGCTTTCCATCTGCGCCGTCGTCGTGAACCGCACCTTCTCGCGCAAACCCTCCGGGCTGAGGTCGCGATAGCGTACCGTGCGCTCGACATAGGTACCGCTGCCTTCGCGCGCCTCGGCACCGCCGGCGATCACAAAGGACGGCGCCCTCGAAGTCGTCGGCCGCGTGAACGAGAACGCGTAGAATGACGGTTCGGACGGCGGATCGATTTCGGGACAGACATTGCTGCGCGCTACCGGATTGGTGGTGCCGTCGAAGATGCCCCACTCCGACAGCGTCTTGACGTAGTGCAGGTTGAACGCGCGAAAGCCTTCCTCGCTAAAGGCGGCCGGCGAGCGCAGCTCGCAGGCACAGAAGGCCGTCAGCGGACGCCCTTGCGCCTGGATGTATTTTGCAGCCAGCGCAAAGCCCTCGGCGAGAGGCACAAGGCGATCGAATCTGACGCGCTCGATCTCATGGCCGTCATCGGCAGCGGCACCAGCCGAATACTGGAACACGGAGGGAATGAACCGATAGTTGCCGGCTGAAAATTGACGCGTCATGTGGCCCCCTATTCCAATTGTATGCGGATGCCCTTGCCGCCGTTGAGCAGGCGCTTCAGGTGAAATCCGGCGAGAGGATCGTCGGCGTGCATGCCGACCAGCGCGGCAAACGCCGGCATGGCAGCGGCATCACCCGCCTCCATTTTGGCAAAGGCCTCGGAATATTGCGTCGTCGCCGGCGCCTCGAATTTTTCCCGCGGCAGCGGCTCGAACGCGCGCAACGACTCGCTACGCCCGCGCAGCACCAGCTCACCCACAGGACGGCCCTTGAAATTCTCGGCCCGCTCCGCGACACTGGAGCTCACGCAAATTCGTGTCCCAAGCTGCTTGTTCGCAGCTTCCAGCCGTGCGGCGGTGTTGATGGTGTCGCCATAGGCGGTGTAATCGAAGAAGCGGTTACCGCCGAAATTGCCCACCAGCGCCGCACCCGCGTGAATGCCGATCCGGGTGGTGCCGAAATTCACGCCTTTTGCGCTCTGCCGCGCGCAAAAGTCCTGCGCCCAGGCATCGAGATCGTGGGCGCAGGCGACCGCACGCGTCGCATAATCAGGCTGATCGCCGGGTGCATTGAACAGCACCTGAATTGCGTCGCCAATGATCTTGGCGACGGTCCCCTCATGTGCGAACACCACCTCGGTCATGCCGCCGACATATTCGTTGAGGAGCTCACCCAACGTCTCGGGCGGCGCGCTCTCGACCAGCGACGTGAATCCGGTGATATCAGTAAAAATGGTCGCGACGTCACGCCACTGGACCGCGATTCCCTCACCCTCGCCACCCGCCGCCAGACGCTTGGCGAGCTCGGGCGAGAAATGACGCGACAACGCCGCATGCGCACGCTCGGCTTCCATCTGGCGCCGTCGCACCTCGCGAAGCATTTCGATATGCCGAACCGTCTTCTCGATCGTGGTTTCCAGGTCGAGAAAATCGATCGGCTTGGTCAAGAAGTCGAACGCGCCGCGGTTCATGGCGGTGCGGATATTGTTCATGTCGCCATAGGCGGAGACGATGATGGTCGACTTCTTGTCCTCGGCCTCCTGAAGTTTCTGCAGCAGCGACAGCCCGTCCATGCGCGGCATGTTGATGTCCGAGACCACGAGGTCGACAAGCGGATTCTGCTCGATCGACTCCAGCGCCTCGACGCCATCGCGCGCGAAGATGAAGTTGACCAGCCCGTCGCGGATCTGCCTGCGGAACTTTTGCAGGATCAGCGCTTCCAGATCCGGTTCGTCGTCGACGAAGAGAATGGTCGGAATCATGCCGCCTGCTCGAGCCTGGTATCGATCTCCTGGCGCAATTGCACAAAGTCGATCGGCTTGGTGAGGAGCCCGGTGGCGCCACCTTCGATCGCCTTCCTGCGCGTCTCGACGTCGCCGTAGGCCGTGATCATGATGACCGGGACATGCGGATGGTCGGCACGCACCCTGGGCAGCATGTCGAGCCCGCTCATGCCGGGCATGTTGATGTCGGACAGGATCAGGATCAACGAGGGATCCCGCACCTCTGCCGCGCGCTTGATCGCATCGGGCGCCGAAAGCACGAATTCCATGTGAAAGCGACCAGCGCGCAAGTCACGTCGGAAATGCTGCCGGAACAGCGCCTCGACGTCGGGTTCGTCGTCGACGACCAGGATGTAAACGTTCAAATCTTGCCTCCGGGCGTCCCGCCTGCCGCCATCATGCGCGGCAGGGTGATGATGAATTCGGTGAATACACCGGGCGTAGAGTTCACGTCGATCGTGCCGCCGTGCTGCTTCACGACGATGTCGTGACTCATGGACAGTCCAAGCCCGGTGCCCTCGCCGGCCGGCTTCGTGGTGAAGAAGGGATTGAACATCTTCTCCTTCACCTCCTCAGGAATACCAACGCCGTTATCGCGAATCCGGATCTCGACCCTGTTGCCGAGGTTTTTCGTCGCTGCACTCAGGGTCGGCTCGAAGCCGTCGGCAGCGCTCTCCTTGCGCTTGGTCGCCGCATAGAATCCGTTGGAGACCAGGTTGAGGAAGACGCGGGTGATTTCCTGCGGATAGACGTCAGCCATCCCGGCGGCCGGATCGAGGTCGCGCGCGAGCGTCACGTTGAACGATGGCTTTTCGGCACGCGCGCCGTGATAGGCGAGATTGAGGCTCTCCTCCACGATCGCATTGATGTCGGCGGGCCGATGCTCGCCTGAGCCTTCACGCGAATGCAGCAGCATGTTCCTGACGATGGAATCGGCGCGCTTGCCGTGCTGCACCACCTTCTCCAGGTTTCCGCGCAACATCTCGGTCAGCTCGCCCACCTCGTCCTTGGTCTTGTCGTCGAGAGAAGCCCCTTGCAGAACTTCCTTGAGCTCCTCGATCAGCTCGGTCGAGACCGAGGAGAAGTTATTGACGAAATTGAGCGGGTTCTTGATCTCGTGAGCGATTCCCGCCGTGAGCTGTCCGAGTGAAGCCAGCTTTTCTGTCTGGATCAGGCGGCCCTGAGCCGCACGCAACTCATCAAGGGACTGCGATAGCTCCATCGTCCGTTTGCGCAACTCATTCAACAGCCGCGCATTCTCGATGGCGATGACGGCTTGCTTCGTGAAGTTCTCGACCACCGAAATCTGTTTGTCGGTGAACGGACGGACCTCCGTACGATAGACTGCGATGGTGCCGATCAACTCGCTCTCTCTCAGCATCGGCACGACGACGATTGTGCGCGCACCGGCCACGTCCGAGATTCCACGAAGGCTTGAACCTCCGGCAATATAAGCAGGTGTGTTCTTCACATCGTGGACGTGAACAACCTGATTTGTCCTGACGACGGCGGCGAGCGCGCTCTCCGGATGAGGACGGATCGCTACATCTTTTCGCGAAGCAGCGAACGCAGGCGGCACGTTGTAGTCGGCCGCAATGGTGAAACCTTCGCCGTCCCACAGATTCATGATGCCGAAACTCGCGCCGCAGACCCGCGTGGCATTCTCGAGCAGCTTTTGGAACACCGGCGTGAGTTCGCCCGGAGACGAACTGATCACTTGCAGCACCTCTGAAGTCGCTGTCTGCTGCTCCAGCGATTCCGTCAATTCGGCCGTACGTACCTCGACCTTCTTTTCCAAATCGGCGTAGGATTCCTGCAGGCGCTCGCCCATGTGATTGAACTGGTCCGCGAGCTCCTCGAGCTCGTCGCCGGTCTTGATCGATATGCGCTGGGCGAAATCGCCGCCGCCGATCCGCTCGGCCCCCGTGCGCAGCGCTTGGATCGGACCGACCATGCGGCGCGCCAGGAAAATCCCGGCGAGCACCGCGAAGATCGAGGCTCCGAGCAGCACAATCGCAAGGCGCTCCAGCGAGGCATAGAGCGCCGCATAGGCTTCCTCGACCGGCAGCTCGACGAACATGGTCCAGCCGAGCGGAGCGATCGGCGCGGACGCCGTCAGGACTTTCTGTCCCTGGATGTTGGTCGCTTCCTGCAAGGCATCCGGCATGGCGCCGCCGGCAAGCGCAGCGCGCACCTGCGCAAGTCCCGAAAGATCGGTGTTGCGCAAGACCAGGCTGATATCGGGATGCGCGATCAGGCGTCCCTCCGGACCAACGACATAGGCATGCCCGTGCTCGCCGACCTTGATCTGCGACACGACATCCCAGATCAGCTTGAGATTGACTTCCGCGATGCTGACGCCGGCATCCTTGCGCGCGCCGGCCTGCGCCAGTGTCATGTAGGGCTCGGAATCCCTGCGGAAGTAGACCGGCCCGTAAAAGACCTTGTGCGCGACGGCCTGGGTGAACTTGGGATCGTCCGAGAGGTCGATGCCGCTGTCGATCGCATCCATCGCCAGACGCGAGACTCGCAGACGCTCCCTGCCGCTCGAATCCACCTGGGCGAGTTCGGTGATGGCGGGCACCTGACGCAGCAGCCGCAACGCGTCGAAACGGCGCGGCTCGATCGAGCCCGCCGACCACGGCAGTTGCGTGGTCCAGCCGAGCTGGCTCTCGATCTCCTTGATGAACTGGCTGATCTTGGCGGCGGCCGCCTCAGCCTGCTCATGCTGGACCCGGATCAGCGCGGCCTTGTGCTCCCGATAGTAGAAGAGAACCTCGAACAGCCCGTTGGCCAGCAGGGCAACGGCAACCACGGCCACGAACAGCGCGACATATTTGGTGAACAGTCGGGTCCTGATCCCCGGCCCGGCTTCGCCGGACGCCACGCCGCCCTCGGCCGCGCGCGGCAGCGGCCTGGTCTGCGGGGTGTCGGGATGGACGGAAATGCTCATTCCCCCAAGCCTAGCAAGAAGCCCGGACCTTGTCTCTCGCTGCAGCGCACAAGGTTACTCGATCACCTCGTCGGCAAGTGCCAGCATCGTCGGCGGAATTTCAAGTCCGGTTGCCTTGGCCGTCTTGAGGTTGATCACCAGGGGGTAGCGGGTCGGCAGCTCGAATGGCAGGTCGCCGGGATTCGCTCCGTTGAGGATGCGTGCAACCAGCGCGGCCGCCCGTTCGAAGGATTCCCCGGAGTCCGCGCCGTAGGACATCAGACCGCCATCGCGGGCGAATTCGTCGAATTCGTACATCGCCGGCAACCTTCGGACGGCCGCGAACTCGAACACGCGCTCGCGATTGAGAATGGTCAGCGCGTCCGCCACCATCAGGATGCCGTCGGGCAAATCGCCGTTCATCACTGAAAAGGCTTCGTCGAAATCGTCAGGTTCGCGCACGCCCAATGCCTGCACTGTCAGTCCAAGCGCCTGGGCCGCCTTCGCGGACGCCTGATAGCGCATGGTCATGCCAAGGTCGTCCTTGTTCCAGAGCATCGCAACCTTGGTCAGCCTCGGTGACACCTCCTTGAGGAGCGACAGCCGCTTGGCGCTGAGCGTGGCTGCGACATCCGAAATGCCGGTGATCTTGCCGCCTGGATGGGCCAAGCTCTCGATCAGCCTGGTTTCGACGGGGTCGCCGACACCGCTGGCCGCTACCGTGGGGATGCCGGCCGCCTTAGCGGCCATCGCCGTCGGGTAGCCGATGATCACGATGACATCGACACTTTTTGCCTTCAGCTCCGCGATCAGCGCGGGCAGCATCGTGACGTCTCCGAGCGCGCCTCGCGCTTCGAAGGCCAGGTTCTGGCCGAGCTTGAAACCACGTTCCTCGAGCACCTTGAGCAAAATCTTGCCGCCCCGGCTCTCCGCCGTCACCGGCGCGATCGGCGTCACCGTGGCGACGCGATAGATGCGACCAGGCGCATCGGCCGACGCCATGCCGGGGCGCGCCAGTGCCGCCCCGCCAAGCACGGCCAGAAATTCACGTCTCTTCATCCGACGACCTGCCCAAACGTATCGGCGCTTCGGCCGTCATCATACGGGATCTCGCGCGACAAAAAAAAGCGGCAACAGCGATGGCTGTTGCCGCTTCGCACGCAAATCGGGACTTGATCAGGTCGTCCGTAGCGCCTTGGTGTCGAGATCGAGTTCGTTCACCTGCTTGTTCCGCTCGGAATCGGCTGCCGCGCGATGGTCGGTCGCCAGCACGACATAGACGGCCGGCAGCACGAACAGGGTGAACAGCGTGCCAATCGACATGCCGGCAACGACCACGAGGCCGATCGAGAAGCGGCTGGCCGCACCGGCACCCGTTGCAGTCAGCAGCGGGATCAGGCCGGTGACCATCGCAGCCGTCGTCATCAGGATCGGCCGCAACCGGATGCGGGCCGACATCTCGATGGCTGAACGCCGGTCGAGCCGTTCGTTGATCTGGAGCTCGTTGGCGAACTCCACCATCAGGATGCCATGCTTGGTGATCAGCCCGACCAGGGTCAGCAGGCCGACCTGGGTGTAGATGTTCATGGTCGCGACGCCGAAGAACAGCGGGATCAGCGCGCCGACGATTGCCATCGGCACCGAGATCATGATGACCAGCGGATCGCGAAGACTCTCGAACTGCGCCGCCAGCACCAGGAAAATGATGATCAGCGCGAAGCCGAAGGTGATCGCGAGCTGGTTGCCTTCCTGAACATATTGCCGGCTATCGGCGAGATAGTCGTGGCTGAAGCCCTGCGGCATTTTCTTGGCTTCGCCCTCGAGGAAGTCCACCGCGGCACCGACGGTCACGCCGGGCATCGGCACGGCCGAGAACGTCGCCGAGTTGAGCTGATTGTAGTGCGTCAGCGAGTTCGGGTCGGTCTTGGTCTTGATCGAGACCACGGTCGACAGCGGGAGCTGCTGTCCGGTGTTGGTCGCGACATAATAGCCGCCGAGCGATTCCGGCGAGAGGCGCTGGCCTCGCGGCACCTGCGGAATCACTTGATACGAACGGCCCTGGAGATTGAAGCGGTTGATGTAGTTGCCGCCGAGCAAAATCGCGAGGGTAGAGCCGAGGTTCTGCATGTTGACGCCGAGATCTTGGGCCTTGGTACGATCGATCGTGACCTCGACGTTCGGCTGGTTATAGGCAAGGTCGCTGTCAGAGACGATGAACATGCCACTCTTGCGCGCGGCGTCCTTCAGCTTCTCCATCTGCTCAAAGACGGTCTGAAAGCCCGCGGTGGAGCTAATGACCATCTGCACCGGCAGACCGCCCGGCCCACCCGGCAGCGGCGGCAGGTTGAATGCAAACGCCTGCACGCCCTCGATCTTGGAAAGTTCGGCCTGGACCAGCGGCTTCAATGCGATCGACGAGCGCTTGCGCTCATCCCACGGCTTGAGCAGCATGCCGGCGATGCCGCCCTGCGGACCGTTGATGCCGTTCAGCACGAAGCGCAGATCGGTCTCGGGGAACTTCTGGAATTCCTTGTCGAGCTTCTCACCGTAGAAATCGACATAGTCGATGTTGGCGTATTTCGGCGCCTTGGTCACCGCGAACACGATACCCTGGTCTTCCTCCGGCGCCAGCTCTTTCGAGGTGTGCATGTAGAGGAAGCCGACGAGCCCGAGGATCGTCACGGCGAACAGGCCCGTGATCGCCTTGTAGTCGAGCGAGCGGTCGAGCCTGCGCCCGTACCAGCGCGTCAGCGCGCCGAACACCTTGTTGACGAGCTTGGCGAAACGGCCCTCTTCAGTGTTCTTGAGCAGCACCGAGCACATCATAGGCGAAAGCGTCAGAGCAATGATGCCGGAGACGATCACCGAGCCCGCGAGCGTGAAGGCGAATTCGCGGAACAGCGAACCGGTGAGGCCGCCGAGGAAGCCGATCGGTGCGTACACGGCCGCGAGCGTGATCGTCATCGAGACGACGGGACCGACGATTTCGCGCGCGCCCTCCAGCGAGGCCTGAACCGGCGTCTTCCCTTCTTCCAGATGGCGATGGATGTTCTCCACCACGACGATGGCATCGTCGACCACGAGGCCGATTGCGAGCACCATCGCGAGCAGGGTCAAGAGATTGAAGCTGAAGCCCAGCGCCAGCATCAATGTACAAACGCCGATCATCGACAGCGGAATCGTGACGACCGGAATGATGACGGAGCGGAACGAGGCCAGGAACAGGAAGATCACCACGATCACGATGATGATAGCTTCGCCCAGCGTCTTCTCGACCTCGTCGATCGAGGACTGAATGAACTTGGTCGAATCGTAGGCGACCTTCATCTTCATCGACGGCGGCAGGTTGCGCTCAAGCTCGGGGAACAGCGCGCGCACGCCCTTGACCAGCGTCAGCGGGTTGCCCTGCGGGGTGGCCTGCACGCCGATGAAGATCGCGTGCTCGCCGTTGAAGGCGACGCTCGCGTCGGTGCTCTGGGCTGCAAGTTCGACGGTTGCGATGTCCTCCATCCGCACGAAACCGCCGTCCTTCGCCTTGACGATCATCTTTCTGAACTGGTTGACGTCGGTCAGGCCCGTATTCGTCGAGACGTTCGAGACGATCAGATAGCCCTTGGTCTGGCCTGCCGCGGACTGGAAGTTGTTGGCGGCGATTGCCGATGCGACGTCGGCCGGCGAGACATTGCGGCCGGCCATCTTCACGGGATCAAGCCACAGCCGCATCGCAAAGTTCTGGGCGCCCAGGATGTCGGCGGAGGCCACGCCATCGACGGTCGACAGCACCGGTTGCACCACGCGTGTCAGATAGTCCGAGATCGCCGAGCCCGACAGTTCGTCGGAGGAGAAGCCGAGATACATCACGGCCGTGGTCTGGCCCGTCGTCTTGGTGACGATCGGATCGTTGGATTCCTTCGGGATCAGGTATTTGACCGAATTCGTCTTGGCCAGCACCTCGGTGAGCGCCTGGTTCGGATCGAAGTTCAGCTTGATGTAGACCTGGATCGTCGATGTGCCGAGCACCGAGGACGAGGTCATGTAGTCGACACCTTCGGCGGAAGCGACCGCTTGCTCGATCGGCGTCGTGATGAAGCCCTGGATCAGATCCGCGGATGCGCCGGGATAGACGGTGGTGATGTTGATGACCGTGTTCGACAGCTTCGGATATTGCCGGATCGGCAGCACCATCGCCGCGCGCAGGCCGATCAGCAGGATCAGCAGGCTGACAACGACCGACAGGACCGGGCGTTTGATGAAAATATCAGTAAAGCGCATCGCGGCGATCTCGATTTCTTTGTCTCACGAGACGTGACCCGGCCATGCCGGATCACGTGAGTGTATTGTCAGTAACGCGGCGGCTGGGCCGGGATCGGCGGAGCCGGGTCGGTCGAAATCGCGACCGCAGCGCCCGATTGCAGCTTGAGCTGGCCGACGGCGACGACCTTGTCGCCCACCTTCAGGCCCTTGAGGATTTCAGCGCGACCGTCGACCCGGTTGCCGGTCTGCACGAAGGTGCGAACCGCACTCAGGCTGGTCTTGCCGTCTTCGCCCTTCTTCTCGGTGATCAAGAACACCGAGTCGCCGTACAGCGTGTAATCAACCGCCGTCTCCGGAACGGTGATCACGGCCGGCTTGTCCGGCAGTACCACCGTGGTGGTCACGAACATGCCCGGCTTCAGGATCTTCTCCGGGTTGGCAATCGTTGCCTGCACGCGAATGTTGCGGGTGTCAGCGGCAATCTGCGGCTCGATCGTGGTGATCTTGCCGTCGAAGGTGCGGCCCGGATAGGCGTCGACCTTCAGCCGGACTTGCTGCCCGACCTTGAGGTTGCCAGAGTCCTTTTCTGTCACGGTGAAGTTGGCCCACAGCTCGGACAGATCCGTCAGCGAGACGATGGCCGTGCCGGCGGTGAGATATTGGCCAACCTCAACCTTGCGGACACCGAGATCGCCGGCGAACGGGGCGCGCACCAGCTTCTGCGAAATCAGCGCTTCGGTCTTGGCGATGCCGGCCATTGCCTGATCATAGGCGGCCTGCGCGGAATCCACGGTCGCCTGCGGACCGAATTGGCGCGAGGCCAGTTGCTTGGCGCGATCGAGCGACAGCTGCGCGACCGTTGCCTGCGCCTTGTAGTTGGCGAGGTCACCCTGGTCCGGCGCGTCGAACAGCTGCACCAGCGGCATGCCGGCCTCGACATGGGCGCCCGGCTCGAACTTGATCTCGGTGACGCGACCGTTGACGTCGGCGCTGACGTCGACCTGGTGCACGGCGACGAGGCTGCCGACCGCGGTCAGCAGGTTCGGTACCACTTCGGACTTCGCTTCCGCCACGCTGACTGCCGTCGGCGGCGGCTTGTTGTTGGCGAAGAACTGCTTGATCATCTGGCCACGGAAATAGTTGAACCAGACGAGACCACCGACCAGCGCGCCGAGGAGCGTGCCGATGATGATGAACCAGAGCACCGGCCGGACCGGACGCTTGGGAGCCTTGCTGTCGATCGGTTCGCCCGAAATCTTGTTTTCGGCTACGATGTTCATTGTCATGCGCTTTCTGCAATCGCCGTTTTGCCCGCACAGGCGGCCTGATCGTGGCCCAGATGCGAAGCAATTGCGGCGTCGTTAAGTCCGATACCCCTCAGGAGAAACTCACAGAGCTGCCGCTCCAGATCGTTCGCCCTGCCATAGGCGAGACAGGGCACGGAGGGCAGTCTGGTCAGCGCAGCGGTCATCACCGTATGATGCGCAAACCAGAACAGATTGAGCGGCTCACTGCCACAAGCCCGCGCATCGCCGGCGGCGACCGCGCGCTCGAGCGAGGCGACGAAGACCGCTCCGATCAGCGTCTCGATCTTGGCATATAGCAAACGAGCGAATTCGCCATCATCCAGATGACTAGTGGCCATCAGTCGCAGACGCTGCGCCTCTTCCTGGTCGGGGCCGTCGGCGATCAGCAGGAAATGCTGGACCATGCCACGGATCAACTCGACCAGGGTGGCTGTCGACGGCTCCCGCTCGAGCAGCTCGGTGAGCGCCGGGTCCGCCTCGCATTCGTCGCTGAGGATTTCGGCATAGAGCGCCGCCTTGGACGGGAAATGCTTGAATAGCAGCGCCTCGGAAATGGCAGCAGCGGCCGCCACGCTCTTCGTCGTGGTGCCGTTGTAGCCGTGTCGGGCAAAGCAGCGTTTCGCGGCTCCGAGGATCAATTGACGCCTCAGGTCGCTCGTCATACGCAATGAGCTCATGCTAGTGAGTAAGCACTCACCCACGCCAAAGTCAAGCAGAATGCTGCATCGCAACCTAAGTGCGTGAGAAACCGTTGGAAATTGGTCACAGGGTACCGCTGCGGGAGGACGCCGCCCCGTCAGGGAGCCAGATCGGAGGCCGGCGTCAGATCGGCTGGAAACCGAGGTCGCCGCGGATCCGGTTGACGATGTAGGTGCCGTCCCGGCTCGGGAGGATCCGCTCGACGTTGGCGCTGTCGATTTTCACATTGGCAAACCGGGGCCCCGCCGAGAGGTGGTGGACGGCTTTGGCGAAGCCTTCCACCTCGGCCATGGTCGAGATCGCCCGGCTGTCGGCGATGCCGCAGGCTCTGGCAACGCCCACCAAGTCGGCGGCAGCCGAGGTGTGGCTGGTCTGGCCGCCTGTCTCGCCATAAGCCTCGTTATCCAGCACGACGATCGAGAGGTTGGACGGCTTCTGCAGGCCGATGGTGGCCAGGCTGCCCATGCCCATCAGCATCTCGCCGTCGCCGGTGATGACAAGCACCGGCAGTTTCGGCTGCGCGATCGCCAGGCCCAGGCCGATCATCGCGGCGCCACCCATGCCACCCCAGAGATAGAAGTTGCGGGCGTGATCGCCCGCGGCGGTGATGTCGTTGGTGGAGGCACCGAGGCCTCCGATCGCAACCACGTCCTTGCGATCAGCAAGCAGCGCGGAGACCACCTGGCGGCGGTCGAGGAGATTGGCCTTGCTCATTTGGTGAAAACCTTGGCGCCGATCAGGCGCTGCGACAGCAGGACGGCGGTAGGCGTGAGCGCGTTGTAGGCCTGCGCCGCAGCCGCCTCCAACACCGCCGGCACCTCGGCTGCGTTCGAGGCGCGCAGCACCTTGATGCCGGAGAGCTCGAACACGCCCTGCGTGGTCGAGCCCATCGGCACCTGCCACGGATTGAACTCGCCCCACTCGCCGCGCATGGTCACGAGGGTGAGGAACGGAAAGCGCAGGATCGGGATCAGCGACAGCATGTTGATGCAATTGCCGACGCCGCTCGACTGCATCAGCAGCACGCCGCGCTGGCCGCCGGTCCAGGCGCCGGCAAGCAGCGCCACACCCTCCTCCTCCGTCGTCAGCGGAATGCCGCGCATCGTCGATGAAGTCAGCACGCGCTGGATCAGCTTCGAATGGCCGGCATCGGGCACGTAAGGCACCTGCCGGACGTCGAAGCGTTGCAAGGTCGCGAAAATATCGTCGGGCCACTTCGGGGCCGTATCGGAAGCGTCAGTGCGCGCCTGCATTTTCCTGTCCGGTCGGCTTGCAAATCACGGCATGACTGTAGACGGTGACCCGCAAAGCTCGAAAGAGCGAAAACGGCATATCGGTGTCATCAGGTGAGTATGGCGATGAACGCAGATGCGAAAGAATTGGCGGCCAGTTTCGATCTGGCGAAGCTGACCAGCGGATTCTACGACGATCCCTACCCGACTTATCGTGCACTGCGGGAGAACGAGCCGGTCAAGCGGCTTGCGAGCGGCACCGTGTTCCTGACGCGCTACGACGACCTCGTCACGACCTACAAGAACACAAAATCGTTCAGCTCGGACAAGAAGCGCGAGTTCGCGCCGAAATACGGCGACACGCCGCTCTACGAGCACCACACCACCAGCCTCGTGTTCAACGATCCACCCGCGCACACCCGTGTGCGGCGGCTGATCATGGGCGCACTGTCGCCGCGGGCGATCGCGGGCATGGAAGGAGACATCGTCAAGCTGGTCGACGGCCTGCTCGACGCCATCGCGGCCAGGGGGAGTTGCGAGCTGATAGAGGATTTCGCCGCCTCGATTCCGATCGAGGTGATCGGCAATTTGCTCGATGTCCCCCATGAGGAACGCGCGCCGCTGCGCGACTGGTCGCTGGCAATCCTTGGCGCGCTCGAGCCGGTCGTGTCGCCCGAGGTCGCCGCCCGCGGCAACAAGGCCGTGACGGATTTCCTCGCCTATCTCGCAACGCTGGTGGCGCGCCGGCGCCAGAAGCCGGGCAGCCCTGATCGCGACGTGCTGACACGGCTGATCCAGGGCGAGGAGAACGGCGAGCGGCTGACCGAGAAGGAGCTGCTGCACAACTGCATCTTCCTGCTCAATGCGGGCCACGAGACCACCACCAATCTGATCGGCAACGGCCTCGTCGCGTTACATCGCAATCCGGATCAGAAGCAGCGGCTGATCGGCAACCCCGACATGATCAAGACTGCCGTCGAGGAGATCCTTCGTTACGAAAGCTCGAATCAGCTCGGCAACCGCATGACGACCGAGACGGTCGAGCTCGGCGGCGTCATGCTCGAAGCCGGCACGTCGGTGACGCTGTGCATTGGAGCTGCCAACCGCGACCCCGCCCAGTTTCCCGACCCCGAACGCTTCGACGTCGCGCGCACGCCGAACCGGCACCTCGCCTTTGCCACCGGTGCGCATCAATGCGCCGGCATGGCGCTGGCGCGGCTCGAGGGCGCGATCGCGATCTCACGCTTCCTGGCGCGCTTCCCGGGCTACGCCGTGAGCGGTCAGCCCGTGCGCGGCGGCCGCGTTCGGTTCCGCGGCTTCCTGAGCGTCCCCTGCTCGATCGGCTGAGGCGTCATGACCAACGATCAATTGCGCGAACGCTGGGCCGATCCGGCCCTCACGGTGCTGACAGTGCTGCTGATGATCATGATGTTCGTGATCTCGCCATTGCAGGCGCTGGGGCTGTTTGCGTTCCAGGTGTCCGAGCTCGTGCTGGCGCTGCTGCTGGTCTGCGGCATCTTCGTGATCTCTGGCAGCCCGGTCGCGGTCGGCGCCATGCTGGTTGCACTCGGCATGATCACCGTCGGCGCAATCCTGCGGATCAGATCGCCATCGATCCTCGACCTCAACCTGTTTGCCGGCTCATGGTTCATCGTGGGAACGACGATGGCCTGGGCGGTGGCGCGCCAGACCTTCGCGCCGGGACGCGTGACCTATCATCGCGTCATCGGTGCCGTGCTGCTGTATCTGACGGTCGCGGTGATCTTCTCCGCGCTTTACGTCTTCATCGGCTCGCTCGATCAGGACGCCTTTGTCAGCATGAAGGTGACGGACAGTCCGAGGCTCGCGAGCGACGTCATCTATTTCAGCTTCGCGACGATGACCACGACCGGCTATGGCGACGTCGCGCCGCTGCACCCCGTTGCGCGGAGCCTGTGCAACATGGAAGCGATTTTCGGCCAGCTCTATCCGGCGACATTGCTGGCGCGCCTGGTCACGCTCGAGATCGAGCATCGCAGGCAGGACTCCTGAATCCAAAAAGTCGAAAACAACCCCATGCACAGTAGAACAGGGGTCGGCTGAGGATGGCCGGCGTATCCGCCGAACCATTTGACCTGCCGGGCAAATCAACGCTGAACGCGCAATCACCCGGCCGGATGCCTAAACGACCGTCCGGTGACGCCCGATGCAGGTGCGCAGCACCTCGTCCATCGGCTTGCTCCACCAATCGTTCGAGAAAATCTCGATCTCGGAATAGCCGGAAAAGCCCTGCGCCTCGACGGCCGCGCGCGCGGATTTGATGTCGATGACGCCGTCGCCCATCATGCCCCGGTCGTTGAGGATGTCCCTGGTCGGCACCAGCCAATCGCAGACGTGGAAAGCCAACAGACGATCCTTGCCGGCACGCGCGATCTGGCCCATCAGATCCGGGTCCCACCAGATGTGATAGACGTCGAGCGCGACGCCGAGCATGCCGGTACGACCAGGGTCGAGCCGGTCGCAGATGTCGAGCGCCTGCTTTGTCGTGTTCACGCAGGCACGGTCGGCCGCGTAGGCCGGGTGCAACGGCTCGATCGCCAACGGCAACTTCGCCTGCCTGGCATAGTCGAGCATGTCGGCGAGAGCTTCCTCGACCTGCGTCCGCGCGCCCGCGATGTCCTTCGACGCCTCACTGCCCGGCCGCGAATATTGCGGCAGGCCGCCGACGACGAGCACGATGCAGGGCGCGCCCAATGCCTTGGCTTCATCGACGCAGCGCCTGTTATCGTCGCGCACCTCATCCCGACGCGACGCGTCCGAGGTAAACATGCCGCCGCGGCAATAGCCTGACAGCTCGAGGCCGGCATCGCGCACCGCGCGCGCCGCGCGATCGAGGCCGACGGTCGCGACCTGGTCGCGCCAGGGATCGATGGCACGGATGCCGTGCTTCGCGCAGGCCTCGACGATTTGGACGAGGTCACCTTGCTTGCGGACTGTCGCCGTGTTCAGCGACAGCCAGCGGTGGTTGGACGAGAAATCGCGCATCAGTCTTCCAGTCCGTGCGAGGTCAGCACGGTCTTCATGCGTCGCGTCGCCAGTTCAGGATTGGCAAGCAGGCCTGCCTGATCGGCTAGCCGGAACAGCTCGGCCAGATGCAGCATCGAGCGCGCGCTTTCTTGTCCCCCGACCATCGTAAAGTGATCCTGGTGGCCGTTGAGATACGCCATGAACACGACGCCGGTCTTGTAGAAGCGCGTCGGTGCCTTGAAGATGTGACGCGACAGCGGCACCGTCGGCCCCAGCACGTCGTGGAAGCCGGCTTCGTCGCCTGCCGCCAGCCGCGACAGCGCGTAGGATGCCGCGGGCGCGATCGCGTCAAAAATGCCGAGCAGCGCGTGCGAAAAGCCTTCGCTGTCGCCGGCGATCAGCTCCGCGTAATTGAAATCGTCGCCGGTATACATCTTGATGCGCTTGTCGAGACGGCGACGCATGTCGATCTCGCGCTGCTTGTCGAGCAGCGAGACCTTGACGCCGTCGACCTTGGCGGCGTTGCCATTGATGATCGCGACTGCGGTGTCCATCGCCTTGTCGAGATCCCTGGTGCCCCAATAGCCTGATAGCGCCGGGTCGAACATATCGCCGAGCCAGTGGATGATCACGGGCTCGCGAACCTGCGACAGCACGCGGTCGTAGACCTTGGCGTAGTCGTCAGCATTGCGGCCGAGCTTGGCGAGCGCACGCGACGCCATCAAAATGATGCGGCCGCCGACCTTCTCCACCGCCGAGATCTGCTCTTCATAGGCGCGAATGACGTGGTCGAGATTTTTGGCATCCTCGGCCGCGAGATGATCCGTGCCGGCACCGGAGAACACCAGTGCATTGCGGCGCTTGGCGGCCCCGACCGAACGCGTGATCAGCTCCAGCGAGGTCGGCCAGTCCAGCCCCATGCCGCGCTGCGCAGTGTCCATGGCCTCCGCAACGCCGAGACCGAGATCCCAGACGTGCTCGCGGAAGGCGATGGTCTTGTCCCAATCGACGGCCGCCGACAGCCAGGGATCGTTGTCCGCGAAGGGATCGACCACCGTGTGCACGGCCGAAAAGGCGATGCGGTTCAACGGTCCCTCGAGCTTTGCGGGGAACGTTCGCGAGGCCGCGAGCCGGTAGGTCTCGATCGAGCGATCGGCCTTCGGCAGCTTGAGCGACAATGACGACATCGGAAGGACGGGCTTGTTCATGATTTTAGACCTCTCCCCGTCATTGCGACGAGCCACCCGGTCCGGCCTTCGGCCGGCCGGATGATAAACTCCGCGACGAAGCAATCCAGACTGTTGCCGCGGAGGCATTCTGGATTGCTTCGCTTCGCTCGCAATGACGGTTTGGTAGACATCGGGGTTTAACCGCTAGGCCTCACGCCTTGATCGGGGCGACGTCGATCCAGCGCCGCTCCTTCCAGCTCTTCAGTGCACATTCGGCAAGCTGCACGCCCTTGACGCCTTCGAGCAGGGTGAACTTGTAGGGCGCATCCTCGTAGACGTGGCGGATGAACATTTCCCACTGCTCCTTGAAGCCGTTATCGTAGGAGACGTTGTCGGGCAGCTTTTGCCAGTCGCCGTAGAAATCGTGCAGCCGCTTTTCGTCGGGATTCCAGACCGGACGGGGCGTGGCCTGCCGCGCCTGGATCATGCAGTCGGTGAGACCTGCGACCGCCGAGCCGTGGGTGCCGTCGACCTGGAAGGTGACGAGGTCGTCGCGATAGACGCGCGTGACCCAGGACATGTTGATGTGGGCGATGACGCCGCCTTCGAGCTGGAAGGTCGCATAGGCGGAATCATCCGCGGTCGCCTTGTACTTCTTGCCCTGTTCGTCGAAGCGCTCGGGGATATCGGTGTTGCCGATGCAGACCACGCTCTGGACGTTGCCGAAGAGGTTGTCGAGCACGTAGCGCCAGTGGCAGACCATGTCGAGGATGATGCCGCCGCCGTCCTCGTCGCGATAGTTCCAGGACGGCCGCTGCGCCTCCTGCCAGCCGCCTTCGAACACCCAATAGCCGAACTCGCCGCGCACCGAGAGGATGCGGCCGAAAAAGCCGGAATCGCGCAGGAAGGCGATCTTCTTCAGGCCGGGCAGGAACAGCTTGTCCTGTACCGTGCCGTGCTTGACGCCCCTGGCGTTGGCGAGCTTGACGACTTCGAGCGCCTCTTCAAAGTTCGTCGCGATCGGCTTCTCGCAATAGACGTGCTTGCCGGCATTGATCGCCTGGGTCAGCAGACCCGGCCGCGCCTGCGTGGTCGCGGCATCGAAGAACATGGTGTCGTTCTTGTCGGCCAGCGCCGCATCGAGATCGGTGGTCCAGCGCGTGATGTTGTAGCGCTTGGCGAGCGCCTCGACCTTCTCGGCGCTGCGGCCGACCAGGATCGGATCGGGCATGATGCGATCGCCGTTCTTCAAACGGACGCCGCCCTGCTCGCGGATCGCGACGATCGAGCGGATCAGATGCTGATTGAGACCCATGCGGCCGGTGACGCCGTTCATGATGAGGCCGAGGCGTTGGGTGGTCATGCCAATTGCTCCTGAAGTGATTTTGGCTGTTCGAGCGGACGGAGCGCCGACCAGTCCGGATGGACCGACGTCGCAAAGCCCGCAACGTGCAGCGATCCCGTCAGGAGATCGCCGTTGTGAACGGAAAGACGGATGCCCTGCCCGGCATCGGCGTAGAGATCGGGATGCGCGGCCGCGAAGGCCTGCGCTTCGGCGGCCGGCGTCTCGCCAAAGCCGTCGACATAGTGATGACCGTTGCGCTCGGCGTGGGTGACGCCGATGAAGGCGCCGAGCGCGAGGTCCTGCTGCACGGCGAGCCCTGCCTGGCAGGTGAGGTCTTCCCCGGTCACGAAGAACCGCGCGCCGTTCGCGCTCCATTTTGCCGCACGCGTGGCATTGACCACGGATTTGTAGAGCCCCTTGCAGGATTTCGAGGAGATGCCGCGATAGCCGAGCGTCCGCGCCGCCGGGAAGGCATCGTAGGTATCATCGGCCTCATCGATGATGAAGCCGCGCGTCGCGAGCGAGCCGAGCGGCGATTGCCGGGTGATATCGCGCGGCATCGGCTGTTCGATATAGAGCAGTCTTGACGAGATCGACCGCAGCGCGGGATCGCGATCGAGCCGATCGATCAGCGCCTGCAGCACGGTGAGATCGGCATATTGCTCGTTGGCATCGAGCGTTACCTTGGTGTCGCGCCCCAGCGCATCAAGCTCCTTGCCGATGCGCCCCAGCCGCATTGCGTCGGCCGCGGGATCACCGGACAGCTTCAGCTTGAAGTAATTTGCGCCGGAATTCTCCCGCGCATCAGCAACACCGCCATCACCTTCGACAGTGTCGTCGAGACCGACAGTATGCCTGATCGCAACGCGCGGCAGCGGCTTGCGCCCGGAGAGAAACGCGGCGATATCTGCTTCCTTCAGGTCAGGCGAAAGCCGCGCGTCGATGCCCGCGATGTTACCGGCCATTCCGTCAAAGAAATTCGTCTCGAAAGCGCGGAGCAGCGCATCGAGGATTGCCTTGTCGATCTCCGCGGGGCCGTAAGCCGCAGCCAGCGCTGGAATGTTCTTTTTCGCGCAAGTCGCGATCTGGGCACCAATGCACGAGGCATGCAGATCGAATGCAGTCAGATACCCGGTCCGCGCCAGATAAAGACCGCGCGCAATCTCCAGCGAGCGACGCAAGCCGTCGACCGTCTGCGCCGGCGACAGTTCCGGCCGCTTGTCGAACCATTTCGGCACCAGCAGCTCGGCGCTGGCGCCGACTGACGTGCCCTTCCCCTCAACCTCGATCTCCACCCGCGCGAACAGCTGCGGTGTCGCATTGATGGTGATCGCGCCAAAGCGGAACGGCCGCGCGAACTGCACGGGACGTTCGAAGAAAGCGATGTCTCGCAGCTTCAGGCGCACGGACACAGTCCTATGAAGGTCGTCATGCCCGGGCTTGTCCCGGGCATCCACGTTCTTAGTCGCGTGGAGCAAGGCGTGGATGGCCGGGACAAGCCCGGCCATGACGCTCTGAGAACGAGAGCAGCCTTCATCGCCCTAATCCAACGTCCCTTGCGAGAAGAAATGCTTGCGGATGCGTTGCACGAGTTCGGTGAAGACAGGATCGGCCATCACGTCGAGCGAGCGCGGGCGCGGCAGCGGCACATCGTAGATCGCGGCGATGGCACCGGGCCGCTCGGTCATGACGAGCACGCGGTCGGCGAGGAACACGGCTTCCGGAATCGAATGCGTGATCAGCAGCACCGTCTTCCTGGTCTCGCGCTGGATCCGCATCAGCTCGACATTCATGCGCTCGCGCGTCAGCGCATCGAGTGCGCCGAACGGCTCGTCCATCAGCATGATCTTGGGATCGTGCACCAGCGCGCGACAGATCGAAGCACGCTGCTGCATGCCGCCGGAGAGCTGCCAGGGCAACTTCTTCTCGAACCCTTCGAGCCCGACCGTCTTCAACAGCGCCTTGGCGCGGGCGAGGTATTCGTCCCGCGGCAGCCGCTTCATGTCGATCGGCAACATCACATTCGACAGGATGTTGCGCCAGGGCAGCAGCAGCGCGTTCTGGAAGACGATGCCGACATTGCCATGCGGCTTCGTCACCTTCTCGCCCTCGACCAGCACCTCGCCTGAAGTCGGCGGCAGCAGGCCGGAGATCAGCTTGAGCAGCGTGGACTTGCCGCAGCCGGACGGGCCGACCACGACGAAGAACTCGCCCTCATTGATGTGGAAGTCGAGCGGCCGCAGCGACGGCACATCGCCGTCGCGCGTCCGGTAGGTCTTCGACACGCCTGACAAATGAATGCCTGACGCGTCGTTACCGGCCCGGTCGCTCACCAGGCGAAGGTGAGCGGAGGGCTGGTCCGCCGCTGGCTTTATCGCTGACTTCATACTGCTCGATCCAATTGAACGCAGTCGCTAGATGCCGTCATTGCGAAGAGCGAAGCGACGAAGCAATCCAGAGTCCGTCCGCAGAGACAGCCCGGATTGCTTCGCTTCGCTCGCGATGACGGAGGCAATCACGAGCCACTCTTCGGCAGGTAATCGTTGGTGTAGAAGGCCTTCGGGTTCTCCTTGGCCTTGGCATCGAGGCCGCCATACTCGACCATCAGATTGACGCTGTCCGTCATGTTCTGATCGGTGACCTGGAACGGCCGCTTGCTCTTGGTCTCGGCGGTCCGATAGAGCGGGATGGTCAGCTCAAAGCCCTGCGTCAGCGTATCGATCTTGCCACCCTTGGGGTTGGCGTCGAGGATCGATTGCGCGGCCGCCTTCGGCTCCTTCTCGGCGGCTTCGACAGCCTTGGTCGTCGCCGACATGAAACGGCGGACGAGGTCGGCATTGGCCTTCACATAGTCCGTGTTGGCGATGATGCCCGAGGAAACCATGTTGATGCCGTAGTCGGCGAACTTGATCGGATAGACGTCCTTGCCGGTGGCGTCCTTGATCTTCATCGACTGGTCCATGACGTAGCCGAGCAGGAGATCGGCCTGGCCGTTGATGACCGCGTTGAGCTTGGTCTGGCCGTCACCGGCGACGGTCTTGAAGTCGCTCTCTTTCAGGCCGGTCTTCTTCAGGAACAGCGGCCAGATCTGCGTCATCGAATCGGCCGGCGTGATCGCGACCGTCTTGCCCTTGATGTCCTCGGGCTTCCTGATGTTCTTCTCGACCAGGCCCATGGCGGACATCGGGCTGGTCTGGAGCAGCACGCCGGTCGCGATCACGGGCGCACCCTTGATCGCAGCGCGCATCATGGTGGGCACGTCGACATAGCCGAAGTCAGCGGTCTTGGCGGCGACGGCCTGGGTGGTGGCGGCCGAGCCGCGGCCCTCCTGAATCTCGAGGTCGATGCCCTCGGCCGCGTAAATGCCCTTGGCCTTGCCATAATAGAACGGCGCGTGCTCGCCATAGACGTACCAGTTCAGCATCAGCACGACCTTGTCGGCCGCCTGCGCCGGCGCAACCACAAACGCCGTCAGCGCCATTGCTGCAGCCCCAATCCACCGCTTCATCGTCACTCTCCCTGTCGTTATGTTTCGGCCGTTGGTGGCCGTTCGTTGCTTCGAGTTAAGAGGCGAAAATCACGTCTTCACGCTGGCTGACATGCCAGGGAATGACCAGCTTCTCGATCCGGTCGACGACCCAGAACAGGATGACACCGAGCAGCGCGAGGATGACGAGCGCTGCGAACATCGTCGGCAGGTCGAACGTGCCAATGGAGCGCTGCATCACATAACCGATGCCGGAATTGGAGCCGACAAATTCGCCGACGACCGCGCCGACCACGGCGAGCGTCACCGAGACCTTGAGACCGGAGAAAATCGCCGGCAGCGCGTGCGGCAGGTTCACCGCGCAAAACACCTGGAAGCGGCTGCCCTGCATGGCGCGGGCGAGATCGACCATGTCAGGATCGACCGATTTGAAACCCTGCACGGCGGAAACGACCACCGGGAAGAAGCCGAGCAAGAAGGCCGAGATCACCTTGGGCAGGATGCCGAAGCCGAACCAGACCACGAACAGCGGAGCAATCGCGATCTTCGGTACCGACTGCGAGAACACCAGCAGCGGATAGATGTAGCTTTCCACCGTCTTCGACCCCGCGATCAGCATCGCCACGGGGATGCCGAACAGCGCGGAAAGTACGAAGCCCCAGATGGTCGCGTAAGTGGTGGGCCAGGACTGGCGCAGCAATTCCGGCCAATCATTGCGCAGCACGGCGAGCACATCGGCCGGCGCCGGGATCTGGTAGGCGGGGATCTTGAACAGCCGAATGGAGAGATCCCAGGCGATGACGATGAACACAAGGAACAACAGCGGCCGCACCCAGGCCGCATTCAGCATCTTGGACACCGCACCTTGCGGCCTCAGCTCAGCCACGCCTCACTCCCGATCGACCTTTTCGTTTCCGGGGAGAAATTAACCCGTTGGATAAATACTGTCCAGCGGTTTCCCTGTGACGTTTTGTGCCGGTTCCACCCCCGTCATACCCGGGCAGAAGCGCGAAACGCGTCTTCGCGCTAGATGTCCCGCGGATCCACGCCTCTCCCACACGCGGACGCACGTGGACGGCCGGGACAAGCCTGGCCATGCCGAATGCGATAGTTGGAGAGCTAAACCGCCTGCACCACGCCAGTGCGCGACTTCGGCGCCTTGGCGATCTCGAACAGCGCCGCGGACTGCCCCGTCAGCGCGGCGAGCACCAAGCCGACCATGTGCGCGAGGCGCTCGTCCTTGGCGTCCTTGGCGAGCAGGTCGCGGCCGAAGATGACGCTGAGCGTGGCCGAGTTCGAGAGATAGAAGAAGCAGAGGCCCGCGATCGAGATGTAGAGCTGCACCGGATCGACCGCGACCTGGAAATCGCCGCTGTCGACGCCGCGCCTCACCACCGTGCGGATCATCTCGACGAAAGGCGAGTGCATCGACTTGACCTTGGTCGAGCGCTTGAGATGCTTTGCGCGCACGAGGTTCTCGGTCTGGAGCAGCGACAGGAATTCCGGATTGCGCAGGAAGTAACCCCAGGTGAACTCGATCAGCCGCTTGATTGCCTCGGGCGGATCGAGATGTTCGAGATCGAGCCCCCGCTCCTCGCTGCGGATCTTGTCATAGGCTCCCTCGAGCACCGCGAGATAGAGGTCGTCCTTGTTGCCGACGTGGTAGTACAGCATGCGCTTGTTGGCGCCCGCGTTGGCCGCGATGCGGTCGACGCGCGCACCGGCGAGCCCGTGAGCGGAAAACTCCTGCTTGGCAGCCTCGAGAATGCGCAGCCGCATCCCCTCGGGATCGCGCTGCCATTTCAGAGTTCGCTTTGCCGTTGCCTTCGCCAAACCGGGGTGCTCGCTGGATGCTCTCGGTATGCCATGTACCACGCCCTCGCCGTCATTGCGAGGAGCGAAGCGACGAAGCAATCCAGACAGCTTCCGCGGCGACAGTCTGGATTGCTTCGCTGCGCTCGCAATGACGGGAGGAGAGAACGTCCCCTAATCCACCGGTTTCGGCGAACGCTCGAGCAGCACGGTCTGGATGCCGCAGGTGCCGTTGCGTACCGTCAAGATCCGCGTGCCCGGCTTGCGGCCGTTGCGGACTTCGGTGACATCGAGGCCGGCGGCGAGCAGGCGGGACCGTGTGGCGTCGATGTCGGCGACGCGCCAGCTCAGGCCCCATAGCCGGTCATGCCTGACATCGCCGCCCGCGACGGGGCGGCGCACCACTTCGACGATGAGATCGCCGCAGCGGAAGAACATCAGCTGGCCCCAGTCATGGTGGGAGCGGTCGAGCGCGAGATCGAGCCCGAGCCGCGCGCCGTAGAGCGCGGCGGCCCGATCGGAATCCTCTGTCGTGATGACGACGTGGTCGAGGCCGTCGATCGGCGCGACGTCTGAAGCAACCGACTTCGGACGCTCCTCGGCAAGCTCGAGGAAGAACATGCGCACGCCCCGTGTCAGCTCGGTGGCGGCCCGCGTGCGCTTCCAGTGCAGCGTCGCACCGGTGGCATCGTCGCGGCTCTCGACTTCGGCAACGGGATCGGGCTTCAGCGCCACCCGGTCCAGCCGCCGCTGCATCTTGCCGATGTCAGCGACACGAAAACACAGGCTGGCGAGCATGCCCTCCTGATCGGCGAGCAGCGCGCGCATCCGGTCCGCCGTCACGCTGAAGCCGTCCGGCGCCATCAATTCGATGGTCATGTTGTCGAGGGTGAACAGCACGCGGTCGGCGCCCTCGCCGGAATTCTGCCAGGCCGGCGCACGGGCCAGCAGCGTTTGATAGGCCGCCTTGGCTGCACCGATATCCTTGACCAGAACAACGATGTGATCGAGGCCGGTGATCATGCTTTCCCCTTTTGATCGACCTGGAACCATGGCCCGAAACACGGCAAATGTCCGGGCTTGGCATGGGACTGACATGGTCGTATTCCGGCCACATGGCGACCTCAAGCGCTTCAGCGGCGGTTTTGCGAATAATTTCAGCGTCTGAGAAGCGGAACCGGTGTTAGAGTAAACCTCGCCGGACGGGACCACCACGCGCATCACGGACAAGCAATGCAGGCTCTCTTTATCGGACAGACCTATATCGACGTCGTCTTCATCACCGACCACATGCCGACCGGCGACGAAAAGCACGTGGCAACCGACTACGCGGTCTCTTTCGGCGGCAACGCGGTCACGGCGGCGTTCTGCTGCGCCAAGCTCGGCATCGTGCCGGACCTGATCGCCACCGCGGCCAATGACTGGCTTGGCCGCATGTTCCAGGACATGTGCGCGAAATACGCGATCTCGCTTCATGGCCGCAAGGTGAACCAATCCTCCCTCTCCTTCATCATGCCCAAGGACGGCAAGCGCGCCATCGTCCGCTGCCGCGACGACGAGCACATCCATCCCTTTCCGATGCTCAATCTCGGCGGCTGTCGCGCCCTGCATATCGATGGCCATCAGCCCGATGCGGCGATCCACTATGCAAAAGTTTGCCGCGAGGCCGGCATCCTGACCTCGCTCGACGGCGGCGGCCTGCGCACCAACACACATGAGCTGCTGGAGTTCATCGACGTCGCCATCGTCGCCGAGCGCCTGTGCGAACAGATGGACCTCACGCCGGAGAAGATGCTCGACTACCTCAAGGGCCGCGGTTGCAAGATCGGCGGCATCACCATGGGTGAGAAGGGCCTGCTCTGGTACAACGAGACGGGCGCGGTCGAGATCATGCCGGCGATGCCGATCCCGCGCGAGCGCGTGATCGACACCAACGGCGCAGGCGACGTCTTCCACGGCGCCTATGTCTACTCCTACCTCGCACACCCCGGCAAAAGCTGGCGCGAGCATTTTGACTTTGCGCGCGCCGCCTCGACCTTCAAGATCCAGCGCCTCGGCAACGAGGCCGGCCTGCCGACGCTTGTCGACATCGCCAAAGTCAGGCACGAGTTCGAAGTCCGGGTCTAAGGCTTCGCAAGGAATCGTCATGGGGCGCGTCTTCATCGCCGGCAGCATCAACATGGATGTGGTGGCGACTGCCGATCGCCACCCGAAGGTCGGCGAGACCGTTGCCGGCCGCGAGGTGCTGTATTTTCCGGGCGGCAAGGGCGCGAACCAGGCGGTCGCGGCGGCGCGGCTCGGCGTGAAGACCACGCTGATTGGGCGGCTGGGCAAGGATGCGTTCGGGGCGGAGCTGCGGACATTCCTCGGCGCACAGGGCATCGATCTCGGCTCCGTCCGCGAGGCCGACACGCATAGCGGCACCGCGATCATCACCGTCGCCGAGTCCGACAACACCATCGTCGTCATCCCCGGCAGCAATGCGCTGGTCAGTGCGGACGACGTTGCGGATGCGCCGCTGACGAAGGGCGACGTCGCGGTCAGCCAGTTCGAGATCCCGCTGCCGACGATTGCCGCATTCTTCCAGCGGGCGCGGTCCGCCGGGGCGACGACGGTACTGAATCCGGCACCGGCGCAAAAGATGTCCGCCGAGTTGCTCGCGCTGGTCGACATCCTCGTGCTGAACGAGACCGAGCTTGGTTTTCTCGCAGGCGTCGAGCTTTCGGACACCGACGAAGCGGCAAAGATCATCGGCGTCGCGCGAAAACTTCAGGCGCGCGCGGACCAGACCATTTGTGTCACGCTGGGAAAACGTGGCGTGCTCGCGCTCGCCGGCCGCGAGGAATTTGCGGTGCCCGGCCGCGCCGTGAAAGCGGTCGACACGACAGGCGCCGGCGATTGCTTCGTCGGCGCGCTCGCCTCGCAACTGGCCGATGGGATCGCGTTGCGCGCCGCCCTCACCTTCGCCAACGCCGCCGCCTCGATCAGCGTGCAGCGGATGGGCGCCGGACCATCGATGCCGACGGCCGCGGACGTGGCGGCGGTGATCAGCGCCGGCTGATCAGGCCAGCGCGCTCTTCAGGTCAAAGCTCTCGTCTGCGGCCTGCTCCGGCGTGATCGAACGGTCCATCGCCTGCAAGCGGCGGCCGAACATGTGATCGCCGGCGCGGTTGATCGATTCGATGCCGAGCAGTCTGTCGCCGTGGTAGCAGAACGCCGAAAAAGCCTTCCTGGCGGGATCGCCACGCAGCACGACACGATCGTAGCCGGTGGTGAGGCCCGCGATCTGGAGCTTGTCGTCGCCCTGGTCGCTCCAGAACCAGGGGTGGCCGTCGTAAGGCTTCCTGTCGCCGGTCAGCCGCGCCGCGAGGCAACGGGCGTGATCGGTGGCGTTCTGCACCGATTCCAGCCGCAGCGAGCCGCCGAAGCGCGGGCTTGCAAACAGCGCGCAGTCGCCGATCGCCGAAATGTTCGGATCAGCGGTTGAGAGATATTCGTCGACGATGATGCCGGCCGCGACCGGCAGTCCCGCCTCGGCCGCAAGCTCGATGTTCGGCAGCACGCCGACGCCGACCACGACGAGATCGGCCGGCAGATGCCGGCCGTCGCTCAAGGAGACGCCGGTGACCTTGCCGTTCTCGGCCTCGATCGAGGTTGCCTGCACGCCGAGGTGAATGCGGATGCCGGCCTCGCGATGCCGCGCCTGGAAATAATCCGAGACCTCCGCCGTCACCGCGCGCGCCATCACGCGCGGGGCCAGTTCGAGCACGTCGACCTCGAGGCCCTTGATCCGCGCGGTGGCGGCGAATTCCAGACCGATGAAGCCGGCGCCGATCACCACGACGCGCGTCTTCGACGGAATGAGCTTTCGCAGCGCTTCGCTCTCGTCGAGGATGCGCAGATATTTCACGTCGGGCAGGTTGGCATTGGGCAGATCGAGCAGCCGGTTGCGCGCGCCGGTCGCCAGGATCAGGTGGCCGTAGGAAAGCTGTTCGCCCGAGGCGAGCAGAACTTTTCGCGCGGCGCGATCGATCGAGACGGCCCGACCGGCGATCAACTCGATGGTCTGGTCCTGATAAAACTTCTCGGGGCGGAACATCAGGCTCTCGGGCCCGGCCGAGCCCTTGATGTAGGCCTTGGACAGCGGCGGCCGCTGATAGGGCAGATGCGCCTCGTCGTTGATCAGGCAGATGCGGTCCGAAAAACCCGCCTGCCGCAGGGATGCCGCGACCTGGTAGCCACCATGGCCGGCACCGACAATCATCACCGGACCGTCAGTCATTGGACAGCCCATTTCCGCAAGACACGAGCGTCACTCATGTCGTCTCCTCTCGCTAAAGATGGCTTGGCTAGCCTAGGAGGAGCCGGCGCTCGTGTCCGTCCCTAAACGAAGGCGCCCCCATATGAGCCGATCATTCCGTGGGACGCAAGGGCCGCCGCCGGGGGATTGGCGCCCGGGGATTGTCTCCCCTCGCCTTCTGCGATTTAGTTGCAGCAACGAACCTCCAGCCGGAGATATTCCAGATGCCAGCTCCCGTCTCAAAGCCCGACGATCCTGCGCTGCTGCGGATCGACGGCCCGATCGCGACCATCACGCTGAACCGCCCCGCCGCGTTCAACTCGATCAACCTTGCGATCGCGCAGAAGCTGGAACAGCTCGCGGCCTACATCGAAGGCGATGACTCAATCCGTGTCGTCGTGCTCGAGGGCGAAGGCCGCGCCTTCTCGGCGGGCGGGGATCTGCAGACGATTGGGGCGGCGGCCGAGGCCAACAATGTGACGCCCGTGGTCGGCGAGCTGCTCAAGCACTATCACGCCTTCATCGAGATCGTCAGGCGCATGCCGACGATCTCGCTGTCGAGCGTGCACGGCTCGGCTGCCGGCGCCGGCATGGGCCTCGCCTTCGTCACCGATCTCTGCATCGCGGCCGACGATGCCAAATTCACCCCCGCCTACGCCAAGATCGGCGTGTCGCCGGATGGCGGCTCGACGGTCGGGATCGTCGGCACGGTCGGCTCGCGCCGTGCGCTGCAGATTTTCCTGGCCGAGGACAATTTTACGGCGCAGCAGGCTCATCAGTGGGGCCTCGTCGCCAAGACCGTTCCCGCGGCCGAGCTGAAGGCAGCCACGCGAAAACTCGCCGAACGTCTGGCGCAGAACCCGGCCGCGGCGATATCAGGCACCAAGTCGCTGGTCTATGCGGCCGCCACCACGCCGGTGAAGCAGCAGCTCGATGCCGAGGAGCACAAGATCATCATGGCGATGAACACGGAGGAATTTCGTGTTGCCGTGAAGAAGTTCACGAGCAAGGCCAAGTGATATCTACTTCGGGCAGATGTAGCCGGTTCCCGCAGGCGACTTGAAGCAGCCGACCGATTCCGGGAGCACTTTCTGCGGCAGCCACAGCACCACGCTCGGGAAATAGATCGCGAAGGCGATAGTGGCGAAGAACACCACATAGATCGGCAGCGCCGCGCGTAACGCCTTGGCAAAACTGATGCCGACGAATTTCGACGCCATCAGCAGCACGAGCCCATAGGGCGGCGTGATCAGGCCGAAAGCGAGCGTCGCGATCAATACCACGCCCATGTGGACGCCGTTGATGTCGCCGGCTTCCGTCAGCGTGTTCACCAGCGGCATGAAGATGATGATGGTCGGCACCGGCTCGATGAAATCGCCGACCACGGTGAACAGCAGCACCATCAGCAGCATGATCAGATGCGGATCGTTGCCCGCGATCGAGGTGATCATCTCGGCGATGTAGCTGGCGCCGCGCAAATAAGCGAGCATCCAGCCGAAGGCGTTGGCGGCGCCGATGGTGATCAGCGGCAGCGAGAAGATCAGGCCTGCGAGGCAGAAATCGTAGGGGATCTTCCTGAAGTGGCCACGGTTGAGCGCGGGGATCACGACCAGGATGATCCAGACCACGGCGACGACGCCGGCCTCCGTCGGCGTGAACCAGCCGGTCAGGATGCCGCCCAGCAGGATCACCGGGATCATCATCGGCAGGGCCGCGTCACCGGCCGCGAATATGACTTGCCGCAGCGGCGCGCGCGGCTTGCGCAGGCCCGAAGGGCCGAAGAAGTAGCAATAGATCATCAGCCCGAAGCCGATCATCAGGCCCGGCACCACGCCCGCCATGAACAGGCCGGCAATCGAGACGTTGCCGACGGCGCCATAGACCACGGCCGTGATGCTCGGCGGCACCAGGGCCGCGATGGTCGAGGCCGACGCGATGATCGCTGCGATGAACGCGGGCTCGTAGCCTTCGCGCTTCATCGGGCCGCCGAGCGCACGGCTCATCACGGCGACGTCGGCGGTGGTCGAGCCCGACATCTCCGAGAAGAACATGCTGAAGACGACCACGACCTGCGACAGCCCGCCCCTGATATGCCCGACCAGCGACACCGAGAGATTGGCTATTCGCACCACCACGTTGGCCGAGCTCATGAGCTCGCCGACCAGCAGGAAGAACGGGATCGCCAGCAGCGCCTCGGAATCGACGCCGTCGAAGATCTTCTGGATGATCGCGGCGAGCGACACATCGGACAGGATCGCGCCAATGAAGACACCGGCCATCAGCGAGAACGGCACGGGCACGCCGAGATAGCCGAACGACAGAAAGCAGATCGACATCAACGCCAGGACAATGGGTGCGCTCACGGCTGCGCCCTCACCTGCGTCTCGGTCACGACGGCTGCGGCATCCTCGTCCGGCGGCTCCGGATGGTCGAAGCCGTTGCGCAGGCCATTGACGAGCTGCTCGATGGTGAACAGGCCGACCAGGATGCCGGAGAGCGGAATGATCGCGTAGAGCGAGGCAATCGGCGTGCCCGACGGCAGGCGGAAGCTGCCGAAGCCGCGCAGGTAATTCTGGTAGCCGTACCAGATCAGGCAAAAGGCGACGCCAAGCACGACGACGCGGATGATGACCTCGACGATGATCCTGGGCGTGCCGTGCATCGCCTCCGAAATCGCCGTGAGATAGAGATGATCGTTGCGCCTTGTCGCAGCCGCCGTTCCGATGAAGATCGCGTAGATGAACAGCGTCGAAGTGACCTCCTGGAGCCACAGCCAGGGATGGCCGATGGTGCGGGTGATGATGTCGGCGGTCACCGACAGCGAGAAGCCGAAGCACAGCACGCCGCACAGGATCATGAGCGCGAGTTCGAGCCAGTCGAGCCAGCGCCATTTGAGGTGGCGCTGGCGCGTCAGGACCAGTTTATCGGCGATGGACATTTATCCCCCGTCGTCCCGGCGAAGGCCGGGACCCATTGTCCCAGGCCGTTATGATGAAGCGATCTGACAGCCACCGTGCCCCACGCACCGCCGCGGAGTATGGGTCCCGGCTTTCGCCGGGACGACGCGTGGAGGTGACGAGGACCGCGACTACTTAACCGACCGAATCAGGTCCTTGACCTTCTCGGCATGCGGGCCGAGCTCCTTGGCGAGCTTGTCGAGATAGGGATCGGCGATCGCCGTGAAGCTCTTCTTGTCGACGTTGTCGACGATCTTGACGCCCAGCTTCTTCAGCTTCTCGGCGGCGCTGCGCTCGAGGTCGAACGCCTTCGCCGGCTCCTTGGTGCTGATCTCGTTCGCCGCGGCCAGCACCCAGCCCTTCTGCTCGGCCGACAGGCTCTGCCAGAGCTTGTCGGAAACGAACACCAGCGCGTTGTTGGCCTCGTGCTCGGTAATGTTCAGCACCGGCGCGACCTCATAGTGCTTGTTCACGAGATAGACGTTGATGCTGTTCTCGGCGATGTCGACCACGCCGGTCTGCAAGCTCGTGTAGACGCTGCCGAACGGCATGTGCACGGTCTGGGCGCCATAGGCCGGGAACATCAGGTCCTCGGTCGCGGTCGCCTGTACGCGAACCTTCAGGCCCTTGATGTCACCGACATTGTGAATCTCCTTCTTGGAGTACATGTGGCGCACGCCCTGCGAGCCGGTGCCGATCAGGTGCAGACCCTGCGTGGTCTCCTCCATCATGGCCTTGAGCGCCTCGAACACCTTCGGGTCCGCAAGGCCTTTCACCACATGCTGTTCGTCGCGGAACAGATAGTGCAGCGACATCACGCCCGCCTGCGGCGAAATCGTCGCGGTGTTGGCCGATGAGACGATGGTGAATTCGACGTCGCCGGACTTCACGAGCTGAAGCACCTGCGGCTCCTGCCCGAGTTGCGCGCCCGGATACTGGTCGATGATCATGGTGCCTTTGCTCAATTCCTTGAGCTTGTCGGCAAAGAGGTCGCCGGCGATGGAGTAGCCGGTGTTGCGGGGCTGGTCATAGGCGAAGCGATAGTGCTTCACCTCCTGCGCTCCCGCGGCCGTGACGAACAGCATGGCGGCCGTAGCCACCAACCCACGCATGGATCGTGCAATCATCGTCTCCCCCTGTGTTTATCGCCCGCCGCTTTCAGCGGTCTGGGCGCTCGTTCGAGTGGTTGTCAGCCCTTTTCAGTCTTCTTCCCAGTCCTCTGCATAAAGTCGAAGTCGCAGCCCTCGTCGGCCTGCATGATGGTCTCGTTGAACAGCCAGGCATAGCCACGCCGAGCTTCATCGGGCGCAGCAGTCGGCTTCAGGGCGGCGCGCCGGCGCTCCAGCTCGGCCGCATCCACCAACAGTTCGATGCTGCGCTTGGCCACATCGAGGCTGATCATATCGCCATTCTTCACCAGTGCCAGCGGCCCGCCGACCGCGGATTCCGGCGTGATGTGCAACACGATCGTGCCGAACGCGGTGCCGCTCATGCGCGCATCCGAAATGCGCACCATGTCCTTGGTGCCGCCGCGCGCGAGCTTCTTCGGGATCGGCAGATAGCCGGCCTCGGGCATGCCGGGCGCACCCTTCGGACCCGCATTGCGCAGCACCAGCACGTCGTCGGAGTTCACGTCGAGCTCGGGATCGTCGACCCGCAAGGTCATGTCCTCGACGGATTCGAACACCACCGCGCGCCCTGTGTGCTTCAACAGCTTCGGGCTCGCCGCGGATTGCTTGATGACCGCGCCGCGCGGCGCGAGGTTGCCGTGCAGCACGGCGAGGCCGCCTTCCTTCTTGATCGGATTGTCGCGCGAGCGGATCGCGTCCTGGCCGGGCACGTCCTCTGCGTTCGCGACAACATCGCGCAGTGTCTGGCCCGAGATCGTCTTCGCATCGAGATCGACGAGATCGCCGAGCTGTGCCAGCAGCTTCGGCACGCCGCCGGCGTGATGGAAATGCTCCATGTAGTGCTCGCCGGACGGCTTGAGATCGACCAGCACCGGCACCTCGCGGCCGATCTGGTCGAACACCTCGAGATCGAGCCGGTGCGGCGAGCGATGCGCCATCGCCGTCAGGTGGATCAGGCCGTTGGTGGAGCCGCCGATCGCCTGCAGCACGACTTGCGCATTCTTGAAGGATGCCGGCGTCAGGAACTCGCTCGGCTTCGGCCCCTTGGTCTTGGCCATCTCGGCGGCCACCCGGCCGCTCGCCTCGGCAAGGCGGAAACGCTCGGCATGCGGCGCCGGGATGGTCGCGCTCATCGGCAGCGACAGGCCCATGGCTTCGATCATGCAGGCCATGGTCGAGGCCGTGCCCATGACCATGCAGGTGCCGACCGACGGCGCGAGGCGGCCATTGACCGCCTCGATCTCGACGTCGTCGATCTCGCCGGCGCGATACTTGCCCCAGAGACGACGGCAATCCGTGCAGGCGCCGAGCACCTCACCCTTGTGATGGCCGACCACCATCGGACCGACGGGAATGACGACCGTCGGCAGGTCGGCGCTGATCGCGGCCATCACCTGCGCCGGCAGCGTCTTGTCGCAGCCGCCGATCACGATCACCGAATCCATCGGCTGGGCCCGGATCATCTCCTCGGTGTCCATCGCCATCAGATTGCGCAGATACATCGAGGTCGGATGCGCGAAGCTCTCGGCGATCGAGATGGTCGGGAACACGAAGGGCATCGCGCCCGACAGCATCACGCCGCGCTTGGCGGCCTCGATGATGTCAGGGACGTTGCCGTGGCAGGGATTGTAATCGCTATAGGTGTTGGTGATGCCGACGATCGGACGCTCCAGCGCGTCGTCGGAATAGCCCATGGCCTTGATGAACGCCTTGCGCAGGAACAGCGAGAAGCCGGCATCGCCATAGCTCGTCAGACCCTTGCGCAAACCACTCGTCATCATAACGCTCCTTCTTGCTTGCCATTGTGCTACAGCCAGCCCCCTGATTGTCAATAAGATTGGGCCGGATCGTCGCACTTTCTAACCTCAGACCGGTCCCAAGGCACAAATTATTGACAATCCGGCCTCTCCCTGCTCCACAAGACGGACCGGCAGCGGCCGGAGGCTGAGGGCATGTCCGACATTCGCACCGCAGACGCCGTGGCTATCAGGCGCGACGACCCTGATGACGTCGTCGCGCGGCTGGAGGAGGACATCATCTTCGGCCGCTTCGCGCCGGGCGCGCGCCTGACCGAGGACGCGCTGATGTCACGCTATGGCACCTCGCGTCATTTCGTGCGGCAGGCGCTGGTCGATGCGGAGCGCCGCGGCATCGTCCGCCGCGAGCGGAATGTCGGCGCCACCGTTCGGTTCTACTCGGCCGAGGAGGTACGACAGATCTACGAAGTCAGGGAGATGTTGACGCGGCAGGCGGCGCTGATGATCCCCCTGCCCGCGCCGCAGGGCCTGATCGAAGAGCTGACCGCCCTGCAACGCGACTATTGCGCGAAGGCCGATGTCCGCGACCTCCGCGGCATTCACGAGGCCAACGACGCCTTCCACGTCGCGCTGTTCGCCGCCTGCGGCAATCCCTATCTGGTGCGCTCGCTGCAGGACTACATGAGCCTGACGCTGCCGATGCGCGCGAAGAACCTCGCCGACCGTGAGGGTCTGGCGCAATCGCGGCGCCAGCACGAGCTGATGATCGAGCTGCTGCGGGGTCGCGACAGCTGGGCCCTGGCCCAGCTGTGCGTGGATCACATGCAGTTCAGCAAGGCGGATTATCTGGCAAGGATCGGCGACGGCGAGATCATCAGGCCGGCGCCTTGAAGTCGTACGAGATGCGCCCGGCCGGCAGATAGAACAATGCAATGACCGCGCCGCCCCTGACCTCGGGATAGTGCCTGCTGCCCGGATCAGGCGCCGTCCAGCCGGCGCCCTGCCAACCCTGCAATCCCCTCAGCTCCGCACCTGCGTTCAAGGGCACCACCAGGTTGAGCTCTCCGTAGGGATGGCCGTGATACTGTCCCCGCAACACGTCGTGATCGTCCTCGTCCTTAAAGCGGCGCGGATCCGCACTGTTCATGTACACGGCGGTGATGCTGAACTGAAACGTTTCAGCCGTCGGCTCCAGGATGCGGCTGCGCCGGTAGTTCGGACCGTCCACCTCCTGGTTTGCTGCCCATCCCTCCTCGATCCCGATCCTGATCAGGCGAGAGAGATCCCGATAGAGTCCGCTGTTTTCGCCGTATGTCGCGTTGAGCCAACGCTCCATCTCGGCGCCGGGCGTCATGTCCTTCACTTCCCGGAGAAACGGAATGCTGCGCTGAATCAGGTCTTCCCTGCTTCCCATGATAATCTCCTTTTCGATTCAGTTTTGTCCATCGAAGCCAAGGAACGTCGCGAACTCATTGATATCCGCCCGCGGCATCAACCTTTGCTGCCCGTCGACCATGGCCTTGCCGACCGAGACACCGCACACGACCATCTGCTCGGCCGGAATCGAAAGCAGCGGTCGCAAGATGCGGTGGTATTTTGCAAACGTCTCCTGCGGACAGGATTGAAGGCCGCGCCCCGCCGCTGCGAGCATCACGTTCTGCACGAACATTCCGAGATCGAGCCAGCTTCCGACTTCCAGGCGACGGTCGATGGTCACGATCAATCCCACGGGCGCGCCGAAGAATGTGTAGTTCTTCGCGGTCTGCCTGCTCCTGGCTTCGGAATCGGCCTGATGAATTCCGAGTGAGCCGTAGAACAACCGCCCGAATTCCTGCCGACGCGCGAGATACGGATCGGGCAAATCGCTGGCATAGTATTTGTATTCTGACGCATGATCGTTGCGAGAGGTGTTGTGGGCCTCCAGCAGCGCCGCCGAGACCGTGTCCTTGACCGCTCCCATCAGTACGTAGACGCGCCACGGCTGAATGTTCGCGCCGCTGGGCGCGAACCGCGCGACATGGAGGATCTCTTCGATCGTCCGTCGAGCGACAGGTGCCTCGCGGAATTCGCGGCATGCGAACCGGCCGGCCAGGATCGCATCGATGGGGCCTCCCGCGACACATGCCTCAATCCCGCCTGTCACGACTTCTTCAGGAGCGGACATCCGCCATCCTCCATCGGTCTGAAGGCCTCTTCACCGGGAATGGTCGCGAGCAGCTCGTAATAGTCGAACTTGTACTTCGACTCCTGCGGGGACTTGACCCGGAACAGATACATGTCGCGGACCAATCTGCCGTCCGGGCGGATCCGTCCATTCTTGGTCATGAAGTCGTTCACGGGCATGTCGCGCATCTTGGCGGCGACGGCAGGCCCATCCAGCGTGCCCGCCGCCTCGACCGCTTTGAGATAGTGCATCACCGCCCCGTAGGTGCCGGCGTGAATCATGGTCGGCACCTTCTGTGTCTTCTCGATGAAGCGCTTCGACCAGGCGCGCGTGGCGTCGTTCAGATCCCAATAGAATGCCGAGCTGAGCATCAGGCCCTGCGCACTCTGCAATCCCAGACTGTGAATGTCGGCGATGAAGACAATGAGGCCGGCAAGCTTCTGCTCGCGCGTGACGCCGAACTCGCCGGCCTGCTTCACGACGTTGATGAAATCACCGCCAGCGTCGGCGAGCGCGATCACATCCGCTTTCGAGGCCTGCGCTTGCAGCAGGAAGGAGGAGAAATCCGCCGTATTGATCGGATGCTTGACGGCGCCCACGACCTTGCCGCCGGTCGCGTCGATGACCTTGCGGCTATCGGCTTCGAGCTGGGCGCCGAGCGAATAGTCCGCGGAGAGGAAGAACCAGCTCTTTGCACCAAGGCGCGCGATGGCCTTGGTTGTGCCCTGCGACAAGGCATAGGTATCGTAGGTCCAGTGGATGCCGGTCATCGAACATTCGTCGCCGGTCAGGCGCGAGGTCGCGGCACCGGTGGCGAGAAACACCTTCTTCTTGTCACGGGTAATGCCTTGCACGGCGAGCGCGACAGCGGAATTGGGAACGTCGAGAATAGCCTCCACGCCTTCGTTCTCGATCCATCGCCGTGCGATCACCGATCCCACGTCAGGCTTGTTCTGGTGATCGCCGGCAACGATCTGGACAGGGCGTCCCAAAACCTTGCCCCCGAAATCATCGACGGCCATTTGCGCCGCGACAACCGACCCTTGCCCGCCATTGTCCGCATAAAGCGAGGACATGTCGGTCAGCACCCCGAGCTTGACCGGCCCCTCCCCGGCAGTCGCCCCGGTCGCCAGCATCACCGATGCCAGCATCGCAACGACCGTCTTGCCCTTCCCCATCGTCGCCATCGACTTCATGATCGCCAGCTCCTCCGCACACACGGCCATTGGATAATGCCGGGATTGCTCGCTTGCGGAAGTGAAACTGTTGCAGGGTGATCTTGAACCGCCTTCAGTTTGCACCGGGCGCAGCGCTGGAGCCTGGTTCGATGCCTTGTGCCAGTTGCATCTGCGGCGTTCCCGGCTTTAATGATTTCCGTTGCTGCATGCCGTCACCAACAGCTGGATCCTCATCGTGTCGGTTTCATTCAAGACCCTGGACCTGAACCTGCTCAAGGTGTTCGACGCCGTGATGGAGGAACGGAGCGTATTGCGCGCCAGCCAGAAGGTCGCGCTCAGCCAGTCCGCCGTGAGCCACTCGCTCGCCCGGCTTCGGGAGATGCTGGAAGACGAACTGTTCGTGCGCACCGCCGCAGGTATGCAACCGACGGCGCGTGCCCTGACGATGGCTCCTCAAGTTCGCGAAGCGCTGCGCGCGCTCGAGGCTGCCGTCGAACTGCCGACCTTTGCGCCTGCGA
Organism: Bradyrhizobium manausense; assembly: GCF_018131105.1. Taxonomy (NCBI): domain Bacteria; kingdom Pseudomonadati; phylum Pseudomonadota; class Alphaproteobacteria; order Hyphomicrobiales; family Nitrobacteraceae; genus Bradyrhizobium; species Bradyrhizobium manausense. The sequence goes on along the minus strand of NZ_JAFCJI010000001.1, from coordinate 558,933 downwards.
CTTCGACCAAGCAGTTCACGCTGGCCGCCAACGACTTCACCACCATGGTGCTGGCCTCGCCGTTGCTGAAGATCTTCCGGCGCGAGGCGCCCCACATCGACCTGGCCATCAAGCCAGTCACCCGGATCGACCTTGCGGAGCAGATCGACCTCGGCCGCATTGACGTGGCGATCGGCGTCTTCTCGCTGCCGCCGAGCCGTTTCCGCACGTCGCTGCTGTTCGAATATGACGACGTGCTGATCGTCAGCAGGAAGCGCAAGCTGGGCAGGCTGGACAAGGCGATGCTGGCGCGGCTGCCGCTGGTGGTCGTCTCCTTCGGTGGAGAACAGGAGGGGGCGATCGGCGGCTTCATTTCGGAGCGGGGCCTGGCGCGACGCTCGGAAATGTACGACCGCGATGCGCTGGAACGGGCGCTCGGCGAGAGCGACCGGCCGCCGAGGATGGCGGTGTCATTGCCGCATTTTCTGGCCGTCCCCGGGCTGCTTCAGGATTCCGAACTTGCGGCCATCGTCCCGCGTCCGCTCGCGAAAGTACTGGAACAAAACTATCCGATTGCGACGCACGAGCTTCCTTACTCCGCGAATCCGCTGGAGGTGCGGCTGCTATGGCACGAGCGCGTCGAGGGCGATCCTTCGCACGAATGGCTCCATGAGGTCCTCAGGCGCGCTGCCGAGAACCTCCGGCGCGGTCTATAGGCGGATCTGGATGACGTGCGCCCCGAAGCCGGTCAGTATCGCCTCAGCAGGCCGCGATCGACACTGGCATCGCCATAGTCGGCGCAGGCCCCTTTCGGATCTCTGATCAAATCCGTCAGCACGCGCTTGACCGTCTTGCTGGCCGCCTCGAATACCTCGGGGCGAAACTTGCCGGGATCATAGCTCTCTCCGTCGTGAGCCTTGATCGCCGCCGAATAGGCGTCGATCATCGCCATCGCCGCATTGGGGCTGCCAAGCAGCCGGGCGCCGAGTTGAACGCCGCCCGCACCATCGGCCTCGTAGCCGACGCAGCGTTGTTCGAGCACCGCGGATGCGGTGACGAGCTGGTCGAGGAACGTTGCCTCGGCATTGCTGAGCGTCGCGGCGCGCGACGGCCCTGATGCGATGATCGCGAGCATCGCGAAAGGTGGCAGCGCGATCTTCAAGCGCGCCCCTGGCGACCGAGGACAAGCCCGTACACAAACAGAAGGATGATCGCGCCGACAACACTGCCGATGAAGCCCGCGCCTTCGCCGAACCGATACCATCCGACGGCCTGGCCGAGCCAGGTCGCAACGAACGCGCCGATAATTCCCAGAACCGTCGTCAAAATGAAGCCTTTGGGCTCGGCCTTGTCGCCGGGCATGATGAACTTGGCGACCAGTCCAACGATAAATCCGATGATGATCGTCCAAAGGATACCCATGTCCATCGCTCCAATCGGTCAATTCGCGCATCAACGCCTGAAGGAAACTGTCCTCGCCTGAGGTGAGCCGGACGATCGCGGGGCCATGTTGATCTAGATCAAATCGGCAAAAACGAGCGAATTGAATGCTGGCGTCGTTGTCGAGGCGCACCCTGTCAGCCAGCGGCGCAATGCGGGGGCCTCGACGCGGGGCACTGCATGGCGATCATTGGCGAGATCACCCACACGACGACCTACCGCTATGCAAAGCCGGTGACGTTCGGCACGCACCGGGCGATGTTTCTTCCGCGGCGCGGCGCCTCGACCCGGCTGCTACGCTGGTCCGCTCATACCAACCTGGCATCCAAGGTGCATTGGGTCACCGACTCCCGCTCCAATGCCGTCACGGTGATGGACTTCACCGAGCCCGGCAGCGAGCTGACATTCACGTTCAGGGTTCGCGGTCTGTATTTCGGCATCAAGGGCCTGGAGTCCTTTCCGCTGGAGTCCCGAGCTGAGATCGTCCCCGTGCAGTACACACCGGACGAGTGGACTGACCTTTCCGGCTACCTGCGTCCGCATACCGACGACCTCGACGGGACTCATGCAACATGGACCAAGAGCTTTGTTGCGGGCGATCAGGACCAGACCGCCGACGTGCTGCGCCGAATGCTGGCGCAGTTTCGCAGCGAGTTCAAATATCGCAGCAGGGATACGGAAGGCACGCAGTCGCCGGGCGAAACGCTGCGAACCAAATCGGGGACCTGTCGGGACTTCGCCTGGTTGATGATCGAGACGCTGCGCCGGCTCGGCTTCGCGGCCCGGTTCGTAAGCGGCTATCTCTACGACGCCACGCTTGATGGCGGCGCGGTGGGCATGACGGGCTCTGGCTCGACTCACGCATGGGTGCAGGTGTTCCTCCCCGGCGCCGGCTGGCTCGACTATGATCCGACCAACAGTCTCAACGCCGGTTTCGATCTCATCCCGGTGGCCATCGCGCGACATCCGGGCCAGGCCGTGCCGCTGGCCGGCTCATGGTTCGGCGATTCCGGCGACTATGTCGGCATGTCGATCAATGTCGCCGTTCGCAAGGTCGGCGAAATGCTCGATCCTTCGGAGGGATAGGCTGCCGACGGGTACGAACGGCGACCGCTGACCATGATGGTTCATCGCAACAACACAAAGGGACACGGGCTGTCCGAGGCCATCGCCGGTCCGTTCGAGATCCTGAAGGGCAGGACCCGGCAACTCTACGAAGGCGACACGTTCGGCTGCATCAAATTCCGATACGCTCTGCTTCTGCTCGATATCGTCACGGTGCTGTTCATCATCGCAACGTCATTCCTGCCGCGCAACGTGGCTGTCGAGACACTCGATGTCGTGTTCGGCGTGTTGATCCTCGCGGATTTCGCTGCACGGATGATCATCAGCCGTCAGCCGCTGCATGACCTCGCGCGGCTCTCGACCTGGACCGACATCGTCGTCATCATTTCGTTCCTGGCGCCGCTCGCGGGAGAAGCCGGTGGCTTTCTGCGTGCCTTTCGAACGTTGCGACTGCTGCGCGACTACAGAATGCTGGCGCGCTTGCGGATCGACAGCGCCTTCTTTCGACGGAATGAAGAGGTCGTCTTTGCCGTCGCGAATCTCGGCGTGTTCATCTTCGTGATGACGGGCGTCGTCTATGAGACGCAGAAGTCCCACAACCACCAGATCGCCAACTATGCCGACGCGCTCTACTTCACGGTCACCGCACTGACCACGACCGGTTTCGGCGACATCACTTTGCCCGGCACCGTCGGGCGCCTGATCACCGTCGTCATCATGATCTTTGGCGTGACACTGTTCCTGAATCTGGCCAAGGCTCTCCTCGCGCCCTCCAAGGTGCGCTTCCCATGCCCGGTGTGCGCCCTACAGCGCCATGATGTCGACGCGGTGCATTGCAAGGCCTGCGGGACCATCTTGAACATTCCCGACGAAGGCATGGACTAGGCTAACGCTCCAGCACGGGCGCCGGCGAGCCCCTCACTCTGCACGCAAGGGGTGCACCATGTTCCTACCGCTTATTCCAATCGATGATCCGGCTCTCATCGCCGTCGAACTCGTTGCTGCAGAACGCGCCGCCCTGGTAGTGGTCGCCGACCGGATCGGGCTTCAGCTTGGCCTGCTCGGCCATCGCATGCGCCACGTGATCCTCGGAGCGGCCGGTGGGCCGATAACCGAATTCGTAGGCGCGGTGGTTGTCCCACCAGGCGCGCTCGTTCAGCGAGACGCCATAGAACACCTCGAAATGGATGTCGGGGTGCTCGAGCCCGATCTGGCAAAGCTGCACCAGATCTTCCGGCTTCAGCCAGATCGAGATCCGGCGAAGGTCCAGCGGCACGTCGCCGAAATTGCCGATGCGCAAGCAAGTCACTTTCAAGCCGTGCTTGTCGGCGTAGAGCGCGCCGAGTGCTTCGCCGAACACCTTGCTGACGCCGTAACGGCCGTCCGGGCGCGCGGTGACGTCGGTGTCGATCCTGCGGTGGCGAGGATAGAAGCCGACGGCGTGGTTCGAGGACGCGAACACGACGCGCTTGACGCCCTTGCGGTACGCCGCCTCGAACAGATTATAGCCGCCGATGATGTTGGCCTGGAGAATGTCGTCCCAGGGCCCCTCGACTGAATAGCCGCCGAAATGGAGGATGCCGTCGACGCCCTCGCAGATCGCTTCGCATTGCGCCAGATCGGACAGATCGGCCGCCTTGAACTGCTCGTTGGGCCCGAGATCGGCTGGCGGGCGGATGTCGCTGAGCAGGAGGTCCGGATAGATCGACGGCAGCAATTTCCGCAGGCGCGTTCCGATCCCGCCCGAAGCTCCCGTCATCAAGATGCGCGACATGTCTTTCCTCGTATGTGGTGACCGATTTGCCGTCACGTGTCTCTAATGATAGCTGGATTGTCCAGAGGGAACGAAACGAGAGAACCGACATGAATGAGGCATCGTCCCACCCCCAGGAGCGGCCAGGCTGGCGGCCGGCGACCTATTACCCCGATCCGGCTATTCACGCCCTTGATCCCCGCTTCGAAAAATACTGGTTGAAACTCTCGGCGGTGGAGCGGCTGGCGACCGGCCTGCGCTGGGCCGAGGGGCCGGTGTGGTTCGGCGACGGGCGCTATCTCTTGTGCAGCGACATCCCGAACCAGCGCATCATCAAATGGGAGGAAGAGACCGGCGCGGTCTCGAACTTCCGGAAACCCTCCAATTTCGCCAACGGCAACACCAGGGATCGCCAGGGCCGGCTGGTCACCTGCGAGCACGGCGGCCGTCGCGTCACCCGCACCGAACATGACGGCGAGATCACCGTGCTGATGGATCAATTCAACGGCAAGCGGTTGAACTCGCCGAACGATGTCGTTGTCAAATCGGACGGCTCGATCTGGTTCACCGATCCGACCTTCGGCCTGCTCGGCAATTACGAGGGCTACAAGGCGGAGCCCGAGATCGACATGAACGTCTACAGGCTCGACCCGGAGACGCGCAAAGCCACCGTCGTCGCCGAGGGTGTGCTCGGGCCGAACGGGCTCGCCTTCTCGCCGGACGAGAAAATCCTCTACGTCATCGAATCCCGCGGCGTGCCCACCCGCAAAATTCTCGCTTATGACGTCTCGCCTTCCGGTGACAAGCTTTCGAACAAGCGCGTCTTCGTCGATGCCGGTCCCGGCACGCCCGACGGTTTCCGCGTCGACATCGACGGCAATCTCTGGTGCGGCTGGGGCATGGGCGATCCCGAGCTCGACGGCGTCGTGGTGTTCGCACCCGACGGCGTCATGATCGGGCGTATCGCATTGCCCGAGCGCTGCGCCAATCTCTGCTTCGGGGGCGTCAAGCGTAACCGCCTGTTCATGGCGGCGAGCCAGTCGATCTACGCGCTGTATGTGAATACGCAGGGCGCGGTGGGGGGATAGTCTCTCCACCGTCATTGCGAGGAGCTCTTGCGACGAAGCAATCCAGACTGTGCCCATGGAGGGATTCTGGATTGCTTCGCTTCGCTCGCAATGACGAGGAGGTGACAGTGTCGTCACAAACAAAAAACGCCGGAGCGGTTTCCCGCTCCGGCGTCATTCTGTTCAGGCGCTAAAACTTACGCCGCGTTGAAGCCGGCGACGGCCTTCACTTCGAGGAAGTCCTCGAGGCCGTACTTGCCCCACTCGCGGCCGTTGCCCGACTGCTTGTAGCCGCCGAACGGCGCAGTGCGGTCATTCGGCACGCCCTGGAGGTTGACGTTGCCGGCGCGGATCTGGCGACCGACGCGCTTGGCGTCCTCGACCGACGCGCCGGTGACGTAGCCGGCGAGGCCGTAGGGTGTGTCGTTGGCGATGTGCACGGCCTCGGCTTCGTCCTTGGCGCCGATGATGGTCAGCACCGGTCCGAAGATTTCTTCGCGCGCGATCGTCATGTCGGGGGTGACGTCGGCGAAGATGGTCGGGCGGACGTAGAAGCCCTTGTTGACGCCTTCGGGAAGGCCCGGGCCGCCGGCGACGAGCGTTGCGCCCTCGTCGATGCCCTTCTTGATCAGGCCCTGGATCTTGTCCCACTGGCCACGGTTGACGACCGGACCGATGGTGGTGCCTTCGGCACGGGGATCGCCAGCCTTGGTCTTGTCGGCAACGGCCTTCGCGATCGCGGCGACTTCCTTCATCTTCGCGGCCGGCACGATCATGCGCGAGGGCGCGTTGCAGGACTGGCCGGAGTTGTTGAACATGTGCATCACGCCGCCGGTCACCGCCTTCGCGAGGTCAGCGCCTTCGAGGATGACGTTCGGCGACTTGCCGCCGAGTTCCTGGCTGACGCGCTTCACGGTCGGTGCCGCGCGCTTGGCGACATCGATGCCGGCGCGGGTCGAGCCGGTGAAGGAGATCATGTCGATGTCGGGATGCTCGCTCATGGCGGCGCCGACCTCGGGGCCGAGGCCGTTGACGAGATTGAACACGCCCTTCGGCACGCCGGCTTCATGGAGGATTTCCGCGAAGATCAAAGCCGAGGTCGGGGTGAACTCCGACGGCTTCAGGATCATCGTGCAGCCGGCGGCAAGCGCGGGCGCGACCTTGCAGGCGATCTGGTTGAGCGGCCAGTTCCAGGGCGTGATCATGCCGACCACACCGACCGGCTCGCGCAGCACCATCGCGGTACCGACGGGCTCCTCGAAATGATAGTTCTTGAGCACGTCGAGCGTGGTCATGAGATGGCCGAGGCCGGCGCCGGCCTGGAGCTTCTCGGCCATCGGCAGCGGCGCGCCCATCTCGTCGGAGACGGCGGCACCGATCTCCTTGAGACGGCCCTTGTAGACCTCGATCACTTTCGTGAGCAGCGCGACGCGCTCGTCACGGCTGGTCTGGGAGAACGTCGCGAAGGCGCGCTTGGCGGCGGCAACCGCCTTGTCCACGTCGGCCTTGGAGCCCAGCGCAACGTCGTACATCGCCTCTTCCGTCGCCGGATTGACGACCGGAGTGGATTTCTTGACGGCCGGATCGACCCAGGCGCCGTCGATGTAGAATTGCATGCGATTGACCATCGTTAACCTCTTCTTGGGGGCTTGGGGGGCGTTTCGGCAGGCATCCTTGCACGAAAGCGCCAGCAATTGAACCCGCCATATGCGGGGCCAGCGTTGCGGCGGACGGAGGTTATATGAGCCGATGGCGGGAACGTGGCAAGGTGGCCCTGCCGTCATTCCGGCGCGCGCATTATCGCCCCGGTTACCCTGGTTACACCGCCATCTTGCGATGGACGATTGGCGCGCCGGTGGTGAGGCTTTCCGCCGCATCGATGATCGCATTGGCGTCGATGCCGTAGTGGCGATACAGGTCGGCGATGGTGCCGGTCTGGCCGAACTGCTCGACGCCGAGCGCCTCGACGCGGTTGCCCCGCACGCTGCCCAGCCAACCGAGCGCGGACGGATGACCGTCGATCACGGTCACGATGCCGCAGTCGCGCATCAACGGCGCCAGCAGTTTTTCGATGTGGCTGAGATGCTGCACGCCACGCCGGTCGCGCCGCAATTTTCGCGCGGCGGTCCAGCCCGCATGGAGACGGTCGGCCGAGGTGATCGCGAGCAGGCCGATGTCGCGCCTGTTCTCGCCGATGAAGCCGGTCGCCTCGATCGCCTCCGGCGCGACCGCGCCGGTATAGGCGATCACGAGTTCGGCATTGGGGCCGGGCTTGCGCAGCCAATAGGCGCCGTCGGTGATGCCCTGCTGCAGTTCAGGAGTCATGATGCGTTGCGCCTGCTCGATGCTACGCGTCGAGAGGCGCAAGTAAACCGAGCCGCCCTCGCCCGGATCGCGCTGCATGTGCTCGAAGCCCCAACCCATGATCACGGCCAGCTCGTCGACGAAAGCCGGCTCGAACGAGGCAAGTCCGTCCTGCGCCATGCCGATCAGCGGCGTTGCGATCGACTGATGCGCGCCGCCTTCGGGCGCGAGTGTGATGCCGGACGGCGTCGCCGCCACCATGAAACGCGCATCCTGGTAGCAGGCGTAGTTCAGCGCATCGAGGCCGCGCTCGATGAAGGGATCGTAGAGCGTGCCGACCGGCAACAACCGCGCGCCGTTGATCTGGTGCGACAGGCCGAGCGCCGAGAGCATGATGAACAGGTTCATCTCGGCGATGCCGAGCTCGAGATGCTGGCCCTTCGGCGAGAAGTCCCAGTTGAACGTGGATGGAATCTTCTCACTGCGGAATAAATCCGCCTTCTCACCGCGCGCGAACAGGCCGCGGCGGTTCACCCACGGACCGAGATTGGTCGAGACAGTGACGTCGGGCGAGGTCGTGACAATGCGCTTTGCGAGCTCGCTGTCGCCGCGCGCGATCTCGTTCAGCACGAGGCCAAAGCCCTGTTGCGTCGACATCTGCGGAGACGGCTTGAAGGCGAGTTGCTGAGGCACCTCGACGACCGGCGCAGTCAGCCTTCGGCCATCCTTGTTGAACGGCACGCGCGCGAGGAAGGCGTCGAGCTCGGCGGCGCCTTGCGTGAGTCCCTCGTATTTGTCCCATTCGTGGCCCGGTCGGATGCTCTGGCTCTCGCGATATTTCTCCATCTGCGCGACGGTCATCAGGCCGGCGTGGTTGTCCTTGTGGCCCTGGAACGGCAGGCCGACGCCCTTGATGGTGTAGGCGATGAAGCAGACCGGGCGATCGTGATCGACGGACTCGAACGCCTCGACCATGCTCGCCATGTCGTGGCCGCCGAGGTTAGACATCAGCGCCAGCAGTTCCTCGTCGCTGCGCTTGTCGATCAGCTTCGTGATCGGGCCCTGGTCGCCGATCTCGTCATGCAGATGCTTGCGGAAGGCGCCGCCGCCCTGGAAGCACAGCGCCGCGTAAAGTGCGTTCGGACAATTGTCGATCCAGGTCTTCAGCGCCTCGCCGCCTGCTTCCGCAAAGGCCTCACGCATCAGCCGGCCGTATTTCACGATCACCACGTCCCAGCCGAAATTGCGGAACACGGTCTCGAATTTTTCCCAGAGCCCTTCGCGCACGACGGCGTCGAGCGACTGCCTGTTATAGTCGACCACCCACCAGGTGTTGCGCAGTCCGTGCTTCCAGCCTTCGGCGAGCGCTTCGAAGATGTTGCCCTCGTCCATCTCGGCATCGCCGACCAGCGCGATCATCCGCCCTTCGCGGCGATCCTTCATCCAGCCATGCGCCTTGACGTAATCCTGCACCAGCGAGGCGAACAGCGTCTGCGCGACGCCGAGCCCGACCGAGCCGGTCGAGAAATCGACGTCGTCGACGTCCTTGGTGCGCGAGGGATAGGACTGCGCGCCCTTGAAGCCGCGGAAATTTTCCAGCTTCTCGCGGCTCTGCCGGCCGAACAGATACTGGATGGCATGGAACACCGGACTCGCATGCGGCTTCACCGCGACGCGATCTTCCGGGCGGAGCACGTGGAAATACAGCGCCGACATGATGGTCGCGAGCGAGGCCGAAGAGGCCTGATGGCCCCCGACCTTCAGTCCGTCCGTGTTCGACCTGATGTGGTTGGCGTGGTGGATGGTCCATGACGACAGCCACAGCGCCTTGCGAGCCAGCGCGGTCAGCGTGTCGAGACGGGCGGAATCAACGGGCATGGCAATGCTCCCGGAAAACTGGTCCGATGATGATACGCCTGCGGGCGGCGCCAAACTTCTCAATTTTTCGCGCCATACCTCCCGATATTGGGATAATTTACCAACATAGCCCACCAAACCCAGGTTCCATCCCAATGCCCGAGCTCGACGCCATCGACCGCAAAATCCTCAGCTACCTCCAGACCGACAGCCGCCTGACCATGCAGGAGCTCGCCGACAGGGTCGGGCTCTCGGTGTCGCCCTGCCACCGCCGGGTCAAGCTCCTGGAGGAGCGCGGCGTCATCTCGCGCTATATCGCGACCGTGGACCAGAAGGCACTTGGGCTGCATGTCAGCGTCTTCATCTCGATCAAGCTGGCGCGGCAGAAGGAGGAGGACCTCAATCGCTTCGCGCGCGCGATCTCGAAATGGGACGAGGTGCTGGAGTGCTACCTGATGACCGGCAACCGAGACTATCTCCTGCGCGTCGTCGCGGCCGACCTCGCCTCCTACGAGACCTTCCTCAAGACCAAGCTGACCCGGCTCGACGGTATCGCCTCGATCGAGTCGAGCTTTGCGCTCAGCCAGGTCAAATATTCGATCGCGCTGCCGGTGTGACGGCCCGGCCAACGGCCGGTGTCACATGGGCGCAATAAACCCCGCCGATGGTCAGGGCGACAGGCATTCCTGCCGAGGGAGAGACCCATGACTGCATCCGACCGCACCTCCCAGACCGCCAGGCGCGAGCGCATCATCCAGGAGATGGCCGACGACCTCGACGAGGAGCTGGAGATGGAGATGGATGACAGCAGGCTCGACGAGCTCCTGGACGAGACCGACGCCCTCGGCCCAACTGTCGACCGCAGGCTCTATTTCAGGGAGCTGCTTCGCCTCCAGGGCGAGCTGGTGAAGTTGCAGGACTGGGTGCAGAGCGAGAAGAAGAAGGTCGTGGTGCTGTTCGAGGGCCGCGACTCCGCCGGCAAGGGCGGCGTCATCAAGCGCATCACGCAGCGTCTCAATCCCCGCATCTGCCGCATCGCAGCGCTCCCCGCGCCGAGCGAGCGGGAGCGCACCCAATGGTACTTTCAGCGCTACGTGTCGCACCTGCCGGCCGGCGGCGAAATGGTGCTGTTCGACCGCAGCTGGTACAACCGCGCTGGCATCGAGCGCGTGATGGGCTTCTGCACCGACGAGCAGTACCAGGAATTCTTCAAGACCGTTCCCGAGTTCGAGCGGATGCTGATCCGCTCCGGCATCATCCTCGTCAAATACTGGTTCTCCATCACCGACGACGAGCAGCAATTCCGCTTCACCATGCGCATCAAGGATCCGCTCAAGCAGTGGAAGCTGAGCCCGATGGACGTCGAGGCGCGTAGCCGCTGGGAATCCTACACCAAGGCCAAGGAGACCATGCTGGAGCACACGCATCTGCCGGATTCACCGTGGTGGATCGTCGATGCCGTCGACAAGAAGCGCGCCCGCCTCAACTGCATCTCGCATCTGTTGACCCAGATCCCCTACCAGGACGTGACGCATGTGCCGGTGGTGCTACCGGCACGTGTACGCAATCCCGACTATCACCGCGGCCCGATCCCGCCGGAGATGTACGTGCCCTCGAAGTACTGACGGAGGCTTTGTAGGGTGGGCAAAGCGTAGCGTGCCCACCAGCGTTTGAATCGGGAGACATGGTGGGCACGGCGCTTTGCGCCTTTGCCCACCCTACGGCATCGTCACCGCCACGGCTGCACGATGATCTTGGTGTGCGCTTCGGGATTGGCGAGATCGGCGAAGGCCGTTGCGACGCCGTCGATACCCACTTCCGCCGTCACCATCGCCGCGGCATCCACCTGCCCGTCGGCGATCAGGCGCAGCGAGGCCGCAAACTCCTCCGGCGTGTAGCCGAGCACATACTGGACATTGAGCTCCTTCATGATGCCGAGCATGGGCTCGTTCTTGTCATTTTCCATGCAGACGCCGACCACGACGATTTTGGCGTCGCGCGGGGCTCCCTCAAACACCTGCTGGAGCAGGCCGGGCACGCCCACGCATTCGAAGATGACCGCAGATTTCAGCGCCGGCAGCATGGCCTGGAACGGCGGCCGCGCCGCTTTCTCCGCCGCCGACATCTGCGCGTGCTCGGCCCAGGTCGCATAGGGTTGCGATACCTTGGGATCGACGACGATATCGGCGCCGAGCTTTGCGGCGAGCGCGCGGCGCGCCGGCGAATAGTCGGCGGCGACGATCGGATGCAGGCCCTTGATCTTGAGCGCGGCGATCACGGCAAGCCCGACGGGGCCGCAGCCGATCACGAGCGGCACCTCGCCACCCCCGATATTTGCTTTCTCCACCGCATGAACGCCGACCGCGAGCGGTTCGGTCAGTGCGGCGTGTTCCGGCGCAAGGCCGTTCGGCACTTCCAGCAGCAGCGGCTCGCTGAGCAGCATCGCTTCCGCATAGCCGCCGACAAAGTCGTTGGAATAGCCGATGCCCTTGATCCCTTCCGGCGTCAGCAGTGCGGGCAGCGAGCACACATGCGTGCCCGGCTTGAGCTTGCGGGTAGTGCCAGGGCCATAATCCACGATCTCGCAGCAGAACTCGTGGCCGAAGACGACGTCGCGCGACAGGTCCATTGGCGTTCGCCCGGTCTTCTTCGCCATCTCCACCATCCGCGGCGCGTGCTGGCGCGCGTGCAGGTCGGAGCCGCAGATGCCGCAGGCGAGCGTCTTGACCAGCACCTGGCCGGGGCCGGGCTTCGGCTCCGCCATCTGACCGACGACTATCTCACCGTTCCTGAAAATCGCAGCGCGCATCCGGCTCCTCCCGTTACGTTGGAGCCATTGATAGCACGAAGACGAACGTCTGAACTTGCGTCAGGGGTTCGGAGAACGCGCTGCCTGCACCAGAAGCTGAGCGCGGCGGATGCGCTCGCGATGGGCGATATAGAGACCGCTGGCGACGATGAAGGCCGCGCCGGTGACGGTCCAGACGTCAGGCACTTCACCGAACAGGAAGAAGCCCAGGATACTGACCCACAGCAGCTGTGTGTAGGAGAACGGCGCCAGCACCGAGGCATCGCCGTAGCGATAGGCGAGCACGATGATCCACTGGCCGACCGTGGAGGCAACGCCGATCAGGATGCCGAACCCGATCGAGCTCCAGCTCGGCGTCACCCAGACGAACGGCACCATCAGGCTCATGATCGCAAAGCCCGTAAGCGCGGAGTAGGCCATGGTGGTGACCACGGCTTCGCGACCGCTCATCATGCGCGTCATGATCAATGCCGCAGCCCAGCAGAACGCAGAGACGATCGGAAAGAACGCGGCAACGTGAAACGCGCTCGACCCGGGACGTATGATGATGATCACGCCGATCAGGCCGATTGCGGTCGCAATCCAGCGGCGCATGCCGACCTTCTCGCTCAGGAAGATGATCGAGAGCGCGGTGACGAACAGCGGCGAGACGAAACCGGTGGCGGAGGCTTCCGCAATGGGGAGAAAGCTCAAGCCCGTGATGAAGAACAGCGAAGAGCCGAGCAGCGCTGTGCCGCGCATCAGCTGAAGGCCGAGACGCTCGGTGCGCATCGCGTGCAGCGGCGAGCCGGGCAGCATCACCGGCGTGAACATCAGCGCGAAGGTGGCCATGCGGATCCAGGTGATCTCGATCGACGGCAGGCTCGACGACAGATATTTCGAGGTGACGTCGGAGCAGCCGAGGAAGATCGTCGACAGCAGCACCAGCGCGATGCCCTTGAAGGGATGATCGACGCGTGCAGGCGCGCGGCGAGCCTCCTGCTTCTTCTCGGGCAAGGGCATAGGAATACTGTCGAGCCTTGCGGCTGCGGCGGGCGGCGGTGTCACTGTGGGAACCCGGCAAGAATGCGAATCGAGAACAGCCTATAAAAACGACAAATGCGCCGCTTTCACAACTTCCGAAAACAGGATGCCGATATGCACTCAGGTCCGCGCGCGTCAATACTCCATTAATAATGGGGGTTTGTGCCCTACAACATCGGCAGGCCGCGCGGCTTCGGACCGCGCGGAAACGCCGCATCCAGCGCCGAAATCTCCTCTTTCGTCAGCACGAGATCGCCGGCGGCAGCATTTTCGCCGGCGTGTTCCGCCGACGACGCCTTCGGGATCGCGAACACCGTAGTCGCACGGGTGATGAAGCTCAGCGCGACCTGACGCGGCGTCGCGCGACGCGTCTCTGCAATGCGCGCGAGCACGGCGCCACCCTTACTGCGCTCATCGGGAAAATCATCATGCCCGAACGGCGAATAGGCAACGACCGCAACATTGTGCCGCTCGCACCACGGGATCACCGCGTGCTCGATCGCACGTTCCTTGAGATGATAGAGCACTTGATTGCAAGCGATCTTGCCTTCGCCGGACACATCGAGAATCTCGTCGAGGTCGTCGGCGTCGAAATTCGAGACGCCCCACGATTTGATCTTGCCCGCCTTCACCAGCTCGTCGAACGCAGCGACGGTATCTTCGAGATCATACGATCCGCGCCAGTGTAGGAGATAGCAATCGAGATGATCCGTCTTCAGACGCTTCAGCGAGCGTTCACAGGCGGTAATGGTGCCGCGGCGCGAGGCATTGCTTGGCAGCACCTTTGAGACCAGGAAGACTTCATCGCGTCGGCCTGCAATCGCATCCGCGATGACGAGTTCGGCATCGCCATACATCTCGGCGGTGTCGATATGGGTCATGCCGAGATCAACCCCCCGCTGAAGCGCCGCGATCGCGCGCTTGCGGTCACCGTGGTCAAGATACCAGGTGCCCTGCCCGATGACGGAGACGTCAGTTCCGGTCTTGCCGAAGGGATGCTTGTTCATGCTGGTTCCTACAGTCCACCGATGTCAGCCACCAGCACGCTGCCGGTCGCAGACTCCGTGATATAGAGCCGATCCTTGTTCGCGCCACCAATCGCGACGTTGGTGCAGTTCGGTCCCGCGCATGACTTGATCCGCGCAATCAGCTCACCATTCGGGGCGAACACGAAGACATGGCCGAGCGAGGCGTGGCCGACGAACAGGCGGCCGGAAGCATCCATGGTCAGGCCGTCGGGACCCGAGGTGCCGAACAGCGAGCAGAACCGGCCGACCTTTGACACGCTGCCGTCCTTCATGAACGGCAGCCGCCACACCGCATTGTCGCGCGTCATAGCAACGAACAGCACCTTCTCGCTCGGATCGAGCACGAGCCCGTTCGGGCTGATGCCGGTGTCGATGAGACAATCGAGCCGGCCGGCCGCCGTCAGGCGATAGACGCGCCCGCTGGGATCATGCAGCCCGGTCTGCCCCTGATCGGTGAAAAAGATGTCGCCGTTGGAGGCAAGATGCAGATCGTTGCAGCCGCGGAACGATTCCGAATTTCGCGACGTCAGGATCGGCTTGATCCGTCCGGCTTTGGCGTCGAGCTCCATGACGCCGTGCATGTAGTCGGCGACCAGGATGCGACCGTCAGCCGCGATCTTCAGCCCATTCGGCCAGCCGTCATATTCGATCACGAGCGACCACACCCCATCAGGCGTGATGCGGAAAATGCGACCGAAGGGAATGTCGACGATATAGAGATTGCCGTCTTTGTCGAACGATGGCCCTTCGATGAAGCTATCTGTCGGCACGCCCGGCCGGTTGGCATCGGCCCAGTCCGTCCGCACGCCCTTGCGGCGGAACGTGTCGGGCATGGCGGAGAAGATTCTGGTTTCGATCAGGCGCGGCGGCGTTTCCAGGTACATCATGTTTTTATTGGTGTTGAGAGGGCAGCGCGCGGCACCATAAGGCACAATCGCGGGCGCGTCGATTGGGGCGGAGGGCATGGCTGAATTGAGGGCGTTGGGCGCGCCAGCGGCCTCTTATGGCTATCGCGCAGAACTACATCCACGCCGTCATTGCAAGCGCAGCGAAGCAATGACGTTGGAGGAAGTGGTCCCTACCTCGCAACCCCGGCGAGCTTCGCCTGCTTCGCCGGCACAACGTCCGTCGCCGCGATCAGGCGCTTCAACTCCGGGATGCAGGAGCCGCAATTGGTGCCGGCCTTGAGCCTTGCGCCGATCTCCGCGGCGGTTCGGGCGCCGCTCGCGATGGTGTCGCAGATGGCACCACGGCCGACGCCGAAGCAGGCGCAGACGATCGGGCCGGTCGATGCAGCACCTTCGCTGGACTTGCCCGACAGCAGCATGCGGCGCTGATCGTCGGTGACGTGATCGGCTGCGAACAGGCTCTTCACCACGTCCCAATCGCCGGCATCGTGCGCGGGGCCGACGAAAAGGCAGGTCTCGATGCGATCGCGCGAAAACGAGGCTGCGCGAAAAATCCCGCCGCCGACATCGCGGTAGTCGGCGACGTCCTCGCCTGCGAGACCATTGACCCAAGCCGGCCAGCGCGACAGATCTGCATTGTCTGCGAACAGATAGCCGAAACCGCCGGCAACCGTGACGCGGGTCCACAACACGCCGGGCGGCAGATCGAGCAGACGTCGCGACAGCGCAAAGCCGCGGAAGACATAGTCATAGGGCACAATCGCCGCCGGGGTCGCCTTCGATTCCGGCTGCCCGGAGAAGGGATCAGTGAACGGGGCGACCAGCGCGCCGACGCGACCGTGCGAGGCATTCATCGCGCTCCAGTGGATCGGCGCGAACAACGTACCGCGCTGCTGCCGCGCGCTGACGACGGCCTTGAGAATGCACCGGCCGTGATCGGTGGTGATGAGGGCATAGCCGTCATGGACGATGCCGTATTTGCCGGCATCATCAGGGTGAATCTCGACGAACGGCTCGGGCAGATGGGCACCAAGCCGCTGGCTCAGCCCCGTGCGCGTCATGGTGTGCCACTGGTCGCGGATGCGCCCGGTATTGAGCCGCAGGGGACGCGACGGCCCGGTCTCGCTGCGCAGCGCCGGCACCTCCGGCGCAACGAAGCGGCCCTTGCCGTCGTTGGTGAAGAAGCTGCCGCTCGCGAAGAAGCGTTCGCTTGGAGCCTCGCCTTCACGCGCGGGCCATTGCACCGGCTTTAGGGCGTCGAAGGCTTCGTCGGACAGCGACGTCAGCGCGCCGATGTCGAAATCGCGGCTGCCGTCGTTCTCGAATGCGGAGAGTGCGGCATGCTCGCGAAAGATCTCCGCAGCGGATTTGTAATTGAAGCTGTCGCCGAAGCCGAGGCGTTTGGCGGTCTCGCTCAGGATCCACCAGTCCGGCCGCGCCTCGCCTGGCGCCGGCAAAAATGACCGCTGGCGCGAGATGCGGCGCTCGGAATTGGTCACCGTGCCCGACTTCTCGCCCCAGGCCAGTGCCGGCAGCAGCACGTGCGGGTCGGCCTCGACCGTGTCATTGGAAAGCACGTTCTCGGAGACCACGAACAGCTCGAGCTTCTTCAGCGCCTCGCGCACGATATCGGCATCGGGCAGCGACACCGCGGGATTGGTGCCCATCACCCACAATGCCTTGACCTCGCCACGGTTGATCGCCTCGAACAGCTGCACCGCCTTCAGCCCTTCATGGGTGGCGATACGGGGCGCCTTCCAGAACCGCCTGACCCGGTCGATATCCGGCGGCGTGAAGCCCATATGCGCGGCGAGCTGATTGGCGAGGCCGCCAACCTCGCGGCCACCCATCGCATTGGGCTGGCCGGTAAGCGAGAACGGCGAGGCACCGAGCTTGCCGATCCGCCCCGTCGCAAGATGGCAATTCAGGATCGCATTGACCTTGTCGGTGCCCTGCGCAGACTGGTTGACGCCTTGTGAATACAACGTGACGACCCGCTCGGTGTCGCGGAACATCCTGAAGAAGGTGGCGACGTCCTGCTCGGAGAGGCCCGTCGCCAGCGCGGTCGCGGTGACGTTGCCGGCGATGTTGCGCGCGCGCGCCAGAGCATCGTCGAAGCCGGCCGTATTGTTCGCGATGTAATCCTGATCAAGCGCTCCGCTGTCGGCAAGATGCGCGAACAGGCCTGAGAACAGCGCGGTGTCGGTACCGGGCTTGAGGCCGAGGAAGAGATCGACGTCATCAGCGGTATCGGTGCGGCGCGGATCGATCACGATCATGCGCGCGCCGCGCTCCCCACGGTTCTTCAGCATGCGCTGGAACAGCACGGGATGGCACCATGCGGCATTGGAGCCGACAAGGACCAGCAGATCGGCCTGGTCGAGATCCTCGTAGCAGCCGGGCACGGTGTCGGCACCGAAGGCGCGGCGATGGCCGGCGACCGAAGACGACATGCAAAGCCGCGAATTGGTGTCGACATTCGCGGTGCCGATAAACCCCTTCATCAGCTTGTTGGCGACGTAGTAATCTTCGGTGAGGAGTTGACCGGAGAGATAGAACGCGACCGCGTCGGCGCCGTCACGCGCCACGATGTGCTGGATGCGATGAGCGACGTGGTCGAGCGCGTCGCTCCAGGCGACGCGCTCCAGCGCGCCCTTGCAGCGGATCATCGGGTAGAGCAGCCGGCCCTCGAGCCCGACGGTTTCGCCGAGCGCCGATCCCTTCGAGCACAGGCGACCGAAATTGGCGGGATGGTCAGGATCGCCGGCGATCGCCGCGCCGCCCGCGCCATCGGGCGTTGCGAGCACGCCACAGCCGACGCCGCAATAGGGACAGGTTGTCTTGATCGCGCGCAACGCCGGGTCGATCGCCGTCATCTCAAGCCGCCTTGGGAGCCACAAGGGTGCGGCCAAACATCATGTCGGCGCGAATCCCGGCGATCTTCTCGCGGGTACGGATCAGCTCGAGATACCAGAGCGCTTCCGCAGTATCGCCGATCAGCACCGCGCCGGTGAGGCGTCCGTCTGCGATCACGAGCTTCTTGTAGGTGCCGCGCCTGCGGTCGGTCAGCACCAGGCTCTCGCTGCCGTCGGCGCCCATGAAGTCGCCGGCAGAGAACACGCTGACGCCGGATACTTTCAGATTGGTCGCGACCACGCTGCCCTGATAGGCGGCGGGACGGCCGCCGAGATGCCGCGCCAGCACGCGCGCCTGCTCATAGGCCGGCTCGACCAGGCCGTAGCAGATGCCGCGATGCTCCGCGCATTCGCCGAGCGCGAAGATGTCCGACGATGCGGTCTGCATCACGTCGTTGACGACGATGCCGCGGTTGACGGCAATGCCGGCCTCCTCGGCCAGCGCAATGTTGGGCCTGATGCCAGCGGCGAAGATCACGGCGTCCGCCTCGATGCGGCTGCCGTCGGCAAGCTCGACGGCCTGGACGTGGCCCTCACCGTGGATGCGGGCGGTCGAGGCGTTGAGCAGGATACGGACGCCCTTGCGCTCCACCAGCGTCTTGAGCAGATCAGCGGCAGGCCCATCGAGCTGACGCTCCATCAAACGGTCCATCAGATGCAGCAGCGTCACGGGTGCGCCGGCTTTCGCAAGACCATAAGCCGCTTCGAGACCCAGCAGACCGCCGCCGACCACGACGACGCGCTTCTTCGCCGCCGCCAGCGCCAACAGCAGATCGACGTCGCGGGTGTCGCGAAAGGTGTGCACGCCGGCGAGATCGGCGCCGGGCACCTTGAGCCGCAGCGGCGTCGATCCGACGGCGAGCACGAGCTTGGAATATTCCATGCTCTCTTCGCCTGATATCTTGAGCTCGCGGCGGCCGGTATCGATCTCGGTGACGCGATATCCGTAGCGCACGGTGACGCCGCGATGGCGCCACCAGTCCGCAGGTCTCAAATCGATCTCGTGCGAGCCAGTCTCGCCGGCCAGCACTGACGAGAGCAGCACCCTGTTGTAAGCGAGCCGCGGCTCCTCACCGATCACGGCGATCGCATAGCGACCGAGCGCCGTCTTGGCGAGTTCGTCGACCAGACGCGCGGCTGCCATTCCGTTCCCGACGATGACGAGCGGTTCACTCATGAGACCTTCCTGTTCCAAGCCTGCCGTGGAGCTTCTCCCCGCGTACGGGGAGAAGCGGGTACGTATCCTAGATCCTCGCTTCGGCGAGGCTTCCGGCGCCTTCGCCCTGTGGGCTGCGACGCAGATAGAACCACCAGGTGAGCGCGAGACAGGAGGCGTAGAAGGCGAGATAGATCACGAGCGCGAGCTGCGGACCGCCGGTCATGGCGATCGACTTGCCGAAACCACTCGGGATCAGATAGCCGCCGACGGCACCGACCGCGCCGATGAAGCCGACCGCCGCACCGCTCTCGATGCTCGCCGTCTTCAGCGCGACCGCCCGTGCCGCATCGCCTTCGCCGCGCACCTTGAACAGGTTCTGCTCGCGGAAGATCGAAGGGATCATGCGATAGGTCGAGCCGTTGCCGATGCCCGTCGTGACGAACAGGATCAGGAACATCGACAGGAAGCCGATGAAGTCCTGCTGCCCGACGAAGTAGAGCACGCCGACGGTTGCGGCCGCCATCACCATGAAATTCCAGAACGTCAGGATCGAGCCGCCGATCTTGTCGGCAAGCAGGCCGCCAAGCGGTCGCGACAGCGAGCCGACCAGAGGCCCGAGGAACGCGATCGCGATCGTCACCGTCGGAAACTGCGTCTTGATCAGCAGCGGGAACGCAGCCGAATAGCCGATGAAGGATCCGAACGTGCCGATATAGAGATAGGCCATGATCCAGGTGTGCTTGCGCTTGACCACCGCGAGCTGGTTCTTGATCGACGACTTGGCCGCGGTGAGGTTGTTCATGAAGAACACCGCGCCGAACACCGCGACCGCGATCGGCAGCACCCACATCAGGCCGGCGTTTTGCAGGAACACACCGCCGACGGGACTTGCCTGGAACAGGTTGATGACCCCGAGTGTCATCAGGATCGGCGTCAGCAGCTGCACGCTGGAGACGCCGATATTGCCGCCGGCCGCATTCAGGCCGAGCGCCCAGCCCTTCATCCGGTCGGGGAAGAAAAACGAGATGTTGGTCATGCTGGAGGCGAAATTGCCGCCGCCGAGACCGGCGGTCGAAGCCACCAGCAGCATCAGCCAGAACGGCGTATCGGGCTGGCTCACGAAATAGGCGAGCGACAGCGTCGGAATAAACAGCACGGCTGCGCTGAAAATGGTCCAGTTGCGGCCGCCGAAGGTCGTGACCGCGAAGGTGTAGGGGAAGCGCATCAATGCGCCGATCAGCCCCGGCACCGCGATCAGCTGAAACAGCTCGTCGGTGGAATAGTGGAAGCCGGCCTGCGGCAGCTTGGTGGTGACGATGCTCCAGATCAGCCAGACCGAAAAGCCGATGTGTTCGGCGACGATCGACCAGATCAGGTTACGCCGGGCGACGGCATTGCCGCCCGCATTCCAGAACGCCTCATCTTCGGGGCGCCAGTCAGAAATCCAAGCCTGACTTAGAGACGGATCTTTC
This sequence comes from Bradyrhizobium manausense, assembly GCF_018131105.1. Classification (NCBI taxonomy): domain Bacteria; kingdom Pseudomonadati; phylum Pseudomonadota; class Alphaproteobacteria; order Hyphomicrobiales; family Nitrobacteraceae; genus Bradyrhizobium; species Bradyrhizobium manausense. Next base: position 538,154 of record NZ_JAFCJI010000001.1, on the reverse strand, counting down.
GTCATTGATAATCCCTTTGGTCGCATCGCTGCGTCGTTGCAGACCCAGCCTCCAGGCGTGGAGGCGCGCCGAGGCATCGCCCCGGTGGCGAGTTCGCGATGCTGATTGATGATGTCGAGTGACGGCGTCGGTGGCGTCAGAGCTTGTTATTCAAGGCCTGTGCCAGCGCACGGACGGACAAAAAAATTACGTTGTAGCAATAGCTTATTTGAATTCGATCAAAAGATGAGCACACCCACGAATGCATCAAAAAGTCGCGACGCGCCCATTTCTTGAATGGGCAATCGCTCACTCCTTGTGCGGCGCACAACAAATGAGCGAATGCCCAAGAAGTGACGTCAGGCCGGCTCGGCCGCCTTGGTCCCGAGCGGCTTGGGGGCGAGGCCGCCGCCCGGCTTGAGGTGGAATTCGTAGGTCATCAGGTGCCACTGCCCGTTGGCCTTGGTGCCGTCGGGCATCGCCGCGTCGTTGTGCGGTTCGACCTTGGCGACGAGGTCGTCCTTGACCCCGAACACGACGTCGGAATCGAGATATTTGTCGCCGTCCATGAAGACGTGGGTGATCAGCGGCTCATAGCCCTTCGCGTTGACCAGGAAGTGCACATGCGCCGGGCGCATCGGATGGCGCTTGGTCTGCACGATCATCTCTCCGACCGGCCCGTCGGTCGGGATCGGATAGCTGCACGGCAGGATCGTGCGGAAGAAGAAGCGGCCATCGCTGTCGGTGATGAAGCGCGCCCGTGCCGAGGCACCGACCTCGTCATAATTCGTCTTCTGGGAATCGTAGAAACCGTCATCGTCGGCGTGCCAGACGTCGACCGGGACGTTCGCAAGCGGCTTGCCCTTGAGATCGGTGACGCGGCTCTGCACGAACATCCGCTCGCCCGTAAGATTGTTCGGCGAGATATCGGTGCCGTGGGGGGTGACCTTGTGCTCGCCGACATAGAACGGGCCGAGCACTGTGGTCTGGGTCGCGCCGTCGCGGTCGCGATGGTTGACCGCATCGACCAGCATGGAGACGCCGAGCACGTCGGAGAGCAGGATGAACTCCTGGCGGGTGTCCGTGCATTTCTGGCCGGTACGGGTCAGGAAATCGATGGCGTATTCCCACTCCTCGAAGGTGAGACCGGTCTTGCTCACGTAATCGTGCAACGACTTCACCAATTCCTGGAGCAGGAATTTCGCGCGCGGATTGGGCGTGTTGTCGAAGCTCCTGACGACGGCCTCGGTGAGTTCGGTCTCGTTGAACTGGGTCATGCTGCGTTTGCCCTTAGGTTTTTCTCGTTGGCCCCGCGGGATCTTGAGGGGCTCCTTGGAGGCGTTCCAGACTGGAGCCTACACCATCAGGCGACCTCGCGTTAAGCGCGACCCGCTTGGAATAAGGCCCTCATTTCGGCTATCAACGCCTGAGAAAACCGCCGGAGGAACTGATGCTCGCCCCTACCCCCGCCTCGCCCGAATCCGTGGGCATGTCCAAGACCGCGCTCGACCGCGTCGATGCCCATCTGAAGGCCAGGTACATCGACGCCGGCCGCTTCCCGGGCACGCATCTGCTGGTCTACCGACGCGGCAAGATCGCCCACAGCTCGGTGCAGGGCCTCGCCGATGTCGAGCGCAAGGTGCCGGCCAAGGACGACACCATCTACCGCATCTATTCCATGACCAAGCCGCTCACGAGCGTCGCCTTCATGATGCTGGTCGAGGAAGGTCTGGTCGCGATCGACGAGCCGGTCGCCAAATACATTCCGGAATGGAAGAATCTCGGCGTTTTCGTCGCGGGCACTCACCCCAACTTCCTGACCCGGCCGCCGTCCCGGCCAATGCTGATCGTCGACCTGTTGCGCCACACGGCTGGACTGACATACGGCTTCCAGCAGCGCTCCAATGTCGATGCCGGCTATCGCGCCGAGAAGATCGGCGAGGTCGAGAAGTCAGGCACGCTCCAGGGCATGATCGAGAGCCTCGCAAAAATCCCGTTGGAGTTCTCACCGGGCGAATCCTGGAACTACTCGGTCGCGACCGACGTGATCGGGTACCTCGTCGGCAAGATCTCGGGCATGCCGTTCGAGCAGTTTCTAAAGCAACGCATCCTGGACCCGCTGGGCATGACCGACACCGATTTCCACGTGCCGGCCTCGAAGGCGCATCGCTTCGCCGCCTGCTACAACGCCGATCCCGGCGGTGGCTTCACCATGCATGCCGGCCAGCGCCGCGAGGGCCTGACGCTTCAGGACGACCCGACCAAGAGCTCGTTCCTGGCGCCGCCCTCCCTCATTTCAGGAGGCGGCGGGCTCTGCTCGACCATGGCCGACTATCTCACCTTCTGCCGCGCGCTTTTGAACGGCGGCGAGCTTGGCGGCATCAGGCTGATCGGGCCGAAGACGCTGGCGCTGATGACCAGCAACCACATTCCGGGCGGACAGGCGCTGCCGGACGTGTCGCGTTCGCTGTTCTCGGAGGCCACCTATAACGGCATCGGCTTCGGTCTCGGCTTTGCGGTGACGATGCGCCCGGCCGAGACGCTGATCGCCGGCAGCCCTGGTGAATATAATTGGGGCGGCGCGGCCACGACCTCGTTCTGGATTGATCCGGCCGAGGAGCTGATCACAATCTTCATGACGCAGGTGCTGCCGTCGAGCGCCTACCCGCTCCGTCGCGAGCTGCGCAGCATGGTCTACGCCGCGATCACGGAGAGCAATCTCTGACGTTCCCAACATTTGTTGTATCGGGCTCCGCGAGTCTTCGCGGAGCCCGATACTGTTTGGCCTAGTGGAAGTGGCCGATCAGATAGATGCCGCCGCCGACAACGAGCACGGCCGGCACGGCCCACAAGATCAGAACTGGCATTCTGTCGTCCTCCTCAGTTTGACGTGCAGACCTTGACGGTCTTCATGCCGCTCTCAGCCTCGGTGCGCGACTTGTAGATCGTGCCCGAGGGGCTGACGACGGTCATGCTCGTGTCGGTCGGCTTCTTGTCGACGATGGTGCACTTCTTGGTCTTGACGTCCTGCACGACGTAGAATTCGTCGGCCGCGAACGCCGGTAGTGAAAACGCAGCAACCATCACGGCCGCGGTTACGATCCTCAGCTTCATTCTCTCCTCCTCCAATTGCCGGGCGTTCCGCGCCCAGTCGATTTGCAAACGGGAAAAAGTAGCATTTTGTTCCTATCGGCCGGGAACGTCGCCAGCGATGAGATGTTGGTGCGGCGCTTGTTATCGAGGAGGACAAAATGAAAAAGCTACTCCTGCTGTCCGCAGCAGCGCTGATGATCTCGACCGGCGCGTTCGCACAATCCACCGTGGTGACCACGACCGGAACCGGTCATGCCGCGGCGGTCCAGATCGAGCCGCAATACCGGACGCGGATCAAATCCTACGTCACCGAGCATCATCTGCGGCCGGTGACGACGAAGGAAAAAATCATCGTCGGCGCGACGGTTCCAACCGATGTCGAACTCGAGGCGGTCCCGGCCGATTGGGGTCCGTCGCTCACGCACTATCGCTACGTCTACTCCGGCGAACGCGTGATGCTGGTCGATCCCGGCACACGAACGGTCGTGCAGGAAATTGACTAAAACGTAACGGACGGGCGGTCGCCGCAATGGCGGCCGCCCTCCTGGAGTCGATCACATGACATCGCGTCGAGAAGCCCGGATCGCCGGGCTCAGCCTGGCGGCCGTGTACGCCGTGTGCCTGCTGCTCACCGCAATCAGCATGAGCTGAGGTGCCGGCGACTGCCCCGCCGAATTCTTCCAGCCTGCTCGCCGGATACGAAAATCATGGCGCAGCACAATTCCTGCCCGTATGGTTCTCTCCAAAATCATAATCCGGCGCGCGAGGCGCTGGAATCGGGACGCCCGCGTTGTCAAAGCTCACCCTGCCGGTCCGGCTCGCTCTCCTGGTCACGGGAACGATGTTGCCGTTGATCGTCTTTGCCGTCGGCCTTGCTTATTCCAACTATCGCCAGGACCGCAGCGATGCGACGCGCCGGGTGCTCGAGACGGTACGAAGCATGCGCCTCGTGCTCGATTCCGAGGTGCAGCGGATGACGGGCGGCCTGCAGGTGCTCGCGCTCAGCGAATCCTTGCGCAGGGGTGACTTCGAGAGTTTCCGGCGCTCCGCAGCCGGATTCATCAGCCAGTATGGCGAGGACAGCGTCCTGCTGCTGGCCGACAAGTCCGGGCACCAGCTGTTCTCGACGGTCACGACCGAAACCGCGAGCCTGCCGCCGCGCAACAACCGCGAGATCGTCGAACGCGTCTTCACAACCAAGACGCCGCAATTCTCCGACCTCTTCACCGGATCAACCAAGAAGCGCCCGATCGTCACGGTCGAAGTCCCGGTGCTGCGCGACGGCGAGGTCGTCTACACGCTTTCCTTCAGCCCGCCAATCGACATCTTCCAGCACCTGGTCGAGCGGCAGCGCCCCGACGACCAATGGACCGTGTCGCTGCTGGACAGCAAGGGCACCGTGTTCGCGCGCGCCCCCAATCCGAATGAGACGTTTGGCAAGCAGGCCTCGCCGTCGCTGTTCGAAGCCATGTTCCGTTCACCCGAGGCTGCTCTGTCGAGCGTCTCGCTCGACGGCGTTGCGCTTGCCTCGGCCTATACGCGGTCGCAACTAACCGGCTGGACCGTCGCGGCCGGCGTCACCGAGAGCTCTCTGATCGCGCCGCTCTGGCGCAACATCGCGATCACCAGCCTGATCGGCGGCGTGCTGCTGCTGGTCGGCCTTACCTTTGCGGTCAGGATGGCGACCACGATCGCGCGCGGCGAGATGCTGCATAATCTCCTGATCGAGGAGCTCAACCACCGCGTCAAGAACACGCTGGCCTTGATGCAGGCCATCGCCGTGCAAACGTTTCGCAGCGCAAGCCGCGACGAGCGTATCAAATTCGAAGGACGGCTCGGGGCGCTCGCCGAGGCGCACAATCTCCTCAGCCAGGAGAAATGGGCCGGCTCGGAGCTGAGAGACGTGATCGCCCGCGTGCTCCAGCCGTTTCTGCTGACCAATCCAGATCGCATCCGGATGGCAGGGCCCGCGGTGCCGCTGTCGCCGCGGCTTGCCGTCGTGCTGTCGATGATCGTGCACGAGATCGCAACCAACGCCGCCAAATACGGCGCGCTGTCGAACGAGACCGGCCGGGTGACCCTCGACTGGGAGGTCATCGCCGACACCACAAAACCGCGGCTGCGGCTGATCTGGACCGAGATCGGCGGCCCGTTGGTGACCGCGCCGGTGCAGCGCGGCTTCGGCTCGCGTCTGATCGAGCGCAGCGCGCGCGATCAACTTGGCGGCGAGGCAACGGTGGACTTCCTGCCGCGCGGCGTGGTCTGCACGGTGACCTGCGCGCTGGACGAGACACGATGAACCGGAAGCGATGGCAATGAAAATCACACGAATTCGCGCCCATATCCTCGAGGCAAAGCTCTCGCAGCCCTTCGCCTACTCGCGCGCCTGGTACGATACCCGCACCGCAATGCTGGTCGAGATCGAGACCGACGCGGGCCTGACCGGCTGGGGCGAATGCTACGGGCCGGCGCGGATGACGGCCGCCGTGGTGCAGAACGTGGCCTCCTGGCTCATCGGCGAGGACCCGCTGCGCACCGATGTGCTGTGGCAGACGATCTATGCGCGACTGCGCGATCACGGCCAGAAGGGCGTCGTGATCCAGGGCCTCAGCGGCATCGACATCGCGCTATGGGACATCAAGGGCAAGCATTTCGGCGTGCCGGTGCACCAGCTGCTCGGCGGCGCGGCGCGCAGAGAAGTGCAAGCCTATGCGACCGGGCTCTATCGGCGGAAGTCGGGCGATCCTCTCGAATATCTGGCGGAGGAAGCGGCCGGCTATGCGGCCGAAGGTTTTCGCGCCGTGAAGCTGAAGGTCGGCTTCGGTATCGCGGAGGATGCCGCCGTCACGCGCGCCGTGCGCGAAGCGATTGGTCCCGACGTCGCGCTGATGGTCGATGCCAACCATGCCTATGACGCGGTCGCCGCGATCCGGCTCGGCCGAATGATCGAACCCCTCGACATCGGATGGTTCGAGGAGCCGGTGCCGCCGGAGGACGTCGCAGGTTACCGCGCGGTGAAAGCCGCGCTCACAATTCCGATCGCCGGCGGCGAGTGCGAGTTCACGCGCTTCGGCTTCCGCGACCTGTTCGCCTCACATGCGCTCGACATCGCCCAGCCCGACACCTGCGCGGCCGGCGGCCTCACCGAATGCAAGAAGATCGCCGACATGAGCGAAGCCTTCGGTATCCGCTACAATCCGCATGTCTGGGGCACCGGGATCGCGATCGCCGCCTCGCTCCAGCTTCTTGCGGTGCTTCCCTCGTACACGCCGACCTCGCTCGCACCGCTCGAGCCGATGCTGGAGTTCGACCGCACCGAACATCCGATCCGGCAGGCGATCCTGAGAGAACCGATCGCGCATGCAAAGGGCGTTGTGCGCATCCCCGACGGTCCGGGGCTCGGGATCGAGATCGACCGCGAGGCCCTCGCGCGCTTTGCCGTGAGCTAGAGCGCGCCCCTCCCGCTTATCTCCGTTCAGGACCTCGACAACGCGCCGCCACCAGGCGTGCGTTTACGAAAACGTGCGCCTGCGCGGAGCACGATCGGACAAAAGGCGGCCGCTTCGGGAAAGACGCTCGGCCCTTGCAGCGCATAGTGGCCTCGCTCGCCACGACCAGCGCTCGCATTAGCAGCAATCTCTCGACAGGCACAGCAATCGCTCTGGGGCACTCGACTTTCCGGTTCGTTAGACATGACGACGTCTTGCCGGGAACACACATCATGACACAGGAGACCAACATGAACCTGCACAATCCCTCGCAACCCGTGGCATCGGGCACCGAAGAGCTCGTGCCGTCGCGCTACGCGCTGAAGATCGGCGAAATCGACGTGCTCGTGGTCAGCGACGGCGTGCTGCCGCTGCCGACCACGATGCTGGCGCACAATGCCGCTCCGGCCGAGCGGGCGGCCTGGCTGCACGACATGTTCCTGCCGCAGGACGCTTTCGACTGGGCGCTGAATGCGGTCATGGTCCGTAGCGGCGACAAGACCATCCTCATCGACGCCGGCCTCGGGTCCGACCCCGATCTGCACCTGCCGCGGGCAGGCCAGTTGACCAGGCGCCTCGAGGCCGCCGGCATCGATCTGTCATCCGTGACCGATCTGGTGCTCACCCATATGCACATGGACCACATCGGCGGGCTGCTCGTCGACGGCGTGAAGCAGCGGCTCCGCAAGGATCTGCGCATCCACGTCGCGGCCGCCGAGGTCAAGTTCTGGGAGGCGCCGGACTTCGCCCACACCAACATGCCGCAGGGTTTTCCGGACGCGCTCCGCGCGACCGCCAAGCAGTTCGTGAAGGAGTACGGCAGCCAGCTGCGGCCATTCGATGAGACGCACCAGATTGCGCCCGGCGTCGTCGCCCGTCGCACCGGCGGCCATACCCCCGGGCATAGCGTGGTACGGGTGGCATCCGGCGGCGACGCGCTGACCTTCGCCGGCGACGCGGTGTTTGCCGTCGGCTTCGATCAACCCGACTGGCACAACGGTTTCGAGCACGATCCCGAGGAAGCGGCGCGGGTTCGTATCAACCTCTTGCGAGACCTTGCCGCGACGGGCGAGCTGCTGGTAGCCACGCATTTGCCGTTCCCGTCGGTCGGACGCGTCGCGATCGACGGCGACGCCTTCCGCTGGGTGCCGGTGTTCTGGGACTACTGAGCGTTTGATCCATCAACTCGATCCAGGGCGCGCCGATGGCGTTGACGCGTGCGCGCCCTGGTTCAATTGCGGGCGGTGCGTTCGGCATCGCGGCGATCGGTCACGAGAGGCTCGGTGCGCGTTTGGGACCAGGCCAGATCGCGGACTGCGCGCTATAAGCGCCCGGCCCATAAGTCGCAATCATCGCAAGTGCGCCGAGCAGGCCAAGGTTCTTCAGGAAGTTGATGGTCTGCATCACGACCAGCGCTGCCGGCGCGGCCCAGAAATTGTGGAACATCAGTGTGGCCGCGATGGTGAACGGGATCAGGATCATGGCCGCCTGCCGCGCGAACAGACCGAGTATCAAGGCGATACCACATCCAAGTTCAACCGTCACTGCGCCCGCGGCGAGCAGTGCGCCGAAGCCGTCGGCGCCACCGGGAAGCCGGCCCGCCGTCGCGGTAAAGGCCATCACCTTTCCGACGCCGCTGTAGAGAAACAGCGGCGCGATCGCGACGCGCGCAAACAGAAGCACCCAGCTGTCGAGCGGGCCTGCGGTCTCAGCGGAACGGGTCGATGTCGGCATGTCATATCTCCTGTGGTGAAAATCTCGTTATTCCGCCGGGGCGACATCCGCGCGTGGCAGGCGGTCCGCGGCGGCGAAGCCGAGCGATCCGATCGCCAGCGCGCCGACGATGCACGCGCCGCCGATCGCCCAGAACACGGCGTCCGGGCCACCGGTGGCCTGTTGCAGCAGACCGATGACGTAAGGACCGAGAATTGCCCCTACCCGGCCGACGCCCAACTCCATCCCGACGCCGCTGGCGCGGAAACTGGTCTCGTAAGAGCCGGCGGTGAAATTGTTCAGCACGTGCTGCGCGCCGATGATGCAGAAACCGGCGACGGCGACGATGGCGAGATTGACGCCGTGACCGCTGACGAAGACGAGCGCCAGCACGGCAATACCGCCGGTGATCCACCATGTCGCGAGGTAACGCGGCGTCAGCGCGAAATTGCGGTCGGCCAGCATCGCGAGCGTGAGGCCGCCGATGAAGGACATCGCCTGCATCAGCGCGCCGAAGCCGAACGAGGCCGCAAACGTCTCGCCGCGCTTGAGCATGACGGTCGGAATCCAGCCGGTGAGACCGAAGATCGCGAACAAGGTGAGAAACGCGGTGAACCAGATGGTCAGGGAGACGCGGCGATAGCGCGGGCTCAGCAACGCGCTCAATGCGCTCCGTGAGGACGTGCCGTCATTCGTCACGAAGCTCGCGTTCTCGTAGGCTGCCGCCCGCTCCGGCCGCAGCCGTGTAAGCAATGCGCGCAGCTCCGGGATACGCGCGCGCGAGGCCAGGAAGCGCGGGCTCTCAGGCAGAATGGTGTGCGCCACGAAGGTCAACGGGATCGACAGCGCGCCGGCGTAATAGAGGATCTGCCAGCCGTGCTGCGGCGTCAGGAACACGCCGACGAGACCGGCGGCGACGCCGCCGAGCGACCAGCCCAGTGTCACGCCCCAGAGCGAAAAGGTGTTGCTGACGCGCTTCGGCGCGAGCTCGTTGATGAACGTCGTTCCGAGCGGCAGCAGCACCCCGAGACCGAGCCCGGTGGCGAAGCGCAGGGCGCAATAGCTCCAGAAATCGCCGGCGAATACCGCGGTCAGCAACGTGAAGACGTTGACGATCCACAGGCCCGCAAGCAGCGTGCCGCGGCGGCCAAGGCGATCCGCGACGCTGCCGTGACCGATCGCGCCGAACAGGAAGCCGAACAGACCAGAGCTCACCAAAAGCCCCGCCTGACTTGGCGCGAGCCCCCAGGGCTGCATGACATAGTGGATGACATAGGCTGGATTGAAAGTGTCGTAGCCATCGAACAGCGTGATGAGCGTGATCAGGATGCCGAGCAACTTGTGGAATGGCCCGACCGCGGCGCCGGATAATTCCTCATGCACGTCGATTTCGGACGAGATGCTCACGGGTTTCCTCCATTGGATATGACGATTGGTCCTGCTCTGCGGCAGGTTGATTGGTTGCTTCGCCGAGCCCGAACAGAGCGCGGGCGTTGTCGCGGCCGATCTTGCGGCGATCACCTTCGGAGATCGTCGCCGTGTCGAACCAGTCGGCAGCGTGATCGATGTTCTCGAACGGCCAGTCGGCGGAGAACAGGATCCGGTCGGCACCGATCTCGAGCATGGCGTCGATCAGCGCCTGGGTGCGGAAATTGCCGGACGTGGTGATGTAGAAATTCTCCCGGAAATATTCCGCGATCTTGCGCTTCGCCGGATAGGCGTTCTGGGTCTTCATCCACTTGTTGTGGTTGTCGACGCGCCACATCGAGTAAGGCAGGCCCTCGCCCATGTGACCGAGAATGATCTGGAGCCTCGGATAGGCGTCGAACAGGCCCGAGCCCATCAGGCGCAAGGCATGCACCGCGGTTTCCTGACCGAATGCCCAGGTCGGCCCCAGCAGCCAGCGATGGCCCTCGTAGATCGCTGCGTCTCTGGCCAGCGGATTGCGCGGGTGCAGATAAAACGGGACGCCGAGGCGCTCGGCTTCCGCCCAGAACGGCCAGAACTCCTTGCGATCGTAGTAGATGGCCTGATCGGCCCCAGTGAGCTCGCTGAAGCCGTTGACGAGCGCGCCGCGGAATCCAAGCGTGCTGACGCAACGATCGAGTTCGCGCGCGGCGCCTTCCGGGTCCTGCATCGGCAGCGCTGCGAGCCCCTGGAAGCGTTCGGGCCGCCTTGCGACCTGCTCGGCGAGAAAGTCGTTGGCCCGGCGCGATAGATCCATCGCACGATGACGATCCGGAATCGCCTGCACCGCGGGCGCATTCAGCGACAGCAGCATCAGCTCGATGCCGTGGGCATCCATCTCCGCGAGCCGGCGATCGTGGATGTCGAGCAGCCGCGCCTTGAGCTCGATCCAGTCCTGGGACGGTGCGAAGCCCGCACTGTCCTGGACGGTGTCGTCCATCGCGAAATGCTCTTCGAGCGTAATCTTGCCCTGCATGGCGGCGTTCCTTCGGCTTTGCTTTCGGCGTTGACAAAGCAAAGCACCCGCTGCAAATACTTGTCAATGAGAAAGTTGCATTTGCAAATGATTGAAACACAAATATTGCACATGCGAAGGTTGGCGCTTAATCCGGGCGAGGCTCTCCTGCCAGGACCCAAGCCCGGACCTAAACTCATGTATCGATTTTCGAATTCGCTTCCCTATCTGCTCGCCCGGCTCGGCGTGCGCATGGGCGACCTGTTCACGCGCGTGATCCGTCACGAGAAGTTGACGCTGCCGATGTATCGCGTGCTGGCCGCGCTGTCGGAGCAAGGCCACCCGCTGCGTCTCGGCGAGATCGCCGAGCTGACCTCTGCCGATGTGTCGACGCTGTCGCGCATCGTTGCGGAGATGAGCCGCACCGGCCTGTTGACGCGCGACCGGCCCGAGAACGACCAGCGCAGCCTCCAGGTCGCGCTGACGCCCAAGGGTACCGAGCTCGCCGGACGGCTGATGCCGCTCGCCGCCTATTACGAAGAGGTGGTCACCGGCAGCATGTCCGCGAAGGAGGCGGCCGAGCTCAAGCAGGTGCTGGTCGAGCTTTACCACAACATCGATCGGCTCGAGCAGGAAGTCGAAGCCGGTCAGATCACGGTCGCGCCGCCGGCGCGACCGAAGGACGCCCGCGACGAACGCGCGGAGAGGCGCGGCAAGGCGAGCCAGCCGCGTGGAAAGACATCAAGGAAATAGAGAAACAGGAGAGGACATGCGGCAGGATCCCATCATCATTGCAGGCGGCGGCATCGGCGGACTTGCAGCCGCAATCGCGCTGGCGCAGAAGGGTTTCCAGGTCACGGTCCTCGAGCGCGCCTCGCGCTATCAGGAGATCGGCGCCGGCATTCAGCTCGGCCCCAACGCGTTTCACGCCTTCGATCGCCTTGGCCTCGGCGATGCGGCACGGTCGATCGCCGTTTTCATCGATCAGCTCCGCCTGATGGATGCGATCTCGGCGGAGGAGATCACCAATATCGATCTCACCAGTCATTTCCGCCGGCGCTTCGGCAATCCCTATGCCGTGGTCCATCGCGGCGATCTGCACGGCATCTTCGTCCGCGCCTGCGACGCGCATCCCAATGTCACGTTGAGGACCGACTGCGATGTCGCCGGATACGAGCAGAACGGCGCACGCGCGGCGGCCCTGCTCAAATCAGGCGAGCGCATCAGCGGGTGTCTGCTGATCGGCGCCGACGGGCTGCGTTCGCGCATTCGCCAGCAGATGGTCGGCGACGGTGCGCCGCGGATCGCCGGCCACACCACCTATCGCTCGGTGATCCCGACCGAGCAGATGCCGGAGGATCTGCGCTGGAACGCGGCGACGCTGTGGGCCGGCGCCAAGTGCCACCTGGTGCATTATCCGCTGTCAGGCTGGAAAGTGTTCAACCTCGCGATCACCTGCCACAACGATCCGGCCGAGGCCTTCGCCGCCAGGCCCGTGACCCACGACGAGGTCCTCGCGGAATTTCGCGACGTGCATCCCCGTGCCAAGGCGATCATTCATCACGGCAGGGACTGGAAGGCCTGGGTGACGTGCGATCGCGATCCGACCGATCGCTGGATCGACGGACGCGTCGTACTGCTGGGCGACGCCGCGCATCCGATGCTGCAATATTTTGCGCAAGGCGCCTGCATGGCGCTGGAAGACGCGGTCTGTCTGGCCGACGCGCTCGACGCCGGCGAGGGCGACAGCGCCCACGCGCTGGAGCGTTACAGGAATGCACGGCTGCTGCGCACCGCACGCGTCCAGCTCCAGGCGCGCGAGCTCGGCGACCACGTCTACCATCCCGCCGGCGTCCATGCGCTGCTGCGCAACCAGCTGATCCGCGAGACCAGCCTGGAGGGCTTCTGCGAGAATCTCGCCTGGCTCTATCAGGATCCGTTCGCCGACCGGACGGGAGATAGCGCCGGGACAGCGGCGCGGGCGTGAGTTAGCCGATCGTCTGCAACGCCGGAAACGTCTCCAGTAGCCAGATGCTGACATTGGAGACCGCGCCAGTGAGAAAACCGATGCCGGTGATCACCATCAAGACGCCCATGGCGCGCTCGACATTGACGAGCTGACCCTTCATGCGCGCGAACAGCTTCGAGAACTGCTCGATCATCAGCGCCGCGATCAGGAAGGGAATGCCGAGGCCTGCGGAATAGACCGCAAGCAGTCCTGCGCCCTTCGTCACCGTCGCCTCGGCCGCGGCGATCGAGAGGATCGCGGCGAGGATCGGTCCGATGCAGGGCGTCCAGCCGAAGGCGAAGGCGAGCCCCATCACATAGGCGCCCCAGAGGCCGACGGGTTTTGGTGCGGTCAGGCGGCCCTCGCGCATCAGCAGGCCGATGCGCGTCAGGCCGAGGAAGTGCAGCCCCATGATGATGATGACGATGCCGGCGAGGATCGACAGTTCCGCCGACCAGGCGCGGATCAGGGAGCCGATCAGCGAGGCGCTGGCGCCGAGCGCCACGAACACCGTGGAGAAGCCGAGCACGAACAGCACCGCCGCCATCATGATCGCGCGCTTGGAGGTCGACGCCGGCTGGTCGCTCCCGACATGCTCGATCGTGGCGCCGGTGAGATAGATCAGATAAGGCGGGACCAGGGGCAGCACGCAGGGCGAAAGGAAGCTGACGAGACCGGCAATCAGCGCCGCCGTAATCGAGACATGTTGCATGATGCAGTCGGAGCCATCCCGGGCTCTCGGGCTGGGCGCGGGGAATGCGCACGGAACCGGAGCCGAACCGGCTCTGGTGTAGCCGATGCCGGGGAATGCGCAACAGATGCGCGATCAAACCAGGGCTCCTCCCGATGCCGTCTGCGATCACAGATGCGGCATCGGGACGCGCACAAATCTCGCCAAAAAGCGAGATCAGGCGGCGCGGCTACTTCACCACGCGGAGCAGCGGACGCCGGGGCTGGTCCTGCGTCTGCTTGGAGGGGGGCAGCGGTTCGCTGGCAGCGCTCCGCAGCATTTCGTCGCACAGCGCCTTGAGGTCGGCACTGTCAATTCCTTTGAGCTTCATCCTGACATCCAGGATGACGATCGAGAGCAAGTCGGCCGATTCGCGGCTGTTGCTCTCGTTGAGAACCTTGCGGCACTCCTCGAGCGTCTCGAGCACCGACTGCAACTGTTCGTCTGAATGCGACACGGCGTTCTTTCCGTTAATTCGGGCTGCGAGTCGTGCTTGGAAAAATCCCCTCGGCCCCCAGAGAGCGCCGAGGATAGCACGACGAATCCGCGCCCTCGAAGACGAATTGAATGTGGTTCTTTGTCGAAATCGCGGTTCCAGACGGCATCGCACCGCGGCTTAAGTCGGAACGGTCAGAAACAAAACGCTTGAGCCTGCGCGATTGATCCATCGCATGAAAGCGCACAGATTTTCGCACGCCATCTTCCGGCCCAGATGGACCCGGCAATCCCGCAGCCATTTTAAGGCTCGCAACGGAACGCACGTCTACCCCTCTTCCGGGCCGAAATTTGCCCGATTCCCAACCTGAAACGCACTCCAATACCATCGCGGGCGCGGTAAGTATGGCGTTCAAAACTCACCGTTCCCCAACCCGTCGTGGTTGTGGTTTGCGCTAGATTCTGCCAGTTTAGCGGCCCGAAGGGACTTGTATGCACTCCTTGGCGGAAAGGGGCGTTCCACTGGAGGAACGCCTAAAAACAAATATCAGCGGCCTCTCCGATTGGGATGCGGCCCGCATTTTCCTGGAAGTCGTTCGATGCGGAAGTTTCCGCTCGGCGGCCGAACGCCTGTCCTTGTCGATCAATGCCGTCCGCCGCCGGATCGACGATTTCGAACGACAGACCGGAACCACCCTGTTCACCCGCGACGTCCACGGCACCCACCTGACCGATGAAGGCGCGCTGGTGGTGTCCGCCGTCGAACGCATGGAAGCGGCCGCCTTCGACGTGCTGCGCACCAGCGATTCGACCGCCAATGCCCTCACCGGCGAGGTCCGCGTCGCCGTCACGGAAGGATTGGGCACGTTCTGGCTTGCGCCGCGGCTGGTCGAATTCCAGCAGGCCTATCCGAACGTGCTGGTCGACCTGCACTGCGCGATGCGCTCGGCCGACGTCTCCCGCCACGAGGCCGACGTCGCCATCCATCTGTCGCGTCCCTCGGCGCTCGACGTCAAGCTGGTCCGGCTCGGCCGCATGCATTTGATGTTCTGGGCCTCCAAAAGTTACGTCGAGAAACATGGCGCGCCGCGCTCCGCGGTGGAATTGATCAAGCACCGCCTGGTGCTGCAATTCGCCGATCAGATCGCCGCCAAGGAAACCTTTGAGAGCTTCTTCCCGGGCGTTCCGGAACGTGACCTTCTGGTCATGAAGACCAACGTCTCGAGCGCCAACTACTGGGCAGTCGCGAACGGCGCCGGGATCGGCGTCTTCCCGAGCTACGCCATCGCGCTTGGCGGGAAGTTGATTCCACTGGAGGTCGAGTTGAACCGGCCGCTGGATATCTGGTTGTCCTACCATCCCGGTAGCGGCCGGATTCCCCGCGTGCGGCACATGATTGACTGGCTGATCGAAGCTTTCAATCCAGCTCGCTTCCCGTGGTTTAAGGAAGAATTCGTGCACCCGCATGAATTCAAGGACTCGTATATGGGCGAACCCCTGACCCAGCTCTTCGGGGGATTTTCAACCGAAGAACAAAGGTGAAAACTAAAATGAAAGCAGCGGCGAAGAGAATGAAGCAGCGCAGTGCCGGCAAGCCGGACATTGAGCTGGGCAAGCGGATCCGCCTGCGGCGCGTCGAGATGAAGATCTCGCAGGCTGAGCTTGGCGAAAAGCTCGGCGTCAGCTTCCAGCAGGTCCAGAAATACGAGAAGGGCGTCAATCGCGTCGGCGCGGCTCGGCTTCAGCAGATCGCCACCGCCCTCGATGTGCCCGTGACCTTCTTCTATGACGGCGACAACAAGGCCCGCGAAGTCGAGAGCCTCCTGTTCCTGGACTCGGCTTTCAGCCTCCGCCTGCTGCGCGCCTACAGCAAGATCAAGGATCAGACGGTGCAGCGTCAGCTCGTCTCGCTGATGGAATCGATCGCGGCGAACGAAAGCTGAGCCGGTCGACGGTCTGGCCTTCACGGCCGATGTTCAATCCGCCGCGCCGCGTGGGCGGATTGGGCGGGACCTGACGGATCCGATTTGAGCCTGCGCGCCATCCGCGCGCGGTCACGGCTTTTCGGGGCGGCCTGGCCGCCCCTTTTTCTTTGTGTTTTTTGAGCATCCGGCGGCCATTCATCGCCGATGTCGCGAACCGGTCCCAACCTTGCTGCGACCTAATCGAGGGCCCCGGTGCAACGCCGGGGCTCGACGCGCCGCGCTTAAGGGGCTCATGGGGAAGACCAAGCAGATGTCGAAACGTCATGCCGTGATCATTGTCATCGGCCTCCTCGCCAGCGCCTCCGCGCTCGCGCAGACCGAGACGACGGGCCAGGCCGGCCCCAGGACCAATGCCTCGCCCGCCGCTCCATCAGGCACGTTGCCTTCGGCTGCCAACCCGGCCCACTCCGCCGCCCCCAAAGCAGCAGCAGCCCCGGCGTCGACCGCCGAGAGCCGCTCAGCCGCAGCGCTCGCGCTGACGCATGAGCCGACCTTCGACGAGGGCACCGCGCAGCGGATCAAGGACGCGGCGCTGAGCTATTCCGATCTCGCGGTGCGCGGCGGCTGGCCGACCATCCCCGCCGACGCCAAATTCACGCTCGGCGTCCAGGGCGCCAGTGACGCCCTCCTCCGCAAGCGGCTGATCCTCTCCGGCGATCTCGCCGCCGACAAGGCGAGCGGTGCCTTCGACCAGGATCTCGCTGATGGCGTGAAGCGCTTCCAGGCCCGTCACGGCCTCGCCCCCACCGGCATGATGACACCCCGCACGCTCGCCGCGATGAACGTCCCGGTGCAGAAACGCATCCGCCAGCTCGAAGCCTCGCTCGAGCGGCTCGAGAACACCAATTTCAGCTTCGGCCAGCGCTATGTCGTGGTCAATATTCCCGCCGCCTTCGCCGAGGCGGTCGAGAACGACGTGGTGGTGCGGCGCTATCGCGTCATCGTCGGCAAGACCGAAAAGCCCTCGCCGACGCTGACGGCCCAGATCACCGGCGTCGTGCTCAACCCGACCTGGACCGTACCGTCCTCGATCGCCAGGACCGAGATCTCCGCGCATATGCGCAAGGATCCGACCTATCTGTCGCGCATGCACATGGAGGTGCTCGATGCTCACGACAATCCGATCGATCCACATTCGGTCGACTGGTCGGGCACGCACGCGCCGAACTTCACCGTGCGCCAGCAGAACGGCACGTTCAACGCGCTCGGCGCGGTGAAGATCGACATGCCGAACTCCTATTCGGTTTACATGCACGACACCAACCAGCGCAATCTGTTCAGCGACGACTATCGCTTCGATTCCCACGGCTGCTCCCGCGTCGACAATGTCCGCGATCTCGCCGCCTGGCTGCTCAAGGACCAGCCGAAATGGACGCGCGTCGCGATCGACGCGGAGATCGCCACCGGGCAGCACCTCGAAGTCCCCATGGCCAGGAAGGTGCCGGTGGCCTGGATCTATCTCACGGCGTGGATGACCAAGGACCAGACCGTCCAGTTCCGCACCGACGTCTATAACCAGGACGAGCAATTGCTGGAGGCGACCGCCGAAGAGGCGGCGTTCTTCAGCAATGCGGGCAATCATCCGCTGACCGCACACATGGCGCAGTAGGCATGCAATCGCGGCACGGGTGGATGCAGAGCTGCATCCCCTGCCGCGGTTGACCCAGGCCTCGCCAAAGCCGCACATTGCGCGTCGTCAACGACAAGCGAGCGCGCGATGCCTGATCTTTCCCAAGAAACTCCCTACGCGGGCGGCAAGATCCTCAAGCAGATCACCGACGGCGTCGGCGTGATCACCTTCAACAATCCCGACAAGCGCAACGCGATGTCGCTGGAGATGTGGGAGGGATTTGGCGAGGCGCTGACGGCCTTGCGCGACGATGACACGGTGCGCGTCGTGATCATGCGCGGCGCCGGCGGCAAGGCGTTCGTCTCGGGCGCCGACATCAGCCAGTTCGAGAAAGTCAGGCACAACGCGGCGGCGTCCGAGGAATACAGCAGGCGCAGCGCCGCCCAGCGCGCGCTGCTCGCCGATTACCCGAAGCCGACCATCGCCTGCATCCAGGGCTTTTGCCTCGGCGGCGGCATGCAGGTCGCGATGCTCGCCGACATCAGGATCGCCGCACATGACAGCCAGTTCGGCATTCCCGCAGCGAAGCTCGGCATCGCCTATGGCTTTGACGGCTTGCGGCACCTGGTGTCGCTGGTCGGCCCGTCCTGGGCCCGGCTTCTGATGTACACGGGCATGCGCATCGATTCCACGGAGGCGCTGCGCATCGGCCTCGTCGAGCGCGTGATCCCGGACAACCAGCTCTGGGGCGAGACCATGGCGATTGCCGAGACGATCTCACACAACGCGCCGCTCGCGATCAAGGCCGCAAAGATCACCATCGCCGAAGTTCTCAAGGACGAGAGCGCCCGCGACATGGACGCGATCAGGGCAATCGGCACGGCCTGCATGGACAGCGCGGATTTTCGCGAAGGCCGGCAGGCGTTCATGGAAAAGCGCAAGCCGCAGTTCCAGGGGAAGTGAATCTTCCGTCGTTATGAGCGCACATCTCTCACCGCGTCATTGCGAGGTCGAAGCAGTCCACGTCGACAGTCTGGATTGCTTCGCTTCGCTCACAATGACGATGCGGAGAGAGCGGAACGCCTGGAACCCCTGGCCAATCTGAACCTTCATTCAGGAAGATTAAATTCCTCGCCGTCTTGCGCTGCGATAGCAACCAATTGATCTGCGGCAAGTTCTCCCGCCACCAATGAGGGAGATCGTGATGAAACTCAAATTTGCTGTTCTTGGTCTGGCTGCGCTCGGCAGCGCCGCGCTGGCGTCGGGACAAGCGCTGGCGGCGATGCCGAACGGAATTCCGCAAGCCGACAAGGTCGCAAGCGGCCCGGCGGCGAATGTCGATCAGGTGCGGCTTGTCTGCAATGCCTGGGGCCGCTGCTGGCGGCGCCCCAATTTTTACGGAGCCTACGGCTATTATGGCGGCCCGCGGCGTTTCTATGGTTACGGCCCGCGTCGATGGGGCTGGGGCCATCGTCACTGGCACCGCTGGTAAATGACGAAGGGGCCGCAAGGCCCCTTTTTCTTGCAAGGCCATGCAAGCCGTCAGTCGTCGAAAACCTCGATCAGGCGAAAGCGTTCGCACATCAGCATCATGTCTTCGCTGAACCGTCCCAGCCGACCGAAATAGGACCGATGGGCGCTGCGCCAATGGGCGAGGCTTCGATCGCCCTCCCCCTCGTCGCAGGCAAAGGCGGCATCGACGTCATGGAAGCGCCGATAGGTGACCTCGATGGTTTCAATGACGCAGCGCGGTTGCCCCCGCCCGTCGAGCACGACCCAGCGCTCACCGGGAGTCGACGTGTTTGGTTCGTCTTCCGTGCTGCACGTCGCGGTCTTGACACCCTTGACGACGAGATCAAGCAATTCATCTGCGAGCGCGGGACTGTCGCCGAAGGCAAAGGTCCGGAGGTGTCGATAATGTTCGGGGACCGGATTGCCCATCAACGTCCAGTTCCTCCAACATCGGCCTCCGGTGCCTACAGCGCCCCGAGCACCGCTTTCGTGATATCAGCCGTTCCATTGCTGCCGCCGAATTCCATCGGCTTGAGACCGCCGGCATAGACCTGATCCACCGCGCGCTCGATCTGTTCGCCCGCTTCAGCGGCACTCTCAAGGCCGTGCTTGTCGGCGAGCCAGTCCAGCATCATCGCCGCCGACAGGATCATGCCGGTGGGATTGGCCTTGCCCTGTCCCATGATATCGGGCGCGGTGCCATGGCACGGCTGGAACACGGCATATTTGTCGCCGATGTCGGCCGACGGCGCCATGCCGAGGCCGCCGATCAGGCTGGCGGTGATGTCGGAGACGATATCGCCGAACATGTTCTCCATCACCATCACGTCGAAATCCCAGGGACGCTTGACCAGCATGGCCGAGCAGGCATCGACATAAAGCCGATCGGTCTTCACCTCGGGATGCTTCTTCGCGATCTCGTCAAAAATGCTGCGGAAGAACGCAAACGCCTTGAACACGTTCGCCTTGTCGACGCAGGCAAGCGTGCCCGGCTTGCCGCGCGCCTTGCGCCGCTCGGCGAGACGAAACGAGAAGTCGAACAGGCGCTCAGAGGTCTTGCGGGTGATCACCATGGTCTCACGCGCATCCTCGTGGGTGACGACGCCCTTGCCCATCGAGGCGAACAGGCCCTCGGTGGATTCGCGGATCACCACGAGATCGATGCCGCGCATGTCGGCGCCGACGATCGGGCTCGGCACGCCCGGGATGAGGCGCGCCGGGCGTACCCCGGCGTACAGATCGAAGATGAAGCGCAGCTCTATCTGCGGCGCGATCTCGGTGTTGTCGGGGTAGCGCACCGACGGCAGGCCGCAGGCGCCGAGCAGGATTGCGTCGGCCTCCTCGCACAGCTTGATGGTGCTCTCAGGCATCGACTTGCCGGTGGCGAGATAATTGGTGGCACCGGCGGGCGCCTCGGTGAAGCGGAAGCGCAAGCCGGACTTCGCCTCGATCTTGCGCAACACCTCGAGTGCGGGCGCCATGACTTCGGGGCCGATGCCGTCACCGGCGAGCACGGCAATGTGGAAGGCGTTATTTGCGGACATTCAGAGGGCCTCGAGGAAGGAGCTGGCCAGGTCGTCATTGCGAGCGAAGCGAAGCAATCCAGAACTGTATCTGTAGAAGCACTCTGGATTGCTTCGTCGCTTCGCTCCTCGCAATGACGGAGGTGAGAGCGTCGAACTACGGCGTCAGGACCGTGCGCCCGACCACTGCGCCCTGCTGCAATTGCACCAGCGCGTCGTTGGCCTTGTTGAGCGGCGCCTTCGTCACCGGGATCGGCGCGATGTTCTTGGCACGCACGAGGTCGAGCAGTTCCTGCGTCTCGCGCAAATTGCCGACATAGCTGCCCTGGATCGTCACGGCCTTGATCGGGATCAGCGGCAACGCCCAGGTCGCCCCGCCGCCGAACAGGCCGACGATGACGAGCTTGCCCCCCTTGGCCAGGCAATCAAACCCGAGCTGCGTCGTCGCGGCGTTGCCGACGAGGTCGATTACCGCGCGGATCGGACCGCCCGCTTTCTTGGCGAGCTGCTCCAGCGCATCCGGTGCCTTTGGATCGATAGTCGCGAGCGCACCAGCCTTCTCAGCGGCTTCGCGCTTCTTCGCATCGATATCGAGCATGATCGCACCCTTGCCGCCCATCGCTTTGAGCAGCGACAGCGCCATCAGCCCGAGGCCGCCGGCGCCGAACATCACGATCGGCGCATCAAAATGTTGCTCGACCTTCTTCAGCGCACTGTAGGTCGTGACTCCCGAGCAGGCGTAGGGCGCGGTCGTGGCGGGATCGAGACCCTTCAAGTTGAGCAGGTAGCGCGGATGCGGCACCAGCATGTGGTCGGAATAGCCGCCATCGCAATAGACGCCGAGCGAGCGCGGCGTCGCGCACATGTTCTCGTCACCGGCAACGCAAACAGCGCACTTTCCGCAGCCGATCCAGGGATAGACGAGGCCGGTATCTCCGGGCTTGAGATCACCCTGGTCGCCCGGCTTCACGTCTGGACCGAAGGCGAGAACTTCGCCTACGGTCTCATGGCCCATGGTCAGCGGCAGCTTGATGCCACGGTCTTTCAGCGACAGCGGCTTGCGGCCATGGCCGAGATCGTAGCCGCCTTCCCAGATGTGGAGATCGCTGTGGCAGACACCGGCGGCCTTCACCTTGATCAGCACTTGCGTACCTGATGGCTGCGGCGTCGCCTCGTCGAACTCCTGCAGCGGCGCCTTGAAATCGGCGACCTTGAAACTCTTCATCAGCGTCCTCCAAGCATACTTGTCGTCGCCCCACCATGCCATGGACGGCGGGGCGAGACAAACCCGGGACCGGTCTTAGTTCAGGCCAGCGGATGGTGGCAAGCCACGAACTGCGCGGGCGCGACCTCGCGCAACTCCGGCATCTCCGCGCTGCATCGCTGGTCGGCGCGCGGACAGCGGGTGCGGAAGCGGCAGCCGGATGGCGGCGCAATCGGCGATGGCGGCTCGCCGGTCGCCACGCTCTCGGCGGGACGCACGTCCGGATCAGGCACCGGGATCGCCTGCAACAGCAGCCCGGTATAGGGGTGCGCGGGATTTGCGAACAATTGCTCAGATGGACCGACCTCGCAGAGCCGGCCGAGATACATCACTGCGACGCGGTCGCTGACGGCTTTGACCACGGCAAGGTCATGCGCGATGAACAGCAGCGTCAAGCCGAAGCGCGCCTTCATCTCCTCCAGCAAATTGAGGATCTGGGCGCGGATGGAGACGTCGAGCGCCGAGACCGGCTCGTCGCAGACAATGAATTCCGGGTTGAGCACCAGCGACCGCGCGATGCAGATGCGCTGGCACTGGCCGCCGGAGAATTCATGCGGCAACCGACCCGAGACGAGATCAGGATCGAGCCCGACCGCGGACAGCACATCGTGAACCCTGCGCTTGCGCTCGGCGGCATCCTTGACGCCGGCGATGATCAGCGGCTCGGCGACGATGTCGCCGATGCGGCGGCGCGGATTGAGCGAGGCGATCGGGTCCTGGAAAATCAGCTGCACGCGGCGGCGCATCTTGCGCAGCGCATCCCCTTCCATCGCGGTGAGATCTTCACCGTCGAACAGCACGCGGCCGGATGTGGCGCGGCGCAATTGCAGCACTGCGCGTCCCAGCGTCGACTTGCCGCAGCCGGACTCGCCGACCAGCCCCAGCGTCTCGCCGCGCGCGACATGCAGGCTGACGCCCGAGACGGCGTGCACCGTCTTGTTGCCGAGACCGTATTCGACAACGAGATTGTCGACGCTCAGGAGCGGCTCTTCGCGCACGGCCAATTGCATCACGCGCCAATTCCTTCCGCCATCTGGATCGGGTGGAAGCAGGCATAGAGATGATCGGGCATCTCGGCGCTCTTCAGCTCGGGCTTGGCCTCGTGGCAGCGATTGGTGGCATAGCGGCAGCGCGGCGCGAAGGAGCAGCCCTTGAGCGGCCGGGTCGGATCGGGCGGGCGGCCGGAGATGGCAGGCAGCGGCGTATGCGGCGCCGCGTCCAGCTTGGGAATCGCGGCCAGCAGTGCCTCGGTGTAGGGCATGTGCATGTGCTTGAACAATGCCTGCGTCGGCGCGCGTTCCACCACCCTGCCCGCATACATCACCGCAACCTCGTCGGCACGGCCGGCGACCACGCCGAGATCGTGGGTGATGATGATCATCGCCATATGGCGTCGGCGCTGCTCGCGCGCCAAGAGATCGAGAATCTGCGCCTGGATGGTGACGTCGAGCGCCGTGGTCGGCTCGTCCGCGATCAGCAGTTTCGGTTCGCAGGACAGCGCGATCGCAATCGCGATGCGCTGGCGCATGCCGCCGGAACATTGATGCGGATACTGCGCAAGCCGCTGCTCCGGCGCCGGAATGCCGACGGCCGTCAGCAGCTCGATGCTGCGCTTCTTCGCGGCCGACGCGTCGAGCTCAAGGTGTTCCTGGATCGTCTCCATCAACTGCGTGCCGATCGTCAGCACCGGGTTCAGCGAGGTCATGGGATCCTGGAACACGACCGCGAGGTCGCGGGCGCGCAGACGC
The DNA here is from genome assembly GCF_018131105.1 of Bradyrhizobium manausense. Taxonomy (NCBI): domain Bacteria; kingdom Pseudomonadati; phylum Pseudomonadota; class Alphaproteobacteria; order Hyphomicrobiales; family Nitrobacteraceae; genus Bradyrhizobium; species Bradyrhizobium manausense. The sequence continues at coordinate 514,684 of NZ_JAFCJI010000001.1, read as the reverse complement.
CGCAGGCCTTCGGGCGCAAGCTGCGCCAGATCCTGGCCGTCGAACATCACGCGTCCCGTGAGCTTCGCCTTCTTCGGCAGCAGTTGCAGGATCGCGCGCGACAGCATGGTCTTGCCGCAACCGGACTCGCCGACGATGCCGAGCGTGCGGCCCGCCTCCAGCGACAGATCGACATGGTCGACGGCGCGCAGATTGCCGCGCGGCGTCGGCAAGTCGACCGCGACGTCCCGGATGGACAGCAAGACCCCGCTCACAGGGCCCCCTGACGCGGATCGGTGATCGCCCGCAGCGTGTCACCGACCAGATTGAAGGCCAGCACGGTGACGAACATCGCAACCGCCGGCAGGAAGGCGAGCCGTGGCGCGATCTCGAGGCTTTCGCGTCCCTCTCCGATCATGCTGCCCCAGCTCGCCATCGGCGGCGGAACGCCGAGCCCGAGAAACGACAGCGAACCCTCCACCACGATGGTAACGGCAACGCCAAGCAGGAAGAAGGCGAACAGCGGCAGGAATACGTTCGGCAACAGCTCGCGCAGCAGGATCCGCGCATGGCTCGCGCCGAGCGCCTCGGCAGCGATCACGAATTCCCGCCGTGCCAGCGTCAGCGTCGCCGCGCGCGACACCCGCATGAAGGCGGGAATGCCGAGGAAGCCGAGGATGAAGGTGAGATTCGGAATGGACTGGCCGAGATAGGCGACGATGGCGAGGGCGAAGATCAGCGGCGGAAAGGCGAGCAGCACGTCCATGCTGCCGACCACCAGCGTTTCGAAACGGCCCCGGAAATAGCCGGCCAGCAGTCCGAGCGCACCACCGATGGTCAGGCCGATCATCGGTGCGCACAGGCCGACCGTCAGCGACACCCCCGCACCAAAGATCAGGCGAGACAGCTCGTCGCGGCCGAGCCCGTCGGTGCCGAGCCAGTGCTCGGACGAGAACCAGGCGCGGCGCTCCAGCATGTCCATGTCGACCGGATTCTGCAGCGGCAGGATCGGCGCGAACATCGCCAGCACGACGACGAGCAAGATCCAGAAAATCGCGAACCAGAACAGGAAGCCGAGCCTGCGCCTGCGCCGCACCGGCTGCTCGACCTCTTCGGGCAGCGAGAGTTCAAGTGTGGCCATGGCGAATCCTGGGATCGAGGACGGCATAAAGCATGTCGACGACGAAGTTCATGATCACGAAGCCGGCGGCCACCAGCAGCACCACGCCCTGGAGGATGATGAGATCGCGGGTATAGATGGCCCCGACCAGCAGCCGGCCGATGCCGGGCAGCGCGAAGATCGATTCCACGATCAGCGCGCCGCCGATCAGGCGGCCGATATTGATGCCGGTAATCGTCACCAGCGTCAGCGACGAAGGCTTCAGCGCGTGCACGAACAGGATGCGCGCCGGCTTCAGCCCCTTGGCTTTCGCGAGCGAGATATAGTCCTCCTGCAGGGTCGCGATCATGTCGGAACGCAGCACGCGCATGATGCCCGGCCACTCCGCCAGCGCCAGCGTCAGCGCCGGCAACACGAAGAAGCGCAGGTTCGCGAGGGGATCTTCGGCGAACGGCACGTAGCCCGTCGCGGGCAGCCAGCGCAGCTCGACCGCGAACAGATAGATCAGGAGGATCGCGGAGAGGAACGACGGCACCGACAGCATCGCAAACGCGCTGCCGGTCATGAAGCGGTCGAACGCGCTGCCCGCACGGGCCGCGCAGGCGATCGCGAGCGGCACGCCGATCGCGAGCCCGATGATCTCGGCGAGCAGCATCAGCTCGATCGAGACCGGAATGCGCTCGGCGACCGCCTGCAGCACGGTCTGCCCGGTGCGGAAGGAGCGGCCGAGATCGCCCTGCACGATCTGGCCGAGCCAGCTCAGGTATCGCCACCACAGCGGCTGGTCGAGCCCCATGTCGTGGCGAAGCGCCGCGACCTTCTCCGGCGTCGCCTGGTCACCCAGGATGACATAGGCCAGATCGCCCGGCAGCAGCGAGGCAATCAGGAAGGTCAGCAACGAGACGGCGGCCAGCACGGGAACGAGATAGAACAGCCGCCGAACGACGAAGTTGAGCATCGTCCCTTAGTCCAACCAGGCGTTCGAGACGTCGAGCACGCTGTTATACATCTTCGGCAGACCCTTCACCTTGGCCTGCGAGATCGAATAGTAGGTGTTCTGGAAGGTCCAGAACCAGATCGCCTCCTTGTTGATCAGGCGGCTGATCGCGCAATAGTCCTCGCTGCGCTTGGCGACGTCGGCGGTCGAGCGCGCGTGATCAAGCAGACCGTCGAGCTCCGGATTGGAGTAATTGGCCAGCGCGACCGGGCTGCCGCTCTTGAAGTTGGCATACATCTGCGGATCGGGATCGGCGAGATCGACGATACGCCACGGCGTCATCTGGAACTGACGCATGAAGGCGCGCGGCACGATGGTGGCCTGGTCGACCTGTTCGATCTCCATGTTGACGCCGACGCGCTTCCAGAACTGTTGGAGCACCTGTCCGACAGTGCGTCCGCGCGGCGTTGCGGTGACGATCATCTTGAACTCGACCGGCTTGCCGTAGTCCTTGAGCAACGCCTTGGCCTTCTCGGGATCCTCCGGCAGAGCGCCATCGTCCTTGCACTTGACCCAGGAACCGTCGCCGTAGGGATTGGTCGCGGGTTTCGCCAGCCCGTTGGTGATCGCCTGCGACATCTTCTTGCGGTCGAGCGCCATCACCAGCGCCTGACGCACGCGCACGTCATCGAGCGGCGCCGCCTTGGTGTTCATGGCATAGACCTGCGCACCCGAGCCCGTATAGGCGTTGACGGAGAGATTGGAGTCCTTCTGCGCCTTCTGAATGTTGTCGGCGTCGTATTCGTCATCCCAGATGACGTCGGCCTCGCCGGACTGCAGCGAGGCAAATCGCGACTGTGCGTCCGGCAGCGGCTTCAGGACGATGCGATCGAGATAGGGTTTGCCCTTGTTCCAGTAATCCGGGTTCTTCTCCAGCACGATCCGGTCGCCGGCGGTCCACGACTTCAGAATGAAGGGGCCCGTGCCGACCGGATTGCGATTGAAGTCGTCGCCCTTGGTCTTCCACGCCGTCGGCGACAGCATCACGTTGTTGGTGCTCTGAATGGTCTGCGTCGCCGGAAAATTCACCGACGGATCGCTGAAATTGTAGACCACGGTGAGATCGTCGGTCGCCTGCACGCTGATGATGCTGGTGATGTAGAAGGCGCAGCGGCACTTGTTGGCGGGATCCTTCTGCCGGTCGAAGTTCTCCTTCACCGCTTGGGCATTGAACGGCGTGCCGTCGTGGAACTTGACGCCGGGGCGGAGCTTGAAGGTCCAGGTCTTGAAGTCGTCGGAGTGCGTCCAGGACAGCGCGAGCTTCGGCTGCACCTCCCCCTTGTCGTCGAGCGTCGTCAGGGTATCGAAGATCGATGCAGCAGCGGTGAAGCCGCCGGAATCGAAGACGCCGACCTTGAGCGGATCGAAGCCGGGGATGTCCTGTTCCAGGCCGACCGTGATGCTGCCGCCGGCTTTCTGAGCTTGAGCGGCTTGGCCCGTGGGAAGCGCAGCAAATGCCGTCGCAAGGAAAATTGGCGCAAGTCTGCGCGCCGCCGTTGCCGCGTTCGTCATGGTCCCTCCCGAAGCCGTTCGTCCGATGTTTCGGATCGCTGATGACTTCGGTGAGATTGGCGAGAATCGCAGCTCACGGCAAGAGGAACGCGCGAGGTTCGATGCCGCAGCGCGCTCAGTTCGCCGCTTGCGTTTTGCCTGACGGAATTGAAGCGGTCTCACCGAGGCCGATCTCCTCCCGCAGTTCGCGCGTGTGCTCGCCGAGCACGGCCATGGTCTTGCCCGGCGTGGTGTCGGCGCCCGTCATCCGGAACGGCAGGTTGATCACCCTAAACGAGCCGCCTCCGTCCTCTACCGACGACAGCGCCTGCCGGTGCGCGAGCTGCGGATCATCAAGGGCCTCCTTGATGGTGCGATAGGCCGAAGCCGGCACGCCGGCTGCGCCTAACGCGACAAGACATGCGTCGGTCGACAATCGCCGCGACCAGGCCTCGACGCCGTCCATCATATCGGCCCAGTTCTCGCGCCGCGGAGCGTAGGACGAGAAACGCGGATCGGAGATCCATTCGGGCCGGCCGATCACACCCATCAAGGCCTGGAACGTCTTCTCGCTGGCGACCGTGATCATGACATAGCCGCTGGCCGTCTCGGTCGGGCCGAACATCGGGCGCGGCGGCGGCTTCACCGCGAATTGCGAGCTCTGCAATTCGATCACCGTCAAGGTCAGCATCGACTCCAGCATGGAGACGTCGATGTGCTGGCCGAGACCGGTCGCCGTGCGCTGATAGAGCGCAGACGCGATCGCGCCAAAGCCGTAGGTGCCGGTGACGACATCGGCATGGTAGATGCCGCAATAGTCCGGCCTGTTGCGGCCAGGCTGGTAGGCGAGATGCGCCATGTCGTAGCCGGAGGCCGCGTGGATCACCGGGGCGTAGGCCGGCAGCTCGGCCGAGGGACCGCTCTGGCCGTAACCTGAGATCGAGCAATAGATCAGCCTGGGATTGACCGAACGCAAGCTGTCGTAGTCGAGCCGCAGCCGGCGCATCACGCCCGGGCGAAAATTCTCGACCAGAATGTCGGATGTGGCGACCAGCCGGCGAACCGCCTCCCGTCCGTCCTCCGACTTGAGGTCGAGCACGACGCTTTTCTTGCCGACATTGAGCTGGCCGAACACTGTGCTGCAGCCATTGCGCAGCGGCGGCCGGGTTCGCATCGTCTCGCCGCCATCGGTCTCGATCTTGATGACCTCGGCGCCCATGTCCGCCAGCATTCGAGCGCAGTGGGGTCCGGCGATGGTCGTCGAAAAATCCAGGACGCGGAGGCCGGCGAAGGCCTTTGTCGTCTTGTCTTCGTGCTTATTTGATCGCTGCATCCCCGGCCGCCCCTTAGGAACAATCACTGTTGTCTCTTGTTGGTGCGCCGACCCTAGAGGGCGGCGGCTGGGTAGGAAAGTCTTTACCGAACCGATGCGTCTCGCAGGTGGCTTGAGATTTCCAGGGTCAACTGGACCCGATCTTGCATAGCAGCAATCGGGATCGGAAGAGGGCAATCGTTCTTGAGGGTCTTATTCGTCACGACAGAGATGGACGACTTCGTCCGCGTCGGCGGGCTCGGTGCGGTTTCCGCTGCCCTTCCCCGAGCGCTCCGCCCCTTCGCCGATATCAGGGTCATGCTGCCCGGCTATCGCGACATCATCGAACAACTCACGCATATTCAGATCGTTGGGCGTTGTCCGGCGTTTGCGGAGATGCCGGCCTGCTCGCTCGGCCGGGCCGCCACCAAGGACGGCCTGCCGGTCTATGTGCTGTTGTGCTCACAGCTCTACGACCGCCCCGGCAACCCTTACGGCGACGAGTCCGGTCGCGACTGGCCCGACAATGACATCCGCTTCGCGCGTTTTGCGTCGGCAGCCGCCGAGCTTGCCATGGGCAAGCTGGACAAGAATTGGGCAGCAGACCTGATCCATGCCAACGACTGGCAGGCCGCGCTCGTGCCGGCCTACCTCGCCTGGCAGGGCGCCAAGCTGCCGTCGATCCTGACCATCCACAATCTCGCCTATCAGGGTCTGTTCCCGAAGGAGTCGCTGCGGCGGATCGGCATCCCCGAAAGCTCTTTCCACATCGACGGCGTCGAGTTCTACGACCAGCTCTCCTTCCTCAAGGCCGGGCTGGTCTATGCCTCGCACCTCACCACCGTCAGCGGCACCTATGCGCGCGAGATCACGACCGATGAATTCGGTTGCGGCCTCGAAGGCTTGCTGCGCGTCCGTTCGGACGCGTCCGAGCTCACCGGCATCCTCAACGGCATCGACGAGAGCTGGGACCCACGTTCCTGCGCCCAGCTCGCGCAACAATTCAGCGCCGGCGACTGGGTCGGCAAGAAGGCCAACGCGGACTACGTGCGCAAGCAGTTCGGGCTGGCGGTCTCGCGCGGGCCGATGTTCGCGATCGTCGCCCGCCTCGTGCATCAGAAGGGCATCGACCTCGTGCTGTCGGCCGCAGACGAGATCGTCGATGCCGGCGGGCAGATCGTCGTTACCGGCTCCGGCGAGCCCGCACTCGAGCAGGCGCTGATCGATGCGCATCGCCGCCGCCCCGACGCCATCGGCGTCACCATCGGCTTCAACGACGCCCACGCGCGGCGCATCTTTGCCGGCAGCGATTTCACCTTGATGCCGTCGCGGTTCGAGCCTTGCGGACTGAGCCAGATGTATGCCCAGCGCTTCGGCTCGCTGCCGATCGGCCACCAGACCGGCGGCCTCGCCGAGACCATCACCGACGGCGAGACCGGCTTCCTGTTCTCGAGGCCTTCGCACGAGTCCTTCCTCGGCGGGGTCCGCCGCGCCTTCCAGGCCTTCATGGCGCAGGACCAGCTCGACACCATGCGTCGCAGCGCCATGGGACGATCGTTCTCCTGGGGCATCTCGGCGGGAAGTTACAGCGCGTTGTATCGGAAGCTGGCGGCGGCGTGAAACCGGCGGCTTGGCCGCGCACTCCGTCGTTGCGAGAAGCGAAGCGGCGAAGCAATGACGACGAGTTTGGCGCGCCACCGAAAACGTCACCCCTTCCCGCGCACATCCATCTGCGGCCGGCCGATCCAGGCGCGGTTAAGGCAGCGGGTCATCCAGTCGGGCTGCGGTTCGCCTCGCAACCGCGCCTGCGATTCCTGATAGGGACCGACGTAGCGCAGGCGATCGGGCAATTTCGGATAGACGCGCCTGATCCATCGCAGCGCGTTGTCGGCAGCCCTCTTGTCGCGCGTGTCGAGCTCAAAGCCGAAGCCCGCGCGCAAGCGGTCCGGCAGCAGGCTCGCCGTGAGCGCGCGATACCATCGCGGCGGACGCAGCCACGGACGAGCGCCACCAAAGATCTGCGCGGCGATCTCGCGCGCGGCCGGGCTCACGGTCAGCGTCTCCGACTGCGTCATCTCCGTCGTGTACGCCGCAAAGCCAGCCCAGTCCGAGGGGAGATCATCGCCCGTCAGTCCGAACAACGCGCCAAACGTCCGGCTCTCGGTCCAGTAGCGTTCGCGCTCCTCTGCCGAGAGCGGCGGCAGAACCAGATCGTGCGCCATCAGCGCGGTCTCGACCAGCGTGGCATGAACCCAGCGCAGCGACGGGATGTCGTTGGCGCAATAGCGTGAGCCGGCCGCGAAGGGGCCGACGGTATCAGGCATCTCGCCGACGATCATGCCGTGACGCCGGTGCAGCTGTCGCGACGACAGCATGGCCCGGTCGAGCGAGCCGAACACCATGGCAAAGACGATGTCGAAGGTGCGATGGAAGCGGCCGATCGGATCGGCAAAAGTCCTGGAATGCTCGGCGATGGCGGCAGCGACCCAGGGGTGCGCGAGCTGAAGCAGCAGCGCGCGGCCAGCGCCGAGAAAGATGACAGCCTCGCGGTCAATCCGCCACGTCACCGAGCCGGGGCCGAACACGCCGGCGACCGGTCCAGCCGCGTCAGCGCGGACCTGATCGAGGGCCAATTCGAGATCGTTTCCGGACACCACTTGCAGAGCCTTTCGACGGCGGGTCGGGAGCCGACGATTCACAAGGCCTGTGGCAATTCCATGAAACAGCCGCTATTCCGCGGCCAGCGGCATCTCGTCGACCTGCTCGTGCAGCACCACGCCCGACAGCGGATCAAACTCGCCATTCCACGGCGCCCGCGCCAGCACCGAGCGCGTATGGGCATAACCGGCGTCCCAGCGCTGCTGGATGCCGGACGGACTGAAGTCGATGTCCTTGGTATGGGTTTCGCGATCGAGCTGCGGCGCCAGCAAGCGGACCACGTGCATCCGCGTCGAGCAGCCATAGCCGATCAACTCCCTCACCGCGGGATCATCGCGCTCGCTCTCGGGCAACCGGGTCGCAAGCTGGCTGATGACGTGGCGCAGTCGATGAGCCTGCTGCTGGCGCTCGATCTGGCTCGCGATCCGGCTGGAATATTGCACGTCCTTGTGCCGGGTCAGCACCTGCCCCATCGTCGCCGGCTCGGCACCCGCGGGATTCCACAGATGCACGGAGAAAATCAGCGAGTTGCGGCGCGGATTGTCGTCGAACACGGCCTCCGTCGGCGAGTTCGAGAGAATGCCGCCGTCCCAATAGAGCTCGCCGTCGATGCGCACCGCCGGAAAGGCCGGCGGCAGCGCGCCCGAGGCCATGATGTGCTTCACGGTAAGTTCGCCGTCGCGGCTGTCGAAATAGCGCATCTGGCTGGAGCCGACATGCGCCGCACCAACCGTGAGCCGCGGCGCGCCGCGATTGGCGAGACCGAAATCGACGAGCTCGCGCAGCGTGCTCTCCAGCGGCGCGGTCGAATAATAGCCGGCACGATCGGCGCCGAGCGGAAAGGATTCGCCGGCATGCGCCAGCGGATTGGGCTGGAAGAAGCCGGCAATGCCGTGGGCAACGGTCGACCAATATGCGAGCGTATCGTCGACGCCGGGAATGCCAAACGGCAGAGGCCAGACCGGCCTCTGCTCCATCCGCTTCCAGAATTCGTTCAGGCGCGCGAGCCGCTTCTCCGGCGCGTTGCCGGCGATCAGGCCAGCATTGATCGCGCCGATCGAGGTGCCGATCACCCAATCCGGCTCGATGCCCGCCTCGTGCAGGGCCTGGTAGACACCCGCCTGATAGGCGCCGAGCGCGCCGCCGCCTTGCAGCACCAGCACGACCTGTCCCGGCAGGTTGTCGGGCCTGCACACCCCGGCATTTCCCTGCATGCCCGTTGAACTCCTGCTTCAGAGAGCCATACGCAAGATCCTCCGGCATTGTTACGCCCGAGGAACAGCCCTCGTCCAGCAACCATCGTCCGGGACTTCGCTCAGCCGGCCATTTCCTTTGCCGCGACGCCCGTGCGCCGGGTTTCCGGCATCACGAACAGGATCAGCAGCAGCCCGGTCGCGGCGATGCTCGCCAGCCCGACGAAGGCGGTGGCATTGCCGAACTTGTCGCTGACATAACCGCCAAGCGCGGTGCTCAAGGACGCGCCGATGCCGGTCGCAGTGCCGACGATGCCCTGTGCCAGATTGAAATGCCCGCTGCCGAAGGCGACGTCGGCCACGATCAGCGGAATCATCACCGCGAACACCGCAGCCGTAAAGCCGTCGAACACCTGCACCAGCACCAGCAGATAGGGATCGCGCACGGTCGCGAACAGCAGGCCGCGGATCGTCAGCGCGCCGAACCCGATCAGCAGCAGCGGACGCCGGCCCCAGAGCTGCGCCTTGCGCCCGACCGTCGGCGACAGCAGCGCGACGATCGCCTGCGGCACCACGATGCAAAAGGCGACCAGCACCGTCGCCCACTGGCTCGATCGCGCCGTCACCGCGCTTGCCATCAACGGCATCATCGAGGCGTTGGCGAGTTGCAACAGCAATACGCTCAGCGCAAACACGATCAGCGGCCGCTGCCGGATCAGGTGCCAGATATTGGTATCACCGGGCTCAGGCGCCTCGCGCGGCATCTCGCCGTGACAGCGCGCGATATCGACCTCCTCTTCACGGATGCGCGACAGTGCGAGCAGGGTCGGGATCGCGAGCAGGAAGGTGACGAGAAACACCGAGCGGCTGGAAAGAAGATATCCGGCCGTGCCCATGACCGCTGCGGCAACACCGTTGCCGAGCGAGGCAAAGCGCGCGTTGCGGCCGAGCCGTTCGCCGATCTTGAGCGGACCGACCAGGCCCAGGCTGATGGCCGCAATCGCCGGCCCCAGCACACAGCTCGCCGCCGCATGCAGCGTGGCGGCGGCCACCACGACGGGGAAGATCGGCATTGCCGCATAGGCGAGCGCACAGCAGCCGATGGTGGCGATCGCCAGTCCTGCGACCAGCCGCTCGGACTTCGCGGCATCGATGATGGCGCCACCCGGCATCTGCCCGATCAGGGCGACAATGCCGCCGATCGACAGCACGAAGCCGATCTCGACCTGGGTCCATTTCTGCGTTGTCAGATAGACGGCGATGAAGGGACCGAAGCCGGTCTGCACGTCGGCGAGGAAGAAGATGAACCAGTCGAGGCCGCGCAGGCTCCGCCGCGACGGCGCCGGGATGCCCGCAAGGACGGCGGCGCCGCCGTTGTCCGGTTCAACGCGTCCATCGCGATCTGCATGGTCTGGCTTCCTCGACAAGAGCACAGCTGGTCAGCCCTCCCCCCTCCTCACTGGATGGCTTGCAGCGGTTGAAGACTGCCGGACGCGCCGAGCACGACCATCGGCGTGTCTTCCTTGTATTCCGGGGCGGCCGCGACCTGCGCCTTGGTCAATTCCAGCGTGATGCTGTCCTTCTTGTTGGTGATCTTGCCGAAACGGAGCGCGTTCCAGTCGACCACGATCTTGCGGCTGCCGACGCCGAGGAAGCCGCCGAAATCGATCACGGCGGCGCGCACATGGCCGGTGAGATCGACGATGACGTCGACGATATGACCCATGTCCTCATCGGCCGCGCTGCGCACGTCGCGTCCGAGCACGCCATGGGCGTCACTGGCGCCGATGATGGTCACCGACGGCGGCGGCGCGGCATCCTTCGGCGTGACGGGTACCACCGACGTCGGCGGCTGTACCGTCGGCGGTGCGTTTGCTTGGGTTGCGGCCGCGGGCAATTCTTCCGCGGCACGCGATACGGCAACCGTCAGTCCCGCGACGATCGCCACGCTCAGGACCAACCATCCGGCGGTACGCATGACCCCTCCTTCGCGCGGCTAGCGCGCCAGCACGATCGACACCTGGATCTGGCCGCGCGTCCGCAGCACCTCCAGCGCCACGTCATGGCCATGGCGGCTGACGCGCAGGTCGACGCTGGATTCGCCCAAGCTCAGATCGTGCAAGATGACCTCGTTCAGAAATGCCGGCAGATGCGGATTGCGCAAGCGGATCTCGCAGCGCGCGACGTCGAACTCGATGCCGAGCGCGGCCTCCAGCAGCGTGAACGGCGTCGCGCTGGCCCAGGCTTGCGGCGCGCAGGCGACCGGATAGAGCGTCGGACCGCGCCGCTTCTCGCGGCGGAAACCGCAGAACAATTCCGGCAGCCGGCGCAGGTCCATGTAGGTTGCGGCCTCGAACAGGCCCTTGAACACATGCGCGACCGAATGCTTCAGGCCGTATTGCGCAAGCCCGAGGGCGATCAGCGCGTTATCGTGCGGCCAGATCGATCCGTCATGATACGACATCGGATTGTAGCGTACCTCGCCGCGTGCGACGGTGCGGATGCCCCAGCCCGAGAAGAAGTGCGGGCGCATCAGGTCCGCCGCCACAAGACGGGCGCGGTCTTCCCGGATCATGCCGCTGAACAGCACCTGCCCGGCATTCGAGGTGCGCACTTCGCACCGCCGCTTCTTGCCGTCGAGCGCAACCGCATAGGTGCCGAGATCCTCGCACCAGAACGCCTGCTCGAAGCGCTCCGCCAGCGTCCTGGCCTCCGCCTCGAGCTTTTTCGCGGTATCGGGCTTGCCGAGCCGCAGCGCACATCGCGCGGCGAGCTGCTTGGCGGCGTAGACATAGCCCTGAACCTCGGCAAGCGCGATATTGCCCTCCGCAAGCTTGCCATCGGCGTGGAAGATGGCGTCGTAGGAATCCTTCCAACCCTGGTTGGCGAGCCCCTTTTCGGTGGCGCGCTGATATTCGACAAAGCCGTCATTGTCGGGATCGCCAGGGCCGTCGATCCAGGCAAGCCCCGCCTCGATCGCGGGCCACAGCTCGACCAGCGTCTTCTCGTCACCCGTGCGCTCGAAATAACGGCCGGCGAGCAGGACGAACAGTGCGGTCGAGTCCACGCTGCCGTAATATTGCGAGAACGGCACTTCGCCCAGCGCCGCCATCTCGCCGCCGCGCATCTCGTGCAGGATCTTTCCCGGCGCAGCATCGGCTCGCGGATCGACCGCCTGGGCCTGAAAATGCGCCAGCCGCCGCAGCACGCCTTTGGCGACCCGCGGATCGACCCACAGCATCTGCAGCGCCGTAATCAACCCGTCGCGGCCGAACGTCGTCGAGTACCAGGGAATGCCGGCATAGGGATAGCGCCCCTGCGGCGTCTCGGTCATCAGCATGTTGAGGTCGGCCATGGCCTGGCACAGCACCTCATTGAAGATGTTATTGGAGGTCTCGATGCTGGCGGTGCCGATCGACGACTGCCGCATTTCACGACGGTGCGCCAGCAAGCCCCGGAAGAAGCGCGCCGGCTTCTCCCCGACCGGCCGGTTGCAGGACGCGGCCACGAACAGCGATTTCGATTCATGCGGATCAAGTTCGAGCTGCCAGGTCGCGGCATTCACCGAGAGCCGCGTCGGACGCGGATCGAAATGCAGCCCGGTGGTTCGCTCGGCGTCATCGAGGCCGTGATATTCGAACAGCACGTCGGTCGGCCCGAGCAACTTGCTGGTACCGGTGCCGCGGCGCGGCCGCCGCTCACCGCGCACTTCGAACAGATCGGCAAAATCATTGTCGAACAGCAGCGTCAGCTCGAAGCTGGCGCGTTGCTCGCCATGGTTCTGCAACCCGATGCGCTGATACGCCGTGCCGCGCCACAGGAAGATCGTCCGCACGATGTGCAGCAGGTCCTTTTGCAGGACGATCCGCCCCTCACGATAGATGTCGGGATTTGTCAGGTCGACCGTCAATCCCGAATTGTCATCGCGCAAGTTCGAGCCAAGCAACAACGGCTGGAGGTCGTCGAGCACGAGCTCCAGCCGCGCCAGATAGCGCGTGTCATGGTTGAACAGGCCATCCGGCCCGCCGGCGGAGGCACCGATGTCGCCATGGCTGTCCAGCACGATAAAGGTGTCGTCGTGCTTGAGCGACCGCCGCGGCCGCGCGGCGGGACCCGTCATCGGAATGTAGAACGCCTGCTCCGCGACGGCTTCTATCGTCTGCGGCACCGATTTGATCTTGGTGGCGGCTTCGGCTGCCATGAGCTGTTCCCCTGCGTCTTGTTTCGAAAATGCGGCCAACGCAAACGCAACTGTCGGGTTTACGCGGCGACCTTCGCGAGCCGGCTCATTTCCTGCGTCACCAGCTCACGGTACGGACCGTGGCCCTGCATCAGCCGGTCGGGCGCGCCGTCCTCGATGATCTTGCCGTCCCTGAGCACGACCACCCGGTCGAAATTGCGTAGCGTTGCAAGGCGATGCGCGATCGCGATGACGGTGCGGCCACGCATCAGCCGCGTCAACGCCTCGCGGATCGCCTCCTCGGATTCGCTGTCGAGCGCGGCGGTGGCCTCGTCGAGCAGCAGGATCGGCGCATCCTTCAGGAAGGCGCGCGCGATCGCAATGCGCTGGCGCTGGCCGCCGGACATTTTCACGCCGCGGTCGCCGACCATCGTGTCCAAACCTTCCGGCAGGCTGTCGATGAAGTCACAGCGTGCCGCGATGGCCGCGCGCAGCACCTCGTCGTCGGTGGCATTGGGCCGGCCGTAGCGGATGTTCTCCCTGATGGAGCGGTGGAACAGGGAAATGTCCTGCGGCACCACGGAGATCGCTTCGCGCAGGCTCTGTTGCGTCACCCTGGAAATGTCCTGGCCGTCGACGGTCACGCTGCCCTCGTCCACGTCGTAGAAGCGCTGGAGCAGCGTGAACAGGGTCGACTTGCCGCCGCCGGACTGGCCGACCAGGCCGACGCGCTGGCCGGGCTGGAGTCGCAGGCTGAAGCGCTCAAATATCTTCTCGGCCTCGGGATAGCCGAAGGTGACGTTGTTATACGCGATGGCGGCGCCGTGTTTCACCAGCGGTTCGGCCTCGGGGTGATCGCGCAGCTCATGCGGCACCAGCAGCGTCGCGACCGCCTCGGTCAGACGCGCCACATGCTGGGTGACGTCCACCAGCGCTACCGCGAGGTCGCGCGTCGCACTGAGAATGGAGAGGCCGAGCGTACAGACCAGCACGACGTCGCCGGTGGTTGCCTCGCCCTGCTGCCACAGCGTGATCGCCCAGGCCATCAGCGCCACCGTCAGGACGACGGTCACGCCGGCGTGAGTGATCCGCAGCTTTTCCAGATAGCGCAGACTGCGCCCTCGCGCGGTGAGTTCCCGGTTCACCGTCGCGTCGAAACGTTCGTGTTCATGACCAATACCGCAGAAGGCACGGACCAGCGGCATGTTGCTGATGACATCGATCATTTCGCCGTCCACGACGGCCGCCTTGTCGGCGAAATCGTCATGCAGCGGCTTGCCGGCAGCAGCCAGACGAAACATTGCGATCACCATGCCACCGGCGATCACGATCAGGCCCGCGGCCATGTAAGGGCTCACGGTTCCTATCAGCATGATTGCCGCAACCGTGGCGATGCACGGCGGCAACACATTCCAGACGAACATGTTCTCGACCGTGAACACTGCATTGGATGTGGCCGTGATGCGGCTGGTCAGCATGCCCGGCATCCGGTCCGAGAAATAACTTGGCGCGTGGCCGGTCAGATGACGAAATATGTCACGCCGTAAATCACCCGTGACACGTACGAAGGTGAAGCTCGCCGTCCAGCTCGCGATCCGCCACAGAAAGTTGTCTGCGGCAATCAGCGACATGAGCAGAATGAATGCCAGCCATACGTTGCCACCATGCGAAGTTCCCGCCGACAAGCTGTCGACCAGAGATTTGACGCCGTACTGCGTGCCTACCGAACAGGCAACCGCGCCAACGACGGCGCTCAAGATCACCAGATGCGACGCCAGCCTGCGCCGCAGATAGCGCAAGACAAAGGCAAACGGCCTGTGGGCGTATCTCGAAAGATGATCCATATGCACTCGACCCCGTCGTGATGATTCAAATTGTTCTGCTGATCGACTGAACATCGACCAACTCGCCTCGGTTCCCGGGCAACGCATCACGACATGCGGATGCGGACGATGTGAGAAGAGGTAATGGCAGCATCGCGACAACGCCGCAGTGTGTCGAAGAAGTAACGTTCGAGGTAGGGAACCTCGCAAGTGCGAAAACGTTCCCCTGCTGGCATGCCGGTGCCGATACACGGCGGGGGTTTCAACGTTCCCATGATCGCAGAGGAGAAGGTGAGATGCGCATCGCGCAGGTAGCTCCGTTGACGGAGGCTGTTCCACCCAAGCTGTATGGCGGCACCGAGCGGGTGGTGCATTGGTTGACGGAAGAGTTGGTGGCTCTTGGACACGACGTCACGCTGTTCGCCAGCGGCGACTCGCAGACCTCGGCGAAGCTGGACGCATTATGGCCACGAGCGCTTCGCCTCGACGGATCCGTGCGCGATCCCAACGCTTTGCACATGGTGCTCCTGGAGCGCGTGCGGCAGAAATGTGACGACGAAGAGTTCGACTTCGCTCACTTCCATCTCGACTATTATCCATGGTCGCTGTTCTACCGGCAGCCGACGCCGTTCCTCACGACGTTGCATGGCCGGCTCGACCTGCCGGAGCATCAACCCGTCTTCAATACCTTCTCCAAGATGCCCGTGATCTCGATCTCGAATGCGCAGCGGCGGCCGGTGCCGCAGGCGAACTGGGTGACGACGATCCACCACGGCTTGCCGGAGAACTTGCTGACGCCGAAGCCGGCCAAACAAGAGTACCTCGCCGTGCTCGGCCGCATCGCGCCCGAGAAGGGCGTCGACCGCGCCATCAAGATCGCGATGCACTGCGGCATCCCGCTGAAGATCGCGGCCAAGGTCGATCGCGCCGACCAGGACTATTACGACGAGCTGATCAAGCCGATGATCGTGAACAACCCGCTGGTCGATTTCATCGGCGAGATCAGCGACCACGAGAAGTCCGACTTCTTGAGTGGCGCGCTCGGGCTATTGCTGCCGATCGACTGGCCGGAGCCGTTTGGCCTCGTGATGATCGAAGCCATGGCTTGCGGCACACCGGTCATCGCCTTCAACCGCGGCTCGGTGCCCGAGATCATCGACGAGGGCCTCACCGGCTTCGTGGTCGAGGACATCCTCAGCGCGGCCGGCGTGGTCAACCGCCTCGCGCAGCTCGACCGCTCCGCCATCCGCAAGCAGTTCGAGAAGCGCTTCACTGCGCGACGGATGGCGCTCGACTATCTCGCCGCCTATCGCAGCCTGACCGAGGCCACCGCGCCGCGGATCAAGCTGGTGAGCAGCGCGGAGTAGACAGCGCCCTCACCACTCTCGTGTCCCGGACGCGCTGCAACGCTCTTGGCGTTGCGGCGCAGAGCCGGGACCCACGCGACAGGAACAACTCGGAAACATGGGCCCCGGCTCTGCAGCGCACCGCTGAAGAAGCGCTGCGCAGCGTCCGGGGCACGAGCCCCTACACCACCACCGCCCGCTTCGGCTCGACAATCTCGAACATCCGCGGAAACTCATCCATCAAGCCCATCAGCTCGGCGAGCCGCATCGGGTTGCCCGACAGCTTGACCTTGCCGGCGGCGACGGCTTCCGGAAAGCTTGTCAGCTTCGCAATCACCTCGTCCAGCGTCGCGCGCGCCAGCGTGAAGCTGGCGTCGGCATGCTCGGCCTGCACGCCTTCGGTATAGGTGAGCGCGCAGTTCTCGAGATTGAGCACGAATTTTTCGCCGGTGTCGGAAAAGCTCCAGTTCAGCACGATATGCTTTCCTTCCGCCTTGGGGCCGTTGAGGCGAATGCCGAGCACGTCCCAGAGCTGCTCGGTGCGCAGCGCCGCCAGCGTCTCGCGCGGCATCGGCGCGCGCGGCGGCGTCTTCGGCATGCCTTGCCGAAGCTCCTGTGCGCCGAATAGGTAGGCGTTGCGCCAGGTCGAGCTCTCGGCGGCGTAGCCGAGCTGCTCCAGCGTATCGGCCAGCAATGCGCGCGCGGCCTGGTTGTCCGGCTCGGCAAAAACGAGATGGCCGAGTGCCTGAGCCACGAAGCGGAATTCGCCCTTGTCAAAATCCGCGCGCGCCCGCAACAGGATCGCATCGGCGCCACCCATGTACTCGACGTATTTCTTGCCCGACGCCACCGGCGGCAGCGGATCGAGATTGACCGGGTTGGCGTCGTACCAGCCGAGATATTTCTGATAGATCGCCTTCACGTTGTGCCTGACATGACCGTAATAGCCGCGGCCGTGCCAGGCCCCCTCCAGGCTCTTCGGCAGCTGGATCGTCTCGGCGATCTCGACCGCATTCAGGCCGTGGTTCATCAGGCGGATGGTTTGGTCGTGCGCGAACTTGTAGAGGTCGCGCTGCTCGCGGATCATCGTGTCGATGCGCTCACGTCCCCACACCGGCCAGTGATGCTGACCGCACATCGCTTCCGCCTTGCCGCCCCACAGATGCAGTGCCTCGTTGAGGTACTTCGACCAGGCCAGCGCATCGCGCACGTCGGCGCCGCGGAACGGCAGCAGATTGTGAAAATTATGCGTGCAGTTCTCGGCGAGGTTCAAGAGCTTGTAGCGCGGCAGGAAGAAGTGCATCTCCGCCGGCGCTTCGCTGTTCGGCGCCATCTGGAATTCGAATTCGATGCCGTCGATGACGCGCCTGTCGCCGGTCGCCATGATCAGGTCGGTCGGCCGCAGCAATGCGACCGCGCCGGCCGCCATGGTCTTTCCAAGTCCGCAATCGACCTGTCCGCGCACGCCCTTGGCCAGGAACGGGCCGAACTGGTACTGCGCCCGGCGCAGCATCGCCGGACCCGCGATGATGTTCTCGGAGACCGCGTGCTCCATGAACAGGTTCGGCGCGATGACCGGCACGCGGCCGGTGGCAAGCGCATCCTCTTCCAACACGCCGCGCGCCCCGCCCCAGTGATCGGTGTGGGTGTGGGTAAAGATCACCGCCGCAACCGGCTTCTGGCCGCGATGCCTGTAGTAGAGATCGAGCGCCGCGCGCGCCCCTTCGATCGAGGTCAGGGTGTCCACCACGATGACGCCGCTGTCGCCCTCGATCAGCGTCATGTTGGCGATGTCGAGTCCGCGCACCTGATAGACGCCGGGCACGACCTCGAACAGGCCGTGCTGCATGTTGAGCCGCGACTGCCGCCACAGGCTCGGATTGACCGTCGGCGGGGCCTGCTCGGTGGACAGAAAGCCATAGGGCTCGAGGCTCCAGACCGTCCGCCCCTGCGCATTGGCAATCTTCGCGTTCTCGATGGTGCCGAGGAAGCCGCGCGCAGCGTCGTCGAAATCCCGCGTGTCGGAAAACGGCAGCGCGTTCAGCATCGCCTGATGCTGCGCGATCACGGACGGTGCGGCGTCCTTCGGCTCGTTGCTGGAGATCTCGGTCATGGGCTGGCTCCTCCCCTGCTCTGGTTGGAGCCATCTAATCCCATTCACGCATCGGTTCCAACAGCCAGCGACCGGCCGCGCCGGTCGCTGAACTCATGGAGCCGGTTCTAGTGCATCCCCAGCACCCGCGGCAGCCACAGCGTCAGATCGGGCCAATAGGTCACGATGATGAGGAAGCCGAGCATGGTGAGCAGCCACGGCATCACGGCGCCGGCGAGATCGGTGATGCGCATTCGCGCGATCATCGATGCGACGTAGAGGTTCAAGCCGACAGGCGGATGGCAGAGGCCGACCTCCATGTTGACGTCCATGACGATACCGAAATGGACGAGGTCGATGCCGAGTTTCTTCGCCGCCGGCGCCAGGATCGGTGCCATGATCAGGATGATCGAGTTCGGCTCCATGAAGTTGCCGGCGAGCAGCAGCAGCACGTTGACGACCAGCAGGAAGCCGACCCAGCCGAGGTTCTGCGCCGCGATCCAGTCCGCAAGGATCGTCGGCAGGTTCTCATTGGCAAGCACGAAGGAAAACAGCACGGCGTTGGTGACGATGTAGAGCAACATCGCGCTGGTGTTGGCCGCGCGCAGCAGCACCCGCGGCACGTCCTTCATGCCGATCGCCTTGTAGACGAACACCGCGATGATGAAGGAGTAGACCGCAGCCATCGCGGCCGCCTCGGTGGCGGTGAACAGCCCGCTATAGATGCCGCCGATGATGATGACGACCAGCATCAATCCCCAGACGCTCTCGCGGAAGGCGTGGACGGTCTCGCCCCAGGTCGCCTTCGGCAGCCGCGGATAGTCGCGACTGCGCGCCAGCCACCAGGTGACGATACAGAGCATCGTGGTCAGGAGAATGCCGGGCAGCAGGCCGGCGACGAACAGCGCGCCGATCGAGGTATTGGTGGAGACCGCATAGACGATCTTCGGGATCGACGGCAGCATCAAGATGCCGAGCGAGCCGGCAACCGTGATGATGCCGGCGCCGAAGCGCATGGGATAGCCGTGGCGGACCATCTCGGGCAGCACGATGGCGCCGATCGCCGCGACCGTCGCGACGCTCGATCCGCACACCAGGGCGAACATCGCGCAGGCGACGATGCCGGCAAGGCCAAGGCCGCCGTGCCAGTGCCCGATCAGCGAGGTCGCGAAGTTGATCATGCGTCGCGCGACGCCGCCGTGGGTGAGGAAATTGCCGGCGAGGATGAAGAACGGGATCGCCATGATCTCGAAGCCCTCGATGCCCGTGAAGAGCTTCATCGAGACGGCTTCGATCGGCACGGCGGTCAGCGTGAACAGGAACGTCATCACGGTGAGGCCGAGCGCAATCGAAACGGGAATGCCCGTGAGCATCAGCGCGATTAGCAGTGCGAAGACCGTGGCCGCACGCATCCAGTGCGGCAGCACGATGAAGCCGGTCTTCTCGGCGAGGCAGAGCGCGAAGATCAGGATCGGCGCCATGATCAGGATCACGCCGAGCGGCGAGACCTTGCGCGAGGCGGCCCTGGTGGCGGCGCCGGCGGGCTGCGGATGAAGCGCCGGCGAGCCGTCGGCCTCGACGCCGTCGACATGGGTCTCGTCATGATGCGGCAGCTCGCCGGTCCAGTAATAGGACCAGGAGACCTGGAGGAAGCGGAAGCACATCAGGCCGGAGCCGAGCGGGATCGCCAGATAGACGAACCACATCGGCGCTTCCAGATCGTTGGATTGCTGGCCGGTCTTGAACATCTCGGTGACAAAGGAGGCGCCGAAGGCGGCGATCATGCCGGTGAACAGCGCGCCGCACAGCATCGCGAACATGATGACATGCTTGCGGGAATGCTCGGGCAGCCGGTTGACGAGCAGGTCGACGCCGACATGGATGCCGGTGCGCACGCCATAGGCCGCGCCGAACTTCGCCATCCAGATGAACATGTAGATGCAGAGTTCCTGCGCCCAGGAGAGGTCGAGCTCGGACATGAAGGTGAACACGGCCATCGAGGCCGATGCCAGCCAGGTCATCCCGTGCGCGGTGGCCCATCGCGCCAGATTGATCGATTCGCCCGCACCGTAACGGTGCACGACGGCGATGAAGATCAGTCCGGTTGCAGCCGCAATGAGCGTCGCGATCAACCATTCTTCGAGATGATTGAGCACCTGGTTGAGCACGCGCAGCAAATCAGAATCCCCCCAATCGATACGAAACGGCCGGGAGTGCACTCACTCCCGACCGTTGGTATTATTCTCCGGAAAAACGCGTCAGTTCATCTTGACGTCGAGTTCCTTGGAAACGAGATCGAGCACTTCCTGCCCGACACGGCCCTTGGCCCATTTATAAGTCGGCTGCATTGCTTCCTGCCATGCCTTGCGGTCGGCGTCCGTCAGATAATGCAGCGTGGTCTTGCCGGTCTTCTTGATCTCGGCCAGCGCGTCCTCGTTTTCCTGGTGCGCGATCTGGTTGGTGTAGTCGGTTGCATCCGCCATCGCCTTCTCGAGCTGGGTGCGGATGTCAGGCGGCAGGCCGGACCAGAATTTCGAATTGACGATGACCGCATATTGCAGATGCGCGTGATAGGACACGGTGATGTCCTTCTGCACCTCGTAGAACTTCTGCGTCAGATAGTTCGACGCGGTGTTCTCGCAGCCGTCGACCACGCCGGTCTGCAGCGCCTGGTAGACTTCCGAGAACGCCATGATCTGCGGGATCGAACCCATCAGGCGGAAATACTGGTCTGCGATCTTCGATCCGGAGATGCGGAACTTCAGGCCCTTGAAATCCTCCGGCTTCATCAGCGGACGGTTCGACGACACCATGTGGAAGCCGTTGTCCCAATAAGCGAGACCGGTGATTCCCTTGGTCTCCAGCTTCTGGAACAGCCACTTGCCGACCGTGCCCTTCATCGCCTTCGAATAGGTCGCTTCATCCTTGAACAGCCAGGGCAGATCGAGCGCCTCGAATTCCTTGATGCCGAGCGGCGCGAATTTCGCGGTCGAGGGCGCGAGCATCTGCACCGAGCCGAGCTGGAGCGCCTCGATCTCCTCCTTGTCCTTATAGAGAGAGGAGTTCGGATAGACTTCGATCTTGACCTTGCCGTCGGTGTACTTCTCGGCAAGTTCCTTGAACTTCAGGGCGCCCTTGCCCTTCGGCGTATCGTTGGCCACGACATGGCTGAACTTGATGATGATCGGGCTCTGCGCCTCGGCAACCGCAGGAGCGAAAGCGAACGCGGCAGCGGCGACCGCAAAGAGAAATTTGCGCATGAAGGACCTCCCCAACAACCTCGGAAACCGGGTTCTTTTTTGTTTTACGGTTTCAGTAGTGGCAGCAATCCTCACCCCGAACAACTAGACCTAAGCCCAATTTGCCGCAGCGAGGCTATGCCGCAGGCAAGCTAGCTTGCTCGCGGTCGCATGTGCAACCCGTCCCCCGCCCCCGCCCACCGGGAGCGAGCGCTTATGTCGCATTGCCGAAGGGCAATTAACCCTTGCGCTGGGCAACCATGAACAGCCGACGGAAGGGGAACAGCGTCTGCCCCGCGCCATTCTTCGGGTAGGCCTTTGCGACCCGCTCCCCGTAGGCGGCTTCGAATGCGGCCTTCTCGTCGCCCTGCAATACGTCGAGGTACCGCGTCAGCCAGGTGCCCTTGGTCCATTCCTTCACGGGATTTTCGCCGTCGAGGACCTGGAGATATTCGGTCTCCCAGATGTCGATGTTTTGCGACAGGGGCGCGAGCACATCGTGATAGAAGGCCGGCCCTTCCACCGGCGGCGGGGTGACGAGGTGCTCGACCTTGGATCGCCAGGGCCCGTTCAGGGCGGTCTCGCCAATCAGCACATGCGATTGCGCCAGGAAGTTGCGCGGCATCTGCACTGCAAGCATGCCGCCGGGCGCCACCTTCTCCATCACCGAGGGGAAGAGTGCCGCGTGATTCGGCAACCAGTGCAGTGCGGCATTGGAATAGACCACGTCATATTGTTTCGCGGGACGCCAATGGCCGAGGTCCTCATGTGACCATTCCACGTCAGGCGCGGCCTTGCGGCCTGCGGCCACCATCTCGGCCGAGCCCTCGACGCCTGTGACCGCGGCGGACGGCCAGCGCTCCTTGATCAGCCTGGTGACGTTGCCGGCGCCGGCGCCGAGGTCAGCGACCGTGCGCGGGCCGACGTCGGGAACGCGCATCAACAGATCGACCGCGGGCCGGAGCCGATGGCCGGAGAATTTCAGATATTGCTGCGGATCCCAGACCATTGGTCGAGCCTTTTCTTTTTGATGTTTCTTTCACGTTCGCTCTTGGTTACCACTGCTCGTCCCGCTCAGGCAATTCGCAAAGCCTGCGGGACCGGCTGGAAACGAAAGCAAAAAGCAAGAACCGATCAAGAGAGCGTGTGACCATGGACCTTGGCCTCAAATCGAAAACCGCAATCGTCACCGGCGCGAGCATCGGCATCGGCCGCGCCATCGCCAAGGGCCTGGCGGCCGAAGGCGTGCGCATCGTCGGCGTGGCGCGCCGTACCGACCTGCTCGCCGAACTGGTGAAGGAAGTCGGCGGCGGCCTGATCACCCCGTTCGAGCAGGACGTGATGGCCAAGGACGCCGCTGAGAAGATCTCGGCCTTCGCGTTGAAGGAACTCGGTCATGTCGACATCCTCATCAACAATGCCGGCGGCAGCCGCCCCCTGCCGGTCGATGCGCCCGACAGCAAATGGGACGAGGCGATCGCGCTCAACTTCACCAGCTACCGCCGAATCGCACATGCGCTGCTGCCGCAGATGATCGAGCGCAAATGGGGCCGCATCATCAACATCACCGGCAAGTCCGAGCCGGAAGGCCTCAACGCCGCGTTCGCCGCCAAGGCCGCCGTACATGCCTGGGCCAAGGGCCTCTCGCGCGAGATCGGCGAGCACGGCATCACCATCAACTGCATTCCGCCCGGCCGCATCATGAGCGAGCAGATCCGCCGCAACTACGCGCCTGACTATCGCGAGCGCTTTGCCGAGGAGGAAATTCCGGTCGGCTATTGGGGCGAGCCCGAAGACCTCGCCGCACTCGCGGTGTTCCTGGCCTCCCCGGTGGCGCGGTACATCACGGGGACGGTGATCCCCGTGGATGGCGGCTTGCGGCGGTATCAGTTCTAGAGCTCCCAAGCGGCGTCTGCGCGCTCAGGCAAGACAAAGTGCATCGAGAAGGATGAAGTTCGGAAGCTGGTCGCGGCCGGCTTGCGCACCGCTGCCATGATGTCATCGTGCCGGTGTTTTGCCCGACGTGTCAACTTATCCGACGCGCCAGAGGTCGCCACGGAGCCGGCTGGAAAAAACCTTGTCTTTCAAGGCGCCTTCTACGGTGCATGGGGTTGTTTTCGCGCTTTTGGTTCGAGGTTGAAAGAAAAGCGCGGGGCGAAAGCTCACTCCGCCTGCAATATCTCCGCGATCGCTGCGCCCGCGGCGATCGTGCCGAGCCTGCCGCCGACATCGCGCGTCGCCCTGCCCTCACGAAGCGCCGTCGCCACCGCCGCCTCGATCGCACGCGCGGCTTCCTCGTAACGGACTGCGCCGCTTCTCTCGCCATGCCAGCCGAGCAGCAGCGCGGTCGAGAGGATCAGCGACACCGGGTTAGCGACGTCCTGGCCTGCAATGTCGGGCGCCGAGCCGTGCGCGGCCTGCGCCATGGCGTAGCTGTCACCGACATTGAGCGAGCCGCCGAGGCCGAGGCTGCCCGAGAGCTCCGCGGTGAGATCGGACAGGATATCGCCGAACATGTTGGTCGAGACGATCACGTCGAAGCGATCGGGGTTGCGCACCACATGCGCCATCATGGCGTCGACCAGGATGTCGTCGACCACAAGGCCGGGATAAGCCTTCGCCGCCTCGCGGCAGATGTCGAGAAACATGCCGTCGCCGATCTTCAGCACGTTGGCCTTGTGCACGATGGTGAGATGCTTGCGCCGCTTCATCGCCAGACGGCAGGCGGCGTGCGCGATGCGCTCGCAGCAGAGCCGCGTGATCCGGCGCAACGAGATGACGACATCCGGCGTGACCAGCAGTTCGCCATTGCCCTGCTCCATGTTGCGATCGGCGTAAAAGCCTTCGGTGTTCTCGCGCACGACGACGAGGTCGAAATCCCCACACCGACCGGACCGCCCGGCATAAGTGCGCGCCGGCCTGATGTTGGCGTAGAGGTCGAGGTTCTTGCGGAAATGCCTGGACGGATTGATCTCGCCATGCGCCTCGTCCTTGAAGTCGAAGGTCGCGGTCGGCCCGAGGATCAGGCCGTCGGCGGCGCGGACGATGTCGAGCAGTTCGGGGCGCACCGTGGTGCCCGATAGCTTCAGGCTCGCGTGCCCGACCGCATGCTCCTCCAGCCGCAGATTGAGCTGAAAGCGCTCGGACGCCGCACGCAGCACCCCTGATGTCGCGGCGGTGATCTCCGGTCCGATGCCGTCTCCCGGCAGAACGACGATGTGCATAATGATCCCCTGTGAGAGCGGCAGCTGGCGTGAACATACGCCGTCACCATCGCATCGGCGCCTGATCGTCGCGCATACAATGCATGCAAGCATATGCCTGTGGAAGCAGCCTCAAGCGTAGTACATGCCGGAGATCATCGACGCCAGATCGCCGGAGCACAGCGCAAGGCAATGACAATCACGTTACCTGCCGCTGCGCGCGAGCCCGATCATGCCAAAGCCGACGGCCTGCCGGCGGAGCAGCGCCGCTGGGCGATTGCCGCGATCTTCACCGCACTGGCGATGGCCTCGCTCGACACCGCGATCGCCAACATCGCACTGCCCGCCATCGCCGCCGATCTGCATGTCAGCCCGGAGCAATCGGTCTGGGTGGTCAACGTCTACCAGATCGCGCTGGTGGCGACGCTGCTGCCGCTCGGCGCGCTGGGCGAGATCGTCGGGCACCAGCGCATCTATCTCGGCGGACTCGTGCTGTTCACGATCGCCTCATTGTTCTGCGCGGTCGCCTGGTCGCTCGACAGTCTGCTGGTCGCACGCACGCTGCAAGGCCTGGGCGCCAGCGGCATCATGAGCGTCAACACTGCGCTGGTGCGCTTCGTCTATCCCGGCCGGATGCAGGGCCGTGGCTTCGGCCACAACGCACTGGTGGTGGCCACCGCCTTTACGTTCGGGCCCTCGATCGCCTCCGCCATCCTCGCGGTCGGCCCCTGGCCGTGGCTGTTCGCCGTCAACATCCCGTTCGGCCTCGTGGCGATCGGCATCGGCCTTGCAATGCTGCCGAAGACGCCGCGCGCCGATCACGGCTTCGATTTTCTCGGCGCGCTTCTCGCGGCCATCTGCCTCGGCCTGTTCATCACCGGCATCGGCAGTGCCGCGCATAATCTGTCGCCTGTCATCGTGGCCGTCGAACTGGTCACGGCGCTCGTGCTCGGCATCACCCTGACACGGCGTCACGCCGACCACCCCGCGCCGATGCTGCCGATCGACTTGTTCAGCCGGCCGATGTTCGCGCTGTCGGCAGCGACCGCGGTCTGTTCCTTCGCCGTTCAGGGCCTCGCCTTCGTCTCGCTACCGTTCTACTTCGAGGACGTGCTCGGGCGCTCGCAGGTCGAGACCGGCTTCTTCATGACGCCGTGGCCACTGGTGGTCGGCATCATGGCGCCGATTGCCGGGCGCCTTTCCGATCGCCATCCGGTCGGCCTGCTGGGCGGCATCGGCCTCATCCTGCTCGGCCTCGGCATGGCTCTGCTCGCGCTACTCCCGGCGAACCCGAGCATCCCCGATATCGTCTGGCGGATCATGATCTGCGGCATGGGCTTCGGCTTTTTCCAGGCGCCGAACATGAAGGCGATCATGGGAAGCGCCCCGCCACACCGCGGCGGCAGCGCTTCCGGCATCGTCGCCACCGCACGCCTGATTGGACAGACAACCGGTGCGGCGCTTGCCGCGGCGTGTTTCGCCATGGCCGGTCACAACGGCGCGACCGTCGCACTGGCGTTGGGAACGGGCTTTGCCGCGCTCGGCAGCGTGATGAGCTTTTTGCGACTGGCGGTGAAGTAGGCCCTCAAGCCAGGTGGTGTGCCGCCGTCGCGTCGATAGCCGCGGGCATCACCGTCTCGTCGCCCAGCGCCGCGAGGCGCGCGTCGATGGCGTCGATGACCTTGCGCGAGAACGGCCCAAGATGGGCATAGGCCGCGATCATCTGCACGGCGATGCGTGCCGATGACGTGTCGCGCTTGGCGCAGTTCATGAAGGTCTGCCAGAGCGGGCGCCCGTCCGGAGTGGCAGACACCACGCGATGCACAGTCTCCATCGCCGCGACCCGCGAACGGATATCACCTTCGGCGAGTTCGTGGCGCTGTCGCGACCGGTCGAGCAGCGTCATCAACCTGTCGACACGACGGGCATAGGCGGCGGGGCTATAGACCCGCTCGAGCACCGTCTTGTAGTCGATGAGGATGTCGCGCAGCGGCCGAACCGGATCAAAATTGATGCCGCCGGTGCACTGGTCGCCGCCGGTCGTCGACGCCAAGTCGTGGTCGGCATGCAGGCGGCCTTCCTTTGCAAGGCGCCGCGTGAGCTGCGTGTTCGGCAGCGCGTAGAGCAGACCGACCATGGCGACCGGAATGGCGGCTTCCTCGATGAAGTCCACCATCGCATCCGCCATCGAGACCTTCTCGTTATCGAAGCCGACGATGAAGCCGGCAGTGACGAGCATGCCGGCGCCGTAGATCTTGTGGATGCTCTCGGCGATGTTGCGCCTTGTGTTCTGCTTCTTCCGCATCGCCACCAGCGTTGCGGGATCAGGACTTTCGATGCCGACGAAGATTGCGAAGAAATTCGCCGCCCCCATCAGGTCCAGCAATTCAGGATCGTCAGCCAGATTGACCGAGGCTTCCGTGGACAATTCGAAAGGATAGCCGTGCGCGCGCTGCCATTCGGCGAGCTGAGGCAGGAACTGGCGCAACGACTTCTTGTTGCCGATAAAGTTGTCGTCGACGAAGTCGAGGTGGCCGCGATAACCCATCTGATAGAGCCGCTCGAGCTCGACGAACATTTGCTCGGTCGTCTTGGTGCGCGGCACACGGCCGTAGAGCTCGATGATGTCGCAGAACTCGCAAGTGAACGGACAGCCGCGCGAGTATTGGACACCGAGATAGAGATAGTCCTCGAACTTGAGCAGGTCGAAGCGCGGCACCGGCGTTTTGGTGACGTCGGCCTGGAATTTCGGCGCGGTGAAGATGCCCGAGCGCGCGCCACTGTCCCAGGCCGCGATGAACTCCTCGATGACGCCTTCCGCCTCGCCGAGCACCTGAAAATCCGCGCTGGCGTAGATGTGCGGGCTCGAGGTCGGATCGGGACCGCCGACTACGACCGGCTTGCCTGCTGCGCGGCACTTGTCGATCAGAAGCAACGTATCGGCCTGCTGCGGCAGCATGCCGCCGGTGAAGACCACGTCGGCCCAGGCCAGATCTTCAGCCCCGAAAGGCTCCGTGTTGCAGTCGATCAACTTGACCGTCCAGCTCTCCGGCAACATAGCCGCAACGGTGATCAGGCCCAGCGGCGCGGCAGGGCGCCGCACACCCATCAGCTTGCAAGACTCGCCAAAACTCCAGAACGATTCCGCCGTGAACAACGGATAGAGCATCAGCACGTTGCAGGGGCTCGGTACCTTCATGGAACTCCCAAGGAAATCTTGAATGCTTTGACTCAGTGTAGCAAAGCATCATGGTCTTGCACCCCGGCAAAAGGGACAATCCGTCGCGGACCATCGGACACGGCGTCGCCGCAGGCCGCGCCACTGGCGTTCAGGGAGATGACGCGGTGCGAGCCCGGCCAGACATTCTCGGGGCCCGCCCAACACCGCGCCATCCATAATCTTCCCCGAGATGCGAGAATCTTCGATAGCTGCCCCTCAGACTCTTGATTTGAAAGGTTCCAGTTTGCCCGACACATTGCGCGCCTGAGTCCATCGGTGGATGGGCCAATCAGGGGACTTGCGATGGCAAATCTAACAATCAATGGAAAAACCTTCACGCTCGACGTCGAGCCGGATACGCCGCTGCTCTGGGCGATTCGCGAGAATGCCGGGCTGACCGGCACCAAATATGGCTGCGGCATTGCACAATGCGGCGCCTGTACCGTTCACATGGACGGTGTCGCCACCCGCTCCTGCGGAATCTCGGTCGCCGAAGCCGAGGGCAAAAAAATCACGACGATCGAGGGGCTGGCCTCAGGAAGCACACTGCACAAGGTGCAACAGGCCTGGATCGCCAAGGACGTCCCGCAATGCGGCTATTGCCAGAGCGGAATGATCATGGCCGTGGCGGCGCTGCTCACCGAAAAGCCGAAGCCGACCGATGCCGACATCGACGAGGCCATCACCAATATCTGCCGCTGCGGCACCTTCCAGCAGGTGCGCGAAGCGATCCACACGATCGCAAGCGCCTAAAGGAGCCCGCACATGAACAAGCACGTTTCCCCCAAGATGAACCGCCGCGCCTTCGTCATCGGCACCGCCGCTGTCGGCGCGGGCCTTGCCATCGGCCTCGATCTCCCCTTCGGCGGGCCGGCCGTGGTGCGCGCCGCCGATGGCTCGCCCGAAGTCAACGCCTGGGTTGTGGTCAGGCCCGACGACACCGTGGTGATCCGCATCGCCCGCTCCGAGATGGGCCAGGGCTCGCTGACCGGCCTCGCCCAGCTCGTCGCCGAGGAGCTGGAGTGCGACTGGACCAAGGTCACGACCGAATATCCGACACCCGGCCAGAGCGTCGCCCGCAAACGCGTCTGGGGCGATTTCTCGACCGGTGGCAGCCGCGGCATCCGCGGCTCGCAGGATTACGTCCGCAAGGGCGGCGCTACCGCGCGCATGATGCTGATCCAGGCCGCCGCCGATGAATGGAAAGTGCCGGCCTCCGAATGCACCGTCGCCAAGGGCGTCATTACCCACAAGGCATCGGGCAAGACCACGACTTACGGCAAGGTCGCCGAGGCCGCCGCGAAGCTGACACCGCCGACCGAGGTGAAGCTCAAGGATCCGAAGGACTGGACCATCGCAGGCAAAGGCCTGTTGCGGCTCGACACCGCCGACAAGACCACCGGCACGATGACCTACGGCATCGACGTCAAGCTGCCGGGCATGCTGAACGCCGCGATCAAGGACTGCCCGGTGTTCGGTGGCAAGGTGAAGAGTTTCGACGAGGCCAAAATTGCAGGCATGAAAGGCGTCAAGAAGGTCGTCAAGGTCGGCGATACTGCAGTCGCGGTCATTGCCGACACCTGGTGGCACGCCAAGACCGCGCTGGAAGCGCTGCCGATCGTCTGGGACGAGGGCGACAACGCCAAAGTCTCGAGCGAGACGATTGCGAAATGGCTGGCCGAAGGGCTCGACGACGGGCAGCCGGCCTATGTCGGCAACAAGAACGGCGACGTGAAGGCGGCGATTGCCGGCGCGGCCAAGAAGATCGAGGCCGTCTACAACTATCCCTACCAGAACCACGCCACGATGGAGCCGATGAATGCGACCGCGCTCTATACGGCGGACAAATGCGAGGTCTGGTGCGGTACCCAGAATGGCGAGGCGGCCTTCGCCGCGGTGCTGGAGGCTTCCGGCCTGCCTGCGGACAAGTGCGACGTGCACAAGGTGATGCCTGGCGGCGGCTTCGGCCGGCGCGGCCAGACCGACTATGTCCGTCAGGCCGTCATGATCGCCAAGCAGATGCCGGGCACACCGATCAAGCTGTTGTGGTCGCGCGAGGAGGACATGGCGCACGGTCGGTATCACCCGATCACCCAGTGCAAGATGACCGGCGCGTTCGATGCCAACAATAATCTGGTCGCGTTGCACTATCGCCTGTCCGGGCAGTCGATCCTGTTCTCGCTCCGCCCTGAAGCGCTGCAGAACGGCATGGATCCGGCGGCATTCCAGGGCGTCGCCCAATCCGGCGAGGCCGCGTTCGGCTACTCGGTACCGAACCTGCTGATCGAGCACTCGATGCGCAACCCGCACGTTCCGCCCGGCTTCTGGCGTGGCGTGAACGTCAATCACAACGCCATTTACATGGAATGCTTCATGGACGAGCTTGCCCATGCCGCAGGCCAGGACCCGCTCGAATTCCGCCGCAAGCTGATGAGCAATCACCCCAAGAATCTGGCGGTGCTCAATGCCGTGGCCGAGAAGATCGGCTGGACCACGCCGGCGCCGCGAGGCGTCTATCGCGGCATCGCGCAGGTGATGGGCTATGGCAGTTATGTCGCCGGAGCCGCCGAGATCTCTGTGACCGACGGCAGCAAGATCAAGGTGCATCGCATCGTCGCCTCCACCGATCCCGGCTACGTCGTCAATCCGGCGCAAGTGGAACGGCAGATCGCGGGCTCCTTCGTCTATGGCCTCTCCGCGCTGTTCTATGGTGGCTGCACCGTGAAGGATGGCAAGATCGAACAAACCAACTTCGACACCTACAACTCGATGCGCATCAACGAGATGCCGAAGGTGGAAGCGGTGATGGTTCCGAGCGGCGGATTCTGGGGCGGCGTCGGCGAACCCACCATCGGCGTTGCGGCGCCGGCGGTGCTCAACGCCTATTTCGCCGCGACCGGCAAGCGCATCCGCTCGGTGCCGTTGCGCGACCAGAATATCACTTTCGCTTAAAGAAACGCCGCGGCGGTCGTAACGGCCGCCGCGGCATTTGCCTGGATGACCTTGATGACCACGCGACCGATGACACGGCGAACTGCCGTGCTCGGCATCACCGCCGCGACCGCGACGTTGGCGCGGCCATCAGTCTTGCGCGCGCAATCGACTGGCCGCGTCGTCGTGGTCGGTGGCGGCTTCGGCGGAGCCGCCTGCGCCCGCGCGCTCAAGCACGCGCAGGGAGATTTGCAAGTCATCCTGATCGAACCCAATGCGGTCTTCACCTCCTGTCCCTTCAGCAACGAGGTGATCGCCGGCCTGCGCGAGATCGAAGCGCAGCAATTTAGCCATGACAAGCTCGTAGCCGAGGGCATCACCGTGATCGGCCAGACCGTGACCACCATCGCGCCACAGCAGCGCAGCGTCATGACCGCCGATGGTGTCGCACTGCCGTACGACCGTCTCGTGCTCTCACCCGGAATCGACTTCCACTTCGAGGCGCTGCCCGGCTATGACGATGCCGCATCCGAAAAGATGCCGCACGCCTGGAAGGCCGGCGCGCAGACGCTGCTGCTACGTAGACAGCTGGAGGCGATGGACGATGGCGGCACCGTCGCCATCGCGATCCCTGCCAATCCCTCGCGTTGCCCTCCCGCGCCCTACGAGCGCGCCAGCCTGATCGCGCATTATTTGAAGACAAGGAAGCCGCGTTCGAAAGTTCTGATCCTCGACGCCAAGGACAATTTCTCGCAGCAACGTTTGTTCGAGAAGGCGTGGAAGGAGCTCTACGGCGACATGATCGAGCGCATAGGCCTGTCGCAAGGCGGCCGGGTGACATCCGTGGATCCGTCGACCAGGACCATCGTCACCGAGTTCGGCAACTACACCCCTGATGTTGCCAATGTCATCCCGCCGCAGCGCGCCGGGCACATTGCCGCGATCGCCGGCGCAACTGACGCCACCGGCTGGTGCCCCATCGATCCCATCACCTTCGAGTCGAAACTCGTCAGGAACCTCCATGTCATCGGCGATGCCTGTCTCGGCGGCGGCATTCCGAAATCAGCATCGGCAGCGAGCGCGCAAGGCAAGGCTTGCGCCGCCGCCCTCGTCAATCTGCTAGCTGACCGCGCGCCGGAAGCGCCGCGCCTGACCGGCGTCTGCTACAACACCGTCGCGCCCGGCTACGGCTTTTCGCTCTCCGGCAATTACCAGCCCAAAGGCGACATCTTTGCCGAGGTCGAGGGCGGCGCGACAAGCCCGGTCGATGCACCGCGCGAACTGCGCGTCCACGAGGCGGCCGAGGCCGAGCGCTGGTTTCAAACCATCACGGCGGACACCTTTGGCTAGATCGATCGTCCACATCGCTGCGCTGATCACCGCTCTCGCACTGATCGCCAACGTACGCGCCGAGGGACTCGCGCCTTACGAGATCACCGGCGATGGCATCACGAAATCACTGACGGGTACCCTCGGTGATGCCGCGCGTGGCCGCGCGCTGGTGCTCGCACGCTCGACGACCTGTGTCCTCTGCCATTCAGGCCCTTTTCCGGAAACGCGGTTTCAGGGCGACCTCGCGCCTGATCTCTCCGGTGCGGGGAACCGCTGGACAACGAGCCAGTTGCGCCTTCGGCTGGTTGACGCCTCGCGCTTCAACCCGGACACCATCATGCCGCCCTATTATCGTATGGACGGTTTCGTCCGCGTCGGACGCAATTTCACGGGCAAGCCGATATTGTCCGCTGCGGAGATCGAGGACATCGTGGCCTATCTTGCAACGCTTCGGGACTAGGACTGGTCATGCCAACGACGCGACGAGAATTCCTGGGCTTGGCTGGCAGCGTTACGGTGTTTCCCATCGTTACACTGCGGCCAGTCGAAGCAACGCCGACGATGCTCAACGCCGCGATCCGCAACGTCGTTGGCGAAGCCGCCATTCGCACAGGCAAGGTCAAGCTCGACATTCCGCCACTGGTCGAGAACGGCAACACGGTGCCGATGACAGTGAGCGTCGCAAGCCCGATGACAGCGGACGATTACGTCAAGAGCATCCACGTCTTCAACGAGAAGAACCCGCAGCCGAACATCGGCAACTTTTATATGAATCCATCGTCCGGTCGCGCCCAGGTCTCGACGCGGATTCGGCTTGCCGACACCCAGAAGGTGGTCGCGATCGCCCGCCTCTCGGACGACTCGTTCTGGCAGGTCGCCGCCGACGTCGTGGTGACGCTGGCCGCTTGCACCGAGGAGATGAACTGATGGCCGCCCTCATCAACGTGCCCGCGAAGGCCAGGCGCGGCGACACCATCGAGATTCGCACCCTGACCTCGCACATCATGGAAACCGGCTTCCGCCACACCATGGATGGCGTGCTGGTGCCGCGCGATATCATCACGAGTTTCACCTGCCGTTACAACGGCACCGAGATCTTCCGCGCCGATCTGTTTCCGGCAATCGCGGCGAATCCTTATCTGTCCTTCTTTACGGTCGCCAAGGAGAGCGGCAAGTTCGAGTTCGAATGGATCGGCGACAACGGCTATTCGTCCACCGCATCGGCAACGATCACGGTCGAATGATTTTTTGGCGCGCCATAGTGCTGGCGGCGCTTGCCGCCACGGCGCCGGCCCTGCTCGCCGGTGAAATCCCGCCCGATGCGCGCCGCTCGGGCTATTCCTTCATGGGCCCTGACACCCGCGCCATGCAGGATGATGACACATCCAATCCGGGCATGCTTTTCGTGCTCGACGGCGAGGCGCTGTGGTCGAAAAAAGCGGGCAGCGCCGACAAGGCGTGCGCGGACTGCCATGGCGATGCCAGGAGCAGCATGAAGGGCGTCGCGGCGCGCTATCCGGCCTTCGACAAGGCGCTCGCGCGCCCTGTCACGCTCGACCAGCGCATCAACCTTTGCCGCGCCAATCACCAGCAGGCGAGCCCGCTGCCTTACGAGAGCCGCGACATCCTCGCACTGTCTGCCTTCGTTGCCCACCAATCGCGCGGCATCGCGATCACCGCAGGCGACGATCCACAGCTAAGACCTTTCGTCGAACAGGGCCGCAATCTCTTCATGCAGCGCGAGGGACAGCTCAACCTGTCCTGCACAAATTGCCATGACGACAACTTTGAGAAGCGCCTTGCGGGCTCGCCGATCACGCAAGCGCAGCCGACCGGCTATCCACTTTATCGGCTGGAATGGCAGACGCTGGGATCGCTGGAGCGGCGCTTGCGCAGTTGCATGACTGGCGTGCGTGCCCAAGCTTATGAGTATGGCGCGCCCGAAATGGTCGCGCTCGAGCTCTATCTGATGGCGCGGGCCCGCGGAATGCCAATGGAAACGCCGGCGGTGCGACCGTAACGCCCAAATTAGGGCTAGGCAGGCGTGGAACGGTCGCTAGTATCCCCCCAAATTGAGTCACAGGGAGGAATTAAAGTGGCCAACCACAAAATCTCGCGCCGTACGCTTTTGACCGGCACTGCCGCAGCTGGCGCGCTCAGCCTGACCGGATTGCCGGCGCGCGCCGAGGTGAACTGGAAGAAATATGCCGGGACCAAGCTGGAGGTGATCCTCGCCAAGGGACCGCGCGGCGACAATTTGCAGAAATACGTCAAGGAATTCACCGACCTCACCGGCATCCAGGTCGAATCCGAGCAAATTCCCGAGCAGCAGCAGCGCCAGAAGTGCGTTATCGAGCTCACCTCGGGCCGGCCGAGCTTCGACGTTGTCCATCTCAGCTATCACGTGCAGAAGCGGCAGTTCGAGAAGGCCGGCTGGCTCGCCGACCTCACGCCCTACATGAAGGATCCGACGCTGACCGCGCCTGATCTCGTCGACAGCGATTTTTCGGCCGCCGGCCTGCAATACGCCAAGAACGACAAGGGCCAGATGCTGTCGCTGCCCTGGTCGGTTGATTATTTCATCCTGTACTACAACAAGGAGCTGTTCCAGAAAAAGGGCGTCGCCGTCCCCAAGACCCTCGACGAGATGGTTGCGGCTGCGGAAAAGCTCACCGACACCAAGGAAGGCACCTTCGGCTTCGTCGGGCGCGGCTTGCGCAACGCCAACATGACGTTGTGGACCAACTTCTTCCTCGACTACGGTGGCGAATTCCTCGATGCAAAGGGCAACATCCTGACCGATGGTCCCGAAGCGATCGCCGCGACAAAGCTCTATCAAACGCTGCTGACGAAGGTGGCCCCACCCGGCGTCGCCGGCTTCAACTGGATGGAGTCGATGGCCTCGTTCACGCAAGGCAAATCGGCGATGTGGATCGACGGCGTCGGCTGGGCGCCGCCGCTGGAGGATCCGGCTGCCTCGCGCGTCGTCGGCAAGGTTGGCTACACCGTCGTTCCTGCCGGTCCGAAGGGACAATATTCGGCGACTTATGGCGACGGTATCGGCGTCGCCGCTGCGAGCAAGAACAAGGAAGCCGCTTACCTG
Organism: Bradyrhizobium manausense; assembly: GCF_018131105.1. NCBI lineage: Bacteria > Pseudomonadati > Pseudomonadota > Alphaproteobacteria > Hyphomicrobiales > Nitrobacteraceae > Bradyrhizobium > Bradyrhizobium manausense. Next base: position 479,465 of record NZ_JAFCJI010000001.1, on the reverse strand, counting down.
CTGTGCCAGTGGGTGGTTTCAAAGACGCAAGGCGCCCGACTGTTGCAGGCCGGCGGCGGCGTGCCGTTCCGCAACTCGATCCTGAACGATGCTGAAGTCCAGAAAGGCGTGAAGATGCCCAAGGAGTGGCTGCAGTCGGTCATTGACTCCGCCAAGATCAGCAAGCTCGGCCTGCCGGTGATCATCCCGGTCGCCGAATTCCGCGATCTCGTCGGCGCCGCTATCACATCGACCCTGGCCGGCTCCGATCCCGCGGCGGAGCTGAAGAAGGCGCACGACCAGTTCCGGCCGATTCTGGAGCGTAGCGAAAAGGCGTGAGTGCGTTGACACAATCGACTCCGCGCGCGGCACAGTCTGATGCCGCGCCGGAGAAGGAGTTGCGGCCGCCATCCTATTGGCCGTTCGTGGTGCCGGCGCTGGTCGTCGTGCTCGCGATCATTATCTTCCCGTGGGTGTTCACGATCTGGATGAGCCTGAACGAGTGGAAGGTCGGCTCGCCGACCGCCTTCGTCGGATTCGCCAACTATTTGCGCCTGACCAGCGATCCTCGCTTCATGGAAGCGGTCGGGCATACGCTGATCTACACCGTACTGTCCGTGGTGCTGCCGCTCGTGTTCGGCACGTTCGCGGCCGTGGTGTTTCACCAGAAATTTGCCGGACGCGGCTTTCTGCGTGGCATCTTCATCATGCCGATGATGGCGACGCCTGTGGCGATCGCGCTGGTCTGGACCATGATGTTTCACCCGCAGCTCGGCGTGCTCAACTATTTGCTGTCGCTCGTCGGAATCCCCCCGCAGCTCTGGGTGTTTCATCCGGCAACCGTTATTCCCTCGTTGGTGATGGTCGAGACCTGGCAATGGACGCCATTGGTCATGCTGATCGTGCTGGGTGGCCTCGCCGCGATTCCGACCGAGCCCTACGAGAGCGCACAGATCGATGGCGCCAGTCTCTGGCAGGTGTTTCGCTTCATCACCCTGCCGCTGATCATGCCGTTCCTGTTCATCGCCGGCATGATCCGCATGATCGATGCGGTGAAGAGCTTTGACGTCATCTTCGCGATTACGCAGGGCGGCCCCGGCTCGGCGTCGGAGACGATCAACATCTATCTCTACAGCGTCGCTTTCGTTTATTACGATCTCGGCTACGGCTCGGCGATCGCAGTGGTGTTCTTCCTGCTGATCATCCTGCTCGCGGCGGTCATGCTTTACGCTCGCCAGCGCATGCTGTGGACAGAAATCGCGAGCGACGCATGACCCCGAAGCAAATCCTCGGCAAGATCGGCCTGTGGTTCTCGGTGCTCGTCATCGTGTCGCCGGCCATCCTGTTCTTCCTCTGGATGCTGTCGCTCTCGCTCAAATTCGAGGTCGACAATGCCTCCTATCCGCCAGTGTTCATCCCGGAGCATTTCGCCTGGAAGAACTATGCCGACGTGCTCGCCTCCAACCGCTTCGTCACCTATTTCTTCAACAGCCTGATCGTGACAGGCGGCGCGACGGCGCTCGCGCTGATCGTCGGTGTCCCCGCCGGCTACGGCATCGCGCGCATGGCCGCGCACAAATCCGCGATCGTGATCCTGATCGCCCGCATCACGCCCGGCCTGTCCTATCTGATCCCGCTGTTCCTGCTGTTCCAGTGGCTCGGCCTGCTCGGCACGCTGGTCCCGCAGATCATCATCCATCTCGTGGTGACGGTGCCGATCGTGATCTGGATCATGATCGGCTATTTCGAGACGACGCCGATGGAGTTGGAAGAGGCCGCGCTGATCGACGGTGCGGACCGCTGGCAGGTATTCCGCCACGTCGCGTTGCCGATCGCCAAGCCCGGCATCGCGGTCGCTTTCATTCTCGCGGTGATCTTTTCCTGGAACAATTTTGTGTTCGGTATCGTGCTGGCAGGACGGGAGACGCGCACCCTGCCCGTCGCCGTCTACAACATGATCTCGTTCGACCAGTTGAGCTGGGGCCCGCTCGCCGCTGCCGCGCTGATTGTCACCCTTCCGGTATTGCTGCTGACGGTGTTCGCGCAGAGGCAGATCGTCGCCGGGCTCACGGCGGGAGCCGTCAAGGGTGGGTAGTCACGTCCCGTCTTGCGGTCTTCATCGCCTCGAGGACTGCGGCCGAGTCCGCGACCCAGCCGAAGATGCCGCCCTGGGCCTTGATCATCTTCAGGCCCATCTCGTGAAATTCGGGGAAGTAGGATGCGCAGCCATCCGAGATGACGACGCAGCGATAGCCGCGATCGTTGGCCTCGCGCACGGTGGTGTTGACGCACACTTCGGTCGTGACGCCGCACACCAGCAGATTCGCGATGCCGTGTTTCTCCAGCACGTCGGTGAGCACGGTGGCGTAGAACGCACCCTTGCCCGGTTTGTCGATCACCACCTCGCTGTCGAGCGGATAAAGCTCGGGAATGATATCGTGGCCCGCCTCGCCGCGAATGAGAATGCGTCCCATCGGGCCAGGATCGCCGATGCGAAGGCTCGGTGCGCCGCGTTCGACCTTCGCAGGAGGCGCATCGGAGAGATCGGGCAGATGGCCCTCACGGGTGTGGACGACGAGCATGCCGGTATCGCGCGCGGCCTTCAGCACCGCACCGATCGGCTTCACCGCGTGCGCGAGCTGACTGACATCATTGCCGAGGGTCTCGCCAAAGCCGCCGGGCTCCATGAAGTCGCGCTGCATGTCGATGATCACGAGCGCGGTCGCCGACCAGTTGAGCTTGATCGGCCCGGGCTCGGCGCTGATGACACCCTGTCTCGGCTTGGTTGAGTTCGACATGACACAGGCCCCCGCGAGACATCCCTTTGCCAGAAGTTCTGCAAGCGCCGTGCCATTGTGTACAATTGCGAAGCGTACGCGCCGCAACGGGAATCGTCGCGTAATCAGAAGGTTACGCCAGAGGTCGACGTCTGCTTATTCCCTTGCGACGGCTTTACAACGTGCATTTGCTTAAAGGATGAGCGGCGAAGTTACAGCTACCGTGCAGCCCCATATAGCTGCCGATGCTCATTCTCATAAGGCGCGTAGGAATCCTTGAGTGTCGCCATGTTGAGCAGCATCGTCGCGACCATCGCGCCCGCCTTGTCGAACACGCGCGTCTTCGCCCACGCGCTTTCCGTACGACGGCTGCCGGACAGAGCGACGACCTCGCGCTCGACCTCATACTCCTCGCCAACGAAGAGCGGTCCCTTCACCAGGCGGATTTCCTGATCAGCGAACAGGCCGACGGCCGGCCCCCTGGCCGGCAGCGGAGCGTCCTTCCATCGGTACTGGAACAGCACGCTGAGCATCTCCATCGGGATGATGGCCCGTCCCCAGGGATTGTCCTCGCCGGAATAGTACGTCGAGTTCTCGGTGATCACTGCGAGCTTCTGCCGCAGCGAGAACGGATAGAGGTCGCCCATGTTCTGGTCGATCGCCATCCGCACCGTCTGCCGCTTGCTGGTCTGCCCTACCTTCACGTCGCGCAGGATCACGGGATCTGCCAGCGGCTTCAGTTCGCCGAGGCGCGTCTCCAGCGCGGTCGCGGCTTGCGTATCGCCGACCGAGGCCGTCCCGCGTAGCACCTCGGTACCGTCACGCTTCACCATCTGGATCTGGCACTGGCTCGTCCCCGGCAGCGGCTTCGACAGGATCGCCTGCACCTCCTCGCCCTCGTAGCAGACGCTGCGATAATGCGCGGAGAGACAGCCGCTTTCGAACCACGCCTGCCCCCAGTGGCGCGCACCAAGCGGCGCGAACTGGCTGAAATGCGTCGGCCCCTCGATGGTACCGCCCTTGAAGCCGAGCTTCTGCGCGGTGGCATCGTCGTGGATGGAGGCGTGCGCGTCGTAAACCTGCGCATGCAGCATCTGGCGCGGCTGGCGCCATGGCCCGATCAGGACCTCGGCCGTCTCGGTGATCTCGGTGTCGAATGCGTTGGCAGCCATGATGTTCTCCACAAGCAGCCATGACTAGCAGGAGCGCCACGGATGCGGCTAGCCGTATTGACTTCGCAGGCCCATGCCCTTGACTGTCACAATTCGCGACGCGCAGCCGCAAATCCTTCCCGCAGCGCAAACCCCGCCGAGTAAAAGACGAGGACTTCCGAAATGACGCTGTTGCAGGTCGAGCTGGACGACAAATACCGGCTCGAATCGAAGCGGATCTTCCTGTCCGGCACCCAGGCCCTGGTCCGCTTGCCCATGTTGCAGCGCGAGCGCGACCGGCTCCAGGGACTCAACACCGGCGGCTTCATCTCCGGTTATCGCGGTTCCCCGCTCGGCATGTACGACCACGCGCTGTGGCGTGCGAAGTCGCACCTCCAGGAGCACGACATAGCCTTCGTCCCTGGCCTGAACGAGGACCTCGCGGCAACCGCCGTCTGGGGCAGTCAGCAGGTCGGCCTTTTTCCGGGCGCCAAGGTCGATGGCGTGTTCGGCATCTGGTACGGCAAGGGACCCGGCGTCGACCGTTCGGTCGATGCGCTCAAACACGCGAATGCGGCCGGCACTTCGCTCAACGGCGGTGTGCTCGCGCTCGCCGGTGACGACCATGGTTGCCAATCCTCGACGCTGGCGCATCAGAGCGAGCAGGTGTTCGCGGCGGCGCTGATCCCCGTGATCAATCCGGCAACGCTGCAGGATTATCTCGATCTCGGTCTCTACGGCTTTGCGCTGTCGCGCTTCTCCGGCTGCTGGGTCGGCTTCAAGGCGATCAGCGAGACGGTCGAGAGCTCGGCTTCGATCGACAGCGACCCAGAGCGTATCAAGATCGTCCTCCCCGATGATTTCGAGATGCCGCCCGGCGGCCTCAACATCCGCTGGCCCGATCCGCCTCTGGACGCCGAGCGGCGCCTGTTCGGCCCGAAGATGGCAGCGGTGCAGGCCTTCGCCCGCGCCAACCAGCTCGACCGCATCGTGCTCGATTCAAAACCGGCCCGGCTCGGCATCGTCGCCACCGGCAAGGCCTATCTCGATTTGCGCCAGGCGCTGGCCGACCTCGGCATTACCGACAAGGACGCGCAAGACCTGGGCCTGCGCATCTACAAGGTCGCGCTGACCTGGCCGCTGGAGGAAAGCGGTGCGAAGCGCTTCGCTGAAGGCCTTCAGGACGTGCTCGTGGTCGAGGAGAAGCGCGGCTTCATCGAAGATCAGCTGATGCGCATCCTCTACAATATCGACGCGTCCCGGCGCCCGACGGTCACGGGCAAGCGCGACGAGAGCGGCGCGCCGCTGCTACCGAGCGAGGGCGAGCTGACGCCGACTATCGTCGCGGGCGCGCTGGTGGCGCGGCTGCGCAAGCTCGGGCATCACAGCCCGGTGCTGGAGCAGCGCCTCGCGCGGCTCGAGGCCTTCGACAATCCCGTCACCGCCACCACGCAGATCAAGCTCGCGCGCACGCCGTTCTTCTGCTCGGGCTGTCCGCATAATTCCTCGACGCGCGTGCCCGAAGGCAGCCGCGCCATGGCCGGCATTGGCTGCCACGGCATGGCCCTGAGCATGCCGACGCGCCGCACCGACCTGATCTCGCATATGGGAGCCGAGGGCGTGAACTGGATCGGCCAGTCGCCTTTCACCACCGAACAGCACATCTTTCAGAATCTTGGCGACGGCACCTACACGCATTCGGGTCTGCTCGCCCTCCGCGCCGCTTCCGCCGCGGGCATCAACATCACCTACAAAATCCTCTACAATGATGCTGTCGCGATGACCGGCGGGCAGCCGGCTGAAGGCGCCTTTAACGTCGCGCAGATCGCGCATCAGGTCTGGGCCGAGGGCGTCAAGCGGCTCGCGATCGTCTCGGACGATCCTACCAAATACCCTGAAGGCAATTACTTCCCGCAAGGTGCGACCATTCACCACCGCCGCGAGCTCGATGCGGTGCAGCGCGAACTGCGCGACATCAAGGGCCTCACGGTCCTGATCTACGACCAGACCTGCGCTGCCGAAAAGCGCCGCCGCCGCAAGCGCGGACTGTATCCCGATCCGGCCAAGCGCGCCTTCATCAACGAACTCGTCTGCGAAGGCTGCGGCGATTGCTCGCAGGCCTCCAACTGCGTCTCGGTGCAGCCGCTGGAGACCGAGTTCGGCCGCAAGCGCCAGATCGACCAGTCCAACTGCAACAAGGACTTTTCCTGCGTCGAAGGATTCTGCCCGAGCTTTGTCACCGTGCATGGCGGTTCGCTGAAACGGATGAAAACCTCGGCGGTCGACTCCGGCCAGCTGTTCGCCGATTTGCCGCTGCCGCCCACGCGTGAGCTTGATGGACCCTACAACATCCTCGTCACCGGCATCGGCGGCACCGGCGTCATCACGATCGGCGCCCTGCTCGGCATGGCCGCCCATGTCGATGGCCGCGGCTGCTCGGCGTTGGACTTCACAGGCCTGTCGCAGAAGAACGGCGCCGTGATGAGCCATGTCCGCATCGCTCCGAAGCCGGAGGACATCTCGGCGGTCCGCATCACCACTGGCGGAGCCAACGTCATCCTCGGCTGCGACATGATCGTATCGGCCGGCCCAACCGCGCTAAGCCGCGCCGAGCGCGGCGTGACCAAGGCCTTTATCAACGCCGACCTGCAGCCGACCGCGAGCTTCGTGCAAAATCCCGATATCGATTTCGAGATGGGCACGATGCAGACCGTGTTGCGCGACGCTGTCGGCGACAAGAACCTCGACATCATCGATGCCACCGGCATTGCCGCGGCGTTGATGGGCGACAGCATCGCGACCAATCCCTTCATGCTCGGCTTCGCCTTCCAGAAGGGCGCAATTCCGCTGTCGCTGGAGGCGCTGCTGCGTGCCATCGAGATCAACGGCGCCGCGATCGAGATGAACAAGCTCGCCTTCACCTGGGGCCGCCTCGCCGCCCACGACATGTCGCGCGTGCGCAGCGTGTTGCAGTTCAAGAGCCGCGCATCCGCGCCGACCAAGTCACTCGACGACATCGTCGCGACGCGCGCGGAGTTCCTGACCGGCTATCAGGACAAGGCCTACGCTGACCGCTATATCGCCGCCGTTGCCAAGGTGCGCAAAGCCGAGAATTCCGCCTCACCCGCGTCCACGGAGCTGACTGAGGCGGTCGCGAAAAACCTGTTCAAGCTGATGTCGTACAAGGACGAGTACGAGGTCGCGCGGCTCTACACCGATGGCAGCTTTGCCAAGAAGGTGTCGGAGAAGTTCGACGGCGATTTCACGCTGAAGTACCATCTCGCTCCGCCGATCTTCGCAAAGCGCGACAAAACGACAGGGCGGCTTCAGAAGCAGGAATTTGGCGGCTGGATGCTTCACGCCTTCCGCGTGCTGGCGAAGCTGAAATTCTTGCGCGGGGGCGCGCTCGATCCGTTCGGCCGCACCGGGGAACGCCGGATGGAACGGAAGTTGGTTGAGGATTATCTGGCGATGATCGATCAGCGGATGGCCGGGCTGAAGGCGGAGCAGATCCCGCTGCTGGCACGGCTTGCGCGCGTGCCCGAGACGATCCGCGGTTTCGGCCACGTCAAGGAAGCTAATATCAAGCTGGCGACCGCCGAAAAAGCGCGGCTGGAGGCAGAGCTGGAGAACAGCCGGTTCGCAGCGGCTGCTGAGTAGCGGTTTAAAGCGCGCGCTCTCTCCACGCCGTCATTGCGAGGGGCGCAGCGACGAAGCAATCCAGCTTTTTCTGGATTGCTTCGCTGCGCTCGCAATGACGTGGATATAGCGGAGCCGACAGTCAGGCAGAGGCGTCTCTAGCGCTCGTCGTGCTCACCGTCGCGCCCTCCGCCAGATGCCTCCCCGCGACGTACCCGAACGTCAGCGCCGGCCCGAGCGCGATGCCGGGCCCCGGACAATTCCCGTTCATGATCGAGCCCATGTCATTGCCGCAGGCATAGAGCCCCGCGATCGGCGTTCCATCCTCGCGCAGCACACGCGCCTGAGCATCGACCTTCACCCCGATCGCGGTGCCGAGATCAGCCGGGTAGATCCGCATCGCAAAGAACGGCGCATGAAGGATCGGCGCGACGCACGGGTTGGGCTTGTGGCTGATATCACCGAGGTGCCGCTGGTAGATCGTACTGCCGCGGCCGAATTCGGGATCGCGGCCCTCCTTCGCATCGGAATTGTAGCTGGCGATCGTCGCCGTGAGCGCAGATGGCTTGAAACCGATTTTCGTCGCGAGCTGCGCGATGTCGGGCGCCTCGATCAACTCGCCGCTCGCCACATGGCGTCGCACGTTGCGCGTGGATGGCTTGATGCGACCCAGCCCATATTTCCACAGGAACGAGCGATCACAAACCAGATAAAACGGCCGGTCCGGCTCACCATTGCCATCACGCAGCATGGCGAGCACGAACTCGTGGTAGGACAGCGCTTCATTGACGAAACGCATGCCTGCTGCGTTGACAGCGATGACGCCGGGCTTGGCGCGATCAGTTACCGTATGCGGAAACACACCGCGACTGCCATCGGCGCGCCGGAAGACCGACGCCGGCACCCAGTAGGCCGGGCTCGTCACGCCCGTGTTGAGTGCAGCACCGCTTGCGGTCGCAAGACGAAGACCATCTCCTGTGCCGGACATATTCGTTGCTGAGACAAATCCAGCTGCGGCCGGGAAAAAACGTTTGCGCAAAGCAGCATCATGCGAAAAGCCCCCGGTCGCGACCACCACGCCGCGGCGCGCGGCAATCGAACGATCGCGGGAGCCATGCCGTATGACCACGCCAACGACGCGATCGCCCTGCATCGACAGATCTTCGACGTCAGCGCTGAAGAGGATCTCGACCCGCCGCGCCAACAGTGAAGCATAAAGCCGCGCCGCGAGCGCATTTCCAAGATGCAGCGTCGTACCACGCGGGCTGCGCAGGCGCTGCAAGGCATACTCGCAAACGAGCCGCGCCGCACGCAAGGTCGAGCGCAATGATTTTCCGATGCGGCGCAGATGCGGGATGTCGAGCCGGCTGACCATCATCCCGCCAAACAGCGTGAACTCTGGCAACGGCGGGCGCAGTCGCGCGAAATGGGCGCCCAATCGCGTGCCCTCGAACGAAACAGACTCCAGCACGCGTCCGCCCGATGTCGCGCCCAGCCGCTCCGGATAATAGTCCGGACAGGCCTTCACCGCTTGCAGGCGCACTTCGGTGTTGGCTTCGAGATAAGCCACCATCTCCGGCCCGCGCGCGAGAAATGCCGCGCGCAATCCCGCATTGGCGGGCTCAGGCACCGTGCTCGACAGATATTGGACAGCGTCCGTGATGCTGTCGGAGAGCCCCGCCTCCGTCATTTTGGCATTGGCGGGGATCCAGACCAGGCCGTCGGACCAGGCGGTGGTGCCGCCGACGAAGGCAGTCTTCTCGATCACCAGCACGCGCAGCCCTTCGGCAGCAGCGACTGCCGCTGCCGTCATGCCGCCGGCACCGGCGCCGATGACAATGACGTCGTAGCTCTCATGCGCCGGCATCATGCGGCAAGGGTCCGGAAGCGAGGCATGACACCGTCATACCTCGCCCGCCGTCCCGCAGCTAGCGCTGCGGCTTGCGCTCGATCGGATCGATATCGAACGCCCTCAGCTGGCCACGCCGCAGCAAGTCCATGGCGAGCCGCCGCCCGATCCGGTCGCGATCGAGCACGCGGATGAGATCGTCGACGCCGTTGATGTCGACGCCGTCGAGCTTGATGACGACGTCACCGGGCAGCAGACCCGCCTTCGCCGCCGGGCCGTCCTGCTCGATCTGCATCAGCAGCGCACCCATCTTGTTCTCGACCCCGGCCAGTACCGCATGCCGCCGCGGCACCGGGGCGGTCTGCCCGGCGACGCCGATAAAGGCGCGGCGGACGTAGCCGTGGCGGATGATCTCCGACAGCACGAATTGCGCGGTGTTGCTGGCAACCGCGAAGCAGATGCCCTGCGCGCCGTTGATGATGGCGGTGTTGATGCCGATCACCTGCGCGTTCGACGACACAAGGGGCCCGCCGGAATTGCCGGGATTGAGCGCGGCATCGGTCTGGATCACGTCCTCGATGATGCGCCCGCTCACTGAGCGGATCGAGCGCCCCAGCGCGGACACCACGCCGGCGGTGACGGTTGATTCAAAGCCGAGCGGATTGCCGATCGCGATCACGAGCTGGCCGCGCCGTAAGGTCTTGGAGTTGCCGAGCGCTGCGTAAGGCAAATCGCGCACGCCATTGGCGCGCAGCAGCGCAAGATCGGTGTCGGGATCGACACCGAGCACCCGGGCATCGCCGAAATTACCCTCGACGTCCCGCAGCCGGATCTCCTTGGACGAGCCAACCACATGGCTGTTGGTGAGGACGAGGCCATCAGGCGAGATCACGATGCCCGAACCGAGCCCGCCGCGCTCGCGGCCGTTCGGCACCTTTGGCCCGGTCTCGACGCGCACGACGGCCGGGCCGACACGGTCGGTCACGTCGATCACGGCCGTCGAATAGGCGTCCAGCAGGGCCCGGTCATCGACCGGGGCAGAATCCGTCGTTCGCGATGACGGTGCGTCATCGACGATATCAGAAGTGAAATCCAGCATGGCAAAAGTCCTTGAGGCTCACACAGATGGTGGCCTGTTCCGTCGGGCGCAAGGTGCCCGCCCGGAGCGCACGGCTGGACTGCCAAGGTGGCTAGGTCGCCCGCCGCAACGTACCGGACCTGGCCTTGACCGGATCGAGCAGCGACCAGTCGCCATCAGGGAGCACATGGCCCTTAGGGAACGGCGCGCGCAGCTCGAGTCCGAGCGAGTGCAGCACGCGGTCATCACGGTAGTAGCATTGCAGGACGACGCGGGTGAGCGTTGCGGCGGCTGCGCCACCACTCCTGCGAAACTCCTGCGCCACCGCATCGCGCTTCGCGACACCGAGCTCTGCGAGCGGCTGGCCCGCCAGCCGCGCCAGATGATCCAGCGCTGCCGCCACCATTTTGGTGTCTCGGCCGAGCGTCGCCAGCATGTCTGCCTGGATCGCGGCGTCGTCGGCGCCGGGCACCTTGTACTCGTCGCTGGCGGGAACGATCATTGCGGCGACGGTGCGGAGGTCGTCGCGCTGGGCGCGCGTGAGTTGATTGTCTGTGGTCATGACGGCCTCAATCAAACAGATTGGCAAGGCGCTGCTTCATCTGGTCGGCGATGTAGAGCGCGAGGGCCTGGATGGTGGACGTCGGGTTCACACCGCCCGAGGTGACGAAGATGCTGCCATCGACGATGAAGAGGTTCTTCACGTCATGCGTGCGCCCCCATTCGTTGACGACGGATTTTTGGGGATCGGTGCCCATGCGCGCGGTGCCGAGCAGGTGCCAGCCGCCCCAGGGGATCGGCGAGTTGACACAGATGTCGGTTGCGCCTGCCGTCTCGAGGATCTCCCGGCCGCGGGCGAGCGCATGATCCATCATCTTCCGGCTGTTCTCGCTGATCGTGTAGTTGATCTTCGGTGCCGGAATGCCGTGACTGTCCTTCAGCACCGGATCAAGCGTGACCTGGTTGTGCTCCTCCGGCAGGTCCTCGCAGATCGCGGAGAAACCGAGCCGATGTCCGTTGAGCTTGCGGAAGACGCGGTGATGATCGGCCCCCCACGGCAAAATACCCTTCTGCTCGCTGACGACAGCCTCGAACACCGGACCTGCACCGCGCACGAACTGCACGCCATAGCCGCGCACGAAGCCGCGCGAGAGGTCCGTGTCATACCACTCCTTGCTCCACAGGCAGGTCGGCGGCGCACGGTTGCTGTCCGTCGGCTCCTTCACATAGCCGTAGATCTGCGCATAGGGATGGAACATCAGGTTCTTGCCGACGAGTCCCGACGAATTGGCCAGACCATTCGGAAAGCGATCGGATTTCGAGTTCAGCAGCAGGCGCGGCGTGCCGACGCCGTTGCACGCGATGATCACGACATGCGCCGGCTGGAACTGCTCGATGCCCTCCTTGTCGTAGTAGATCACGCCGGTGGCCATGCCGCTCTCGTCAGTGGTGATCTCGCGCACCCGGCAATGCGTGCGCAGCTCGACACCGGCCCGCACCGCATGCGGCCAATAGGTGATGTCGGTCGAGGATTTTGCGCCCTGCGCGCAGGCCGGCGTGCAATGGCCGAGATTGATGCAGCGCGCCCGGCCCTCATAGTCCATGGTCGCGACGGTGGTGTCCGACGGCCACCAGTGCCAGCCGAGCTTGTTCATGGTCTTGCCGATGATGGCGCCCGACAATCCCATCGGCTGCTGCGGCATCGGCGGATGCGTCAGCGGCGACAGCGGATCGCCCGACAAGCCGGACGTGCCCATCATGCGGTCGTTCTCCTCGAAGAACGGCGTCAGCGCGTCGTAATCGACCGGCCAGTCGTCGGCGACGCCATCCAGCGTCTTCACCTTGAAATCAGACGGGTGCAGCCTCGGCCAGTGCGCGGTGTACATCACGGTCGAGCCGCCGACCGCGTTGTAGTTGACGACCTTGATCGGCGAATTGTCATCGTTGATCGGATAGTCCTCGGGCCGACCGCGGACGTTCGGGCTCGACGACCATTCCCCGTAGAACTTGGCTTCCCAGTCCCGGCCTGTACTTGGATATTCCGCCGGATTCATCCAGCCGCCTTGCTCCAGGCAGAGAATGTGCATCTTGGTCTCGGCCAGCGACCATGCCACCGCCGCGCCTGATGCGCCGGCGCCGATGATCAGGACGTCTACGGGGTCTTTCGTCAAAACATCTTCCTCCCGCCCTCGCCGCTTCAGGGGCGATTCGGCCATCACGGCTCGCAAGGCCGGCAAACGATAGGGGCAGACCGGGCGGCGAGTAAAGGCTGGCGGGCGAATGTCGCACTTCGCACAGCGCAGACCATTGGTCTCGCGACGGCCGGATGCTAGGAACGAGGAGAAAGAGCAATCGATAGCGAGAAATTATGTCCCTCGAGAATTCATTGGCCGCCGCCCGCGCCTTCGCCCTCGTCTTATTTCTCGCTCTGTCCGGATTTCTCGGGGCCTCCAGCCCCGCCGCCGCGCTGACGGCGGCTGCGACTGTCCGGGACGCCAATTCGATCCAGCTCGGCGATGTCACCTATCGGCTCGACGGCGTCGATGCGCCCGAGCTCGACCAGGTCTGCATCGACGACCACGCCGACCCCTGGACCTGCGGCATCGAGGCCCGCGACCGGCTCACCAGGCTGATCGGCGGAAAGCCGGTGCGCTGCGACGATGTCGGTCCCGAGAAGAACTTCGGCAAGCGCCACCGGGCAATCTGCACGGTCGAGGGCGACAAGGTTTCGTTGAACGAGCAACTGCTCAAGCTCGGCTTTGCCATCGCGCGCGAGCCTCTCAAGGCCAACGTCAAGCCGGCAGCGGCCGAGGCCAAGGCCGCATCGGCCGGCATCTGGAAAGGCTGCTTTGTTGCACCGCAAGAATTCCGTATCGGCAAGAAGGACGGCGCACTGCTCGGCGCCGCCTGCCGCTCCGACCGCGACAAGGAGATTCGCGCGGCACTGTTTCCGGAGGATCCGACGGCGCCGCCAAGCTGTGCCATCAAGGGCAAGCTTGCGGTTCGCGCCCACGTCACCGGCAACATCGGCATCTACCATCTGCGGGGCTGCCCGAGCTACGCCGCGACCACCAAGCCCGACCGCTGGTTCTGTTCGGAGGACGACGCGCAGGCTTCCGGCTTCCGCAAGGCCTATAATTGCCGCCGGCCAAAGTGAACAATCGGTTCACGCAGCCGTGAGTGGTAACCCGAGACAGTATTGATCCGGAATTGAACTGAAACGGGAGTTGCTGCACCTATATGTGTACGCAAGCGCTTTGCGCGAGCGTTTCCTTGGCGGCAATCCGGCTTCGGTCCGATTGCTTTGCTCGGGCGTTTCCTCCCTAGACTTGGGCCGCTTGTCACATGCAAGCGGCTCTTCTTTTTTGTGCAGCGCTAGCTGTGCATCTTAATGAACTGATCCATCGGCGGCATATTCTGGTTGAGATGCGCCATGATCCAGACGGTTCCACCGACCACCAGGAAGACGACCAGAAGGCCGAAGGCCAACGCCAGCACGTTGTTGGTGTTGTCGGGGCCCGTCGTGATGTGGAGGAAGAACACCAGATGCACGCCCATCTGCGCGATCGCCAGCACGATCAATGCAATCGGAATCGAGGGCTGCCAGACGAGATTCGTACCGGCGATGAAAAACGAAGTTGCCGTGAGCAGCAACGCCAAGCCGAGACCGACGACATAACCGATGATGCGTTCGCGGACGCCGTGTTGCTCCTCATCGCCCGGCGCGATGTCGTGCTCGGCATGCAGATGCGTCTGATCGCTCATGCGCCACCTCCAAGCAGGTAGACGACGGAAAACACCCCGACCCAGATGATGTCGAGCGCGTGCCAGAACAGGGCAAAGCACATCATCCGGCGCAGCACGTCGGCGCGAAAGCCCTTTGCAAAGACCTGGGCCATCATGGTGAGCAGCCACAGCACGCCGGCTGTGACGTGCAGGCCGTGGCATCCGACCAGCGAGAAGAACGCCGTCAGGAACGCACTGCGCGACGGGCCATAGCCACGGGACACCAGATCGGCGAACTCGTTGAACTCGATCGCGAGGAAGATCAGCCCGAGCACGCAGGTCACGGCCATGCCGAGATAGAACCAGAACCGGTTGCGGACGTCGGCGGCGATACTGGCCATGCCGCAGGTAAAACTCGAGAGCAGCAGGCAGACCGTCTCGATCGCGACATTGCGCTGCTCAAATATCTCCGAGCCCTTGGGGCCGCCCGCGGTCTGGTCGACCAGCACCGCATAGGCCGCAAAGAAGCAGGAGAACATCACGATGTCGGAGAGCAGGAACACCCAGAAGCCGTAGGCGGTGACGATCCGCTTCGGCGCAGGTCCCGGATGCTCGACGACGACGCCGATATGGTGGGGATCGGCATGCGCATGGCCGAGGGCTGCGGTCATCGACATCAGACTGCTCCGGCCATGCTGACGAGGCTGCGCCGTTCCTCGATGTTGATGCGGTCGATCCGTTCGACCTCGGCGGCCGGAATGACGTATTCATCGTGATCGCGCCAGGCGAAAACGACGAAGGTCGCGAACGCGCCGATGCCGCCCAAAATCACCATCCACCAGATGTGCCAGATCAGCGCAAAGCCCATCACGGTGGCGAAGAACGCACAGACGAACCCGGTCGGCGAGTTCTTGGGCATCTCGATATCCTGATATTCGGGGCCTGGATGATCCTCGAGCTGCTGCTCCTTGGCATGTCGTTTCATCGCCCAATAGGCATCCTCGCCGCGCACGTCGGGGGAGAACGCGAAATTGAACACCGGCGGGGGCGACGACGTCGCCCATTCCAGCGAGCGGCCGTCCCAGGGATCGCCGGTACGGTCACGCAAGGTTTCGCGATTGCGGATGCTGGTCACGAGCTGAAAGACCTGCGCCAGGACGCCGATCGAGAGCAGCAACATGCCGAACGCGGCGATGATCATCCACGGCCGCCATTCGGCAACATCGTAGTGCTGCATGCGTCGCGTCATGCCCAGCATGCCCGCGACATAGAGCGGCATGAAGGTGACGTAGAAACCGATGAAGGTGAACCAGAACGCGATCTTCCCCCAGCGTTCGTCGAGACGAAATCCGAACGCCTTCGGAAACCAGTATTCGAAGCCTGCGAAGGCGCCGAACAGCACGCCTCCGATGATGACATTGTGGAAATGCGCAACCAGGAACATGCTGTTGTGGAGCATGAAGTCCGCCGGAGGCACCGCGACGAGCACGCCGGTCAGGCCACCGATGATGAACGTCACCATGAAGCCGACGGACCAGAGCATCGGCGTCGCGAAGCGGATGCGGCCGCCGTACATCGTGAACAGCCAGTTGTAGATCTTCACCCCTGTCGGAACTGCGATGATCATGCTGGCGATGCCGAAGATGGCGTTGACGTCGGGGCCTGCTCCCATGGTGAAGAAGTGGTGCAGCCAGACCATGAAGGAGATGATGCAGATTGCCATGGTGGCGAGCACCATGGAGCGGTAACCGAACAACGGCTTCCCGGAGAAGGTCGACACCACCTCGGAGTAGATGCCGAAGGCCGGCAGCACGAGAATGTAGACCTCCGGATGCCCCCAGGCCCAGATCAGGTTCATGAACATCATGACATTGCCGCCGGCTTCATTGGTGAAGAAGTGGAAGCCGAGATAGCGGTCGAGCAGCAGCATCGCCAGCGTCGCAGTGAGGATCGGGAAGGCTGCGACGATCAGCAGGTTCGAGGCCAGCGTGGTCCAGCAGAACATCGGCATGCGCAGATAGTTCATGCCCTTGGTGCGCAGCTTCAGCACGGTCGTGACGAGGTTGATGCCGGCGACCAGCGTGCCGACGCCCGAGATCTGGAGCGACCAGGCGTAATAGTCGACGCCGACACCGGGTGAATATGACAGCTCCGACAGCGGCGGAAAGGCAAGCCAGCCGGTGCGGGCGAACTCGCCGATCACCAGCGAGAGATTGACCAACAGGGCGCCGGTCGCGGTCAGCCAGAAGCCAACGGAGTTCAGTGTCGGGAAAGCCACGTCGCGCACGCCCAGCTGGAGCGGCACGACCAGGTTCATCAGCCCGATCACGAACGGCATCGCCACGAAGAAGATCATGATGGTGCCGTGCGCCGAGAAGATCTGGTTGTAGTGCTCCGGCGGCAGATAGCCCTGCGACTGATAGGCGATCGCCTGCTGGATTCGCATCATGATGGCGTCGCTGCCGCCGCGCAGCAGCATCACCGAGGCCAGCAGGATGTACATGACGCCGATGCGCTTGTGATCGACGCTGGTGATCCATTCGTGCCAGAGATAGGGCAGGTGGCCCTTTACGACGACCCACGTCAGAACCGCGAGGATCCCGACCAGCACGATAGCCCCTGCGATGAGCGGAATGGGCTGATCGAACGGAATTGCCGACCAGTCGAGCTTACCGAGCATCGTGGCCTCCACTGTGCGGGCGGCCGGCATCGGAGACGAGCTCCGGCCCTGGGCCCGGCGGAATGTGCTGGGTCGCAATCAGATCGAACAGGCGCGGGTCTTCCAGGCGATAGGTCGGCCTGCCCTTCTCGATGCCCTGCTGCATCAGCTTCTTGTAGCTATCCTCGTTCAGCACGGCGTCGGTCTTCGCCGTGGTTGCCACCCAATCCGGAAATGACAGCGGCGAGATCACGTTGACGTCGAACATCATGTCCGGAAAGCCGTCGCCGGAGAAGTGCGCCGAGAGGCCCTGCAGCTTGCCCTCATTGTCGGCACGCAGGTTCAGCTTCGTCACCATGCCGTTCATGGTGTAGATCATGCTGCCGAGCTGCGGGATGAAGAACACGTTCATCACGCTCGACGATGTCAGCTGAATGTTCAGCTCGGCGCCGGCCGGCACCGTCAGCGAATTGACCGTGGCGATGCGCTGGTCCGGATAGATGAAGAGCCATTTCCAGTCGAGCGAAACGGCCTGGATGCGCACCGGGCTGCCCGTTCCCGGCACGGGCGCCGCGGGATCGAGCTGGTGCGAGCCGATCCAGGCGACGCCGCCAAGCAAGATGACGGTGAGCGCAGGAATCGCCCACACCACCATCTCCACGCGGCCGGAATAAACAAAGTCAGGCTGGTATCGTGCTTTGGTGTTCGACGCGCGAAACCAGAATGCAAAAGCCAGGATCGCGATGATGGTCGGCACCACGATCGCGAGCATGATGACGACGGAATCGATCAAAATGGTGCTGTTGGCCGCAGCCACGGGCCCTTGTGGATCAAGCAGATTCATCGGCAAGCCACTGGTGGTTGGGAGTCCCCGGGAGAGAGCCTAGCGCGGGAAAGGCTCCGCAGGAAACGCGATCGCGTGAGGTCGGTTCCTCGAGCCGCGCGCCGGAGCGCGCGCAATCTCGCCCCGCGGCATGCAATTCCGTGCGATGTCAATGACATCGGCGCGGGACCGCCGGCCTTCTCACCTCCGCACCGCATTGCTAACTTGCACGAAAATATCGGATGGAACGAGATGCAGGGCCCTGAAGACGATGCCGGCCTCGCCGGCAAGGTGGCGCTGATCAGTGGCGGAGGCGCGGCAGGCGACGGCATCGGCAACGGCCGCGCTGCAGCAATTCTGCTAGCCCGCGCCGGCGCAAAGGTGCTGGTCGCCGATCGCGACCTCAAGCTCGCCCAACACACTGTCCAGATGATCACCGTCGAAGGCGGCACGGCCGCGGCCCATGGCGGCGACGTCACCAGCGAAGCCGATTGCAAACAACTTGTCGAAGCTGCGCTCGACCACTGGGGCCGGCTTGATTTCCTCGACAACAATGTCGGCATTGGCAGCCGCGGTAGCGTGGTCGACGAGGCGCCCGAGCAATATCGCCGTGTCATGCAGGTCAATGTCGAGACCATGTTCCTGCTGTCGAAGCACGCGATTCCCGCGATGATCAAGACCGCCAAAGGTGGCGCGATCGTCAACATCTCCTCGATCTCGGCGTTGCGGCCGCGTGGGCTGACGACCTACACGACCTCGAAGGCCGCGATCATCGGCCTGACGCGCGCGATGGCGGTCGACCACGGCCGCGACAATATCCGCGTCAATTGCATCTGCCCCGGACCGATGTACACACCGATGGTGTATGCCCGCGGCATGAGCGAGCAGGCCCGCGCCCAGCGCGCCCGGGCGTCCGTGCTCAAGACTGAAGGCACTGGCTGGGATGTCGGCCACGCCGTCAAATTCCTGCTCAGCAATTTTGCCCGCTACATCACCGGCCAGGTGCTGGTGGTCGACGGCGGCGTCACGCTGCAAGCCCCCGAACGCGAATCACAAGAACACTAGAGGAAACACGAAAAATGGCCCGCCTGCCCTATCTCGAGGCCGACCAGGTCGCGCCCGAATATCGCGACATGCTCAAGCGCAATACCAATCTGCACAAGCTCTTGGTCAACTCGCCGGAGATGGCGCGCGCCTTCAACGGCATCGGCGGCTACATCCGTTTCAAGAGCAAGCTCGACCCGCGCCTGCGCGAGCTCGCCATCCTCCAGGTCGGCTGGATGGAGAAATCGGAATACGAATTCACCCATCACGTGAAGATCGGCAGGGAGTTCGGGGTCACCGACGAGGATATCGTCGGCCTGATGGCAGAGACGGAAGGCAAGCCGTCGAAACTGGAGCCGCTCGCCAAGGCCATCCTGAAAGGTGCCCGCGAGATGGTGCGGGAGCTCGCGATGTCGGATGCGACCTTCGCCGAGATCAAGACACATCTCTCCGACGAGCACATGGTCGATCTCGTGCTCACGATTGCCTTCTATTGCGGCGTCGTGCGCGTTCTCGCCACCATGAAGATGGACAACGAGCCCTATTACAAAGAGGTGCTCCAGCAGTACCCGATCCCGGGAGTGAACTGACATGCGCATGAAGGACAAGGTTGCGATCGTCGTCGGCGCCGGCCAGAGCCCCGGCGAAGGCATGGGCAACGGCCGCGCCACCGCGCTGACCTTCGCGCGCGAAGGAGCGAAGGTGCTGTGCGTGGATCATCATCTGGAGTCCGCGCAGGAGACCGTCGACATTATTGCTGCGAATCGCGGTACCGCTGCAGCCTTCAAGGCCGACGTGACCAAGTCGGCCGATATCAAGGCGATGGTGGCGGATGCCAAATCGCGCTGGGGCCGCATCGACGTGCTGCACAACAATGTCGGCGTCAGCCTGTCCGGCGGCGATGCCGAGCTGCTTCAAATCACCGAAGAGGCGTTCGACCGCGTCGTCGCCATCAACCTCAAGAGCTGCATTCTCGCAGCGAAGGAAGTCATTCCGATCATGCGCGCGCAGAAGAGCGGCGCCATCATCAACATCTCCTCCATGGCCGCAATCACCACCTATCCCTACGTCGCCTACAAGGCGACGAAGTCGGCGATGATCGCGTTCACCGAACAGCTCGCCTATCAGAATGCCGAGTACGGCATCCGCGCGAACGTCATCCTGCCTGGCCTGATGAACACGCCGATGGCCGTTGATACCCGCGCCCGCGAATGGTCCAAGACCCGCGCCGAAGTCGAAGCCGAGCGCGACAGCAAGGTACCGCTGCGCAAGAAGATGGGCACGGCGTGGGACGTCGCGAATGCCGCGCTATTCCTCGCGTCGGATGAAGCGAGTTTCATCACGGGCGTGACACTGCCGGTGGATGGCGGGGCGAGCGTACGGCGGGGGTAGGTCTTTCCCTCTCCTCGTTCGCTCGTAAATCAATGCGTCACCCGCCAGATCGTGCCGCCGGTATCTTCCGAGACCAGCAGCGCGCCATCCTTTGCGACCGCAATTCCGACCGGCCGTCCCCACACCTGCGAGTCGTTCACGACGAAGCCCGTCACAAAATCCTCGTACTCTCCAGTCGGCTTGCCTTCCTTCATCTTGATACGGATCACCTTGTAGCCGGTGCGCTTCGAGCGGTTCCAGGAACCATGCTCGGCGGCAAAGGCGTCACCCTGGTACTCAGACGGAAACTGCGTGCCCTGATAAAAGGTCAGGCCGAGCGAAGCCGAATGCGGCTGCACCAGCACGTCGGGCACCGTCACCTTGTCCTTGAGATCCGGCCGCGCGCCGACGTGGCGCGGGTCTTCGTTGTTGCCGATGTAGAACCACGGCCAACCATAGAAGGCGCCCTCCTTCACGCTGGTAACGTAGTCGGGCACGAGATCGTCGCCGAGGCCGTCGCGCTCGTTGGTCGAACACCAGGGCAAACCGGTCTGCGGCTGGATCGCGAGGCCGACGCAGTTGCGGATACCGGTTGCATAGAGCTTGCGATCCTTGCCTTCGGGAGTGAAGGAGAGCACCGCCGCTCGCTCGGCCTCATAGCCCCAGGGCGCGCCGAGCGCCTGCGTGCGCGACCAGGCCTCGAGCCCGCCGGGCGGGCTCCCCATGCCTTCGGCGACATTACTGGCGGAGCCGACGGACACCAGCATCCTCTTCCCGTCGGGCGTGAACACGATGTCGCGGGTGGAATGGCCAGATCCCTGTGCAAGGTTCGCCACCACCACGTCGGCCTTGCCGGACGCCTTCAGGTCACCGGCGTGATAGGGAAAGCGGACGACGTTGCCGGCATTGGCGACATAGACCCATTGCGGATTGTCGCCGTTCGGGAAGAAGGCGATTCCAAAAGGACGAGTGAGCCCGCTGGCAAAGACCTCGTTGGTCGCAACCT
Organism: Bradyrhizobium manausense; assembly: GCF_018131105.1. NCBI lineage: Bacteria > Pseudomonadati > Pseudomonadota > Alphaproteobacteria > Hyphomicrobiales > Nitrobacteraceae > Bradyrhizobium > Bradyrhizobium manausense. The sequence continues at coordinate 458,363 of NZ_JAFCJI010000001.1, read as the reverse complement.
TGGCGCCGCCCTCCCCGAGACGCAGCACGCGAATGCGTCCCGGCCCGGTCTCGGCAACGAAGACGTCGCCGTTCGGCGCAACGCGCAGCACCCGCGCATCGGACAGGCCATCGGCCAAAAGCTCGATCTTGAATCCGTCAGGTACTTGCGGCGTAGCGCTGCCGCGTGCCGTCACGCGCGTGGGATTGGAGACCGACGGCGTGGCGCCGGGCCTGGCCAGATCCTGCGGGCGGATCAGCCTGACAGTGCCGGGCTTGTCGGCCTGCCAGTTGCCATAGGCGTCCTTGCCTTGCAGCACGGGCTCGGCTTGTACGCCGGCGCAGGCCAACAACAGCCATGCGGGCAGCATCAAGTGCGAAATACGAGATATCACGTCAGCTTCCTCCCGGACTTCGTCTGCCAAAAACCACGTCAGCTCATGCCCGCACGATATGCAGATGGCGTGACCCATCGTACTGGAAAACGGCGCGGATCGGTGCGACACATTGTAAGGGCAGGGCCGCCGGTGGCGGTCATCAAAGCTGCGGCATCGGCATCGCGACTGATGGGGTGATCATGTGGGGATCCATCGTATCGGAATGGGCGAGCGTGCTGCTGCGCTGGCTGCACGTGGTGGCCGCGATCGCCTGGATCGGCAGCTCGTTCTATTTCATCGCCCTCGACCTGAGCCTTAAACCCAAGAGCGATCTACCTGGTGGCGTACAGGGCGAGGCCTGGCAGGTTCATGGCGGCGGCTTCTATCGGATCATGAAATATCTGGTGGCGCCAAGCCAGATGCCGGACGAGCTCACCTGGTTCAAATGGGAGGCCTACACCACGTGGCTGTCGGGCTTCGCGCTGATGGTGGTGGTGTACTATCTCGACGCCGATCTGTTCCTCATCGACAAATCGATCCTTGATCTGACACCGGTCCAGGCTGGGCTGTTCAGCCTCTTGAGTCTCGCGCTGGCGTGGCTGCTCTATGAGACCGCCTGCCGCACCGGGCTGGCGCAGCGCGAGCTGCCCTTTGCCGTCGGCGGCTATTTGTTCCTGGTCGCGCTGACCTACGCTTTCACCCACGTCTTGAGCGGGCGCGGCGCCTTCAACCAGATCGCGGCGATCATCGGCACTATCATGGTCGCCAATGTCTTTACCCTGATCATCCCGAACCAGAAGAAGATCGTGGCCAGCCTGATCGCGGGCGAGGCGCCAGATCCAAAGCTCGGCAAGGCCAGCAAGGAACGCTCGGTTCACAACAATTATCTGACGCTGCCGGTCGTCGTGCTGATGATCAGCAACCACTATCCCCTGCTCTACGCGACACGCTTCAACTGGATCATCGTGGCGATCGTGCTGGCGCTGGGGCCGGTGATCCGCCACTTCTTCAACGAGGGCCACGCCGGGCGCAAATCGCCATGGTGGGTGTGGGGCGTCGCGGCAGCGGGCGCTATCGCGATCCTCTTTCTCTCTGCAGCCGGCCCGCGTGAGGTCAAGACTGGCGCGCTCTCGGCGCAGCCGACGCTTGCCAATGTCGAGGAGATCGTGACGTCCCGCTGCAGCATGTGCCACGCGGCCGAGCCGGTCTGGGCCGGCATCGTGACCGCGCCGAAGGGCATCTTGCTGGATGCTCCCGAGCACATCCACCGCAACATCCGCCTGATCGGCCGCGTGGCTGCGTGGTCCAACGCGATGCCGCCGGGCAACATCACCGAGATGACCAGCGAGGAACGCGCCGTCCTCGCCGCCTATATCAGCGGGCAGGATCGCTGACGCCATCACGCGTCGCAGCCGCATTTCGCGGAATGAAATTCCTGATCACCCGCCGATTTGAAAATGACTTGATCGCCCATCCGGCGTAGACAGGGATAGCGGCTGCTCAAGCCGTCCAAAGTCATTTTGCATTCGGGGAAATCACAGTGGCCCTCAAGAACGTCATCGGTATCGACCACGCCGTGGTCATGGTGAAAGACCTCGACAGCGCCGCCGAAAACTACCGGCAGCTCGGCTTCACCCTCTCGCCGCGCGGCACCCACAGCGCGCATATGGGCACCGGCAACTACACCATCATGTTCGACCCTGATTACATGGAGCTGCTTGGCGTACTCGCCGCGACCGAGCACAATGCGCCGGCGCGCGCCTTCCTCGACAATCGCGGCGAAGGCATCGAGCGCATTGCCTTCACCGCAATCGACTCCGCCGCCGGCGCCGAAGAAATCCGCGCGCGCGGCCTCACGCCGATCGGCCCGACCGATTTCGAGCGGCCGGTCACGCTGCCCGATGGCACGGTGTCGGCCGCCAAATTCCGCACCTTCATGTGGCCGACCGCGGAAGCACCCGGCGGCGTGCGCATCTTCGCCTGCCAGCACAAGACCCGCGAGACCGTGTGGATCCCCGAACTGATGACGCACGCCAATGCGGCCAGGCGGATCAGCCAGGTGTTGATCGCAACACCGGAGCCCGCGAAGGAAGCCGCGCATCTCGCTCGCCTGATCGATCGCGAAGCGAAGACTGAGGCCGATGGCGCGGCGAGTGTGCCTTCAGGCGGCGACCGAGCCGACTTCGTCTATCTGACGCTGGACCAGCTCGGCAAACGTTATCCCGGTGTGCCGCTCGCGGGCCTCTCCGAGCGCGGCGGCGCGGCGCTGGTGCTCGTCAGCGGCGATCTCGCGGCGACCGAGAAGGCGCTGGGTTCAGTGGCCGTCCGCAGCGGAGCCGCGATCGTGGTGCCCCCGGCCAAGGCCAACGGCACCCTGCTCGCCTTCATTGCCTGATGATTTTCCCAAGGCGTAACGGCCACAGGCCTGAATATCTCTTTCAGCACCGAGTTTCCCTGCGGTTCCCGTAGAACCGCGGGAGCAACGCTGCATTCCTCCGGCGGGAACACCGTACTAACACCGGCCATATCGCTGAATCGCAGCTTCGCCGCAATTACGGTTAAGAAGTCCTTGTCACCGGCGCGCCGCTGGTCGTTCCCCACAGTTCGAGGACTCTTTCCGAGATGCGATTTGTCGTCGCGGCTTGCGCTGCGTTCCTGATTCTGATGTGCGACGTCAGCACGCCGCCGACCTGGCAAGCCGCCAGCTTCGACAATGCAGCAGTCAAGGCCGATCGCGCGCCCTCGCTGGTTCCCCTCGTCGAGATCTTCCTTGCAAGCGTGCAGGCCATCGAGCTCGCCAACGCCCGCGCGTCCTACGAGCAGACGATCGAACCGACGCCGGCGGTTGAAACGGCCGTGCAGGCTACGCCGTCGCCGACCGAACAATTCTGCCGCGCGCTGAAGGAAGCGGCCGAGGAGAGCGGCATTCCCGTGCCGTTCTTCGCGCGCCTGCTCTGGCAGGAGAGCCGCTTCAAGTCCAACGAGGTCAGCCAGGCCGGCGCCCAGGGCGTTGCGCAGTTCATGCCGGAGACCGCCGCCGAAGTCGGGCTCGATGATCCCTTCGACCCCATGAAGGCGCTGCCGGCATCGGCAAAGTTCCTGCGCAAGCTCCGCGACGATTTCGGCAATCTCGGCCTCGCGGCTGCCGCCTACAACGCGGGCCCCGGCCGTATCCAGAAATGGCTCGCCAGGGAGAGCGAGCTGCCGCGCGAGACGCGCGACTATGTCCGCATCATCACCGGCACCAAGGCCGAAGACTGGACCGAGCGTTCGGACGCGCTGGCGATCCGGATCGACCTGCCGCGCGAGGCGCCGTGCGAAGGCGTCGGCAGTCTGTCCAAGAGCAAGGACGTCGCCTGGGTCCCCGTGAACCTCACGCCGTCGACCACCACCATCATCCGCAAGGCCGAGCAATTGGCGGCACGGCTCGCCGCAAATCGCGCCCGCAAGCACTTCGTGTCCCTGCTCCGCAAGAACGGCGCAGCCCATGGCAAGGCGCGCAACATGATCGCGGCCCGCGCCAAGGGGGCGAAGGTCCACGTCATCCGCGTGGCGGCGCGCGAACGCTCTTCAGGCTAGCCTCCCCGCTCCGCCTTGATGCTTGCGGTCGCGACCGCCGCAGCTGCAGACAAAAAACGCCAAAACAACCCCATGCACCGTAACCGGCCCTGTCAGAACCGGGGCTTGCACGACGCGACTGCGGAATTCCGGAAATTTCGTTTGACGCGTCGGGCAAAACAGGCGCATGATGGCATTATCGCATTTTCAGCCTGTGCCCGCGCCCGATCACGGTGCTCCGACCTGGCCACGCGAAAACGTCTCATCGACATCTGAAAAATCTCAACCGCCGCACGGCAGCGCATGATCGCTTCGCTCGCCGCGAGCCCTCGTGCCTGCGTCGGCCAAGGACACAACGCATGACGACATCCCTGGCGCCCAGCGAAACGCTACCCATCGCGGTCAACGATCGTGCCGCGATCATCGCAAGCCCAAAGGTCAAACTCCGCCGCCGGCGCATCGTGATCGACCATCCGGATCCTCACGCCGGCGAAAAGCTGCTGGCCGACGCGCTCGGCGCCGCCGACAGCGACGCGCTGCACGGCCTGTTGAGCCAGTTGGTGAAGGCGAGCGCTGTCGCGTGCAAGCCCGAGCAAGGCAATCTGTCCTTCATGGTCTCGATGCTGAAGAGCATCGCCCCGAAGGACTCGCTCGAGGCCATGCTGGCGGCGCAGATGGTGAGCATCCACGTCGCCTCGATGCGCTGCGCCTGCCGCCTCGCCTGCACCGACGACGTGCCGCAGCAGGAGAGCCTGACCCGCGCAGTGACGCGACTGTCGCGCACCTTCGCCGCCCAGATGGAGGCCCTGAATCGTCATCGCAGCAATGGCGCGTGTGCGATCACGGTGCAGAATTTGTCGGTCCAGGATGGCGGCAAGGCCGTGGTCGGCCATTTCACGCAGCACGCAAACTTGATAGCTACGCAGCCGGGTCTGGCAGATGCCATCCCCGCATGAGCCACACCCGCAACACCGGCTCGATGCAGGCAAGCCCGCGCTGCGGCGCCACGACACGCGGCGGCGCTCCCTGCCAGGCACCTTCCGTGCGCGGCAAGCGCCGCTGCCGTATGCACGGCGGGGCCCGGCGAACGGGGGCACCACGCGGAAACCGGAATGCGTGCAAGCACGGCCTGTTCTCGCAGGAAGGCATCGCCGAGCGAAAGCAGATTCGTGCCCTGCTGAAGGAGTCACGCGCCTTCCTTTCGACGCTGAAGTAAAAACCTTCAGACTATGCTTGCCAGCGCATCGAACAGCGCGAGATTGAGCCGCTTCATGTCGTTGCTGACGGGCACCGGTTGCGAGGAGAATTTTGCGATAACCATCTCGGCAGTGGGATCGACGTACAGCCATTGGCCGTGGATGCCCAGGGCGAAGAAGGCCTTGCTTGCTTCGCCGGTCTGATACCATTTGCTGCGGTAGCGGCCGTTCGGCAGCCACTCCACGGATTTGCTCTGTGCCCATGCTTCGGCCGAACCGTTGTTGACGGTGTCGGCAACCCAATCCTGTGAGAGAATGCGCCGCCCGTTGGCAATGCCGCCCAGCCGCATCATCTCGCCGACGCGGGCGAGATCGCGCGGCGTCATGCAGATGCCTCCGCCGGTTCGCGCCGACCCTGCCGCATCGACCGTGACATAGGCATCGCGCTTCGCGCCAAGGGGCTGCCAGAGCCTGGTGGTGACGAAGTCCGCGAACCGCTGGCCCGAGGCTCGCTCAATGACCAGGCCGAGCACGTCAGAATTCGGCGATGCGTAGCGGAACGGGCCGTTACCGTGCTCGTTGGCGCCCCTCCTCAGCGAGGACAGGAATGCCAACAGCGTATCCGGCGTGTCGCCCGCGACAGATGGCTCGAGCAGACCTGCGCGTCGATAGCGAGCGAAATCACCCCGGGGGTCGAGGTATGTTTCCTCGAAATCCAGGCTGATCTGCATGTCGAAAAGGTCGCGGATCCGCGCATCCGCATAAGCGGACGATTCCAGCTCCGGCACGTAGTGCGCCACGACCTGCTCGACATCGATCGCGCCGTCGCCCTGCAGGATGCCCGCCATAATTGCGGTCACCGATTTGCTGGCGGAGAACAGGATGTGCCGCGTCTCCAGATCGAAATTCGCGGCATGAAAGTCCGCAACGATACGGCCGGACTTCATGACGACCATCGCATCGGTCGAGGTCTTCGCCAGAATGTCGGCCATGATGGTCTTCACCCCATCGATGAAGAGGGTCTCGCGGGTCAGGCCTTCGGCGTTTACAAGCGCCTCTTCGACCAATCCCGCCGAAGCCGCAATCCGCGCGGTCGGGATGAGTTCGGAGACATGGCGGAAGGCCCAGACATTCCAGGGCGCATCGCGCCAATTGCCAAGACGGACGTCGCTGCGGCGAAAGCCGTAGTTCGCCTCAAACGCTGATGACATCAATCACAAAGCTCCGAAGTTCAAATGCCCGGCACGCGCCGTCAGTTCACATGTTGCAGGAAGTCGCGAAACCGCTCGCTCGGTGGCGCAGACAGCAAGTCGACCGGATTGCCGTCGTGGACGAGATGGCCCTTGTCGAGAAACAACAGCCGCGAACCGACGCGCCGCGCAAAGCTCATCTCATGGGTCACGACCACCATGGTCATCCCCTCCATGGCCAGCGTCTGCATGACCTTGAGGACCTCCTGCCGCAGCTCGGGGTCCAGCGCCGAAGTCGGCTCGTCGAACAGCATCAGTTTCGGTTCGACGGCGAGTGCACGCGCAATTGCCACGCGCTGCTGCTGGCCGCCGGAAAGCTGCGAGGGATAGTGGCTCATGCGCTCGGCAAGACCGACCTTCTCCAGCAAGGCTGCCGCGATCTCGCGGGCCTCGACCTTCGAGCGCCCCCGCGCGCGGATGGGACCAAACATCACGTTCTCCAGCGCGGTCAAATGCGGAAACAGGTTGAACTGCTGGAACACCATGCCGGCTTCGAGCCGGATGCGCCTGACATCGCGCGAAGGTCCCCGCACGCTGATATTGTCCACCCGAAGGTCGCCCTCGCTGATGGTTTCGAGCACGTTGATGCAGCGAAGCATGGTCGATTTGCCGGAGCCGGATGGACCGACCACGACCGCGACCTCGCCACTCCCGATGGCAAGGTCGAGCGGATGCAGCACGAGATGGCCGCCAAACCGCTTCGTGGCCTGCTTGAATTCGATCATGCTCATGGCAGGCGCGACTTCCGTTCGACAAAGCGGAGGCTGAAGGTGAGCACGCTGATCAGGATCAGGTAGATCAGCGCCACCGCGGTCCAGATCTCCACGGCGCGAAAGTTCTGCGACATGATCTCCTGGCCGCGACGTGTCAGCTCGCCGACGCCGATCACCAGGAAGATCGAGGTGTCCTTGACCACCGCGACGACCTGATTGCCCATGGCGGGAAGCGCGCGGCGGAACGCAATCGGCGCGATGACGTAGGCGAGAACCGTCCTGAAGCTCAGCCCCATGGCGAGCCCCGCCTCCCGCAAGCCCGAAGGCACGCTGTCGAGCGCGCCGCGCACGATCTCGGCCGTATAGGCCCCCGAATTCACGATCAGCGTGATGATCGCCGCGCTCGTCGCGCTCAGCCGAATGCCCAGCATGATCGGCAGCGCGAAATAAATGAACATCACCTGCACTACGATCGGCGTGCCGCGGATCAGGGCGACATAGGCCTGCGCCGGGGCCTGCAGCAACCAGCCGCCGTAGTTGAGCGCGACGGCAGTGAGGATACCGAGCACGGTGCCGCCGATGAGGCCGGCGACCGCGATGAAGATGGTGAGCTCTAGGCCTTGCAGCAGTTCCGGCAAAGCCGCGGTGGCTGCAGTCCAGTCGAAGTTCATGGGGCGGATCAGGTTGGAGGTCACAGGCGAATGAGCACCGCGATCGGCTCTCATTCGCCATCGATCGCGTGCGATTTACGCGGGCTCCGTGCCGAACCATTTCTCCCGAAGTGCCTTCAACCGCCCGTCGGCCTTCATGGCTGACAGCGTGACGTTCGCGGTCGCGACCAGCGGGCTGCCTTTCTGGAAGCCGATCCCGACTTCGCGACCTTCAAGCGCCGGGCGGATCACCCGGACTTTGCCCTTTCCGGCGTTGTTGGCGTAGTACATCAGCGCCGGCATGTCGTAGACGACCGCGTCCGTGCGACCGGCTTCGAGCGCCAGCAGGGCGTTGTTGATGCTCGGCAGCTGCGCGACCGTCGCGCCCTTGATGTGATCCTTGATGAATTCGACGGCGACCGTTCCGGTTTCGGTGCCGATGGTTTTCCCAGCGAGATCATCGGGCGTCCTGATCTCGGTATTCCCGGAACCCGTGATGGCGATCAGCCCGCTCAGATAATAGGGATCGGAGAAATCGATCACCTTCTGGCGTTCCGGCTTGATGAACAATTGCGAGACGATCGCGTCGATGTTGTGGGTCTGCAAGGCCGGGATCAGCGCACCAAATTCCATCGGCTGCACGCGCCATTTGCGATTGAGGCCTTTTGCTACCTCTGCCCAGACCTCGACATCGAAGCCGGAATAGTGATCGCCGTCCTTGAATGCGAAGGGTGGACTACCGACGTTGGAACCAACGATGAGTTCGGCCTCTTCGGCACGCAGCGAATACGACAGCGATATCGCGGGTGCTGCAATCAACCCAAGCTTGATAAAGTCTCGACGTTTCATCTCCGCCTCCACGGTTGGCTCACAGGATCTTGTCGCAATCGGTCGGCTGCACGATTCCACCGAGCCAGCAGCCATTGGCTCGCCCGCCTTCGAGATTGAAACGGACCGAGATTTCGGAGGGCCGCTTCATCGCGCGACCCTGACGGATTGTGATCCGGCGGGCCGATGGTTCGACGAGCCCGTTCTCCAGCAGGCCGAACGACAAGGCGGCCGCCGCGATGCCTGTCGCAGCATCTTCAGGGTAACCGGACGAGCGCGGGAACTGGCGGGCATCGACGATTTGTGCGTCACGGTCGGACACCGCGTAGGGATAAAGCCCGGTCGATCCGATCCGGGCGCAGAGCTGCTCGATCCCAGCGAAATCCGGCTTCAGGCTATCGAGGATCGAGACGCTCTTCAGCGGGATGAGGGTCTTCACCCGGCTGGTGCGCGCGTTCTGGATCGGAAGCGGCGCAAGGTCGCCGGCGTCGATACCGAGGATTTCGAGAATGTCGGCTTCGATTCCGGGCGCGTTCGGCAGCGATTCGACATAGCCTGCGGGCTGCGACACCTCGACCAGAGTGTCCTGTCCGGACTTTTCGACACGCGCCTCGACCCGGCCGCTTTTGGTCGAGATCGCGACATTGTCTCTGCGCAGCCTGGCAAGCCTTGCGAGGAGCCACACCGCGCCGACCGTCGCATGCCCGCACATCGACATTTCATGGTTGGGGACCCAGAAGCGAAATTCGAAATCGCACCCGGACCCTTGCGGCGGCGGCAGGACGAAGCCGCTTTCGTGGCCATAGGTTCGGGCCACGTTCTGCATCTCGGCATCCGACATGCCGGCCGCGTCGATGACGATCGGGGCGGGATTGCCGCCGCCAGGCCCCGCGGCAAACACGCTGACAAATCGAACGTCTCGTTCCCTTGTGGTCGTCACCTTGATCACGCAATCCCCGTTGCCTCATGCGCATTCGCACATCGCCCCGGTCGCCGACGCGCATGGCGCATCGACGCCGGACCAAAGATGATCAAGCGCGTGAGGGAGCCTTATCGAGATGCGAGAGGTTCGATGGTCGCAACGCCAGACCAGGTCCAGCAACACGGCCGCCCAAAACCGTCACGCAGAATTCACGAGATGGAGGGTATGACCGCGGCGCGACGGCTGCGCGGTCGGTCGGGCCCTAATTCTTGATCGAGCGGGCCACGCGCTTGCGGATCTCGCTCGGCGACTGCCCGTTTTCCCGGCGCATGGCGTGGGCGAGCGCCGCGCCGCTTTCGAAACCGACGCGGAAGGCGATTTCGCCGATCGGAAGGTCGGTCGTGTTCAGCAGTTCGCAGGCGGCCTCGAGCCGGACTTTCTGCTGGAATTCACCGATGGACGAGCCGGTCAGTTCGCGGAACAGCCGGGTCATGTGGCGCCGCGAGACGCCGAAGCGTTCCTCGAGCGTATCAAGCGGAACGGTCTGATCGACGTGCTGGGTGAGATAGTCCTTGAGGTCGTCGACCAGCGCCACCGCGTGCTCGCGATGCGAGGCGCCCGATACGGCCTCTCCGGCCATGACCTCGGCAATGCATTGAATGAGCAGGGCCGACGACAGGCCCTGGCGAACCCGGGCGTTGCCATAACCGCTGGCCTCGACCGGGCCTGAAAGCTCCTGCAACGCGCGCAGCCGGGAAGTCCGGCGAAACAGCGTCGTCGCCTGCGTGCGCCGCCGGAATTCCTTCAGGGAGCCGATCTCCTTGTCGAGCCTCTGCATGGCCGGATGCGTGACGTACATGGCGACGTGGCTGTGCGAACCGATGCCGGCCTGGGTCGCATGAGCCCGATCGGCCGGCACAACTGCAAACCGGTCCTGCGACAGCCAGGTGCCTTCGCGCCGGCTCTCATGCTTGAGCTCGATCGCTCCACGGCTTGGCAAGATGAACATCAGGCAATCATGCCAGTGCCACGGCATCGAGTAATCGTTGCCACCAACCACCGCGGCATGCTCGCTGTCAGCCGCGATCAACAGATCGGCATTGGCTGTCTGACAGAGCTTTTCGAAGGACCGCAGCATCGGGATACCCGGGTGTGACACTTTGATCTTAGCAGCCGTACTTGCAGCTGCGCAACCAACGCCGGCGGGCTTGCGAGCACCGCTGGCCCCTGCAGAGGGCCGACATTTCGAGCCGCTGTGCAACTCCAGCGAGAGCGGAACCCAGCGCACCACACCGGGAACGGAATCGTCACCTTCGAACTTAACATATGCTGGGAAGTGAGGTGCAATCATGGGTCATTCGAAACCGCATCGTCCCACCGCGCTCGTCGTCGAAGACGACGACATTCAGCGAGAGATGCTCTCGCTGATGTTAGAGGATCGGAACTTCGAGGTGCTGCAGTGTGAGGACGGTGAGACCGCCGCGCTGGCGCTCAAGATGAAACACCCGACATTGATGGTCACCGACATCAATCTGGTCGGGAAAATGGATGGCGTCGATCTCGCGCATTACGCGCAGCAGCAGAACGCCGACATGCGGATCATCGTGATATCAGGTCGTCCGCTACCCCGGCCGCTGCCGCCCGGTGCGCAGTTCTTCACCAAGCCGGTCTACCCGACGGCACTTCTGGCAGCGACGAAGCGGTAGGTTTGCTGCCGTAGCGCGAAGCCGTTATCCTCGACCCGTTCGGCCGTCCGCCATCGGCGCGGCCGCCCGGCGGGAGGGGTGCATGAACGAACGCGATTTCGAACAGCAGCTCAAGAACGACGGCTTTCAGGAGATCGAATACCAGAAGCTCGATCCCCGCCCGGGCAAGGGGCGGCACCGGCATCATTTCGAGGTCCGCGGGCTGGTGATATCAGGTACATTCGTCGTCAGACAGACCGGCGAGCCCATCAGCTACCGCGCGGGGCAGATCTTCTCCGTCGCCGAGGGCGAACTGCACGATGAATGGATCGAGGCCGACGGCGCGCATGTGCTGGTCGGCCGCAAGCATTCAAAGGCCGCGGCCTGACGCCACGTCACGCTGTGCTGCCACGGCTGGCGGGCCATGCGATAAGCAGCCCTCTCCCGCCATTGGCACGCCCTCCGCAATCATGTAACCCGGCCCAAACCCTTGTTAAATCCCTTGCCGGGACGGGACGCTGATGACTGCGGTTGCCACGGAAGAAGCGGGCGATGGCACCCGCGCGCTGATCTTTGCGCTGTTGGCGCTCGCCTGCGGGCACATGCTCTCGACCTTGCTGCGCACCATCCCGGCGGTCAGCCTCGATGTGATGGCGGCGGATTTCCACATCGAACCGCAGGCACTGGCGAGCCTCACCTCGGTCTATCCCTTCGCCTTTGCGGCTGCGCAGATCCCGGTCGGCGCCGCGATGGATCGCTTCGGTGTGCGGCCGGTGTCGCTCAGCCTGCTCGCGGGCACCGTGATCGGCGCGATCGCATCGGGTTTTGCGACGGGGCCTGCGAGCTTTGCCATCGGGCAGGTGCTGCTCGGCATCGCCACATCAGGCATGCTGATGTGCCCGATGACACTGGCGGCGAAGCAGCTGTCGGCGGCGCGGTTCGGACTGTGGTCGGGCGCGATCCTCTCGATCGGCAATATCGGCATGCTGCTGTCGTCCAGCCCGCTCGCCTTCGTGGTCGACCATTACGGCTGGCGCGCCGGGTTCTGGATTTCGGCGCTCGGTGGCGTGCTGGTGGCGCTTGCCGTGTTCCTGCTGGTGCCGAGCCAGCCGGCCGAGCACAAGGACGATTCCTCGCCGCTGTCGCAGATGATCGAGGTGCTCAGGCTCGGCTTCTCACGGCCTCTGCGCGGCCTGATCGCGCTGGCGCTGGTGTCGCTTGCGACCTCGCTGGTGCTGCGCGGGCTGTGGGGCGGGCCGTGGCTGATGGAGATCAAGGGATTGTCGCGGGTGGAGGCCGGCAACCAGCTCGGCGCCTTCACGCTGGCGATGATCGCAGGCCCCCTCTGCGTCGGCATGATCGACCGCAAGCTCAGCCGCCGCCGCGAACTGGTGGCGGGCACGCATATGGTCGGCGGCCTGCTGCTGGCGCTGATGGCACTCGGCGCGCCGCACTATCTGGTCTCGATGCTGTTCGGCGTGCCGGTGATGCCGCCGCTCTATGACCTGGTACTGTTCGTGCTCATCGGCCTTGCCACCTCAGCCCAGCCGCTGCTGTTCGGCATGTCGCGGCAGCTGGTCGACGCGCAGACCGCGGGCAAGGCGCTCGCGGCGATCAACCTGGCCTTCTTCCTCGGCGCGGCGCTGATGCAGTCGATCACCGGCGCTGTCGCCGCCTTCGCCGGGCTGCCGGCCGTGCTGCTGTTCATGGCGGCGGCGCTGCTGCTCGGCGCGATGACCTTCCTTGCATATACGCGGAGCGTCTGAGGCCCTTGCACAAGTGCGCGCCGCAGGGGATGCTGGCGCTCACATTGCAGCAAGGGAATGACGTTCATGCCTGTCGACACCAAAGCCGCCACCGACCGCCTCATGCGCTTCCTCGCCATCGAAGGCGTCACCGGACAGGAGGCGGCGATCGGGCGTGAGCTCACCGCCGCGCTGAAGGAGAGCGGCGTGCCCGACAAGGCGATCCGGCTCGACGACGCCAACACCCGCATTCCCGTGCCGACCGAGACCGGCAATCTCATCGTCGACCTCCCCGGCCGCGGCGCGCTGCACAACCAGCCGCGCATCATGTTCATGACCCACATGGATACCGTGCCGCTCTGCGCCGGCGCCAAGCCGAAAAAATCGGGCCGCAAGATCGTCAACGAGGCCAAGACCGCACTCGGCGGCGACAACCGCTGCGGCTGCGGCGTGCTGGTGACGCTGGCGGCCGAACTTGAAAAGCAGAAGCTCGACCACCCGCCGATCACGCTCTTGTTCTGCGTGCGCGAGGAGAGCGGGCTCTACGGCGCGCGCCACGTCAAGCTGGACGAGCTGGGATCACCGGTGATGGCGTTCAACTATGACGGCGGCTCGGCCTCCAATGTCGTGATCGGCGCGGTCGGCGCGGATCGCTGGACCGTCGAGATCATGGGCCGCGCCTCGCATGCCGGCGTCGCCCCGGAGCGCGGCATCTCCTCGACCATGATCATGGCGCTCGCGCTGGCCGACGTGAAGGCCGGCGGCTGGTTCGGCAAGGTGGTGAAGGGCAAGGGCGCGAGCGCGCGGCAGGGCACCAGCAATGTCGGCCCCGTCACCGGCGGCGAGGGCCGCCCCGCCGGGGATGCCACCAACGTGGTCACCGACTACGTGCATGTGCGCGGCGAAAGCCGCAGCCATGACGGAAAGTTCTTCAAGGAGATCACCAAGGCCTACAAGGCCGCGTTCGAGAAAGCGGCGAAGAAGGTGACGAATGCGCAGGGCAAGTCCGGCAAGGTCAAGTTCAAGGCCGAGACCGACTATTATCCGTTCCGCATGAAGGACAACCAACCCGTCATCAAGCGCGCGGTCGAAGCGGTGTCCGCGGTCGGCGGCACCCCGAACGTGCGCACCGCCAATGGCGGCCTCGACGCCAACTGGATGGTTCGCCACGGCGTTCCGACCGTGACCTTCGGCGCCGGCCAGAACGAGGCGCACACGATCGACGAGTGGATCAATCTCGACGAATACGACCGCGCCTGCGCGCTGGCCGTGCAGCTTGCGACGATGCGGTAAGCGGATCGCGTGAGCTCGGAGCGGTCGTTTGTCGCCGGTGACGGCACCGTCATTGGCTATCGGCAACTCGGCGCAGGCCCCGGGCTGGTGCTGCTTCATGGCGCGATGCAGAGCGCAGCGAGCTTCACCGACCTTGGCGCAGCGCTCGCCGACCGCTTCACCGTTCTCATCCCGGATCGTCGGGGACGAGGCCTGAGCGGACCGTTCCGGCCCGATCACTGCATGGCGACCGAGGTCGACGATCTCGGCCGGCTGCTCGCCGAGACGGGCGCGCGCGATGTGTTTGCCTTGAGCGCGGGCGCGGTGGTGGCCCTGCACACCGCGCTGGTCAATCCGGCGATCGCGCGCCTCGCTCTCTACGAGCCGCCGCTCGAATTCGGGGCCGTCCAGCCGCGCTATTGGGGTGCGCCCTATGAAGCGGCCCTGGCGAAGGGAGATCTGCCGGCGGCCTTTGTTGCCGTGCTCATGGGCACCGGCGACGACGAGGTGATGACGAAGCTCCCTGCCTCTCTCCTGCGATCGTTCTTCGCCATGATGATGCGGCTCCGCCCGAACGCGAGCGTGGGCACTGGGCCGCCTCTGGCGACGCTCATTCCGACGGTTCATTACGACATCGAGCTGATCGCCGAGACGGCCGGCGATCTCGCTCGCTTTTGCCGCTTGAGCACGACGACGCTGCTGCTTGGCGGCGACCGCAGCCAGGCCTATCTCACGGCTGCGCTCGATGCGCTCGTCGAGGTTCTGCCGAACGCGACGCGCGTTGAATTGAAAGGCGCCGGCCATATCGCGGCCGACAACGAGGGCGATCCGGCCCGTGTCGCCGCCGAGTTGCGCCGCTTCTTCGCGTGACGAATTGCTGCCTTGCACCGGCCGAGCTTGCCTGGCGGGATGCGTCGACCTAGCCTGCAAAGAAAACGCAGGGAGGCCGCATGCCGCGCATTTCAACCGTCGAATCCGCCCTCTACCGGATCCCCCTGCCCGTCACGCTGTCCGACTCCACCCATGGCAAGATCGCGGCATTCGAGCTGATCACCTGCCGGATCCGCGATGTCGATGGAGCCGAAGGTGTCGGTTACACCTACACTGTCGGGCGCAATGGCGGCGCTGTCGCCGACATCCTTGCCCGCGAGATTCCCGACATCATCGAGGGCCGCGAGGCCGACGATACGGAAGCGCTCTGGCACGACGTCTGGTGGGGGTTACATTATGGCGGCCGCGGTGGGCCGGCAGTGCTCGCGCTCTCCGCCTTTGATATCGCGCTGTGGGATCTGAAGGCCCGACGCGCCAAATTGCCGCTGTTCCGGCTGCTTGGCGGCTTTGATCACCACGTACCGTGCTATGCCGGCGGCATCGACCTCGATCTCTCGGTCGAGGCGCTCTTGAAGCAGACCGACGGCAATCTCGCGAAAGGCTTTCGCGCCATCAAGATGAAGGTCGGGCGGCCCGATCTCAAATCCGACGTCGCGCGCGTCGCGGCGATGCGACAGCATCTCGGCGACGGCTTTCCGCTGATGGCGGATGCCAACATGAAATGGACGGTCGAGGAAGCGATCCGCGCCGCGCGTGCCTTCGTGCCTCATGATCTGACCTGGCTGGAGGAGCCGATCATCCCCGACGATGTCGCGGGCCATGCCCGCATCATGCAGGCCGGCGGCGTGCCCATCGCGGCGGGTGAAAATCTCCGCTCGCTGTGGGAGTTCAAGAACTACATCGTATCAGGCGCGGTGTCCTATCCCGAGCCCGATGTCACCAATTGCGGCGGCGTCAGCGCCTTCATGAAGATCGCGCGGCTGGCGGAGGCCTTCAACCTGCCGGTCACCAGCCACGGCGCGCACGACATCACCGTGCATCTGCTCGCGGCCTGCCCGAACCGCTCCTACCTCGAGGCGCACGGCTTTGGGCTCGACAAATATATCGAGCACCCACTGGTGCTCGAGGACGGCCACGCGGTCGCGCCGAACCGGCCGGGTCATGGCATCGGCTTTGACTGGAAGGGGCTGGCGAAGCTTGCGGCGTAGGGACGCGTTGCTGCACGCGAGGCATTCCAGGGGGCTTGATGCAGGGCGCGGATAATCGGCTAGAGTGGCGGCAGTCGTCACCATTCGAGAGAGCCGCGCCTTGACCCCCGAACTGCACAAGAAACTGACCGCGTGGCGCCAGCATCTGCATGCCCACCCCGAGCTGTCCCTGCAGGAAAAGGCGACCGCCGCTTTCGTGCAGGAGCGGCTCACCGAGCTCGGCATTCCCTTTGTGTCAGGCATCGGCGGCCACGGCGTGGTCGCGACGCTGACGCGCGGATCGGCCGAGGGACGCGTCGGCTTGCGCGCCGACATGGACGCGCTGCCGATCACCGAGGATACCGGGCTTGCCTATGCCTCGAAAAACCCGGGCGTGATGCACGCCTGCGGCCATGACGGGCACACCGCCTCGCTGCTTGGCGCCGCCGCGCTGCTTGCCGCGGACACCGACTGGAGCGGCACCGTCGACTTCATCTTCCAGCCGGCCGAGGAAGGTTTTGGCGGCTCGCGCGCGATGGTCGCCGCCGGGCTGTTCGAGCGCTTCCCGATGGATCGCGTGTTCGGCTTCCACAACTGGCCGGGCCTCGAGGCCGGAACCATCGCGGTCCATGACGGCGTGGTGATGGCCTCCGGCGGACGCGTCACCATCACCATCGAGGGCCATGCGGGGCATGCCGGCATGCCGCATCTGACCCGCGATCCCGTGATGGCGGCGGGCCATCTGATCGTGGCGATGCAGGGAATCGTTTCGCGCAGCGTCGATCCGCTCGACACCGCCGTGCTCTCGCTGTGCACGATCGAGGGCGGCACCGCGTCGAACCAGGTCGCGGGCAAGGTCGTGATCCGCGGCACGCTGCGGCATCATCGCAACGACGTGAAGGACATCATCCTCGCGCGGATCGGCGAGGTCTGCGCCGGCATCGCCACCAGCTTCGACGTCAAGGTCACGCCCGATATCGTCATGGGCGTCGGCGTGACGACCAACGCGCCGGAGGAAGCCGGCTTCGCCCGCACGGCCGCGGACAAGGTGCATGCACCGGTGCGGCGCGACCTCGCACCCAGCATGGCGGGCGAGGATTTCGCGTTCTATCTCCAGAAGCGCCCGGGCGCGTTCGTCTGGATCGGCAACGGCCCCTTGCGCGACGGCGCCGAGCTGCACGGCCCACGCTACGATTTCAACGACGCGATCCTCCCGGTGGCATCGGGCTGGATGGCGGAAGTCGCCAAGACGGCGCTGTCGGCGAACTGAGGAAGGCCCCGTGGCTCCGCCCGACCGGTTGCGCTAGGATCAAGCCTCGTTCGAGCCAGCGAGTTCAGGATGAACCGGCGCGAATTCGTGTCAAGGTTGGCGGCGGCAACCGCGTTGGCGGGCGTGGCGCCCGCGGCTGTTGCTGCGGAAGGCCGGCGGGTCGCGCTCGTCATCGGCAACGGCGCCTACAGGAACGTGCCCGCGCTGCTCAACCCGCCGAACGACGCCAGCGACATCGCCGCGGCGCTGAAGCGGCTTGGCTTCACTGTCACGCTGGCGACCAACGCCGGCTTCGACGACATGCGCCGCGGCCTGATCGCATTGGGGCGCGACGCCGCCGGCGCCGACATGGCGGCGGTTTATTTCGCCGGCCATGGCATGGAGATCAATGGCGAGAACTGGCTGATTCCCGTTGATGCCGAGATGAAGCGGGACACCGACGCGGCGAACGAAGCCATCAATCTGCAAAGCGTGATGTTGCAGGTGTCCAACACAACGAGCCTTGGTCTCGTCATTCTCGACGCCTGCCGCAACAATCCGTTTGCCGCAAAGATGAAAAGATCGATCGCCACGCGTGCGGCCCCCGCGAACGGGCTCGGCCGCATCGAGCCCGTCGGCAACGTTCTCGTCGCCTATGCCGCACGCGACGGCACCACGGCGCTCGACGGCGACGCGCGCAACAGCCCGTTTGCAGCGGCCCTCCTGCGCAACATCGAGACGCCTGGCGTCGAGGTGACGTTCATGTTCCGCAATGTGCGCGACGACGTGATGGAGGCGACGCGCAACGAGCAGCAGCCATTTGTCTACGGTTCGCTGTCGCGCAAGGCGATCTATCTCGCCGGCCGGCCGACCGCCGGCGCCGAGGCCAGCCCGCTTCCGGCCGTCGTTTCCCCTGCTCCCGCGCAGACGCCAACGATCGATCCCGCGCTGGTCGGCACCTGGGAGATCATGATGCCGAGCGGCCGCGGGCAGTCGCGCTGGATCTGGCAGATCACGGGCGACGGCACCTACCGATTTCACGCCGAGCCGCAGCGCTCGGCGCGTCCACACGAAGGCACGATCACCGCCGCGAACGGCCGCTGGACCCTGCACGCGACCAGAGGCCTGTCGGGCTACAGCGACGGCGGCGCCTACGAAATCCACGATGCGCTGGCTGTCATCACAGGCAAGCTGGGCACCGGCGCCTGGAAACGCAGCGCCGAATAGATGCGCAAACGCAAGAAGATGCCGCCCCGCTAGAGCGCCGCGACCGCGGTCGCGTCATGACTCCACCCGCTCTCCGGACCCCGGATTTCCCCGGTGCCTCGACGCGCGCGCTTGACGCACCGCGTTCGGGCAGGTTTAATGGATTTAAAGAACAATTGTTCGCATTCCGAACATTTTGCCGGACATGAGCGGGCTCCAACACCGCGTCCCGCGCCACCAGAGGAAACGTCAGAGATGCAAGCCCTGCTCAACGGCGAAAGCACGCTCATCGTCACGATGATCGTGGCCTACATCGCCTTCACTTCCTGGCTCACACTGAAGCTGCGCAGCCGGACCAGCGATCAGTTCATGACCGCCTCGCGCGCGATGCCGGCCATCGTCGTCGGCGTGCTGATGATGTCCGAATTCGTCGGCGCCAAATCGACCGTCGGCACCGCGCAGGAAGCGTTTCAATCAGGCATGGCGGCGGGATGGGCCGTGCTCGGCGCCTCGATCGGCTTCCTGCTGTTCGGCCTCTTGATGGTGAAGAAGCTTTACAATTCCGGCGAATACACCATCTCGGCGGCGATCGCGCAGAAATACGGCAAGTCGACCATGCTCACCGTCTCCGTGATCATGATCTACGCGCTGCTGCTGGTGAATGTCGGCAATTACGTCAGCGGCGCCGCTGCGATCGCCACCGCGCTGCATGTCAGCATGCCCGTTGCGATGTGCATCATCGCCGCCGTCTCGACCTTCTACTACGTGTTCGGCGGATTGAAGGGCGTCGCCTGGGTGACGATCCTGCACAGCGCCTTCAAGGTCGTCGGCGTCATCATCATCTTCGCGGTCGCGATGTCGCTGACCGGCGGCATCGCGCCGATGCAGGCCAAGTTGCCGGCCTATTATTTCAGCTGGGACGGCAAGATCGGCTTTACGACCATCTTTGCCTGGACCTTCGGCACCGTCGGCGCGATCTTCTCGACCCAGTTCATCGTGCAGGCGGTCGCCTCGACGCCGAGCGCCAATGACGCCCGCAAGGCGACCTTTTATGCCGCCGCGTTCTGCCTGCCGCTCGGCTTCCTGCTCGCCCTGATCGGCGTCGCGGCGAAATTCCTCTACCCCGACATGAACAGCCTCTACGCGCTGCCGGTGTTCCTGGAGAAGATGCCGCCGCTGGCCTCGGCTTTCGTGACGACCTCACTGGTCGCCTCGATCTTCGTCAGCGTCTGCACGGTGGCGCTCGCGATCGCTTCGCTGGTGGTACGCGATTTCTACGTGCCCTATTGGCAGCCGACGCCGGAACGCGAATTGAAGATGACGCGCGTGTTCTCGATCGTGATCGCGATCGTGCCGCTGTTCTTCGTGTTCTTCATTCCGGAGATCCTGAAACTGTCGTTCTTCACGCGGGCGTTGCGTCTGTCGATCACGATGGTGGCGATGATGGGATTCTATCTGCCGCTGTTTGCCAGCAACCGCGGCGCTACCGCCGGCCTGATCGGCGCCGCCGTCTCGACCACGGTCTGGTACCTGCTCGGCAACCCCTTCGGCATCGACAACATGTACATCGCCGCCGCGACGCCGCTCGTCGTGATGGCGATCGAGCGCCTGGTAATGGGCCACGCGCCCGTCGCGACGCAGGCCGCGCAACCCAATGGCTTGGTGGAAAGGACCTCGACATGACCATCGTTACCGAGGTCGTGACCACCGAACGCGAGATCACGGCCGACGGCGCCGTTCGTGCGGCGACCGGCGACGCTGACAGGTTCGACGCCTTCATTCCCTCGCCTTGCGTGCAGAACCACGCCGCCAATTTGATGCCGCTCGCCAATGGCGATCTCGCCTGCGTCTGGTTCGGCGGCACGCAGGAGGGCATGTCCGACATCTCGGTGTATTTCTCGCGGCTGCCTCACGGCGCGACGCAATGGTCGGCTGCGGAAAAACTGTCTGACGATTCCGGCCGCTCGGAGCAGAACCCGGTGCTGTTCCCTGCCCCTGACGGCACGCTTTGGCTGATGTGGACGGCGCAGCTGGCGGGCAATCAGGATACCGCCATCATCCGCCGCCGCCTCTCGCGCGACAACGGCCAGAGCTGGGGTCCGATCGAGACGCTGTTTCCGGAGCACCGCGGCCGCGGCACCTTCATCCGCCAGCCGATCGTCGTGCTCGGCAATGGCGACTGGCTGCTGCCCGTGTTTTATTGCCACAGCACGCCGGGCCGGAAATGGAACGGCGACGAGGACACCAGCGCGGTAAAAATCTCGTCCGATGCCGGCCGGACCTGGCGCGACATCGACGTGCCGGACAGCCGCGGTTGCGTGCATATGAGCATCGTGCGCCTCGACGACGGTTCGCTGCTCGCGATGTATCGCAGCCGCTGGGCCGACAATATCTATCAGAGCCGGTCCACCGATCACGGCCGGACCTGGTCGGTGCCGGAACCGACTTCGCTCCCCAACAACAACTCCTCGATCCAGCTGACGCGGCTCGATAACGGCCACCTCGCGCTGGTCTTCAACGATTCCAGTGCCAGGGACGCGACCGGGCGCCGCCTCTCGCTCTATGACGAGATCGAGGACGACCTTCCGCCCGTGCTCTCCGGCGATGGCAGCAAAGCGGACGGCCGCGCCGCGTTCTGGGGCGCACCGCGGGCGCCGATGACGCTGGCGATCTCCGCCGATGGAGGACGCTCGTGGGCCAAGCGCGATGTCGAGACCGGCGACGGTTACTGCATGACCAATAATTCGCGCGACCAGACCAATCGCGAGCTGTCCTATCCCTCGGTCAAGCAGACCGCCGATGGTGCGATCCATATGGCCTTTACCTTCCATCGCCGCGCGATCAAATATGTCCGCGTGACCGAGCCCTGGGTGAAGCAGGATTGAGGTGATGGACAAGCGGCCGCACGCGCTCGTCACAGGCGCCAGTTCGGGAATCGGCGCGGCGATCGTCGAGCGCCTGTTGCGCGACGGCTGGCGCGTCACCGGGATCAGCCGCCGCGCTGGGTCCTTCGACCATCCGGCGTTCGATCATCTGTCGCTTGACCTCAGCGACGTCGACACGATCGAGGGCGCTGTCGCGGCCGTCGCGCCGACGGCGCTGGTTCATGCCGCCGGCATGCTCAAGGTCGGTCCGCTCGGATCGCTCGACCATGACGACGGCGCTGCGATGTGGCGTCTGCATGTCGACGTCGCCGAGCGCCTCGCCGATGCGCTGGCGCCGCGCCTGCCGCAGGGAGGCCGCATCGTCCTGATCGGCAGCCGCACCGCATCCGGCGCGGCCGGCCGGGGGCAATATGCCGCGACCAAGGCGGCGCTGGTCGCACTGGCGCGGTCCTGGGCCAGCGAACTCGCGCCGCGGGGTATCACGGTCAACGTCGTTGCGCCCGCCGCGACGGAGACGCCGATGCTGAAGGACCCGACGCGCGCCAATGTCGTGCCAAAACTGCCGCCGATCGGCCGCTTCATTCAGCCGGCTGAAGTCGCCGCCGCCGTGGCCTTCCTGCTCTCGACTGATGCGGCCGCCATCACCGGGCAGCAGCTCGTGATCTGCGGCGGCAGCTCGCTTTGAAACAGGGCGTGGTCCTCGTGAAGCGGCAGGCCGACTGATATCCGGTCAACATTCAACACCGGACCAAGACCGGACATTCTCCGAGGTCGCAAATGGGCCAGAAGCGCTAGTTCCTGCGGCCGACCAGCTCTCGCCTCACGAACTCTTCTTTGCTGGCCGGACTGCCCTCTATATCGTCGCCCTTACTGGTTGATTTCCTACAAGGTGCAGTCATGAGCGACGAGAAAACCTGGAAAGGTCCGATCGTGGACGCCCACCAGCATTTCTGGGACCCGATCACCAACGATCATCCATGGTTGCGTCCGGACGTCATGATCCCGTTTCGTTACGGCGACTATTCCGCCATCAAACGACCCTATCTGCCCGACGATTATCGCAAGGACGCCGCCGGTCACGCCGTCTGCGAGACAGTCTATGTCGAAACCGAGTGGGATCCGAATACGCCGCTCGACGAGACGCGCTACGCATCCGGACTGAACGCCCACTGTCGCCTGCCCAACGCGGTCGTGGCCCAAGCATGGCTCGATCGCGACGACGCGGCCACCGTCATCGCCGGGCAGGCTGCATTTCCGTTGGTGCGGAGTATCCGGCACAAGCCGGAAGGGCCGGTGTCGCCCAAGGATGTCGGTCGGACTCGGACACTGATGTCCGACGAGAGATGGCGGCGCGGTTTCGCCCTGCTGGAAAAGCATGGCCTGCACTTCGACCTGCAGACGCCGTGGTGGAATCTGGACGAAGCGATCGCGTTGGCGCGCGATTTTCCGCTTACGTTGATCATCCTCAATCATGCGGGCCTGCCGGCCGATCGCAGTTCGGAAGGGCTCGCCGGTTGGCGCGCTGCAATGGCGCGACTTGCCGAGGAGCCAAACGTCCGCGTCAAGATCTCCGGCATTGGCTTGCGCAACCGTCCGTGGAGCGTCGGCGACAATCGCTGGATCGTCGAGCAGGTCGTCGCCATGTTCGGCGCTGATCGCGCGATGTTCGCCAGCAACTTTCCGGTCGACAGCCTGTGCGGATCGTTCGACACGATCCTTTCGGGCTTCAAGCGGATCGCCGCACGCTATTCGGAAGCCGAACAGGCGCGGCTCTTTTGCGAAACGGCGCGCCAAGTCTATCGCACGAACGAAAATGACCGGGCGCCGGCCCACGCCGATTGAACGCTCGTGCCGCCGTAACGACGCCAGAACAAAAAGTCGCATAACCTCTTCAAGAGCTTGACGCCGTCGTCTGGTCTGCCTACTGGTCTTACCACGGTTAGATCAGTTGGAGGACCCCGCGTGGAACTGAAGCGGCCGGACGAGGGCGAGAAGGGATTCGAGAAGGTGTTCGCCTTCTTGCGCGACCGCCTGCTCGCCGGCTCGTTGAAACCCGGCGACCGTCTGATTTCCGAGCGCGATCTGGCAATCCAGTTGGGCGTCAGCCGGCCGCTTGTCCGCGAAGCGCTGCGAGCGCTCTCGATGCTCGGCATCGTCGAGATCCGGGATCGCATCGGCACCATCGTCACGCGACCGGACGTCTCGGTCTTGAATGACTTCTTCACCTTCGCGCTCGCCCAGCAGGCGGACATGCTGGACGATGTCATGCAGGCGCGTGTCGCGATCGAATGCCAGGCGATCAGGCTCGCCTGCGAGCGTGCCGACATCGCCGACTTCGAACGTCTTCGGGCTGCGCTTGCGAAGATCGCGGACACGATTGACGAGGCGGATGCCGGCGGCATGGCCGACTTCGAATTCCACCGCAGCATCGTGCTGGCGTCGCATTCGGAGACGCTGGCCGTCCTGCACAATTCGATGAAAGGCCTGCTGACGCATTCGCATCGCAGCCGTCGCGAGCTGGTTCAGGCGTTTCCCTCGATGAAGAAATATCTGATCGAGGATCATAGACGCGTCTTTGAAGCGGTCGTCGCACGCAACCCGGATCGGGCCGATGCGGCGCTGCGCAAACACTTCGAAATCGGCAATGAGTACAGAAGGCGGGCGCTCGTCGGCGAGCACGACAAACGCAAGGCCTCGCGCTGACGCCACAAGCCAACAACGACGAACAGCAGGAAGAACACATGAAGATTGTCGTAGGCTCGGACCACGCAGGTTTTCCCATGAAAGCGGAAGTGCTGGCCTTCCTGAAGGAGAGCGGGCACGAGGTGCTGGATGTGGGCAGCTTTGATCCCGCTCCGGTCGATTTCCCGGATATCGCGCGCAAGGTCGCAGCCGCGATCACCTCGGGTCAGGTGGAGCGCGGCCTCATGGTGTGCGGCACGGGCGTCGGCGCCTCGATCGGCGCCAACAAGATGAAGGGCATCCGGGCCGCGGTATGTCACGACGTCCACTCCGCCCACCAGTGCGTCGAGCACGACGACGTCAACGTCATGTGCATTGGCGCGCAGATCGTGGGTGCCTGGCTCGCCAAGGACCTGATCGCCGCCTACCTCGGCGCCACGTTCTCCACCGCCGAGGAGTTCCGGCGGCGGGTCGCCAAGCTCGCGATCATGGATGCCGAACGCTAGGAAACGGGAAAAACAACGAACATCAAAAACAGACCAAACGGGAGGAGGCAATGTTGAAGAAGATAGCAACGTCGATGGCGTTCGCCATCACGGCCTTGCTGGCCGCGATGTCCCTCGCACACGCCGACGCACTGGACGATATCAAGAAAGCCGGCAAGATCCGCATCGCCATCGATCTCGGCGTGCCGCCCTACGGCATGACGGATGACAAGTTGCAACCGACCGGGCTCGACGTCGAGGCTGCCCGGCTTCTCGCCAAGGATTGGGGGCTCGAATTCGAGCACGTGCCGACCACCGGCGCCTCCCGGATTCCTGCGCTGCAGACCGGCAAGGCCGACCTCGTGATCTCGAGCCTCTCCTACACGGCGGAGCGCGCGAAGGTCATCGATTTCTCGTTGGGCTATGCCGTGCTGCGAACGGTCATCGCCGCCCCGAAGTCCGTGGCTCTCAAATCGATGGCTGATCTCGATGGCAAGACCGTCGCCACGGTGCGCGGCACGACGCACGACACGCAGCTGACCAGGGAGGGACCGAAAGGGATGAAGCTGGTCCGTTACGAGGATGATGCCACCGAGGCGCAGGCCTTCCTCAGCGGGCAGGTCGACATCTTCTCGACGGCGGAAATGATCGTCCCGCAGGTCGACAAGAAGAATCCGGCGCGGCAGGTGGAGATGAAGTTCGTGCTCGACAACTTCAAGCTCGCCGTCGGGGTGAAGAAGGACGAGAAGCGCCTTCTGGCCGAGGTCAACGCGTGGGTATCCGCCAATCTCAAGAACGGGCGGCTCAATGAACTAAACAAGAAGTACTTCGGCGACAACCTGCCCGATCTCATTCTGAAGCAATAGGACCAGCCATGACCAATACGATCTCCCGCCGGCTGATTGCAGGTCTGGCGCTCGCGGCCCTGTCGCTGTCGTTTGCACCGGCTCAGGCCGATACGCTCGACGGCATCAAGAAGGCGGGCAAGGTCCGGATCGCCATTGATACGGCCATCCCTCCCTTCGGCATGACCGATGACAAGCTGCAGCCGACCGGATCGGATGTAGACACCGCGCAGTTGCTCGCCAAGGATCTCGGAGTTACCCTGGAAATCGTGACCACCACGGGTCCCACGCGTATTCCGATGCTGCAAACCGACAAGGCGGACCTCGTCATCTCCACGCTGTCGATCACGCCCGAGCGCGCGAAAGTGATCGATTTCTCGATTCCGTATGCCGATCACCCGTCGGTTGTCGCCTCGTTGAGCACGGTCCCGCTCAAGGAGATGGCCGACCTCGCCGGCAAGAAGGTTGCCGTCGTGCGCGGCACGACGCAGGACACCGATCTCACCCAGCAGGCAAAAGGCGCCCAGCTTGTGCGATACGAGGACGACGCCACGATGGCGCTCGCATTCGCGTCGGGCCAAGTGGACATTCTCGCGACAGCACGCTCGTTGCTGCCGGCAATCAGCAAGAAAAACCCGGCACGAACGGCAGAGTCGCGCATTACCATGCAGACGTTCTACCTCGCTATCGGCATGCGCAAAGACGAGCCGAAGCTCAAGGAATGGGTGAACGGCTGGGTGAAGAGCAACCTTCAGAACGGGAAGCTCGGTGCGATCTACAAGAAGTATCACGGCGTCGACATTCCGGTGGAGCAGTTGCTGAAGGCAGGCAACTGAGCAGGCCGGACGAGTATGCTCTACAAGTTTGACTTCTCGTTCCTGCTCGAAAGGTGGCCGGCGTTCCTTACGGGCGCCTGGCTCACGGTTCAGCTTACCGTATTGTCGATCGCCATCGGCTTCGTTGTCGGCACGCTGTGCGCGGTCGCCCGGCTTTACGGCCCGCGCATCTTGCGGCTTTCGGTCGGGGGCTACGTCGAGCTGATCCGCAATACACCTCTGCTGGTGCAGATTTTCATCGTCTACTTCGGCCTGTCGAGCATGGGTCTCAAGCTCTCTGCCGAGGTGTCCGCCGTAATTGCGCTCGTGGTCAATATGGGGGCCTACACGACAGAGATCATGCGGGCGGGCATCCAGTCCATCCACCGTACCCAGCTAGAGGCGGCGGATTGCCTCGGCCTTACGCGGGTTCAGACGATCCTGCACGTCGTGCTGCTGCCGGCCGTCGAGCGAGTCTATCCCGCGCTCACCAGCCAGTTTGTGCTCCTCATGCTGGCTTCGTCGATCACCTCACAAATCTCGGCCGAGGAGCTGACTGCCGTCGCCAACAACATCCAATCCGACACGTACCGCAGCTTCGAGGTGTACATCATCGTTGCGGCGATCTATCTCGCACTTTCCCTGCTTTACAGACTGGCGTTCAAGGCCATCGGCCTCATGGTCTTTGCGCGCCGCCGGCGGCTGGGCACCGCCCTATGATCCAGCTCAACCCGCACCATATCTGGTACCTCATCACGGCCGCACAATGGACGGTGCTGCTGTCGTTGCTTGCGTTCGCGGGCGGCGCGCTGGTCGGCCTGCCGATCGCGCTGATGCGGGTGTCGCCGAACCGGGCGCTGCGCATAGCTGCCGGCGGCTACATCCAACTCATCCAGGGGACGCCGCTTCTAATCCTGCTGTTCCTGACCTATTTTGGCCTCGGCATCCTCGGCTACAAACTGGCGCCGTTGGTGGCCGCGGGCTTGGCGCTGACCTTGTATGCCGCCGCTTTCCTCGGTGAGATCTGGCGCGGCTGTATCGAGGCAGTGCCGCGCACGCAGTGGGAAGCGTCCGATTGCCTCGGCCTCGATCGCTTCCAGCAATACGCCTACGTCATATTGCCGCAAGCCGTCCGAATGGCCATTCCGCCGACGGTAGGCTTCATGGTGCAGATCGTGAAGAACACGTCGCTGGCCTCCGTGGTCGGCTTTGTCGAGCTCACGCGCGCAGGCCAGATCGTCAACAACTCGACCTTCGAGCCCTTCATCATCTTCTGTGTCGTGGCCACCATTTACTTTGCGATGTGCTACCCGCTATCGCTGGCCAGCCGTTTCCTGGAAAGGAGTGCCAATGCAGGCCGCGCCAGCCACTAGCGCCGCCGTCGTGCGGGTCACGAGCTTGGTCAAGGAGTTTGGACCGCTGCGCGTTCTCGACGGGGTGAGCCTTGACGTGGCGCGCGGCGAGACCGTGGCCATCGTCGGCCGGAGCGGATCCGGCAAGAGCACACTGCTGCGCTGCATCGCCGGGCTCGAGAAGACCCAGGGCGGCAAGATCGAGGTTTGCGGTTACGAAGTCGGCAGACCCGGCAAGGCCGCGCGCGCGCAGTTGCGCCATGACGTCGGCATGGTCTTTCAGGGCTACAACCTGTTTCCGCATCTCACGGTCGAGCGGAACATCACCTTGGCGCTGACACTGGTGAAGAAGGAGCAGAGGGACGCAGCGCAGCGGAGGGCGTCCGAGGTGCTGCGCCTCGTCGGGCTGAGCGACAAGGTCAGTTCCTATCCAGAGCAGTTGTCCGGCGGACAGCAGCAGAGGGTCGCGATCGCCCGTTCCCTCGCTCTGTCTCCCCAGGTCATGCTCTTCGACGAGGTGACTTCGGCGCTTGATCCGGAACTGACCGCAGAAGTGCTCGCCGTAATGGAAGATCTTGCAAAACGCGGCATGACGATGATCACCGTGACACATGAGATGGGTTTCGCGCGCAAGGTCGCGAACCAGGTCGTTTTCATGCACCGGGGAAAGATCTGGGAAAGCGGTCCGACTTCGGAACTATTCGCTCGGCCGCAGACGGCCGAATTCAAGCAGTTCATTTCGAGCGAGCTTTAGCCTGGCCACGTCTGCTTCGGGTCAAAGGCGTGCCTGCTTCACTCAAATTGGACCCAAGTACGTCTCCAATCTTCTCAAAGCATCCGCCGTTGAATTCACCTACGGTCGACCTCTTTTCGCCGGCAACCGTGCGCGGGTCACCTCGGGTTCGACGCGCTGTTTGCCGTCAAGCCGGTTCGCGCCGGCGCGGCCACGGGGGTGAAATCCGGGGTTTGGTCATTGCCGAGCCGTATGCCGCTATAGGCGACGAGCCCGTCGGTGGTGGCCACCGCGTCGCCACGGCGCAGCGAGCCGTCCAGCGCGAGATCAATGGGTGCCAGGCCGCCGGGACTGTGGCCATTGCAGGTGCAGTCGGCGCGCAGCGCCTTCCGATAGGCAAAGGCGTTCTCGCTGTCCGCATAGCGTTCGCCAGTTGCGGCATAAGCGCTGTCGATGCTGGCGCCGAAGAACACTTTGGTCGGGCTTGTCGGACAGAAAGCCTGGCACATCTGCGTCGGCGAGGCCGCGCCGCGCATCAGCGGAAAGTATTTGCCGTCGCAGCTGCGCACGCAGAAGGCAGGTCCCGCGCTTCCGACAACCGGCCGCGGCGTCGGCGATTGCGCATTATTGTCATTGCCGAGAGACGGGGCTTGCTGCTGCTTCCGGCCGCCACCGAAAAAGAAATCAAGCAGCCCCTCAGCCGAACTCATCTCCGGCGTCAGCACGACGGGGCCAACGATGATGGAAGCAGCAAGCAGGCGGCGAAGCTTGCGCTGAAAGGACCACTGGATACCTTGCTCCACCCGACGCAAAGGACCTCCTTGCAGCGCGGCGCGCTGCGCTTCCTCAACTCGTTTCGCGTGTTAAGCTCGCTCTATGGCGGACAAAGGGAAAGAAAGAGGCCGGAGGGCACGGCGCGCGCCACATTCTCCAACCGTCATTCACGGCCGGTGTCGATCCTGCTGCAGCGCCAATAGCGCCGAGTTCGCCGATGAAGTCCCGCCGTCGCATGTGTCCCCCGTACGGGCCACGCTACTGGTCGCGAGGTTAGCACCTTTGCAGCGGTCTGTGCGGCAATTTAGCGAGCCTGTTGCCCCGGGGGCGGCCTTCAAGGAAGAATGGTCGAGAGGGGGCAAAATGCGAAGAAATCGCACCTCATTCGATCACTTCGTCCGCACGGGCGAGAAGTGTGTTTGGCAAATGCAGGGAAGCGACCGATCGCCGGTTCAGACAATTTTTTTGGAGATCATTACGAGCACGCTCTCGTTCACGACTCGTCGAGAAGCTCCAGCAATTCCTCGATCCGCTCGAACGGGGCATCGCGCATCGGGCCGTGGTAGACGACGCGATCGCCATCGCGCTGCAGCGACTTGCCCTTGGACTTCCGCAATCGCCCCGGCAGGAACGTCGCGGCCACCGCCGCCTGCCCGACATCGAGGCGGATGATGCCTCTGCGCTTGCAGTCGAGCCGCAGCCGCGCCGCGGCGAAGAAGTCGCGAGCGGCTTGCGGCAAGGGCCCGAAGCGGCGCGAGGTTTCTTCCTCAAGATCGTCGAGATCGTCTTCGCTGGCGCAGCGTGCGGCACGGGCATAGAGCTCAAGCCGCACCGGCGCGGATTGCACGTAGCTCGCCGGCAGCATGTCGGCGACCGGCAGATTGAGGTCGGGCACCCACACCACGGACATGCCGTCGTCGACCTTTTCGGACGCCATCTTGAGCAAATGGCTGTAGAGCACCGGGCCGAACACCTGGACGTGGCCGGATTGCTGCTCCGAGAACAGATCGCCCGCGCCGCGGAGATCGAGGTCGCGCTCGCTGATGGCGAAGCCCGCCCCCGGCCGACTGAACTCTTCCAGCACGGCGAGCCGCTTCTCTGATTGCACCGAAGCCGACTCGGTCAGGAGATAGGCGAAGGCGCGGATGCCGCCGCGGCCGACGCGTCCGCGCAGCTGGTGCAACTGGGCAAGACCGAAATTTTCCGGCCAGCACACCACGATGGTGTTGGCGCGCGGGATGTCCAGCCCGCTCTCGACGATGTTGGTGGCCAGCAGCACGTCGGCCTTGCCTTCGACGAAGGTCATCATGCGCTCGTCGATCTCGTCGGCCGGCAATTTACCGTGCAGACAGACGATCTTGAGATCGGGCGCCACCGCCTGCACGCGCGCCAGCATCGGCTCGAGATCCTGGATGCGCGGGCAGATCAGGAAGCTCTGGCCGTGCCGCCGCTGCTCGCGCAGCAAGGCCGAGGCGATCGCTGCATCGGACAGGGGCGCGATCTTGGTCGCGACCGGCAACCGGTGCACCGGCGGCGAGGCGATCAGGCTGAGATCCCTGAAGCCGGCGAGCCCCGCAGCCAGCGTGCGCGGGATCGGCGTGGCGCTCATCCAGAGCGTATGGACATTCTTCGCAAGCCCGGACAGCCTGGCCTTCTCGGCGGCGCCAAAATGCTGCTCCTCGTCGATGATGACGAGGCCGAGATCGTCGAACTTGACGTCCTTCGACGCAAGCGCCTGCGTTCCGACCACGACCTTGGTCCGACCGCTGCGAAGGCCTTCCTTGGTCTCCCGCGTCTCCGCGCCCGATGTGGCGCGCGAGAGGCTTCCGACTTCGATGTCCAACGGCGCAAAGCGCTTGCGGAAAGTCGCGACGTGCTGCCGGGCCAGCACGGTCGTCGGCACCGCGATCGCCACCTGCTTGCCCGAGAGCACCACGGCCGCCGCCGCGCGCAGCGCCACCTCGGTCTTGCCGAATCCGACGTCGCCGCAGATCACGCGGTCCATGGGATGGCCGGACGCGAGATCGTCGAGCACGTCGTGGATGGCCTTGGCCTGATCGATCGTCGTGAAATAGGGAAAGCGCGCGACGAATTTCTCGTAAGGCGCGCCCGGCGGGACCAGCCTGGCCGCCTTGCGTCGCTTGCGCTGGTTGATGTGCCTGGCAAGCACCTTGCCGGCGACCTGGATCTCCTGCTCCGCCTCGCTGCGGCGGGCCCACCACGTACTGCCATCCGCCTTGTCCAGCGCGAGCTTGCCTTGCTCAGTCGCATAGGGCCACATCAGCGCCAGATCCGGCGGCGGCACGAGAACCGCATTGTCGCCGGCGAAGGACAGCCGGACCATCTCGCGCATCGCGCCGCCGCCGGTGTTGACGGTCTGCAGGCCATCGAGCACGCCGATGCCGCGCTGGAGATGCACGACCACCGTGCCCTGCTCCGGCACGTCGGCATGATCGAAGGCCGCGCTCCAGCTTCGCGCCATCGGCTGCGGATGATGCGCACGGCTGCCGAGCACATCGGTCGCGGTCAGGACGACGGAAGACTTCTTGCCCGCAATGACGAAGCCTGTATCGAGATCGGCGAGCAGCGCCACGTCGCGGTGACCGGCGCTCTCCACCTCCGCCCAGTTCGCGACGCGCTCCGCGCGCACGCCGCTCATCCGCTCGATTGCGCGCAGATCCTCCTCAATCGCTGCGACGAGGATGAACCGCGAACCGTCGTGCCTGACGTCCTCGACGAAGGCGCGCAGGGCTTTCCTGGCTGATGTCAGCTTGGAGAATTCCGGCGTCGGCTGGAACGGAGAGGTTCGCGGCATCACCTTCATGCCGCGGGTCGCCTGCTTCCAGTCGGCACGTGCCAGATATTCGCGCTCCCTGTCCGCGCGGCCGGCGGCCTCCTCGATCGTGCTCAGCCAGGCATCAGCATGCAAGGCGACGCCCGCATCAGCGATCCACTTGGCCTTGCCGCAATAGTCGAACAGCGTCGCACGCTTGGCCCGCGCGCCTGACATGGCTGTTCGCTCCGACATGGGATCGACGAGAAGCTCCCTGGTCTCGAAGATGATGTCGTGCTCTTTCGGGTCGAACGCCACGATCCGCTTGATGGCGCGCCCGGAATGCTCCACCCGGAACGGACCGAGTGCGCCTGCAGGAAAGATTTCGAACGTCTGGCCGTGAAACAGGGCGCCGCCGGGATAATCCGGCTCGTCGTCGAGATCATAGCCCAGCTCCTCAAGGCGGGCGCGCAGCTCACTCTCGGAGAAGGTGCCGCCGACCTTCAAGGCCGTGCTCATGCGCAACAGGCTCGCCGGCGCCGGCAGGCGCTCCATCACGGCCTCCGCCGTCGCGATCAGAAACATCGGCTGTCTGGATTTCGCGAGGCGCCGCAGCACCGAGGCTCTGCGGCCGGCGATCTCGCGCGATGGTTCCAGCTGATCGAACGGCAGGGTGTTCAGCCGCGGAAACACCAGCACTTCGCAGGACGGGTCGAGCGCGTAAATGACGCTGCCGAGCCGCTCCGCCCTGTTCTCGCTTTCGGCGAGGAACACGAGACCGTTGCGACCGGACTCCCTCCACTGCGTCAGCAGATGCAGCGCCATCATGCCCAGAGGCGACGAGGACGAGATCGTGGCGCGCTGCGCGCCCTTGCTCCTTGTCTGCGGGCCTTTGTCGGGCGAGCGCCTTTTGGACGAGCTCTTCTTCAGGCTCTTCCTGGGCAAGTTTTTGACGGCCGGGCTCTTCTTCGGAGAGCTCTTGGTCGGCCGCACTTTCTTGGAATGACGCACGTGAATCCGTTTCTCGTCGTAAGCAGTCATCAATGCCACACGTCGCCGAGCTCAGGTCGGCTCGGTCGCGAATGGTCATGCATATGGGATGAGGTGCACGAACATGCACCTCCCCTCAACCTCATACGACGCGGAGGTCGTCGGCCAACGCAAATTGCGCGAGGACAAGCCGCCAGTCGTCTAGCAGACGCGCTGGCCCATTTCCACTCTTGTCGTTGCGTCGCGACTAAAGGATGCCGCCTTTAAATGATGCCGCTCTGGCGTAGCGCTGCAATCGCAGCCTTGTCGTAGCCGAGTTCCGCCAACACAGAATCAGTATGTTCTCCGAGCGTCGGCGGACGCGCGGCGATCTCACCCGGCGTTTCCGACAGCCGGATGGCGGCGCGGGCGACCGGTGCCTGTTTCGGCAGGCCGGGATAGTCGACGTCCTGGAGAAAGCCGGCGGCGCGAATGTGCGGATGATCCAGCGCTTGCTGCGGGCTCAGCACAGGCCCGGTGGGGATCATCGCCTTGCCGAGGGTATCGACGGCCTCCTGCGTGGTGCGCTCGGCGCACCAGCGCGCCATGCGCTCGCTGATAACAGGACCGTTGTTGCCGCGGCTGATGTCGTCGGCAAAGCGCGGATCGTTCAGCCAGTGGTCTTCTTCGCCCATCAGCTTCGCCCAGCGCTTGAACAGCGGATGGCCAGTGACCTGGCACAACACCCAGCCATCCCTGGTGCGATAGATATCCGCCGGCGCCGCCGTCTGACCGAGATTGCCGGTCGGAACGCGGTTCACATTGATGACCGCCTGCTCGATCAGTGTCGCGTTGGTGAAAGACAAGGCGGTCGCCAGCAATGCGCCCTCGACGATCTGCCCGCGCCCGGATTTGCCGCGCTCGATCAGCGCTGCGAGGGTGCCGAACGCGCAGTGCAAAGCCGTGCCGAAATCGACCCAGTTCACCGCCGCGCGATAAGGCGGATTGCCGGCGCCGGTCATGTAGACCGAACCCGACATGACCTGCCCGACGCCGTCAAAGCCGACGCGGTCGGACCAGGGGCCCGGCCCGCCGAACGCGGTGGCCGTCGTCAGGATGATGTCCGATTTGATCGCCTTGAGCGAGTCGTAGTCGAGCTTCATCGCGCGCAATGTCTGCGGTGGCAGATTGGCGACGACCACGTCGGCGGTCGCCACCAGCTTGCGCATCACCTCCTGCCCCTCCGCCGTCATCGGATCTAGCGTGATGCACTTCTTGTTACGGTTGACCTGGAGGAACAGGGCGCCCTCGCCGCCTTCGCCGACCGGTGCCACGAAGCGATCCTCGCTGCCGTCGCGCTTTTCGACCCTAATGACCTCGGCACCGAACTCGGCCAGCAATGTCGCGCAATACGGCCCGGCGATATAGCGCCCGAAATCGAGCACGCGCACGCCTTCCAGAACTCCCCCCATCGACCTCAATCCTTGGTTATTTCCAGTCAGATTACAGGGAATGCCTGTCCCGGCAAGGTGGCAAGCGCACATGGTGCCCTGCCCTCAAGATGTGATCGGCCAGGTGTTTCGGCTGGCGGAAATTCTGCTCTAGTATGGTCTTGTCCGTCCCTCCAGCGAGAAGCGCACATCCATGCCGCAACAATTCGATCGATCCACAGAAGATCTCGGCAACGCCGTCCATTTCGAGCACGTCAACATCCAGGTCCCGGACCAGCGTCTCGCCACGCTGTTCTACGTCACCGGGCTCGGGCTGACCCGCGATCCCTATCTGATGGTGTCGGACACCAACATGTGGATCAACGCCGGACGGAGCCAGTTTCACCTGCCCAGCGGCAAGCCTCAGGTGCTGCGCGGCCACACTGGATTGGTCATCGAAGGACGTGAGGCGCTGCTGGCGCGATTGGCTTCGGTCAAGAGCAAGCTCGAAGGCACGGCCTTCAAGTACGCCGAGCACAACGACTATGTCGAAGCGACCTGCCCGTGGGGCAATCGCATCCGCGTCCACGAGCCGGACGCCGCCCGCTTCGGGCGCATCACGCTCGGCATCCCCTATGTCGAGTTCGACGTGCCGACCGGATCGGCGCAGGCCATCTGCGCGTTCTATCCCGAAATCATGGGTATGCCGGCGGCCTTGCGCAACGGCGACGGCAAGGTTGCCGCGGTGAAGACGGGTCGCGACCAGCACCTGCTGTTCCGCGAGACCGATCGGCCACAGCCCGGCTATGACGGTCACCATGTGCAGATGTACATCACGGATTTCTCAGGCCCCTACCGCAAGCTGCTGGCGCGCGACCTGGTCTCGCGCGAGGACAACCAGTACCAGTATCGCTTCTGCGACATCGTCGATCTCGACAGTGGCAAGCCCCTCTTCACCGTCGAGCACGAGGTGCGCAGCGCGACGCATCCGATGTTCATGCGGCCGATGGTCAACCGCAACCCCGTGGTCAACAACCGCAACTACGCCTATAGCCACGATCAGGCGTCGTGGGCGATGGGGCCGGATCAATACGAGGGATAGGACTCCCGCGACAGGGAGCCAACGTGAAACCGGTCACGGCGCTCGCGTGAGCACCGCGTCGCTCAGAGCATCTGGCGCCGCGCGAACGAGGCGAACATGCCGGAGGCGGCGTTCAGCTCGGCGAACGTCCCTGTTTCGACGATCTTGCCGTCGACCAGCACGATGATCCGGTCGGCACGCTGCACGGTGCTCAGCCGGTGCGCGATCACGATACGGGTGACGTTCAGATTCTCCAGTGCGTCGCTGACGATGGCCTGTGATTGATTGTCCAGCGAGCTCGTCGCCTCGTCGAACAAGAGGATGCGCGGGCGCCGCGCGATCGCCCGCGCAATCATGATGCGCTGGCGCTGCCCGCCGGAAAGCGTGCTGACACCCTCGGACACCTGGGTGAGCATGCCCATCGGCATCGCCTTGATGTCGTCTGCGATGCCCGCGAGACGTGCGGCCTCCCAGGCCTGGTCGAGCGGCAACCGGATGCCGCCGCAGATATTCTCGTAGAGGTTTCCGTTGGCGAGCCTGGCGTTCTGCAAGACAACGCCGAGCTGGCGGCGCAGTGCGCTCGCATCCAGCGTCTCGATCGACTTGCCGTCGTAGAACACCGCGCCGAATTCCGGGCGTTCGAACCCCAGCAGCAGCCGGAACAAGGACGATTTCCCGCTTCCGGACGGACCTACCACCGCGACATATTCGCCAGGCGTGATCTTCAGGGAGATGTTGTCGAGCACCAGCGGGCCGTTCTGGAGATACCGGAACGACACGCGCGCGAGCTCGACCGATCCGGACAGTTCCCCTGGCGGCTTCCGGTCATCAGGAATTTCCGTCGGGCTCGCGATCAGCGGCCGCAGCCGAAGCAGCGGCGGGATAGCGATGAGCGCCTCGCTCACGCCGGCCGCCCAGGAGCCGACCGAGCCCATGGATTGGCCAAAGGCGGAAAAGAACGCGAAGAACGTGCCGATGTCAGTGAGCAAGCCGCTGCTCGAATAGGTTGCGTAAGCGTAGATGATCAGCGTCGCGATGGTAGGAAACGCCGTCTCGAACGCACCAAGGCCGTTGCCCGCCATCTGCGACGACACGAAGTACTGCTTCTGCGTCGCGAACTGCTTCGACCAGATGGCGAGCGCACGCGACGTCGCCGCGGAGACGCGCAATTTGCCGACGCCGGTGAGGAGCTGGAGGACGAAGCCGCTGACCTTGCCCTGCTGGTTGAAGTGCTTGCTCTCGAAATTCAACCGCACAAGATTGGTGCCGATGATGACCGCGGCCCGAACCAATGTCAGCGCAATGGCGAGCAGCGCCAGCTTGGGACTGTAGTAGAGCATCAGGCCGAGGCTAAAGACACAGAACAGGCCGGCGATCACGCCGCGCAGCGCGTGGCCGGTCAGGGCCCGCCGTGCGGCATCGATGCCCATGGCGCGGTCGACCAGTTCGCCGGCGGTGTACTCGCGGAAGATGGCGGTCGGCAAGCGGAGCAGGCGATCGATCATCGCCGACTGCAACCGCCAGTCGATCGTCGCCTCCATCCGCAGCATGACGAAGCCCTGCATGAGCTGGACGCCGGCCACCGACAGCCCCGCCAGAATCAGCGCAAGCGCACAGAAGGCGAGCTGGTCCAGCTCCGAGCGCGGGATGATCGAGCTGATCAGCAGATTGGTGATGAACGGCGTCACCAGCGACAACAGCCCGATCATCGCGACCGACAGCGCGATGCGCAGCCCGGAACCGCGGATATGGCGGAGGGAGAATTGCAGGAGGTCCCTGAATTTCAGGGCGCGCGACGGCAGCGGCGGATAGAA
The DNA here is from genome assembly GCF_018131105.1 of Bradyrhizobium manausense. Lineage (NCBI taxonomy): Bacteria > Pseudomonadati > Pseudomonadota > Alphaproteobacteria > Hyphomicrobiales > Nitrobacteraceae > Bradyrhizobium > Bradyrhizobium manausense. Next base: position 421,078 of record NZ_JAFCJI010000001.1, on the reverse strand, counting down.
CGTGGCCGCTTCCGGGGCGATCTGCGCCGCGATGGCCCGGTCAACCGGCCGGCGCGCCTTCGTGAGCGGGTCGACCATGATGTATCCGCGGCGCGGCTCGTAGACGAGTGCGACTGGATCACGTCCCTCGCCATGCCAGCCGACCATCGGGCCAGCATCCAGTCGCCACCAGTCCTGCCGAAGCAGGACCTCGCGCAGCCGCAGACGTGCGGTCTGCGCGATCTGGGAAAGGCCGGAAAGATCCTGCGCGCTGCCGTCGCCGCGACTGCTGATCGCGATCGGCGCGCGCATCGCGTTGCCGACGATCTGGCAGACGCCGGCCAGCCTGTCGGACCAGGACGCATCGACGGCTTCGTGATCGAAGCGCCGCACGATGATGCCGGAGAGGCGGTCAAAAGCCTCCACCGCTTGCGTCGCGGCGAGCCCGCTCCGGCTCGCCAGCCGCGCGTTCTCATTCTGCGCGTCGCGGTCAAGCATGTCCCGAACGCATGCGACGAAGTTTTGATGAAACCGATCGATCGCCGGCCAGATCAGATCGCCCGCCGGGGCGTCGCCGGCAGCGCCGACGGCACATCCACCTGCGCCCGCCTCGACCCATAAGCCTGACGTCAACGGCAGCGGCGGACTTCCAGCGTCGTAAGCCGCGCCTCGCCCGATCAGGCTCAGCGCACCGCGCTCGACATTGAGCCAGAGCAGGCCGCGCATCGGACCGCGACGCGGCTCGCCTGCGGCCAGCACCACCTCGCCCTCCGACAACTCAGCCAGGTGCCACTGCGGCGCCGGTCCTGCGATGAAGCGCGCAAGCCGCTCAATCCAACGCAGGGCCTGTTCGGACGCCAGATCGGTCCTGGCCACGACGGACACGCGCGTGTCCTGCGCGCCGACCGCAATGAAGCGCAGCCCGTCCGGAGATGACGCAGGATAACCCGGGAGATCGGGAATGACATCCCCCCGCGCGATTCGGAACAGATGATGCCGGCTGCCGGATTTGCCGTCTGTGACATCGATGGCAAAGACGTCCGCGTGACCGGCAACGATTTCAAGCACCTGGCCGTGGTGATCGAGCAGAATCGGCCGGCGGCCATCGAGCGCGATCTCGCCCGGCGATTCCACCGCTGCGACGAGGCCCGCAGCTGAGACGATATGGTCGATGCTATCGGTCATTCCTGCGACACCAGGCGGGCATATTCGCCGTTCAGGGCGAGAAGAGACTCGTGCGTGCCGCGCTCGACGACCTTGCCCTGCCGCAACACGACGATCTCGTCGCAATCCCTGATCGTGCTGAGACGATGCGCGATGATGATGCAGGTGCATCCGCAACGGCGCAGATTGTCGTCGATGGCCTTCTCCGTGACAGGGTCGAGCGCCGCGGTCGCCTCGTCGAGCACGACGATGGAGGGACGCCCGACCAGCGCGCGGGCGATCTCGATGCGCTGGCGCTGGCCGCCGCTGAAATTCGTCCCGCCCTCGTTGACATAGGAATCGTAATTGCCGGCGCGGATCGCGATATCGTCCTGGATCTCGCCGTCCTTGAGCGCGCGGGTGAGGTCGATGTCCGCCGTGGTGCGGTCCCAGAGCGTGAGATTGTCGCGGATCGTGCCCTCGAACAGGAAGATGTCCTGGTCGACATAGGCGATGGAGTTGGCGAGGATCTCGGGCGGGACCTCCTGGAGCGGCGTCCCGTCAACCAGGATTTCGCCGGCCCAGGGCTTGTAGAGCCCGCAGACGAGGCGGCCGAGGGTGGATTTTCCGCTGCCGGAGGCGCCGACCAGCGCCACGCGCGATCCCGGAGCCACTGTGATCGAGAGGCTGGAAATGAGCGGCGGCTCAAGCAGCGAATAGCCGAACTGCACGTCCCGGAACTCGATGCGCCCGTCCAGTCTCGCAGGAAACATCTTGTCTGATGCACGCCCGGGATCACCGAGCGGATAATTGTAGACGTCTTCAAGGCGGTCGAGCGCGCCCTTGATCAGTTGAAAGCTGCCGGCCTGATTGACCAGCGTCGCCACCGGTTCGGAAAAACTCGCCATCAACGCCTGGAAGGCGACGAGGCTGCCGAGCGTGAGCGAGCCTTCGATCACCCGCAAGCCGCCGAGGATCAGGATCGCGGTCATGGTCAGGCCGGCGATCAGGGTCGGGATCATGTCGAGGAGGATCGACGAGGACGCCAGATCGCGCTCGGCGTTCAGCACCTTGGCCTGGATGCCGGACCATTGCCCAAAGGCTTCGTCCTCGAGCCCGCTCGCCTTGATGGTCTCGATCGACCTGACGATGCTGACGACGGCGCCCAGGAGCTTGCCGCGCTCCAGCGAGAGCCCGCGGCTCAAATCCTCCCTGCGCCGCATCGACAGCCGCAGGGTGAGAACGTTGAACAGCGACAGGCCGATGCAGACCAGGGCCAGCCAGTGATCGTAGACGATCATCGCGAAGGCGAAGAACACGACCGAGGTCAGACTGAGCGCATTGGCGGCAATGCCGCCGGCGAGCAGGCGCGCAATCTGGTCATTGGCTCCGACCCGCGCCGCGATGTCGCCGGCATGGCGCTGGGTGAAGAACTCGATCGGCAGTGCCATCACGCGCCAGAGAAAGCGGCTGATCATCACGACCGAGAGCTTCGTCTGCAGCCGCAGCAGCAGCGACTGTTGCAGCAGCGTCAGGATGGTGCGGATCAGCGCAGTTGCGGCCATGCCGACCAGCAGCGGGCGCAACCATCCGTTCAGGTGCTGAATCAGGATGTCGTCGATGAAGATCTTCGAAAAGCTCGCGGCCACGAGGCCGGGGACGACCATGACGAGGCTGAGCAGGATCAGCAGACCGACCGCCGCTTTTGAGCCGCGCAATTCCCGCAGCAGCAGCCGCAACCCGGCCGGCTTGCCACCGGTCGGCGTGAACCCGGGTGCCGGCTCCATGGTCAGGACGACGCCGGTGAAGCTCCGGTCGAGCTCGTCGATGCCGATCTGCCGGCGCCCGAAGGCAGGATCGTTGATGGAGGCGGACTTGCCCTTGATGCCTTCCAGGACGACGAAATGGTTGAAGTTCCAGTGGATGATGCACGGCGTCGGCGCCGCGCCGAGCGCAGCAAGGTCCAGCCGAAATCCTTTCGCCGAGAGCCCGAAGCGCTTCGCCGCCCGGACGACGTTGCTGGCCTTGCTGCCGTCGCGGGAGACACCGCATTCGACGCGAAGCCGCTCGAGCGGCACCCAGGATCCGTAATGCGCCAGCACCATGGCAAGGCAGGCGGCGCCGCACTCCGCCGCTTCCATTTGCAGAATGGTCGGCGTCCGCTTGATTCCTGCGGTCGAGGCCGGACTATCCATCGATCCCCGTCCACTTCCGCAGCAGGGGAACAACGAGATCGATCGGGCGCCTGTTTCGCGTGGTGATCTCGGCCTGCGCCAGCGTGCCGCTGGTGAGATGAACCTGCGGCCCCTTGCCCACCGCCCAGCGATAGCCGCTTGCGGTCGACGGGTCCTGGTCCAGCGACACCGACACCGCATAAGGCGCGCCGTCATGGGAGAATACCTTGACGAGCTGATCATTGTGCAGCACGGCGGTCATGCCCTGCGGCGTCACCGGAAATTCCGAGACGCTCGAGACCACACCGATCATGGTGCCGAATTCCTCGCGCTTCACCGTGCTGGGGGCGACGCGCACCTGATAACCCGGCTTGACGCTCTTGCCCTGCTCCGCCGGGATGTAGATCACCGCTTCGAGACGGGCGCCCTCGTCTTCGATGAGAACGACCGGCGTGCCCACGGCGAGAACCGAGCCTGACGATATCTTGATCTCCAGCACACGTCCGGCAATGGGACTGAGAACCTGCGAATTGCGTCCCAGCGTTCCCGCGAGCGCCTGCATCTCTCGGCGCGCAGCGTTCGAGGCGAACTCGGCCTGCTGCAACTCATGCTCGCGCTGGGTTTCGAGGTCGGTCTTCTGCGCGTGGAGCTTGAGGATTTCGTTCTGTGAATCCGTCCGGCGCTGCTGCGCCTCCGTCAGTTCGAGACGGCGATCCTCGAGCGTCTTCCGCGTCGTCAGGCCCTTCGCCAACAGCTGTTCGAGATTCCTCACGTCGACATCGAGAGACTGCACGCGCTGGCCCGTCGCCTCGATGACCTTGTTGAAGGCCGCTTCGAGCTTGTCAAAATTGGCGGCCTTGGCGGCAAGTTCCGCCGCGACTTTTGCCGCCATGTCGTCATGCTCGCGCTGACGCTCCTTGTAGGTTTCGAAAGCGTTGCTGTATTTCTGCTCGGTCTCGGTCTGCGAGATCTGCGCGATCACCTGCCCGCGCTCGACATGGTCGCCGACGGAAACGCTGAGCGAGGCGAGCCGTCCTTCCGCAGCAGAGACCGCATCGACGACACGACCGCTGCCGACCAGAATCCCCTGCCCCGACACGCGCGACGGGATCCGGCCGTAAACGCCCCAGACCAGCGCGGCGACCAGCGCGATTGTCACGATCACGGCCAGGATCCAGTCCGCGGGCTTGGTGATCGCAACGAGATGATCAAGCTCCTCCGGCGAGGCCGCACGCTGTAGCGCGCTGGCGCGGAAGATTTTGTCAGTGCCCTCAGTCACACCGTACTCCGTCGCAAAACATTTCGGTGCGATCGTCCGCTTGGACGAGGCCGAGAATGGGATTGAGCGAAATTGTGAGCGGAGCTAAGTTCGCAACGAAGTCGAATTGAACCTGTCGAGGCGGAGAGCATCGGACACATCAGATGAATTGGCAAGCGGATCGCATCGCGCTCGTCGCAACAGCCCGCACCTTGATCGCCCGGCTGGCGTGGCCATGCCTCGGATTGCTCGTCGCCACGAATACGTCTCTCGCCGGCGTCCTGAGCCCAACCGACCTGAAGAAGGTCGATGATCTCAGGCCGTTGTTCGCGAACCTGATGGGCGACCTGGTGCAGACCTCGAAGCGACCGGACATCTCCGCTGTCGACGCGGATTGCGTGAAGTTCACGATCCAGAATCTTGTCGAGATGTCTCAAGAGCTGTCCAGTTTCGAATATCTGATAACGATCGAGAAAGAGCTGACCAATGTCGGTGAGAATGACCCGACTCGCGACGTGGTGAAATTTGCCGTCGAGCAGTCGACCAAAATCCTGACCAGCCAGCGCAAGAAGATCGCCCTGTTGCCCGAGCAGTGCGCAAGATCGCCTCTCGGCTTGGCCAAGGCTCAGCAGGCCCTGCAAGTCGTCGACACGACGACCGGAATTCTGAGTTCCATTCGCTCTCGACTTTGAGGGAGTCGGTTGCCGGTCGGGATGTTCGGACAGTCCTTTGCGGCCGGGCAGCGTCACGAACGTCGTCGGCGAAAGTGACCGGATGGTGGATCGAAAAAGGTCACCCCATCGGATGACCTCTTCGCAGTTTTCCGGAGTATGGCCAGCCCGGCCCGGGATTATTGCGGAGTGTAGCGTCCGAGCACCGGCCTGGCGAAAACGTCTCGCATCGTCCAACCGCCGACCGAGTGCGCATCCAGATAGCTCTGGAAGCCATTGTCGGCGGAACCACCCACCACCTTCTCCAGCGCCGCATCATCGAGCAGAACCGCAGAACGTTCGTCTTCAGACGTCTTGAATTTGGTCATTGCCATCTCCTGTTTGCGTTGGGAGGGACTGCCCCTCTCGGCCAGTGGTCACAGGTATAAAGTCCGGCATTCGTCGAAGCTGTGAGGTCAGTCACACAGGGGACACGCACTGGAAGACGCGACCTTGGGCCCACGTCCGCTCGTTCGATCGAGGTCAGAGCGAGCCGGTTTCTGCCGACGGCAGGTTGATGATCCGCAAGCTACCGGCTTCGCGGGGCAGCCGCGCACCCAAGACAAGCGAGAGCCGATGCGACGCATCGGTCAGCCGCGACGCGAGCGCCTTGAGGTCGGCCTGACGGATGCGTTCGATCGGGCCGCTGACGGTCATCGCACCGACCAAAGCGCCTTCATGACCGAACACAGCGGTGGAAAGCGAGGCCGTGACGGTGTCGTAGACTCCGGAACTGACAAAGATTTGCGCGCCGTCATCAACGTGATCGCTCCAGCTGGCCGTGCTCAGCACGTGCCCTGTCGACGTCAGATCGAGCGGCGCGAGGCTCGTGGGGCGCGCGACATCGCGAACGAGTTGCGGTGAGTCCACGCGAAACAGGCAGAGCCGCTGATCGCGTTCGCGGACGTGAAACGCGCTGCTCTCCAGCGTCTGCTGACTGAGTTGCTGAAGCACCGGCAGCACATGATGCTCGAGATTGAAATTCGCCCGATAGGTGCTGCCGAGTTGAAAGGTCTTGGCGCCTAGCGCGTAGCGGCCATCGCTGAGGCGGACGACGTAGCCCGCTTCGTCCAGCGACACCAGCGAGCGCATCACCGTCGGCTTCGCCAGGCCCGTGATCCTGGCGATATCGGCCAGGGTTTGCGGTCCGGATCCGATGAAGCTGTCGAGGATCGCCAGTGTGCGCTGCACGGTGGCGACGCCTTGCGTCTTGAGCATCGAAGCTCCTGTCTCGCCGATTTCGGTTGACCTCGGTGTCCTCACCGTTACACTAGACGGAATGGCATTCCATTTTCAATGAGGTTCTGCATGGCCACAGGCTTCAGGATCCCTTCCCGCAGGCGTGCTGCCGCGGGCGAATGGACGCGCGCCTTTGCGGACGCGGGTCGCGAGCCGTCTGAGGTTTAGCGATGGCCGGGCGTACGATCTCGGAGAAGATCCTCGCTCGAAAGTCAGGGCAGAACGTGCGTGCCGGCGATCTCGTCGTCTGCGAGGTCGATTGCGCGCTCGGCACCGACGGCTCCGTCCCCATGGCGCTCGATTATTTCAAGGCCATGGGCGGTGAGCGCGTACGCGATCCTGGCCGACTGGTCTTTGCACTCGACCATTACGTGCCACCGACGAGTGCGCAGACGATCGGTCTGCATCGTGTGATGCGCGATTTCGCTGAAAGCCACGGTGTCACGCTGCATGAGGCCGGCGCAGGCATCGGTCACCAGCTCATCGTCGAAACAGGCCGTGCACGACCGGGCGGATTGGTGGTTGGCGCCGACAGCCATGCTGTCACGTACGGGGCACTGAATTGCTTTGCGACCGGGATCGGCTCGTCCGATCTCGCCGCTATCATGTTGTGCGGCCGGATCTGGCTGCGCGTGCCCCAAACCATCCGCGTCGTCCTGACTGGCCGGCTGCCGCGCGGCGTCTATGCCAAGGACATTGCATTGGCGCTCGCAGGCCAGCTCGGCGCGGACGGAGCCGCCTACCAGGCGCTCGAATTTGCAGGCCCCGGCGTTGCCACGCTCGCGCTGGAAGACCGGCTCGTCCTGAGCAATCTCGCGGTCGAGATGGGCGCGAAGAACGGCATCTTTCCGGCTGATGCGGAAACTGCCGCCTATTTGCACGGACGCACCGAACAGACTTTCGAAGCGGTCGCTCCCGATCCGGATGCACATTACAGCCGGACCGTGGAGATCGCGCTCGATCGACTCGCGCCGCAGATCGCGCTGCCGCATCTGGTGGATCAGGTCGTTCCACTCGCCAACGCGAGCGGCACGCCGATCCAGATGGTCTATCTCGGCACCTGCACCGGCGGCCGATTGCGCGATTTTCACCAGGCCGTTGAGGTGCTGCAAGCCGGCGGCGGCGTTGCACCCGGTGTGCAGCTGGTGGTCACGCCCGCCTCGCGCGAGGTTCGCGACGCCATGGCGGCGGACGGAACGCTGGACGCGTTGATCGGCTTCGGCGCGACCGTCGTCGAGCCGGGTTGCGGCTCCTGCTGTGGCACCTGCGGCGTAATCCCCGGCGACGGGATCTCGGTGATCTCGACCGCCAACCGCAATTTCAAAGGACGCATGGGTAACGCAAAGGCGTCGATCTACCTCGCCTCCCCCGCCGCCTGTGCGGCCGCCGCGACGCGCGGCGTCGTCACCGATCCGGACGAGGTAACGCGATGACCGTCTTGCGAGGGCGCGCACGAATGGTCGGCGATGACGTCAATACCGATGCGATCATCAGTTCGACCCGCAAGCGCGAGAGCCTCGATCCTGCCGTGCTCAAGCAATTCCTGTTCGAGCATGTCGATCCCGGCTTCGCAGCCTCGGTGCTTTCAGGCGATATTCTGGTGGCGGGCAAGAATTTCGGTTGCGGCTCGGCGATGGAAGTCGCTGTGACCACTGTGCTCGGGGCCGGCATTCCAGCCGTGATCGCCAAGAGCTTCTCGCGCACCTACTACCGCAATGCGATCAACAACGGCCTGCTGCCTCTGATCTGCGACACCAGCCTCATCAGGGATGGCGACATCCTCGCCTCCGACGAGACAGGCGCAATCCGCAACGAGCGCAGCGGCGACACGCTGCGGCCGGAGCCACTGCCTGAGATCATGAAGGCGATCCTCGGTGCGGGCGGCCTCGTTCCCTACATGCGTCAGAACGGTGACTTCAAGCTATGACGACAAACGAACCATCCGCGATTCCCGCGACAGGATATCGTCTTCGGCTTCCCGGCCCCACCGAAGTCCCTGAGAGGGTGCGGCAGGCCACGGCGCGGGTGATCGTCAACCATCGCGGCCCCGAGTGCAAAACCGCGATCGGCGAGACCGAGGAGATGATCCGTCCCGTGCTGGGCACGACGAACCGCGTCATGTTCTTTGCAAGCTCCGGAACGGGCGTGATGGAAGCCGCGCTCGTCAATGTGGTCGGGCCTGACAGCCGGATCCTCGTGATCGAGCATGGCCAGTTCGGCGAACGCTTCACGTCGATCGCCAGGGCCATGAACATCGCGGTCGACACTGTTGCAACCGAGTGGGGCCAGGCGATCGACGTTGCGGCGGTGGAGGCGCGCCTCCGCGAGCGCAGCTACCGCGCTGTCGTCGTCGTCCACAACGAGAGCTCGACCGGAATGGTGGCCGACCTTGCCGCCCTCGGCGCGCTGGTTCGCGACCGGCCCACGCTGCTGATCGCGGATTCCGTCAGCGGCCTCGGCGGCATCGCGATGCGGCAGGACGAATGGGGCGTCGACATCGTCGTCTCGGCCTCGCAGAAGGCGCTGATGTGCCCGCCGGGCCTCGCGCTTGCCAGCGTCAGCCCGAAGGCGTGGCGCGTGATCGAGCAGGACGAGCGACGATCGGTTTTCTTCTGGGATTTCCGCCGCGCGCTGAAATCGATTGAGCTGAGCGAGACCCCGTTCACGGCGCCGGTCAGCCTTCTCTACGGCCTGCGTGAATCCCTGTCCATGATGCACGAGGAAGGCCTCCCGAATGTGCTCGCTCGCCATGCGCAGCTGTCCGGCGCGCTGCGCGCCGGCGGCGCGGCGCTCGGGCTCGCGGACTTCTGCAGCGGTGAACCGCGCTCGAACACCGTCGTCGTCTTCAAGGTCCCCGATGGACTCGAGGGCGGAACGATCGTGCGGCGGCTCTATCAGGATCATCGCACGGTCATCGCAGGTGCGCGCAATCGTCTTTCCGGCCGCGTCATCCGCTTCGGCACGATGGGTGCCTTCAGCGCTGCAACCATTCTGACCGACCTTCTTCATCTGGAAGACGTATTGACGAAGCTGGGCCTTCCCGTCGAACCTGGTGCCGGGCTCAAGGCCGCGACCGAACATCTCGCTCAAAGCAAATAAGCAACAACAGAACCGGAGAAGGCGAACACGATGAGATATCCAGCCTCAATCCTCGCTCGCGGCGTCGCGCTCGCCGTCTCGCTCCTGGCGGCGGGATCGGCCTGGGCCGAGCAGCATGTCGTGCTTTATTCGGCCAACGACGACACAGTGAACAAGCTCGTCGCCGACGGCTTCGCCAAGGCGACCGGAATCAAGGTCGACGTGGTCTCGACCGGGTCGGGCGTGCTCGTCCGCCGCATCACGTCCGAGGCCACCAATCCGCAAGGCGACGTGATCTGGGGCGTCAGCGCGACGATCCTGCGGCTGGCGAGCCCCTATCTTCAGCCCTACCCGGCCAAGGACCGCGAAGCCGTGCCGGCGCAGTTTCGCGATCCCAAAGATCTCTGGCTCGGCACCAACATCCAGGTGGTCGTGATCGGTCAGAACACCAAGGCGATCGACAAGGCCAGTGGACCCAAATCCTGGGCCGACCTGCTCGACCCCAAATGGAAGGGCAAGCTCGCCTTCACCGACCCCAGCAATTCCGGGTTCTCTTATGCGGCAGCCACCCTGTTGCTCTCGCAATGGGGCGAAGGAGACGCAGGCTGGGCCAAGATGAGTCAGCTGCTTGCGAATGCGAAGGTGCTCAATCGCTCGACACAGGTGTTCGAAGGCGTCGGCAGCGGCGAGTATCCGCTCGGCATCACCCTCGAATATGCCGGCTTCCTCTGGGCCCACAATGGCGCGCCGGTGAGCGTCATCTATCCGGCCGAAGGAACGCACGCCGTCGTCGAGGGCGCGGCCATTCTGAAGGGCGGACCAAACACTGAAGCGGCCAAACAGCTGATCGATTATCTCGCCAGCAGGGATGTGCAGGAGACGCTGCTGAAAGCGACGTTCCGGCGGCCTGCGCGCCAGGATATCGAGCTCGGTACCGTCGCGCCCGGCATGCAGCCGTTCTCGGCGATCAAGGTGCTGCCCTACGACGATGCCAAATGGGAGGCGGCGCGGCGCGACACACTCGCAAGGCTGAAGACGACGATCCAGGATACACGCTGATTTCATGACGACGATCCGGATCGAAAACCTGACCCGCACCTTCGGTCCGGTGCGCGCGGTGGACGACATCTCGCTCGTCATCGAACATGGCGAGCTGTTCACACTGCTCGGGCCGTCGGGTTGCGGCAAGACCACGCTGCTGCGCATGATCGCCGGCTTCGTCGAGGTCGGATCCGGATCGATTTCGTTCGGCGACAGGCGCATCGACGGTCTGCCCGCGCATCACCGCGACACCGGCATGGTGTTTCAGAACTACGCCATCTTTCCGAACCATACCGTGGCCGAAAACGTCGCCTATGGACTGAAGGCGAGAAAAGTCCCGGCTGCCGAGATCGAATCGCGCGTCGACAAGGCGCTCGAGCGGGTGCGTCTCGCCGGCTATGGTTCGCGCTCACCGCACCAGCTCTCCGGCGGTCAGTTGCAACGGGTGGCGATCGCCCGCGCGCTCGTCATCGAGCCCGCGGTTCTGCTTTTCGACGAGCCGCTGTCCAATCTCGACGCGCAGCTGCGGACCGAGATGCGGATCGAGATCCGACAATTGCAGCAGGCGCTCGGCATAACGGCGATCTACGTGACGCATGATCAGGAGGAGGCGCTCGCGATTTCCGACCGCATTGCGGTCTTGCGGCAGGGCAAGGTGGAGCAGATCGACACGCCCGAACGCATCTACCGGAAGCCGCAGACCGCCTTCGTGGCCGAGTTCCTCGGCTCGACCAACATGGTGCCGGGCGTCGCAAAGGCCTTCGACGGAAGCAACACCCAGGTCGCCGCAGCCGGAACGGAGTTTTCGGTCAGGGGCGAGGTCGCAAAGCCAGGCGCAAAGGTTCTGCTGTCCCTCAGGCCAGAAGCCTTGCGAATTGCGGACGGCTCCGACGGTCCACGCGTTCATGCGCGCCTGGCGTTGCGCGAGTTTCTCGGTCCTGTGCAGCGTCTTCACGCAACGTTGCCTGATGGCACCCAGCTTCGTGTCGCGGCGCTCGGCGGCGTGGCGGTCGACGCTTTGCCCGGCGCGGCGCTCATTCTTGCCTACGACCCATCCCAGATCATTGCGTTTCCCGCGCCATGAAACGCTTCGCCACCATCGTGGCCCTGGTGGCCCTGGTGCTGCTCGCGGTTTTCCTGCTTTACCCGCTGGCGCTCGTGCTCGATGCGAGCATCCGGATCGACGGCACCGGCGCCTTCACCTTCGGGAATTACGCGGCGATCGTGAAGAGCCGCTACTATCTCGGTTCGATCGGCAACAGTTTGCTCGCGGCAACTTTCGCGACAGGCCTCGCGTGCGGCATCGGCATCCCGCTGGCCTTCTGTCTCGCGCGGATTGACTTGCCGGGCCGCGCGCTGCTGCTGACGCTGGCGTCGCTGCCGTTGGTGCTTCCCTCCTTCGTCAGCGCCTATGCTCTGGTGCTGCTGTTCGGCCATGCCGGCGTCGTCACCACGGCGTTACGCGGAATCGGCATCCCGATCGGCTCGATCTACGGCATGCCCGGTATCGTCATCGTGTTCACGCTGACGCTCTATCCCTACGTGGTGATGCCGGTGCTGGCCGGCTTTCAGGCCGTCGACGCCTCGATGGAAGAAGCCGCGCGCAATCTCGGTGGCTCGCAGTCTTACGTCGTGCGCACCGTGCTGCTGCCGATCGTGATGCCGGCAATTCTCGCGGGCGGCCTCCTCGTCTTCATCGAGGCACTTGAGAATTTCGGCGTGCCGGCGGTGCTGGCCGAAGACCGGCCATTTTTGGCCGTCGACATCTTCAAGCTGTTCGCCGGCGAATCCGACGCCAACCCGGCCGCGGCGGGCGCGCTCAGCGTGCTGCTGATCGCCTGCACCGCGCTCGCGCTGCTCGTTCAACGTCACTATCTCGGCAAGCGCCGGTTCTCGACCAATGCGCGCAGCGCGCCGGCAAAACTGGCGCTGAGCCCGGGACTTCGGCTGCTCGCGGCGATCATGAGCTGGGGCATCGTGATCGCCTCGCTGCTGCCCTTCGCCGCCGTGCTGATGGTCTCGGTCCTGCGCTTCCGCGGCCCGGTCCTGACCTGGGAGCTGGGGCTGGACAATTACGCCACGCTCTTGTCCGGCTCCTATCGACCGCTGCTCAACACGCTGACGCTTGCGAGCGTCGCCGCGGTTGCGACGATGCTGATCGGTGCGCCGATCGGCTATGTCGTCGCCCGGCATCGCTCGCGCCTGTCGGGGCTGCTCGACTTTGTCGGCATGGTGCCGTTTGCGGTCTCGGGCACGATCCTCGCGATCGGTCTCATCGTCGCCTTCAACAGCGGACCGCTCGTACTGACCGGCGGCTGGCTGATCCTTGTGATCGCCTATGTCGTCCGCAAGCTGCCTTTTGCCATCCGCTCCTCATCGGCGATCGTGCATCAGCTCGATCCTTCGCTTGAGGAAGCCTCGATCAATCTCGGGGTTTCGCCATCAAAAACATTCGCGACCCTGACGGTGCCGCTGATGGCGAGCGGTCTTGTCGGCGGCCTGGTGCTGGTCTGGATCACGGCCGCATCCGAACTGAGCTCGACCGTCGTGCTCTATTCGAGCCGCTGGGTGACGACGACCGTCGTGATGTACCATGCGATCGAAGGCACCGGCGCGGGCCTTGCTGCCGCCGCAGCCGCGGTCCTCATTCTCGTCACCGCAGTTCCGTTGCTTCTCATCAACCGGCGGATCAACAAGCAGGAAACGACCGTCATCTGACGGCAGGACAGGACGTCATGAACCAAGCCACCCGGAAGCTGCCGAACTTTCGCAGCGACAATGTCGCGCCGGTCGCGCCCGAGATTCTCCAGGCGATCACCGAGGCCAATAGCGGAGCGGCGGCCTCCTATGGCGACGACGATTATTCGGCGCTGTTGAATCGCCGCTTCTCGACGCTGTTCGAGACCGATGTCACCGTGTTTCCGGTCCCGACCGGCACGGCGGCCAACGCCTTGTCGCTTGCGAGCTGCGTGCGGCCCTATGGCGCCGTCTATTGCCACGAAGAGGCGCACATCCACACGGCCGAAGGCGGTGCCACGGAAGCCTTCACCGGCGGCGCGAAGCTGATCGCCATGCCGGGTCGGCATTTCCGGCTCGAGCCGCCGATGCTGCGCGCGGCGCTGGCCGCGGCCGGCTGGGGCATCCGCAATCGCGCCCAGCCCGATGCCGTCTCGATTACCCAGGCCAGTGAATACGGCACCGTCTATTCGCTTGCCGAGATCACCGAGATCGGCGCCATTGCGCATGAGCGGAATCTCTCGCTGCACATGGACGGCGCCCGCTTCGCCAATGCGCTGGCACGGCTCGGCTGTCGACCGGCCGACATGACCTGGCGCGCCGGTGTCGACATCCTGTCTTTTGGCGCGACCAAGAACGGCGCCATGTCGGCGGATGCCATCGTGGTGTTCGATCAGGATCTCGTCGAGTCGCTATCCTATCGGCTGCGCCGCGCCGGCCTGACCTGGTCGAAGATGCGCTATCTCTCCGCGCAACTCCTCGCTTACGTCGAGGACGGCCTTTATCTCCGCCTGGCGACCAAGGCCAACGCGGTGGCCGCCCGTCTCGGCGCAGGATTGTCCGCCCTGCCCGACATCCGCCTCGTCGCACCGGTCGAGGCCAATCTGGTGTTCGCCAGCCTCCCCGTGCCAGCGATCAACCGTCTCGCTGCAACCGGCCTGCCATTCGCGCGACGCGGCCAGGACGTCGTCCGCTTCGTGACCCGCTTCGACAGCACCGAACAGGAAGCCGACGAAGTGATCGCACTCGTTCGGGATGCGATGGCGGGAAGCTGAGCGCGGCCGTGCCGGAATGTGGAAGGATTCCTGGCTGGGGCGGGAGGGTCCACACCCAGATCTCGGCCTCACGGCCTTCGCAGCTACCTACCTGAAATGCCTCGCAAAAATCCGGGCAACACCGCCCCTGTGTAGCAGCTGCGTGCCGCATGGGCAACGATCGTGGTGGGCTTTCGCGGCCGCTCCGAAGGATCGCTTCCGACGACGTCGTACCGCCGCGGTCGAAACATGACGTTGGTGGTCAGCCCTTGACGCATTTCGCCGTGACCTGGGCGTGGTCACGACGAATATCGCATAGACGCGAGAAAATGCCGGACCCGTGCCCTGCTGTCGTGACTACTGACCCAGGACAAGCGGTGCGACATCGATGTCCTGGTTGCGAAACCAAAGCGGGATGGTTCGCCGGGCGGCTTCCCTGTTGGCTGTCGCTGTGACCACAATCGCATATTGGCCGTGTTTATCGAACGTATAGCGGCCGTTCGCGTCGGTATTCGTCTCGGCCAACTTTTCCACTGAGGCAACGGTCTTGCGCGACAGCACAACAGAAGCCCCCGCGACCGGCTGCCCATCACCATTCATGACGAGCCCATGAATATGTCCGCCTGCGTTCACGGCGACATAAAGGTTCCAAACCAAAATGGCGGCCGCGATTGAACCGAAGGTGACCGTGAAGCGGTTTCGAATCCAGGGATTGCGCAGCATCGGCCTAACCCTTGGTCGCGCCGGAAGTCAGGCCGCGAATGAAATCTTTCTGGGCAAGAAGAAACACCAGCATGCTCGGCAATGCGACAAGGACACAGAAGGCATACAGCGAGCCCGTCGTGTCCTCGAACGACGCGAGGAAGGAGACCAGGCCGAGCGGCATCGTCTGTTGGTCCGGACTACGCACGACGATAAGCGGCCACAGGAAGTCATTCCAGGACCAGACGAACGACAGAATGATGTTTGTCGCAACCGCCGGCTTCGACAGGGGCAGCATGACCCGCGTCAGAATCTGCAACTCCGACAGACCGTCAAGCCGCGCAGCCTGGATCAGAGACTTCGGGATCGCTTCGAAATTCGACTTGAAGAGAAAGATGCAAACAATGTGGCTGAATGCCGGAAGGGCAATGCCGAGCTTCGAGTCGAGCAACCCAAGCTCGGATGTCAAGAGGTAGGCCGGGATGATCGTCGCGTGAAACGGAATCATCATGGATGCGAGCAGGAAAGCCACAACGAGGCCCTTGCCAGGGAAGTGCTTCGTCAGGGCATAGCCAGCCATGGAATTCAAGACAAGGTTGGCGACCACCACCAGCGCAGAAACGGCAAGACTGTTGGTGAAGAGGCGCACGAATTTCACCGTGTACCAGGCTTCCACGTAATAAAAGAGGTTCGGATCACGTGGCACAATCGATGGCGGATAGCTGAATAGATTCTCTCCGGAGACGCTGGTCTTCACCACCCAGTAGATCGGCATGAGCATAACGACCGATACCAGGATCAAAACGGTATGAACGAGAACTCTGGCGCGCATCGTCATGTCAATCAATCCGCGATATCGACCTTGCCAGCGTCACCGCCTGCCAATCGGTTGGCGAGCGATGCAATCACCATGAATATCACGAACATAATGACGGTCATGGCCGCGGCATAATCGAATTTGCTCAGGGTGAAGGATGCCTTGTAGATGTAGGTGATCAGCAGCTCTGTCCTCCGCCCCGGTCCGCCCCCGGTCATCGTATAGATCAGATCAAAACTCGTAAAAGAAGCGATGACGCCGAGGATCACGCAAAGGAAGAGCGAAGGACGCAGAAGCGGCAAAGTGATGCGGAAGAATCGATTGTGCGCCCGCGCTCCGTCAATACGAGCCGCCTCGTAGAGATGACCTGGGATATTCTGCAAGCCAGTTAGAATGATGATCGTAAAAAACCCCACGATCTGCCATATGGCGGCGACGATCACTGCTGCCATGGCGAAGTCATAGGATTCAAGAAACGCAATGGGACGATCAATGACCCCGATCGAGCGCAGCACGTAGTTGATAAGCCCGACACTGTCGTTGTAGAGCCAGCGCCACACGATGCCAACGGCGACGACCATCATCGGATAGGGAAGAAAGATGATCGTCCGATAGATACCACGCCCCGCGACCTTCTGATCCACGAGCAGCGCCAACCCGACTGCCAATGCGATCGAGATCGGCGTGGCCAGCATGAAGATTGCGGTGTTTTGCAGCGCGGTCCAGAAGGCGTCGTCGTAATACCACAGCTCTTCATAGTGGTAGAGACCGGCAAACTCGAGCGGCTTGCCCGGCGCCCAAAAACAAAACGACAGAACGAGGTTCCAGATGAGCGGCACCGCTCTATAGAAGAAATAGAGTGCAAGTGCCGGCAGCAGGAGCAGCCATATGAATGTCAGCTCCCTGCTCTGCTTCCGCTTGAAGAGATACGAGAGTGTCTTTCTATTCTCGCTCCCATCGCGACGCTGGGACACCGCCGAGCACTCGGTCGTGGACATCTTCAGCGGCTCGTCAAGACGCGGTTGACCTTTCCTTCCGCCTGACCAAGTGCGGTGTTCGGATCGGCCTGGCCCAGCAGCGCGGGTTGGACGGAAGACCAGAACGCATCTTTCACGCGCTGTTCCTTGGGAGTCTTCAGGTAGCCGACGATCTTGTCCAACTTGGAGCCTGCGAGTTCGAGGACCTTCGCTTTCAGCGGGGCGTCAGTCTTCAGTGACGCAATCACACTCTCGTCGACGCGCTTGTTGAGGGTCAGCACAGAGAACGTTTCGGCCATGGTCCGCTGCCACTTATCCGAGGTCGCGATCTTGATGAGATCAACGGCGGCATCCGCGTGCTTGCTCGCTTTCGAAACGCCCCAGCCATGGTGGTTGGGCACCGACCAGTCGCCCGGTGGGTCCACGACATCTACGTTCTTCTCGTTGATCCAGTCGGCCTTGCTGGCTGCCCAGAACAGTGCGGAATTGGGAGCCAGATACATGCCAACATTGCCTGCGGCGAAGGCGGTGTTTGGCTCGACCCACCGTCCCGTCCACGAGATATTGTTGATTGCTCCGGACTTGGTTGCCTCGGCGAGGGCTACGAGTGTTGATCGCGCTTCGGGCGTGTTGAAAGCTGCCTTGCTCAGATCGCCACTCAGGATGTCGACGCCGTTCATCTTGAACAGCGGCCAATAGAGCCAATCGAAATTGGTGGTGAGAAAGCCGGACTTGCCTTCGCCCGTCATCTTCCGGGCATCCGCCATGAGTTCTGCAAACGAGGCCGGCGCGGCGGCGATGCCGGCCGCGCTCAGCATCTTCTTGTTCAGATACAGCAAGGTTCGATTGAAATACCAGGGGACCATCCAGGTCTTGCCATCGGCGGTCTTCCATAGATCGAGCGCTCCGTCGGCGAAGCGACCCGCGAAGTCTGCATCCTTCTGGAGATAGGGGGTGAGGTCGAGCAGCTGGCCATTCGCCGCATACTCGGCCCAAAGCGCTCCCTGGATATTGACGACGTCCGGCGGCGTACCTGCCGCGAGTTGGGTCTGGTAGAAAGTCGGCCACTCGGTGCCCTTTTTGTCGATCCATTCGACGTCGATATCGGGGTGCTTCTGCTTGAACTCCTTGATCCAGCCGTCGATCTTCTCGCCATACACCGGCAGGTTCCAGGTGAGCACGGTGATTTTCTCTGCCGCTCCCGCCCCACTGACCATCGCGATTCCGATCGCAGCGCTCAATAAACCGGTGACCAGTTTCCTCAACATGACGCCCTCCGCTTCATTTCAGATTATCTTTGCTACACGGACTGAAGTTCAATTCGACTGTTTGTCTTGTGCGCTTCGACCGCGGCAATACAGACTTCGATCGAATTGCGGGCCTCCTCGGGAGGAAGCAGCGCTCGTCCTTCCCGAAAGCCGGCGAAGGCAAGTCGCAAGTTCTCCTCGAGCTCAAACACTTCACCTGATCTCGGAATCTCGACCATCTCCGGCTCGCACCCGGCGCGCTGTACTTTCAACGAGAAATCGGGATGTAAAGTTCGGTCCAGCGCGCCCGACCACCAGGTGCGTACAGCGCCCTTGTCGCCAGCGACCTCCAGCAGGGTGTGATGCTCGAAGCCGGCAAGACATTGGCTGAGTACGGCCAATGAGCCATCTGACCACTCCAGTATCGCGGAGAAATTGTCCGTCAGGGCGTCCCTGCCGCCGTTTCCGAATGCGCGAACGGCGGAGGGCTTGCCGTTTTCTGACGCATACCACAGCACGAGATCGAAGAAGTGCACCAGCTCTTCAAGGGTCCACGACCCCACCTTCGCCGGGTCGTAGCGCCACCCCCCCGACCCTTGCCGAAATTGGTGCCGGAAGAGCGAAAAATGCTGGTATCGAATACGACCCAACTCACCCTTGGCGACGATTTCGCGTACCGCGCCCCATTGTCGGGACACACGCAACTCATGGTTCAGCGTAACGAGCCGCTTCGTCCGACGCGATGCGCTCACGACTGCGTCGCACTCGGCAAGCGATAGACCCAGGGGCTTTTCGAGGAAAACGTGCGCGCCTGCCTCCAGAGCGGCAACTGCGAAGCGCGAATGCACATGATTGGGTACCGTGACGTCGACCACGTCAATCCCGCCGCTGGCAAGCATTTCCTGGTAGTCGCGGAATCGACGTGCGTAGGGCAGGAGATTCTCGGCGGCCTTCTCAGAGGCTTCGCTATGGCAATAGACCGAAACGATCTCTGCATCGGGAATGGTGGCGATCGCGCGGGCGTGCATTTGGCCCCAAGCGCCGAACCCGGCAAGCCCAACACGTGACGGTCCCGAAGTCATCGCACGGCTTCTCCGGTCTGCGCGTCGAAAAGATGCGTCTTGTCGTTACGGAACCGCAATGCAATGACCTCCCCTGCTTTCGGCTTCATCTCCGGCTTCACGCGGGCAACAAAGGATGACCCGGCCAAACCGGTCAGAACCAGAGTGTCGGCTCCGAGGGCTTCGACCAGCTCGACGGTAGCCTTCACCTCGCTATAGCCCTCCAGAAGCGGCCCTTCGGCAATCGAAACATCCTCTGCGCGGACGCCGAAACGATGGCCGTTGCGCACGACTCGGTTGAGGTGCCTGACATCGATCTGGGCGCTTCCGTCACCAAGAAACGCGGTCGTGTCCTCGACCCTTGCAGGCAAGAGGTTCATGGTGGGCGAACCAATAAAGCTCGCAACGAAGAGACTGCGTGGACGATGATACACCTCTTCAGGCGTTCCAATCTGTTCGATGTGACCTCCGTTCATGACTACTACCCGGTCCGCCAGGGTCATCGCCTCAACCTGGTCATGGGTGACATACACCGTGGTCACGCCCAGGCGATTGTGAAGCTTCCGGATCTCGACCCGCATGGAGGCGCGCAGTTTGGCGTCAAGGTTGGAGAGAGGTTCGTCGAAAAGGAACACTTCGGGTTTGCGAACGATCGCTCTTCCCATGGCGACGCGTTGTCGTTGCCCGCCGGAAAGTTCCTTGGGCTTTCGCTGCAGCAGCTCGGTCAAGCCCAGGGTCTCGGCGGCTTCGGAGACCCGTTGGCGTATTTCCTTCCTGGGCACGTCGCGATATTGCAGCGAGAATGCCATGTTCTCATACACCGACAAATGCGGATAGAGCGCGTAGTCTTGAAACACCATGGCGATGTCACGATCGCGCGGCTCCACCTCGTTGACCACGCGACCGTTGATGAGGATTTCCCCGCCGCTGATCTCTTCGAGCCCGGCAAGCATGCGCAAGCTGGTGCTCTTGCCGCAACCCGAAGGGCCGACAAGAACTACGAATTCGCCGTCCGCGACGGCAAGATCAATGCCGTGCACGACCTCGATCGTCCCGTAACGCTTGACCAGCTTTCTGAACTCGACCGTCGCCATATGCGCTCTCCTTATGAGGCCGCAACGGCCAGGCGGTCCCCTGCGAACGAGTGGAAGCGCGCGGCCGCTGTATCCGCAGCATTGAGGAGAAGCGCAAAATCGTTGGCCACGGAAACGAAGTCGAAGCCAGCGCGAATATGATGCTCGGCGATCGTTGGATTTGGCGCCAGGACCCCGGCCGCTTTTGTCGTCTGGCGTACCCTGATCAGTCCGGCATCGATCGCGGCCGTCACGTCGGGATGATCGGCTCGTCCCGTCAGGCCCATGCTTGCTGCGAGATCCCCAGGACCAAAGAATACCGCGTCCACACCGTCAACGGCGAGGATCGCATCGAGTTGAGATAGCGCGTCCAGCGTTTCAATCTGAACGATCAGGAATAGCTCTTGGTCTGCACGCTGGAGGTAGTCGCGAACCCGCCCATACCGACTGGCTCGATGCATGGCAGCGACGCCGCGTCGGCCATTTGGAGGGTAACGCATTGCGCGAACGGCACTTGCCGCCTCATGTTGATCCTGCACGTAAGGCAACATAAGCGTCGTGGCACCGGCATCGAGGTATTGCTTGAGCAGGACCGGATCGTTCCAGGCCAGCCGCACAATCGGAATTGTCGGCGTTGCCGCCAAAGTGCGCAAGTGAGACATGGCGTCCGCTAACGTAACGGGGGAGTGCTCCCCGTCGATGAGCAGCCAGTCGAAGCCCGACCAAGCAAGGCCTTCAACCGCATTGGTCGAATTGAGCATCGACCAGACACCGATGAGCGGGCGGCTCGCCGAAATCGCATCGCGAAATGGATTATTCTGCACCTCGGTCAAGGAGCGCATCGCTCGTTTCCTCCACTGACCCGCCGCGGGCGATCGACTGCTGGCGGATTGGCATCTTTGCCGTGAAGGATAGCTGAAATCCCAAGACGCACAACAGCTATTTCATTAGATGAGATTTTGTTTCATCTAATGAAACTATTGCCGATAGTATTCCGCCTCCCACTGACGCGCCGGGGCCGGCATGAACCGGCCGGATAAAAGCAATCCATGCGGGCGCAGCAGCACTTTTCCTTTTCGCTCTGCGCCAGTCACATCGACAAACGGATAGCTGGCTTCCATTGGCTCGATAAGGCTGATGTCGGCCAAGGCGCCCACGGAAAGATGCCCGAGATCCGCGCGGCCCAGCGCACGAGCGGGAGCATCGGTTGCCATGCTCACGACGTCCTTGGCCGCGAGCCCACATGAAAGGAGCTTGCTCATTGCATGCAGCAGATCATACGCGGGCCCATTGACCGACATTGAATGCACGTCGCTGGAAATGATGTCGGGAGCAAATCCTGCAGCGAGCGCCTGCTCGGCGCTTCTGAACCCGAATGCACCCATGCCGTGGCCGATGTCGAATAGCACCCCCCGCTCTCGTGCCTCCAGGAGAGCGTCGAGAATCCGGCCCTGATCGTCAACCGGAGCATTCGGCTGAGGTCGATAGCAATGGGTAAGAATATCGCCCCGGCGCAATCTTGCCAGAAGCTCGGCATAGCTGGGAGGGGGACGTCCGATATGCGACATCACAGGCAGGGAAAGTCTTTCAGCCGCGCTTACGGCGCGATCGAGTGCCTCAAGCCCGACTGAGCCAGATGTGTTGCTCCCCAACCTGACCTTCACGCCAACGATGACGTCGCGGTTTTCGGCTGCGACCTCGACACAGCGATCGATCGACAGGAGCTCGCGGATAGCAGCCTCTCCCACTACGAAATCACGATCAAATGCAAAAATGCCCGGATACGAGATATTGAGATAAGCAAGCAATCGGAACGGCGAGCGAGCGAAGATGAAGTCACGCAAGCCGGCGAAATTACCGGCGCCGGCGCTGCCGGCGTCGACCATCGTGGCAACTACCGATCGCGCCGCGATCAGATCCGGATCAACGCCATAGAACGTTGCCTTGTGATAGATGTGCGTGTGGATATCGATCAACCCGGGCGCGACAATGAGCTTGCTGACATCCAGCACCTCCGTCGCGTGACTACGCTGCAGGTTCTCGCCGACGGCAACGATTCGCCCTCCCTGGATTGCAATATCGCGTCGGCCATCAATGCCGTTCCGCGGATCTACGACGTGCCCCCCGAGGAGAAGAAGATCGTAGTGGCCGGATTGCGTCAGCATGGGATCGGTGTGCCCCTGTAGTCGAAAATCTGTCCGGTCTCGTGATTGCCGAGCCCCGCAATGGTTCGACGCATCGCCGCGACGCTATCGCCCACCGCTATCGCCCCTCCATCCGCACCGCCCCCCGCGGTATCCACCCAACCCGGATGGATTGAGGCGACCGTAATTCCTCGCGGAAAGAGGTCGATTGCCAAGCTGCGCATGATCGCGTTGAGGCCAGCCTTGCTGGCGCGATAACCGTAGTGACCGCCGGAAAGGTTGAGCGAGATTGATCCCATGCGGCTGGTGATTGATACGATCCGGCGCTGCCGGCTGGCGGCGACGTTCTCGACGAACGTCTCGACCAGTCGTAGCGGCCCGGCGGTATTCACCTCGAACATCCTATGAACATAAGAAAAGTCCAGGTCCCCCAGCTTGCGAATATCGAGACCGACGCCAGCATTGGACAGCAGGACATCGATCGGCAAATCGCCGATCTCCTCCTTGAGAGCCACGAAGTGAGACGGTTCGGTAACGTCGAGAAGGTAACAGCGAATACCTTCAGGGAACCCTTCCGAGTTGGCGAGGTCGCGAAAGGTCGCGACAACCGATCGACCCTCAGCTGCATATTGCAGCGCAAATTCCTTGCCAATACCGCTATCGCATCCGGTTACAAGTACTGCTGATCTCATCGCCAAGGTCTCATCCCATGTTTGACGAGCGTGCGCCGAAGAGCGGCTCCGGCAGACCGCGAGCGCCCAGTCCTTCAATGCGGAGTAGCTTACCGGCGTCCGGAAAGTTGTCTCTTTCTTCCGGTCTCAGGAGTGCCGTCGCGCTGGTGACGTAGAGATCTTTGAGCTCTGGGCCCCCGAACGCGACCATCGTGGGGTGGCGGGCCGGAACGGCAATGCGTTCGACCATGCGCCCGCTCGGCGAGATGCACGCGATGGCTCCGCCATGGACAAGCGCGCACCAGTAATTTCCTTCTGTATCGCAAGTAGCGCCATCGACGCGCCCTTCGATCCCGGCCGTGGAGAAAAAAACCCTGC
Organism: Bradyrhizobium manausense; assembly: GCF_018131105.1. Classification (NCBI taxonomy): domain Bacteria; kingdom Pseudomonadati; phylum Pseudomonadota; class Alphaproteobacteria; order Hyphomicrobiales; family Nitrobacteraceae; genus Bradyrhizobium; species Bradyrhizobium manausense. Next base: position 397,616 of record NZ_JAFCJI010000001.1, on the reverse strand, counting down.
GGTTCGAAACGGAGCCAGTGTCAACGTCGAAATCGTAGACCCAGACGATTTCATCTCGGCTATCCGCAAAATACATTCGCTGACCATCCGGCGAGAACGCGATGCCGTTACCGATGATGAATCCCCCGTCGATCCTGTGCACGGAAAGATCGGGATCCAGGCGAAATAACTCTGCCTGCCGACCGATGAAGTCGGAATGCACACTCGCACACCAATATCGACCGCGCTGGTCGCACTTCCCGTCATTGAGCATAAGCCGCGGATCTGGAGGAAGCGGATTGGCAATCAGCTCGATAGCGCCGGTTTCCAAAGCAATCCGGTGAAAGCCGGTGCGCAAGCCCGCAACAACCCCTCCGTCCTCCGCGAAGACGAAAGATCCAATCTCGACCGGGAGGCTGACACTCGTTACGACTCCGGAGCCAGGATCAAGGCGTCGAATAGCCGGCGCAAACGCGTCGACCCAATAGAGGCGCTGGTCCAGTGCGCGCCAGCAGGGCGCCTCGCCGAGGAGATCAGCATTCTCCACCACAACCGACAGCTTCGTCATGCTGCGGCCACGAGGACTGTTCGTGTCGCCCGCATTGCCGACGCCGGCGTCGGCATCCACTGATGATTCAGGCGCGTTGCTCCACATGGCCCATGTCCGGCACGCAGCGCTTTCCTGCTCGACAACGAAGCCGCGACTTTCCCGCGTACGGCGCCACGACCAAGGCTCGCGAAGCTCGAAACCTCAACCAAAACTATTCGATGGTTACAAAAACGCCCTTCAACCGACATGAGCGAATCCTGCAGCCCCGGCTCGAAACAGCGCGAGCCTGAAATTCATTGCCGCCTGTCCGGAGCCGCAACCGCGGTCGCAGGCACAACGAGTTGCCCGAGATCCGCACATACGTCCCTTGACCAGGCTGGCGCACCTTCAAACTGGCTATCATCTGCCCCGGATTTCATCAATTAAAATCTGGTTTCATCTGATGAAACAAAGCGCCGACTTGCCTGTCCTTTACGCTTTGTGCGTGGTCTCTCGACCTCTCGATGCAGCACTTTCCTTCCAACCCACCATTGCGGAAATTCGCTTGGCTGCATCAACGGAGCTCGGAATGAGCCTGCGAAAGGACGCGCTGCCGACTGACATCCCGAAGGTCGAGACGCTCAACGCCGCGATCACGTCGCCACTGGCGTCACGAATGGGTGCCGCCACGCAAGCAACAAGATCGTTGTACTCCCGGTCATCAATTGCGTAGCCTCGGGCTCGAATGCCGGAAAATTCTTCGCGCAACTGCGGCAACGACGTGATGGTTTGCGACGTGAAGCGCTGCATTCCGGACGCTCTTACAGCTCGCTCCATCTCTGTCTGGTCACCAAATGCAGCCATTACCTTGCCGAGGCTCGTGCAATGAATGGGCCGACGCGTGCCAATCTGGGTATTAATTTTCAACGGAAGTTCAGCGGGCTCGACCTTGCCGATGTAGACAACAGCGCCCTCTGACATGAGAGCAAGCTGAACTGTCTGACCGGTCCGGGCGGATAAGGCCTCCATCTCGGGCCGAGCGATCTCGCGTATGTCGTGGCGAACCAACATGCGCATGTTGATGTCGAGAAAGGCCGGGCCAAGACGCCAGCTTTTTCCGTCGCTTCCGGAAGCGACAAACCCGCCCTGCTCCATCGTGCGCAAGAACCTGAGAACGGTCGCTTTGTGGAGATCAATTTCCGAGCTCAGCTTCGTCAGGTTCAATCCACCAGGCTGCTGCGCCAAGTGCTTCAGAATACGCATGGCGCGATCAAGCACGCGAACCGAGCCGACCGGGCTATCATTCTCTTCTTTCTCAGATTGAGCGCTGGTCAAGACCCGCTTAGGCATTTGCGTCCACGTTTCCTCGATTGAACGTTCGTCGTACAATAAATGAAACGCGATTTCAACAGGTGAAACAACGACATTGCGCGAATCTGCTTCGCGATGCGCTGCCGGCGACGTCTCTCTTTCGACGATGAGCGTGCCCTCCACGCACCGCGCTGGTCCTTCGTACCGAGGGCTATCGACCAAGGAAGGCGCCGGAGCGCAGCTTTTTCCTGGAAAATGCAAGCAGTGGGCTTGCTGAAAGCCGTTTCGGCCCGTGTCCGCTCGCCCAGTTGACGTCACGTGGCGCCTTGGTAGTCTGGCTGTATGGGCATCTTTGGTGGACAGCGCGGCACTCTAGTTCCCGTTCACGCGGACAACGCTGAAACGAGAGATTGGCTTGTGCTCTTGGAAGCGGCGACCATTGTCGGCCAGCAACGCGACAAGCTCCGGGTCGCATTGACTACGCAGGAGCGAAAGCTCGTAAAGAAGCGCAGACTATTCGGCAAGCCGCAGTATTTCCTTGTCATAGATGGATACGATCCAAGGATACACGCACTCTATTTTTGTCCCCAGCTCTACAAGAACGAAAGCGGAAGCCTGGTCCCGCTAACGGGACCGGAAATCGGGCAGTTGATGGCGCAAGCGCTCGAGGGCGGCGCTATCGAGAAATCGCCTTGGTACGGCCCCAGCGACAGCGTGCCGGAGGACGTAGTGATCAAGGCCGCGCCCAACATGGAGCTTGACAGCCTGGTCGTTGACGCGCCCCTTCCGAAAGGAAGTAAGCCTGCGTCCTTGCGCGCGGTGGTAACCAGCGAAAAGGACAAGTGAGGCGGCGCCGGTCGGAGACTTCACGAACTGTGACTGCCCGGGCGTATCTTTGCATCTACGTTGCGAACGAAGACTTGGCCGCCGTTACGCGGGTGCTTCGAGCAACGATCAGCAATGGGCCAGCAGCTGTCAATTGGCCACGAACGGTACGTCAAATTCCAGTTTCGCCAGCAGAATGGATCGTTTCTGGAATGCGAGGGCATATTGTATCCATCGCGGCATCGCGCTCGCCTGCTCCCTCACCGGAGCAAGCCGCGAAAGCCTAGCCTCCTCTCAGGAGGCCACTGATAAGGTTTGCGACCAAACCTTATCAGTCATCATAGGCGCCGGGAATTTTGAACGCATGGAAGGCCTCCCAATAGGCTCCCGCCCATTGTTTCAATGGCAGGGGCCATCGCAGAATCCGGACCGACTCTGGAGAACACCTTAGGGCGATGTCGACCGCGACAAGAGGAAGAAAGTTGAGAGTTCCCCCCTCAACAATGCTCAGGTCACTGAGTTGCTGGTCCACTGGCAGTTCGAGCGAGCCGATGCCACAGTGATCATTTCAACTGTTGCTGTTGGAGGCCATCAGCGCATCGATGAAGCGATGCACTTTGAGTGCCTCTTCGCCTGAGATTACCGGATCGCGGCCGTCACGGATGGCGTCGAGAAAATCAGAGATCAGCGCCCGATGGTAGGCGTGAGGGAAGGCCATAGGATCGGCGCCGTTACCGCCGCCGGCGGTGGCATCTCCGGCTTCAAGCACCTCGCCGGAGTGGAACGCGATCTTCAGCTTGGTGCCATCAAGAACGGCGACGCCGGCCGCGCCGATTAGTTCGATGCGTTCCGGCAAACCGGGAAAGGCGCACGTCGTGGCGCTGACCGCGCCGATGGCGCCGTCGGCGTAGCGGATCGCGGCGACCGCGATGTCTTCGGTTTCCATACGGTGGATCGGGCTGGTCGCGACAAAGCCGGTGACCTGTTGCGGGACGCCAGCAAAGGACAGCATCAAATCGAGTGTGTGAATGGCCTGAGTCAGCAGCACGCCACCGCCGTCGCGGGCAAGCGTGCCGCGGCCGGGCTGGTCATAATAGGATTGCGGCCGCCAGTTATTGGTGACGGCGGAGACACCGACGAGGCGCCCGAGCCGGCCTTGGTCCACAACCGCCTTCAACGTAAGGCAAGCTGGACGGTAGCGGTTCTGCAAGACGACGCCGAGCCGAACTCCGGCAGCGCGGGTCACAGCGACCAGGGCTTGGGCGCGCGCCGTGCTTATCTCGACGGGCTTTTCCAACAGGACGTGCTTGCTTGCGGCGGCGCAACGGCGGACGATATCAAGATGGGTGTTGGGCGGCGTCAGGACCAAGACCGCTTCGACCGAGCGATCCTCCAAAATGGTTTCGAGTCGGTCGGTCTGCGGAAAATCGAAGTCACGACCGAAAGCCTCGCGTCGCGCCGGCGTCGGACTGTAGGCGTAGACGACATCGACCCTAGCGGACAGATCCCGGAGCGCTCGGGCGTGCGGGGTGACAGCCATGCCGAGACCGATCAACGCGACGCGCTGCTTCGACTTTGTGATCAACGGGGCGTTCATGCTCATTCCTTCAGGCCCGTGCTTGCGACGCCCTGCACGAAGTGGCGGCGCAAGAACACGAACAGCGTGACACTGGGGATCAATACGACGGCTGACGCAGCACTAAGGCGACCGACATCCACGGTAAAGCCGGTCTGAAACAGCGCAAGCCCCACCTCGATGGGGTAGGACGTCTTGCTCGAGCTGACAATCAGCGGCCAGGTAAAGGCGGTCCAAGCCTGAAAAAACGCGAGAACGCCAAGCGCCGCAAGCGGCGCCCGCAATAGCGGCAGCACGATATAGAAGAACACCCAGAATTCGCCAGCACCATCGATGCGCGCAGCTTCGAGCAGTTCGTCGGGGATCGAGTGAATGACGTTCTGCCGAATCAAGAAGATGCCAAAGCTCATCACGAGATAGCCGACCAGCAGTCCCCAGACAGAATTCAACGCGCCGAGCGCCTTCACCTGAAAGTACAGCGGGATCATGTAAACCTCGAACGGAACGATCGCGGTCGCCAGGATGGTGGCAAAAACTGCGGTGAGAATTTTGGACGAAAACTTGCCCAAGATGTAGCCGGAGATCGCCGACGTCGTCATGATCGACGCGGTCGAGAGGCACGCGAACAACAGACTGTTCCATATCCAGATCAGGAGCGGCGTCTCGGCCAGAACGGACTTGAAATTGTCCAGGGTCGGGTCGTGCGGAACAATGGTCGGCGGCCAGACCAGGATTTCCTGCGGCGTCTTGAAGGCGTTGGCGACCAGGAACACCAGCGGCAGCAGCATCGTCAGACCAAAGGCGATCAGGAAGGCATCGATGGCGAGATTGGCCAGCCGTGCCTTCAGGCGGCGACTATCGTCGCCGACGACATTGTCTGGCACATGCGAGGCCATGGTCATGTCCGGCCGCCCTTCTCGCGCAACAGGGTGAACTGGATCAGCGTCAGGATCAGCACCATCACCAGCAACACCACGGCTTCAGAAGCCGCGTAGCCGACGCGGTAATTGCGAAAACTGTTTTCGAGCATGTCGAGCACCAGCACGCGCACCTGGCGGCCTGGCGCTCCCTGCACGTCCGAGGCGAGGATGAAGGCCTGCGCATAGACGTTGAAGCCGGACACCAGGGTGACGACCGAAACATACAGCGTGATCGGCTTGAGCAGCGGGATCGACAGATACCAGAAGGATTGCACCGGTGAGGCGCCATCGAGGCGCGCGGCCTCGTACAGCGACTGCGGCAGATTCTTGAAGCCGACCAGATAGATCAGCACCGCATAGCCGAGCGCCTGCCATGCGCAGAGCACGATGATGCAGACCACCGACAACGCAGGGTCGAACAGCCACGCTTTCGGCTCGACGCCAAACCAGCCGAGCAAAGCGTTGAGCGGACCGAGCCTCGCATCAAAAATCCACTTCCAGGCCAATGCGGCCGGCACCAGCGACACCACGTGAGGCAGGAACACCGCGGTTTCATAGAAGCCGGCGAAGCGCGACCGCGTCCGATGGTAGATCAACGCGGCGAGAAACAATGCGGTCGGGATCGTGACGATCAACACCCCGAAGGCGATGATGGTGGTGTTGAGCAAGGCCTCGCGAAACAGGGGATCGCCGATCAGCTCGGCGAAATTGTCGAGACCAATAAACGGCTTGTTCTTCGACAGGATATTCCATCGGTAGAGGCTGAGACGGAGCGTCTCAGCGATCGGATACAGCCTGACCACGGCGTAGATGGCCAGGATCGGCAGGAGCGCGAGGATCGCAAAGATCCATTTTTTTCGCTCCAGCATCTGGCTCTCACACGCGACGTCGCACGCTCGGGCGCATCACTTTTGACGCATCACTTGCCGAGCATGCCTTCGCGCTTCAGGATCTCGTTGATTTCGGTCTCGGAGGCCAGCAGCAGCGCGTCGATCGCCTTGTCGTCATCGGCGAGCTTGGCGTCGGCGAAGGCTGCGACCAGTTTGGCGGCGACCCTGGTCAAGACTTCGTCGCTGACGTCGATCGCCGGCACAGCGAACAGCTCATAGCCCTTCGGGTTGCTGACGAAGGCGCTGAAGGCCGGCACCGATGAGGTGATCGCCGTCGTGTCGAGGCCAGCACGGTTCGGCAGCCAGCCCACGTTCTTAAGCATCCAGAGTTGATTTTCCGGCTCGTCGGCGGCAAGCGCGAAGGCCCAGGCGGCGTCGGCTTCAGCGCCCTTGGCGCTGACATAAAGATTGACCGGCACGCTCATCGAGCCGCGCGGCAGCGGCGCGGTGGCGTAGGCGAGGGTGGGCGCCTTCTTGGCGATGTCGCCGATCACCCAGGACTCGCGGATGAACATCGCGGTCTGGCCACGCTCAAAAGCTTCGGCGTCGGCCGGCATCTCTGGCGTCACGGTTTTCGTCTTGTGGATGTTGATGAGATATTGCTTCAGCGCCTTCCGTCCGGCTTCATTGGCAAGCGTCGACTTCCATTTGCCGTCGGCCGTTTGCGTGAGGATACTGCCGCCGAACTGGAACAGGTTGATCCAGAATTTTTCGGCGACGCCCTGGCCGCCGCCCGAGAGGCGCAGGCTCCAGCCGGATACGGTGGCTTTGCCCGAGGCGTCGCGCTGCGTCAGCTTCTCGGCATAGGTATTGTACTCATCCATGGTCGCGGGCGGCTTGGAGAGGCCCGCAGCCTTGAACATGTCGAGGTTGTAGAACAACGACACCTGGCCGCGGAACAGCGGCACGCCGTAAACAGTGCCACCAACGCTGGCGCGGTCACGGAAGAAGTCGCTGAAGTTCGCCGTGTCAGAGACGAAAGCCGCGACATTGGCCGGCGCCTTCGGCAGCAAATCGTTGTTGGCGTAGCGCGCGGCGCTGGCGGCATTCAATTCGATCACCAGGGCACTGTTGTTGCCGCCCGAGGCGAGCGCGAGCGCGACGCGCTTTTCGTGTTCGCGCAGCGGGATCGCCTCGATCGAGACGTCGAGTTTTGGAAATTTGGCCTTCATGCCATCGGCGACGTGGCGGTAGAACGGCTCCATCTCGGGATAGCCGCTCCACACCGTCAGCTTCTGTGCCTGTGCCGTGGAGATACCGGCAAGCAGTGCGGCGCCGATGATCGACGCGGCGACAAGGCCGGAGCGACGATCGGCGCGGCGATGCCTGATGACGGGTTGCTCGAGACTAGCTTCAGACATCGTGATCCCCCTCCGTGCGATTGCGACTGCGCTTGTTCAATAATCTGCTATGCAACCGGTTGCGCGTCAAGCGACGCCGATGCTGCCGATCGCAGCAGGCGAGCGTCATCATTGGGCAACGAACCTTTGCCCCGCCACATAGGTCTCCCGGATCGCCAGCGAAGCGGCACCCTGCTCCCAGTCGAACAGGATCAGGTCGGCCACTTCGCCGACGGCAAGCCGCCCACGGCCACCGGCAAAGCTGCCGGGATTGATGGTCGCAAGCCGCATTCCATCTGCAAGCGTCAGGTCGGCCATGCGGACGGCCAGCGCCACATCCTGGCACAGAGGCCGGCTTGCGCCCGCCAGATATGGCGTTCCGGCCACGCTGAGACGCCCGTCGCTTGCGAGCTCGACGCGGCCGCCGATCGGCTGGTCATAGATCCCCGGCGGCATGCCGGCGACCGCTGCGGTATCCGAGACGAGATAGGCGCGGTCCAGTCCCTTGGCGCGCAGCATGGCCTTGAACGTATCCGCCGGGAGATGGAAACCGTCGGCGATGAAACCGGCGTCGAGCCGCTCGTTGGCCAATTGCGCCCAGATGAAGTTCGGGTGCCGCGGCAACATCGCCGAAGCACCATTGCCGAGATGGGTGGACAGCCGCGCCCCGGCCAAGGCGGCTTCATGAATCTGGTCTGATGTTGCCGAAGTATGGCCGATCGCGACCAGAATGCCCTGGCCGACCGCCGCGCGGATGAAGCTCGAGACCTGATCGTGATGCGGCGATAGCGTGATCTTGCCGACCAGACCGCCACTGACGCGCTGCCATTCGGCGACCTCGTCGAGATCAGGCGCGCGGACATGTTCGCGCGGATGCGCGCCACGCGGGCCATCTTCTGGGGCGAGATAGGGACCTTCGACATGGACGAAGGGAATCATCCGGGCGCAAAGCGAATCCTGGCGCCGCGCCGCGGCGATGGCTGATAGTGCAGAGACCAGCGAGGCGCGCGACGCGGTGATCAGCGTTGGCAAATAGGTGGTGACGCCGAGGCCGGTCATCATCAACGTCAGCGCGGACACGCGTTCCGCCGTCAGCATCCCGTCATTGAAGTCTAGGCCGCCATAACCGTTGACTTGCAGGTCAATCAGGCCCGCGGCGACATAAGGAGCCGCAGGCTCAGGAGCGGTCGGCTCGATCGCCGCGATGCGGCCGTCGGCAATCGTGACGGCAACGCCCTGCCCGTTGCCGACATCGCGGCCGACGACGCGCGTGGTTGTCGGCTCAGGCATCGGGATCGGACTCCGCGTCGAGATAGAGCGCGCAGTCGGGGTGCCGGCGCAGAATGCTGGCCGGGCAATCGGTCGTGACCGGTCCGTGCAGCGCGCCGGCGACGGCCAAGCGCTTGTGCGCTCCCGGCACGACGCAAAACAGGCGTTCGGCCCGCAGCAGCCGCGGTATGGTCAGCGTCAGCGCCTGTTCGGGCACGGCCGCAAGATTCGGAAAGCAGTCGTCATCCACCTGTTGCTGACGACAGACGTCGTCGAGCTCGACGATCTTGACGTCTTGCGGATCGGCGAAATCGGCAACCGGCGGGTCGTTGAAGGCGATGTGGCCGTTGACGCCGATGCCGAGGCATACGATGTCGATCGGCGCCGCATCCAACAACGCGGCATAGCGCGCCGCGTCGGCCTGCGGATCGCCCTCGGGGCGGATCGGATGGACCGCGCCGAACGGCACGCGATCGAACAGGCGTTCGCGAAGCCAGACTGCGAACCGTTGCGGCGCGCCTGAGGGCAGGCCGATATACTCGTCCATATGGAACGCCGTGATACGGCGCCAGTCGATATCCGGCTCGACGATCAGCGCTTCGATCATCTCGGCCTGGCTCGGCGCCGCCGCGAAAATCATCCGCACACCCGCGGCGACGGCGAGCCCTGCCCGGATCGCCACAGCAATGTCGTGCGCCGCCCGCTTGCCCATCTCCCGGCGGGTCGCGAAGGAATTCACACCCAGGCGTTCGACCGTGCGGTGACGCACTTGCTCAATTGAAGCGGCAGTCGATTCCATTGCGAATGTCTTCAAGAGTGAACGTGGATTTGCCGTGCGCCGCCGGGATTGCCTGCAGCGTGCAAGTCGTACTATTCTATGCAACCGGTTGCGCGTCAAGCAGGCCGCCGAACAGGACGATGATGGACGACCGCACGAGCCGCCCGGGAGCGCCGACGATCAGCCAGGTGGCGGAGGCCGCCGGCGTCTCACGCGCCACCGTATCGCGCGCCTTCACCCGCCCCGATATGCTGGGCGCGGACACCGTGCGTCGCGTGATGGCGATCGCCAAGAAGATCGGTTACGTGCCGAACCATACGGCGCGAGCGCTTTCGACCGGTCGCTACGGCAACGTCGCGCTGATCGTGCCTGATGTGGCCAACCCGTTTTTCCCGCCGCTGATCCGCGCCGCGCAAGTCGAGGCGGAGAAGCTCGACTTCTGCGTGTTCCTGGGCAATTCCGACGAAAATCCGGAACAGGAAGAAAAGCTGGTGAGCCGCTTCTCGACGCAGGTGGAGGGATTCATCCTCGCATCGACGCGGTTGTCCGACGAACGCATCCGCGCCGCACGGCGGCCGCTGGTGCTGATCAATCGCGACATTGCGGGTATCCCACGCGTGCTGATGGACAGCGGCACGGGAGTCGCCGAGGCCGTCGATCATCTGGCCTCGCTCGGCCACGAGCGCATCGCCTATGTCAGCGGTCCCAAGAATTCGTGGTCGAACGCGCAGCGACGGGCCGCCGTGCAGCGCAGAGCCAAGCTCCACAAGCTGCAGGTCCTGATCGTGCCGGCGCAGATGGCCTCGTTCGAAACCGGCTACGCAGCAGCACCCGCGATCCTCGACTACCGCGCCACCGCGGCCGTCGCCTTCGATGATCTGATGGCGCAGGGCACGCTCGCGGGCCTCGCCGCACGCGGCGTCGCAGTGCCGGCAGATTTCAGCATCGTTGGCTGCGACGACGTGCTCGGCGCGATGACCTACCCGCCGCTGTCCAGTGTCTCGAATGCCTGCGCGGAAGCAGGCCGGGTCGCCATTTCGCTGCTAATGGACACCCTGAAAACGCGCGCTGTTAGGGATATACGCTACGTTCTCGGCACCAAGCTCGTAATCCGCAAAACCACTGGCAGCGCCGCAAACCCACGCTAAGGACTGAGCGCATCATTCAGGCCAACGCGTTTTATCAAATTGCGCAAGCAAACCCGAAGAAAAGACTGCCGCTATTCGGTTTACCTACGGGCGGATCCGGCTGGGCATCTCGAATTAGCGGCTTGCCTTATCAGTCAGCCAACTGATTCCGTTTTGTTAGTGTCCTTATCAGTCTGCAAACCGACTCCGGTTTGCACGAAAGCTTCATCGGCTACCGATCTCATCCGCCTCGGATCTTCGCGCGCTGGCTTTTTAGGTTGTGGACATGGACATGCTGGCCAGCCAACACGCTGCGCGTCAGCCTGCCGATTGGCGCGCCGTATTTCCGGACTTCCTGGCCGGCCGCAAGATCGGAAAATGCAAATTTGTGGCCAAAGGGTATAAGTTCAAGAAGGGCGATCTTTTCGATCCGATCGCTGCAACGGACGCGAACGATACCTGATAGATCGCGGAGGGCCACGGCAACATCATCGTCGGGCGCAATCTGCACAGCGTCCCAGCCGATCTTAGTTTGGAGACTGCTCAAAGTGATGCTCCGATACGCGTGAAACATTCCGAGCCTTGACCGGTGGCTTCACCCAAGGTGAGCGTTCCGGAGGCAAAATCGATAACCGCGGCGAACAAGGCATCGGCCGCTTCGTCCAGCGATTGTAGCCCCTGAAGCACGTTGCTGCCATTGAAGTCGAGCTGCTCCGTCAAGTACGCGCATGAAGCCGGATTCGCGCCGATCTTGATCGTTGGGGCAAGCAGGCTGCAGTAGCTGTTTCCAGGCCCCGTCGTGAACAGGATCAACTGCGTTCCCGAGGCGACGAAGCCGGTCATCGATTCCGGCGAGAAGCTTGGACCATCCATCAGATAGAGGCCTGCCGGGCCCGGGCGTTGGCCAAAATCCAGCATATCGACGATCGGACGGGTGCCTGTCTTGGCGACGGCCCCTAGCGACTTCTCTTCGATGGTCGACAGGCCGCCGGCTATGTTCTCCTGTCCGGGGTTGTTGCCGATGAGATCGACGCCAGCGGCGGTCACCGCGCCTTCCCGGGCGGCGACGACCTGAACGACCTTCCGGCCGACCTCGACGCTGACGCAGCGATGGAGCAAGGCATGTTCGGCGCCGAGCCATTCGAGAGTTTCGCCGACCACGGCCGTCGCGCCCGCATCGACCAACCGGTCTGCCACCGCGCCCGCCAGAGGGTTGGCGGCGAGGCCAGAACTGGCATCGGACTGGCCGCATTCCAGGCCCAGATAGAGCTGCGAGACGCTCACCGGTTCGCGACGAGCCCGCGAAAGCTCGCGGATCATCGTGGCACCCTTTCGAATCGCCCGTGCAGTCAATTCCAGCGCGTCCTGATGCGTGTCGTCCAGTGTCAGCACCTCGATCGGAGAGTGCGAGACTACGGCAATCGCGGCAGCGACATCGTCCGCCGACTTGCGGTCGGCTCCGATGACCAGAACCGCACCATTGTTTGGACTGGCTCCGACGCCGACCAATTGTCGGAAGTGACATTCCTTGTCAGGCCCATACTGGCCACGCCCGTATGGCGTAGCGACAACCTTGCAATGCGAAAGCGACGAGCCAATCTGGATCGCCGTCGCCGCGACGAGGCCATTGATGCAGAGAACGAGGAGATGATTGCGTACTCCCGCACGGTCCGACTGGCGCGGAAATCCGAGAAATACCTTTTCTGCCATCAGCCCCACCTCTCCGCTCGCGTATGTCCTTGCCCATGTTCAGATCACCTGCCCGTAGCAGGAGCGCTCCAGGCGAGGTGGCGGCCGCCGGTCGCCTGCAGGTCGGCGCCGGTAATGTAGCTCCCTGCGTCCGAACAGAACAGAAGCGCCGCGCCGGACATTTCCGCGGGCATCCCGGCGCGCTGCATCGGACTGCAATCCGCTTCGATCGCTTTCCAAGCGGCTGCATCCTCGCGGCGCCACTTGTTGCGCTCTGTGGCGATGAGGCCCGGGGACAGGTTGTTGATGGTGATACCGTAAGGTGCGTATTCGCGCGCCAGGTTGAATGAGAGATTGTGTTGCGCACTCTTGAGTGCCGCATAGACCGAGAGCACGGACTCCGGCGCAATCTGGTTGACGCTGCCGATGGTAAGGATGCGGCCGAAACGGTTGCGGCGCATCTGCGGCAGGACGGCCTGGAGCAATTCGATCGTCGCCTTGAAGTTCACTTGAAGCTGGCGCTCGAGTTGAGCCGCTGTCACCTCCTCGAATGGCGTCCGGTATTGGATCGACGCGCCCACGACCAGAACGTCGATATCGCCAAGCTTGTGCCGCGCTTCCTCCACGCATCGGGTCGGCTCGCCCGGTCTCGCGAAATCCGCGTCGATTGCGATGCCCGCGCGGCCACAGCCGGCTATCGCTGCCAACATCTCCTCGGCCGCGTCGCCGCGACCGAACCCGATGTCGGCTTGGCGCGCGTACTGGATGGCGACATCCGCGCCGGCCTCTGCGAAAGCAAGCGCGATCTCGCGGCCGATGCTGACGCTCCCCCCCGTGACGAGCGCCTTGCGGCCCGCCATCGAAAAGCGCGCCCCCACGCGGCGGTTGTTCTCCAGTTCGTGTTGCGCAGTTTCCATGGCGCCCTCCGCTGTCTGTCTACTCGCCGGGAGATACTCGTCATGGCGCGAAATGTCCTCCCGTCGCGCCATCAAAGAGGAGAATCTGGTCGTCTTCTATGAAACGGTTCATGCGGTCGTCGGGCTTGGCACGGTTGCGAATGTCGCCATTGCTGATGACTCCCGGCCCCGTCACCATCCCCAAGGGAGGTCGACTTGCCGCATCCGGAAGGATCAACGAGGTCGACGAATTCGCCAACGGCAATGTCGATCGCCCCCCGCTGATATTTCAACCGCGCCTTACAGATTTCAATCGAAATGCTCGCCATTCCCCACGTGTTCTAACCCGCAACGGTTCGCCGCGAACCGTCGACGGCAATCGTCCTATCCGGAAGCGGAATTCGATAGACGCGGGCGGCTGTGCGCCGGAAGATCGTATCTTTCTCGTCTTCCGACAAGTCGTCCAGCACCGTGTCCAGGTTGCGGATCTGGTCGACCACTGGGCACATCAATTTCTCGACCGGATAATTGGTGGCCCACATGCACCGGTGCGGCCCGAACAGGTCGATGACCATCCGGACGGGAGCGGCGATGTGCTCGGGCGCCCAACCACGATCGAGAACCCAGAGACCCGAAAGCTTGATCGACATGTTCGCGCACCTTGCGCAGTCGCGCATCCCCTCCGTCCACTGGGCGATGTCCTCGACCGTCTCGCGCAGCGGCGTACCGAGGTGATTGATGACGATTTGCAAGTCCGGATTGGCGCGTGCGACATTGGCCAATTGCGAGAGCTGCCCGGGCACGACGAGCGTGTCGAAGGCCAGCTCTCGACGCGTCAATTCCGACAGGCCATGCAGGAATTCCGGGGCAAGCATGATGTCCGGAGATTCCACGAAGCGCCACCACGGCCGCCCGTCCCAAGCCAGCGACATGCGTATTCCGCGCATGCGTGCGGAGCGCTGGAAGACCGAAAGAACTGCGCCGATATCCGGGCGGCGCAAGTCGGCATGGCCTACCGAGACGGCAGGCAGGCTGCGGTCGCCGGCCACGGCATCGACCCAGTCGAGCTCCGATGCTCCGGGCCCTCCCGCGCTTGCCTCGACGAAGACGGACGCGACAACGCCGATGCCGGCCATGTCGCGAGCATAGTCGGCGACGAGGTAGTCCTTCTTGAGCGCCGTGTGGTCACCGAACGGGCGTGGTGGCGAGCCCGGCGCAAGCCATGCATAGGGAAAGCGACCGAGTTGCCACAGATGATGATGAGCGTCGATCCTTTGTCGCACCGAGCCGTCTTTCAATCTGCCTAGAACAGACCCATTGATAGTTCTGTTTTTCAACAGCGTCAATACGGGCCGCCGATGCGCCTTGATTTGACGAAATTAACAGGATTATATATGGTTCTGTTCATAAGAATGCGGACTGGAGGCAGCTTCAGATCCGCGCTGGCCGTTTTGAGGCAGATAGGAGGAAAGCCATGCTCAAACTGCTTGCCGCTGCTCTCATCACAAGCGCTGCCATGATCGGGACAATCCGCTTCGCCGATGCAGATCCGGTGACGATCACGTTCCGCTTCAACGACACCGAACAAGAGGTGCGGGGAGCAATCGACGCGTTCGAGAAACAGAATCCGAACATCAAGGTCGACCTTCAGCGGATCGGCTGGAAGGACGCCCGCAACCAGTTCCTGCGCGAGGCCGCTGTTGGACAAGGACCCGACGTGGCGCATGTCGCGCAGGTCTGGGTTACCGAAATGGGTGATGCCGGCGCGACGCTGGCGCTCGATGACCTCATCCGGAAGGATCCGCCGCCAAACGGCTTTGCCGATTTCGCCGCGCAGGACCTGGCCAAGGGCAAGGACGGTCATATCTACGGCCTGCCGTGGACGACCGATACCTGGGCCATGGTTTACCGGACCGACCTGCTCAAGGAGGCCGGCATAGAAAGCCTGCCCACGACATGGGAAGACATCCGCAAGGATAGCGAAGCGGTCTACAAGAAGACCGGCAAGACCGGCTTTGGCTTCCCGGCCGGCAGCTCGGCTTCGGGGGCTATGTGGTTTCTTGCCAATTTCTACTGGTGGTCACATGGCAAAGAATTGATCGTCCAGAAGCCGGATGGCTCCTACGCGATCGGGCTCACGCTGGAGGACGTCACAGAAAGCATGAACTACTACAAGAAGTTCATGGACGAAGGCGACAACCCGCGGCCGAATCTTGCCGCCAGTGATGCGCACGACCCTGCGATCATGCAGGCGCTAATAACCGGTAACCAGGCGATGGGCGCGATGCCGCCGAATACCTTTAAGGAGGCCTTAAAGGCGTACGAGGACGCGAATCCCGGAAAGCCCGCCCCCTTCGCCTCCGGGCCCTTCCCGCACCAGAACAACACCAAAAGCTCTATGATCGGCGGGCGTATGCTTGTCATCAACGCCAACAGCAAGCATCCCGACGCGGCCTGGAAGTTCGTCAAGTTCATGGCCTCCCAGTCGGTCTTCGCCGACTACTACCGTACTCAGTTTCCGGCGCAGACCTCGCTGCTGAAGCAGATCGATTTCGGCGCGCCGCTCAAGGGCTTTGCGGACCAATTCCCCTATGCTCGCACGTGGGGTGCCTACGCCAGCGGCCCGGTTCCGATTGGCACCCTGTGGAACGTTACACAGCGCGCCTTCGGAAAGGCTCTATCGGGACAGCAATCGACGGAAAATGCCGCCAAGGAACTGCTGGCGGAAATCGGAAAGCAGATGCCGTAAGGCCGGCTGGTGAGAACTCGGATCCAGGGACAGCCATGCGCGAAAGGCTTTTCATCGTCACGATGCTACTGCCCGCAATGGTCCTCTTGGTTCTGTTTTATGGCTATCCGATCTTCGACAACCTACGCATCAGTTTCACCGACCTCTCGCTGCTCGGCATGAAAAAGGGCGGGAATTGGGTGGGTCTGGCGAACTACCGCGAGCTATTCCATCGCGGTGATTTTGGCCACATCCTGTTCAATACCTTCGTCTGGCTGACGGCAACATCTGTCCTACTTAGGCTACTGATGGGCCTTGGCATCGCCGTGTTGCTGAACACCAGGGCCATGAAGAAGCTCAGGTTGGCCTCGGTCGCGCGCTTCGCCCTGCTCATCCCCTGGGCAACGCCCCCAATCGTCGCAGTGGTGATCTGGCGCTTCCTGCTTGAGCGCAACGGCGTCGTCAACGAAACCTTGATGCGGCTGAACATCATCAGTCAGCCGATCGCCTTCCTCGCCGACATGCGCGCGGTCTGGCCCTCGATAGTGGCCATCATGTTGTGGAACACCGTACCGCTTATCGCGCTTTCGCTGTTGTCCAGTCTGCAAACGGTGCCGGAGGAATACTACGAGGCGGCGGAGCTCGACGGCGCCACCAACTGGCAAGTGTTTCGTTTCGTGACGCTGCCGTTCCTGATGCCCGCTATTCTGGTACTCGGACTGATGTCGGTGTTCTGGTCGTTCAACAACTTCGTCTATGTTTGGCTCGCGACCGGCGCCGGGCCGGGCACATTCACAAACGTGCTTGCGACTGAAGTTTATCTCAAAGGGTTCGTGGATTTCCGACTCGGTTACAGCTCCGCGATCGGCATGATGATGGCAATCATTATGGGGGCCTTTGGAATCCTCTATCTGCGGCTCGTGGCACGGCAGCAATTGGAGGAGACACTGTGACGGTGCCGGCTTCCTCTCGCCACTGGCGCGAGCCCGGTGCTTGGCAACTCGTCGTCGTCCTGGTGCTGGCGATCGTCACGCTGTTCGTCCTGGTTTACCCAGCAATATACGTTTTCTTCGGTTCATTCCGGCCCGCTGGCGGCCTGCTGTCGGCGGCGGAGACTTTCACGATCCGCAACTACGTCCGCATTTTCCAGGCCGGTTTCGGACGCTTCATCATCAACAGCGTCGTCATCTGCGTGGCCGCGACCGTAGTTTCCACGGTGCTGTCGATAATGGCGGCCTATGTATTCTCGCGCTTCACATTTCGCTTCAAGC
The DNA here is from genome assembly GCF_018131105.1 of Bradyrhizobium manausense. Classification (NCBI taxonomy): domain Bacteria; kingdom Pseudomonadati; phylum Pseudomonadota; class Alphaproteobacteria; order Hyphomicrobiales; family Nitrobacteraceae; genus Bradyrhizobium; species Bradyrhizobium manausense. Next base: position 380,488 of record NZ_JAFCJI010000001.1, on the reverse strand, counting down.
GCGCGCTCTTCATGGGCATCTTGTTCGGCCAGGTCTTTCCCTGGATCGTTCTGATCAATCCCCTGTTCGTGGCATTCGCCACCATGCATCTCATCAACAGCTATTTCGGCATGATTCTCACCTATACCGCCTTCACGATCCCGTTCTCGGTCTACATGCTCGTTGGCTATCTGGTGACTGTACCGAAGAGCCTCGACGAAGCCGCCATCATTGATGGTGCCTCGCGGTGGCAGGTTATCTGGCTGATCATCTGCCCGGTCATGCTGCCGGGCTTCGTGGCGACCGCCACCTATGCCTTCCTGCTGTGCTGGACGGAATATCTGTTTGCGCTCGCCTTCCTGACGCAGACCGACCTCAAAACCCTGCCGCTGGGCCTCTACCAGTTCTTCGGCGACGACTATGTCGACTGGGGCGCGGTCATGGCGGCTTCTGTCGTCACGACGCTGCCGGTCTTTCTTCTTTTCCTGCCGATCCAGGGATGGATATCGCCCGGACGGATCGCGGGAGCCGTCAAATGAGCCATGGCCCGTTCGCTGGAGACGCCGTTGAGCGGATGCACAATTGACAGGTTACGCGTCGCCCTAGTGGCCGCTCCACTGGAAACACCGATCGTTGCGCCATTCGGCACGGTGACGACACGCCACAACATCCTGGTGCGCGTTGAGACCAGCGACGGCTGCTGGGGGATCGGCGAAGCCTGGGGGAATTTTCCGCCCTGGGGCTGCCGGGAGCGTGTCGACATCCTGACCAACGTCGTCCGACCTGCTCTGGTCGGTCAAACGCTCGACGATCCCACGCGCCTCTACGGCACGCTGACACAGGCGATGCGAGCGCTCGCCAACCAGCTCGGTGCGCCCGGCCCCTTCCAGCAGGCGCTCTGTGGCGCAGACATTGCATTGTGGGATGCGGCGGCCCGCCGCGCCGGCCGACCACTAGCCGATTTCGTTCGTGGCGGACCGTCGCCACGGCACGCGGATGTCTATGCGACGAACCTTCCCATCCAGCGTCCCGCCGCGATTGAGGAAATGGCGTCGAAGGGCCACACCCGCTTCAAGTTTCGCGTTTCCGGCGACGACCCGCTACTCATCGACCGGCTTCGCGAAGCCCGCTCGGTCGCGGGCACGCGTCCTATGATGGCCGATGCGACGCAGTCCTTCCGGCTGGAGACGTTGCGCCCGCTTGCCGACGCACTCGACGCGCTCTCTTTGGATTGGCTGGAAGAGCCGTTCCTGGTCGACGACGAGAGAGCCTATATCGCGTGGCGCGACGAGACGGTCAGGCCACCGGTGGCGCTTGGCGAGAATGTATACCGCCGTGCCGGGTTTCGGCGGATCCTCGATATCGTCAGGCCCGAAGTCGCCCAACCCGACATCACGAAAACCGGCGGCATCAGCGAGGGTCGCGAAATCTGCCGCGAAATCCTTGCAGACGGCCGGCGCGCCTGCCTCCACATGTATGGCGGTCCTGTCGGCCTCTATGCCAGCTCGCATCTTAGCGCCGCGATCGACGGCATGTCCTGGGTGGAGATGGATTCCTTGCCCAACCCCTTATTCGAGATGCTGCTTCATCAGGCTCCGTCGATCGATGATGGTAAGTTGCGGTTTGAAGACCAGCCCGGGCTCGGAGACATCATCCGCCATGAGGTTTTCGAAAGGTTCGAAGTCCGATAGGAAGCCGTCGGAATCACATCGCAGCAGGCGGGAGAAATATTTGAAGCGGACCACCAAATCGTCGATGAGACAGGTCCCGTCCAGAAAGTCGGGAGAGCGTCCGCAGCGCCTCGGCATCTCGACCTATCGGCGGGTCGCGTCGGTCCTGCGCCGACGCATCTCGATCGGCGAGTGGCAGCCGGGTGATCGCCTGCCTGCGCTAGATGCTCTGGTAGAGGAATTCAAGGTGGGGCGCGTCACCGTCAGGCATGCGCTCGACCTGCTGGCAGATGAGGGATTGATCGCCCGCCATCGGGACAGGCGTGGCAGCTCGGTCACGGCGCAACCGCTGGATCGTAGCTGGTTTACCCTGGCCCTCAACCTGGCCGAGCTTGAAACACATTCCAAGTCCATCGTGGTGACCCAGCTCGAAAGCGGCCCGTGGGAGCGGCCGCTGCCGGTATCGCCCGCAGAAGGAAGGCAAAGCGACGGCTATCACCGCGTCGTCCACTTGCATCATCATTCGCATTTTCCCCTTCCGGTTGCCATGACCGAGATCCTGATCGACAGCGCGATCTACGCCGGCCTAAAAAACAAAACGAACGAAAAGCGGCCGATTCTGGAGCGCCTAGCTGCGCGCCACGCCGATCTCGGGCAGATTCAGCAGACACTGACGATTGGCGAGGCGGACCTCGAACTTGCACGAAACCTTGGCATCCATGAAGCAGCACCGATAGCCGAGCTGCGTCGCATCATCCGCAATAGGGCCGGCACGATTATCTATTTTGGTCACCTCTTCTTCCGTGGCGACCTTGTCCGTCTCGATTTCTCCGTCGATCTGAAAAGCTAGATCGAGAACAGCAGGTCAACGAGCGCTCTGAGGCGTTTTCATCGCGCACTGACGATCTTTCTTTTGAAAATCCATCTAGTGGCTGCCCAGGAGTTGTTGTCACTAATCAGGCTCCGCACCTAAGGTTACCAAGCGTAGCGCACCACACCCTTGCCCGCGTAGCTGGTGGTGACGTTGGAAAATTCGCCCTCGAATGTGGCGGCGGCCGACCAGCCGTTGAGCCATTTCTTCTCGGCCGAGGCCGTCACCAACGCGGAGTCGGCGGCCTGCTTTGCGCCGTTCACTATGAACGATGCGCCGGGCAGCGTCTGGAAGGTGGCGCCGATCGCCCGGTCGGGGTTGTAGTCGTGCGCCCAGGCGAGACGGCCTCGCAGCGTGAAGATGCCGTCCGCGGCCGCAAAGGACTTGTCGGAGCGGACGCCGAGTTCGCTGCGAGTATCGGTCACGCTCTTGGCGCGGTAGGCCAACGCAAAGGTATTGGCGCCGACGATGGCCTGTTCGGCGTAGTTCGGCAGGTCGAAGGTCGTGAACTGACCTGCCGCATAGGGCGCCCAGCCAAAGCCCTGTGAAACGAAGCGATAGCCGCCTTCGACGCGGCCCGACCAAGCGTTGGCGTTGAACTGCGCGCGCAACTGGTCAATGCCTGCGACCGTCAGCGTACGGTTGGTGGTGATGTCCTGCCAGCTATAGGCCAATGCGCCGGAGAGATAGGCGGCGCCCATGTTGTGGCGGATGAAAGCGCCGGCCTCCTTAGCGCCAAGCCGCCGATCGCGCCGATGACCTTGGCCGGAGGCCTGGTCTTTGAGCCTGGTTCTGGTGCGGCGCATCGATGAAGGTTCTCCAAGCTATCAACAGTGACGCACTTGGTACCGTTCCTATGCGGGCACCGCCCGGCCCGCTCCGCGGATCGCGACGCTGATCGAATTGGCATTGGGAGACGCGAAGCTCAATGTCGGCGCCGGCGCGGGCTCGTATGAACCGACCGGCAGGCAGGTCACCGCCGTCGAGCCTTCGCAATCGATGCGCAGCCAGCGGCCCGTGCATCTGCCAGCAGCCATCGACGCCGTCGCCGAAAACTTTCCGTTCGAGGACGCGTCCTTCGATGCGGCGATGTCGACCTTCTCGGCCCACCAGTGGAATCGGCCGATATTAATTACTGCTGCTCGTCAGACGCCGAGATAGGCCCGTCGGACACGTTCATCGGAAAGTAGAGCCTCACCAGTGCCGGTGATGGTGACACGGCCGTTTTCGAGGACGTACGCCTTGTGAGCGATTTTGAGCGAGACCGCGACGTTCTGCTCGACCAATACGCATGTTGTTCCTGCGGCATTCAAGTCCCGTATCGTCTGCAGCACGTCATGCACAATGGTCGGCGCAAGCCCCAACGAAGGCTCATCAAACATGATGAGCTTCGGCTCGCCCATCAGGCAGCGGGCGATCGCAAGCATCTGCTGCTCGCCGCCTGACAGTGTTCCGGCGGCCTGCCAAAGCCGTTCCCTCAGCTTCGGAAACATCGCCTGAACCCGCTCGCGGTTCTGAACTCGTTTCCGGCGCGCCCGCGGCAGCATGGCGCCCATGTCCAGATTTTCGGCAACCGAAAGTGCCGGAAATATCTGCCGGCCTTCCGCGACCTGTCCTACGCCGAGGTCGCAAACGAGGTGGCTCGGCAGACCGGCTATGTCGGCTCCTTCGAACAGGATCCGGCCGGAAGCCGGCCGATGCATTCCCCCGATGGTGCGGATCAGCGAGGTCTTGCCGGCGCCGTTCGCTCCGACAATCGCCACGATCGTGCCGGCTTCGACGCTCAGCGAGATATCTTCAAGTGCCTGCGCATCGCCGTGGAATACGTTGACGTTCCGGACCTCGAGCATCACAGCGACTCCGCGCCGAGATAGGACTCGATGACTGCGGGTTGGCGCAGCACGTGCTCGGCCGTCCCTTCCGCGATCGTCGTGCCGTGGTGCAGCACCATGATCTTTGAGGCCAGGGCCGTCACCGCTCGCATGACATGCTCGATCAGCAGGATCGTCAGCCCGGTGCGGTTAAGATCGTGCAGGATCGCGACCATGCGATCGGTCTCGGTCGGCCGCAGGCCGGCCATGACTTCGTCGAGCAACAGCAATTTTGGTCGTGTCGCCAACGCGCGTGCCACTTCGAGCCGCTTGCGGTCGGGCAAAGTGAGGCTCGAGGCGATCTGCGTGCGTTTCGAGATCAGGTCGAGTTGCGACAGGATATCGCGCGCGATGCCGCGGGCCCCGGACAGCGTCGAGGTGTGCAGCAGCGCTCCGATCACGACGTTGTCCTCGACGGTAAGTGCGGGAAACGGCTTCACGACCTGAAAGGTTCGGCCGATGCCGCGTTGCGCAATCTTGTCCGCGCGCATTCCTTCGATCCGCTCGCCGGCGAAACTGATCGTTCCCTCGTTCGGCGCCGTGGCACCGGCGATCATGTTGAACAATGTTGTCTTGCCGGCCCCGTTCGGGCCGATCACGGCAAAGATCTCGCCGGGCTGGACGTCAAAGCTGACGCCGGAGATCGCGGCAACACCGCGAAAGTTCTTGCTGACGCCGGCGACGGAGAGGAGCGCGGTCATCCGGCGTCTCTGTCGAGCTTGAGATGACGCGCCAGCCACGGCCATAGCCCGTTGGGCTTGAGCGAAATGATGATCATCAAGGTAATGCCGTAGAAGATCGCCTTGGTGCCCGGTGCATTGAGACCGAGTCGCTGCACCAGGTCGGTGAGAGCTTCGCCGAGCGGCGTCAGGACGATCGCGCCTACAATCGGGCCGAATACCGTGCCCAGCCCGCCGATGATCGGCGCCAGGATGAGTTCGATCGAGCGGCTGATATCGAACACTTGCGACGGAAACAGGTTGCGATAGTAGAACCCGTAGAATACGCCGCCGACCCCGGTCATGCCGGAGGAGATAAGCATCGCCATCATGCGGGCGCGAAAGACATTGATGCCGGCCGCCAGCGCTGCTTGCGGATCCTCTCGCACCGCCAGCCAGCGATAGCCAAGCGGAGATTGCCGCAGACGTGCGACGAGAATGGTGGCAGCCACGGCCAGCGCTAGTGCAAGGTAATAATAGAGTAGCGGTCCGCCCCCGAGGTTCCACCATTTGCCAGCGGCCTCGCCCGTGATGGGCAGGAACAGCCCGCCGGCGGCGCCCGTGATTTGCAGGTGATCGAAGCCGATGCGCGTGAATTCGGCGAATGCAATCGTGAGCAGGGCGAAATAGACGCCTTCGATTGAAAAACGCCAGCCCAGCCAGCCGATGAACATTCCGGCGGCGGCAGCGACCGGAATGGCGATGAAGACACCGATCCACGGGCCGATGCCGAATAGCGTCCACAGCGCTGTCGCCGTATAGGCTCCAAGCCCGAGATAAAGTGCATGACCGAGCGACAACTGTCCGGCAAAGCCCATCAGCAGATTCCAGGCCTGGCCGAGATAGGCAAAATAGAACACGAGGATCAGGACGGACAGCAGATAGCGGTCGGCCACGACAGGTACCAGCAGGAATGCCGCGAGCAGCAACAGACTGAGCGTCTTGCCGCGCGTTGAGGTCTGCCGCCAGATTTCGTTCACAGGCGGCGTCCCAATAATCCCTGCGGGCGCAGCACCAGAACGATGATCAGCAGCGCGAAAGAGAACATGCTTTTCATCGAGGGCTGGATATAGAACCCGGCAAGCGCTTCCGAGACGCCGATCAGAATGCCGCCAATCAGCGCGCCGACCATCGATCCCAAGCCGCCGATGATCACGATCGTGAAGGCGAGCAAAGTATAGGCCTGTGCGAGGCTGGGCGAAGCGTCAGCGATTGTCGCCATCAGCGTGCCGGCCGCGCCGACGCAAGCCAGGCCCAGCCCGAACGTGACGGCATAAAGTTGCTTGACGTTGAGGCCGACCACCCCCGCGCCTGTGAGGTTATCAGCGCAGGCACGGATCGCGGTGCCGGTGCGAGTGTAGCGGAAGAACAGTAACAAAGCGGTCGCGACCGCCACGGCAGCAAGCGCAGCAAGCACCCTGACCTTGTCGAGGAATAGCGGACCGATCGCATAGCTATCGAAGCTGTAGGGGAGGTTGATCGGTCGCGCATCGGGACCGAAGATCATGAGAAGCCCGTTGACGATCACGGTGGCGAGCCCCACCAAAAGGATGAACTGCTCGTGCTCGGCTCGTCCGACAAAAGGATTGATCAGCGTCCGCTGTAGCAGGTAGCCGACCGCAAAGAAGACCGCTCCGATCGGCAGCAATGCGTAGAGTGGATCCAGATGCAGCACCTCGAACAGGATAAAGGCCGCATACATCCCGATGACAGTGAACTCGCCATGCGCAAAGTTGACGACGCGCATCACGCCGAAGATCACCGATAGGCCCAAAGCCATTAATCCATAAACGAGGCCGGTGAGCACGCCTTGAACGATGACATTCAAGGTTATTGCCATTCCCAACTCCAGCCTGGTGATGTCGTGAGCGTTTAACGAACAGGGAGCATCGTAGCGTAATGCGATGCTCCCGAACCGGATAGGGTCAGATCAGGTGCGGCCTTGCCAGGGAGGCTCCGGCAGTACCGGCGTCATCGTAGCGACGTCTGCAGGTAGCACGACGGTAGGTGTCTGGCTCCGGTTCTGAACGCAGCTCGACGGAATATCGTTGTTCTGTCCCTTTTCGTCGAACTTGATCGGTGGTCCGATCATGGCGTGATCGGCGAGATTGGTGGCCTTGAGCGCCTTCATCAATTCCACGCCATTTGCGGTGCCGGCGCGCCTGAAGGCGTCGGCTGCGACCAGCAGCGCGTCAAATGTAAAGCCGACGTTGAAGCACTCCACCGCGAAGCGGTAGTTCGGCTGCTCTTTCTTGAAGGCGGCTTCGAGGGTCTGGGTGACCTTCGACTTGGGGTTGGCCCACGGTATCGCGTCGATATGGTAATCCGCGAGCGGTCCGAGCGCCTTGTAGAACTCTTCGTCGTAAAGTCCGGGAGCGCCGGGCGAGATGATGCCCATGGGCTGGAATTTCTGGCGCACGATGTCGCGCACGAGCTTGATGGCGTCCGCGGCGCGCGTGACCACGAGTAGCAGATCCGGATTGAGTCCGCGGATCTTGGTGACCTCGACGGAAAGATCCTGAGCCTTGGGATCATAGGCGATCGAGTCCAGCAACTGGAACTGAAGTCCGGATCTTGGAAAGACCGCGTCCATTCCCTTGCGTTGCGCCATTCCGAAATTATCATTGGCATGCAGGAACACGGCGGTCTTGGGCGTAATCTTGGTCGTATCGATCAAGGCCTGAATTTGCTTTAGGCCATTGACGACGAGCATGCCGCCGGTCGGAAAATTGCGAACCAGGAACTTGTAGCCCTGCTCGGTCAATTGTGGCGCGGCGCCGATGTTGACGATGAGCGGTACCTGCCGCTGTTCACAGACCTGCGCGATGGCAAGCGTACCTGCGGAGTCGAAAGCCCCCACAACGCATTGTGCGCCTTCGTTGATGGCCCGTTCGGTCTGTGTGCGCGCAACGTCGGGGTTGGACTCCATGTCGATGTGCACGAGATCAACCTTGTAGCCGAGTTCGGCGAGCACCGAAGCCGAAACCAACGCGCCGCGATGGCAGCTTTGACCGGCCTGAGCGAGGTAGCCGGACCGTGGCAGAAGCACCGCGATCTTCAATGACTGAGCTTGCGCCCGGACAATGGACGGTGCGGCCAGCAGGAAAGTGCCTGCGGCGGTGCCCGCAAGAACGCCGCGCCGACTGAATTTGCGATCATCGATTGGCATCGATATTCCCCCTGTGCTCAACCGTTCAATTCGGCTGTAGATACATTTTGTCTGCGCAACTCAGGACGGTGTCGAGCAACTTCAAATGAAAAGTCGCCCGTTTGAGCCGAACTATCGCGTGGACTTCACGTCCTCACAAGCCATTATGGCGAGGGGCTCATAGTGCTTTAGCCGAATAGCTAAGTGCTATGACCTCAGCTGGTCGCAGTGACAAGTATGCTCGACTGTCCCCTGTGTGAGCCGTGGGCGATGCGTCTCAGTTTAGGCCGCCGGAGCATGAAGCGCTATCTTGAATGCAAATCGCGACCAGCATCGGGATCTAACTTTCGGTTGATTGCAGTAGGTTGGCGCTGCGCTTTGTAGGTCGACAAGTCGTAGGATCGTCCATTACTATGCTTGTTTAATGCTCGACCGAAGGCAATGGCGTATGGGACTATACCGCATTGTCCACCCGTCAAATGGGCCTTACGCGCCGCCTAATAATGTGGAAGCTTCGGCGCATCCGGCGCTGAGATTGCGCAAGCGCGACACGTTGTTGTTGTCCACCCGAAAGCTGCCGTGGCTTGCGGCAGACTACTGAGTTGCGCGGGCGTTGCAGCCGCTCCGAAGACATAGCGGTGTGGACGAGATCTGGTTCGAATTCGGGTCGGGCTACGATTTTTCTCGTCGGAGCCATCTCGCCAAAAATTCTGGGCGGACAACCACTGATCGTGCGGGCCCATTGCGAGCATTTGGAAGCCGCCTCGCGCATTATCTGCAACCACTCGATCGCTCATGGCGTTGGCCGAGTGGAGCAGGGTTTGCGCGGTTCTCCCCGCCGTAACGGCGTTCCGACTGAGCAAGAGCAAGCCTCATTCCGCGGAAGTATGTTCCCTGCGCAACGTCCATGTTCATGGCGGTGGGCACGGCCTGCACGCCCTCGATCATTTGCCGAAGGACATGGTACTTCGTCGGCACCATGTCGTTGGCCCGAAGCATCGCCAGGTGATCCTTCACGGCCTCGATGTCGACCTCCGAGAGACCTTCGGCGAGCATCCGATCGCGATCGTCAGGACGCACGCAGGCACTATGCCCTTGACCGTCGAGCAGCGTGTAGGTCCACAAAGCCCGCAGATCGTCTGTCTTCGCCTGGTCAACGACGAAGCCGGGCGCGCACTTGGCGGCAAGCGCGATCCGCTCAAGCTTGGCCATCTGCTTTTCGACGACAGCATGAAGCATTGTCTCAATTTGAGACCGCGTCAGATGCGGATCGGCGCCATCGGCAAGCATTGCAACGTCATCCAAGAACAGGTTCACCTGAGTAGCCAGTCGGCGAGCCGCCCCACGGTTCGTCGTCTTCAGGCTCATGGAAAGATGCGGGCGGCCGAGCACGCTGGCAAGCGCGCGAGGGGTACGACGTCGCCAATGGTAGACCGCTTGGCGGCGAAAGATGTGGAAAGCCATTGCGAGCGACCCCCTGTGCGGCAGTGATGTGTCGCAGCGCTGTGCAGCAGCGCCCCAGCCAGGCCGGTTTCGTCAGCAATTTCAGGAGAAGTTGAGCTTCTGGCTGGGGCGGGAGGGATCGAACCTCCGAATGGCGGAATCAAAATCCGCTGATTTCTCATTATATGTCAACACTCCATCCGAATTTTCGCTTTCGTTCATTCGTTGATCTTACTCATGAAATTTCCGTGTTCGGAACGAGAGCGTTCGGGTTTCAGAGAGAGCCTGTGTTCGTAGTTGGGTCAGCGGTTGCCGCGGACTTGAACCGCAGGACGGCCATTGACCGCTATGGTCATTTTGGAGCTTCTCTACGAAAGTGGCGTCGAGACGGCACGGCTTTACGTGCATCCGCCCCCCACCGACGGAAGCGACGCAAGGTAGGTAGCGCGCATTCTTGGGCTCTCAACAGGCCTCAACGCATATCGGCGTTCGTGTAACGAACGACCAAAGTCAAACCCGAACCCGCGGCGTCTTCTCCACAAAATCCCAACAGAGGAGCCACGTGCGCCTGAACGAAGCTCGTCAGAATTCCTTTAAACAGAAATTAGGGGCAGATCTTTGATGGTGTCCCATTGTTGGGCCGACGTCGTTCCTGACCACTCGTCGCGATCCCGATTCGGTTTCCAGGCCGCCGCCGGATCGAGGTCGCCGCATTTTGTGAAAAACGCATTGGCTCCATAGGAGGAGACTTCAGCCAGCCCGTAGCCCGAGCGCTTGCAGAGTTTGGAAAGCGCAGCCAGCGATGCCCCGTGGTACCAGCCAGTCGGATGCTTCTGGTGGCGGACGAAGGTCGCGTCATACGGCACAGTGACCGGAGCCTGTCCAAGGCTTGCATTGTATTCAACCGAAATGATCGAGGGCTCGATCGCGATCAGTTTCTCGAGAAACCAATAGTCATTGCCGTCGACATCGATGGAGAGAACTCCGACGCGCTCGAACTTGCTTCGGATCAAATCGAGGTTGTCCAGTGAGAGAAAGGCGTTGCGGATGTCGATACGGCTTGGGAGCAGCATCTTTGCATCTGCAACCTGCTCGGCCGAACCGTCTATGAGCAGACCCTGCCAATCCGGGTCGTAGGCGAAGGCCGCGCAATTGAATTTAACCGGATGGAACCCGAACTCAATAAACGTTTTCGGTGCGCGGGTCTTGGCAACGAGTTGGCGCAGGATGTTGGTCTCGTCAGCTTCTCCTTTAGCCCCACGCTTTAGCCGCATGGCGCGATATCGAAGCCTTCGAAGCTGGGGAACAGATTTGAAAAAATTGCGCATCGTCCTGTATCCAATGAATATCTGATACAGGTAGACGCATTCGGAAACAATCAGAAGTTTTCTTTGCGCCCCCGCCTTTACTGGTCGCCGACAGGGATGCCTTTCCGACCTGACGGCATCCAATCGCCGCCGGTCGCGCTTGCCGTGTTCGGCGTCGGCGTTTTTTCACAGCCACGACGCGCGGAAAACGAAGGACGACTGTGTGGAACCCCAACCGGAGACCGGACCACCCGCACACAGGTCATAAGTCATTGGATGAAGGATCGCCCATAGGAGGAGACGCAGGGGATTCAGGCCGCTTATTGCCTACTCCCTCAAAGCGCCAATAAGTCACTGGGCTGAATGAGCCACATTGGCTGCAGCGAAGGATCTGCTCACCGATCATGTATCGCCCCCTGCGAAATTGGGGAACGCCAGCTCTCGCTTTGCAAGAGGGACAAACCAAAAGCAGATTTCGCGTTCGCCAGCGCAGAATGAGCTTCCTCAACACGACTGAAAATCCTGCCTTGGATCAAGGGCTACTGAACTACCGCTAGTTGAGTAAAGTCAGCACTTAGTTCAATCACACCTGCAGGTCTGTGTAGTTGTACACACAGATCGCCCCAAACACGACCAAGTTAAAGCCGCAAGCACCTCGTCCTGAGCCGGTAATTCAAGAACAAAAATGTCCGGTCACACCGATCATCACAGGGCGGCGCTTTCGCACTCTAGTTGCCATTTCTGCACATCGAAGTGAAAGACGACCTGAATCCTGTCACCTCGATCCCACAATCCTGCGCAGTCTCATACAGGCCGACGATTATCAGGAGGGGTATGATTACCACTACGATAACGATTCTCATCTATCATTCCCGTTGGCGCACAAGCACTTTAGTTCGCCATTATTTGCTATTCGCACCTTCGGCTCTCGCGCGCGAAAATCCGCGTGGTCCCTCGTAGCTCGACCAATGTCCCAGGGACAAGCAAGAAGCTCAGGCCAACCGCCATCGACGTTCTAAGGTGCCGGCCGACTTGCGATGTTCAAGATATTCAGCACCTTGCAACTGGGGTTTGAATATTCGCGGTCGTCAATGTGAACGTCGACGCATCCCCGCTCGGCTAGAGACGCTCGGACTTCGGGCGACAGCGGCGTACCACCCCACTCGATTGACTTTGCTCGATAGGCCTCAGCGTTGATGGTCTTTTCGTCTGGATCGAAATACACCACTGTGTCAGGCATCTTCCTCTTTAGGAAAAGAATCAGCGACAACTTGGGTTCATACTCAAGCGATGGTCCCGTCGCAATGAGGACAGGGTTCTTGTTTTCTCTGCGGGCTTCGGCAAGCAACCGAGCCGCCTCAGTGATCGCCGTGCTTGTGTCCGTATTGAACTTCAGCCACCAATCACGATTCCTGAGCAGATAGGGCGAGAATAGACCATGGTTAAGAATTAGAACCGCCAGGAAGCAGCACAATGCAACTGTCCGCGACGTGCGCGATACAAACGCCTCGCCTCCGCCCGTCGCGAGCCTGCCCAATACCACCGCGGCTACGAGGCTTTGCATCAACGCCAAGGGGTAGCCATACCGCATCCCGATAGCGTCGTTATAGCCGTCGAAGGTCATTGAGAAGCTAATATAGTACAGAGCCAATCTCATCACTTCGATGGACAGCAACGCGAGCAAGAGCGCTAACAGTTCCCCCCAACTCATCTTGAACCTGTTCAACGCACGCGCAACCATCGCAAGACCTACCACGAGCACGGGAACGAGAACGACCCATGAAAGGGCGTCTTCGCCGCGATGCTCCAGATACGACTTCCAGGGTCCCGACGGTGACACGATGCCTGTGCTTGTCGCACCTAATGTGATGCGCAGAAATATGACGAACACGACCGCTCCCGATGCAAGCAAAATCGCTCCGCCGGAGACCATTCGCTTCGTCTCTGACAAGAAACCGCAAACCAGGAGTAAGCCGCCACTCGCGATCAGAAGCAGGGGGTCAGGCTCCTTCATCGCTCCGAACAGGAGCGCTGTTGGTATGGCGAAATAGAGAGCGAACGACCTTCCCTTCTCAATCCAGCGCCAAAGCAACCAAACGAGCAATGTCCCAACCAGAACGCATTGGATTTCGACCGGTCCCAATCGCGGAAAGATATCCGCCCACGATTTATGCCCCAGGTAGAATGCAACAAAAACCAACCCGCTCGCCAAGCCAAAGGTCCGCAGGAAGAGCGAAAAGATGACGACTGTTGTGCTGGCGTAAAGTCCAAATCGAGCGATCGACCACAGGCGAATGTTAGCGCCCCATAAGTAGGTCTCGATCGCTCGGAGAGGATAATAGGCGGGACGAAACCGTCCGGATTTTCCGGTCTGGGCAATCTCTCGGTACTCATCGGTATTCGTAAGATCTGCCCAGATATCGCGCAACGGTGCAGTGGGCTGCCCCTCGATACCAAGAGGCATCAGAATGTCATGGTCATCGATCAATGCCGGCTGGGCGCGGTCAACAAACGTTCCGAAATGAAAAATGAATAGCCCCCCAAGAACGATCGCGGCCAGCATTGTAAGGATTCGATGTTTCTTATTTTGCATGGCGTAGCCGATACGTTGGAATTCAGGCATCAATATCTCAATGCCGAAGCATAATGACATCGATTGTTAGTGTATTGATGGCTCGCGGGAGGAACAACGCTCGGTGGAACGATCTACATCGCCCCTATGCTGCTAGGAGACCTTTCTATAGGACCCCATAAGCTCCACCATCGCTGAACCCAAGCCTAACATCCCGAAGAGCACCCAATCTCTGCTCAGCCTTCCGTGAGCCAAGCTGATCAGTGTCGCGAAGCTCAACATGCAGAACACAAACCGCGCGTCCTCATTGATCCGGGCGACCCTAAAAAGTCTGAACAAAATAAAGATGATCATACCGCTCAAAGCAGTTCCGCCGATCCATCCGAACTCGATAAAGGCCTGAAAGATCGAGTTGTGAGGTGGAAACCCCTTCATACAGGACAATTCCATGAAGGCGTCGAGCCCAAATCCAAACAGCCCAGAGCGCGGAATCAGATAAGCGGAATCCTGCCAAAGAGCCTTCCGTTCAGCAAAAGAGTTTCTGATATTGACCTCCAGACCGCAACTCGGCGGCCAGATGTCGTGAGATCTCGACGCCGCCGGTGGAACCGATGCCGAAGGTAAGCCGCTTGCCGCAGGCTCAGAATTAGTCGCCGGCGAAGGTGGGATCGCCGAAGACGACGGGATCGCTTGCGACGGCGAGATCGCTGGCAGCGAGCCATCAGACACTTTCGGCGGGAGCACTGCCTGAGGCGTAGCAGCGACCGGGGGTGGAAGCGATGTCGAGGCGTTTCGCTGTGCGTTTGTCTCCGTCAAAAAGCTAATCAAGATCGGAATCTTATCAAACCGCACAAGCGTCCCACAAACGACGGCGACAACGATAACGCCGATAAACGTCGCGATGTGCTGGCGTGACTTACCAACGCTCAGGAGCCAAGCGATAAGCATGGATGCAACAAGGACAAGGAACGTAAATCTGACAAGAGCAGCCGCAAAGATTGTGCAACTCACGAATAACACGGCCGATATGATAGCTGCTTGCCTTTGCGTAAGTTTTTGAGTTGCGACAAAGCTTACAAAGAATCCCAGCGCCATCAGATAGTGTGTCCCGGCGGCATCATTGCCAAACACGTCCGGCTTGCCGGCCGGTACTGGCCACTGTTGATAGAGAGCGCAAGCCGTCGCACACGCACCAAAGAGCGCAATGAACGCACTGGTGAGACCGAACGCCCGCTTGGTCTGTCCGATTGCCCCGGCAGAGATAAAGCGGCAAGTAGGGTAAGCAGCGATTGCAACAAATAAGATAGCAGTCTCCTTGGATCCAGCGGTTATCCCGTTCCTTGCAAGAGATACCGCAATTGCGAGGAGGAACACGCAGAACAGCCAGTCCGCCGGAATGACCTTCACATAACGAAAAGTAAGGACCAAGATCGTGGTCTCGCAGACAAAGAAAAGTGCCGCGCTGAATGCCGAACTGCCGGTCACGCCGGCCAAATGATAGACGACAATGAAGACGGTATTGACCGAGAAAAGTACCGCCAGGAACAGTCCAACGACCGAGTATCGATTCTTCAGTAAACCTTCCAACCTAGCCCCCCGTCCCCGCCGAATATCTTCAACCTACCCGATGAGTCATTGAATACCTGAACGATTCAACCGGACGCTCTTGCAGCGGCTTGGAAAGAGGCAACATGCCCTTGCTGCGCGGAGCGAAGCGCATATCCGAGCGTGAAGAACATCACGCCATCCCGACTCAACCAGCCATGGAATTGCGAAAGAACAAGCTCAAAAACGAAAAGGCAGACCACGAAGGTCGCATCCAGGGACCGCCGCAACAGTCGCCAGCCGGCCATAGCAGTCATCACAACTAGTGCGCCGCCGCCGATCCAACCAAACTCGATCGTCGCCTGCAGGATTGAATTATGCGGATGTGCGCCGGCGATGCAGGTGTGATTCTTGAAAGCATCGAGACCAATGCCGAATGGCGCCGGCGGAAACAGCGCGAAGACATCAGCAAAAATTTGACGCCGCATTCCGATCGAATTGTAAATCTCGCCGCAGACACCAGGCATCGTCAATTGGTGAATATAAATCAGGCTCAACGAAGGACGCAGCGCCAATCCTAACACGATGACGACGGCAAGCGCCCCCAAGAGCGCAAGAGCATACCGACGTAGCCGCGGCTGGAGCACGGCCATCACAAGCATCGTGGCACCGAGAGCCAAGAATGCCGAGCGGACCTGTGAGATCGCAAAAACGACCGAGCACGCTAGCACCACCAACAATGACGAAAGACGTTCGCGGCGGGACAAATTCGTCGCCCCGAGCGACGCGAAGAGCATCAGACAGACACACCCCATAAACTGACCGGGCGCGGCATCGTATTCGCCGAACACCAGCGGCTTGCTGTGGGGATGATTGTAATGATCGATCAGTGCCGGGACTGTGACCGTGGTACCTACGATCGCAATAGCACCGATTACACAGAGAAAGCCGCGGTCAGGCTCACGATCAGCGAAGAAGCGCCCCGCCGGGAAAGCAAGTAGCGACAGCGACAGCAACGCATACTCTCTAGGGTCGGCAGTAATTCCGTTAATCAAAGTCGAGACGATGATCGTTCCCAAAAGAACGGCAAAGGTGAGGTCGGCAACGTCAATTTCGACTGCAACGTTCGGAACAAGGAGAAGGCCAAGCGAGAGGACCATCAACAACCCGGTCGCAATGGCACCTAAACCCAAAACCCCATGGCTCAGTACGGTCAACGGCCCGGCAGACAGAAATATCGCCAGGACCGCCCATTTCCAGGACGTCATATTATTTCCAGTACGAAACGCAACTGGCAGTTACCATAGCGGAGTTGCTCACTCAACTATCTACAACCCCCGACTTTTAGCTAATCGACTAGGCAGTTCTGCCGATGCAGGAATAACGTACCTTCCCCTTGCCTTCTTGACCGTAGAATCGCGAGCACGCTCGTTGTGTGCACCAGGACGCACGCGGTGACTAGCTAGAATGGCAGGACGCCCCTGACCAGCCGGGAGCCTGGGGAACGCTGAAGCGCTTTGTTACAATGTTCATTTTGCGGTTCCGCTATGCTCGGCGAAGGTCGGATTGATCATTCTCCTCGCTGCGCTTGGATGCAGCTAGGGAGAGCATGCGAACGCGTTGGATCACGATTTTCACGACCGCTTCGCTGAGCATCATCATGCAAGTTTCGCACGCCTGAACGCGTCGCTGGGGGTTCTGGAGATGCTGCGGCGAAAGGGGCAGCTATCCGGTCTCTAATGGATCGCTCGCATGAAGGCAAAAAGCTGTCTAGTCGCCAATCTCAGCAGTTTGCCACTTGAACAGAGACAGGGGTCGGCGTCTGATGTTGGCCCGATGATTGTTTATTAGGGCCGTCAATGGGCAACGAACTCATCGTTCACAAAGGTCATTTGCCGAAAGCACTCTTAAGCGTTCGAGCCGCCCAGTACGTTCGAATGTCAACTGAGATACAGCATTATTCTATTCAAAATCAGGCCGCGGTGATCGCCGCTTACGCACATGCTCATAATCTCACCCTTGTGCGCACCTATAAAGACGAGGGTGAAAGCGGGTTGCTCATTAAAAACCGGCCTGGCCTTCTCCAATTGATGGAGGATGTTGAGACAGGGCAAATCGATTTCAGTCACCTCCTGGTTTATGACGTAAGTCGATGGGGTCGTTTCCAGGATGTAGACGAGAGTGCGCACTACGAGTTTATGTGCAAGCGAGTAGGTATCAAGGTCGCATATTGCGCTGAGCAGTTCGACAATGACGGCACTATGCTTGCCAGTATCGTGAAGAACATCAAAAGAGTAATGGCGGCGGAGTACAGCCGCGAGCTCTCGGTGAAGGTCTATGCTGGTCAATGCCGCTTTGCTCGTCTGGGCTACAAGCCTTGTGGCAATCCCGGCTACGGTTTGGTGCGTGAGCTTGTTGATGAGAAAGAGCAATCAAAGGGCGTTTTAAAGAGGGGGCAGAGAAAATATCTTGCCAGTGATCACGTCCGAGTTCGCCCCGGTGATCCGCGAGAGGTGGCCACTGTCCGGTGGATATTCAAACGCTTTCTTGAGGTGAAGTGTGAAACGGCCGTGGCTTGGGAGCTAAACAAGAAGAAAGTTCCGAGCCGATCTGGGACGCCATGGACGCGCGTTATGATAGGCGCCATTCTCAGAGACGAAAGCTACATCGGAAATTTAATATTCAATCGGCGATCGTGGAAGCTGCGGCAAACTCACACGTACAACCCTCCGGAACAGTGGATCAGGGCTGAGGGCTGTCTTGAACCGATTATTGGCCGAGACATATTCGCGCAGGTCGCCAAGTTTATCACCGAGCGACGGGTTGATCTCACCGAAGAAGAGATGCTCGTCCGTCTACGACGAACGTTGCACAAAGAGGGGAAGCTGAGTGTCAACATCATAAACCGCACGTCGGGCCTACCCTGTTCGGCCACGTGTCGGACTCACTTCGGCAGTATGCGGAACTTATATCGATTGCTCGGCTATACGCCCAAGCGGAGCTACGAATTTCTGGAGTCGAGGCCTCTTTGGTCCGTGCAAAAGACAAACCTCACTTCTCGCATTGGAGCCGCCATTAGAAGAACGGGTTGTCGCACGAGCACTGGGGGCTGGACAGATTCGCTTCGCGTGAATGGCACCATCTGTGTTTCAGTTAGAGCTGCACGCTGGACGTCGGGAAAGCTGGTGACCCATTCTCCACATTGGACCATTCAATGTGATGCGCATGTCCCCGCTGGGTGGATTGCCGCCATCAGGCTATCTGAGCACAACAAGGCTGTGCTGGATTACGTGTTGCTGCCTACAGATGGCAAAGTGAAGCGGACTATAAGGTTTTCCGAGGTAGCTAGGAAACGTCGCTCGATAACCTGCTTCAAAACCGCTGACGCTCTTGTCCGCGCGCTTACCCGGAAGGTAACCAAGACAGGCCGTGCTTTCCTAGCCATGCCAGTGCTGCGGAGCAGGCAGCAGAAAGTAAGCCAGCCCAAAACCAAGAGCGGCCCCGCGCGGCACTAATTGAACGCAGATAAAGCAATGCGCCGAGCAGCGTGCCGTAATTCCTGCGAAAATCCCCATTGAGCCTCGCGATTTTCGACAACTCGGAAGAGACTTCGACTTCCTCCGCCATAATGCTGGATCCTCTCAAAACGGTTAGGGCCAGCACCCTATGAACCACTGTTTTGCCCGACGGAGCAAGTAACATTTCGGCATATCGGTATGAAAGCAGTTGAACCTGGTTTGTAGCGCTTTGTAGTCGATTGCGGTGCGGCTTCCGCCGCCGAGATGCCGGTGATGCACGCCCGCGTCGATCACTATCGTTATTTCCTGCAAAAGCGGGGAGTCCTGCGGCCAGTTCGCAGTCAACCAAGCTCAGACTCATTGTGCAAAGGCGAGCCGTAATACGCAGCTTGCGCCGAGAGGCAAGGTCTGGAAGGAGCATTGCCCCTTCAGCGGCAGTACGAATTTTAGTTCAACCGCCTCCGTTAGGCGCGTCTCAGGACGTTTGCCACGCTCTGAGCGTACCATTGCCCGCCGCGCGCCGTAGGGATGCCGCGAGCATTGAGCGCTTCCGCAATCTGACGCAGGGTGTTCGCACCGGCATTCTGTGCCTCTCGGATGATTGGAAGAACGTTGGCCGCGTAGCGATTTGCTTCACCCTTTACAGCATCCACTGCGCTCTTGCGGGCCGCATGAAGCCTCGGGTTGCCCAACGTAACCCCGCGAGCCTTAGCGACCGACAGCGCTTGTCGGGTGCGCGTGGAGATCAGCGCGCGCTCCTTCTCGGCCAAGGCGGCAAAGAGGTGAAGGACGAACGGGTCTACGTCAGATCCAAGCTCAGCAACCACGAAGGGCACCTTGTGAGCCATGAGGCCGCTAATAAAGTGGACGTCACGGCTGAGACGGTCGAGCTTCGCCACACCCACGTGACACTTCAGCTTCCGAGCGGCTGCCAAAGCGGCTTTGAGTTGCGGCCTGCGGTCGAGCGCGTCGGAGCCTTTGCCCGTTTCCACCTCGACGAACTCGCGCGCCATTTCGTATCCCTCGGTAGCCGCAAACTTGGCGAGGGTCTGCCGTTGAGCCTCGATTCCTAGGCCCGAGCGTCCTTGGCCTGACGTGCTAACGCGGACGTAGGTGATCAGGCGAGCCGTGGACACAAAACGGTCCTCCAAGATAGTCTGTAAAGAACCTTATTGACCATTTAGCATTTATACAAATGGTCTTTCGGAATCCCTGGGATTCTCTGCGCGCATGGCTCGAATCCAAAGCCGAATCTCGGCTAGGTTGCAGAGATGGACTAGGGCTTAAAGCTTGCAGCAATGCCAATTGTTGTTGTTTTTCATGCCCCTCTTAGGCCGCTCTTCGTCTCCCCTAGGCAGCGCCAACCCTCTTACCTAGGCAGCGCCAACCCTCTTAGATCACGTTAGCCATCGCTTCCGTTACGCAGTTTTGCACGGGCAATCCGATCTGCCAGCCCCTCGACACCGCTCATCGCAACTTTTTCCTGGAACGCATTCACGCTGACGTGCTTGCCGATCAGCTCTAGACGGCGCAGTCGATCGCTCAGCTTGATTTTCTTTATGCGACCGATTTGCCTACGATCCTCGCCCGTCCCTTCGTACAAGGCATCGATTTCGAGGCCGGCAACGAGGCCTTGCCGCCAAATCTCGGGCCATTCGTCGATCGGCTTCAAATCGTTGTTGCTATCGTATAGGTCGGCCAGATCGGCCTCAGCCTCTTCGGCGAGGCGGCGCAATACCCAATCTGCATTGACCTCGGTTCGCTCAGAGCGCGCGACCTTGGCCGCGTCGATCGCCGCCTTGATGGCGGTCTGGGCCAACATCTGCGAGCCCTGCTCCTGAGCGCTGCGCTTGCTGTAACCGGCACGGATCGCGGCCTTAGTCGCATTCAAATCCAGCAAGTATTCCTGGATGAAGCGAGCCTGTTTGGCCGTGAGAGCTGATGTCGTCGCATCGGTCATGATTTCCGATGACTAGGCGGGGAATAGTTGTCTCCACCACTCAGGCATAAGTTTTCATAAGGCGGATGAGTGTGAGCGCGATGAGACGCGTCACACCACACTGTAGCATCCTGTGGAATATGCCCTTGTTTATGGAGTCCTATATGTCCCTTCTTTCCTCGCCGGCGCATGTAAGAAAAGTCGCGTCTCAATGCGTCTCAGCATCTCAAGAGGACTGCGCTGCCAACCAAAGGACCGGCATGACCGATGTAGGCGCGAAAAGCCGGCCACGCGCGTTCTGGTGCGGGGTTAAGACAGGCTAGCGAAGAGCACCATATAAGAACAACGCGTGACCATCGCACATTCCGGGACCCATGTCGTATTACCAAGTCAGCGCCGGAGCTGATGGCCCCTCAGACAGCAGCTTAATGCCCTCATAGTGTCGGACTTGCGATCCATCTACACGGGGGCGCGCGATCCTCAACCCAGGGACAGCCGCGCGGAGGTCGCGACCAAAGCTTTGCACAGTCCCTGCTTCCCTCCGGCCGTTCGCCTCGCACCAACCCCGCCAAGCAAC
This sequence comes from Bradyrhizobium manausense, assembly GCF_018131105.1. Lineage (NCBI taxonomy): Bacteria > Pseudomonadati > Pseudomonadota > Alphaproteobacteria > Hyphomicrobiales > Nitrobacteraceae > Bradyrhizobium > Bradyrhizobium manausense. Next base: position 359,329 of record NZ_JAFCJI010000001.1, on the reverse strand, counting down.
AAACATGTCGTCGGCAGGCGACCGCAAACCAGCCGCAACGACGCACCGCGCTTTGATAAACGCGGCAATCGGCGAGCCTAGTTCCTCAAGCTCCTCGATCGCGTCGCGAGCGCTGTCCGGCTGCAGGAAGTAGCCACGTTTGCGCAGCCGCAGATATCCCTCACGTGCCCAATTCAGAATTCCAGATAGATCAGCGAGGAGCCGATTACCCAGACCGCGATCCTCCTCGCCGTAGAACGAACGCTCCATCGTCAAGACGATGAACCGGCTTGCCAACGCCCCGGAAGCGTCGGAGAGCCTGGGAAGCTCATTCGACATGATCACAAACCGAACGCCCAACCTGCCCGTCCACGCGGACTCAAACTTCCTGTCTACGGTGATGCTATCCTCACCGGAGATTGACAACAGCCTCTCGGCGATCGCGGCCTGATCGGCCTTTCCGCTTAAACGAGCATCGCCAATGATTGCGACTGATTTCCCAATCAGAGGGGCCAGACCGAAATTTGTTGATAGGCTGGCGAGCGTCGGCGCTGTGACGCTGTCCTGACCCAATAATGCAGTCAGCACGCGCGCGATCGTACCCTTACCAGAGCGCTTGGGACCGACAATAAGCGGGATCTTCTGGTGTGACGTATCGGTCGAGAGTAGATAGCCAAAGATGTCCTGGAGCGCCTCAATCGACTTCGGATCATTCGGCCAAATCAGATTCAGGAAGCGCAGCCACTCGCTGGGCTCTGGCGCGTCGGCCCTATACGCAATGCCGGCACTGTTCAGGCAGAAGTAGGTCGGCGTTGGTGGGTAAACATCGCCGCTCGCGAGGTGCAATAGCCCATTTTGTACGGCAAGGAATTCACCGGCAGCGGGCATATCGCCGTGATCTTCTAGCCAGGCCGGGGCCTCGACGTAACCAGGCAGGTTACACACAGCCTTGAAGGCGGCGGCAACGTTTTCCACTTCTCCCCGGTTGGGTTGAAAATCAATCTTCTCGCCCTCCTTGCCGTACCGTTTCGCGCCATCCAGATAGCGCCAAATCTCAGCCTGGACGCTGTCTTTGTCAGCGTCGCGGTAGCATGCACCGTTCCAGCGCCAGAATGTGCCGCGATAGTGATGCATGGTGGGCGAGCCACAAGCAGTGAACTTGTCCTTGAGCAACGCGCGCGCCGATGGCATCGGATCGCGCGGATCAAGAACAGGAGCCTCGCCATCAGCGCGCGATCTGCGTCTAAACTCGACGAAATCGGAGGCGCTGCTTGGCTTTCGCGCGGGAGCAGTCGGCGCAAGACCAGCAGCGGACGCGAGCTTCTCGATGGCCGGCGCTGCGGCTTTGGGCGGCGTCCACGGGCGGACGGTCTCGCGCATGAACTGATCTACGCGCGCCTTGTCCCAGCCATCGCGGATCGCGTCAGCGCAGTCCCAGCCCTTCGGCGGGTTGTCGCGCATTACATCCATGACGCGCACGGTGCAGCCGATCGCGACGAGGATCGCGGCAATCTCGTTCGCAGTGCCGAGCCCAAGCGCGTCGGCATCCGGCCAGATCACGACGTTGCGGCCGGCAAACGACGACAAGTCGATGCGGTCGACGCCCTGCGTTCCGCCGGCCCAGGACACGACAGTTCGCTTGGTCGTGGTCGCGAGCGCATCGCGGCAATCTTCGTCTCGGACGAGGATAACCTGCCGAGCGTCGCCAATTTGGTCTAGACCGCAAAGCTTGGCGGTAGGGCGAAAATGCTGGTTCATGCCACCCGCCGCCGCAGGTATTTTCTGCGCTGCGACCATTCGTGATCCGCAGCCTCACGCCTTCTCACAATCTCGTCCTGAAGGCCGAGGCGATGTACAACACCCAGCACTCGCAGCCGTGAGAACTCGTCGCGCGCAGGATGAGCTGGTCCACGATAAAGCCAGCGCTGATCAATCCAATCGATCCAAAGATCGTCGGTCATGCGGGCGAAATTTGCTGTGCTAGCAAAAGGAAAAATTTCGATTGATCCATTCGCGCGCTTGCGGCAGATCAGCCGATAGCCGCGATCGAAGATAACGTGAGAGCCGTCAGCCTCAGTCCACCACCCGTACGGAAACGGGCTCCATCGCCGATCGCGTTGCATTCCACGCAACAGATTGGCGATGCCCGGATCAATCTCTTCAACGTCATTGACGTTGACGGCGCGAGCGAGCGCATTCATGTCAGTGCTCCCGTCGCTAAATGTCATCGCCGGGATCGACGGCTGACAGCCGGTGAAGGCTCTGCGAGCCGCCCAGCGGACGCTTGAACGGTTCACGCGGGAACGGGACAACGTTTGGCGGTCGATCGCTTGAGATCAGCGCGCCGGTTTCAGCGCAATAGACAGGTTCATTGCGGGCGCGCTGGCCCGGAGGTAGCGATTTCATTTTCGGCCCTCGTAGAGTTGCGAGAGCGGCCGGATCGTTGTATGAAGCGCACAGTCACGAAACGCCTACACGATTGGTCCGCCCGGTTCAGAGATGGGCCGGGCGTTTTCTTTTTGCCCGGCATGGCGGATTAGGCGGCTTCGCTGGTAGAGCGCATGGGCTTTGACAAAACCGACGCAGCGTACGCGTCGAGATCAGCACCCGTGTAGATAGCGCGGCGAGGTCCATCCTTGCGAAAGACGGGGCCTCCTCCCTTGCAGGCAAGCGTTGCGAGATACTCGTACGAACGCCTGATGCCATGGCGCTCGAACAGATAGTTGGACGCCTCCTTGCGCGAAAAATAGCGAGCGGCCTGATGTGAAATGCTCATTGGTGTCGGCTCCGCAGTTAAGACCCGTGCCGAATATCCTGGAGACGGTTGTTTCTATAATCGCTATGAATGAACAAGCAGCGATTATAGAAAACAACCGTCTCTGGTCATGACTGGTCCGATCCCGATTTCTTGACGGACCGGAGAACAGACGTGAGCCGCACCCGACCCGCCGCTATCCCACCAGGATCATGGCCGCGCCGCATGCCCGCAGCATTTGCAGCAGGCTATTGCGGCGAGTCGACCATAGAGGCATTCTTGCAGCGGGTTGGGAAGGAGTATCCCCAGCCGCGCGTTTTGGAGGGGCGACGGAAGCTATGGCTGAGGGACGATCTGGACGCGGCGATAGCACCGGGCGTGCCAGGCGACATCGCCGAGGATTTGTGACGTTGCAACTACCCCGCCACGTCCGGATCAAGACGCTGAAATCTGGTGCGACTTCGTTTTACTACGAGGTCCCGACCAAATACCGCGACATGAAGTGTACCGTCCCGAGCGAGCCCCTGGGTTCCGACTTCGCGCTCGCTTGCGAGAAGGCGGCCACTCTAAACGGCCTGTTCGATGAATGGGATCGGCAGCGCAAAGGGCAGCCTATAGAGACCCTGGCCGCGCCGAAGCTCGGGACTGTCGATTGGCTTTTCCGCGAGTACAAGCAAAGCTTGGCATACACCAAGAAAGTCGCTGTCCGCTCGCGACGGGACTACGAATGGGCAATGACCCTGCTTTGCGACACGCTCACGAAAACCGGTGATAGGGTTGGGTCTAGGCCGATCAGGACTATCACGCCGCGCGGAGCGGATAAGCTCTATCAGAAAATTGTCATCGGCCCGAACGGGCGTCGCGACCGTACGGCCGAGAAGGTCGTAAAATTATGCCGCAAGGCGTGGCGTGTTGTAAATCGGCTGTTCCCCGACGAGTTCGCAAAAGACGTGCCGAACCCCTGGTTGGGCGTCACACTCGAAAGCCGCGTGAAGAAAGCGAAGCCGGCAGTCACGCGCGATAACGTCTACGACTTTGCACACGGCTGCATCGCCGCTGGCGAGCCCGAAATTGCCGCCGTCGCCGTGATCTGCTTTGAGTGGCTACAGCGCCCGGAGAACGTTATCGCCGGCCATATTAAGTGGAGCGATTACCGCGCTCCGAGCGCGCCGACGATCGTCCGGGTAGCTCATCACAAAACAGGTACCGTCGCCCCTCACCCTCTGGAGGAAACGCTACCTGATGGCACAGTGTTCAAATTCTATGCCGATGCCGAGGAAGTGTTGGCAACAGTGCCGAGACGCGGTGTGTCGATGATACTGCGCGAAGTGTCGGAAGGCATTGCCAAGCCGTTCGCTTTCCCAACGATGCAGCACAAGGTCCAGCGCATGCGCAAGGTGCTGGGCCTTCCGGCGCACTTCACAATGGACGCTTGCCGGCATGGAGGGATGACCGAGTTGGAGGAAGCGGAGTTGACGGACGGTCAAGGCCGGGCGCTGTCAACGCACAAGACGCAACAGTCCTATGAGGGTTACGCCAAACGCACCGCCAAGCGCATGCTGTCCGCGACGCGCAAGCGCCATGCGCACCGATTGGCAGAGCAGAACGAACCGGGGGATTCCATTCGGAATGAGGCACCGGAAACCGTTCGGAATGGCACCCCTGAACAAAGAAAGATTTCAACGTAATTTCAATTGGCTGGGGCGGGAGGGATCGAACCTCCGAATGGCGGAATCAAAATCCGCTGCCTTACCGCTTGGCTACGCCCCATCAGGAGACCAGGGGAACGGGCCGAACAACCGGCACCCGCAGATTCCCGCTGGTCGCAGCCGGTCTATAGGGAGCGGCGCGGCATTTCAACCGCTTGGAGAGGCAAAATGCCACCGCCCCGGGCGCGCGGCCGCGCTACACCTTATTATAGGCCGGGGGCAAGGGCCCGATGCGGTCCCGTATCGCGCCCATTGAAGACCTCCCCCGTTTCATGGGAATACGGCGCCAACAACCTGTCTACGGGAGTGAGCCATGACCTACCGCGCGCCGATCTCTGACATGCTGCTGTCGCTCAACCACGGCGCCGGTCTCAAGGCTGCCGTGGACGCCGGCCATTACGGCGATTTCGACGGCGATATTGTCGCGGCGGTGCTCGAGGAAGCCGGCAAGTTCGCAACCGACGTGCTGGCGCCGCTCAACAAGGTCGGGGACGAGCACGGCATCAAGCTTGACGACGGCAAGGTCACGACAGCGCCGGGCTGGCCGGATGCCTACAAGCGTTGGACCGAGGGCGGCTGGAACGCGGTCTCGGGACCGGAGGATTTCGGCGGCCAGGGTCTGCCGATCGCAATCAACGCTGCCTGCACCGAGATCTGGAGCGCCTCCAACGTCGCCTTCGGCCTCTGCCCGCTACTGACGGCATCGGCGATCGAGGCGCTGGATGCGCATGGCAGCAGCGAGCTGAAAAAGATCTATCTCGAAAAGCTCGTCTCCGGCGAATGGACCGGCACGATGCAGCTCACCGAGGCCCAGGCCGGCTCCGACGTCGGCGCGCTCCGCACCCGCGCCGAGAAGCAGGCCGACGGCACCTATCGCATCAAGGGGACGAAGATCTTCATCACCTATGGCGAGCACGACATGACCGACAACATCGTGCACTTCGTGCTGGCACGCCTGCCCGATGCGCCCGCCGGCACCAAGGGAATCTCGCTGTTCCTTGTGCCGAAATTCATGGTCGACGCCGACGGCTCGCTCGGTGCGCGCAACGACATCTTTGCCTCCGGTGTCGAGCACAAGCTCGGCATGCACGCGTCTCCCACCTGCACCATGACCATGGGCGATCATGGCGGCGCGATCGGCTTCCTGATCGGCGAAGAGAACCAGGGCATGCGCTGCATGTTCACGATGATGAACCAGGCCCGCCTCGGCGTCGGCCTCGAGGGCGTCGGCGTTGCCGATCGCGCCTATCAGCAGGCGCTGGCCTATGCGCAGGAGCGCAAGCAGGGCCGCGCCATCGGCAAGAAGGGCGACGGCTCGGACGCGATCTTCGTGCATCCCGACGTCAAGCGCATGCTGATGCGGATGCGCGCGCAGACCGCGGCCGCGCGCACCATCTGTTATGCCACGGCTGTCGCGATCGACGTATCGACCCGCGCCAAGGATCCGAAGGTGCGCGCCGATGCGGCCGCGCGCGCGGCGCTGCTGACGCCGATGGCAAAGGGCTATTCAACCGATATCGGCAACGAGGTCGCCTATCTCGGCGTGCAGATACATGGCGGCATGGGCTTTATCGAGGAGACCGGCGCCGCGCAGCATTATCGCGACGCCCGCATCACCGCGATCTATGAGGGCACCAACGGCATCCAGGCGATCGATCTCGTCACGCGGAAGCTTGCAGCCAATGGCGGTGCGTCGGTGTGGGCGCTGCTCGACGAGCTGTCTGCCATCGTCAAGCAGGTCGAGGCCTCCAACGACCCCGCCTTCGGCACCACGGGCGTGAAATTGCGCGAGGCGCTGGAGGCGCTGACGCGCACCAGCAAGTGGCTGCTCGAACGCGTCACATCGGCGCCGAACGAAGCGCTCGCCGGCGCAACGCCGTATCTCCAGCAATTTGGCGCGACGCTTGGTGGCTGCATGCTGGCCTCGGAGGCGCTCGCCGCAAAGGCCGATGGCAACACCGACGCCGCACGCTACGTCTCGCTGGCGCGCTTCTTCGCCGAGAACATCACCGTGCAGGCCGGCGCGCTGGAGCGCACCGTGACGGAGAGCGCGGAGTCGGTCGCCGCGGCGGATGCGGTGTTGTTGGGATAACCGGCAGGATGGATTACCCCACCTTGCGATCTTGCTCAGGCGCGAGATTCCGGGTGATTGCTGCGCGCCTCCCCGGCCGCCACAGCACGATGCTGGCCGCGACGACATCGAGCGCCACGCACATTGCAAACGCCATCGTATAGTCGCCGCTCGCGCTGCGCACGAGGCCGACGATGCCGGGGCCAAACGCGCTGACGATGCCGCTGATCGACGTCCCCAGTCCCATCGCCGCCGCGAAAGCCGTGCTGCCGATCTCGCGCTGGATGATCAAGGGCGGAAAGGTGATCATGTTGCCGATGGAGAAGCCGTAGACGGCGCAACACATCAGCAGCACGGCCGGGCTCTGGCTTTGCAGGAGAACGAGCAGCGCCGCCGCCTGGCTCGTCATTGACGCCGCGCAGGCGATCCGCGGATCGAGCCGGTCGACGAACAGCCCGAGCGTCAGCCGCCCGACCACCGCCATTGCCGCCATGACCGTGACGGCGAGGCCCGCACTGGCGCGGCCGATCAGCGGTTCGAGAAAAGTCACCTGGTGGATGATGAATCCCATCTGCGCCAGCAGCGCGATCGCGATCGGCAGCACCATGGTCCAGAACAACGCATTGGCGAGCAGCTCTTTGCGCGAATGACGCGCGGCCGGGCCCCCGGAGACACCTGCCGCTGCATTCGGCGACACCTCGACCGGCCACCCGGTGAACACGACGACCACCGGCAGCACCAGCACCACCATCACGATCGTGGCCGCCAGCATGGCCGAGCGGAAGCCGACGCTGCTGCTCAGCGCCAGCAGAACCGGTACGAGGATGATGCCGCCGAACGTAGCGCCGTTGAAGGCAAGACTGAGCGCGAGCCCGCGGCGCCGCGCGAACCAGGAGTTCAGCACGGTCGCGATCACTACGGACCCCATGCCGGTCCAGCCGACCGACATCAGCGCATAGGCAAGATAGAGCTGCCAGGGCGACTGCATCACTCCCAGCAGCGCCGTCGATGCGCCCAGCGCCGTCAAGCCGCACAGGATCAAAGCGCGCAGTCCGATGCGGGCAAGCAGATCATCGGTGAAGATAACGAGGATTGAGGTCAGCAGGAACGAGAAGGTGCTGGCCGCCGACACCAGCGTGCCGGGCCAGCCATGGGCGCGCTGGAGCTCGACGAGATAGACTCCCTGGCCATAGAGGCCAAAGCCGAACATGAAGAACGCCATCAGGAAGCAGGCCAGCACCACGCGCCAGCCGCGATAATGCAGCGAGGATTCGTCAACACCCGTTGCGGCGATCATCAATCAAGTAAGGCCCAATAAAACGAGACAATTCGATCGTGGCGCACAACCACCGGTTTTTCAATTCAAACATTATCGCCTATTGTTGCAACGCGCAAAACGCCGCAGCAGGCACGATGAAGATTTCGCGTCACAGTTCCGGAGGGTGTCATGCAACCGTCCACGTGCATTACTGCCGAAATGGTCAGGCCGCAGGATTGGCACGTCGGCCGGATCATGTAGGCTACGCTGTGCCGAGACTCGCCGATGGCAGGCGCCGCGGCGACCGCAGGGAGTGTTCATGCCGAACGGCAACATCATCGTCACGGAGGAGCGCGCCACGCGCGTGATCACCTTGCGCCGCCCCGGCAAGAAGAACGCGATCACCCAGGACATGTATCGCGAGATGAGCCGGGCGATCGATACTGCGCAGAACAACCCTGATATCCGCTGCATGATCATCACCGGCGGTTCCGGCGTGTTCACCGCGGGCGACGACATCGACGATTTCATGAAGGCCGACGCGTCGCGCCCCGAGACATTGTCGGATGGCGCCAGGTTCCTCTATTCGCTGGCCCTCAACGCCAAGCCGATCATCGCCGCCGTCGACGGAGCCTCGATCGGCATGGGCACCGTGATGCTGTTTCACTGCGACTACGTGCTCGCCTCCAACGCCGCGACCTTCTCGGCGCCCTACATCAATCTCGGGCTCGTTCCGGTCGGCGCCTCCAGCCTCCTGATGCCGAACACGATGGGCTATCAGCGCGCCTTCGCCATGCTGGTGATGGGGCGCAGCTTCACCGCCGACGAGGCCCAGGCCGCCGGCCTCGTCAACACTGTGGTGTCACCGGGACATACCGAGGTTGAAGCCCGCAAAGTAGCCCGCGAGATCTGCCGGCTGCCTGCCGAGGCGGTCGCAGCCTCGCGCAAATTGCTGCGCGCGCCGCCGGAAGAACTCACCCGCCGCATCGATCAGGAAGGCCATTTGTTCGGCGAGCGCTTGAAATCGGACGAAGCGATTGCCGCGTTCAATGCGTTTGCGAACAGGAAGAAGCGGTAGCGAGCGAGAAGCTTCGTGAAATCTTCGCGCGGAACGACTAATCTTGTTCCATGCGATACCATCCCATCCCTGCCGCGCTTTCGCTCGCGCTCTGCGCCCTGCCCGCCGCGGCACAGACCGCGGCGCCCGTCGATCTGCGCATTCTCGCGATCAACGATTTCCACGGCAATCTTCGTCCGCCGCCGGGCGGCATCCGCATCAGCGATCCCGAAGACAAGAGCAAGAAGGTGATGGTGGCGGCCGGCGGCGCCGAATACATGGCGACGCTGGTCAAGCAATTGAGCGAGGGGCACAAGAACACCATCTTCGTCGCTGCCGGCGATCTGATCGGGGCGAGCCCGTTTCTGTCGGCAATGTTTCATGACGAGCCGTCGGTCGAGTCGCTCTCGATGATGGGGCTTGCGATCACCTCGGTCGGCAATCACGAATTTGACGAGGGCAAGACCGAGCTGCTCAGGATGCAGAACGGCGGCTGTCATCCCGAAGACGGCTGCCAGGGACCGCATCCCTTCACCGGCGCGAAATTCCATTATCTCGCGGCGTCCACCGTGGAGAACTCGACCGGCAAGAGCGTGCTGCCGCCCTACGAGATCAGAGAATTCGACGGCATCCCTGTCGCCTTCATCGGCCTGACCTTGAAGGAGACCGCCGGCATCGTCTCTCCATCGGGCATTGCCGGCCTTGAATTCCGCGACGAAGCCGAGACCGTGAACGCGCTGGTGCCGCAACTTAAAGCGCGCGGCGTCGAGGCGATCGTGGTGCTGATCCACCAGGGCGGCGAGCCCGCAGGCGACTACAACGAATGCCCAGGCATCACGGGGCCGATCGTCGACATCGTGAAAAAGTTCGACCGCGCCGTCGATGTCGTGGTCAGCGGCCACACCCATCGTGCCTATGTCTGCGACATCGACGGCAGGCTCGTCACCAGCGGCGACAAATACGGCACGCTGGTGACCGCAATCGACCTAAAGCTCGATCCTGTAACCCGCGACATCGTCAGCGCCAGGGCCGAGAACGTCATTGTCGCCAACGCCTCGCTCGCCAAAGATCCGGCGCAAACCGCGCTGATCGACGCCTATGACAAGCTTTCCGCACCGATCGCCAATCGCCCGGCCGGATCGGTGACGCAGACGCTGTCGCGCGTTCCGAACGAGGCCGGCGAAAGCGCCCTCGGCGACGTCATCGCGGACGCGCAACTCGCGGCGACCAAGGATGCCAAAGATGGCAGCGCTGTCATCGCGCTCACCAATCCCGGCGGCATCCGCACCGACATCATTCCCAGGGAGAACGGCGCGGTGTCCTATGGCGAGATATTCGCGAGCCAGCCGTTCCGCAATCGGCTCGTCACGATGACGCTGACCGGCAGCCAGCTGAAGGACATGCTGGAGCAGCAATGGCTCGATCCGAAACGGCCGCGGATTCTTCAGGTGTCGAACGGATTCAGCTACAGCTGGGATGCCTCCAGGCCATCCGGTGAGCGCGTGATGGCTGACAAGATGATGCTCAACGGCAGGCCGCTCGAGCCGGCCGCCGGGTATCGCGTCACCGTCAATGATTACCTCGCCGTCGGCGGTGACGGTTTTTCCGTCGCGAAACAGGGCACGTCGCCACAATATGCTGGTTACGACGTCGATGCGCTGTTTGCCTTCTTCAAGGCGCATGGCCCGATCGGCCCGCTGCCGCCGACCCGCATCCTGCGCGTGAACTGATCCGGATCAAACCGAGGTGAAACGCGACGACCCTTTGCCAATCCCTTGGGAACGCATAGATTGCGTTTTGCATTGCGTTTTGGCGCCGGATGCGTCAAGCGACGTCGAGAGTTCGTTCCCCGAGAGGCCGACCTGATGAGCACGCTTCTTCTCTCCCACAAGGCTTGCCTCGACCACGTCACGCCGCCGGGCCATCCCGAGCGTCCGGACCGCATGCGCGCGGTGGAGGAAGCGCTGTCGCATGAGCGCTTCCAGTTCCTGGCGCGCGACCTGGCGCCCGAGGGCGATCTCGATCTCGTTACGCTCTGCCACAACGAGCATTACGTCACCGAGCTCCGCCACATCGCGCCGACCAGCGGCCAGGTCTATATCGACGGCGACACCTCAATGTCTCCGGGCACGTGGGAAGCGGTGATGCGCGGCGTTGGCGGCGCGGTGGCGGCGACAGAAGCGGTGATGAACGGCGAGCACCGCAACGCCTTCGTCGCGGTGCGTCCGCCCGGCCATCATGCCGAGATCGGCAAGCCGATGGGCTTCTGCTTCTTCGACAATGTCGCGATCGCCGCGCGCCATGCGCAGCGCAAATACGGCATCAAGCGTGCCGCCATCGTCGATTTCGACGTGCATCACGGCAACGGCACCCAGGACATCTTCTGGTCGGACCCATCAGTGATGTACTGCTCGACCCATCAGATGCCGCTGTTTCCAGGCACCGGCGCCAAGGGCGAGCGCGGCGACCACGATACCATCGTCAACGCGCCGCTCGCCTCAGAAGACGGCGGGCCCGAATTCCGCTCCGCGTTCGAGAATCTGATCCTGCCGCAGCTCGAGAAATTCAGCCCCGAATTGCTCATCATCTCCGCGGGCTTCGACGCGCATTACCGCGATCCGCTGGCTTCGCTGAATTTGCGCGCGGAGGATTATACCTGGGTGACGCGCAAGCTGATGGATCTCGCCGACAAGTCCGCCGGAGGACGCGTTGTTTCCGTGCTCGAAGGCGGCTACGATCTGCAAGGACTGAAAGAATCTGTTACGGCGCATGTCGGCGCCCTGATGGGCGCTTAGACAAGCTCGCCACATTAAGCCCGCAAAACTCTGCTGTTTTGCATCAGAAGCGAATCGGGCAATCGGAAACGGATATGGCCGAAAATACCCAAGCCGACGTCAGCAGGCTCACCTTCGAGCGCGCGATCGAAGAACTCGAAACGATCGTGAAGCGGCTCGAGGACGGCAAGGTGCCGCTCGAGGAATCCGTGACGATCTACGAGCGCGGCGAAGCCCTGAAGCGGCGCTGCGAGGAGCTTTTGCGCCAGGCCGAGGCCCGCGTCGACAAGATCACCACCGATGCCAGCGGACAGGCCGCCGGCACGGCGCCGCTCGACGTGCAATAAGGCACGCGCCGACCCAGAGCTGCCCGTCCTCGGCATCGGCCACCTGCGATTTTTCAGGATCGCACGCCTTTGTGTTCAGCCCGAACCGGCCGTCGCGACGCCGGGATTGAAGAAACTTCCGCTCTCGCGCCCTCAGCCCTGTGAATTTGGCCGAAAAGGCTATTCTTCAGGCCGGAATCCTGCCAAGGAACGGGTGAGGATTGGAACCTCCCCACCGGCGCCGCGATTAACCAAATTGGCCCGCCGGTTGCACCTGCATACCCGCAATCGGTCGGGCGGGTTGGCTTTGGCCCAAGCTTTGGTGTAAAGCTGCGCGGAGTGTGGCTTTTTGTTAGCTTTGACGTGGGGACCGATTTTCGACGTCAAGCTATTCAAATTGCTAATGAAATTGGCGGGGACGGACGAAGCCGATCCACGTGACAGGGGTCACGGAGACTGAACCGGAGCGCACTTTAGCTCACCTAAGCTTGAACAAGGGGCCTTGCCCCGTGCAGGTGGCTCCGACGGTTGAGGACTCGCGCTGCGCCGATATTGTGCAAACCCATCGCGCACCGGAATGAACTTCCGGCGCTGACAAATTGGAAATCGCTGTGAACGCATACAGTAAAACGCCGCTTCTCGACACCATCCGGACACCGGATGACCTGCGCAAGCTCAAGATCGAGCAGGTTCGCCAGGTCGCCGACGAGCTGCGTCAGGAGACCATCGATGCCGTTTCGGTGACCGGCGGTCACTTCGGCGCGGGCCTCGGCGTGGTCGAACTCACCACCGCGATCCACTACGTCTTCGATACGCCGCGCGACCGGCTGATCTGGGACGTGGGCCATCAAGCCTACCCGCACAAGATCCTCACCGGACGCCGCGACCGCATTCGCACGCTGCGCACCGGCGGCGGCTTGTCGGGCTTCACCAAGCGCAGCGAGAGCGATTACGATCCGTTCGGCGCAGCCCATTCCTCGACCTCGATCTCGGCCGGTCTCGGCATGGCGGTCGCGCGCGACCTCTCCGGCGGCAAGAACAACGTTATCGCCGTGATCGGTGACGGTGCGATGTCGGCAGGCATGGCCTATGAAGCCATGAACAACGCCGGCGCCATGAACTCGCGCCTGATCGTGATCCTCAACGACAACGACATGTCGATCGCGCCGCCGGTCGGCGCCATGAGCGCCTATCTGTCGCGGCTGTACTCGGGCAAGACCTATCGCACGCTGCGCGATGCGGCCAAGCAGATCAACAAGCGCCTGCCGAAGATCCTCGCCAACCGCGCCAACCGCGTCGAGGAATATTCCCGCGGCTTCATGATGGACGGCGGCACGCTGTTCGAAGAGCTCGGCTTCTATTACGTCGGCCCGATCGACGGCCATAACCTCGACCATCTCCTGCCCGTGCTGAAGAACGTGCGCGACATGGAGACCGGCCCGATCCTGGTCCACGTCGTCACCCAGAAGGGCAAGGGCTACGGCCCGGCGGAAGCCTCCGCCGACAAGTATCATGCCGTCGTCAAGTTCGACGTCGCCACCGGCACCCAGGCGAAGGCCAAGCCCAATGCGCCGGCCTACCAGAATGTGTTCGGCCAGAGCCTCGTCAAGGAAGCGCAGAAGGACGACAAGATCGTCGCCATCACCGCGGCCATGCCGTCCGGCACCGGCGTCGACATCTTCAACAAGGCGTTTCCGGACCGCACCTTTGACGTCGGCATCGCCGAGCAGCACGCGGTGACGTTTGCCGCCGGTCTTGCGACCGAAGGCTACAAGCCGTTCTGCGCGATCTACTCGACCTTCCTGCAACGCGGCTACGACCAGATCGTCCATGACGTCGCGATCCAGAACCTGCCCGTCCGCTTCGCCATCGACCGCGCCGGCCTCGTCGGCGCCGACGGCGCGACCCATGCCGGTTCGTTCGACAACGCCTATCTCGGCTGTCTGCCGAACATGGTGATCATGGCGGCGGCGGATGAAGCCGAGCTCGTGCACATGGTGGCGACGCAGGTCGCGATCAATGATCGCCCGAGTTCGCTGCGTTATCCGCGCGGCGAAGGCCGCGGCATCGAGATGCCCGACGTCGGCGTTCCCCTCGAGATCGGTAAGGGCCGCATGATCCGCCAGGGCAACAAGATCGCCCTGCTCTCCTTCGGCACGCGTCTGGCCGAATGCGAGAAGGCGGCCGACGAGCTCGCCGCCCATGGCCTCTCCACCTCGATTGCCGACGCGCGCTTCATGAAGCCGCTCGACACCGAACTGGTGCTCAAGCTTGCCCGCGACCACGACGTGCTGATCACCGTCGAGGAAGGCTCGGTCGGCGGCTTCGGTTCGCATGTCGCACAGTACCTGACCGATCAGGGCGTGCTCGACACCGGCATGCTCAAGTTCCGTACGATGGTCCTGCCCGACGTGTTCCAGGATCACGACACGCCGGCCGCGATGTATGGCCGTGCCGGCCTCGACGCCAAGGGCATCGTCGCCAAGGTGTTCGAAGCGCTCGGCAAGGACGCCAAGACCGAGACGGTCAAGCTCGCCTGACGGCGAGCTTCGACCCCTCCACGAAGCAGCGCGACTTCATGAACATCTATCTGGCAGGTCCCGACGTGTTCCTGCCGGATGCTGTCGAGATCGGCCGCCGCAAGGCGGCGATCTGTGCTGCGCACGGGCTCACCGGCCTCTATCCCCTCGACAACGCCATCGACCTCGCCACGCCCGACGCCTCGCGGCAAATTTTTTGCGGCAACGAGGCGATGATGGACGAGGCCGATGCCATCGTCGCCAACCTCACCCCGTTCCGCGGCGCCGGCGCCGATCCCGGCACGGTCTACGAACTCGGCTACATGGCCGGGCGCCGCAAGTTCTGCCTCGCTTATTCCAACGATCCCGCCAGCTATGCCGACCGCGTTGGGCGCTTCATGCACGTGACCTCCGAGGACGGGCGGCTGCTCGACGCGCAGGGGCTGACGGTCGAGGATTTCGGCCTCGTCGACAACCTCATGATGATCCACGCGTTGGAGCTGCACGGCTGCCCGCTGGTGACGCCGGCCACGATGCCGGTCGACGTCTGGCGCGATCTCGCTGCGTTCGAGACTTGCGTCCGGATGGCAGCCGCGCGATTGATCGCCACATAAAGCCCTTCAGTCGTCTCCCGGAGATCCGATGTCCCCTGCCCGCAAGCGCGCGGATGTTCTGCTGGTCGAGCGCGGCCTGTTCGAGAGCCGTGCGCGGGCGCGGGCGGCGATCGAGGCCGGCCTCGTCACGGCTGACGACAAGCAGGTCGCAAAGCCATCGGAGACGATCGCCGAGGACGCAGTGATCAATGCCGAGCCGGCACACCCTTACGTCTCGCGCGGCGGCGTCAAACTCGCGGGCGCACTGGAGCGCTACCCGATCGACATCGAGGACCATGTCTGCCTCGACGTCGGCGCCTCCACAGGGGGCTTTACCGAGGTGCTGCTGGCCAACGGGGCGAGCCTGGTGTTCGCAGTGGACGTCGGCACCAGCCAGTTGCACGCCTCGCTGCGCGATCATCCCAAGATCGTGTCGATGGAGGAGACCGACATTCGCGCCTATGACGGCAAGCGGCTGCCGGCGCGCCCCGATGTCGTCGTCATCGACGTCAGCTTCATCTCGCTCAAGACCGTTTTGCCCGTGGCCTTGTCGCTCGCGGCTGCGCCGATGAGCCTGCTCGCGTTGATCAAGCCGCAATTCGAGGCCGATCGAAAGCACAACAAGAAAGGCATCATCCGCGACGCCGCCGTGCAACGGCAAGTCTGCGACGACATCGCCGCCTTCGCCGCATCGCTCGGCTGCACCGACATCGAGGTATTTCCCTCCTCGATCGCGGGCGGCGACGGCAACATCGAATTCTTCCTGGGCGCGCGCCGTGGTTGAACGCGTCAAGATCGATCATGTCGGCCATCGCGGCGACGGCGTCTCGCTCAATTCGGGCGATGCGCTCTATGTGCCCTACGCGCTCGGCGGCGAGACCGTCGAGGTCGACCATGTCGCTGGTCATCCCGACCGCCGCAAGCTGCTGGCGGTCGACGTTGCAAGTCCCGAGCGCATCGAGCCGTTCTGTCCGCATTTCGGCATCTGTGGCGGCTGCGCGATCCAGCACTGGGCGGCCGCACCATACCATGCCTGGAAGCGCAATATCGTCGTCGAGACGCTGGCGCAGGCCGGCATCGATTGCGAGGTCGTGCCGCTGGTCGATGCCCATGGCGCGGGCCGCCGGCGCGTCACGCTGCACGGACGCTTTGGCACGCACAATGTTCTGAAGGTCGGCTTCTCGGCGGCGAGCTCGCACGACGTCATTCCGATCCATCGCTGCCCGATCCTCGATCCCGCGCTCGAGGGCGCACTCGATGCCGCCTGGGCGCTCGCCGAGCCGCTGACGTCGAAGATGCCGGTGACGAAGCCGCTCGACATCCAGGTCACCGCGACCGCCAATGGTCTCGATGTCGACGTGCGCGGCTCCGGTCCGCTGCCGACGCCGCTGGTCACGGCGCTCTCGCGCGTTGCCGAACAGCATCGCCTGGCGCGGCTGACGCGACATGGCGATCTGGTGCTGCAACACCTGCCGCCGACGGTCAGGATGGGTCGCGCCGAGGTAACACTGCCTCCGGGCTCGTTCTTGCAGGCGACTGTCGCGGGCGAAGAAACGCTTGCGTCTCTCGTCATCGAGCGCATCGGCAAGGCCAAGGAAGTTCTCGACCTCTTCTGCGGTGTCGGCCCGTTCGCCCTGAGGCTAGCCGAAAAGGCGCGCGTCACGGCTTACGACAACGACGCCGGTGCGATCGCCGCGCTGGCAAAGGCGGCACGCACGCCGGGGCTGAAGCCGATCAAGGCCGAGCCGCGCGACCTGTTCCGCCGCCCGCTGGTGCCGCCGGAGCTGCGCGATTTCGACGTCGTGGTGTTCGATCCGCCGCGCCAGGGCGCGCAGGCGCAGGTGCTGAAGCTGGCTGCCAGCAAGGTGCCTGTGGTGATCGCGGTCTCCTGCAACGTCGCGACATTTGCCCGCGACGCGCGGCTGCTGATCGATGGCGGTTACAGGATCGAGAGTGTCGTTCCGGTCGATCAGTTCCGCCACACGCCGCATGTCGAGATCGTGGCGAAGTTCACGCGGTAGTTTGAGCGCTAGCGCCGGAGCCCGCCCAATGCCGGCGACTCGCCGGGCAGCATGTTCGACCTGATATCGCTATCCATGCGGCCGGAGTCTCGCTGGATGAACCCGGCCCCGAACGACAGGCTGAGGTTGGAGGTCGGCTTGAATTCGACACCCCCAAATGCGCCGTAGCCGGGCCCGGCGGCCGAGGTCAGCGGCGCGACCGAGCTGCCAATGCCGTTGCCATATTTCAGCGTGTCGAAGCCGGCAAAGAAGGTCACGGGCGAGCCGCCAGCGGTCTTCATGTTGTAGCCGAACTGCGTGCTGTCATAGGAGAGCGCGCTGAAATTGCTGGTGGGTCCAGCCTGGGTGAAGCCACTCAGACCAAGATTGCCGCTTCGGCTTCCGACAAAGAAACCGGGGCGAAACTCGTAGCCGTCGTTGGCATCGGCGGTTTTGAAGCCAAGAGAGCTGCCGTAGCTGTCAGCGCTGCCCCCATAGCCAAAACCACCGCCCGGTATCCAATATTGCAGGGGTGCGACTTGCGCATGAGCCGGCGCTCCGCTGAAGCAGAGCACGGCAAGAAGAGTAAGGCCGCAGGAACGAGCAAGGCTGGGCATTCAGGTAACCGTCGGAATGATGCGCAATTTATACGCCCGGCATCGTGCGAAGGCCAGCGACGCAATGCCGCCGATCACGCCGCCGGGTTCCAGATCAGCTTGTTGACGTTGAACCTCCTCGGTGCCGGATTGACCCATTGAAAGGACGCGCAAGCTCAGGCAGCGGCTTTGACCGCACAGGCCTTGGCGTCGTCCGATCACGCGCAATTGCGCAGACCCTAGAAAATGCCTGACATTGCATGGAGGCCGTCATGGAGGTCAATTCCGACAGGTTGAATGCCTTTATGGGCAAGATGATCACCGAGGTCGGGGCAGCGATGAACGCATCGCTCGTCCTGTTGGGCGACAAGCTCGGCCTCTACCGCGCTCTCGCCAAGGGACCGATGAACTCCGCCGAACTCGCAAAGGCGACAGGAACGGCGGAGCGCTACGTTCGCGAATGGCTGGCGAGCCAGGCGGCATCCGGCTACGTCGAATACGATGCCGGTTCAGGGAAATTCTCGATGCTGCCCGAGCAGGCGATGGCGCTCGCCGACCAGGACAGCCCGGTGTTCCTGGGCGCGGTCGGCAATGTCATTGCCGCTGCGTTTCTCGACGAGCCGAAGATCACGGACGCATTCAAGTCCGGCAAGGGCGTTGGCTGGAACCGGCGCAGCGAGTGCCTGTTCTGCGGCACCGCGCGCTTCTTCCGCACAGGTTACATGCATCATCTGGTGCAGGAATGGCTGCCCGCGCTCAACGGCGTCGTGGACAAGCTGAAGCGCGGCGCAAAGGTCGCCGATGTCGGCTGCGGGCATGGCATCTCGACGCGGCTAATGGCGGAGGCCTTCCCGAATTCGCGCTTCTACGGCTTCGACTATCACGAGGGCTCGATCGAGGCGGCACGCAAGGCAGCAGCCGAGGCCGGGCTCAGTGATCGCGTGAATTTCGCGGTTCACTCGGCCAAGTCCTATCCGGCCGAAGGCTACGATCTCGTCTGCTTCTTCGATTGCCTGCACGACATGGGCGATCCCGTCGGCGCCATCAGCCACGTGCGCCAGACCATGGCGAAGGACGGCACCTGCATGCTGGTCGAGCCGTTCGCGGGCGACCGGCTCGAGGACAATCTCAATCCCGTCGGGCGCGTCTACTACGCGGCGTCGACCATGGTCTGCACCCCGGCTTCGCTCGACCAGGAGGTGGGCCTTGCGCTCGGCGCGCAAGCCGGCGAGGCAAGGCTGCGCAAGGTCGCGAGCGAAGGCGGATTGTCGCGCTTCCGCCGTGCCGCCGAGACGCCGTTCAACCTGATCCTGGAAGCCCGGATCTGATCTTCACCGGACGCCGCGGCCGACCATGTCAGGCTGCGGCGTCCGTTCCCATCCCGAATGTGATCTGATTGCCGTCGGCATCGACTGCGTCGAAATCGCGCATGGCAAGCGATCTCGATCGCACAGGCTAGCACGCGCATCGAACTTTTTGCACATGTCGCGCGGGCTGCAAGTCGCTAAGGAGGTCGTCAACGGCGTACGCCCGCAACGATGCAGGGCTCAGGCGGTCGCTGCGGAAAGACACTGGATTGCTTCGCTGCGCTCGCAATGACGCCGTAGAGGCACCGACGCGACCCGGCAGGACGTCGCCGAGGTCAGCTACGCTGTCCGGTCCACCGATGACGACGAATCCGCCGGCGGGTATTTCGTCACCGGGACCATGAAGGACTTGTTGCCGACCTGGTAGATGATCTTGCCGTTCTGCCCGTCGTCGGTGGCGATCTGCGACTGCCCGAACATGATGACGTTCTTGTAGACGATGCCGGTGCCCTGGCGGGTGATGCCGTCGGTGGTGACGCTGACCTGGGCTTCGTTGCCGTTGACGGCGAGCACGCGAAAGCTCGCGCTCTTGCCGTTGTCGCTGGAATAGCCACCCCAGCTTCCCATCAGCCGGCTGTCGGACGCCGGCGGCGCCTGCTTCTCCAGCGACGCGGTCTGCTTGCCGGCACCTCCCGCGGAGAACAACAGCACGAGGTTCTTGCCGTCCTTGGTGCCGACCGTGACCGAGCCGAAGGTAATGAGCGAACCGCTGATCTGGGCAAAGCCGCGCTCAGTGTGCCCGTTATGGGTGTATTCGACCTGCGCCCGGGCGCCGCGGATGTTCACGACCTTGAAGCCAACGGGCTGGTTGTTGCCCGCCCAATTGCCCTTCCAGTCACCGAGCAAAGCGCTCTGGTGATACATCCGCTCATTGGCGGGCGAGATCTGGCTGGTGCTTTGCGTGACGATGGGCATGTTTCTGCGCGGAAGCAGCGTCAGTAATATTTGGAAACAATTCGATTAGGACCATGCCGCGGTTAACGAGTGATTAACTTCATGCACCTGACGCGATGAGGCAAACGATCTCATCCGGATGGGCCTTAGCGGCCCCAGCGGTCCGACCAGATCTTCTCGCCGATCAGGCAATTCACGCGCGGCTCCTTCGCCTTCTCCGCGACGTGCATCACCGGACGCTCGGGCGTGCGGCCGGCGACCTCCATCAGCAATTTGGTCCGAATCGCCTCCTTGAACTTGTCGCGATCCTTGATCGCGATCACGAAGGAGCCGGGACCGCCGACGACACAATCCTCGTAGTAGTAATCGAGATTGTCGATATCCATGGTTGAATAGGACGGCTCCTTCACCATGATCGGCAGGCCGTTGATGATGATGCCCTTCTCGAGCGCAGCATCGCGCGCCACGGTCACTGGCCCGCCATTGTTGTTCGGACCGTCGCCGGAAATGTCGATGACGCGGCGGAGCCCGTGATAGGGATTCTCGTCGAACAGCGGCATCCCGAATCCGATCGCGCCCGAGATCGAGGTACGCGAGGCGCGACGGATCGGCGTCTTCATGATCTCGGCCGCGACCGCGTCTGCCGTCTCCGGTCCGTCGATGAGGCGCCAGGGGATGATGATCTTCTGATCGCTCGACGCGGCCCATTCGAAGTAGGTCACCGCGATCCTGCCGTTCGGGCCGACCTTCAGCGCTTGTAAAAACTCCTTCGACTGGATCGCCTGCGCATAGCCTTCGCGCTGGATCGCAAGCTCGTCCATATCCATGGAATAGGAGACGTCGACCGCGAGGATCAACTCGACGTCGACCGACTGCGCATCACCGTCGGCCGCCTGCCGCTGCTGCCTTGACGGTTCGAATTTCGGCGGTTCAAATTTGGGACTTGGTGCCGCGATCCCCGCGACGTCCCCTCCGGCAAACACACCGGCCACCAGCACAGCCCCGATCGAGAACAGCAACCGCATCGCAGTCTCCCGTCGAACGACGCGATGGTGACATGCAAACGCCTTGCCGCAAAGCGCGAAGATCGCTTGTGCTTCACATTCAAGTTAGGCTTTTCACAAACCAGCTCGAAACCGCCGCCATGTCGCCACGCTTGCGCCGTCACGCATTCGCGCTACGGGACAGAGCGTTCCGCCCCACTTGTCCCCTACGATTTCCATGCTAGGCTGATATCACAGATGGGGATGGAGTCCCCCGACAACCGCCCGTCGGTCGTGCGACCGTAGTGGGCTGATGACTCCTGCTTGAGGTGAGGCAATGAGCCTCTGCCTTTGGCGGGAGCATGGACAGACCCGCCGGTGGCGGGTTTTTTGTTGCCTGAAAGCGAAGGCCAAGGGGATGTCCAGAACGTGAAAGCAATGACGTGAAGGCAACGACGTGACGACCATACCGAAAGCTGCACGAACCAGGCTGCCCAGGGGAATCTGGGTGCTCGGCTTCGTCTCGATGCTGATGGACATCTCCTCCGAGATGATCCACGCGCTGCTGCCAGTCTATCTCGTCACCGTGCTCGGCGCCTCCACGCTCACCATCGGCTTCATCGAGGGCATCGCGGAGGCGACTGCCTCGATCACGAAGATCTTCTCCGGCGCATTGTCGGACTGGCTCGGCCGCCGCAAGCTGCTCGCGGCCCTCGGCTACGGGCTGGCCGCGCTGACTAAGCCGCTGTTCCCGCTCGCCCCCAGCGTCGGCTGGCTGGTGGCCGCGCGTTTCATCGATCGCGTCGGCAAGGGCATTCGCGGTGCGCCGCGCGATGCGCTCATCGCCGACATCGCGCCCGCCGGTCTGCGCGGCGCCAGCTTCGGCCTGCGGCAATCGCTCGACACGGTCGGCGCCTTCGTCGGGCCGCTCGTCGCGATCGGCCTGATGTGGTGGACGGCGGATCATTTTGCCGCCGTGTTCTGGGTGGCTGTGGTGCCGGCGTTCTTGTCGTTTGGCCTGATCGCGTTTGCGGTCGACGAACCGGAACCTGATGCGAGCCGGGAGCCGGCGAAGAACCCGCTGAACACAGCCGCGATGCGGCAGCTTGGAGCCGTCTACTGGCGCATTGTCGCGATCGGCGTCGTGTTCACGCTCGCCCGTTTCAGCGAGGCCTTCCTGATCCTGCGCGCCCAGAACATCGGCCTCAATGCGATGTGGGTGCCGGCGGTACTGGTGCTGATGAACATCGCCTACGCGCTCTCGGCCTATCCGGCCGGCGTGCTGTCGGACCGGATCAACCGCACTGCCCTGCTCGCGCTCGGCCTCGTTTTTCTCGCCGGCGCCGACCTTGCACTGGCGCTGCTGCCGAGCCTGACCGGCCTTGCCCTCGGCGTCGTGCTGTGGGGCCTGCATATGGGATTGACGCAAGGCTTGCTCTCGGCGCTCGTCGCCGATACTGCACCACCCAGCCTGCGTGGCACCGCGTTCGGCTATTTCAATCTGTTCACCGGTCTTGCGATGCTGGCGGCGAGCGTGATCGCCGGCGCACTGTGGGATGTCTATGGTCCGGCGGGCACGTTCCTCGCCGGTCTTGGCTTCGCGCTGGTCGCGCTCACGGGACTGCTTACGGTCGGCGGCGGGCTGGCAAGGGAGAACTGACGATGCACGGCGCGAAACGGGGGACGAGACGTTGAACATTCAATTCATTCTGGCCGTCGCGATCGGCGGCGCGCTCGGGTCGGTCATGCGCTATCTCGTCGGGATCGGCTCGGCCCGGCTGTTCGGCACTGATTTTCCCTGGGGCACCCTCATCATCAACGTGACTGGATCGTTTCTGATCGGCATTTTCGCCGCGTTGTTCGCGACCCGATGGAACCTGCCGCAAGCCGCACGGATCTTCCTGACCGTCGGGATTTGCGGCGGATACACGACATTCTCGACGTTCTCGCTGGACGCCTGGTACCTGGTCGAGCGCGGCCAATCATGGGCCTCGGCCATCTACATGATCGCATCAGTGGTGCTGTCCGTGGGCGCCCTCATTGCCGCGATGCAATTCGTTCGCACGCTTCCGTAACGGCGTACGATCGGACATCCCTGCCCATCCGCGACAGCATGATCGTGAGGGACCCGTCCAGCTTGGAGACGCACACGGTCCTGCGGTATAATGAACCTGCTGTTAGCTCGCAGGGCCGGGGCGCATCAGGACACGATGAACGACACCGTCACCACACCGAAGACGCGGACCAGGACCAAGGTCGAGCGGCCGAAGCTGCACAAGGTCATCCTGATCAACGACGACTACACGCCGCGTGAGTTCGTCACGATGATCCTCAAGGCCGAATTCCGCATGACCGAGGATCAGGCTTACAAAGTCATGATCACTGCGCACAAGCTGGGCGCCTGCGTCGTCGCCGTCTTCACCAAGGACGTGGCCGAGACCAAGGCCACTCGCGCGACGGACGCCGCCCGCACCAAAGGCTATCCGCTGCTGTTCACGACGGAGCCGGAGGAATAGGCCGCTAGCTGCGGCTGCGGCGCGAACGCCCCGCCTTGCGCGCATTGCTCGCGGGCGGATGCTCTCGAACGTGGGTCCAGAACGCTTCGGCCGCCGGCGTCAGTCGCGATCTCGGACGGAACACGTGGATCTCGATCGGAATCTCCCACCCCTCTCCGCCGGCCCTCACCAGTTCGCCTGATGCGAGTTGATCCGCGATCAGGCTTTGCGGAAGCCAGGCCATGCCGCGGCCGGCCTGGACCATGGTGACGAGAAGTTTTGCCAGATGTGACGTAAATGCCGGCTTCAGGTGCGCTCCGAGCGGCGAGGTCGAGCGTACCGCGTCGAGAATCTTTCCCATTCCGGACTCCCCACGGTAATTCAGGACCTGCACCGGCGCGGCTTCCGTTCCTGGCAGCTTGAAGCGGGGGGCCTTGCCGGATCGCGAAGCCGGCACGGACGCCGGAATCAGGCAATCGTCACCGACGTGGACGGACTTGAACTGAGCTGTCGTGAGTGCGCTGACCACGGCGGGATGATGGTGGCAGAGCAGGAAATGCACCTCGCCCGCCAGAAGCATGCGCTCGCACGCTTCCATATGGTTGGCGACGAGCTGAACGTTCGGCACGAACGACAGCGTCGCTTCGACATGCCGCAACCAATCCGGAAAAAACGTCAGCGACAGCGCGTTGGTCGATGCGAATTTCAGCACGTCTGACGCGCCGCGCGCGAGCTCCTGCGCCTCCAGGCGGCCTGCGGACAGGCGGCGGATGATGTCCTCGGCGGTCAGGCGGAACGCATCACCCGCAGGCGTGAGACTCACCATATGTGTCGTGCGCTCGAACAGCGCGGCGCCAGCCCAGACTTCCAGCGCCTTGATCCGGCGGCTCAGCGCCGGCTGCGACGAATTCCGCTGCTCGGCGGCGCGCGAAAAGCTGCGAGTCGACGCCACCGCAATGAAATCGTGCAGCCAGTTGATCTCCATGGCCCCAGTCCTGCTTATGCAAATTCTGCATAATCATATCATGAGGTGACATTGGATTTCCACTGGGGCGGCCTGCACCCTCGAAGAAAGTCAGATTCCGCTTTGGAGAGATCGAATGTCAGGGCGCACGCTCTACGACAAGCTGATCGACGCGCATGTGGTCCGCAAGCTCGACGATGACGGGCTGGTGCTGCTCTATGTCGATCGCACCGTGCTGAACGAATATACCAGCCCGCAGGCCTTTGCCGGCCTGCGCGCCGCCGGACGCAAGGTGTGGAATCCGTCAGCAGCGCTGATGGTGGTCGACCATGTCAATCCGACGGCGGCGCATCGCACGCGCGAGATGCCGGACGCCGAAGCTGCGCGGCAGGTCGACTATTTCGCCGACAACGCGCGCGACTTCGGCATCGAGTATTTCGATATCCTCGATCCGCGCCAGGGCATCGAGCATGTCGTCGCGCCCGAGCAGGGACTCGTGATGCCGGGCATGGTGATCGCCGCCGGCGACAGCCATACCACCGCCTATGGCGCCTTCGGTGCACTGGGCTACGGTATCGGCACCTCCGACATCGAGCATTATCTCGCGACCTCGACGGTGCGGTACCGCCGCCTGAAGACGATGCGCATCAATGTGACCGGACGCCCGCCACTCGGCGTCGCGCCGAAGGACGTCGTGATGGAGATCATCCGGCGCATCGGCGCCGATGGCGCCACCGGTTATGCGGTGGAGTTCGCCGGCCCTGCCGTCAGGGAGATGAGTGTCGAAGGACGAATCGTGATGTCGATCATGGTCGTCGAGGCCGGCGCGCGCGGTGTCGTCATCGCGCCCGACCAGAAAGTGCTCAACTATCTCAGGGCGCGCCCGCGCGTGCCGAAGGGCGAGATGTGGGACCGCGCCGCCAAAGCCTGGCTGCAGCTCCGTTCCGATCCCGATGCTGGCTTCGACCGTGAGATGACGATCGACGCTGGCGACGTCGCACCGCTGGTGACCTGGGGCACGAGCCCGGACCAGGCGATCGCGGTGACGGATCGCGTCCCTGATCCCGACAGCAGCGCCAACGCCGATCGCAAGACGGCGGCGATGCGCGCACTTGCCTATATGGACCTGACGCCGGGAATGCCGATCCAGTCGGTGCCGATCGATTTCGCCTTCATCGGCTCATGCACCAATTCGCGCATCGAAGACCTTCGTGATGCCGCTCACGTCTTCAGAGGACGCCACGTCGCGACGGGCGTCCGCGCCATCGTCGTTCCCGGCTCGACGCAGGTCCGCGCGCAAGCCGAGGCGGAGGGGATCGCCCAGATCCTGATCGACGCCGGCGTGGAGTGGCGGCAGTCCGGCTGCTCGATGTGCCTTGCGATGAACGACGACATCCTCGCGCCCGGACAACGATCGGCCTCCTCGACCAACCGCAATTTCGAGGGCCGCCAAGGGCCTGGCGCGCGCACGCATCTGATGAGCCCGGCGATGGTCGCGGCTGCTGCGGTCACGGGCCGCATCACCGATGTGCGCGACTTGATCGGAGGAGATTGGCCATGACGCCGTTTGATCGTGTCTCCGGCGCGGCCGCGCCGATGACGACGCCCAATATCGACACCGACGTGATCATGCCAAAGATGTTCCTGAAGGGCGTTGATCGCAGCGGGCTCGGTGACGGCGCCTTCAACCTGCTCCGCTTCATCGACGGCAAGCCCAATCCCGACTTCGTGCTGAACCAAGGCGGCTATCGCGACGCCTGTTTCCTCGTCGTCGGCCCGAACTTCGGCTGCGGCTCCAGCCGCGAGCATGCCGTGTGGGGGCTTCAGCAACTCGGCATCCGCGCGCTGATCGGCACCACCTTCGCCGGAATCTTCAACGACAATTGCGCCAACAACGGTCTGCTGACGATCAGCCTCGATGCTGCCACGGTCGGCACCCTCGCCGCCATCGTGGCAAGCCCCGCGAGCAATCGCCTGACCGTCGACCTCGCGCAGCAGACCATCCGCATCGACGGCGGCGGCACCATCCCCTTCGCGATCGAGCCTGCGCGGAAGGAGGCATTCATCACGGGACGCGACGCCATCAGCTCGACGCTCGCATTTGCAGATGACATCCGTGCCTTCGAGGCGCGGCACCGGGCAGACAATCCCTGGTTCTGAGGATGCGTAAGCAAACAACACAAATCGAAAGAGGGAGGCATTCTTGACCGATACCACCATGAAGCTGGCGGAAACGACGCAATCATCGGCGCTCGCAGCGCCAAAGATCGGCCCGCTGCCGATCACCGTCTATGTCCCCGCAGCGCTCGTCTGCGCGGTCGCGGTCTATTCCGGGAGATTGCCGAATGACGTCATCGGCGGTCTCTCGGTGCTGATGCTGCTGGGCTTCCTGCTCGGCAAGCTCGGCCAGACCATTCCTGTCGTGAAGCGGATCGGAGGCACAGCGATCATGTGCCTGTTCGTGCCATCAGCGATGGTCGCCTACGGCCTGATGCCGGAGACGGCGGTCAAGGCGATCACGACGACGTTCCGCACCGCCAACTTTCAGTATTTCTTCATCGCCTGCCTCGTCGCAGGCTCGATCCTCGGCATGCCGCACCGCGTGCTGGTGCAGGGCTTCATCAGGATGTTCGTGCCGCTGCTGGTCGGCACGCTCAGCGCCATCGCCATCGGCATCACGGTCGGATTGCTGTTCGGCCACAACCCAAAGGAAACGTTCGTCTTCGTGATCATCCCGATCATCGGTGGAGGCCTCGCCGAGGGGGTGCTGCCGCTGTCGATCGCCTATGCGGAGATGCTGCACCGGTCGCAGGCCGAACTGGTGGCGCAGATGGTGCCAGCGGCGCTGCTCGGCAACGTCGTCGCCATCGTCGCGGCCGGCCTCCTTGCCCGTCTCGGCGAAAAGCGGCGCGACCTCAGCGGTCAGGGCATGCTGGTGAAGACCGGTGATGACGACATTCTTGGCCCTGCGCGCTCCGACCACCCGATCGATCTCGGTCTCCTGGGCGCCGGCATCGTGCTGTCCTGCGTGCTGTTCGTGCTCGGCATGGTGCTCGCGCCCTATACCGGCATTCCCGGCCCGATCCTGATGATCATCGCGGCGGTCGCGCTGAAGCTGACGAAGTTGTTGCCGGCCGAGATGGAGCTCGGCGCCTACCAGATCAACAAATTCATGTCGACCAACCTCACCTTCGCGATCCTGGTGGCGATGGGAGCTCTGCTGGTATCGTGGCAGCAACTCGTCGCGTCATTCAATCCTGGCTACGTCGCGGTCTGCACCACGACGGTGCTGGCGATGGTGACCTCGGGCTTCTTCGTCGGCAAGTGGCTCAACATGTATCCGGTCGAGGCCGCGATCGTCACCGCCTGTCATTCCGGGCTCGGCGGCACCGGCGACGTCGCCATTCTCGGCGCTGCGGACCGCATGGGCCTGATGGCCTTCGCCCAGATCGCAACCCGCGTCGGCGGCGCCATCATGATCGTGATCGCGACACTCGCGATGAAGATCGTGTATTGAGACGCGTTGGCGCGGCGGCAGATGATCGGAGAGACATCGGCCGCCGCGTCACGCCATCACCACCGGCGTCTCCTCAGCCAGCCCGTATACACGCTGAGCCTTCGAAAACCCCGCGATCGGAAAATCGCCGAGATTGCGCCAGTCGTGCCGGCAAACTTTGGCGAAGCCCTCCGAGACCACGACCGTCCTTCCCAGGCGGCCCGCGATCTTCTCCAGCCGTGCCGCGAGATTGACGGCGGGGCCGATGCAGGTGAAGTCGAGCCGGTTGCCGCCGCCGATATTGCCGTAGAGAATGTTGCCGACATGCAGCGCGACGCCGAAGCGGAAGCGCTCGATGACGTCGCCGACCGGAAAGGCCAGCGCCTCGACACTGGCGCGGGATTCGCGTGCTGCTTCCAGCACGCGTGTACAGACATGCTCGGTATCGCCGATATATTCGTCGATCGGGAACACCGCGAGCAGGCCATCGCCCATGAACTTCAGCACCTCGCCGCCATGGCCACGGATCGCCGTGACCTGGCAGTCGAAGTAGTGGTTGAGGATCTCGACCACGGTCTCCGCCGGCAGCCGGTCTGACAGCGCGGTGAAACCGCGCAGATCCGAGAGCCAGATCGCGGCTTGCATGGTGTCGTTGTGGCCGCGACGGATCTGGCCGCCGAGGATGCGCGCACCGGCGCGGTTGCCGACATAGGTGTCGAGCAGCATTTCGGCGGTGCGGCGCAGGCTGACGATCTCGCTGACGCGCGCAAGCGGCGCCATGATCATCCGGATCACCGCGATGTCGTCGTCGCTGAAGCCGCCGGGTTGCTGCGTGATCCAGCTCGTCGCATGGATCGAGCCGTCGAGAAACGGCATCGGCACCGCGATGTAGTCGGTGACGCCTTCGGCGCGCATGTCATCGAGGAACGGGAACCGTCTGCTGTCGGGATCGTCCATGCGGCCCCGCACCTCGATCCCCTGCTCGAACACGATACGAAGCGGGCTCTTGGCGAATTCGGGCGACTCCAGAATCTCGAAATCGACGGTGCCCATTTCGACCTTCTGGCCTTGCCGCCAGATGAAGTTGCGGCCGAAAATTTCCGGATGCAGCGTGCGGATGAAGATGCCGAAACGCGACAGCGGCAGGCCGGCGTCGACCAGCTGCTCGCAGACGGCGCCGACCATGTCGGCCGAGGTCCCCGAGGTCCTCGCCCCGTCAATCAACCAATTCAAGACACGTTGGAGCCCGGACCTGTCCATGGCGGCATTTGCGGACGAAGTTGCGGAATCGTCAAGCCGCGCGGTGGGCTGGTACCGCGATAAGAAGACCTAGCGCCCGACCTGCCCGCGATCACGCAGGAAATGGTCGGCCAGCACGCAGGCCATCATGGCTTCACCGACCGGGACGGCGCGGATGCCGACGCAGGGGTCGTGGCGGCCCTTGGTGAAGATCTCGGTATCAGCGCCCTTGCGATCGACGGTGAGGCGCGGCTGGAGGATCGACGAGGTCGGTTTCACCGCGAAGCGCACCACGATCGGCTGTCCCGTGGAGATGCCGCCCAGAACGCCGCCGGCGTGATTGGACAGGAAGCGCGTGCCATCATTGCCGGTGCGCATCTCGTCGGCGTTCTCCTCGCCGGTGAGCTCGGCGGCACCAAAGCCGGCGCCGATCTCGACGCCCTTCACCGCGTTGATGGTCATCATGGCGCCCGCCAGATCGGAATCGAGTTTTGCATAGATCGGCGCGCCTAGTCCTGCCGGCACGCCTTCGGCGACCACCTCAATGACAGCGCCGATCGAGGAGCCGCTCTTGCGGATGCCATCGAGATAGGTCTCGAAGAACGCGGCCTTGTCCTTGTCTGGACAGAAGAACGGATTTTTGGCGATCTCGTCCCAGTCCCATTTCGCGCGGTCGATCTTGTGCGGACCGATCTGCACCAGCGCGCCGCGCACCTTGACGTCGGGCAGCACCTTTCGCGCGATCGCACCGGCGGCGACGCGCATCGCGGTCTCGCGCGCCGAGGAGCGGCCGCCGCCGCGATAGTCGCGCAGGCCGTATTTCGCCTCATAGGTGAAGTCGGCATGTCCAGGGCGAAACTTGTCCTTGATCTCCGAATAGTCCTTGGAACGCTGGTCGGTGTTCTCGATCAGAAGCCCGATCGGGGTGCCCGTCGTCACCTGCACACCGGTCTCGGGATGCGCCATCACGCCGGAGAGGATTTTGACCTGATCCGGCTCCTGGCGCTGGGTCGTGAAACGCGACTGGCCGGGCCGGCGGCGATCCAGGTCCTGCTGGATGTCGGCCTCGACCAGCGGGATCATCGGCGGGCAGCCGTCAACCACGCAGCCGATCGCCACCCCATGGCTCTCGCCAAAGGTGGTGACGCGGAACATGTGGCCGAAGGTGTTGAAGGACATTGTGAGCCTGTAAGTCAGTTCTATCCCGTGTCGTAACGCGCCCTGAAATGAGGGTCAAATGCCTCCCACGGTATCTTCTTCGCCAGCTGGCGGGTCGGATCGATCGACTTGACCAATGGCCAACCTGTCAGTGATGTGTCCGAACAGGTGTCAGCCACGTCTTCGGACTAAACCACGAGCCCGGGCATGACGGCGGAGGGTCGAGCGGCCCATTGGCTTAGCTGTACTTATCCAGCCGGCCGTCTCGGAACACGTAGACGGTGCCCTGCTCGATATAGAGCTCGGCGGCGCTGGCCGGCGTCTCCAGGCCGAGCGACACCATCAGGGCCCGGCAGGTACCGCCATGGGCGACCGCAACGGTGTCGGTCCGGAGTTCGTCGTACCAGGCGCGCACGCGCACCTGCACATCGGCATAGGTCTCCGCGCCCGCAGGCCCCACCGTCCATTTGTCGGCGAGACGCCTGGCATAGATGTCGGGGTCGTTTGCCTCGCTCTCAGCCAGCGTCAGCCCTTCCCAGACGCCGTAGCCGATCTCGCGCAGGCGATCGTCCAGTGCATAATCCGCAACAGGCAATTCGAGCTTGCCGCGCGCCAGTTCCATGGTCTGGCGCGCACGGCCGAGCGGGCTCGACACGTAGGGCAGCGCCGCCTTGTCACGGCCGTCACGCCTCAAGAGATCGGCCAGGATTGCGCCGGCCTGAATGGCCTGGGCGCGACCGCGCGCGTTCAGCGGAATGTCCTTGGTGCCCTGGAGCCGTCCGAGCGCATTCCACTCGGTCTCGCCGTGGCGAAGATAGTAGATCGTGGGCGCGGGCATTTCGGGTGAAGATTAGTCCTTGCCGCCGATCGAGACATCAGGGGCGTCGGGGCGCTTCATGCCGAGCACGTGGTAGCCGGCATCGACGTGATGCACTTCGCCGGTGACGCCACGCGCGAGGTCGGAGAGGAAATACAGCGCGCTGTCGCCCACCTCCTCGATCGTCACGTTACGGCGCAGCGGCGCGTTGACCTCGTTGTATTTCAGCAGAAGGCGTGAATCGGCAATGCCGGCGAATGCCAGCGTCTTGATCGGCCCCGCGGAGATCGCGTTGACGCGGATCGCCTTCTCGCCGAGATCGGCGGCCAGATAGCGCACGCTCGCCTCCAGCGCCGCCTTGGCGACACCCATGACGTTGTAATTCGGCATCCACTTCTCGGAGCCGTAATAGCTGAGCGTGACGATCGAACCGCCGTCGGTCATCAGCTTCTCGGCGCGCTGCGCGACCGCAGTCAGCGAATAGCAGGAGATCAGCATCGACTTGGAGAAATTGTCCGCGGTGGTGTCGACGTAACGGCCCTCGAGCTGATCCTTGTCGGCGAACGCGATCGCGTGCACGACGAAATCGATCTTGCCCCACTTCTCCTTCAGCACGTCGAAGACCGCATCGATCGTCGCGGCGTCGGTGACGTCGCAATGGCCGAGCATGAGTGCGCCGAGTTCGGCGGCGAGCGGCTCGACGCGCTTCTTCAGCGCGTCGCCCTGGTAGGTGAGCGCGATCTCGGCGCCGGCGGCCTGGCATGCCTTGGCGATGCCCCAGGCGATCGAGCGGTTGTTGGCAACGCCGAGGATGACCCCGCGCTTGCCCTGCATCAGACCTGAATTCTGCGCCATTTGCTAACGTCCTGTAGCTCTCGTTAAGATCTGGAGGTACACTAGCGCTTTCCTGCGGTACAGTCCTAATACGCTGCGTTAACGCTGTTTCCAGCACCGGAATAGCCGTTCCATTCGGGTGTTATGATCGTTATAGGCGCTCGCGCCGAACGGCAGGACATCAAAGACGGCATGAGTGCGTTTCGCCAGAGTGTAGAAGCCATGATCCCCGCGTTGCGCCGCTACGCCCGCGCGCTGACGCGCGACGCGGATGCGGCCGACGATCTGGTGCAGGACACGCTGGTGCGTGCATTGCGTTCGGAACGATTGTTTCTCGGAGGCGACGTCAGGAGCTGGCTCTACACGATCCTGACCAACCTCAACAAGAACCGCCGGCGCTCGCTGGCTAGACGGCCGCAATTCATGCAGCTGACGGAGAACAATCCGGATGCCAGCGGAACGGAGGCCGAAGGGCGCGACATCGAGCGGGCACTCTCGACGCTGGTCGAGGAGCAACGCTCGGTGCTGCTGTTGGTGATGCTGGAGGGCATGAGCTACCGCGAGGTCGCCGACATCCAGGGCGTGCCGATCGGTACCGTGATGTCCCGCCTGGCGCGCGCCCGCGCGCACGTTAAAGCATCGCTGGAGGGCGAGCGCCCCGCGCTCAGGCGGGTGAAATGATGGCAGGATTGATGCACCGCGCGTGGCGCATTGCATGGAAAGAGAAGCAGTGCAGTTGAACCGCGTCAGATTTTTTAGGCCGCAGAGCCAGAGACGATCGATATGAACGACCGCAATATTCCAGTGACCGAGGACGAACTTCACGCCTATGTCGACGGCGAGCTGCCGGCCGAGCGCCGCGCCGATGTCGAGGCCTGGCTTGGCGCCCACCCCGAGGATGCCGAGCGCGTGCACTCATGGCGCACCATGGCCGAGATGCTGCACGCCCGTTACGACGGCGTCGCCCACGAGCCGGTACCGGCCCGGCTGGAGCTCGAACGGCTCGAGCGCCGTCCGCGGCAGTGGTTCTATGGCGCTGCTGCGGCCGTGCTGATCGCTTTCGTCGCCGGCGGCACGGCCGGCTGGGTGGCGCATGGGGCAAAGGCCGCTCCGTCGACCTTCCAGAGCTTCACGGAGGATGCGCTCGACGCCCACCGCCTCTACGTCGTGGAGGTCCGCCACCCCGTCGAGGTGCCCGGCAACGAGCGTGACCATCTTCAGGCCTGGCTCACCAAGCGCTGCGGCTGGACCGTGTTCGCACCGAACCTTGAGGCGAGCGGGCTGAAGCTCGTCGGCGGCCGGCTGCTGCCGGGGCCGAGCGGCCCGGCGTCGTTCCTGATGTATGAGGGCCCCTCGGGCGAGCGCTTCACGATCTACACCGCCAAGACCGGGAGCGGGGCCACCCAGATGCGCTACGCCAAGGAGGACAAGAACGGATCACTGTTCTGGGCCGATCGTGGCGTCGGCTATGTCGTCACGGGCGGCGCCGACCGCGATCGCCTGACCAGGGTGGCGCAGGCCGTGTACGACCAAGCCGAGAAAAACGGCGGCTAGACAACCGCGCAAGACGCCGTGCCTCGATTCCGTCATCGAAAATTTGGAATCAAGACATGTGTGCGTCTCATTATCGCACCGGGTGTTCACGCGATTATGAGTGGCGTTCGATCCGCCGATCGACGCGGGCGGCCTCGATTGGGGTTTTTGGTACCGCGCTGGTCCCCCTCTCGAGGCCGCACCTTTTTATCGGCTGCCCCGCCGGACATCCGACACGTCGAGCGTCGAAGCGCTACCACGCTCCGCGTGTATGATGAGCATCATCCGTTGGGAGATGCGCTAGGCCTTTAGGAGAACCCCTTTAGTTCCAATCTCGCCCTAAAGCGCGATGGCTCGCGCTTTAGCCTACTGTTTGTGCATGATCTTTTCGGAACACTTTTTCCGGATCATGCGTCAGCCAAGCCCGCTACGTGGATTGTAGGGGTGTTGGTCCCGCCACTTCACCATCAATGCTTCAAGCTCGGCGTCGTTCCCGTCCGGTAGCATAATCCTGATGGTGACGAAGAGATCCCCGGTTCCGCCGGATTTCGGCAAGCCCTTGCCTTTGAGGCGGAAGGTCCGACCGCTGGAGGTGTTTTTCGGGACCGACAGCTCCACGGCATTGCCGAGCGTGGGCACGCGGACCTTGGCCCCGAGCACCGCCTCGTACAGCGTGACCGGCAGCTCGATCCGCAGATCCGCCCCCTCGATCTTGAAGAACGGATGCGGCGCGATGCTGATGGTGATCAGGAGATCGCCGGGCGGATGGCCCTGCGCGGTTTCGCCCTGCCCACGCAGCCGGATCTGCTGGCCCTCGATGACGCCGGCCGGAATCTTGACGTTGAGTTCCTTGCCGTTCGGCAAACGGACGCGCTTCTCGCTACCCTTGACCGATTCCTCCAGCGAGACGGACATGGCGACGTTGACGTCGAGATCGAGCCCGATCCCACCAGTGTCGAATTCGAACTGGGCACCCCCGCCGGCCCCGGGCCGCGCACCGCGCATCCCGCCGCCGAACATGCTGTTGAGGATGTCCTCGAACGCGCCGCCGCCCTGACCAGGACCCGCGCCGCCACCACGGAAATTGTAGCTCTCGAACCCGCCGGGACCTGCGCGACCGCGCGGCCCGCCGCCCCCCGGAAAGCCCTGAAAGCGCGGCTTGCCGTCGGCATCGATCTCGCCGCGATCGAACTGCTTGCGCTTGTCCTCGTCGCCGATGATCTCGTTGGCCGAATTGATCTCGGAGAAGCGCTCGGCCGCCTTCGGATCATCCTTGTTGCTGTCGGGATGATGCTTCTTGGCCAGCTTGCGATAGGCGCTCTTGATCGCGGCAGCGTTCGCGCTCCGCGGCACCCCCAAGACCTCATAGGGGTCGCGCATCCGTCACGTCTCCTCTTGGGAAATCGAAATGTCTAAAGGGGCCAGCTCGCCCCCACCTGAGCCTCATGTGGGGAGCGAGTGGCATTTTTGCAACTAGTCAGTCGAGCCGAATCCTAGCTCCGCCACGGCTTTAGCGTATGAATCTCCCAACGGCCACGGCTGCTTTGGCAGCCGGCGCCCTGGAGCCAGCTTTCGGTGGTGCCGTTGACATAGCTCGCCAGGAAGTCGCGGCACTTGCGGCCATCCTCGGCAGCATAGGATTGCGCGATCGGTGTCACCGAGCCGCGGGCGCCGGTTTCCGGATTCTCCCAGTGCTGACTGGCGTCCTTGTCACCCTTGCTCAGCACGTCGGAGGCGGCATTGCGGGCGAAGGCGAGATCGGTCTCGGTCGGCGGCGCGTCCTTCGCCGGCCGCGCGATCGATCCAGTGAGATCACTGTCGTCGGCCTTGGCATAGGCGTTGGTGTCGGTGCGGGACAGGCTGCAACCGCCGGCGCCGAGCCCGATCAAAATCATCGTCACGACGAAGCCCGACGCCCGCATCGCCGATAGGCCAACGCGTCCCCATGCCCTATATAGGGCCGTAGCAGACAACAGCGCGCTTTGGGCCGCGGGACGCAATTCGGACTCCAGACATGACCGACACGACCTCGATGAAACACCAGACACCCTTAACATCCGGTGATTTCACGGCCGCCGACGAGCCATTTGCGCTGTTCGAGGCATGGCTCAACGAGGCGATCAAGAGCGAACCGAACGATCCGAACGCCATGGCGCTCGCGACCGTCGATCAGGACGGCCTGCCCGACGTGCGCATGGTGCTGATGAAAGGCTTCGATACCGAGGGTTTTGTCTTCTACAGCCACATCGCAAGCCAAAAGGGCCGCGAACTCGCCGCAAATCCTAAGGCGGCTTTACTCTTTCACTGGAAGTCGCTGCGCCGTCAGGTCCGCATCCGCGGCAACGTGACGCCGGTGACCGATGCCGAAGCCGACGCCTATTTCGCGACGCGACCAAAGCAGGCGCAGATCGGTGCCTGGGCCAGCAAGCAGTCGCAAGAGCTGGAGAGCCGCTTCGCGTTCGAGCAGGCCATCGCCAAGGTCGCGGCCAAGCACATCATCGGCGAGGTGCCGCGGCCGCCGGGCTGGAGCGGCTGGCGCATCACGCCTGAGCGCATCGAGTTCTGGCACGACCGCCCATTCCGTCTGCACGATCGCATCGAATTTCGCCGTGACGCGGCCGGCCAGCCATGGTCCAAGACGCGGATGTATCCCTAGAGCCTTCTCTCGATCCTTGGGCCGACCTGAAAGATGTCCATGCCGCATTCGTCCAATGCGCCGCGCCGCACGCTGCTCCTGACCGGAGCAAGCCGCGGCATCGGCCACGCCACGGTGATCCGCTTCTCGTCGGCGGGCTGGCGCGTCATCACCTGCTCGCGGCATCCCTTCCCCGAGGATTGCCCGTGGGACGCAGGTCCCGAGGATCACATCCAGGTCGACCTCGGCGATCCCCAGGACACCGCGCGGGCGATCTCCGACATCCGCAACCGCCTGGAGGGCGGCATGCTGCACGCGCTGGTGAACAACGCCGCGATCTCGCCGAAGGGCCCGGGCGGCTCCCGCCTCGGCTCGGTCGATACCGACCTCGACACCTGGACCCACGTCTTCCACGTCAACTTCTTCGCGCCGATCATGATCGCGCGCGGATTGATCGAGGAATTGAAGGCGGCCAAGGGCTCGGTCGTGAACGTCACCTCGATCGCAGGCTCGCGCGTGCATCCCTTCGCAGGCGCGGCGTATGCGACCTCGAAAGCCGCGCTTGCATCGCTGACGCGCGAGATGGCGTCGGACTTCGGCCGTGTGGGCGTGCGCGTCAACGCGATCGCGCCGGGCGAGATCGACACCTCGATCCTGTCGCCGGGCACCGAAAAGATCGTCGATCAGCAGATTCCGATGCACCGCCTCGGCACGCCGGACGAGGTCGCCAAGATCATCTACGTGCTGTGCACGGACACCTCGTCCTACGTCAATGGCGCCGAGATCCACATCAATGGCGGCCAGCACGTCTAGGCGTGGTGACGCATAGGTCGAGGGGATTTGCCGCGGAAGGCGGAAAGCAAGGCGATCCAGACAACGCCGCCGCAAGACTGGATCGCCCGCCCTTCCTTCCGCTCCTCAATCCAGGCGAATTCGACGCGACCGTTCGCGCAGCCTCAACGTTGCAGCATTTGGAGCTGCGGCTGCGTTGAAAGCAGTCGAGCAGTCGTCGTCGTTCTCGCCATCGAGCAG
The DNA here is from genome assembly GCF_018131105.1 of Bradyrhizobium manausense. Lineage (NCBI taxonomy): Bacteria > Pseudomonadati > Pseudomonadota > Alphaproteobacteria > Hyphomicrobiales > Nitrobacteraceae > Bradyrhizobium > Bradyrhizobium manausense. The sequence goes on along the minus strand of NZ_JAFCJI010000001.1, from coordinate 322,245 downwards.
CGGAGCACCACAGTGCCGGCACATGCGCGCCGACAACGACGGCGCCTTGCCGCTCGCCATGCTCTGACGATAGCTCGTCAGGTCGATGACGTTGCGGGGCGTCGTTATGTGTTTTTCAACCATGGTTGTTCCTCGCGGCTAACCCGTTGCTTATCGCAGACAAGTTTCGCGCAAACGTTCAGCCCACCGCTCAAATTTTACCGGAGGAATTGGGGCACGGCACACACATCACGGCGCAGCCGCAATGACGATCTATTCTGCGACACCATCGGCCTTGTCTGTGCAACCGGCGTAAGGTCTCGGTCACTATTTTCGGAAGCGCCGCAAGCTCAGAGCCACTTCTTCCACTTGAAGATCCAGTACGGCACGATCGCCGCGATCACCATCAGTACCAGCGCGAACGGATAGCCATGCGTCCATTCGAGCTCCGGCATCGACTTGAAGTTCATGCCGTAGATCGAGGCGATCAGCGTCGGCGGCATCAGGACAACGGCCATGACCGAAAACAGCTTGATGATGTTGTTCTGCTCGAGATTGACGACGCCGAGCATGGCGTCGAGCACGAAGGTGATCTTGCTGGAAAGATAGGAGGCGTGGTCGGTCAGCGAGGCGACGTCGCGCTGCATGGTCTTGAGCTGTTCGCGCATGTCCTTGGACCATTTCACGCCCTCGACCACCGCCGACAGGAACGTGACGACGCGACCGATCGACACCAGGCTCTCGCGAACCTTGGAGGTCAAATCGCCCTTGCGGCCGATCGAGATCAGGATTTGCGAATATTGCTTGGCGTGGCCGTGGCGCTCGCTCTCGGGCTCGAAGATGTCGTGCGAGACCTGGTCGATCTCCATGCCGCAGCGTTCCAGAATGTCGGCGCAACGGTCGATCACGGCGTCCAGGAGTTCCATCAGCACCATTTCGCCGGTTATCGCGGGGGCGCAGGCCCGGGCCAGCTTGGCCTCGACCAGGGCGAACGGCTTCGGCTGGTCGTAGCGCACCGTCACCAGCCGGTGGTCGCCGAGGATGAAGGTCACGGCCGTGGTCCGCGGCATGTCGGTGTCGGATTGGCACATCAGCGTCGCGGTCATGTAACGCGCGCTGTTCTCGATATAGAGACGGCTGGAGATCTCGATCTCCTGCATGTCCTCCCGGGTCGGGATCGCGATCCCCAGCAGGCGCTCTACCGCCTTGTCCTCGGCCGCGGTCGGGTTGACCAGATCAACCCACACGGCGTGGTCGGGCACCGCCTCGAGATCGTCGACGACGGCCTTCTTCAGGGAGGAGTCGGAGGGAACGAACACAGAAAACATGAACAGCTCCGGGGGAAGGGCCTGCGACAGAATGACAGCCCTTAGCGCGATTCTGACAAGTTCATGATGACAACCACATTAACGGAAGGTTTGCATTTGTGGCGGCGGCGTGTCTCAACCGTGTCATGAAATCGACAGCTGTGCTTTTCGCGCCAGAAAGCCGGCCTAGGGACACAAAACTTGCGGCAAAAAAGCCACAGGTTGGGTCTCGCAGCGCGGGATAAGCCCCTAAACGCTGGAATTGTGGCAGATTTCAACGATAATGAAAGCAACGGAGTCGAAGGCCGTGGGTGCTACGCTCAGGACCTGCGCGGTATTGTTTTGATTGGAACCAAACCATGTCGTCGCTGAAAGTTATGTTGGGAGTGTTGGCTGCCGGCTTCATGCTGTCGGGCTGCATGCAGGCCACGCATTACGAAGCCACCAACACCCAGAATTTCAAGCCGAAGGACAAGGAACTCCTTGCCAAGATCCGGTACGAAAATACACCGGTGGCCGAGCCGTTCCGTCGCGCCATCGTCGACTATCACCGCAAGGAATCGCCGGGCTCGATCGTGGTCGATTCCGACAATCACTACCTCTACTACGTGATGGATGGCGGCAAGGCGATCCGCTACGGCATCACCGTCGGCGAAGAGGCCATGGCCTGGTCCGGCATTGCCAAGGTCGGCAGCATGACCGAGTGGCCGGCCTGGCACCCGACCCCGGGCGAGATTTCGCGCCTTGGCGTGCCGACCTACGTGGCGCCCGGTCCGGACAATCCGATGGGCTCGCGCGCGATGTATCTCTATTCGGGCGGCAAGGACACGCTGTTCCGCATTCACGGCACCAACCAGCCTGAATATATCGGCGCTTCGATCTCGTCGGGCTGCATCCGCCTGACCAACGAGGACGCAATCGACCTCTACAGCCGCGTCAAGGTCGGCACCATCGTCGTGGTGCTCGAGCCGAAGCACGGCGACTCGCCCTACAATTCGCGCCTCGCGCTCCAGGGCGGCGGCGGCAATACCAGCGCCTACTGAGCGGGCCTTGCTTGAGGCTTTTGAAAAGCGCCGGTCTCACCGGCGCTTTTTTGTTGGCTTGCTCCTGCCCGTATCGGCCGTGGATTTGTCCGCCGGTGCGGCAGGTTTCGCGCTTTCCTGATCGTCAGCCTGCTCCTTGCCACCATCCTTAGCGCCATCCTTGGCGCCCTCTGACTTGGCCGCGACCTCACGTGGCGGCGCCTCCTCGGGACGCTCGGCCGGCAGCAGGGGAGCAATTTGGGGCAAGGGGTCCCAGACGTTCCATTGGCAGATCCGGTAGTCGTTGCGCCGCTGCGCGAGATCGAGATGGATGTGGTCCTCGTGGTACCAGTCCGAGCCCGGGCCGAGCACGGTGGAAAAGCGCGAGCAGACCGAATGCAACACGCGCTCGCGTACGTCGCGGGATAGGGTGCGGTCGGTCAATCCGATCGACTGCCCGTTGGCGAGCTTGAGCGAGCGGACGTCGAGCGCATTGGCCTTGCCGTGCTCGGACAGCATCGCGCCCACAACACGGTTGCGGCCGCGGCACTCGAAGCTGTCGAAATTGTCGAGATCGGTGATGGTCGAGCCGAGGCTCGCGGCCAGCGGCACCATGTCGGTGCGCACCCAATCCGCGATCGCAGTCGCCATGGTGCAGCGAAGGATCGCCGCTGGCTTGACCGCAACCTTGCGCTTGTCCGGCAGCACGATCGCTTCCAGCCGCACCAGATCCACACCACCGCACGCGCCGGGGCCGCGGATATCGGGAATGGACGGCGCAACCGCGATCTCCTCGGTCAGCGCAAGCCGGCAGGCCGAGAGTTGCTTCTCGGGAGGCGGCGCAGCCTCGGCCGGCTTGTTGGCGGGCTTATCCGCAGAGGCCTTGTCGTCGGCCTCCGGTGCAGCCGCGTCCGCCTTCGGAGCCCCCTCGGGGCGAGGCTTTGGTAGCGGTATCTTGGTGGCGTGAACGCTCTTGCGCGGTCGTGGCGTACCAAAACCAAAGATATCGAGCGGCGCAGCATGATTTCTTGCCTCCGCCCGATCCGCGAGCACAAGCGCCAGCCCTACCACAGCGGTAACCATTGCCGCGCCAGCGGACATATTGCCGCGACAAGACCATTTGCGGCGAAAGTCCGGCAGGCTAAAACTCATGACAATTCTTTGGCCCTGAGCTGAGAGCGATAATGCGCCCAGCGACTTCTCGGAGGAACGTCTGAATGCTCGGTTTGATGCAAGATTGGCCCCTGCTCTGCCACCGGATCATCGAACACGCCGCCAAGATCCACGGCAATCAGGAGGTTGTCACGCGATCGGTCGAGGGACCGATCCATCGCACCACTTACGCCGAAATCCACCAGCGCGCGCTCAAGGTTTCGCAGATGCTGGAGCGCGACGGCATCAAGCTCGGTGACCGCATCGCCACGATCGCCTGGAACACCTGGCGCCATCTCGAAGTCTGGTACGGCATCATGGGCATCGGCGCCATCTGCCATACCGTCAATCCCCGGCTTTTCCCGGAGCAGATCGCCTGGATCATCAACCATGCGCAGGACCGCATCGTGATGGTCGATCTCACCTTCGTCCCCGTGCTGGAGAAGCTCGCCGACAAGCTGCCGAGCGTCGAACGGTACGTCATCCTCACCGACAAGGCGCATATGCCCGAGACCACGTTGAAGAACGTCGTGGCCTACGAGGACTGGATCGCCGAGGCCGACGGCAAATTCAAATGGAAGGACTTTGACGAGAACACGGCGGCCGCAATGTGCTACACGTCGGGCACGACCGGCGATCCGAAGGGTGTGCTGTATTCGCATCGTTCCAACGTGCTGCACGCGCTGATGGCCAACAATGTCGACGCGCTCGGCACCAGCGCCTCGGAGACAATGCTGCCGGTGGTTCCGCTGTTCCATGCCAACAGCTGGGGCATCGCCTTCTCCGCACCCTCGCAGGGCACCAAGCTGGTGATGCCCGGCCCCAAGCTCGACGGTGCTTCAGTCTACGAGTTGCTCTCCACCGAAAACGTGACGCACACTGCAGGCGTGCCGACGGTGTGGCTGATGCTGCTCCAGCACATGACCGCCAACAATCTGAAGCTGCCACACCTGAAGATGGTGATCTGCGGCGGCTCGGCGATGCCGCGCTCCATGATCAAGGCCTTCCTCGACATGGGCTCGAATGTCCGCCACGCCTGGGGCATGACCGAGATGAGCCCGATCGGCAGCGTCTCGGCGCTGAAGCCTCCGTTCCAGGACGCGACCGGCGATGCGCGGCTCGACGTTCTCCAGATGCAGGGTTACGCGCCCTTCGCGGTCGAAATGAAGATCACCGACGACGCCGGCAAGGAACTGCCCTGGGACGGCAAGACCTTTGGCCGTCTCAAGGTCTCCGGTCCCGCAGTGGCCAAGGCCTATTTCCGTCTCGACGCCAACATCCTCGATGAGGACGGCTTCTTCGACACCGGTGACGTCGCGACCATCGACGAGGGCGGTTATATGCGGATCACCGATCGCTCCAAGGACGTGATCAAGTCCGGCGGCGAGTGGATCTCCTCGATCGACCTCGAAAACCTCGCAGTCGGCCATCCGGCCGTGGCGGAGGCCGCCGTGATCGGCGTGTTCCACCCCAAATGGGATGAACGGCCGCTGCTGATCGTGCAGCTCAAGCAGGGCCAGCAGGCCACGCGCGAAGACATCCTGAAGTACATGGACGGCAAGATCGCCAAGTGGTGGATGCCGGACGATGTCGCCTTCGTCGACGGCATCCCGCATACCGCGACCGGCAAGATCCTGAAGACTGCACTGCGCGATCAGTTCAAGGAATATCGCTTCCCGAACGCGGCGGCCTAACGCCCACCGAACGGCCAAGATCGAATGCGGCCCCTGCCGGCGCAGGGGCCTTTTTTTGTTTGCGGTTACGCGACCAAAGACGAATTGGAGCCGCCCCGGCGGCTCCCTAACGTCGCGCCGCACTTCAAGCCAATAAGAGGAACGCTCAAGATGAAATTGACTTCGCTGCGAATGCTGCCGTGGCTGCTGGCCGCGTCGATGGCAACCATCACCGCCGCACAGGCAGCTGATAACAAGGTCGTGATCGGCGATATCGACGATATGTCGGGTCTCTACGCCGACGTGATCGGCCCCGGCGGCGTCGAGGCGGCCAAGATGGCGATCGAAGATTTTGGCGGCAGCGTCCTCGGCAACAAGATCGAGTTCATGGTTTCGGACCATCAGAACAAGCCTGATCTCGGCGCGCAGAAATTCCGCGAATGGGCTGACCGCGATGGCGTCACCATGATCCTCGGCGGCTCGAACACCGGCGTCAGCCTGGCGATGAGCAATGTTGCCAAGGAGAAGAAAATCCCCTTCATCGCGATCGGCGCCGCCGGTGCATCACTGACCGGCAAGGACTGCACGCCCTACACCGTGCACTACGTCTACGACACCACGTCGCTCGGCAACGGTACCGCCAAGACCATGGTGAAGCAGGGTGGCAAGACCTGGTTCTTCCTGACGGCAGACTATGCCTTCGGCACGCAGTTGCAGGAATCCGCCTCCAAGGTCGTCGAAGCCAATGGCGGCAAGGTGGTCGGCGCGGTGCGCGTACCGCTCTCGACCTCCGACTTCTCCAGCTATCTGCTTCAGGCCCAAAACTCGGGTGCGCAGGTGCTGGGCCTCGCCAATGCCGGCAACGATTTCACCAACTCGATCAAGTCCGCCGACGAGTTCGGCATCGGCAAGACGATGAAGCCGGCCGCGTTGCTCGCCTTCATCAGCGACATCCACAGTCTCGGGCTCAAGACCGCACAGGGGCTCTATCTGACGACCGGATGGTACTGGGATCTCAACGACAAGACGCGCGCCTTCTCGAAGCGCTACTATGAGAAGACCAAGCGCGAGCCCACCATGAACCAGGCCGGCTACTATTCGGCCACGATGACCTACCTCAACGCGGTCAAGGCTGCCGGAACCACCAATTCCGACAAGGTGATGGCCGAGCTCAAGAAGATGAAGATCGACGACATGTTCACCAGCAACGGCAAGATCCGCGCCGACGGGCTGATGGAGCACGAGATGTACATCATGCAGGTGAAGAAGCCCGACGAATCCAAGCAGCCTTGGGACTACTACAAGCTGGTGCAGACCATGTCCGGCGAAGAGGCATTCGGCAAGCTGTCGGACTCGGCCTGCCCGCTGGTCACGCACTAACGCCTCTCAAAGATCACGAGCGACGTGAGAGGCGCACCTGTGGCGCGCCTCTCCAATGCGGCCCCTCGAGGGCCGCATTTGTTTTCGGGCCGCTCATAATTGCGCGCAGCGAAAGCCGACCTCCGGGCGGCTGAAGAACAGACGCTGCTCCTTGACCACGAGCACGAGCTGGTTGCGGTCACGCAAGGCGTGGCACAGATCGCCGGCAATGGTCTTGAAAACGCGTGTTTCCGCATAGGGCGTCACGTTGAGATCCTCGATCGCCCAGCGCTGGAGATTGAGCACGTTGGTATTCTCCGAGGTGTGGACCAAATACGGGCGGATGTTGCCCGGCGTCGAAGCCGCGCCGAGGTCGCTGAGATAGATCTGCGCTTCGGTGAGATTGCCGGAATAGAGCGCCGACGACAGATAGGAATCCCAGAGATTGAAGAAGCTCAGGGCTGGCAGGACCACGAACAGCGCCACGGTCGCGCCATGGCGAAGGTCCCGCACGTTCCAGACGATGTCGCGCCAGGTGAAGTCGTCGGGGCTTGAAAACAGCAGCACGTCGAACACCGCCATGGCCGCGGTCCATGGCCAGACGATGTCGTTCCAGTTCAATCCCAGGGGACCGAACATGGCCAGAATGAAGACGTGCATGCCGACTGCAACGGCGAGCGAAACGCGACGGAAACGCCGGGTCAGAAGACCGACGCCGAACGCCACCTGAACGAAGGGGACTAAAAAGCCGAGGGCATCAAGCGGCGTGGCCATCGTCGGAACCAGGCTGGTCACCGGCGTGATGATCCAGGAAAACTCGTTCTCCATGAAGTTGAGGTTGATCTTCTGGAGTCCAGAGAAGACGTAGGTGAAGACGATGACCAGACGGGCCAGGTTCAGCGTCTGGAGATCATCGACCGGCGCCACGCTGCTGCCGTCGGCGACGCCGACGACCGCCAGCAGGAAGCTGTACTGAAACACCCACGGCTGCCACCGCGTCTGGTCGGCAAGACAGAACACGACAATGACGACGAGGAAGCCCGCGATCGGCCAGCGAGCGCGAGGGGCGATCACGGCAAGCCCCGCCAGCACGAACAGCACGCCATAGAGTGTCACCGCCACGACACCCTCGATCGGCGGCAGCAGCGACCAGACCGGCACCTGTGGATAGGACCGTGGCCCCATCCATAGCCCCGGGGACATCGCCAACCCGATGCAAAATGCGACGAGGATCGTCAGCCGCAGCAGAAACAGGCGCCGCGGCAGAGCCAAGCCGCAAACCTCCGCGTTGCCTTGCTTCGATAGCCCCAGCCTCCCCATGGCCCCTCCCGCGAACCACCCTATAAATCTATGTGGCTCGTCGCGGGGCGTTGGTTCGATCGCCATGGCCCGTCTTTCACCGGTCCAGAACAGGGGATAAATCGCTTCACAGCCCTGCGGGAAATGCGCTAGGTCAGCTTGCTCCCGTCGCCCGTGGCCTCGCCCGGCGACTCACATCGGTGATGGAACAGCATGGCCCGCAGGTTTTCCGCTCCCTATCAGTCGGAGCCCGTGTCCGGCCTCGCGACCTGGGCGCGCAATCTGGCCGTGTTCGCGGTGGTGGCGGTGGTGGTGTCGGTCATCATCGTCCGTTTCGACTTCCTGGAGATGAAGCCGGCGCTGGCCACCTTCTTCGGCGGGCTTGCGATCGCTGGACTGTCCATCCTGTTCGGCCTCGCCGGCTTTGCCGCGATCTGGCAGAACGGCTCGCGCGGCATGGCGCGCATCCTGCTCGCGTTCCTGATCGACGGAGCTATTCTCGCGTATCCAGCCTATCAGGCCCTGCTGTATCGCAAGCTGCCTCATATCTACGACATCACCACCGATCCGATCGACCCGCCGCGCTTCGACGCGCTGTCGCGCCTGCGCACCGGGGACGGCACCAACACCGCCGTTTATGCCGGTCTCTACTCGGCCGAGCAGCAGCGCCAGTTCTATCCTGATATCGAGCCGATCGAACTCGAGATTCCCGTCGACCGCGCCTATGCGATCGCGCGCCAGCTCGTCATCAAGCGCAAATGGACTGTCATCGACGAACGCGAGCCGCAGCCGCCGCGCCGCATGGGCCGCATCGAGGCGGTGGCGCGCACGCCGATCATGGGCTTTCGCGAGGACATCTCGATCAGGGTCGTGCCAGACGGTGACGATTCCCGCGTCGATATCCGCTCGGCCTCGCGCTATTTCGACAGCGACCTCGGCAGCAACGCCGCGCGCGTGACGAAATTCATCGACGATCTCAACACCGCGGCCGATGCCGATGCGCTGAAGCCGGTGAAGAAGACCCCGGTGACGCCACCGAAGGCGCCCGCGAAGACGGTGAAGAAATAGCTCTCCCGGTCATTCCGGGACGGTCCGTAGGACCGAACCCGGAATCCATCGAGCCGCAGAATGAGCGGATGAATGGATTCCGGGCTCGCCGCTCCGCGGCGCCCCGGAATGACCGCTAGGCCATCCGGTAGGTCCCGCCGATCACGGGATCGCCGTTCGTCGCGACAACGCCGCGCGCGACGAGGTCTTCCAGATGCGCCAACACGGAATAGCCGGCGGCCGTCATCAGCCGGGGATCGATGCCGATATAGATCGCGCGGACCATGGTCGGGATGTCAGTCTCGCCCTTGGCGAGACGGTGCAGGATCGAGGCTTCGCGCGCCTTGCGGTGCCGGATCAGGAAACGCACAAAGCGCTGGCCTTCCGGGATCTCCGGGCCGTGGCCGGAGAAATAGAGATCCTCCTCGCGCGCAGCGAGCCGGTCGAGCGATTCCATGTAATCGATCATCGAGCCGTCGGGCGGCGCCACGATCGAGGTCGACCATCCCATCACGTGGTCGCCGACGAAATTGAACTTCCGCTCGGGCCAGGCGAAGGCAAGGTGATTGGCGGTGTGGCCGGGCGTCGCCACGGCTTCCAGCCGCCAGCCGGCGCCTTCGACGATGTCACCATGGGCGATCCTGATATCGGGCAAGAAGTCGCGATCGGCGCCAGATTCCGGATTGTGCTTCTCGCTCTCGAAGCGCGGACGCGAGGCGCGGTGCGGACCCTCGGCATAAACAGGCGCGCCGGTCGCCTGCTTGATCCGGGGCGTGTTGGGCGAGTGATCGCGATGCGTGTGGGTGACGAAGATATGGCTCACGGTCTCGCCGCGCACGGCGTCGAGCAGCGCGGCCGCATGAGCCTCATCGTCCGGACCAGGATCGATGATCGCGACGTTGCCGGTGCCGACGATGTAGCTAACGGTGCCGGTGAAGGTGAACGGGCTCGGATTGTTGCAGAGCACCCGGCGCACGCCGGGGCGGACTTCCTCGACGACGCCTGCTTTGAGCGGAAAGTTGCGGTTGAACGGGACGTCGTCGTTGTCGGACATGGCTGCTCATACCTTGCTGGCTTCGTCGTGCCCGGCCTTGTGCCGGGCATCCACGTTCTTCGCGTGGTCTAAGACGTGGATGGCCGGCACAAGGCCGGCCATGACGCAATTTGAAGGTTCAGTCGCATCCCACGCTCGGGCGGCTTGCTCAGAAAAACGCCTGAATGCCCGTGATCGCGCGGCCCAGGATCAGGGCGTGCACATCGTGGGTGCCCTCGTAGGTGTTGACCGTCTCGAGGTTATGGACGTGTCGCATCACGTGGTACTCGGCCGAGATGCCGTTGCCACCATGCATGTCGCGGGCGACGCGGGCGATGTCGAGCGCCTTGCCGCAATTGTTGCGCTTCATGATCGAGATCATCTCGGGGGCGAACTTGCCCTCGTCCATCAGGCGGCCGACGCGCAACGAACCCTGCAGACCGAGCGCGATCTCGGTTTCCATATCGGCGAGCTTCTTCTGCACCAGCTGGGTCGCGGCGAGCGGCTTGCCGAACTGCTTGCGGTCGAGCGTGTACTGGCGGGCGCGATGCATGCAGTCCTCGGCGGCGCCGAGCGCGCCCCAGGAGATGCCGTAGCGGGCGCGGTTGAGGCAGCCGAACGGGCCCTTGAGGCCGGAGACGTTAGGCAGCAGCGCGCTTTCGGGGACCACGACGCCGTCCATCACGACCTCACCGGTGATGGAGGCGCGAAGCGAGAGCTTGCTGCCGATCTTCGGTGCGGAGAGACCCTTCATGCCTTTCTCCAGCACGAAGCCGCGGATCTGGTTGTCGTGCTCGGCCGACTTGGCCCAGATCACGAACACATCGGCGATCGGCGCGTTCGAGATCCACATCTTGCTGCCGGTCAGGCGATAACCGTCGGAGACCTTCTCGGCGCGGGTCTTCATGCCGGCCGGGTCGGAGCCGGCGTCGGGCTCGGTCAGGCCGAAGCAGCCGACCCACTCGCCGCTGGCGAGCTTCGGCAGATACTTCTTGCGCTGGTTCTCGTCGCCGTAGGCGTAGATCGGATACATCACCAGCGAGGACTGCACCGAGTTCATCGAGCGATAGCCTGAATCCACCCGCTCGATCTCGCGCGCGACGAGGCCATAGGCGACGTAGCTGGCGTTGGCGCAGCCATATTCCTCAGGCAGCGTGATGCCGATCAGGCCGAGCTCGCCCATCTCGTTGAAGATCTCGCGGTCGGTCTTCTCTTCGAGATAGGCCTTGGTGACGCGCGGCAGCAGCTTGTCCTGGGCGTAGGCGCGGGCGGTGTCGCGCACCATGCGCTCGTCTTCGGTCAGCTGCTCGTCGAGCAGGAACGGATCGTCCCACTGGAAGGAAGCCGCAGCCGGCTTGTCCTTGGTCTGAGGGCGCACGCTCATGAAACGTCCTTTCGTCTGGTTCCGTCAAAATTTGCCCGACAAATTAAAGCGCCGCGGCAACAAGTGCAATTGCGTTGCAGATGATCGGGTCTGCGTGAATCCCGGGGATGCGCCTCGCGCACCCCGGAGCACGCGAGCGCGCCCCCGGAATGACAGCGCTAGCTTTCGAGCTGTTCGTTGGCGACGATCTCGATGCCGAAGCCCGACAGGCCCTTGTAGTCGTGCACCGACGAGGTGAGATGGCGGATCGAAGTGACGCCGAGATCGCGCAGGATCTGCGCTCCGACACCGACCTCGCGCCACTGGCGGTTGCGGTCGGCCTCGGTCTGCGTCTCTTCCGGCAGCGGCGACACCGGAACGCCGGCCGCGCCATCGCGCAAATAAACCAGCACACCGCGCCCGGACTTCTTGAACTGCTCGAGCACGGCCGCCATGCGCTTGTGGCCGGTAAAGGTGTCCTTGACGATGTTCGGCTTGTGGAAGCGCGTCAGCACGTTCTTGCCGTCGCCGACGCCGTTGTAGACGAACGCGACGTGGGCGATGGAATCGAACGGCGAGCGGTAGGCATAGCCCTGAAGCGGCCCGATCGGGCTTTCGGTCGTGAAGGTCGAGACGCGCTCGATCAGCTTTTCGCGCGCCTGGCGATAGGCGATCATGTCGGCGATGGTGACGTGCTTCAGCCTGTGCTGGGCGGCGAAGCGGGCGACCTGCTCGCCCTTCATCACGCTGCCGTCGTCGTTCATCAGCTCGCTGATGACGCCGACCGGCGGCAGGCCGGAGAGCTTGCAGAGATCGACCGCGGCCTCGGTGTGGCCGGAGCGCAGCAGCACGCCGCCATCCTTGGCGATCAGCGGGAAGATGTGGCCGGGCCGGGCGAAGTCGTTGGCGCCGGCATTGGGATTGGACAGCGCGCGGCAGCAGGAGGCGCGCTCTTCGGCCGAGATACCGGTGCCGCCATCGGGCTTGTAGTCGATCGAGACCGTGAAGGCGGTGGTGTGGGCGGAATCGTTGTGGGCGACCATCGGATCGAGCCGCAGCCGGCGCGCGTCCTCGGTGGTGATAGGCGCGCAGACAATGCCGGAGGTGTGGCGGATGATGAAGGCCATCTTTTCCGCCGTGCAGAATGAGGCGGCAACGATCAGATCGCCCTCACCCTCGCGATCATCGTCATCGGTCACGACGACGAGCTCGCCCCGGGCAAAGGCCTGCAAAACTTCCTGAACGGTATCGGGCATTTCCCAATCTCTATTGGTTATGGGCCGTAGGCTCACGGACGCCTTGGCCGGGATCGCCTTAGCCGGACTTGAACCCAAGCGCTAGTGTCCTGGATGCAACCGCATATGCCCGGAGGCTGCTTTCGAGGCAGGCTTTCAGGCTTGCACCGAAGATACCAGCGATATAGGCGCGCAAGGCCCGGGCGGAAGACGGCCGTACCGCCCTCAGGGCAACACTTCGCGCCGCTCGTCGAGCCGCTGGTCGAGCTCGGTGCGCTTGTCAGCCAGCAGGCCGGCCTGGGCGGCCTCGATCACCGTAAACAATTCATGGGCGTCGCTGAGCCGGGTCACGGTGACGTAGCTGGCGCCGGCCGCGTAGAGCTCGCCGACATCGGAGAGGAGATCGGCCGTGGCGACGATCAGGGCATTTGGGTTGAGGGTGCGGACGTGGCGGACCAGCTTCTCGTTGCTCGCGCCCTTCAACAGCGCATCCGGCACGCTGAGGATGATCATCTCGGATTTGCCGATCCCGGCATGGAGCAGCGTGTCGGCGCTGCTGATGTCGCCATAGACCACGTGCAGACCGCGCGAAAGCAGGGTCTGGTACACATTGGGGTTGAAGTCGATCACCGTGATCTGCTCCAGCAGCACCGGCGCCTGCCGTTCGATTTCTGCCAGCAGTGCGCTCGCCGCACGGAAAAAGCCGAGGATGACGATGCGGCGCGCCTCGCCATGGCCACCCCCGTGCCCCTCATCAGCATGGCCGTTGCCATGGTCGAGATCGCGCAGGCCAAGCCGCTTGAGCGGGCCGATGGCCCAGCGGGTGATCTCGTCGCTGCGGGTCATGACGAAGGTCGAGAGGACCGCCAGCACGACGAAGGCGAACGAAGCCGCATTCGCCGTCTCCGGCGCGATGTGATTGTCCGCGACGCCGGTCTGGATCACCACCAGCGAGAACTCGGAGATCTGCGCCAGATTGATCGCAGGCAGCAGACTCGCGCGCAGGCCCTGCTTCATCAGATAGAGCGGCGTGAAGGTGGTGACGAGGCGGCTCACCACCGTGAACGCGGCAATCATCAGGGCCAGCCCGATCACCGACACGCCCGGGACCGGAATGGTCATGCCCAGCGCGACGAAGAACAGCGTGATGAAGAAGTCGCGGAGAGTCGTAACCTTGGCCGTGACGTCGAGCGCGTAGGGAAACGTCGAGAGCGAGACGCCGGCGATCAGGGCGCCCATCTCGCGCGAAAGCGAAAGCTGCTCGGCGGTCTCGGCGACGAGGAAGCACCAGGCGAGAGCCCCGAGCAGGATCAACTCCGGACGGCGGGCGATCTGGTGGAACAGGCGCGGCAGCACGTAGCGGCTGATCAGCAGCGCGGCTGTGACGAGCACCGCGACGCGACCGATCGACAGCAGGATGACGCCGACTTGCAGGTTCGCAAGGCTTGGCTGCACCGCCAGGAACAGGATGGCGAAGATGTCCTGAAGTACCAGCACGCCGAGCGTGATGCGGCCAGGTAGAGTGTCGAGCTCGCGCTTCTCGTAGAGCACCTTGACGATGATGACGGTCGAGGACAGCGCGCAGGCGATGCAGAGATAGAGGGCGTCGAAATGGCCGCCGCCGAGCGACAAGCCCAGCCCTGCAAAGAACAGGATGCCGAGCAGGCAGCCGCCGATAAGCTGGCCGCCGGCTGCGAACAGGATCACCTTGCCCGCCCGCACGATCTTCTTCAGGTCGATCTCGAGCCCGATCATGAACAGCATGAAGATCAGGCCGAGTTCGGAGATGACGCTGATCGATTCCTGCGATTTGACCCAACCGGCGCCGAATGGACCTATGCAGAAGCCGGCGATAAGGTAGGCCAGGATCAGCGGTTGCCGGGAAAAATGGGCGAGCAGGCCCAGCATCCAGGCAAACAGAATACAGAGAGAAATGTCGCGAATGAGCTCGTGCATGCCAGATGGGTCCGTTTTGCCGCACCCTAGAGACCGACTGCAGCGCGGCAAGCGAGCAATTCGTCACAGGCTGACCGGTCTCGCCATTGCAATGCTGCTATGCCTCTTCGCCGCCGGGACTGCGGCCGCCCAGCCCAAGGTGAACCTCGAACAGACCTTCGCCGATTCGCTCACCGCGATGCCGAAGGAGGAACTCGCCGTTTCCGGCGGCTTCTACGTGCCGGCCTATTCCAGCGTCGCGATGAGCCAGGGCAGGCTGCGGGTCGATTTTTCGGTGACGCTGAGCGTCCACAATGCCTCCGAGACGCAGCCGCTGGTGGTCCGGCGCATCGCCTATTTCGACACCGCCGGCAAGCAGGTCGAGAGCTATCTGAAGGCGCCGGTCGCCGTGAAGCCGCTCGCCACCGTCTCGATCTTCATTCCGACCGACGACGTGCGCGGCGGGACCGGGGCCAACTTCATCGTCGATTGGGCGGCCACGGGCGAAATCGCCGAGCCGGTGGTCGAGGCCCTGATGGTTGGCGGCGTCGCCAATGCGCACTACGCTTTCATCAGCCAGGGTCGTCCGACCAGGACGGCCGGCAAGAAGTAAAGCAGGTCGAAGCGTCCGCAGATTGAAAAA
This sequence comes from Bradyrhizobium manausense, assembly GCF_018131105.1. Lineage (NCBI taxonomy): Bacteria > Pseudomonadati > Pseudomonadota > Alphaproteobacteria > Hyphomicrobiales > Nitrobacteraceae > Bradyrhizobium > Bradyrhizobium manausense. Next base: position 307,198 of record NZ_JAFCJI010000001.1, on the reverse strand, counting down.
GCCGAAAACAACCCCATGCACAGTAGCCCCATCCGCAGAATCAACGGCTTGTCGGACCGCCGCGACACGGATGCGGATTTTACGAATTTTATTTGACGCGTCGGGCAAAACACTGGCATGATGACATCATCAAAATCGCAGCGTCCGGTCGGCACCAGGCCGGCCGCTCAACAAGAACACTAACGAGGAACGCTCCCCATGACGTCCAGCTTCGATTTCGCGCCCCTGTTTCCCGCAGGGCTGCCGGCCCCTTCTGCGCGCTGGACGGGCCTTGCCAAATACAGCTTCGTCGGCGGCAACAACGATTCCGAGCAGCTGCCGCTCGACGAACTGATCGAGGCCGCCAATCACGCCCTGCAACGCGAGGGCCGGTCGCTCGCCACCTACGGGTTGGCACACGGCCCGCAGGGCTATTTGCCCCTGCGCGAATTCCTGGTGGCAAAACTGAAGCGCGATGCCGGCATCAGCTGCACGGTCGACGACCTCATGATCGTGTCCGGCTCGCTGCAGGCGCTCGATCTCGTCAACGCGACGCTGCTGACCCGCGGCGACACCGTGATCTTCGAGCAGGAAAGCTATCAGGGCTCGCTGACCCGCCTCGCGCGGCTCGGCGTCAATGTGGTCGGCGTCCCGCTCGACCAGGACGGCATGCGGATGGACGTGCTGGCCTCGACGCTGGCCGATCTGAAGAGCCGCGGCATCCGTCCAAAGTACATCTACACGATTCCGACCGTGCAGAATCCGACCGGCAGCATTATGCCGGAAAGCCGCCGCGCCGAATTGGTGCGGTTGTCGGCCGAATACGGCGTGCCTGTCTTCGAGGATGATTGCTATGCCGACCTCGTCTGGTCGGGACAACGGCCGCCGGCGATCTACGCCATGAGCCCGAACGGCGGCGTGATCCATATCGGCTCGTTCTCGAAATCGATCGCACCGGCACTGCGCGTCGGCTTCATCGTGGCGCCCTGGGATGTGATGTCGCGGATGCTGGCGCTGAAAACGGATGCGGGCTCCGGCGCGCTGGAGCAGATGGTGCTCGCCAATTATTGCCGGCCGCATTTCGCAAGCCACGTACCGGCGCTGACGAAAGCGCTGCGCACCAAGCTCGACACGCTGATGGAGGCCCTCAACGAGCAGTTCGGGACCGCGGCCGAGTTCGAGGAACCCAAGGGCGGCATCTTCCTGTGGGTGAAGCTGCCCGACCAGGTCGATACGCTCAAACTCTACCAGGCCGCGCTGGCCGCCGGCGTCTCGATCAATCCAGGACCGGAATGGTCGACCAACAAGGGTCATTCCAGCTCGCGCCTGCGGCTATGCTTTGCGAGCCCTTCGCATCAGCAGATCCGCGAGGGCGTCGCCGTGCTGGCCGAGGTCTGCCGCAAGGAGTTCGGCGTGCCCGCTCGCAGCGCCAACGTGGAGAAGAGAGCCTAAAGGCTTGAGCATGATCTCCGCGCAAACGCGTTCCGCGTTTGTCGCGAGGGAAAACCGCTTCATGCTTTGCGCTAACGCGGGCCTTCGGGTCCGGATCATGCTCGCTTAGGGCGCCCGGGGCCGGCTACCATGGATCGCGGAGGCCAGCCGCAGCAGCAGGACGATCGAGACGTTACCCTTGCCGGCCTCGATCTGCGCGATGTAACGCGCCGAAATCCCGGAGCGACGCGCCAGCTCCCGGCGGGACAGCTCGCAGCGGGCGCGTGAAGATTTCAAGCGCTCGCCGAGCTCGGCCAGAAATGCAGTCTCGGAATAAGGCGGCACGGCACAGCTTCCCGGCAGCACCTCGCCCGCGAAATCCATCAACTGGTTCAGCATCGCTCTCCCCACCTTCGCCTTCGGGAGCGCCATCCTAGCCCGGACAGCTACGGCCTCATTGACGCGGATCAAATTCGCGCGCGATGAAGCGCTGCCGTGGACGATCGCAACGGGAATGCTACACTTGGAATTCTTCAAGGCGGGACCTTTCAGGACATGATGCGTTGTTTGAGCCGCTGGACCACGGCGGCGGCGCTTTGGATTGCGTTCGCGTCCACGGGGCACGCCGAGACGCTCGCAGCGACGATCGAGCAATGGGGCTTGCTCGGCTCGTGGGCGGTCGACTGCACTGTCAGGCCCGACCGCGACAAGGGTGCACTCCTCACGTACGAAATCCGCAAGGACGGCCGGGTGATTTACCGGCGCAATTTCGGCGACGCCAAAGACGAGAATGAAGTGGTGTCCGCCACCGTCAACGCCGAAGGCCTGCTCAATGTGATGGTGTACTTTCCCTCGCTTCAGCAGACGCGCGAGTTCGGGTTGCTGCTTTCAAATGAAGGTAGCTTGCGCGCGATCTACAATCGCAGCGAGCGCGGCGAGTACACGATCAGGGACGGCAGATACGTCAAGACCGGCGCGCCGACACCTCTCCAGCAACGCTGCGATTAACCATTACGTCTGGGCATGATCTTGTCCGGAAAGCCGCTACACGCTTTTCCGGATCATGCTCTGATCCTGAACATCCATTCAGAAATCTCTTGCCGCCCCTCCGGAACGTTCGTGCGAATGCGCCGTTTAAATTTGCATTCGATTGGAGGAGGACATCATGAAGAAGCTTGGTTATGTCGTTGCCGCTCTCGGTGCGCTCGCGGTTGCGGCGCCGACGCTGGCAAGTGCTGAGACTGTGATCGTCAAGCATGGCCATCACGGCCCCTACGGCGCCCGCGCCGAATTCCGCGAGCATCGCGACCATGGCTGGCATCGTGGCTGGCACAATCACGACCGTGTCGTGGTGATCAAGCGCCATCATCGTCATTGGGACTAATGCGCAGCGCAAAACTGGAAATGGCCCCCTCGCGGGGCCATTTCTGTGCGCGTACTTTCTTCCTTCTCCCCTTGTGGAAGAGGGTAAAGAGCTGACTAGTCCCAGGCCGGCGCGAAGCCAGGATTGACGCATCGCTTGTCCTTGGGCAGCGCCGCGATCTTCTTGCGATCGGCATCGTCAAGCGTGACTTTCAGCGCATCCAGATTGGCCTGCTGGCTCTCGCGGCGTGACGCCTTCGGGATCGCGGCCACGCCGTCCTGATCGAGCAGCCATTTCAACGCCACTTGCGCAGCGCTTGCATTGTGCTTCGCGCCGATCTCGGCGAGCACCGGGTCCGACGCAAAGCGCCCCTGCGCGAGCGGGCAATAGGCGACGAGCGGGATCGACCTGGCGTTCAGATAGGCCAGCAGCTTCGACTGATCCAGCATCGCGTGATATTCGACCTGGTTGCAGGCGATCGGCGCCTTGACGTCCTCGACCGCGATCTTGAGCAGCGCCGTGGTGAAATTGGCAACGCCGATTGCGCGCGTATGCCCCTCCTCCTTGAGCTTCATCAAGGTCTCGAACACCGCACCCCAGTTCGCCGACTTCGACGGCCAGTGCACGAGATAGAGATCGACATGGTCGAGCCTGAGCTTCTTCAGGCTGGCGTCGAAGGCGCGGCGGATCGCGTCCGGCGCCAGGTTCTCGTGCCAGACCTTTGTCGTGACGTGCAGCTCGCCACGCGGCACCGAGGCCGCCGCGAGCGCTGCACCGATGGCCTCCTCGTTGGCATACATTTCGGCTGTGTCGATATGGCGATAGCCGATCGACAGCGCGCTCTCGACCGCATCGCGGCAGACGTCGCCCTGCATGCGAAAAGTGCCGAGGCCGAGCTTGGGCATGCTGATGCCCTGCGTTTTCAAATTGTCCATGGAACGGGCTCCTGAGGCATTTCAGCCCGCCGGATGCACGCGGCGACGCCGCATGAGCAGACTCTTCGGTGATGGAAAAGAGGTGGCGGGAGCGGTGACTATAGCGCGGCAGGCGCGGGGCGGCCAATCAAGATCGGGTTAGCGTTGGAGCATACGATGCCTCCCCGACGTCATGGCCGGGCTTGTCCCGGCCAACCACGCCTTGCTGCCCGGGACAGAGAACGTGGATGCCCGGGACAAGCCCGGGCATGACGACCTGGTTCAAATCTCAAATGCGATTGCTCTGCCGCTTGCGGGCGCGGTCAAGAAAGAACGACGCGTCTAATGCTTCCAGTTGCAGATGCCGCCGGAACGGCACGGCCAGGTCTGGATGCGCGTGTCCATCGCCTGCGCGTCCAGCGGATTGCCGTGACGATGCGCAAGCCTGGTGCGGGCTGCACCGCGTGGCTGGACTCTCTTCGCGTGAGCGACCTTCGGCTCGGACACATGCACGCGTTCGGCAGCAACCTTCTTCGGTACATCCATAGGCTCAGCTTGGGCCTGAGCCTCGTTGCCGTCCTTCGCCTCCATCGCAACCGGTGCGAACTGCGTCTCGGGCCCGAGCCGCTTCGGCGACAGGACCGCCTTGGAGAGATCGAGACCGAGATATTCGTCAGGCTTGTAGTCGTCAGCGTGCGCGATGCCGCCCACCGCAAGCAGGAGGGCAATCGCCACCGCAAAAGGAACGCTTTTCAGGACCACGGACGCCTCCTGAAATTGATTGGTTAAGGAGTAATTTACACCTATTTAGGAGGCGTCGCGCGCAATTCCAGCGGCCGATTGCAGCCGTGGTTAAGAAGTTTGGCGGTGTCAGGCGACTTTTCGCGTCGCACCCGTCCCATCCAGGAACCCAATCAGCCTGTTGCGGATGATTTGTTCCGCCTCGACCATGATCCGATCCACGAGTTCCTTGCAGGAGGGGATGTCGTGAATGAGGCCTGCGACCATGCCGCAGCTCCAGGCGCCTGCATCCATCTGCCCGTCCAGCATGATCCTGGGATAAACGCCGGCGACCTGGTCGTGAATGTCGTCGATGGTCAGCTTGGCGCCCTTCTCGCGCTCGATCTCGAGCAGACGGTCGACATTGGCGTTCTTCAATACACGCTCGGTGTTGCGCAGCGCGCGCATGATCAGGCGGGTGTCGAGCTCGGTCGCCGCGACGAGCGCGTTCTTCACGTTCTGATGGACCGGCGCTTCCCTGGTGGCGATGAAGCGCGTGCCCATGTTCATACCGGCCGCGCCGAGCGACAGCGCCGCAACGAGGCTGCGCCCGTCGGCCATGCCGCCGGAGGCCACGAACGGAATCTTCAACTCCTCCGCCGCGCGAGGCAGCAGGATCATGTTGGGAATGTCGTCCTCGCCGGGATGGCCGCCGCACTCGAAGCCGTCGACGCTGACGGCATCGCAGCCGATCCGCTCGGCCTTCAGCGAGTGCCGCACCGAGGTGCATTTGTGGATCACCTTGATGCCGGCCGCCTTCAGCGCCGGCATGTATTGCTCCGGACTGCGACCCGCGGTCTCCACCGCCTTGATGCCGCCCTCGACGATCGCCGCGATATATTCCGGATAGGGCGGCGCCGCGAAGGTCGGCAGGAAGGTGAGGTTCACACCGAACGGCTTGTCGGTCATGTCACGGCAGCGCGCGATCTCCTTCGCAAGCAGCTCCGGCGTCTTCTGCGTGAGACCGGTGATGATGCCGAGCCCACCGGCATTGGAGACAGCGGCGGCCAGCTCGGCAAAGCCGACGAAATGCATGCCGCCCTGGATGATGGGATGCTCGATGCCGAACAGTTCGGTGATCGCGGTCTTCACTAAAATACCTCCCGGAATGCTGTTTATGTTTGGTTCAGTCTAGCCGGACTTTTGCGCTTGCTGTCACCATTTCTCGCCGAACGGGCGGATTTCCATCTCGAAGGTCCAGGCACTCCTCGGCTGCTGATAGAGTTGCCAATAGGCATCCGCCACCGATGATGGCGGCATCAAGAGATCAGGGTTTTCGAGCGCTTCCTTGCCCCAGAGCTGCTCCCGGCGCTCCCGCACCCAGGCCGTGTCGACGCCGGAATCGATGATGAGATGGGCGACGTGGATGTTCTTCGGCCCGAGTTCGCGCGCCATTGCCTGTCCCACGGCGCGGAGGCCGAACTTGGCGCTGGCGAACGCCGCAAAGCCACTGCCGCCGCGCAAGGACGCGGTCGCGCCGGTGAAGAAGATGTTGCCGCCGCCGCGCGGCAGCATCAGCCGCGCCGCCTCGCGCCCGGCGAGGAAGCCGGAATAGCAGGCCATCTCCCAGACCTTGCGGAACACGCGCTCGGTGGTGTCGAGGATCGGGAAGTTGACGTTGGCGCCGACATTGAAGATGCAAACCTCCAGCGGCGCATGCTTGTCGGCATCGCTAAGGAAGGAGATCACCTCTTCCTCCTTGCGCGCGTCGAGCGAGCGCGCGTGGATCTCGCCGCCGGCGGCCTCGATGTCCTTCACGAGCGGCGCGAGCTTGTCGCCGTTGCGACGGCCCGCATAGATCGAAAAGCCTTCGGCGGCGAATTTCCTGGCAATCTCGGCGCCGATGTAATCACCAGCCCCGATCACGGCCACGGTCGCGTTTCGCTTGGGCAAGGTCGCCTCCTCCGGTGAGAGCATCCGATTGAGGTCGAGGCTATAGTTCTAAAATAGAACTGTCAAATATTGCAGTGACATGCTAAGTTTTCATGGAAATATCGCTGATCGTTCAAGTCAGTTCCTTTTTCAGACTTAAGCCGGAGATGGATCATGAGGTGGGATACGCTGGACGAGGAGCCCTGCTCGCTCTCCCGCACCGTCGCCGTGGTCGGCGATCGCTGGACGCTTCTCATCCTGCGCGAATGTTTTCTGCGGGTGCGCCGCTTCGAAGCGTTTCAATCCTCGCTCCAGATCACGCGACATCTGCTGTCGGAGCGGCTGAAGAAGCTGGTGCGCTTCGGCATCCTGCGCCGCGTCCCCTATTCCGAGTCGCCCAAGCGCTACGAATACATCCTCACCCAAAAGGGCCTCGACCTCTATCCTGTCATCATGGCGATGGTGCATTGGGGCGACACCCACATGGGCGACGAGCGCGGCCGGCCGCTGCTGCACGAGCACAAGACTTGCGGCAAGCAGTTCGACCCGGTGATGGTGTGTTCCGAATGCGGCGAGCCGTTGCATGCGAAACAGGTGCATGTGCATGCGGGACCGGGACGGACGGAAGCGGTGGGGTGAGCTCTGTCTCACCCTCGTCATTGCGAGGAGCGAAGCGACGAAGCAATCCGGAATCCCTCCGCGGGAACAGTCTGGATTGCTTCGCTGCGCTCGCAATGACGGAAGGAGTCAATGCCCCCGGGCGGGCGCGCCGAGATCGATGGGGCGCAACACGGCCGCCGTGGGAATCATCAGCACGGCGATGATCGCGAGTATCCAGAAAACGTCGATATAGGCGAGGAAATCGACCTGCTGCTGCAAAGTGTGGCCGACCCAGGCGACGGCCTGCGATGCCGCGTCGCTCGCATTCGAGCCCTGGGCCTGGAAGTAGCGCGTCACCGCATCGATGGTCTGCTGGTAGCCGAGGTCGGACGGCGCGGCGTGCTCGATCAGCCGGCTCTGATGGAATTGCTGACGTTGCGCCAGAATGGTCTGCGCCAGCGCCACGCCCATGGAGCCCCCGATATTGCGGGCGACATTGATCAGCGCCGAAGCCTGGTTGGTCTTGTCAGGCGGCACGCCGTCATACGACGCCGTCGTCACCGGCAGGAACAGGAAGGGCAGACCGAGTGCCAGGAAGATGCGCGACAACGCCGCATAGCCGTAGGTGATGTCGCCGTTGATCCCGGTCAGATGCCACATCGACAGCGCGACAATGGCGGCGCCCGTCATGATGAGGTATTTCGGCTGTACCGTGGCGACGAGGCGGCCGACCACGGGCATCAGCACCAGAGTTGCGACGCCGCCAGGCGACAGAGCGAGGCCGGCCAACAACGCCGTGTAGCTCAGCTCGGTCTGAAGGAGCTGCGGCAGAAGCTGCGTGGTCGAAATCAGCACTGCGCCGGTGCCGAGCATGACGAGAAAGCAGGCACCGAACTGACGCCGGCCAAGCAGGCGAAGATCAACGATGGGATCCTCGCGCGTCAGCTCCCACGGGATCAGCGCGAGCAGCGACACAGCCGACAGCACCGCGAAGATGATGATCATGTTGGAGCCGAACCAGTCGTTGCGCTGGCCTTCATCGAGGACGTATTCGAGTGAGCCGAGGCCGATCGCGACGAGCACGAACCCGACATAGTCGACGCGCAGACCCTTGCTCAGCAGCTTCTCCCGCTCCTCCTCCGCGCCCGACGGCTCCTTGACCAGCGTGCCGACCAGGAACAGCGAAAGCATTCCCATGGGCACGTTGATCAGGAACACCCAGTGCCAGCTGTAGGTATCAGTGATCCAGCCGCCAAGCGTCGGACCAATCACAGGCGCGACCACCACGGCGACGCCGTAGATGGCAAAGGCCTGTCCCCGCTTCTGCGGTGGAAAGGAGTCGGCAAGGATCGCCTGCTCGCTGGTGGCCATGCCGCCGCCGCCGAGGCCCTGAATGATCCGGAACAGCACCAGCGCCTCGAGATTCCAGGCGAGACCACATAACAGCGAAGCCACCGAGAACGTCGCCACGCACATCATGTAGAAGCGCTTGCGCCCGATCACCGTCGACAGCCAGCCGGAGATCGACAGCACGATGGCGTTGGCGACGAGGTAGCTGGTGATGACGTAGGTGCTTTCGTCGAGGCCGATCGCGAGCCCGCCCGCGATGTGGCGCAGCGCGACATTGGCGATGGTGGTGTCGAGCACCTCCATGAAGGTCGCGATCGAGACGACGAAAGCGATGAGATACGGATTATGCCCGCCGGCCGCCGAGCGCTCCGGCGACCAGCCTCCGGCGGATGCGCCGTCTTGCGTGGCGTCGGTCATCGCACCCTGGTCCAGGGCACGACCGACATGCCGGGACCGACAGGCAGATCAGCCGGCCAATTGTCGACCAGGATCTTCACCGGCACGCGCTGCACCACCTTGACGTAGTTGCCGGTGGCGTTCTCCGCCGGCAGCAGGCTGAAGGCGGTGCCGGAGCCCGGCTGCACGGAATCGACATGGCCGGTCAATTTGAGCCCGGGATAGGCGTCGATGCGAATCTCGACCGGCTGTCCCGGCCGCATGTCGGCAAGCTGGGTCTCCTTGTAGTTGGCGACGATCCAGACATCGTCGGGCACGAACATCATCAGGCTCTGCCCAGCCGTAACGTACGTGCCCTTGGCGCCGGAGAGCTTGACGACGCGGCCGGACTGCGCAGCGACGACGCTGGTGTATTGCAGGTTCAGCCTGGCCTGGTCGAGCTGTGCCTGCGACTGCTGAAGCTGCGCCTTGGCACCTTCGAGCTGGGCTTGCAGCGTCTTGATGCCGACTTGTGCAACGGCCACCGCGGTCCTGTTACGATCCGTGTTGGCTTGCTGGGCCTGGAGATCGGAGCGGGTCTGCTGTTGACGCTGCACGGTACCGGCGCCCTTCTCGACCAGATCTTCCGCGCGTTTGAATTCTTCCTGCGAGAACTGGAGCTGGGCCTGTGCCTGCTCGAGCTGGGCCTGGGCCTGCTTGATCTGCTCCTGCTGGGAATCGATCTGCGCCTCGACATTGGCGATGTTGGCCCTGGAGACCTCGACCTGCGCCGCAGCCTGATCAACGGCGATGCGATAGTCGCGCTCGTCGATCCTGGCGAGGAGATCGCCGGCCTTGACATGCTGGTTGTCCGTGACCGCAATGTCGGTCACGTAGCCGCCGACCTTCGAAGCCACCGAGAAGCTGCGCGCAGCGACGAAGGCATCGTCAGTGGACTCATAGTGGCGGACCTCGAGCCAATACAGCAGACCGCCGACCAGCGCTGCGATCAGCACAATGACGGCGACGGTCGCAAGCAGCCAGTGCTCCGCAAGCCGCTCGCGGAACGACGGGGTTTTGTCCGGCTTCCCGGACTGGTCCTTCGTCTGTTGCTTGGGATCGGACGAATTCTTTGGAGCTTCCGCCTTCTGCGGCTGCTCCGCGGATGGCCCACGCTCCCGGGTTTGAGCATCCACTGCGAACACCTCGATCGGGACTATGGCTGCGGCGAACGGCTCGACCCATGCACGCATGCCGGGAGCCTAACCGCAGGGCCATGGCATGGTTCCGGGTTGCGGGATCACCCCTGTCATTCGTGATTGCATTGCGCAAAAAAAAGCGCGGCACACGCTCTGTGCCGCGCTCCATTGCTGCGCACTCGCTCAGTGCGTCTTGGTCTCGTGCCATTTCTCCAGATCCGGCTTTTTGTCGCCGGACTTCTGCTCCTTCTCCGGATTGCCCTTCCAGGGCTTGTCCGTCTGGGCGTGCGATCCCCAATCATTCTGATTTCGAGGATCGTCGGTGGGCTTTTCCTGGCTCATCGCATTCCCTCTGTCTGTCAGGTGTCAAGCGAAGGGAACGCCGTAATAGGCGTTGATGCCGCGCATGGCGGCGTCATCACCCCAGTTCCAATCGCTGCGCTCGGCGTATTTCGGCGCGCCTTCGAGCGACTTGGCCGTGATCCCGGTGACATAGCCACCGAGCCCGGTGTCATATTTCAGCGATTGCCACGGCAAGGGATAGTGGTCGTTGCCGAGGCCCAAAAATCCGCCGAAGCCGAGCACGGCGTAGGATACCTTGCCGCTGACCTTGTCGATCATCACGCGTTCGATCGAGCCAATCTTGTTGCGGTCGGCACCGTAGACCGATGTTCCCTCGACCTTGTCGCTGCCGATCAACCGGCCCATCTCGCTGCGGTCCAGTTCGCCTTGATTCAACATGTCTGTTCTCCACTCAGTCCACTCAGCCGATGTGTGAATCAACTGGCGTGAGTGGGCGATCGTTCCAGACTGCGGGTGCGGCATCTCGCGACCGAACAGGAACACCGCGGCTGTCCTCAGTGTTGCGCACAAGGAAACCCGAGCGAGGTGAACCATGAGCGATTTCCGCGACATTCAGCATGGCGTCAACGATCCCGTCGATGGCGTCGACGTGAAGCGCCAGATCAACACCAACCAGACGCCGCACGAGCGGGCGCAGCGCCACGCCGATGTGCGCGCCGACCCAACGGCCTCCCCATCCGAGCCCTTCCTGCCGGAACGGCTGCGACGGAAGCCGACGGATCCGATCAATCCGCGCACCGGCCGCCATCCGACGGATTAGGAACCCCGGTCCCGAGGTTGTGTTGGTCGCCGCAAAGATCACGCGGTCATTGAGAGGGATCGAACCATGAAACGTACCGTCATCGCCTTTGCCTGCGTACTTCTCGCAGGCCCAGCTCTCGCCCAGTCGCTCGGTGAAAAGACCGGCGTCAATTCGGCATTGGGTGTCGCACCGGCCACCGCCGACTTCGTCAAGGAGGTCGCTGTCAGCGACATGTTCGAGATCGAATCGAGCAAGCTCGCCGAGCAGAAGGGCAACGCCCAGGAGAAGAGCTTCGCGCAGCAGATGGTCACCGACCACACCAAGACCAGCGGCGAGCTCAAGGCTCTCGTCGGGGACGGCAAGGTGCAGGCTACGTTACCGACGGCGCTCGACAGTTCGCACCAGAGCAAGCTCGACAAGCTCAAGGCTGCCTCCGGCAAGGATTTCAGCACGGACTACAACTCCTACCAGGTCAGCGCGCACGAGGACGCGATCTCCCTGTTCGATCGCTACGCCAAGGGCGGCGACAATTCCACGCTGAAGGATTGGGCCGACAAGACGCTGCCGGCCCTCAGGCATCATCTCGACATGGCCAAGGAGCTCGGCAGGGCGCCGAGCGTCGGACAGTCGAAATAGATTTTTGGGAGGACGCCGGCCTCACCGGCGTCCCCTCGCCCTGGACGGCATCTCCAGATCCCGCCAGCCCTCGGTTCAGGAAACGATCGCTGGGCGTTCAGCCTTACAAGACCGTCGCGCTGCTCGCGCATTGGGCCAGCGATGTCGTCGCCGGCTTCACCCTGGGCATCGTCATCGAGCGGATGCTGAGGCCCCGGGCGTTCGCAAGACGGGCCACGGATTGATGAGTGCCGGACTGGGGAGCATTGGCCTTGCGGACTTCGCCGCGACCTTTTTCGCGCCAGAACGCACACTGCACGCCGAGCGCGATCAGCGGGAAGAAACGGCCCCTTGCCGCAGCATCAGGAAACCATGCATCTCGGCAGCGGTCTGAAGCTGCTCGATACGCGTCGCAACGGCATCGCGTTCGCTGCCGTCGGGCAGGCACGACATCTGGTCCTCGAGCCGCAGCCTCTGTGCGTCGAGACGTTGCTCGAAAGTGTGGGGCTCAGATCGTTTTCGCATCGTCTCTCCTTGGTGGTTGCAGGCCCGGGCTGTTGGCCCAGCGTTCGACCTGATCGATGACCTTCTGGTGGCTCGGACGCACCGGCTTTGGTCCTTCGGGCTCATCGGAAAGCTTGCGGGGTAACCTGACCTCATCCGTCATGGCCAATCTCCCTTTCAAGGAGAATGCGCCAGCAGGGGAGTCGTTTCAATAATAACTTATTGATTTTATTGAAGATTTTTACTCATTTGGCGAATTTGCCGCCGCTTGTGGAACCGTCGTCAAGTTCGCTCGTTGAGTAAACTACTCAACCAGCTCAAATTGCGTGATTGACCATGAACGACCTTCGCGCCGAGCGCCTCCAGGTCATGCTCTCGCCGGAAGAGTTGGCCGCCGTTGATGATTTCCGGTTCAAACATCGCATGCCGACACGCGCGGCCGCGGTCCGCGAACTGCTCAAGTTCGGACTGGCCGCCGTGGGCGTCGTCGACGCGGGCGCCGGCGTGAAGTCGAGCAATTTCGGCGTGTTCGGCCGCGGACCGGATGGGCACACGGAAGGCGGCCCCGAAGACTGAACCCCATAGAGCAAAACGACCCCGGCACGGTGGGTGCCAGGGCCGTCCTTGGAGATTGCTTCCGGAGCACCGGGGGCATGTCACCGAAAGCAACCTGTCGACTCCTCGTCGGAGGATTCGTTCCTCGCGCGGTTAGCCGCTCGGAGCAGCGCCGGAATCATCCGGCGTCATGCCGGAGCCTGGCGTCTTGCTGTCGTCGTTGAGCTTGGGATCGCGCGTCGCCTCACGCGACGGCGAGTTATCCTGGTTCGTCTTGTGCACGGTCTGCGCACGTTGCTTGTCGCGCGGCTGGTCCTCCGCGCGCTTGTCCTTGACGATGCCGTGGTCGGAATGTGCCATGATGTCCTCTCGCCTCATCCGATGCTTCGAAGCGCCTACGCCCCGCTGCGTCGAATGTTCCTGCGAGCGCGAGAGGTTCGCGGCGCTAGCTGTGCGCCGCGTGGACCATCACCGATGTATTTTCGTGATGCACCTGCCGGACCGTCGTGACCGTCGCGAACGCGACCGAGACGCCAAAGGCGAGAACGAGTGAGAGAAGTGCCAGACGTGGAGCCATCGCAAAACCTCCTTCTGGAATCATGAAATCGACGCGATCGACTATTCCCGGATGATTGCTGATTGGTCCCGCTCATTCCGTGAGCGGTCTCACACACAGATTCACGAAAAAGCGAGCGGTCAGGCGCTCGGGTTTTGCACGACGCTAACCCTGACGGGCGGGACTTCGCCATCGAGCCAGTCCTGCTCCTGCGCCAACGCCGTCCAGGCATCCGCCATCCGCGAGAAACGCTTATAGGCGGGTTGTCCGTCCGACCGCTCAGCGAGCTGCAGGCAGTTCTCGGCGTTATCCCTGAATATGTCTGACTGTTTCATGAACAAGACGTGGGGACGGAACCTCGCCACTGCAACCGCTCTTACGGGATCGTAAGGTCCGGCGGAACTTCGCGGACAACAGCTCATTGAATATCCATGCGGATAGTGGTCGCGATCATCCTGGGCTTCATCAGCACTGCGGCGCTTGCCGACAGCAGGGGCGAGCCGATGCGCAGTGATCGCGTGCCTGACGCAACGGACGTCATCAGTGGCCTCTACGCCTTCAGCCGTTTCCAGCAAGGCCTGCTGGAGAGCACCGACTTGAAAGGCAATGCGGAGGTCAAGAACCTCGCCGCCCTGCGCGCCGAAGAGGCGGCTAAGCGCGACAAGGCCCTGAAGCAGATTCAGGACACGATCGGGACCGAGCCGCGCGTGAACAAGACGACGTCAGCCGGCATCACCCTCGCACAACCCGACGATGCCGAGGGGCCGGCCTATGTCAGGACCTTCTATGCCGCCCAGATCCCGGAATATGAATCCACGATCACCCTGCTCGAGCGCTATCTGAGGACGCCTGACAATCCCGCGCTCGCCGCCTTCGCGCGCGAGCACCTGCCGGTGCTGCGCGCCCAGATGAAGGACGCCGAGCGTACGATGGCTGACAAGTAGCAGCGCTACTTGTCCTCCGGATGATGCTGCTGGTCCATTGGGCGCACGGTACGATCGCTGTCGGGCATCTTGTCCCGGCCGGCATCGCCGTTGGCATCCTTGCCGCCCGAGGTCGACGTGCCGCTACCGCTGGGGTTCGACTTGGTGGCAGTCCCCGTGGTCTGCGAGTCCGCATGCGGGGTGGCGGAGCTTGCAGCGGGATCGCCGGTTACGGCCCCCCGTCCGCTGGGCGCGCCGGCCTGCGCCAGCGCCGATCCGGTGGCAAATAACGCGGCGATAACGACGGCCAATCCGGCTTTCATGTGGGGACTCCCTGTTTGTGGGCTAACCCCAGGGGCTGTCCCGGCGTTCCAAGCCGATGGCCGGAAGTTTCGAAACTGGAACACCCTGCCCCCCTTTCTAACCAGTGAGAATTTTTAGGGAATCGGATGGAACTCCCGACAATCTTCCTCGTTGGTTTGGCCGGGCTGAGCACGGCAAGTTCCAATTCCTCGCGTCGCAACCTTGGCGCTTGATTTCGAATTTGGCTGACGCTCTATTTTGGCTAGTCGCGTCACGCCTAGGATTCGGCCGACGCCTGCGGGGGAATTAGTATGAGCGACCTCGATTCCGGAACAGCATCACGCTCCGGTCGTCGCATCCCGAAACCCAAACCGAACGGCACGTCCGAACCGGATTCCCGGCAGGAACTGCTGCTCACGCTCCAGGCCATGCGCAGCGGCGATTTCTCCGTGCGCATGAGCGGCGATTATCTCGGCATCGACGGCAAGATCGCCGACACGTTCAACGAAATCATCGCCGCCAACCAGCGCATGGCACAGCAGCTCGAGCTGGTCGGCCAGGTGGTGGGACGTGAAGGCAAGACCCGCCAGCGCGTCAAGTTCGGCCTCGCCTCCGGCTCCTGGGCCGACATGGAAGGCTCGGTCAACACCCTGATCGACGATCTCTTGTGGCCGACGCGCGAGGTGACGCGTGCGGTCGCGGCCGTCGCGCAGGGCGACCTGCTCGAGACCGTCAAGCTCGACGTCGAGGGACGTCCGCTGCGCGGCGAATTCCTCCAATCGGCGACCATCGTCAACACGATGATCAAGCAGCTCGGCGTGTTCACCTCCGAAGTGACGCGCGTGGCGCGCGAGGTCGGCACCGAGGGCAAGCTCGGCGGCCAGGCCCAGGTGCCTGAAGT
Organism: Bradyrhizobium manausense; assembly: GCF_018131105.1. Classification (NCBI taxonomy): domain Bacteria; kingdom Pseudomonadati; phylum Pseudomonadota; class Alphaproteobacteria; order Hyphomicrobiales; family Nitrobacteraceae; genus Bradyrhizobium; species Bradyrhizobium manausense. Next base: position 291,873 of record NZ_JAFCJI010000001.1, on the reverse strand, counting down.
GACTGGCGTCTGGAAGGACCTCACCGAGAGCGTCAACTCGATGGCGAACAACCTGACCAACCAGGTTCGCAACATCGCCGAGGTGACGATCGCGGTGGCCAACGGCGACTTGTCCAAGAAGATCACGGTCGACGTCCGCGGCGAGATCCTTCAGCTCAAGGAAGCCATCAACACGATGGTGGACCAGCTGCGCTCCTTCGCCTCGGAAGTGACGCGCGTGGCGCGCGAAGTCGGCACCGACGGCAAGCTTGGCGGCCAGGCCATCGTGCCCGGCGTCGCCGGCACCTGGAAGGACTTGACCGACTCCGTGAACGCGATGTGCGGCAACCTGACCGCACAGGTCCGCAACATCGCCAACGTGACGACCGCCGTGGCGCGCGGCGACTTGTCCCGCAAGATCACCGTGGACGTGCGCGGCGAAATCCTGGAGCTGAAAGACACCATCAACACCATGGTGGACCAGCTCAACTCCTTTGCCTCCGAAGTGACGCGTGTCGCGCGCGAAGTCGGTACCGAAGGCAAGCTCGGCGGCCAGGCGCAGGTGCCCGGCGTGGCCGGCACCTGGAAGGACCTCACCGACAACGTCAACTTCATGGCGTCGAACCTGACCGCGCAGGTCCGCAACATCGCCGACGTCGCGACCGCCATCGCCGGCGGCGACTTGTCGAAGAAGATCACCGTGAACGTGTCGGGCGAAATCCTTCAGCTGAAGGAAACGCTCAACACTATGGTGGACCAGCTCAACGCCTTCGCCGGCGAAGTCACGCGCGTCGCGCGCGAGGTCGGCACCGAAGGACGACTGGGCGGCCAGGCCAACGTGCTCGGCGTTGCCGGCACCTGGAAGGACCTCACCGAAAGCGTCAACTCGATGGCGTCGAACCTGACCGCACAGGTCCGCAACATCGCCGAGGTGACGACGGCGGTCGCCGGCGGCGACTTGTCGAAGAAGATCACCGTGGACGTGCGCGGCGAAATTCTGGAGCTGAAGGACACCATCAACACCATGGTGGACCAGCTCAACGCCTTCGCCGGCGAAGTCACGCGCGTGGCGCGCGAGGTCGGCACTGAAGGCAAGCTGGGCGGCCAGGCCGTCGTGCGCGGCGTCGGCGGCACCTGGAAGGACTTGACGGACTCCGTCAACTCGATGGCCTCGAACCTCACCGGTCAGGTCCGTAACATCGCGGAAGTCGCGACCGCGGTCGCCAAGGGCGACTTGTCGAAGAAGATTACGGTGAACGTCTCGGGCGAAATCCTTCAGCTGAAGGAAACGCTCAACACCATGGTGGATCAGCTCAACGCCTTTGCCGGCGAAGTCACGCGCGTCGCGCGCGAGGTCGGCACCGACGGCAAGCTGGGCGGCCAGGCTGGCGTGCCGGGCGTCGCCGGCACCTGGAAGGACTTGACGGACTCCGTCAACTCGATGGCGGGCAACCTCACCGCCCAGGTCCGCAACATCGCCGAAGTTGCGACCGCGATTGCCGGCGGCGACCTTTCGCGCAAGATCACGGTGGACGTGCGCGGCGAGATCCTTCAGCTGAAAGACACGCTGAACACGATGGTCGACCAGCTCAACCGCTTCGCGGGCGAGGTGACACGCGTGGCGCGCGAGGTCGGCACCGAAGGCCGCCTCGGCGGCCAGGCCAACGTGCCCGGCGTCGCCGGCACCTGGAAGGACTTGACCGACAGCGTGAACTCGATGGCGGGCAACCTTACTGCCCAGGTCCGCAACATCGCCGAGGTGACCACCGCCGTGGCCCGCGGCGACTTGTCCCGCAAGATCACCGTGGACGTGAAGGGCGAAATCCTCGAGCTCAAGAACACCATCAACACCATGGTGGACCAGCTCAACGCCTTCGCCGGCGAAGTCACGCGCGTCGCGCGCGAGGTCGGCACCGAAGGCAAGCTCGGCGGTCAGGCCGAAGTGTCCGGCGTCGCCGGCACCTGGAAGGACCTGACCGACAACGTCAACTTCATGGCCTCGAACCTGACGGCCCAGGTCCGCAACATCGCCGAGGTCGCGACTGCGATTGCCGGCGGCGACCTCTCGAAGAAGATCACGGTGGACGTGCGCGGCGAGATTCTGCTGCTCAAGGACACCCTGAACACCATGGTGGAGCAGCTTCGCTCCTTCGCCGCCGAAGTGACGCGCGTGGCACGCGAGGTCGGTACCGAAGGCCGGCTTGGCGGTCAGGCCGTTGTGCCCGGCGTCGGCGGCACCTGGAAGGACCTCACCGACAACGTCAACCTGCTCGCGGCGAACCTCACCACACAGGTCCGCAACATCGCGGAAGTCACCACGGCCGTGGCGCGCGGCGACTTGTCCCGCAAGATCACCGTCGACGTGAAGGGCGAAATTCTCGAGCTCAAGAACACCATCAACACGATGGTGGACCAGCTCAACGCGTTCGCCGGCGAAGTCACGCGCGTGGCCCGCGAAGTCGGAACCGAGGGCGAGCTCGGCGGTCAGGCCCAGGTGCCCGGCGTGGCCGGCACCTGGAAGGATCTTACCGACACCGTCAACTTCATGGCGGCGAACCTCACCGAGCAGGTCCGCGGTATCGTCAAGGTGGTGACTGCGGTCGCCAACGGCGATTTGAAACAGAATCTCACCGTGAAATCGAAGGGCGAGGTCGCGGCGCTCGCCGACACCATCAACAACATGACCGAGACGCTCGCGACCTTCGCCGACCAGGTGACGTCGGTGGCACGCGAAGTCGGCGTCGAAGGCCGATTGGGAGGCCAGGCCGACGTGCCCGGCGCGGCCGGCACCTGGAAGGATCTCACCGGCAACGTCAATCTCCTCGCGGCTAACCTCACCTCGCAGGTGCGCGCGATCGCGGAAGTCGCGACCGCCGTGACCAAGGGCGATTTGACGCGATCGATCCAGGTTGATGCGCGCGGCGAGGTCGCCGAGCTGAAGGACAACATCAACACGATGATCACGAATCTCCGTCTGACGACGGACGTGAACACCGAGCAGGACTGGCTGAAGACCAACCTTGCCAAATTCACCAACATGCTCCAGGGCCAGCGCGATCTCACCACCGTCGGCCGGCTGCTGCTCACCGAACTATCGCCACTGGTCAACGCTCATACCGGCGTGATCTACCAGGTGGAGAACGAGGACAATCCGCAGCTCCTGCTGCTCGCCTCCTATGCCGGCGACGGCGTCTATCCCTATCAACGCGTGCTGCCGTTCGGCGACGGCCTGATCGGCCAGTGCGCCCTCGACCGGCGCCCGCGCGTGGTTTCCGACATTCCCGCCGACGTGGTACCGATCAACTCGGCACTGCTCCGCGTCGCACCGAAGAACCTCGTGGTGCTGCCGGTGCTGTTCGAGGGCCAGGTCAAGGCAGTGATCGAGCTCGCCTCGCTGACCTCGTTCACGACCTCGCAGATGACGTTCCTGGAGCAGCTCACGGACTCCATCGGCATCGTGCTCAACTCCATCGAAGCGACGATGCAGACCGAGGGCCTGCTCAAGCAGTCGCAGCAGCTGGCCGGCGAGCTCCAGACGCAGCAGCGCGAATTGCAGCAAACCAACGACCAGCTCGAGCAGAAAGCCCAGCAGCTCGCCGAACGCAACGTCGAGGTCGAACGCAAGAACCAGGAAATCGAGCAGGCCCGCCGCGCGCTCGAGGAAAAGGCAACCGAGCTCGCGCTGACCTCGAAGTACAAGTCGGAATTCCTGGCCAATATGAGCCACGAGCTGCGCACGCCGCTGAACTCGATCCTGATCCTGGGACAGCAGCTCACCGACAATCCGGACGGCAACCTCACGGGAAAGCAGGTCGAATTCGCCCGCACCATCCACGGCGCCGGCACGGACCTCCTGAACCTCATCAGCGACATTCTCGATCTCTCCAAGATCGAGTCCGGCACGGTGACGGTCGATGCCGAGGAAATCCTCACCGCCAATCTGCTCGAAACGGTCGGACGGCCGTTCCGGCATGAGGCGGAGAACCGCAATCTGTCGTTCAAGATCGACGTCGATCCGAACCTCGCCCGCAGCATCGTCACCGACTCCAAGCGCTTGCAGCAGGTGCTGAAGAACCTGCTCTCCAACGCCTTCAAGTTCACCGGCGAAGGCGAAGTGCGGCTGAAGGTTGCCGGTGCGCTTGGCGGCTGGAGCACGGATCATCCGGTGCTGAACTCCGCGCCGGCCGTAATCGCCTTCGAGGTGTCCGATACAGGTATCGGCATTCCCCTGGAGAAGCAGAAGCTGATCTTCGAAGCGTTCCAGCAGGCCGACGCCGGCACCAGCCGCAAGTACGGCGGCACCGGCCTTGGCCTTGCCATCAGCCGCGAACTGGCGAGCCTGCTCGGCGGCGAAATCCACCTGCGCAGCTCGCCCGGCAAGGGCTCGAACTTCACGCTGTATCTGCCGCTGAAATATTCCGGCCCGACGCTGGCGCCGCGCGCTGCGCCGGCTCCGCTGCAACACAACCAGCCGCCGGCACTCCAGCCGGCCGCACCCGAACAGCAACGCATCATCGAGCAATTGCCCGATGACCGGCTCAATATCGAGCCCGGCGACAGCATCCTGCTGATCGTCGAGGACGATCCGCATTATGCCCGCATTCTGGTCGACCTTGCGCGCGACAAGGGCTTCAAGGTGCTCGTCGCTGCGCGCGGCGCGGAGGCACTCGAGCTTGCCAAGCAGTATCAGCCGCGCGCGGTATCGCTCGACGTTTTCCTGCCCGACATGCTCGGCTGGACGGTGCTGAGCCAGCTCAAGCACAATCCGCTGACGCGCCACATCCCGGTGCAGATCATCACGCTCGACGAGGATCGCCAGCACGCGCTCGCCCGCGGCGCCTTCTCCTTCGTCAACAAGCCGACGACGACCGAGGGCGTTGCCGCAGCCCTGATGCAGATCAAGGAATATGCGCGACCGCGGCGCAAGCGGCTCCTGATCGTCGAGGACAACGAGGCCGAGCAGCTGTCGATCCGTGAGCTGCTGCATCACGACGACATCGAGATCGTCACCACCGACACCGGCGCCGGCGCGCTCTCGACACTGCGCGAGGCGCCATGCGATTGCGTCGTGCTCGATCTGCGGCTGCCCGACATGAGCGGCTTCGAGGTGCTGGACCAGATCCGGCGCGACGACACGTTGTCGAACATTCCCGTGGTGGTGTTCACCGGCCGCGAGCTCTCGGCCGAAGAAGATGCCGAGCTCCACACCATGGCGCGCAGCATCGTGGTCAAGGGCGTCGAATCGCCCGAACGCCTGCTCGATGAGACCGCGCTGTTCCTGCATCGCGTGATCACGGAATTGCCGGTCGAGAAGCAGCGCATGCTGGAGAAGCTGAACAGTTCCGACGAGGATCTGATCGGCAAGACCGCGCTGCTCGTTGATGACGACGCCCGCAACATCTTTGCGCTGTCGAGCGTGCTGGAACGGCGTGGCATGAAGGTGCTGACGGCCACCACCGGCCGCGAGGCGGTGACGCTGGTCGAATCCAACCCGGAAATTGCCATCGTGCTGATGGACATCATGATGCCGCAGATGGATGGCTATCAGACCATCGGCGTCATCCGGGAGAACCCGGCCTTCCTGCGCCTGCCGATCATCGCGTTGACGGCGAAGGCAATGAAGGGCGACCGCGAGAAATGCCTGGAGGCAGGTGCCTCCGATTATCTCGCAAAACCTGTCAACACCGATCAATTGCTGCTTGCGATCCGCATGTGGCTGCACCGTTGAGTTTGGATCCGAGAATGGACCACGAAAAGGTCAACATCCTCCTCGTCGACGACCAGCCGGCCAAGCTGCTCGCCTATGAGGTGATCTTGAAGGATCTCGGCGAGAACCTCGTGATCGCCTCGTCCGGCCGCGAGGCGCTCGAGATTCTGCTCAAGACCGAAATCGCGGTGATCCTGGTCGACGTCTGCATGCCCGAGCTCGACGGCTTCGAGCTCGCGGCGATGATCCGCGAGCATCCGCGCTTCCAGAAAACGGCGATGATCTTCATTTCGGCCATCCAGGTCAGCGACATCGACCGGTTGCGCGGCTACGAGATGGGCGCGGTGGATTACGTGCCGGTACCCGTGGTGCCGGAAGTGCTGCGCGCCAAGGTCAAGGTGTTTGCCGAGCTCTACCGCAAGACCCGCGAGCTCGAACGGCTGAACCAGGATCTCGAGGATCGCGTCCGGGCCCGCACGGCTGAGCTCGAGAACTCCACCGCGAAGCTGCGTGAGAGCGAAGAACGACGCAGCATGGCGATCGCCGCCGGCAAGATGGGATCATGGGACTGGGACTGGGTCAACGGCGACTGGATGTGGGACGAAGGCCAGTACCGCATTTTTGGCGTGACGCCGGAGACCTTCAATGTGACCTCGGCCAACGTCCAGGCGCTGCTGCATCCTGATGACGCCGACCAGTTCAGCCAGGCAATCGCCGCGTTCAACACCGGCTCCCATGCCTATGAAGGCGAATTTCGGATCCGCCGGCCCGATGGCGAGGTGCGCTGGTGCGTCGGCACGGCGGCTGCGACGGTGGATCCGGGCGGTCGTGTCGTGCAGGTGAGCGGCGTGACCGTCGACATCACCGAGCGCAAACGCGCCGAGGAACGGCAGAATCTGCTGGCGCGCGAAGTCGATCACCGGGCCAAGAACGCGCTGGCGCTGGCACAGTCGATCGTGCGCCTGACCCGCGCCGACGAGGTCAAGGCCTACGTCAACGCGGTCGAGGGTCGCATCAATGCACTGGCGCGCGTGCACACCATCCTGTCGCTGTCGAGCTGGCAGGGCGCCGAACTCTCCAAACTGATCGAGGAAGAGCTTGCGCCCTATTCGCTCGGCGGACAGATCAAGCTTGCGGGCCCCGAAGTGCAATTGCTGCCGGCGACCGCCCAGACATTGGCGCTGGCGTTGCACGAGCTCTTCACCAATTCAGCGAAGTATGGCGCGCTCTCGACCCGGTCAGGACGGCTCGCGATCGGCTGGCAGGCCGAGAACGATCTTCTGACCTTGACTTGGGAGGAAACAGGCGGGCCGCTGGTGAGGACGCCGAAATCGCGTGGCTTCGGAACGAGAAGCCTGCTGGCCAGCGTCGAATCCCAGCTCGGCGGACAGGCGCAGTTCGATTGGCGTTCGGAGGGCCTGCTGTGCCGTCTCGAGGTGCCGTTGACTCGCAAGAGTGCGGAAACGGCAGCGGCGCAGGAGAAGTTCGAGGCCAGCTCTCCCGAACTCCAGCGCGCGTCGGGCTAGCGCGACGCAACCACTTTCAATCGTGGCATCACCGGCGACGGCTCATCGGCGACACGCCCTTCAAGCCAGGCTTCCGTTTGTGAGAGATCGCGCAACGCCGTTGCATAGCGGCAGGCTGCGCTACGCTCCGCGCCGCGCGGCAGCTTGCGCGCCTTGCGCAGCATGTCGGCCGCCGCATTCCGGTAGGCCAGCGAGCGATAGAGAAAGACCACCTTACCCATATCGAATGTTCCCGTGTTGATGGCGTTCATCTTCGCAAGGTCGTCATGAACGCCGGATGAAGCGGGTGATGACAATTCCTTGACGTGCGATGGAACTCGCGAAGAGAGCTCGCGTTTGCCTGCCAGATCGAGCGGCAGAGTCATGCGCACGAACAAGTCGCCCAATAAGTCGTCAAGCCTGGTCTCCCCAACCGGAATCATCAAACTGATGACGCATGCGATGATGGGCGCGGCGCTGGGTCTTGGCTTCACGCTTGCGCTGATCCTGGCCAATCCTGCGGTCGCGGAGTTGCTGAATCATGGCGGGAGAGCGGCCGTCTTCGTCTTTGCCGCTACCTTTGTAACGACGTTTGCCATCGGTGCCGCGCTGACGGGAGTTGTGTTCATCCTCAACGAGGACAAGGAATCTTGAAGCGCGCGTGAAACGCGTGCGACGCTTTATTCGGAACTCCTGCAGCAAATGACGGTTGGCTGCCTGCGTCAATTTAACTCAGGGAGTTCCCTCACATGAAGACGACCAGGCTCGCTCTCGCGGTGATGTTGGTAACCGGCCTCGCCGCCGCGCCGTTCGCGGCTCAAGCGAAATCGCACAAGAAGCATCACTCCTCGATGTCGCAGACGACGACGGGCGCCAACATGAAGAAAACCGTTCCTCCCGATGCGTCCGGCCAGGGTGGTGCTGGTCCCGGCAGCGATCACGGCGGCAGCATGACCAAGCCCCAGAACGGAATGAGCAAGTAGGTACGAACTCACCCAGAAGCCCCGCGGCGACGCGGGGCTTTTCATTTGCTGTTGCGATGCCGGTCTCGATCAGCGGCCAAGCAGACGCCAGCAAGCGCGATGCTGTCGTTGCTGAAACAGCGCTCGCGTCCGGCAGTCATATCAGCGCCACATCGTCGGCGCGCGGATCAGCACATCCCGGCCGGCTTGCCTTAACTCGTCGGCCGAGCAGTGTCCCGATCGAACAAGATCATTCAGTCGTGCCGCAACGCGTTCGCGCGTCGCCATTTGGGGCGGGGCAAGGCCGGCACAGACTTCTTCGAGCACCGCCTGCAGCAGGGCGGTCATTTCGGCATCCGGCATCGACGAGCTCCGGCATGTCGCGTTGCGCGACCGCTTTAGCTGCGTCGGATGTCAGTGATGTTAAGGCGGCGACTTGAGGTGTCTGTCTTCACCAAATGGTCGAGCTGTGCCCGCTTACGCGCGATCAGGAGCTGAGCCGCGGCATCGTCGAGGCCCTCACGCTGCAACTGCCTGATGGCGGAGCCCAGTTCGAGGATCTCGGCGCGCAGTTTCAGAATCCGGTAGGTGTCCGGGTCTTCTTCCACCGCCTGCCTCCATCTGCCACCGACATGGCCTGTCTCAACGGCGCGTCGGCCTGCTTTCGCTCTTCAACAAACGAAGACGCACCCGGTCGCGGATGTCGGGCAAAACTTCGCCGCCCCCGGCCGTCTTCCATTCGCCGATCAGCAGATTGATTTTCCGGCGCAGATCCATCTGCGCCTGGGCCCGTTCGGTGCAGTCCCGATCGCGATTGACGAGATCGCGCACGGACGCCTCAACATCGGCCATTTCCAGCCTCAAGGCGCTGATTTTACGTCGAATTTCATTAATTCTGTTGTCCATGGCTTGTTAGAACAAAATAAGAACATATAGTCAAGCCACGAATTCACGATGGAGAGCGGACATGCAGGTTCAGGGTAAATACGACGCCAAGGCTTTTCTCATGGAGCAGATGACCCGGGCGCAGGGGCTGCGACTGAAGCGGCTGAGCGAAGAGGCCTACCAGCCCGCGCAATATGATCGCGCCCTCTCCTCTGCCGAAGCCGCGCGCCGCATCCAGGTGCTTGAAGCGGAGATCGAACTCGCAAACTCCTTCTGAGAGCCGCGGCCGGCGCCTTTGGAACGTTGCGTCAGCACTCCTGTTCTCTCCCGAGGTCAAGGGAGAGAGTTGATGGCACGCAAGGCAAAGAAGCGCCGCTACGCGCGCAGCGCCGGCAACGATGTCGAGCGCGAGATGCGCCGTTACAAGAAGGGCACGGCGAAGAGCGGACCCGGCGGTCGCGGCGGACGCGTGAAGAGCCGCAAGCAGGCGATCGCGATCGGCCTGTCGGAAGCGCGCGCGAAGGGCAAGAAGGTGCCGAAGAAGGCATCGAAGCGAAAGACGTCCAAGAAAAAGACGTCCAAGAAGAAGACGACCAAGAAGAGCTCGAAGCGCAAATCCGCCAAGCGTTGACGATGACCGGCGTCAGATCATGCTGCCGGGCATGAAGCAGCGAATCGAAACGCCGAATACGGTCTTGACCGGCCAGACCATGGTGCGGCCGGCGCGGTTCGGCTCCGTGATCACGGCGTCGTCGGGGACGTCGACCCACTCCCCGTCAAGACGGACCCGATAGTGCCCGTTGTGCGAATCCCAGTCGGGATCGGCCACGGCCACACCGTCGGCATCCGAGCAGCACGGACCGAGATGGCTGCGCAAACTGTCGAACCAGGGTTTCAGCGGTGAGTCTGTGAAGCGGCCGTCATCGCGCCCCATGGCGCTTCCGGTCGACAACACGAGCGGCGCCGCGAGCAGCGCAATCTTCAGCGAGAGCTTCAATCGATCCATGTCGGCACCGATCAAATGCGAACCGCCGGCCGGTTTCACGGAAGCAGCCGGACGTCCGAAGTTCCACTCCTGCAATTTGCCTTGGCGCCTTCATTGCCGCCAAGGCACAACACGCGACTCCGAAGTCTGACGAGCGAACGCGGCTTTTTCGAGCGAACCCGTCACCATTGCTGCCGTTAACGAGAATGTTATCGGTGCCTGTGGGTATCTCGCAAGCGCGCACGAAAAAGGCGGCCCGCAGGCCGCCTTTTGAATTTGCCGTCGCGACCAAGAGCTCAGGCGAGCGGCACCGCGACGAACCGGGTCGCCTCCGCATTCTTCACCTGTAACAGCACGCTGTTCTTGCCTGACGATTTGGCCTGCGCCAGCTCGGAGCGGACGTCGCCGACATTGGCGACGGCCTTGCCGCCGACATTGAGGATGACGTCGCCGGTCTGGATCCCGCGCTGTGCCGCCGGGCCCTGCGGATCGACCTCGGTGACCACGACACCTTTCTGGCCTGCGCCCTGGACGTCGCCGGCCGGCGCGAGGGCAAGGCCGAGGCGCGGCGTGCCGGGAGCCTGCTGCATCTTGCCATCATCAGCCTTGGCCTGGCGCTCGTTCGGCAGTTCGCCGAGCGCCAGCGTCACTGTCTTGGCGTCACCCCCGTGAACGACGTCGAGCTTCACGGACGACCCCGGCGCCAGCCCGGCAATGGTGCGGGCGAGATCGCGAGAGTCCTTGATCGCGGTGCCGTTGACGGCGGTGATGACGTCACCCGCCTCGATGCCGGCCTTCGCCGCCGGGCTACCGTCCTGCGGGTTGTCGACGATCGCGCCGCGGGCCGCCTTCAGGCCGAGACTATCGGCGATCTCTGCGGTCACCGGCTGCACCTGCACGCCGAGCCAGCCGCGGGTGACGGCGCCCTTGTCCTTCAGCTGCGCGACGACGAGCTTGGCCGTCGAGGACGGAATGTCGAAACCGATGCCGACCGAGCCGCCGGAGGGCGAGTAGATCGCGGTGTTCACGCCGATCACGTTGCCGTTCATGTCGAACGCCGGACCGCCGGAATTGCCCTTGTTGATGGGTGCATCGATCTGGATGAAGTCGTCGTAAGGACCGTTGCCGATGTCGCGGCCGCTGGCCGAGACGATGCCGGCGGTCACGGTGCCACCAAGGCCGAAGGGATTGCCGACCGCGACCACCCAGTCGCCGATCCGCGGCTTCTGGTCGGAGAATTTCACGAACGGAAAGTCCTTCTTGCCGTCCACCTTGATCAGCGCGAGGTCGGTCTTCGGATCGGTGCCGACGACCTTCGCGGAGTAGATGGTGCCGTCATCCATCGTCACCTGCACGGACTCGGCGTGATCGACGACGTGATTGTTGGTCACGGCATAGCCGTCGGCCGAAATGAAGAAGCCGGACCCCTCGCCCGTGATCACCTGGTGACGCTGATGCGGCATGCCGTTCATGCCACCCGGGAAGCGGAAGCCGAACTGCCGCGAAAACTGGTCGTACGGGGAATCCTCGTCCTGATCCATCCGGTTCTGTTGCAGCATCGCGCTCTTGTCATTGTCCCGGTCGATCTTCACCCGCACCGAGATGACGGCGGGCTTGACCTTGCTGACGAGGTCACCGAAGCCCGGCGGCGTCGTGGCGCTTTCAGCGGCCTGCGCAGGCGAAATCAGGGAACTCACGCCGAAAGGCGCCGAAATGGGAGAAGCAGCGAACACGGCCAAGCCGAGCGCGGCCACGGTGCCGAGCAGCGCCAGGCGGCGCGGCTTCAGGATTGTGCGGGTCTTGGGGTTGCCGGAATTGACGGGATCTTTCATGTCGAAATGTCCATGTTGGGTTAGTCGCCTTGCACCCAACATGGTCATTGCCACCTTACGACGTCCCGTCCGCGCGATTAATTCTTGGCAAAGAAAGTGCGGCGGGCGGCCGCAGGGAAAAATCCTCACTGCACATTTGATACAGCTCAACGTGAGCTCCTCCGCACAGTGAAAAACTCCGGGCACTGGATGATGTCCATCGGAGGCGCGCCATGTACAAAGACATTCTCGTCCACATCCCGACCGAACGCCCGATGCGTGCCCTGATCGACGGCTCCATCTCGCTCGCAGCCAAGCTCAACGCCCATGTCGATGCGGTCGCCGTCGGCTATGTCGCGAGCACTGCGGCTTACGTCATGGAGGGCGGCGCCGCCGTGGCGGCCGTGCTCGAGATGGAACGAGAGCGTGCGCTGGAACGGGCCGAAGCCGCGCTCGCGCTGTTCGGCAGCGGGGCCGCCAACGCCGGCATTTCCTACACCTGCCACCCGCTCGGTGCGATGCCGGCCGATGCGGCCGCCTCGCTCGGCGAGATGGCGCGGCTGCATGATCTCAGTGTCGTGCTGCAGCCCGATCCGACGCTGAGCTCATTCGACAACGACGTGCCCGGCGAGATCCTGTTCCAGGCGGGCGGCCCGGTGTTGTTCCTTCCCCACACCTTCCGCGGGACATTCAGGGCGAAGCGGATCGGCATCTGCTGGGACGGCAGCCGCCTCGCGGGCCGCGCGATGCGCGACGCAGCACCGTTCATGGCCCGCGCCGAGGAGATCGTGATCATTGCGATCAACGAGGCCGATACTGCCCCCGAGGAAGCTTCCGCCAACAATCTGGTGAGGCACCTGGGCCGGCGCGGCCTGTCGACGCGCACGGTCAGCCTGTCGGCCGCGCGCGCCGACATCCAGCCTACCATCCTGTCGCTGGCCGCCGACGAGAGCCTCGATGTCCTGGTGATGGGCGGCTATGGCCATTCCCGCCTGCAGGAACGCTTTCTCGGCGGCGTCACCCGCGCCATGCTGGAAGCCATGACCGTCCCGACGCTGATGTCGCATTAGCGGCGGCGGAACGGACGGGCCTCACGCGGCGGCAGGTCGCTCCCATGCCGCGCCTGCGATGGCGTCCTCTTCGCCTTGCCCATTGCACGCGTCGAAATGCGCCTTCAGCGCGATCTCGGCGAGATGCTCGAAATGCTCGGCCTGGCCCAGCAATTGCCAGTTCTGGAGCGGCCGGTAGGCCGCCTGCTGGCGACAGAGGGACGCCAGCGCGCGGTAGCGACGTACGTTCTCCATGAGACCCTCCCTCGCATTCACACAGGCTTATTGCGCTGATTTACGTCACGCCGATGGCGGTTGTGCAAAACATTTTTTGTTCGCACGGCTCGCCTAACCCAGGTTAACTTTTAGGAAACACGCAGACGCGGATTGGTTCCTATCAGGCCAACCGAGCTCCGACCTCACGTATACTACGCGTAGCGGCGACGTTCCACGTTGATGCCGATCAAATCAAAATACTGTTTGATCGGTTCGGGTCGCCCGATGAGATAGCCCTGCATCTCCTCGCAGGCCTCGTCCTCCAGGAAGGCGCGCTGCGCCTCCGTCTCCACCCCTTCCGCTACGACCGGAATGTGCAGGGCGTGCGCGAGACTCAGGACTGCGCGGACGATTTCGGCCGATTGTGGTGTTGCCCCAAGGTTGGAGATGAAGCTGCGGTCGATCTTGATCTTGTCGAACGGGAAAGACTGCAGATAGGACAGCGATGAATACCCGGTGCCGAAATCGTCCATCGCAATGCGAATGCCGAGCGCCTTCAGCCGCCGCAGCAGATTGAGCGCGCGGGTAAAATCGCCGATCAGCACGCCCTCGGTGATCTCGACTTCGAGCCGCGTCGGCGCAAGCCCCGTCTCCAGCAGGATCTGGTGGATTGACCGCTCGAGATCACCGGCCTGGAACTGGATCGGCGACAGATTGACCGCGACCTGCAACGGCCGCGGCCAGGACGCCGCCTCGCGACACGCCTCCCGCAGCACCCATTCGCCGATCTCGATGATCAGCCCGTTCTCCTCGGCGAGCGGAATGAACTGATCGGGCGGCACGAAGCCGCGCGTCGGATGGTTCCAGCGCACCAGCGCCTCGAAGCCGATGATCTCGCCATCCATCCGCGCCTGCGGCTGGAAGTAGACCAGAAGCTCGTTCTGCTCGAGAGCATGACGCAGATCGTGCTGCAACAGCCTGCGGTCGCGCAGCTCCCGGTCCATCTCGGTTTCAAAGAAGCAGACCCTGCCGCGGCCCTCGCGCTTGGCGCGATAAAGCGCGGAATCGGCATTCGCAAGCAGCGTTGCCGCATCGACGCCGTCATCCGGATAGACCGCGATGCCGATACTCAGGCCCACATGGGAGAGGTAGTCGTCCACCTCGAGCTCCTTGCCGATGGCCTCGACCATGCGCTCGGCCAGCGACAGCACATCATCGCGCCTGATGTCGTCGGACATCAGGATCATGAACTCGTCGCCACCAATGCGGGCGACGAAGGCGCCGTCGGCCTCTGCGTCAAGGCGCTCGGCGGCGGCCCGCATCATCATGTCGCCGACGGGATGACCGAACACGTCGTTCACATCCTTGAACCGGTCGAGATCGAGGCTAAGGACCGCAAAGCTGGTCGACCTCTCCTGCGCCCGCTCCAGTCGTTCTCCCAGCGCGGCATTGAAGGCGCTGCGGTTCGGCAGATCTGTGAGCGCATCGTGGTGCGCGAGATGGCTGATCCGCGCCTCGTTGGTGATCCGCTCCGTGACGTCCTCAATCACGCCGACCAAATATTGCGGCGCGCCGTTCCCGTCCCTGACCAGCAGCTTGCGCGAATTGACGACGCGGTCATGGCCGTTGACACCGACTTTCAGCAGATGTCCGTCCAGAACCATCGGCGAGCCGGTCTCGACGACACGACGGTCCTGCTCGTTGACGACATGGGCGATATCGTCGGGAAAAATCTGCTCCGGGGTCCTGCCCAGCATCTCCTCGCGGGGCAAGCCGTAATACTCCTCGCCGGCCCGATTGAGCAGGATGTAGCGGGAATCCGCCGCGTCCTTGGCAAACACCGCGATCGGGATGTTTTCGATGATGCTGTCGAGAAATTCCCGCGCGTGCAACAGGTCCTGCTCGGCGCGCTTGTGCGTTTGCTCGAGTTCCTCGATCATCAGCTTGATGGCGCGATCGGTGCGGCGGCGGTCGCCGTCGCTTTCCGCGTAAGCCGCGCTGACGAGCTCGACGAGCCTGGTCATGTCGACCTGCCCGGATTCGTCCGTCGATTGCCTGATCTGCCTTGCCAGCAGGCGATGCATCGTCACGCGGCCGCCTCCGCGATCATCGTGACGGTCATGGTCTGGTTGTGCAGCTCGCAGCGGCCGGTAGCGGCCGGCGGCGCGATCTCGCCATAGGAATAGAAACCAATGCGGGTGACGTCGTCGCCAAGCTCGGCAGCGACCGCATCGAGCTCATCCTGCGTGCGCTGCCCCATCACCCGGCGGCGACCGGTGCAGCTCACCAGGATCGCAAGCTTGTCGCCGACGATCTCGTCTGCAAGCGCGCTGCGCGCCTGCCGGCCCGCCTCGCCTGCGCCGGCGGCCAGGCTGTCGAAATTGGCGCGCATCAGCTGCGCGGTGCATCCCTCCGGAATATCCGCGGCATAGGTCAGGGTGCGGGCATCGCGATCGACCGCGAACACCGAGCGCACGATCTGTCGATCAGGCGCGGCTTCGTCGTGAATGCGCAAGGGAAAGGCGATACCCGAGCCCGGCATGGCCGCGGCTTCTTCCTCGCCGAGATAGCGGGTGTAGAGATCAAGCGGAGGCTCGCCATCGAGTTCCACGACAACCGGGCCGTCGGACTTCGTCACCTTGCGCCGCGGGCCGAACACGTCCCAGCCGCCGGCGCAACCATGCGTGAAGCGGAGGGACGCGCCATAGAAGCCGATCGCGGCGATGCGGTTCGGCTCCGGCTCGCCGTCGGCGCCGACCAATGTCTGCTCGAGTTTGATACCGTCGCCGGCCAGACCGCCCGTTACCAGCACATCGGGCCCCAGCACCTCGGTGATCCCGGCAATCAATTCGTTGCCGTTGACGGTTAATCCTTCGGAGAGGACGAAGACACCGGCCAAATCAGGCGCCGCCAGTTGACGGGCGAAACGCATGCCGCAGAGGCGCGAGGCCTCACGGGACTCGATGGTTTCATTCACGACCCGCACTTGCGCTTGAGCGAAATGCAGGGCGACGGCGACGATGACGTCGTCGGCGATGTCGTCGCCGTGGATCTGACCGCCAGTGCTGCAACCGACGATGTGGCTGTCGGGATAGAAGCCGCGCAGCTCGCGATAGCGCTCGCCACCCGCAAGTCCCTCACGGCTGCCGAAATAGAGGACGAGCTGAGGCCGCTCGCGCAGGGCAGACGCTCCGCGCCAGCCATGAGCAGCATTCCAGTGGCGATATTGAATTTGCATCCCACACTCTCTGCAGTCCTTGAACCACAGATTGCGGCGCAGCGCATTGCGCCGCCGTTAATCCAGCGCCTGCTTTACCACCGTTGGTTACCCCGGCATGAAAGGCGTTGCGGATTCGCAATCGTTTCTCCGTAGCTCTCCGGGGAAAACATCGCGGTCGGCTGCGACGCCTCCGTAATCTACCGGACGAGCACGCGTTCCCCGGCACGCATCGGCCTGGTGGAACCATCAGGCGGTTTCGGAACCCGCCCGGCTTCCGCAGCAAAACGAATGGTCGCGATATTCGCGGCATAAGCGGAACTGCTGTTGCCCCGGAACACGGCGGAACCCGCGACAAGCGTATCGGCGCCGGCGGCGGCAATTGCGGCAGCATTGTCGCGCGTGACGCCGCCATCGACCTCGAGCCGGATCGGCCGCTCGCCGATGATGGCCCGGATCCGCGCGATCTTCTCCAGCTGCGATTCGAGAAAGGACTGGCCGCCGAAGCCCGGATTGACCGTCATCACCAGAATGAGATCCAGACGATCGAGCACATATTCGATCGCGCTCTCGGGCGTCGCCGGGCACAGGCTGACGCCGGCTTTCTTGCCGAGCGCGCGGATCGCCTGAAGTGAACGATCCAGATGCGGCCCCGCTTCGGCATGAACGGTAATGACGTCGGCACCCGCCTTCGCGAACGCCTCCAGATAGGAATCGACAGGCGCGATCATCAGATGCACATCGAAGATCTTCTTTGTAACCGGACGGATCGCTTTGATGATATCAGCGCCGAAACTGATGTTCGGCACGAAGTGGCCATCCATGACGTCGCAATGGATCCAATCGGCGCCAGCCGCATCGATCGCCGCGATTTCCTCGCCGAGACGTGCAAAGTCGGCCGCCAGGATTGAAGGCGCAATAAGGATCTCCCTGGTCATGGCGTTACACTCCGCGCGTCCGCCCCGCCGCTAAAGACACGGCTGGCCAGGACGTCGATGGGATCGATCGTTTCGAGATCGGCAACATCGAGCATGCGGTCGAGGTCCGACACCAGGCGGTCGGCCTGCCGCAGGCGGATACGGTCGACGGCGTTGCGGATCGAGCGCGCGTTGGAGAAGAAAGGCTGGGTCCGGCGCAACGCAATGTACTTCTCGAACGCCTCGCGCGCAGCTGCCGAGAGGCAATAGCCGCGTTCCCTCAGCATCAGTTCCGCAATGACCAGCAGCTCGGCTTCCGCATAATCGGGAAATTCGATGTGGTGGGCAATGCGTGAGCGGAAGCCGGGATTGGACGCGAAGAAGCTCGTCATGCGCTCGCCATAGCCGGCCAGGATCACGACCAGATCTTCGCGCTGGTTCTCCATCACCTGGAGCAGGATTTCGATCGCCTCCTGGCCGTAATCGCGCTCGTTGTCGGGCCGATGCAGGTAATAGGCCTCGTCGATGAACAGCACGCCACCCATCGCCTTCTTCAGGATCTCCTTGGTCTTCGGCGCGGTGTGGCCGATATATTGCCCGACGAGATCGTCGCGCGTCACCGAGATCACCTGCCCTCGGCGTACAAAGCCGAGACCGTGCAGGATTTTCGCCATGCGCAGCGCCACCGTGGTCTTGCCGGTGCCGGGATTGCCGGTGAACGACATGTGCAACGTCGGTGGTGCTGATGCGAGACCGGCACGCTGGCGGATGCGCTCGATCAGCAGGAGCGAAGCGATCTGGCGCACGCGGCTCTTGACGGGCTTCAGGCCGATCAGCTCCTGCTCGAGCTGTTGCAGTGTGTCGGTGATCCCGGCCGCCTCGGCCTCCTTGCGGAGATCGAAATGGGTCTCGCCGGGCTCCGATGTCGTGGTGTGGGGAACGTCGAGCATGGGTACCTCGAAGAAAAGAGCTTCGCCGCGGGGGAAGCGGCGAAGCAGTGGTCCGCCAAAGATACGGAGCAGGGAGCGCTCCGCGCGGAGGAGAACGACTTAGGTTGAGGCGTGCGCAGGCTGCTTGCGTACGGTGGTGTAGCGGATCGCGCGGCCGCCGACCTCCTGCCGCACCAGCTCGAACTCGGCCTCCTGCGGCGGACGGTTGACGATGAAGGAGATCCGCACAGACTCCCAACCATGGCTGGAGTCGAAGCCGCTGACCCGGATGTAGCGGTCGCCATACACCCGACGACATTCGGCGAGCTCCAACATGACGCCGGCGGCATCCTGGAGATCGAACATCGGCAGGCCCCACATCTCCCAATAGGTGCTGCGGGGATGCGGATCCTCGGTGAACTCGATGTTCACCGCCCAGCCGTTGGCGAGACAATATTGCACCTGCTTGTAGATCTGTTCGTCGGTCAGATCAGGCAGGAACGAGAAGCAGCCCTGGGTCAGTTTCATGTCAAAGCTCCTTAGACGGTCTCGAGCGCCGTCGGCACGAAGTCCGGCGTGTCGGTGGATTGATAGTTGAAGGTGACGTCCTTCCAGACCTCGAGCGCCGATTTCAGCGGCGTGCAGGTCTGCGCGGCCTTAGCCAGGATCTCCGGTCCCTCGTGGACGTAGTCGCGTCCCTCGTTGCGGGCGAGGATCATGGCTTCCAGCGCCACGCGGTTCGCGATCGCGCCGGCTCCAATGCCCATGGGATGGCCGATGGTGCCGCCGCCGAATTGCAGCACGACGTCTTCGCCGAGCAGGTCGAGCAGCTGGTGCATCTGGCCGGCATGGATGCCGCCGGAGGCGACCGGCATCATCTTGTTCAGGCTCGCCCAGGACTGGTCGAAGAAGATGCCGTGCTCGAGCTTGGTCGGATTGAACTCCTCGCGGCAGACATCGTAATAGCCGCGCGTGGTGTTGGGATCGCCTTCGAGCTTGCCGACAACCGTGCCGGCATGGATATGGTCGACGCCGGCAAGCCGCATCCACTTGGCAATGACGCGGAACGAAACGCCGTGGCTCTTCTGCCGCGTGTAGGTCGAGTGACCGGCGCGGTGGAGATGCAGGATCATGTCGTTGCGCCGCGCCCATTTCGCCATCGACTGGATCGCGGTGTAGCCGATCACGAGGTCGATCATGACGATGCACGACCCGAGTTCCTTCGCGAACTCCGCGCGCTCGTACATATCCTCCATCGTGCCCGCAGTGACGTTCAGATAGGTGCCCTTGACTTCGCCCGAGGCGGCCTGCGCGCGGTTCACTGCCTCCATGCAATAGAGAAAGCGGTCGCGCCAATGCATGAAGGGCTGCGAATTGATGTTCTCGTCGTCCTTGGTGAAGTCGAGCCCGCCCTTCAGCGCCTCGTAGACCACGCGACCGTAGTTGCGTCCGGAAAGACCGAGCTTCGGCTTCACCGTTGCGCCGAGCAGCGGCCGTCCGAACTTGTCGAGCCGCTCGCGCTCGACCACGATGCCGGTCGCGGGTCCCTGAAACGTCTTTACGTAGGCGACCGGGAAGCGCATGTCCTCCAGGCGCAGCGCCTTCAGCGGCTTGAAGCCGAACACGTTGCCGATGATCGAGGCCGACAGGTTGGCAATCGAACCTGGCTCGAACAGGTCGAGATCATAGGCAATGTAGGCGAAATACGAGCCCGGCGTGCCCGGCACCGGGTCGACGCGGTAGCACTTTGCGCGATATTTCTCGGCGGCGGTCAGGCGATCGGTCCACACCACCGTCCAGGTCGCAGTCGAGGATTCGCCGGCGACGGCGGCGGAGGCCTCGATCGGATCGACGCCTTCTTGCGGCGTGACGCGGAACAGCGCGATGACGTCGGTATCTTTCGGCGTGTATTCGGGCTCCCAATAGCCCATGCGCGCGTATTCCATAGTGCCCGAGCGATAGCGCTCCTTGCCGCGGACCGTTCCTGCATGTGCATTCATGGCTCTCTCCTGCTCTTCTCTCTCTGAATGATTAGGCTGCGACCGGCTCGCGGGCGCCGATGCGCGGATCGAGCTCGCCGGCGCGGTAGCGCCGCGCCATCTCGCTGAGGGGAATGACCTTGATCTTGCTGGCGTGGCCCGCGGTGCCGAACTGCTCGAAACGGTCGCGGCAGAGCTCACGCATCGCATCCATCGCGGGCTTGAGGAATTTGCGCGGGTCGAATTCATTGCGGCTTTCCGCAGCCACCTTCCGGAACACCGCGGTCATCGCGAGACGGCAGTCGGTGTCGATATTGACCTTGCGCACGCCGCTCTTGATGCCGCGGACGATTTCCTCCACCGGCACGCCCCAGGTCTGCGGCATCTCGCCGCCGAACTGGTTGAACATGTCCTGGAGCGGCTGCGGCACCGACGACGAGCCGTGCATCACCAGATGCGTATTCGGCAGCCGGCGGTGGATCTCCTCGACCACCCGCATCGCCAGGATATCACCGTCAGGCTTGCGGCTGAACTTGTAGGCACCGTGCGAGGTACCCATCGCGATGGCGAGCGCATCGACCTTGGTGGCGCGGACGAAGTCGACGGCCTGATCAGGGTCGGTCAGCAGTTGGTCGTGGCTGACCTTGCCTTCGACGCCGTGGCCATCCTCCTGCTCGCCGCCGCCATGCTCGAGCGAGCCGAGCACGCCGAGCTCGCCTTCGACGGAAGCGCCGGTCCAATGCGCGAGATCGACGACGCGGCGCGTGATCGCGACGTTGTAATCGTAGTCAGCCGCCGTCTTGGCGTCGGCCTTGAGCGAGCCATCCATCATCACCGAGGTGAAGCCATGGGCGATGGCGGAGGCACAGGTCGCCTCGTCATTGCCGTGGTCCTGGTGCATGCAGAGCGGAACGTCGGGATAGGTCCGCTCCAGTGCGTCGATCATGTGCGAGAGCATGAGATCGCCGGCATAGCTGCGGGCACCGCGCGAAGCCTGGATGATGACGGGCGCGTCGACCTCGGCCGCCGCCTGCATGATCGCAATGCCCTGCTCCATGTTGTTGATGTTGAACGCCGGCACCGCGTAGCCGTGGCTGGCGGCGTGGTCGAGCAGTTGGCGAAGGGTGATACGGGCCACGAAGAATCCTCCTGTTAAGGCTTGCGGGCGCGGGCGACTGCCCGCCGGGCGGCTTCGGCAACGCCTTGCGGCGTGATGCCGAATTCGCGATAGAGCACCGGCGCTGGCGCCGAAGCACCGAAGCCCCGCATGCCGACGAATTCACCCTCCGTGCCGATCCAGCGATGCCAGTCGCCGGCGACCGCCGCCTCGATGCCGACACGCGGCGCGCTGCCTAGAACCGCGGCGCGATAGTCATCCGGCTGTTCGTCGAACAGGGCGAAGCACGGCGCGGACACGACAGCGGCGCGGACATGCTCTGTTGCAAGCAGGCGGGCAGCTTCGAGCGCAATCGACACTTCCGAGCCGGTGGCCATCAGCGTCACGTCGCGACCACCATCCGGCGAGACGATGACATAGGCGCCGCGCGCGACCCGGTTCCGGCCGCGAACATCGCTGCGGAAGGTCGGCAACGCCTGGCGCGACAGGCAAAGCACGGAGGGACGATTCTCCGCTTCGAGTGCGCATTCCCAGGCCTCCAGGGTTTCGACCGCATCAGCGGGGCGGAACACCAGCAGGTTCGGAATGACGCGGAGCGCCGCGAGATGCTCGACCGGCTGATGCGTCGGCCCATCCTCGCCAAGCCCGATGGAGTCGTGAGTCATCACATGGATGACACGCAGTCGCATCAACGCCGCAAGGCGGATTGCCGGCCGGCTGTAGTCGGAGAAGGCCAGGAAGGTGCCGCCGTAGGGAATGAAGCCACCATGAAGCGCCAGGCCGTTCATCGCAGCAGCCATGCCGTGCTCGCGAATGCCGTAATGGATGTAGTCGCCGGCGAATGCGTCGCGTTTGACCGCAACCTGCGCCTTGGCATGCGTCAGGTTCGAATGGGTCAGGTCCGCGGAGCCGCCGACGAAGCCGGGTATCGTCCCGGCGATGCCGTCGAGCACCTGCTGTGAGGCCTGCCGCGTCGCGAGCTTCGGGCGCTCGGCGGCAAAGCGTTCACGCAATTTCGCCGAGGCCTGGGCATAGGCGTTCGGCAGGGCAACGGCTTTGCCCTCAATGAAGAGATCACGCTGCTCCGGCGTCGCGCATTCGTAGCGGTCGAGCCAGGCGAGGCGTTCGACCTGGCCGCGCTGGCCGATCATCCGCCACGCCTTCGCGACGGGCATCGGCACAACGAATGGCTGATAGTCCCAGCCGAGCGTCCGCCGCGCCAAAGCCGCCTGCTCGCTGCCGAGCGGCGCGCCATGCGCCTTCTCGGTGCCCTGCCGGTCCGGCGCGCCGTAGCCGATGATGGTGCGGCAGGCGATCAGGGACGGCCTTGCGGTTTCGCGCTCCTCCGCAATCGCCTGCGCAACCGCCTCGGGATCGTGGCCGTCGACGCGGCGGACCGACCAGCCGGACGCCGCGAAGCGCGCCAGTTGATCGTCCGAGGTCGCGAGCGAGGTCGGGCCGTCGATCGAGATGCCGTTGTCGTCGAACAGCACGATCAGGCGGCCGAGCCCAAGATGGCCGGCGAGCGAGATCGCCTCCTGGCTGATCCCCTCCATCAGGCAGCCGTCGCCTGATATCACGTAGGTGAAGTGATCGACGAGGCCATCACCGTGCCGCGCATTGGCCATGCGCTCGGCGAGCGCCATGCCGACCGCGGTGGCGATCCCCTGCCCCAGCGGACCCGTCGTGGTCTCAACGCCAGGCGTGTGGCCATATTCAGGGTGGCCCGGCGTCTTCGAGCCCCATTGCCTGAAGGCCTTGATGTCGTCGAGGCTGACGTCACCGCCGGTCAGGTGCAGCAGCGCATAGAGCAGCATCGAGCCGTGGCCTGCCGAAAGAACAAAACGGTCGCGGTCCGGCCAGTTCGGATGCGCCGAGTCGAATTTGAGAAAGCGCGAGAACAGGACGGTCGCGACGTCGGCCATGCCCATGGGCAGGCCGGGATGACCGGACTGCGAGGTCTCGATGGCGTCGACCGCAAGAAAGCGGACAGCGTTGGCGAGATCGCAATGTGCGACGGCCGTGAGATCGGCATCGGCGTGAACCGAGATGTTCATCAAACCCTCCTTTTCACTTCAGGCTGCGCTTGCGCTCGATGAGCTGCATGATCAGCGGCGTCAGGATGAGCTGCATTGCGAGATCGAGCTTCGCACCCGGACATACGATCGAATTCGCGCGCGACATCCAGCTGTGCGGCAGCATCGACAACAGATAGGGGAAGTCGATGCCACGCGGGTTCTTGAAGCGGATCACGACCATCGATTCATCCGGGGTCGGGATCCAGCGCGCGATGAACGGATTCGACGTGTCCACCGTCGGCACCCGCTGGAAATTGATGTCGGTCTCGGTGAACTGCGGACAGATGTAGTGGATGTAATCCGGCATCCGCCGCAGGATGGTGTCGGTAACGGCCTCGGTCGAATAGCCCCGCGCGCTGCGGTCGCGATGCAGCTTCTGGATCCATTCGAGATTGATCACCGGCACGACGCCGATCTTGAGATCCGCGTAGCGCGCGACATTCACTCTGTCGGTGACGACGGCACCGTGAAGGCCTTCGTAGAACAACAGGTCTGAGTTCTCCGGCAGCCGTTCCCATTCGGTGAAAGTGCCAGGGGCGGCGCCATGCAGCGCGGATTCCTCGGCGTCGTGCACATAATGTCGCGTCGTCGCCGTGCCGGTCTCGCCATAGTCGCGGAACGCACGCTCCAGCTCCTCGAACAGATTGGTCTCGGGGCTGAAATGGCTGAAATGCTTGTTGCCGCGCTCGGCCTCCGTCGCCATCTGCGCGCGCATCTCGGCGCGATCGTAGCGATGAAAGGCGTCACCCTCGATGTAGACGGCGTCGACCTTCTCGCGGAAGAAAATCTGCTCAAACGTCTTCTTGACCGATGTGGTGCCGGCGCCGGACGAGCCCGTGATGGAGATGATCGGATGCTTCCTGGACATGGGCCACCTCGCTCAGAGCCGGAAGAAGCCGCGCCGCGCGAACAGCGGTGCGGAGACGCTGGCGACCAGCAGCGGATCGCAGTGCAGTTCGGCGATGCGCGCTACCTCGTTGCTGGAGCCCATGACCAGCGGCACGCGCTGGTGCAGGCTTTGCGCGGAGAGATCGAGGATACGTTCGCGGCCGGTCGAGGCCGAACCGCCGGCCTGCTCGACAATCATGGCCATCGGGTGCGCCTCGTAGACGAGGCGCAGACGGCCGTCGCCATAGCCGGGGCGCGCGTCGGAGGGGTAGAGGAACACGCCGCCGCGGGTCAGGATGCGATAGGCTTCGGCAACCAGCGAGCCGATCCAGCGCATATTGAAATTGTGGTTCGCGGCTCCATCGACGCCGGCGAGGCATTCATCGATGAAGGCGCGCACCGGCGGATCCCAATGGCGGCGATTGGAGACGTTGATCGCGAATTCCTCGCAAGCCTCGGAGATCTGCACGGCGTTGCGCGCGAGGCGGAAGCAGCCGGCCTTGCGATCGAGGGTGAAGATGTCGACGCCGTCGCCGAGCGTCAGCACCAGCGAGGTCTGCGGCCCGTAGGTGACGAACCCCGCCGCGAGTTGCGCGGACCCGCGCTGATGGAAGGCGAGACCGAGATCATCCGGCGCCGGCAGGATCGAGAAGATCGTGCCGACCGTCATGTTGAGATCGATGTTGGAGGAACCGTCGAGCGGATCGATCGCGACGCAGATGCTTGCCTCGCGGTCGCCGATCTGCGGCTCGCGCATCTCCTCCGAGGCCAGGGCTGCGATCGGCAGCCTGCCGAGGCAGCGACGCAGGATCGCATCGGCCTGGACGTCGAGGTTACGCTGGATGTCGCCGTCGCTGTTGCGACCGGTCGTGAGGCCGGAGGCGTCGGCGAGATCGCCTGTCGCGATGAGGTCGGCGAT
This sequence comes from Bradyrhizobium manausense, assembly GCF_018131105.1. Lineage (NCBI taxonomy): Bacteria > Pseudomonadati > Pseudomonadota > Alphaproteobacteria > Hyphomicrobiales > Nitrobacteraceae > Bradyrhizobium > Bradyrhizobium manausense. The sequence goes on along the minus strand of NZ_JAFCJI010000001.1, from coordinate 266,730 downwards.
CTCGATCGCCGCTGCCGCGATGGCATCGACTGCGGCGGCGACGGCCAAGGCATGCGGCGCCGTCTCGGAATAGCGTTGAAGGTGGTCGTCCAACCTGAGTTGCCCGGTCATCTGCGTCCATCCCCTTGTGGGCGCCGCATCCAGTTCCCTCCCTGATGGAGGCAGGTAGCGGTCGGTCCCAGCACGAGGAGATTGACAGGGCCGGCTTAATAAGGAAAATTTCTATTCATAATGAGCACTAAAGATTTTTCTTATAATGGCCCCGGCCATGCGGCGACCCAGCTTCGGCATCTGACGATCCGGCAGTTGCGCTCGCTTGCGGCGCTTTCGGCCAAGGGCAGCGTCACCGCCGCCTCGACCCAGCTCGGGCTAACCCAGCCGGCCGTGACCCAGCAGTTGCGGCAGCTTCAGGACCTTGCAGGCTTGCCGCTGGTGCAGCGGACGGGCGACGGCATGCTGCTGACGGAGGCCGGCCGGGAAGTTCTGACGCTCGCCGAACGTGTCGAAGCCGCGATCATGGACTGCCAGGGCGCGCTCGACCTTCTTGCCGGCAAGACCGGGGGCACGGTGCATCTCGGCGCGGTCTCGACCGCGAAATATTTCGTGCCGCACGCAATCGCGGCCTTCTCCAGGCGCTCGCCGAAGATCGAGATCAAGCTGACCATCGGCAACCGCGAAGAGATCCGCGAGGCCATGCACGGCTACGACCTCGATTTCGCCGTGATGGGCCGGCCACCAGCCGACGTCAGCGTCGACGTGCGTCAGCTCGGCCGCAATCCGCACATCATCGTCGCGCGCAAGGGGCACTGGCTGGAGAAGGATTCAGGCCTCAGCCTGACCGATCTCGTGCACGAGACCTTCCTCACCCGCGAGCCCGGCTCGGGCACGCGGACGCTGATGGAAGGGATGTTCCAGAAGTCCGATCTCGAGCCGATCATCGGCATGGAGATGAGCAGCAACGAGACCATCAAGCAGGCGGTGATCGCCGGGCTCGGCATCGCCTTCATCTCGGCGCACACGGTGGCGCATGAGCTCGCCGAGGGCCGCCTCATCGTGCTCGATGTCGCGGGTCTTCCGATCGTCCGGCAATGGTATGTGATCCGCCGCAGCGACAAGGTGCTGTTGCCGCCGGCGCAGGCGATGTTCGACTTTCTCGGCTCGGAAGGCTCGAACTATCTGCCCGAAGTTCCCGATTTCGGAGAGCGATAGCGCCTCGGCGCTCAGGCCATCAGCTTCATCGCGACCGTCGCCGCCAGGATGACGATGATCTGGAGCAGGCGCTCTGTCGTGAAGATGCGGTTGAAGGTGGTCATCGCGCGCCTAGCCATCGTGAAGGAGATCCGGGCGGATTGCTAGCACGCGGAGCGAGCGGGGTAACTCCGTAGTAGCCACGGTCCCTGCGCGCTGCCGGGTCGCCGGAACCCGGATGCTTTCGAACGATTCAAATCTGATGTCTCGGAATTGCCGAGCACCATGCGTGTTCATGCACGCAGTGACTTCGCGCGCACGGATGCTCCTTGCCCCGCATCCGGCCGCGTCCTTGGGGAATCCGGGCGAGCTTGAAGTGCAGGGAGGGCGCGATGAACAGCATCGCAGCCGACGGAGAAACATTGTCTGGCGCTGGCAGCGTCTCCAGGCGCAAGATCGCGAGCAGCGTGCTGGCCGCATTGATGGGCTCGGCAGCCTTCCTCGCCGCTCCACAGGCCCTCGCACAATCCGCGCCGGCACCCGGCGCAACGCTTCCTCCCGTCAATGTCACGGCCCCCGAGGCGCAGCGCCACTCCAATTCATCCACGACCTCGCGACGGTCAGGCGGCGCGCGGTCGCGCCGGACGCAGACGGCGCGCCGGCCGGAGCCGGCTGCCGAGCCGAAAGCGTTTGCACAATCGCAGGACGCCCGCACCGGCACGGTCGGCTATTTCACCAACAGCACTTCCGTTGCCACCAAGAGCAACACGCCGATCGTCAACATTCCGCAATCGCTCGCCGTCATCACCCACGAGCAGATCCGCGACCAGAATTACCAGGGCCTGACCGACGTGACGCGCTACGTGCCCAGCGTCGCCGTCCACCAGGGTGAAGGCAATCGCGACGAGCTCGTCATTCGCGGCGTCGATTCCAGCGCGAATTTCTTCGTCAACGGCTTTCGCGACGACGTCCAGTATTTTCGCGACATGTACAACGCCCAGAGCATCGAGGTGCTGAAGGGTCCGAGCGCGCTGACCTTCGGCCGCGGCGCCGGCGGCGGCCTGCTCAACCGCACGCTCAAGGAGGCCGACGGCAGGCGCATCTACGAGGCGACCGCACAGACAGGGTCCTGGGGCGACCGCCGCGTCTCGCTGGATGCGGGACAAGCGATCAACGAGAACGTCGCGGCGCGGTTGAACGTATTCTACGAGGGCAGCGATGCGTTCCGCGACTTCAACCATCTCGAACGCTACGGCATCAATCCGACCGTCACGCTGAAGCCCGACGACTTCACCAAGGTCAAGCTCTCCTACGAATATTACCACGACGGCCGCACCGCCGATCGCGGCAACCCCTCGCAGAGCCTGCCCGGCGGCGTCACGCGGTTCAATCCGACCACGCCGTTCGCGCCGAACGGGAATCTGCAAGTCTTCTTCGGCAGCCCGAGCCTCAACACCGCGCAGGCGACGGTGCAGACCGGCATGGCGATCATCGAGCACGATTTCCAGAACGGATTGACGGTGCGCAACGGCACGATCGCGGCCGACTACAAGAAATTCTATCAGAACGTCTATCCGACCGGCGGGCCGCTGGCCGGCGCGGTCAATCCGGCCGACACAGCCGTCAATCTCGGCGCCTACCAGCACACGACCAATCGCGACAACGTCTTCAACCAGACCGACTTCACCTACAAGGGCTGGACCGGTCCGATCGCACACACGGTGGGCTTCGGCACCGAGTTCGGCCGCCAGACCGGAGTCGACATCCGCAACACCGGTGTGTTCCCGAACGGCACCAACACCATCGTGCAGAATCCGTTCGCGCCGACCTATTTCGGGCCGGTCAATTTCGTCCATCACTTCACGGGCGTGAATGCGGACGGCGTCACCACACCTGATTCCAACAGCAAATACGGGCTGAACGTCGAGTCCGGCTATTTGCGCGACACGATCGAGTTCTCTCGCGCGCTCCAGCTTATCGTGGGCACGCGGTTCGATCGCTTCGAGATGTCGGCGCTGGACATGAACACCAACATCAACCGCAACCGCACCGACAATCTGGTGTCGCCGCAGGCGGCCCTGATCGTCAAGCCGATGGAGACGATGTCGGTCTACACCGTCTACAGCATCTCCTATCTGCCGGCCTCCGGCGACCAGTTCTCCTCGCTCAACGACGGCACGCTGATCCTCCAGCCGCAGAAGTTCGAGAATACCGAGGTCGGGATGAAGTGGAATATCAACCCGAAACTCCTGTTCTCAACCGCGATCTACAATCTCAACCGCACCAACCAGCCGATCGCCGACGGCAACAATCCCGGCTTCTTCCTGCCCTCGGGCAGCACGCTGACCCGCGGCTTCGAGGCAAGCCTCGTCGGCTATGTCACCGACCAATGGCAGTCCTCGCTCGGCTACGCCTATACCGACGCGAAGATCACCAGCGCGACGTCCGCGACGGTCGTGCCGGGCAACCGCGTGCAACTCGTGCCGTACAATCAGTTCGCCTGGTGGAACAAGTATCAGTTCAACCCGACATGGGCGGCGGCGCTCGGCATCATCTATTTCGGCGATTCGTTTGCGTCGTCCGACGATACGGTGAGGCTGCCGAGCTTCGTGCGCTTCGATGCCGGCGTCTACGCGACGATCGATGCCAATTGGCGGGCGCAGTTGACGGTCGAGAATATCTTCAATCGCGGCTATTGGGCCTCGGCCGACGGCAACAACAACATCTCACCCGGCCAGGGGCGCACGGTGAGGGTCCAGGCAAGCTACAGATTCTGATCTCGTATCGCAGCGAACGTCGGCGATCCCTTCGCTGACGTTCGCTGTCTGATGGTTAACGCTCAGGCAGCGATCGGCGCCGCGGAGTCCGTGGGCGCAGCGAAATAGGCTTCCAGCTCCGACAGCGCACGGGCTTCCCATTCGCCGGCCTGCTCCAGCAGCGACCAGCGCTGGCTCGGCCGAAACGCCGCAGTCTGGCGATAGAGCGACGCGATGCCCCGGTAGCGGCGCACGTTCTCAAAAATGGCGTGTCCGTTCATGACGAAAACTCCCTCGTATTCCCGCGGGAGAAACTGCAGCCAAATCTTTTTTGAAAAGTTAGCGGCGCGAGCCAGCCGCGCGGATGGTTGCCGGACTGTTGCACAAGCGCAACGCGCCCTGTCCGCGCCCGCACCCGTTCATTGCGAATTCGTTGCCGCGCTCTCGCCCGACGATTTCAATCCACTGCTTCTGTTGATGATCATGCTCGCGCGGCAGAGATCGGCAAGGCCGATCAAAAGCACAGCGAACAGGCAGAACAAATTGATCGAATCCGCGCCGGCGCTCGACAGCGGCATGAACTCGAAGACGGGCGGCATGAACGCCCACCACACCAGCGGCACGGTGAGCAATGCGGCGAACACCGCCGCGGGCGCGCCCGCGACAATGCCGAGCACGAACAGGCTGGGCAGGAACGCCGCGAAATAGAACTTTACGCCAAGTGCGATGCAGACGCCCTCAAGCGCAGCCGACGCCGCAACCACGACAAATCCGAGCAGAAATGCCTGCCACGACCATGGCCGTACTCGCGGTACGCCATACAGTTCCGCACGCCTCATAAGGCCTCCCCCTGCCGCCATTAATCAGGCCGCTTGCGACCAAAGTACTACAGCTGCAGGGAATTCGCGAGCCGGAAATTGCCCGCTCAGGGCCCCCCGATCGGGGGCTTGGTAAACGGCAGGCACACAATTGTACCGCTATTCGGTCACCGCGTAGAGCAGGCTGGCGACGGGCAGCGCAAGGCCAATGGCCGAGGCCAGCGTCCAGCCGCCTTGCGCGAACGCCCAGGCTCCGAGCCCTGATCCGGCTGCGCCGGCCGCGAAGAATGTCGCCATATAGAGCCCATTGAGGCGGCTGCGATGCTCATGCCCGAGCACGAAGATGGCACGAAAGCCCAGCACGACGTTGCCCTGCACGCCAAAATCGATGGCGATCGCCGCCACGACGAGGCAGGCGAGGTTGATCGCCGATCCGGCTGCGCCGACATGCGTCGCCAGGAAACCCAGCGCAACGAACAGCATCGCGGCGATCGTGGCGATTCGGCTGTGGCCGCTGTCGGCGAGCCGGCCTGCGATCGGCGCCGCGAACACGCCGGAGACGCCGGCGAGCGCAAATAGCGCAATGCCGCGCTGGGTGAAGCCGAATTCGCTCGCCAGTTGGAGCGGCACCACCGTCCAGAACAGGGTAAAGGCGCCGAACAGGCCGGCCTGGTAGAGCGCGCGCCGACGCAACAGCGGCGTCGTGCGCACCAGATGCGGCATCGACAACAGAAGCGTGCCGTAATGCATCCGCACAACCGGCTTGCGCTTCGGCAGCGTGATGCGAAGCACGATCGCAAGCGCGATCATCAAGGCCGCCGAGCAGAAGAACACCGCGTGCCACGACAATGCCGCGGTAACGAAGCTCGAGACCGGGCGCGCCAGCATGATGCCGAGCATCAATCCGGTCGAGACGTTGCCGACCACGCGGCCACGAACGGCTTCCGGCGCGAGATGAGCGGCGTAGGGAATGATGATCTGCACCGCAACCGAGCCGAGACCGATGAACAGCGCCGCAATCAGGAACGGCATCGCATGGGTGGCAAAGGCGGCGGCAAGCAGCGACGCCGCTCCGAGCGTGATGACGGTGCAGATCAGCGTGCGGTTCTCGACGAGATCGCCGAGCGGCACGATGAACAGCAATCCCGTGCCGTAGCCGATCTGCGTCATCGTCACGATCAGGCCCGCAGCAGCGTGCGACAGGCCGAGCGCGGCGCTGATCGGGGCGATCAGCGGCTGGGCATAGTAGATGTTGGCAGCGACCATGCCACAGGCCGCGGCAAGCACGAAAGTTAGGCGTTGCGACACCGCATCCGTCTCGGGCGCGGTCTCGATGGTGGCATTCATGGTCATTCCAAACTCTCCGACACCTTTTTCGACGTTTCCACGTATAGGAAACGTTCATTTCCTAATCCGGCAAGAATTCAAGCGAGCAGCTTCATCGCGACGCCGACCAGGCGCTCGCCGTCCAGCGGCAGGCGTGCCTTGCCGACGACGCGCAGGCCTTGCGTCATGCAAATCATCAGCCGGGCGGTGTCGTCGGCCTCGACATGGTCCGGAATCGAGCGATCGGCCTGCCCTTCGCGAATGAGGCCTGCAATGAAGGCTTCATTGGTCTTGAGCTGCGCGGTGACGCGCGCACGCATCACCGGATCGACCGCCGACAACTCGACCGCGCTGCCGACCACGATGCAGCCGCGCCGCCCCTCGCTGCCCTGGGAGTGCTCGACATAAGACTGGAGCACATGGCTCACCCGCTCGCGGCCGTTCGCGCCGCGCGCGGCCGCGCTGCGGGTCTGCTCCCCGCGGACCGCGACGTAGCGCTCGAACGCGGCGAGGAAGACAGCGTGCTTGTCGCGAAACGCCTTGTAGACGCTGCCGGTAGCAAGCCGCATGGCCGCCGTGAGCTCTCCGATCGAGGTGGCATGATAGCCGCGCTCGCAAAACACGCGGATCGCGCCGTCCAGCGCGGTATCCATGTCAAACTCCCGGGGACGCCCGGGCGGGTGGGCCGACGGCTCGGATTTTCGGACGGCTTTTTGCATTGCGGCATAATAGGGAATGATCATTCCCAAATAAAGACACGTGGTTGTGATTGGGACTCATCCTCTTGTCCCGGACGCGCTGCGTCCGGGGCACGAGCGCGGAGTTTGGCGCCGGGCTCTTTCCCCGGCGTCGTTGCGAACGCAGCGAAACAATCCAGAGTCTTTCCGGGGTGAGATCCTGGATTGCTTCGCTGCGCTCGCAATGACGGAGCATGAGTCAACAGTTTCGCTCCAAGACACCCAGCGTGTAGACGCAGACACGCCTTCGCGCTCAAGCGCCGACCAGGGAACTTTCGTTGCCGATCTGCAACGGTTCCGGACAATCTAAGACCGGACAAAAGAAACGCCCATTGCGGCCACGAACCCTGCTCACAACGCCGTGAGACAAGTCAGGGGAACGACGATGCGTGCACAGCGCGTTTGGAACGTGACGGGAGCCGCCAGCATCGGGCAGCTTCAGTCCAGATTAGACGATTTGAACAAGCGGCTCAGCCAGCTCGAGAGCCAGCATCCCGAGAGCTGGAGGATCGATGAACTGAAATCGAGCGCACTCGGCCTGTCGCGGGAGATCGACGACATCCGCTGCGCCGAGGCGACCGCCGCATTGCGCGAATTGCTGCGGAAGTAGCCGGCTCGACGAATCGGCGGTGGCGAAGTGATCCGCCGCCCGCCCTGCCATACCAATGGCGAGCGTGCAGCAAAAGCAAGACCGGCCGCCCCAGGCGAGCTTCATCTCGCGCGAGGCGGCCGGTGCTGTTTCCAGGCTGGTTTTGTCTACGTAAACACGAAGTATTCGCTGTGAAGGCTCGCGACCGTGGCCGCCTTGATCAGCATCGTATCGTGGCTGTCCAGCGTGATCAGGACATCCGAACCCTGCTGGGCCATGTGAAGATCGTTGAAGCTTGCGGCAAGCGCTGAGCTGACCGAGATCTTGTCCGTGCCGGCTGAAGTGCTGCCGGTGTTGAAGCTGTAGACCGTGTCATTGCCGCCCTGATAGGTGACGGTTGCGCCGTTGGTGGAGCGGAAGTAGAAAGTATCATCGCTCGTGCCGCCAGCAAGCTTCAGATTGTCGGCATAGGCGTAGACTTCGTGCGCCCCGCTGGTGTGGGTATATTCGCGCATCGTCAGATTGCTGCTGGCGTCCGTCGTGTCGGTGCGGATATCACCGGTCCCATCCTGGCTGTAGTAGTCCACGGCACGGGAGCCGTCAGCACTGATGAGCGTGTGATTCAGGATCGCGCCAGTGCTGGAGTAGTTGGAGATCTCCTTGCTGCCATCCGCATTGTGCTTTTCGAGATAGTCGTAGCTGCCATCGGAATGGAAGCGTTCGGCAAGCGTGACATTGCCGCCGGCGTCACTGGTCTGATGCGTCGACGTGTATGACTGGCCGGTGATCTGATAGGCATAGACGTCCGACGAGCCGTCCTTGTGAAGGATGCTGTCCTTTGCCAGCACGCCGTTCGTGTAGGACTTGTTCTCTGCACTACCGTCCAAATTGGCCGTATATTCGGTCAACTTGTTGCCGGCCAGGGTGTCGTAGGTGGCGGTGGTCGTACCGGTCGAGGTGGCCGAGACCTCCGTGCTCAATTTGCCGGCGCTGGTATAATAGTCGTAGAGCTTCGAACCATCCGAGTGGTAGGCCGCCGTGTAATCGTAAGTGCCGTCGGAGTGGAAACGTTCGACCAGCGTGACGTTACCGCTGGCGTCGTTGGCCTGATGCGTCGAGGCATAGGACTGGCCGGTGATATTGTAGGTGTAGACCTCGGACGAGCCGTCCTTGTGCAGGACATTGTCCTTCATCAGCACGTCGCCGGCATAGGTCTTGTTGTCGGCACTGCCATCCACATTGGCTGTATAAACGCTGAGCTTGTAACCAGTCGTCGTGTCGTAGGTCGTTGTCGTGGTGCCGGTCGACGTGACGGCTATTTCGGAGCTGTGAGCCCCCATGGTCGTGTAGTAGTCGTAGACCTTGGAACCGTCCGCGCCATAGGCCGCCTTGTACTGATAGCTTCCGTCGTCATGGAAGCGCTCGATCAGCGTCACCCCCCTCGCGTCACCCATCTGGTGCGTCGAGGTGTAGGACTGGCCGGCGATATTGTAGACATAGACCTCTGACGAGCCGTCCTTGTTCAGAACGTTGTCCTTCATCAGCACGCCGTTGGCATAGGCCTTGTTGTCGGCGCTGCCATCCGCACTGGCCGTATAAACGTTGACCTTGTTGCCCGTCGTCGTGTCGTAGGTCGTTGTCGTGGTGGCGGTCGACGTAACGGCTATTTCGGAGCTGTGAACGCCGGTGGTCGTGTAGTAGTCGTAGACTTTGGAACCGTCCGCGTTATAGGCCACCTTGTACTGATAGCTGCCGTCGGCATGGAAGCGCTCGATCAGCGTCACCTTGCCGCTCGCGTCGCCCACCTGGTGCATCGAGGTGTAGGACTGCCCGGGAACATTGTAGACATAGACCTCGGAAGAGCCGTCCTTGTTCAGGACGTTGTCCTTCATCAGCACGCCGTTGGCATAGGCCTTGTTGTCGGCGCTTCCATCCGCATTGGCCGTATAGACGTTCACCCTGTCGCCGGTCGCCGTGTCATAGGTCGTTGTCGCGGTGGCGGTCGACGTGACGGCTATTTCGGAGCTGTGAGCGCCCGCGGTCGAATAGTAGTCGTAGACCTTGGAGCCGTCCGCGTTGTAGGCCACCTTGTACTGATAGCTGCCGTCGGCATGGAAGCGCTCGACCAGCGTCACCTTGCCGTTCGCGTCGGCGACCTGGTGCGTCGAGGTGTAGGACTGCCCGGCGATGTTGTAGACGTAAACCTCGGACGAGCCGTCCTTGTGAAGGACGTTGTTCTTCATCAGTGCGCCATTCGCATAGACCTTGTTGTCGGCGCTGCCGTCCGAATTGCTGGTATAGACCCGGAGCTTGTCGCCGGTCGCGGTATCATAGGTCGCCGTGACCGTGCCGGTGGACGTCACCACGACTTCCGTGGCTAACGCACCGGTGCTGCTGTAGTAATCATAAACCTTGGAACCGTCGGTGTTGTACGCGGCCTTGTATTGATGGCTCCCGTCGGCGTGGAAGCGCTCGATCAGCGTCACCTTGCCGCTCGTGTCGTAAGCGGTGTGATCCGACGTGTAGGATTGGCCCGCAACGCCGTAGTGATAATAGTCGACCCGCCCGTCGGCCAGTGTGATGCTTTTCGAGACAATGGCGCCACTCCTGCTGACACCCCAAACGGTGGTCTCGGTAAGCGTACCGCTGGCGTCGAAATCCTGTTCCTGGGTCCAGCCCGCTCCGCCCCAGGTGATGGAGAAGGAATAGCCGCCGTCGACCTTCGCGAGCAGACCGCCATAATGGGAAATGACATATCGCATGGTTTCAGGCGACGAGACCGCCAGAACATGCGAGTCGCTCAAGGTCACCTTCTCGAGTCCGGCGACGCGCGCCAGAGTGTCCATCTGGGCGACGAAGTCGGCCGATGTCATGGTGAGAGCGGAGTCCACCGTCGTCGTGCCTTCGTCCGCAGCGGCGGTCGCGCCGACTTCGATGACCAGCGGGCGATCGCTGAGATCGATCTGGATCGCGCTCGTATTGTAATACACCGCGACCGGCGCCGTCCCCTTCAGCGGGTCATAGACGTATATGGCGCTTTCCACCTGCCCGAACTGAACGGTAACGGTCGTTGGCGGCGTATCGATTTCGGTCTGAGTGGTATTGTCCCATTTGAGCGTGTCGGCCCATACCACGAGGTCGCTGACGGCGCCGGACTTGTTCATCAGCATCGTATGCGTGTAGCTGGGCGCATTGGACAGCGAGTAGCTGATATCCGCGCCGGTATGAGCGCTGCCGTCGTCACCGTGACTCAGAATGGTCGTCAGATTGTGGACTGCGACGGCGGCTTCCTTCGGCGTCCCGTCAGTATTGAAAAGACCGAAGTGGGCCTCCTTGTCGCCACGAGAGACCGAGGAAGGCGAGTCAAACAGCTCGTAAAGATATGTGGCGGAAGATCCGTTTTCATATGCCAACAGCAGATTGGAGAGCACAAGCTTCGCCTGCGCATCTTCATTGACGCCGATTCCGGCGGTGCTGGACAATGTCGTATAGCCGGTCTCGGTCACGATGACCGGATCGTTTGTCGAAATATCCTTCGCCAGAGCGAGGTCTTGCTCGATCTGGCCGTCGGCAAGCGCCCCGGTCTGCACATAGACGTGTGCATTCGCCGCATCCGAATAGGCGCTCATGTCGCTGACCGTCGCATTCATCGCATCGGTCTGGTTTCCGATACTGAAGTTGACGACGGTGACGTCGCTGAGGACGGCGTTGGCCTTCACAGCGGCGTAGAGAGCCTCCTGAAATGCCGCTGCGCCTTCGAGCGACGTCATTCCGTTGTAGGAGAAGGAATTGAGATTGGCTTCGTTGATGCCTTCGATGGACAACAGAAGGCCCGGGTGTTCCGTCTTGAACTCCGCGAGAGCACTGACATAGCTGGCCAGCCCGCTGCTGCCCGCCGCGGGAAGGGTATAGCTGACGCGAAAATCGAAAGAGACACCCGCATTGGCAAGCGCGTCGATGACTGCATTTCCATGCCCGAATGCGCTGTAGGAGTCGCGAACGTGACTGATGCCCAGATAGTCGAGACTGCTGATGATCAAGCTGGAGTTCGTGTATGTGTCGATATAACTGCCTGCGTTGGTGTTGATACCGAGAGAGTTCAAGAAGCTCGATGCAGTGGTAACAGTTGACATGCGTAGAGAGTCCCATTGGCCATTGGGCTTAGACTGGCAGCCAGTTCTAAAAAACTCGCTGCAAGAAAGCTAAAATTGTGTGGCTTCCCCATGATCTTCGCCGATCATTCCTCATCGTTGAGGATGTCGTCCTCATCAAGACGCAGGAGGAACGAAAACACGGCGGCGTTGCCGGAACTGTTGCGGAAATAAGGTGAGTGCCGCGACGACGGAGTGATGATCGACAGAAGCTGCCCTTCTTCTGTGCACCCTCATCTTCAAAACTCGTGACAATGCCGCGGCATTTTGCAGCGCAAGCGCGCGGCCGGCTTCGCGTTGCTCAACAACTGACGCCAAGAACGCGCGTCGTCCTTCGCTGACTAAATCATGAGCAGTTCCACGTCGGCCCAGCCCGCGACGTCGCGTCGTCGACGTTTTCGATCGTGACGCCACCGGGTTTCTACGGAGCGGGCGGAACGACATCACGCGGATCGTCGCGCGTGATTCGGCGAAGACCGAGGAACCAACTTCGGGCCTTGCCATTTCCATGGTGAGCATGGAGCAAAATCATGACCAGGCACCTGACGCGAGCGCATCTCGCACGCGGTGTGGCCGGCGCGGTTTCCACGCTGGTCCTGTGCGCGACGGCGGCATTCACCATCGCGCGCCACTTCGCGCTGTGAGGGGACATTGGCATGACGTCCGAGCCCGAAGAATCGGTGCGGCTGCAAGGTTACGGCGAAATGACGCTGCGCACGGCGATCACGACGGTGATGCTGCTGGCGCCGGGCGAACGCGCGGAGGCCACGATCTTCCGGGTCCGTGATGGCGTGCGTCTGGCCGCCAGCGAGATCGCTGAGCTCGCATCGGAATGGGGCATCGCGCCGGTGGCTGAAGTCTGGTCACCAAGACTGGCCCCGGATCAGCACTGGTCCGACATCGTCCGCGGCATGGTTCGCGAGGCCCCGCTGCCGTCGCTGATGGTGGCGTTCATGCTGGGCGTGCTGGTGACGCGGCGGTGAGGTCGCCGCCGGCCCGCTTTCATGGCAACGAGCCCTGACGATTTCTCAACATCCATTGATTCAGGTCGGCCCGACCGTCATTTCACGATCCGCGAGTTCGATGAAGACCGGTTGATGATCGGACGCGTCAGTTTTCCCATTGACATCAACGTGGGTGATCCGACCGATTAGATCCTCCGTCGCGAAAATGAAGTCACGGCAATCAGGTCCCGCGGTCCACTGCACATGGTCATATAGTCCGCAAGTTGGTGACCGCTGCCCGTCCGGGCCGTTGGCGGTCCAGGCATCGCGATAGTTGAGGCCAGATCGGTCAGAGCGGTCGATCATCGCATGCTGCGGATCGGTGACGTCGAAATTGAAGTCGCCGCACATCAGGCTCGTTCGCGCCACCGTCTGGCTTTCATAAGGCTCATCGGGCTGACTGGTCGGTGCCCTGGGGCTTGTCGAGGCGTCCTCCTGCAAATCGAGCAGGCGCATGACCTGCGCTTTGCGCTGAGCAACCGAATGATATTCAAGATGCGTATTGACGATGCGCACGGGGCCGAAGGCCGCTTCGACCGTCACCTCCAGCGCGTGGCGCCGCATGCTGCGTCCCGTGCCGGCACCCGGCCAGGGCAGGATGTGATTGTTGATCTGAACGACCGGGATGCGCGACAGGGTCATGTTGCCGAAGCGATGCAGCCCACCTGCCTGATCGACCGTTTCGATCGCCGGCCGGAATATTGCCAAATAGCCCGGCAGCAACGCAGCGAGTTCTGCGCTCTGATCGCCTCCGCGATCGTGCCTTGAGAAGTTCGAGCTTACCTCCTGGAAGCAGAAGACATCCGCATCGCACGTCTCCCTGGCGATCCTGACGATCCTCGCCAGATCGGTGACGCCGTCGCAGCCCTTGCCGCACTGAATATTCCACGTCAGAAGCCGCATCAGCGAATACCCGCGCGCATGAAGGATTGGACAAACTGCCGCTGGAACAGCAGGAACGCGATCAGCAGCGGCGCCATGGTCATCACGGTTGCCGCCGTGATGACTGACCAGTCCACTCCGGTCTCTGGCGCGCCGAATACTGCGAGGCCGACGGTCAGCGGCCGCGCCTCCACCGAATTGGTGACGATCAGCGGCCACAAAAAATTGTTCCAATGGTAGCTGACCGAAACGAGACCGAAAGCGATGTAGGTCGGGCGCGCCAGCGGGACATAAACCCGCCACAGAATTCCCAAAGGCCCTGCCCCCTCGACCCGGGCGGCCTCGACCAGTTCCTGGGGCACGCTCTTGAACGTCTGCCGCAACAGGAAGATACCGAAGGCGCTGGCGAGATAAGGCAGTGCAATCGCAGGGATGGTGTCGAGCAGACCGAGCCTGGCGATGGCGCGGTAGTTCTCGACGATCAGCACATCGGGCATAATCATCAGCTGCAGCAGAACCAGCGCAAAGGCGATGGTGCTGCCCCTGAACTTGAAACGCGCGAAGGCATATGCCGCCAGCGTCGACAGGACGAGTTGCCCGACCAGCACCAGCGTCACCAGAACGATCGTATTGAGGTAGTAGCGCGCGAACGGCGCTTGCTTCCAGGCCCGCTCAAAGTTCTCCAGCGTCCAGGGCGCCGAGAGACTGAACGACGTCGCATAGGCGGCCGGATGCAGCGCGCTCCAGAACGCATAGGCGAGCGGCGCGAGCCAGACCAAAGCCAGGACCCATGCAGCGACCGCTTCGACAGGATGCGTCCGGTCCCTCATTGATAGTGGATCCTGCGATCGAGATAGCCGAATTTGACCAGCGCCACGGCGCTCAACAGCAGCAGAAGCACGACCGTCAGCGTCGCGGCGTAGGACGAATCCTGGAAAGTGAAGGCGACTTCGTAGATGTAATAGAGCAGCAACGTGCTGGCGTTGTTCGGACCGCCCTTGGTCATGATGACGAGGTGGTCCACCAGCTTGAACGAGTTGATCACGGCGTTGATGGCGACGAACAGCGTGGTCGGCATCAGCAGCGGGAACGTAATCCGGCGGAATGTGTACCAGCGGCTCGCGCCCTCGATCGACGCAGCTTCCTCGAGATCCGGCGAGAGCTGCTGAAGCGCGGCGAGATAGAAGATCATGAAGAATCCGGCCTCCTTCCAGATCACCATCACGATCAGGCAGCCCATCACCGTGGAGGGATCGCCGAGCCAGTTCCAGCCGCCGAGACCGAGCAATCCGCGCAATTGATCGAGCAGGCCATAGTCCGGCGTGTAGAAGAACAGCCAGATGTTGGCGACGGCGATCATCGGCAGCACCGTCGGAGTGAAATAAGCCAGACGCAGGAAGCCGCGCCCGCGCATGTTGCGATTGACCCAGACCGCCATGACGAGTGCGAGCGCGATCGACGTCGGGATGGTGCCGAGCGCAAACCAGAAATTGTTGACCAGCGCCTTCCAGAAGATCGGATCGGCCGCCATCGCCTGATAGCTGTCGAGGCCAACAAACACCTCGGTGCCGTTCCGTTTGGTGATGAACAGCGAATGCCGGATCGTCGCCAGGATGGGGTAATGGGTGAACGCAACCAGCAGCACCGCCGCCGGCAACAACAGCAGCCACGCGTTCACGGCATTCCACCACGCCTGCGATCCGGCGCGGCGTTCGGGAATTGACGATGCGGCTGTGGTGTCGGTCATTTCTGAGGAGCGGGATGGCGGCGTACCACCATCCCGCCTTTTTTCCTTACTTCGAGGCGCGCAGTACGCGGTCGGACTGCGCTTGCGCGGCAGCCAGCGCCTCCTGCGGCTTTTGCGTCCCCGTGACGGCGGCCTGAACAGCGTCATTGACGAACTTGTAGATGCGGCCGTTCTCGTGAACCGAGAGCTCTGGCACCGCATGCTCGAGCTGGTCACGCGCAACGGTCGCCTGCGGGAAGCCCTTGGCGTACTCTTCCATCGCCTTGGTCTTGTAGGCGGCAGGCGACACGGCGACATAGCCTGTCTTCATGCTCCATTCCGCCGCGCGCTCGGGCGCCGTCATCCACTGGATGAATTTGACGGCCGCCTTTTGCTGATCGGGAGAAGCGCTCTTGAAGACATAGAAGCTGCCGCCACCGGTCGGCGATCCCCTCCGCTCCTTGGCCGGGAGCATGGCGACGCCGAACGGGAATTTAGCGGCGTCCTTGACGGCCGTGAGGTTTCCGGTCGTATGCCACATCATCGCCGTCTTGCCTTCGAGGAAGTCGGTGCGCAGCGTCGCCCAGTCGATGCTGCCGGACGGCATGACATTGTGCTTGCGGGACAGGTCGACCCAATAGTCGAGCGCAGCCACCGTCTTCGGCGCGGTCAGGTGGACTTCGGTGCCGGCCTCGTTCATCATCTTCTGGCCGTTTTCGATCGCCAGCGCCTGCAGCATCCAGTAGCCGTAGCCGGTCGTGGGGATCTCGACGCCCCAGCGTGTGGTGTTGCCGGAGCTGTCCTTCTTGATCAGCTTCTTCGACATTTCGGTCATCTCGTCCCAGGACGCCGGCGCCTTCTCGGGATCAAGACCGGCCTCCTTGAAGGCCTCCTTGTTCCAGTACAGCACGATCGTCGAACGCTGGAACGGGATGCTCCAGGTCTTGCCGTCGACCTGCCCGTTGGCCATGAACGCCGGATAGAATTCCTTGAACCACGCCTTGTCGCTGACGAGATCGTCGAACGGCACGATGGCGTTTTCGTCCATCAGCGTGAAGACGTCAGTGGATAGCAATACCGACAGCTGCGGCGGCTGGCCGCCTTTCATCGCAGTCATCGCCTTGGTCATCGTGTCGGTGTAGTTGCCGGCGTACACCGCGGTCACCTTGATGTCCGCGTTCTCCTTCTCGAAGCGCGCGACCATGTCGTCGACGATCTTGGTGACGGGACCGCCGACCGCGACGGGATAATACATGGTGAGATCCACCGCAGCCGCCGGACGGGCCGCACCAAGGGAGAGCGCAGTGAACGCCGCGGCCATCAACAGTGTTCGTCGAGCAAACATTTTGGTCTCCTTCGTGTCTTGTCCGACCGCTCTGGCGCGGTGCCCCTCATTGAGAGGATGCGGCCAGCCGGTCCTCGTTCGCGATGTTGTCGAGCCTGACTTCCGATTTCGAATCGAAACGGTGTTCGTGCGCGGCGTTCCAGGCGATCCTGACGTCGTCGCCCGGCTGAACCTTGCTGAATCCCTCCAGCCGCACTGAGATCGGCTGCCCGTCGATCTCGCAGAGAACGATGCTGTCGGCGCCGAGATGCTCCACGGCC
Source organism: Bradyrhizobium manausense (assembly GCF_018131105.1). NCBI lineage: Bacteria > Pseudomonadati > Pseudomonadota > Alphaproteobacteria > Hyphomicrobiales > Nitrobacteraceae > Bradyrhizobium > Bradyrhizobium manausense. The sequence goes on along the minus strand of NZ_JAFCJI010000001.1, from coordinate 249,948 downwards.
TTGACGCGTGCGACATGGTCGCCGTCGGCGGCGATGCGAACATGCTCCGGCCGCACGCCGATGAGACGGTTGCCCTGGCGCACGAGATTCATGGGCGGCGTGCCGATGAAGCGCGCCGTGAACGCCGTGGCCGGGCGGTTATAGAGTTCTTCGGGCGAGCCGTTCTGCTCGATGCGCCCGTCCCGCATCAGCACGACGCGGTCGGCCATCGTCATGGCCTCGGTCTGATCGTGGGTCACATAGACCATCGTCATGCCCAGGCGCTGCTGCAGCGCGCGGATCTCGGTACGCATCTCATGCCGAAGCTTGGCATCCAGATTCGAGAGCGGCTCGTCCATCAGGCAGACGCGAGCTTCCGCGATGATGGCTCGCCCCAATGCGACGCGCTGGCGCTGACCGCCGGACAATTGCGACGGTTTGCGTTCAAGGAGATGACCAAGACCGACGATGTCGGCAACGCGCTTGAGCCGCCCATCGCGCTCGGCGCGCGAAACGCGGCGCACGCGCAAACCGAATACGATGTTCTCAGCCACGCTCAAATGCGGAAACAACGCGTATGACTGGAAGACCATCGAGATCTTCCGCTGCGCCGGAGTGAGGCGCGTGACGTCAACGCCGCCGATGCTGATCGTGCCGGCATCGGCTTCCTCGAGACCAGCGATCAGGCGGAGCGTGGTGGACTTGCCGCATCCGGACGGCCCGAGCAGGACCAGCAACGAGCCTTCGTCCGCCGTCAGGCTGACGTCATCGACCGCGCGCATCACGCCCCAGGACTTCGAGATGCGGCTCAGCGTGATCGCTGACATGGCCGGTTCGCTCTCGATTGCGATGATCCAAGCACAGCGCAGATGCCGCCACGCAAGGGCGTGCGTTGCTCACGCGGAGCCGCACAAGGTCGGTCACGACGCGCAGACCGAACCATCCGTCCCTCCCCTATGGCCACGCAACATTCATCGGCATAGCGATTATTGTGTTCATATGAACATAACATGACAGCATATGAAACAGGAATTTGCGCCTCCCCTGTTCGAATGATACTTTGGTCGGCACGGAGAGCCCATGCTCAACACCCCGACCGAACGTCAGGCCCACATTCTGGAGATTGTGCGCGAGGAAGGTTTCGCCTCGATCGAGCACCTGTCGACGCGCTTCGACGTCACGCAGCAAACCATTCGCCGTCTCGTCAATGCGCTCTGCGATCAGGGTCTGCTTCGGCGCATCCATGGCGGCGTCAGCCTGCCGGTGCAGAACCAGAACCTCGCATACGGCAGCCGGCAAGGCCTCAACGCCAACGCCAAGCAGCGTATTGCGCACGCGACCGCAAAATTCATTCCCGATGGCGCGTCGTTGATGATCGGGCTCGGCACGACGCCGGAATATGTCGCGCGGGCGCTGTCGCACCGCCAGGACCTGCGCGTGATCACCAACAATCTGAACGTCGCTGCGGCGTTCGCGCAAAACCCGGACGTCGAGATCTCGATCGCCGGCGGCACCCTCCGCCCGCTCGACCGTGACATCGTCGGCGAGCCGGCCGCGCGTTTCTTCGCGGACTTCCGCGCCGACTACGGCATCTTCGGTGTCGGCGGTGTCGACCAGGACGGCACGCTCCTGGATTTTCACGCCGGCGAGGTGTTGGCGCGCCAGGCTATCGTCGCCAATTCCCGCGTCGCCGTGCTCGTCGCCGACACCACGAAATTTGGCCGCAACGCGACGGTGCGCGGCGGCCGTCTCGACGACTGCCACCATCTCTTCACCGACGGGCCGTTGCCGGCGGCTTTCGCGCCGATCAGCGCTGGTTATGCCGATCGCATTCACACGTCGGATGCCGTCCGCCCCTTGGCCGTGCAGCGCGCACGGAACTAGCCAGCGCCGATAGAAATCCGAACGCGCCCGGGCTGTTGCCAGCACATCATCCCTATTCGCACGCGATCGCGCATGCGCGCGATTTGCGTCCGAACACCGCGTGGAACCGGCCCCGGCCTCGGGCCATCTTGTCGCGGTTGACTTGTTATAACATTTGGGCAAATGTCCTAACTAACCGGAAGCAAAAAATCCGGATTTTCGGGAGGACAGCATGACGTCATTCAAGCCGACGCGACGAACGCTACTCAAAACCGGAACCGCGGCTGCGGCTCTGGCGACGTTTGGGCCTGGCATCCTGCGGCACGCATCCGCACAGGACGCCGACCTCGCGCCGTACAAATCCGCACAAATCGACTGGCAGCAGGTTTCCGGCGAGACCATCACGGTCGCCGTGATCCCGGCGAGCTATTTCGAAAACCTGATCACGCTGGCGCCGCAGTTCAAGGCGCTCACGGGCATCGACGTCCGGTTCGAAAAAATTCCACCTGCGCAGATCCGGCAGAAGAGCGTCATCGACCTGACCTCGAAGACCGGCACCTACGCGACCCACGCCGCGGACCCCATGTATTACGCGCTCTACGCCGCGAACAAATGGGTCGAACCGCTTGACACCTATTTGAACGACAAGTCGCTGACGGATCAGGCCTGGTTCAAGCTCGACGACATCATCCCGGCCTGGCGCAGCGCCAATGGCATCGACGGCAAGCTCTACGGCATGCCCTATGACGGCGAGGTCACCATTCAGGTCTATCGCAAGGACCTCTACGACGCGAAGGGCCTCAAGCCGGCCGACACGCTCGAAGCCTACATGTCGAACGCGGCGGCGCTGAACACGCCGAACGATCGAGTCTGGGGCGCAGCGCTGCGCGGCGTCGCCGGTGCCGGCCAGAACATGTACATTTATCCGTCGATCTTCCGCGAGTTCGGCGGCGACTGGATGAAGGGCGGCAAGCTCACCGTCAACGGCCCCGAGGCCGAAGCGGCGCTCGCCTGGTACGTCGACATCATGAAGAAGTATGCGCCGACGGCGGCGGCCAACTGGAATTGGCCCGATATCGCCGACGCTTTCTCGCAAGGCACCGTCGCGAGCTACATCGACGCGCATTCGTCGGCCTCGGTGATCAACAATCCCGAGAAGTCGAAAGTGATCGGCAAGGTTGCCTATGCACGCTGGCCGAAAGGTCCCTCGGGCAAGCGCACCACCTCGATCTGGAACTGGGGCTTCCCGATCAATTCCGCGCTGCCGGAGAAGAAGCGGAAAGCGACCTGGCTGTTCATCCAGTGGGCTGCGAGCGCCGAGACCCAGGCGCGCACCGCGCATCGTTTCGCCGGTCCCACCAAGCGCTCCGGCGTCAACCGCACTTCGGTCTGGAAGGATCCCGACTATATCAAGCTGATGAACGGCTTTGGCGAAAACTTCGTCGAGGCTGCGATGGGCGCACTCCAGGACGACACCGATGTCGACTGGCGTCCGCGCGTGCCGCAATGGCCTGCCATCGGCGATACCATGGCGACCGCGATCCAGTCAGCCCTCTCCGGCCAGGCCACGATCAAGGCCGCACTGGACGACGCACAGCGCCGCATCGAACCGATGATGCGCGGCTAAGCCATGGCGACGACAGTGGTGACATCGGCCGACATTGCGAGCGAGGCGCCTCGCAGCGATTTCGGCCGTGTCTTGGCGCAGCGCGAGCGCCGGTTTGCAGCAGCGCTGCTTGCACCGGCGTTTCTTGCGCTGCTCGCCACGACGACATTTCCGCTGCTGTTTCTGATCTATACCAGCGCGTTCCGGACGGATCTGGCGATGCCGTTCACCAACGGCTTCGTCGGGTTCGAGAACTACCAGGTGCTGCTCTCCGACGAGCGCTTCTGGACCTCGCTGCTGGTGAGCCTCGTCTATACCGGGTCGACCGTGGCGCTTCAGGTCATCATTGGGCTGGCGCTCGCCTTGCTCGTCATGGACATGAAGCGCGGCCAGGGCTGGTTCCGGGTCATCGCCATCCTGCCGGTTGTGCTGTCGCCGGCCGTGGTCGGCATGATCTGGCGCACCTTCATGCTGGCGCCGGAATTCGGCATCGTCGACTTCCTCGCGATCAATGCGGGGCTCGGCAGCAAGAACTGGCTCGGCGATCCCACGCTCGCGATGGTCTCGGTGATCGCGATCCACACCTGGCAGTGGACTCCGTTCGCGTTCATGGTGTTGCTGGCGTCCCTGGCCTCCTTGCCCGAAGACATCTACGAAGCCGCGCGGCTCGACCGCGCCTCCGCCTGGCAACGCTTCCGCCGCATCACTCTGCCGTTGCTGCGCCCCGCGATCGTGATGGTCATCATCATGCGGACCATGGTGGCGCTGACCGCGTTCGCGGCGATCTTCACGGTCACCGCCGGCGGTCCGGGCACCGCGACCGAGATCCTCAATCTCTATGCTTATCGGAAATCCTTCACCGAGCTGTCGATCGGTTACGGTTCTGCGCTCGCGGTCGCGCTCTTGATCGTGACCATCATCATCTCCGGCATCCTGTTTGCGATGCGGAGGGCGAGATGACCGCAAAGCGCCTTCGCGTCTTCGCTCTGCTCGCGATCTCCGTCGTCTTCCTGCTGGCTTGGGCGTTTCCGATCATCTGGAGCGTGCTGAACTCGCTCAAGACCGATTCCGACGTGCTGGCCTATCCGCCCAAGCTGGTATTCGCGCCAACGCTCGACGCTTATCGCGACGTGCTGTTCGGTTCGGGATCGATCCTGCCGAACCTGCTCTCCAGCGTCATCATCTCGGTCGGCACCACCGTGGTCACGATGCTGATGGCGGTGCCGGCGGCCTACGCACTGGCGCGCCTGCGCTTTCGCGGCAAGAGGTTCGCGGGCTTCTACGTGCTGGCGACCCAAATGCTGCCGCCGGTCGGCATCATCATTCCCTACTTCCTGGTGCTGCGGAATATCGGCTGGATCGACACCTATCAAGGCATCATCCTGATCTATCTGTCGTTCTCCCTGCCCTTCGCGATCTGGCTGCTGGTCTCTTATTTCGAGGACATTCCCTTCGAGATGGAGGAGGCCGCCTACCTCGACGGTGCGAGCCGACTGAAGACGCTGTGGCGGATCATCATTCCGCAGGTTCGCGGCGGCATTGCTGTCACCGTCGTGTTCGTGTTCCTCAATGCGTGGAACGAATTCCTGTTCGCCGTCGTGCTCAGCGGCAACACGGTGCGGCCGGTCACGGTCGCCATGTTCAATTTCGTCTCCGTCGAACAGACGCTGTGGGCCAAGCTCGCAGCGGTCTCGGTCCTTGCCATGCTGCCTGTCGTCGTTCTCGGCGTGGTCGCGCAGAAGCATATCGTGAAGGGCCTGACGGTCGGTGCAGTCAAAGGCGGAGGGCGCCGATGAGCGGCCAGGGTCAGGTCAGTTTTCGCAACATCGTCAAGATGCACGGCGAGTTCGCCGCGCTCAGGGGCGTCAATTTCGACATCAGGCCGGGCGAATTCTTCGCCCTGCTCGGTCCCTCCGGCTCGGGCAAGAGCACGACGCTGCGCATTCTCGCCGGCCTCGACGCGCCGACAGCCGGCCGCGTGCTGATCGACGACAAGGACGTCACCTCGACCGACGCACGCGACCGCGACATCGCCATGGTGTTCCAGAGCTATGCGCTCTACCCGCACATGACGGTGGCCGAAAACATCGCTTTCCCACTCGAGATGGCCAAGCTGCCGAAGTCAGAGATCGCGCCCGCCGTGAAGGACGCGGCACGCAAGGTGAAGATCGACCATCTGCTCGACCGCAAGCCGGGCCAGCTTTCGGGCGGACAGCAGCAGCGCTGCGCGCTGGCTCGCGCCATCGTGCGCAAGGCGCGACTGTTTTTGCTCGACGAGCCGCTATCGAACCTCGACGCCAAACTGCGGCTGGAAACACGCGCCGAGTTGAAGAAGCTGCAGCGCTCGCTGGGCGTCACTGCCGTTTATGTCACGCACGACCAGGAAGAAGCGATGACGCTCGCGGATCGCATGGCAGTGTTCATGTCCGGCGAGATCCAGCAGGTCGGGACGCCCGCGGAGGTGTTCGCACGACCGAACTCGATCGACATCGCCGGCTTCATCGGCAATCCCCCGATGAATCTCGTTCCCGCCCGTTACGTGGACGGCGACGTGATCGTCGCCGGTCATCGTCTGAAGACGACGACCACGACCGCAGGTGAGCGCGATGTGGTGGTTGGAATTCGCCCCGGCGCCGTGCGCATGACGCAGGGCGGACTTGGTGCGCGCGTCGACCTGATCGAAGACCTCGGCGATACCGCCGTGCTCGATCTCGACTGCACCGGCACCATGATCCGCATGCGCGTCGCCGACGGCAACATTCCCGGCGAAGGCGACACGATCTCGATCACCGCCCGTCCCCAGGACGTTCATTTGTTCGACCCAGCGACACGCATGCGGCTCTGACCATGGCTGTTCAAACGCGCAAGAAGAAACCCGCTCCGCTCGGCAGTGATGTGGTTACGGAGGGCTCGACGCCCCTGCATATCCAGATCCGCGAATCCATTCGCAGCCAGGTACGCAACGGCAAGCTGATCGACGGGACCGGCCGCCTGATGACCGAAGCCGAACTCGGCCGTCATTTCGGCGTCAGCCGCATCACCATTCGCAACGCCATCGCGCCCCTGGTCAACGAAGGCATGTTCGACCGCTCGCGCGGCCGCGGCACCTTCCTGCGCTCGAACCAGCCTGAAAACTGGGTCGGCCATCTCATGGGCTTTTCGGAAACGATCCGCGACGCTGGCTACCAGGCCGGTGCAAAGATACTGCAACAGGGCATGACCAATCGGCACGACGCCGCCGCTCGCGAGCAGCTTCGCGAACGCGCCGTCTGGCAGCTTCGACGTCTCCGGCTCGCGGACGATACGCCAATTGCGATCGAGCACGCCCTCTACCCGCCGGACATCGGCCTCGAGCTCGAGAAGCGCGACCTCATCTCGATCATCATGTACCGCGTCTTCGAGGACGAGCTCGGCCTCGCCATCAAGGACGCGCAGCAGACCATCAGCGCCGATCTCGCCGACGCGAGCAGCGCCAAGCTGCTGGGCGTGAAGATCGGTTCGCCGCTGCTCTCCATCGAGCGCGTCACTTTCGGCAAGGACGGGCGGGCGCTGGAGCTGCTGCGCGCCGTCTATCTGCCGAAATACTTCCGCCTCAGCATCAGCCTGACGCGCCGCCACTAACACCACCACACGTCGATAACGAGGACACAAACATGCCGAATGGCGCAAAAACCCCCGACAGGCCCAACATCCTGCTCATCCTCAACGACGACATGGGCTTTTCGGACATCGGCTGTTACGGTGGCGAGATTCAGACGCCAAACCTCGATCTGCTCGCGGCCAACGGCCTGCGCTATTCGCAATTCTACAATACAGCGCGCTGCAGTCCCTCGCGCGCATCGCTCCTGACCGGCCTGCATCCGCACCAGACCGGCATCGGTATTCTCACCTATAGCAACGGGCCGGAGGGCTATGCCGGCAATCTGAACAAGAGCTGCGTGACGATTGCCGAGGCGCTGAAGAGCAAGAACTACACGTCCTATCTCAGCGGCAAATGGCATATCGCCAGCAGCCTGACCTCGCCGACGGACGCCTGGCCGATGCAGCGCGGCTTCGACCACTTCTACGGCACCATTATCGGTGCCGGCAGCTTCTATCATCCGAACACGCTCACGCGCGGCAACGACAATATCGAGCACGAGGCCGTCAAGGACCCCTCGTTCTTCTACACGGACGCGATCAGCGACCAGGCGGCCGCCTTCATCCGCCAGCACAAGGCGGAAAAGCCCGACGCGCCCTTCTTCCAGTATGTCGCCTACACGGCGCCGCACTGGCCGCTTCATGCCCATGATGAAGATATCGCCAAATACAAGGGCCGCTTCGATGCGGGCTGGGACAAACTGCGCGAGGAGCGCCTCAAGCGGCTCGTCGACGACGGCATCATCCATCCGAACTGGCGCCTGACCGATCGCGATCCCACCCAACCGCCGTGGACCGACGCAGAACAGCGCGAATGGACGCTGCGCTGTATGGAGGTCTACGCGGCCCAGATCGACCGCATGGACCAGGGCATCGGCCGTATCCTGAAGGCGCTCGAAGAAACCGGCCAGACGGACAACACGCTGATCATCTTCCTGTCCGACAACGGCGCGTGCGCTGAGGACATTCCGGAAGGCGTCACGGCAAAGGAGCTGGTCGATCAACTCATGATCGCGCAAGCCAAGACCCGCGATGGCAAGCCGGTGCGCTTCGGCAACGATCCAACCCTGATGCCCGGCGCCGAGGATACCTACCAGAGCTACGGCACGGCCTGGGCCAATCTCTCCAACACACCATTCCGGCTCTACAAGCACTGGATCCACGAAGGCGGCATCGCGACACCATTCATCGTGCACTGGCCGCGCGGCATCTCCGAGAAGGGCGGCTTGCGGCACAATCCGAGCCAACTCACCGACGTGATGGCGACCATTCTCGACGTCACCGGCGCGACCTATCCGAAGGAATATAACGGCAACGCCATCCTGCCCTGCGAGGGCGAGAGCCTCGTGCCGTCTTTCGCATCGGCTTATGGCGGCCGCGGTCCGCTGTTCTGGGAGCACGAGGGCAATGCGGCCGTGCGCGTCGGCAAGTGGAAACTGGTGCGGAAATATCCGGGGCCGTGGGAGCTCTACGACATGGAGACCGACCGCACCGAGATGAACGATCTGGCCGCGCAGCACCCGGATCGCGTCCGCGAGATGACGGCGGAGTATCAGCAATGGGCCGACCGTTGCGGCGTGATTCCGCGCGAAAAGATTCTCGAGCTGATGAAGGCTGAAGGCGGCACCGCCTTCTGGGAGGAAGAGAAGCAGAAATAGGACATGACTGGGGATCGTTCGCATTGCTGCCCCCAAGGCGTCGTCGGCAAAGAGCCGGCGACGGACAGCGGTGCGCAAGCAGCGATCCCTCTCAGTCAAACCCCGATCCCGCGCCGCTGGAGCTCGCCGATCGGCGGCACCTTTCACATGGGATCTCCCGACAGGGGCTTTGTTGAAGATGGCGAAGGCCCGGTGCGGCCGGTTACGTTGTCACCGTTTGCGATCGCATGTCATGCCGTGAGCAATCTGCAGTTCGGCGATTTCGTCCGTGCCACAGGCTACACGACGGAAGCCGAACGCTACGGCTGGAGCTTTGTCTTCGAAGGCTTGCTGCCCGACGAGATGCGCAGTGCGCATACGGCGCGCGCCCGGGAAACGCCGTGGTGGATACCCGTGCGGCATGCCTATTGGGCGCAGCCGGAGGGACCGGCGAGCAGCATTCTCGCAAGGCTCGATCATCCCGTCGTCCACGTCTCCTGGAACGACGCACAGGCTTACAGCCAATGGTCCGGCACTCGCCTTCCTACCGAAGCGGAATGGGAGATGGCCGCGCGCGGCGGATTGGACCAGGCCACCTATCCCTGGGGCAACGAGCTGCAGCCCGGCGGCGAGCATCGCTGCAATATCTGGCAGGGCAACTTTCCCGACCGCAACACCGTGGATGATGGCTATTTCGGTACGGCTCCCGTTCACACGTTCGCGCCAAACGGATTTGGCCTGCACAATGTCGCCGGAAATGTCTGGGAATGGTGCGAGGATTATTTCTCACCGAACTATCACCGCCTCACGCTGGCACGAGACCCCTTGAACAGCGAACTAGCTGCCAACCGATCCATGCGTGGTGGATCCTTCCTCTGCCACGAGTCCTATTGCAATCGCTACCGCGTCGCGGCGCGGAGCTCCAACACGCCCGATTCGTCGTCGAGCAATATCGGCTTTCGCGTCGTGCGCACCGAGCCGCTGCGGGATCCGGCATAGGATGGAGCGGACAGGACTAGCAACAGAGTCATCATGACGCATGTTTCATTGTTCAAGCGAGCATCAGCGACGAAACTCAGTACTAAAATCGTCGCGAAGCCGTCATTCCATTTATCGCCAGATTGCACGGCGACGCCGCGTGAAACGCTTGCCCTATGTGGAGCCCGGAGATCCCACGCCAAGGGCGTCATGATCCGTGCGTTGAAGGGAGCGGTGAGTACGGTTCTGCTCGCAAACCATGGTCCTGTAGTAGCTGGTCCGGATCTAGGAAGCGCCGTGTTCGCCGCAGAGGAGCCCGAGTAAACTGCGAAGCTGATAAGCTTTTCGCAAGACTGAAAAGGTTTCCGCATTTTCCTTATCGGTTGGTCAATTGACTCCGTTCGTCGGCTTTCCTTATCCGTCAAGCAACTGCCGGTACTGCGAGCGAGGGGGGCACTAAGCGAGAGCTTCAACATCTTTCCAGGAATCGCTTATTCAATGGGGGCACGCCGCGTGTGCCAATCCGTCACTGATTGGAAGGCGTAGCCGGCGCGAGCAAGCGTATCCTCGGACAGATGCGGCCCCACGAGTTGCATGCTGAGCGGCAAGCCGTCAGACGCGACGCCGTTCGGCAGCGTGATGGTCGGACTGCCCGAGAAGTCGAACACCGCGGTGAAGCGCAGAATGCTGAGCAGCACATTTGGATCAGCGCCGTATTCGCCCATTTTGGTGAGCGTCGGGATCGGCACGGGCATGGTAGGGATAAGAAGCAGGTCGATGTCGTCGAACAGCGCGGCGAGGCGACCGCAGAACTTCAGCCGCTCATGGTGGATCTGCGCGGTGTCGACGCCGCTCACCGACCTGCCCTGCTCGATCAGTTGCGCCAGATCCGGGCCGTATTCCGACTTCCGCGACGGATAGGTCTCAAGATGCGCCTCCGCGGTCTCGATCGAGCACATCGGAATCCACATGCTGACGAGCACCTCGTAGGCCGGGAACTTGACCTCGCGGATATCGGCTCCGAGCGCCGCAAGGGTGCATTCGGCTTCGAGCAACGCCGCGACCACCTGCGGATCGATTCCGTTTTGGGTGTAGCTGCGGTCGACGCCGATCCGCAGGCCCCGGATACCGTCGCCAATCCTGGCCAGATAATTCGGCACCGGCGCCCGCAGAGCCGTCGGATCATTCACATCGGCGCCCGCGATGACGCCGAGCATGGCGGCCGCATCGGCCGCGCTCCGGCACATCGGCCCGACATGGTCGAGCGAATCCGCCAGCGGAAAGACGCCGTGCCGGCTGACACGTCCCCAGGTCGGCTTGATCCCTGTCAGCCCGCAAGTTGCCGATGGAAACCGGATCGAGCCGCCGGTATCGCTGCCGATCGAGCCGAAGCAGAGCCCCGCCGAGGTCGCCACGCCCGATCCGCTTGACGATGATCCGACCCAGTAGTCGACGCCCCAGGGATTGAGTGGCGCCTGGTCGTCCGGATGATGGCTGGTGTAGGCGCCCTCGGTCATCTTCAGCTTCCCGAGCGTGACGGCACCAGCTTGCTCGAGCCGGTCCACGATCGTCGCGTTGAAGGACGGGACGAACTTGGCGTGGATCGTGGTGCCGCCGGCCGTCGGCGCGAAGGTGGTGTAACAGAGATCCTTCAGTCCGATCGGCACCCCGTGCAGCGGCCCGCGCCAGATGCCTTTTGCAAGCTCGGCGTCGCAGCGCTTCGCCTGCGCCATGGCGCGCTCGGCGAGGACGAGTGCGTAACCATGAAATTTTCCGTCGAGCTTCGCTATCCGGCTCAGCATGGCCTCGGTCACTTTCGAGGGCAGCAGTTCGCCCCGGCGGAACAGCTCGGATAGCTCGGTGATCGACTTGTAGTGAATTGGATCGGCTGACATCTGAAAGCCCTGCTGTTGTCGGAAACGGCTTCGCCCACCGGCGCCATGGACGGCCGGGCCTTGTGAAAACGCGACTCGGGATGCCCCTAGAATTGCACCCCGCGGGTGAGCGCACCATCGACCACGAGATTGGTCCCGGTGATAAAGCTCGCCGCCTTGCTGGCGAGGAACACCGCGCCGTTCGCCATCTCCTGCGGTGTGCCCATGCGGCCGGTCGGATTCAGCGCCAGCGCGGTCTTGTACAGCTCGGGATTGCCGTCCTTGATCTGGTTCCAGACACCGCCCTCGAAATAAGTGTTGCCCGGCGACACGGAGTTGGCGCGGATGCCCTTGCCGGCAAGCTGGAAGGCGAGTCCTTGCGTGTAGTGGATGATCGCCGCCTTGAACGTGCCGTAGGGACCGCTGGCGAAATCGACCTCGCGACCCGACACGCTGGAGATGGTGACGATTGCGGCGGCCCTGCTCTTCTCCAGATACGGCATCGCCGCATTGACCAGCCGGACCGTGCCCATCATGTCGGTGGAGAACTCCTTCTCCCAACTCTCCTCATCCTGTCCGATCGACAACGCGCTGACATTGGCGACGACAATGTCGATACCACCGAGCTTCGAGGCCATGTCCTCGACCCAGGCCTTGAGTGCCGGGCCATTGGAGACGTCGACCGAACTGCCGAACGCAGCGACGCCTTTCATCTTGATCGCGGCGACAGCGCTGTCGACGTCGGCCTGGTTGCGCGCACAGATGCCGACATTGGCGCCTTCCGCCGCGAAAGTGTCGGCGATTGCCCTGCCGATGCCCTTGGTGCTACCCGTGACGAGAACCTTTGCTCCCTTGAGTCCCAGATCCATGTCCATTCCCTCCCTTTTGACGACTTGAAAACGCGAGCGACCGCTCAGAGCAGGAGCTGCTCGCGAACATTGTCCTCGTTGACTTCGTCGCCCGCCAGCGACTGCGTGATCTTGCCCTTCTCCATGATGTAACAGCGCTCGGCGATCGCCAGGATCGTATCGAGGTTCTGCTCGACGAAGATGATCGTGGTTCCGAGCTCGTTGCGGAACGATCTCAGCGCCTCGCAGATGTGTTGGACGATCGAGGGCTGGATGCCTTCGGACGGCTCGTCCAGAATCATCAGGGATGGATTGCCGACCAGCGCGCGGCCGATGGCAAGCTGTTGCTGCTCGCCGCCCGACATGGTGCCTGCCGCCTGCCGGCGGCGTTCCTTCAGCCGCGGGAAATACTCATAGACGAGCTCCGGCAGCTTCTTGCCGCCGGGACCGCCGATCAGCTCCCCGACCTGAAGGTTCTCTTCAACGGTCATCTGCGGAAACACGTCACGCCCTTGCGGGATGTAGCCGAATCCCGCCCTCGCCCGCGCATCGGCCTCGAGCTTCGTGACGTCCTGCTCCATGAAGCTGATTGTGCCGCGCCATGTCTGCAGCAGGCCGATCAGGCAGCGCATCAGGGTCGACTTGCCGACGCCGTTGCGGCCGATCACGCCGACGATCTCGCCGCGCGAGACCGACATGGTGACACCCTGCAGGATCGGCGTCGCGCCATATCCGGCCCACAATTCCGAGACGTCCAGAATCCGACCGGCGGGATTGGGTTTAGTGAGCATGGGTTTTACCGAGATAGATTTCCGCGACCTTCTCGTCCTGCAGGATGCTTCCGAGATCGCCGCGCGCGAAGATCTTGCCGAGATGCAGCACCGTGACGCGCTGGGCGACCTGACGGACGAAAGCCATGTCGTGCTCGACGACCAGCACCGTCATACCATCGGCATTGAACGACTTGATCAGTTCGCCGGTCTTGAAGGTTTCCTCAGGCGACATTCCGGCCGTCGGTTCGTCCAGCAGCAGGAGTTGCGGCTTCAACGCCAGCGCCATCCCGATCTCGAGCCATTGCTGCTGGCCGTGCGACAGCGCGCCCGCGAGCTTGCCGCTCTCCGCCGCGAGATTGAGCAGCGTCAGCAGGCGATCTTCCTCGGCGACGCGTTCCGCGCCCGACACGCGATCCTGCAGCGCCGTCTGGATGTTCTGCCGGACCGGGAGCTCCTTGAACACGCTCGGCGCCTGCATCTTGATGCTCATGCCTCGCTGCACGCGCGCGTAGGGACGCTCCTTGGTGATATCGACAGTGCCGAACAGGATGCTGCCCTCGGTCGGGGGATAGAGACCCACGATCAGCTTGAACAGCGTGCTCTTGCCGGCGCCATTTGGCCCGATCAGGCAATGAACCTCGCCGGCGTTGACCGTAAGGTCGACACCGGAGACGGCGGTCAATCCACCGAACCGCTTGGAGACGCCTTTGACTTCGACCAGCGCCATGATCAGGACTTTTCCGACTGCAGGCGGCCGGCTTCCGCCATGATGGCAACGTTATTCCGGCGTCGTCCGTGCCATCGGTCCGCGACGAACTTGCCGATGCCGAGCACAAAGCCCTGCGGTGCCAGCATCACCGTGGCGAGCAGCAGCCCGCCCATCAGCACCAGCGCGGCCTGCTGGCTATAGACCGTAATGGTCTGGAAGCCGAACAGCAGCAGGAACGACCCGACCAGCGTCGCGGTCAGATCGCTGCGGCCGGAGAAGGCCACCCATACGATCGGCATCGCAGCCGCCGGCAAGCCGACGCTGGACGGCGTGATGAACTGCCCCCAGGACGTGTACAGCGCGCCGCTCAAGCCAGCGAGGCCGCTGCCGATCACGAAGGTCAGCAACTGATATTTTCGGACATCATAGCCCAGCATCTCCGCCCGCTGCGGATTCTCGCGCGTCGCCACGATGACGTTGCCGATGCCCGAATTCACCAGCATGCGCAGCGCCAGATAGACGATCACGATCAGCGCGACCATGACGTAGTAGAGCGCTGACCCCTCGATATAGAAGTCGCCCACGGTCAACGGGTCCATACCCTTCATGCCGTTGAAACCGTTCAGCCGTGCCGGGCCGATATGCCATTCCGGTCCGGCCGTCTGGCCGAGGAAGAAGGCCAGAACCAACGTCGCGGACAGCGTCACGATGCCGAAGAAGATGCCGTTGATGCCGCCCCAGATCATGAAATAGCCGAGGATGGCCGCCGCGATCATCGCGAAAACGACGGACAGCACGAGCGCCGCGATCGTTGCCGTGCCACCGCCCATGTTGATCGCGAGCACGCCATAGCCGTAACCGGCAATGCCGAAGAACAAGGTCTGGCCGAACGACAGCATGCCGCCATAGCCCCACATCAGGCAGAGGCCGAGCGCCATGAAGATCCAGATCAGGAAATAGGCGAAATTGCCGACGTCGTAAGAGTCCGCGAACAATGGATAGGTCAGCGCCCCTACCAGCACGATCAGGAAGCACGACCAGAATATCTTGCCGCGTCCGAGCGTCTGTGGGCCTTCCAGCAGCTTGAACATCACGGATTCCCCTTAGCGCCCACGCCGAACCAGCACGCTGGAGAGCCCTTCGGGCAGGACGCGGATGATCAGGATGACGGCCACCAGCATGCCGATCTGCCCGATAATCTGGCCGTAGCTCGCATTCAGCGCCATTCGGATCATCGCCAGGAACACCGCAGCCGGCGCCGTTCCAAGCAGCACGTTCGCTCCTCCGATCACGACGGTCACGAAGCTCTCGACCACGAAGGTCGCTCCCATGGTCGGAATCAGCGTCATGGTCGGCGCGTACAGCGCCCCGCAGAGACCGGCGAGGCCGGTGCCGATCCCGAAGCTGATGGCATAGATGCGGCCGGTGCGCGCGCCGAGCGCCTTCGCCATCGCGGCGTTCTGCATGGTCGCGCGGGCGATCACGCCGAACCGTGTCTTCATGAAGATGATGTAGAGGCCGGCCAGCACGGCCACCGCGCAACCGAACAGCACCAGGCGATAGGTCGAGAACGTATAGCCGCCGATTGCAAAGCTTCCCTCCGGTGTCCCGATGCCTCGCACAGCGGAGCCGACGATCAGGAGCATCGACTGCGTCACGATGAGGCTCAGGCCCCAGGTCGCGAGCAGTGAATCCAGCGGCCGCTTGTAGAAGCGTCGCACGACCAGGAACTCGACGACGACACCAATGAGTCCCGCTGTCACAGCAGCCACGATCTGGGCAATCGCGAGCGGCACGCCCAGGTTCACCAGGCCGACCGTGACATAGGCGCCGCACATGATGAACTCACCATGCGCCATGTTGATGACGCCCATCATGCCGAACACGATGGCGAGGCCTGCGGCCGAGAGAATGAGGAACGCAAACACGTCGGCGAACTGATAGAATACCGAGAAGACTTCAGCCGACATCTTGATCCCCTTGCCGATCCCGACGCCGCATCGTTGCGGCGCCGGCCTTGTTCAAGATCGTGACATCAAAGACGAGCAAGATCCGTACCCGCCAGACGTCATGACTTGTTAGGGAGATGACTCGGCGTGTACTGATCCTTGTCG
The DNA here is from genome assembly GCF_018131105.1 of Bradyrhizobium manausense. Lineage (NCBI taxonomy): Bacteria > Pseudomonadati > Pseudomonadota > Alphaproteobacteria > Hyphomicrobiales > Nitrobacteraceae > Bradyrhizobium > Bradyrhizobium manausense. The sequence continues at coordinate 233,928 of NZ_JAFCJI010000001.1, read as the reverse complement.
TTCTTCTTGGTGAGGTCGCAGCCGATCTGGCCGAGCCAGTATGGCTGGATCACCCCGTAGTCCTTCTCCACAGTCACCTCGTGCTTGGGTCCGACCGAGATCAGGCGCATGCGGTGCGACGTGTGCTGGCTCTTCGGGTCGATGCAGACCTTGCCTTCGGGAGCGTCGATGCAGGCATCGCCGGTCGCGATCACCTTGCGCATGTCCTCGAGCTTGGTCGACTTCGCCTTCTCGACCAGCGCCTTGTACATGTAGAGCGCGTTATAGGCATTGTAGCCCATGTCATTGATATAGAGCTCATCCGGGAACTTTGCGTGCCAGCGCTTCTTGAAGTCATTCGCTTCCGGCGTATCGATTTCCTCGAACCAGTTGGCGGTCGCGTGCATGTTGTTGAGCGCCGGCGGCTTGAACCGCTTGTGCTCGAAACCGAGCATGATCTTGATCGACGAGCCCATCGGCAGGTTGAGGTTGGCGGCGGCCGCCTGCTCGAAGAACGAATCCTGGGCGGCACCGACGTTGATCGTCAGCAACCAGTCCGGCTTCGCCTTCTGGATGTTCTGGATGGTCTGCGCGAACTGCGACACACCGAGCGGGATGAACTCCTCGCCGACGACCTCGCCGCCGAGATCCTTCATGATCTTGCGATTCCACTCCGCCGAGATCTGGCCGAAATTGTAATCGGCGGCGATGACATAGACCTTCTTGCCGAACTTTTCGACCATCCAGGGAATCAGCGTCGAGAACTGCTGTTCGGGCACCGCGCCCATGCTGATCATGCTGGCGTCGCAGACGCCGCCCTCGTACTGGTTGGTGTAGAAGTACGGCGTCGAGGTGCGGTCGACGATCGGGCGCAGCGCCTCGCGCGAGGCCGAGGTGATGCCGCCGATCAGCACATCCACCTTGTCGCGATTGAGCAGACGCCGGCCGAACTCCTGGTAACGGGCATTATCGCCCTGCGGATCGAGATGGATCAACTCGATCTGCCGCCCCAGAATGCCGCCACTCTTGTTGATCTCCTCGACGGCCAGCTGCGAGCCGTGCAGCTTCGGCATGCCCATGAAGGCGAGGTCGCCGGACACGTCCTCGAGCAGCCCCACCTTCAACTGAGGCTCCGCGGCCCGTGCAACGCTCACCGCCGCCGCCGTACCGAGCATGGCGCCGAGCAAAACCATTCCTAACTTTCGTCTCGAATTCATGGTGATGTTCCTTGTTATTGAAAACGGCTGGATGTCATGGCTTGAGGTAGTTCTTCAGGATCGATGCTCCCATCGTGTATTTGGGGTCGACCATGTTGCCGAGACGCATGCGGCCGGCCTGGCTGAGCAGCATGTAGGCGTCGATCTCGTCGAAGCCGTAATCGGCCGCCATCCACCGCACGAGTTCGCGATAGGCGATGCGGGCAGCGTCCTCGAGCGGACGCGCGCTACCGATCGTCATGATGAAGTCCTTGGTCTCGAGCCGGGGCCAGGCGAAGCTCCAGTTCTTGATCAGGTCGACCTGCAGTGTGACGGTCGCGCGCTGCTCCAGCGCTACGCCGGAAAGCTCGCCGTCGCCTTGCGTTGCGTGGCAGTCACCGACGTAGAGCATCCCGCCATCGGTATGCACCGGGAAATAGATGATCGCGCCGGGCGCGACGTCGGGCAGATCCATGTTGCCGCCGTGATAGTCCGGCTGCAGTGAGGAGATCGCCTCGATCTCCGGCGAGACACCGATGGTGCCGATGAACGGTTCGTAGGGCAGCGTGAGCTTGTCGTTCCAGCGGATACCGTTCCTGTCGACATGCAGCTTCTTCACGCGCTCCCGCAGCGGCGGGTTGAGAAGCGCCGTCGAGCTTGTTCCGACTAGCCCGCCGAACTCCGGAATGATGCAGGTCGTGCCGGCCGGCTGCTCGCCACGGGTTTCGACGTCGCGTATGTAGACCGCAAGGCAATCGCCTTTCTTGGCGCCCTTCACCGCGATCGGCCCGCATTGCGGATTGAGAAAGGGAAAATTCAATTTGGCGGTGGGGCTGTCGCTCTCCTTGGTGAGCACGCCGCCGAAGGCGTCTTCTGTCTCGACCACGACCACCCCGCCGGGGTCGATCGATAGGGTCGGCTTGGCATAGGGACCGTAGACGTAATGGAAGCCGCCCTGCTGTTCGATCGTCAGACTATGGGTCGTGCCGGTCGCCCCTTTGGAGACCGCGCGCTTGGCCATGATGGATGTCTTCAACCAGTCTTCTGCTGACATATGAACAGCTCCTCAACTCAGATCCCGGGATGACGCTTGTGCCAGTCGGTGACGCGCTGGAACGCATCGCCCGCGCGCACGAGGCCGGCTTCGTCGAAATGACGGCCGACGAACTGGAAGCCGACCGGACCGCCATTCGCCGCGAAGCCACCCGGCAACGTCACGGTCGGACTTCCCGTCATGTCGAACGGGCACGTGAAGCGAAGCAGGCCTGCGATCAGCGAGGCGTCCTCGCCGAGCGCCGCCATCTTGGCGAGGGTCGGCGCTGCAAAGGCCTGCGCAGGAACCGCGAGGAGATCGACCGACTCGAGCAGCACACGCACTGCTCCGCGAAACGCTTCGCGCCGGAGCACGATCTTCTGATAGTCCATGCCGGATTGCTGCCGGCCGAGGTCGAGCAGGCCCGCGAGCGCAGGACCATATTCGTCCTTGCGTGCCGGATAAGTCTCCTCATGCGCGACAGCGACCTCGATGCCGCAGAGCGGAAACCAGTCGTCGATGACCGCCTTGGGATCGGGGAAATTGACTTCCTTGATCTTCGCGCCGAGATCCGCCGCAACACGCAATCCCTCGCTCAGCACCCTCGCCGCATCACCGTCAGTGCCTTCACTGGTCCAGCGCCGGTCGACGCCGACCGTGACGCCACGCAGATCGCCGGTCAGGCCCGCGAGATAATTGGGCACGGTCAACGGAACCGATGTCGTGTCCTTGGGATCCTGCCCCGCGATCACACCGAGGATGGCGCCGCAATCGACCGCGCTTCGCGCCATCGGGCCGATGTGGTCCAGCGTCGCAGCAAGTTCGAATGCGCCGTAACGGCTCACGCGTCCCCAGGTCGGTTTGAGCCCGGTGACTCCGTTGGCCGCGGACGGAAACCGGATTGATCCGCCCGTGTCGGTGCCGAGCGAGCCGAAGCAGAGGCCAGCGGCGGTCGCGACGCCCGAGCCGCTGGAGGATGCGCCGGGCCAGAGATCCGCGTTCCACGGATTCTTCGGCGGATCGATCTTCGGATGATGATCGGCGTAGGCGCCTTCGGTCTGCTGCAGCTTGCCGAGGATGACCGCGCCGGCATCCTTCAGCCGTGCGACCACCGTGGCGTCTTCGGCCGGGCGGAAATCGCGATGGATCGTCATGCCGTGCGCGGCAGGCGCGCCCTTGGCCCAGCAGAGATCCTTCACCGCCACCGGCACGCCGTGCAGCGGGCCCCTGATCTTGCCGGACGCGATCTCCTTCTCAGCCGCCGCCGCTTCCGCGAGCGCCGAGTCGGCCATCACGCAAGCAAAGCTCTTGAGTTTGCCGTCGAGCTTCTCGATCCGCCCGAGCATCGCCTTGGTCGCTTCGACCGGCGACAGCTCCTTGGCCTGGATCTTCCGTCCGACATCGACGAGTCCGAGATAATGAAGATCTGTTGCCACCATCGTTCTTATCCTCCCGCGCGATGCGACACACTCGTCCCCGCGCATGCGTCACCGATCTGGCGACGCGGACGCATCGCAAGCTTGTCTCTGGCGGCAAACGAAAAAAGCCACCCGTCCCTCCCGAATGAGGTGACGAATGGCTCAAATGCCGCGGCTATGATCTGTCGCTTAGGGTCCGAAATCGAACGAAGCACTTAGTACAAAGAGCTGGACGTCATCGGCCAGATCGACGCACGCGAGGTTCGATAGGAGTCCCCGTAGGAGAAAAGTCTAAGTAACTGCCTATCCCGTTGTCAACGATGCTGTCTGCCTAAATTTCGAGAGTGCTGCGCAGCAAATCGGCAAGCCACTTGCGCTATCATTGGCGATGATGATTTCATCTCAGTGTTGTGCTGCCGAAAGTCGTCGATGACAAAACCGTCTGTTCCCGTTGGCATTATCTGTTCTCAGTCCGGGCCTTATCAAGCCATGGGCCGGGAAATTCTCAAGAGCGCCATGATGGCGGTCGACGAGATCAACAACCAGGCCGAGTTCGAATTTTCGATCACTGCTCACGTCCGCGACCCCCGCGGCATCGTGTCCGAATATCACACCGTCTGTGACGACCTCATCCGCAACGTGGGCGTCGAGCACATCATCGGCTGCTACACGTCAGCATCGCGCAAACAAGTGCTGCCGATCGTGGAGCGCACCGATCGACTGCTCTGGTATCCCGCCCGCTACGAAGGCTTCGAGTGCTCGGACAACGTCATCTATGTCGGCGCATCGCCCAATCACAATGTCCTGCCGCTCATCCGTTATGTCCTCGACAATCTGTCGCGGGAAATATTCTGCGTCGGCTCCAACTACGTCTGGACGTGGGAAACCAACCGCGTCACGCGGGAATTGGTGAGCGCAGCAGATGGCCACATCATCGCCGAACGGCTGCTCGAACTCGGCGAAAGCGCCGTCGGACACATCGTCGACGAGATCGTCCGCAAGAAGCCGCCGATCGTGTTCAACACGCTGGTCGGAAGCTCCAGTTACGATTTCATCCGCGCCTTCCACGCCGGCACCAAGGCTGCAGGGCTGGACATCCCGATGTTGAGTTGCAGCATCTGCGAGCCGGAACTCGCGATCGTCGGACCGGCATCGGCCGGCTGCATCACGTCGTCGGCTTACTTCGAAAGCATACATCTGGCCGAGAACCGCTCCTTTGTGGCGCGCTGGAAGGCGCGCTATGGCGGCGACGGCAGCCCCTCCGTCGATGGGCAGTCCGCTTATGTCGCGGTCTACTTGCTGGCGCGTGCATTGCAACGCGCGGGCACGTCCGACATCGCCGAGGTGCGACGCGCCGCAGCCGGCTATCGATACAATTCGCCGCAAGGACCAGTCTGGATCGACGGCGGCAACAACCATTGCGTCCTTACACCGCGGCTTGCCGTATCCAATCCGCAGGGACAGTTTGATATCTTCTGGGAAGCCGACGCGCCTGTTAAGCCTGATCCTTACTTGACGCAGCTCGACGTTGCCGCCAGCCCTTCGAGGGAAACCTCGGCGGGCAGCGTATCGCCGAACGCGCCGCATCTGCGGGTTGTCAAATGAGCAGACCGTCTTCATTTTCGCTGCGCGGACGCAAGGCGCTCGTCGCCATCAAGGATGAACGCGACGCGACCATCGTGCGGCGTCAGTTCGAACGTCTCGGCATCGAAGGCATCGCGTGGACGCCAGGCGAACCGGTCGATCTTACGCCGGACCTGGCGCTGATCGACGACGAGTTCCTGCCCTTGCTGCACCCGGTGCAACGCGCGTTCCTGGCGCGCTGCCCGGTCATCGCCCTGCTCGGCACCGAGACGCCGAGCCGCCTGAAGCTGGTGTTCGAGCTCGACCCGGCCTCGTTCCTGATCAAACCGCTGCGTTCGGCTGGCATCTACGCGGCGCTCGTCATGGCGTTCGAGCGCAACGAACGCACCATTGAATTGAAACAACAGGTGCGCAAGCTCGAGCAACGTCTGCGGTCCCGCCGCGTCGTTCTGGCCGCCGTTCTCCAGGTGATGCATTCGCACGCGCTGGCCGAGCCGGCCGCCTTTGCGCTGATCCGAAGATCAGCCATGGAGCAGCGCAAGACGATCGAGGAGCTTTCCGCGGAGATCACCGCAAAGGGCATGCTCCCGCGCGCGACCGGCTAGACCGGATCAGGCCGCGATCTCCTCATCGGATGGTTTAGGGAGATGACGGGTTTCATGCTGGGGCTCCAGCGGCCTGCAGCGTTTCGGGACGTCGGCGGACCCGAGCCACGCGCGGAGGGGCGGATTTGGCATTCCGAGCTAGCGCCCGATCTCTTTTGACTCGCTGCTGCCGCTGCCGTACGTTTTCAAGAAAATAACGGACTCAGTGCAGCCTCACAGGGAGAACACCACATGAGCCGGAACTCGATCACCCGCAGATCATTTGTGGGAGCGGCCGCCGTAGCGACCCTCGCGCCCTGCATCACACCTGCGAAAGCGGCAGGACCGATCCGGGTCATCAGCCACCGTCAGCCAGCCCTGGAATACTACACTGACCAGATGAAGAAGGCCCTCCCAGAAGGGCAGGTCTCGGTCGAACTCATGCCGATCGACAAGGAGGTCGAGCTGGCATCGATTACGATGTCGTCCCGCTCCGACGCAATCGATGTCGCCTATCTCAACGACACGACGATGCAGAAATTCGCGGCGAGCGGTTGGCTGGAGCCGCTAGACGACCTCTGGGCAAAGTACAAGGATGAATTCAAGCTCGATGACTTTCCGAAATCGGTCATCGAGTCGATCAGTTACAACGGCCATATCTATTCGATGCCGATCCTGACCAACACGGAGATGTTCTTTTACCGTGAGGACCTGTTCAAGGATAATGGCGTGGCTCTTCCAAAGACCATGCAAGATTACATGGAAGCCGCCAAGAAGCTCCATCAGGGGCGCGTCTCCGGAACGGTCATGACATTGAAGCCGGTCGACGGCTGCCTGAACGAGGCGCACTGGTACCTGAACGCCCTAGGGGAAGGCTGGTTCGACAAGAGCTGGAAACCAATCTTCAATCAGCCAGCCGGCGTGAACGCCATCAGCACGATGAAGCAGATGACCGCATTCGCGCCTCGCGGCTTCACTTCCGCAGCCAACGACGAATCGACCATCAATCTGCAGCAGGGCCTCGCTGCAATGGGACTGCAATGGTTCACACGCGCGGCGTCAATGGACGACGAGAAGAAATCACGCTTTGTCGGCAAGATAAACTGGATCGCGCCACCGGGCGGCGGCCAACGTATCGCCAATGACGGCTTTGCCATCTCGAAATACTCGTCCAAGGACAAGGATGCCATCTTCAAGATGGTTGCGACGGCAGCCAGTCAGGAGAGCATGCAAAGGGGTGCGGAATTCGCAATGCCGCCCCGCCTTTCCGTTCTCGGAGATCCCGGGCTTGCCAAGAAGTATCGATGGTATCCCGGTGCCCGAGCCTCTCTGGAGGTCGGAAAGCCGTTTCCGTCAATGCCCGACTTCCTCGATGTGGGGGCAATCGTCACACGATACATCCTGCAGGCGGTGACCAACGAGAAGGAAGTCAAGGCCGCCTTGGATCAGGCTGCGCAAGAGACGACCGAGTTGCTGCAAACCCGCGGCTACTACAAGTAACCACCTGCTCTCCGGCGGGCTGCGATGCCCGCCACCTTGATCCCGCTTCCCTCCCGAGAGATTTGACGCCATGCGTCCGCAGCGCGGCATATGGCTGTTTTTGGTCCCGAGCTTTGGACTGATGGCAGTCGTTCTTCTGTGGCCGCTCGGATACGCGGTCTATCTCAGCACGTTCGATTACCATCTCGGCTCTCCGGGAATGCGATTCGTTGGTCTGGCGAACTACGCGCAATTGCTGAGTGAAGCGCGTTTCTGGCAGTCGCTATGGACCACGATCGGCATCGCCTTCGGATCGGTCGCCGTCGAATTCGGGCTCGGCTTTGCTCTCGCGCTCGCGCTCTATCGGCTGACCTTCAGCACGCGCGTATTCATGATCCTCCTCTTCCTGCCGCACATCATCACACCTGTGGTGGCGACGCTGTTCCTGAAGTGGATTCTGACATCCAACTGGGGTCTCATCGACGCAACGCTGGCGACCTTCAACATCAATCCGCCCGACTGGCTCGGAAATCCTATGTGGGCGCGAGTCTGCGTCGTGCTCGCCGACGCCTGGATCTTCACGCCCTTCGTCATGCTGGTGCTCTACGCTGCCCTGCAGACGCTCGACCAGGCGCAAATAGAGGCGGCCAAGATCGATGGGGCCGGCAGTTGGCGCATTATCCGCCATGTCGTTCTTCCATCGCTCGTACCGGTCATCGTGTTCACAGTGTCCGTCAGGCTCATGGACGTCTTCCGCTTCTTTGACACCATCTACGTCCTCACCGGCGGCGGCCCCGGCACGGCAACGGAGACGATCACGATGTACACCTACCAGCTCGGCTTCCAGCTGCTGCAGGTGGGAAAGGCATCGGCTCTCGGGATCATTACGCTCGTCATCGTCGCCGCGATCATCGCGACGTTCAGCAGCGTCCTGCAACGCGGTTACGGACGAAATTGATGAACACGGACCGCATGAGCCAGGTGCGCAACCAGACGCTGCTCTTCATCGGGCTGGCGGTGTTCACCCTCTTGAATCTTGTCCCGCTGATCTGGGCTGCCCTGACGTCATTCAAGAACCCGGCCGACGCGTTCACGGTCCCTCCCACGATCATTTTCGAACCGACGTTCGAGTATCATCGGCAGGTCTGGCTCGAACGCGGATTCGTCCACTATCTCATCAACAGCCTGATCGTTTCGGCTGGAACAGTCCTGATTTCGGTCCCGATCGGCAGTCTCGCAGCCTACGCGCTATCGCGCATGCCACAGCGCCGCGCTTCGCCTATCCTTTTCGCCCTGTTCACGATCCGCATGTTTCCTCACATGCTGCTGGCCATCCCGTTTTTCGTGATGGGCAGCTTCCTGAACATGATCGACACTTACCCCCTTCTGATCATGGCGCTGGTCGCGATCAACCAGCCCTTCACGATCTGGCTCATGTACAGCTTCTTCCTGGACATTCCCCGTGAGCTCGACGAGGCGGCAGCCATCGACGGATGCAGTCCGTGGCAGACGTTCCGGATCGTCATCTTGCCGCTGGCGCGCCCCGGCCTGACCGTCGCGGCACTGTTCAGTCTGCTCCTGTCATACAACGAGTTTCTCTTCGCTCTCGTGTTGACGGGCATTCGAACCAAGACCCTCCCTGTCGCCATCGCATCCTTTGGCGGCGAGGATGTGAGCGACTGGTCGATTTCTGCCGCCGGTGCTATCGGCATCATGATGCCGATCGTTCTGATCATGATCTTCGTTCAGCGCCATCTCGTGCGCGGGCTCACAATCGGAGCCGTTAAAGGCTGACGCGTCGCTTTAATTTCAGCAGGAACTCCATGGCCAAAGCTACCATTGTCCTCGATCCCGCCTTTGTCATCGGCACGACGGACCCTCGTCTGTTCGGCAGTTTCGTCGAGCATCTCGGACGATGCGTCTATGGCGGCATATTCGAGCCGGGACATCCGACCGCCGACGCTGAAGGGTTCCGACAGGACGTCATGGAGCTGGTACGCGAACTTGGGGTCACTGTCGTCAGGTATCCCGGCGGGAATTTTGTATCAGGCTATAATTGGGAGGATGGCGTTGGGCCGACCGATCAGCGACCACGGCGGCGCGAACTGGCCTGGTTCAGCACCGAAACCAATGCGTTCGGGACAAACGAGTTCATGCGCTGGTGCGCCAAGGCCAGACTCGAACCGATGATGGCCGTAAATCTCGGCACAAGGGGCGCTGACGAAGCGAGAGAGCTGCTTGAATATTGCAACGTGGAAGGCGGCACTGCGCTGAGTGACCTGCGACATCGGCACGGCCATCCATCCCCTCACGCCGTCAAGCTTTGGTGCCTGGGCAACGAAATGGACGCCCCATGGCAGATCGGCGCCAAGACCGCCGTCGAATACGGCACACTGGCGCGCGAGTCCGCCAAGCTCATGCGCTGGCTTCAACCCGATATCGAGTTGGTGGCATGTGGCTCATCCAGCCGCAGCATGGCGACCTTCGCCGAATGGGAACGCGTCGTTCTGGAAGAGACTTTCGACGTGGTCGAGTACATTTCGCTCCACGGCTATTTTTCGAAGTACGGTGACAGGTCGCGAGATTTCATGGCCGAAGCCGATATGGTCGGGCGCTATATCGACGAGATCGTCGCTGTCGCAGATGGGGTCGCAGCCCGACGGCGATCGTCCAAGCGGATCATGCTGTCCTTCGATGAATGGAATGTCTGGTATCGCACCCGCGATCGCGCAACCCGCACCAAACCCGGCTGGCCCGAGGCACCGGCCATTCTCGAAGAGCTGTTCACCATGGAGGACGCTCTCGTCTTCGGCGCCGCCCTTCTGACGCTCATCAACCGCTGCGACCGGGTCAAGGCTGCATGCGTGGCCCAACTCGTCAACGTCATAGGGCTGATCATGACCGAGACGGGAGGGCGCGCCTGGCGGCAAACGATCTTCTACCCGTTCAAGCACGCATCGGATTGGGCCCGGGGATCAGTTCTCGACCTGCGCGTGACCTGCGGCACCTTCGCGTCCGGCAACGGCGAGCAATTTCCCGACATCGTCAGCGCTGCCGTTCTCGCCGAGGATGGAAAGAGCCTGTCACTCTTTTGCGTCAACCGGAACTTCGATCAACCGGTCGATCTGACGCTGGACCTGCGCGGAATCAAGCTTGGCGAATTGCTCGAAAGTCACGTCATGACGTCGGAGAATCTGGATGCGGCCAATACCGCAGACGATCCAGAACGGATAAAGCCCGCACCAGGCTCCGATGCAGTCGTCCGCGATGGAGCATGGCAACTGACGGTCCTGCCGGCATCCTGGAGCGTTTTCCGCTTCACGTTGTTTCCCGCAGATGCAGAAAGCTAGTTCGGCACGGCGTTCGATATTCTCACCTGGCCACGCAGTACGAATCCCATTCCGTCATCTAGAAGCCTTTGATCAGACCGAGATCCATCAATTGCCGATTTAGCCGACGAGACGGGATGCTTTGCTGACACCGATAAAAGAGGCCTCCGCAGTCCTGCAATATTTGCCTTTGCATCGAGAAGGTCGCGTCCAGCGGAACTCCCGCGGCTTCAAGGATAATCAGAGGCAGATACGGCGCATCCACCGTATCCAGCGCGGATGAGATGTCACGCGGCGTAAAGTTCAACGCATCGATCGCGTAGTACGTCGTCAGGTAACGGGGATCCAATTGGCGCGCTCGCCGTGCGATTTCGTCTTTGGAAAGACCAGGGTCCAGCAGGCGCGCCCCGAACTGCGGCTGATGATCTCCATATCGGACGATGAGGAATTGCTCAGTCGGGAACGATCTCTTCAGCTTCGCCAGGAATTCCTGATAGTCGCTCGCTGACATGCCCTGTCGTCGAATGTATTCGTCGACCTCCGGCGCATTTCCCAAATCGCGCCAATCCGGTGTCAGCTCACGGCGTAGCCGCTCATTCCATGGAAAATGGTTGGCGACCGTATAGACATACAGAAAGAGTGGTCGAGCCCCTCCTTCGCGATCGATCAGGTCGATGGCCTTTTGGAAGTAGAAGCTGTCAGCTTCAAAGTTGGTTGTGCCCAGGTCTCGCATGTCAAGGTAATGATCGATACCGACGCTTGTTTGAAAGGCGCGAGATCCAAGGAAGGAGCCGTAGAACGGGTACAGGCTGAAGGTCTGATAGCCGCAATCCCGCAAGGTGTGCGCAAGTCCACGAAAGACGTGACCCGAAGCAATTCGCGTGACCGAAGTCGCAAATCGACCGAACGACCGGACCGAGAGACCCGTCAGCACGTTGAATTCGGCAAACCAACTGGGGCCACCGACGCCCTCCACCAGAAGTTTGCGCGCCTTTCCGTCGAACGACTTGAAATGCCGATCGTAACCTGCGGGCACCTTGATTCCGGGAGCGGACGTGATCTCGAAGCTGGATTCGTCATGCACCAGAAGGATATGGGGAAGCTTGCGGGATGGACGACAGGGCGTGCTCACAGGAGCATCGCCCCCCTCGACGGCGTTTGCCGCCTGGATGAATCCTTGCGAGGAGAGTTCCTGCACTGCCTCGATGCCGGTGCGTGCGAACTTTGAGACATAGCTCTTGCCCTCAAAGTCCTCGTCAAGCCCGGTTGGACAGAGAATGCCAGTAACCACCAGCCCAGTTGCGGATACGGCGAGCCCCAGGAGACTCGCGAGAAGGCCGACACGCGCCCGATCCAATCGCCACGCGACCACTATGGCGATCGCCGTAGCTGCTGCACCCAGCACGATCCACCAGCGCAGGGCCGGAAAGGTCGCCAACAGGAATGTCGTCGTGTCGCGGTCCACGATCAACACATCGATGAAATCGAGCGTCATCCACAGCTTGTCGAACTTGAACTTCGACAGCAGGATGAGAACAACAAACATCTCGAGAGATACAAGCGCTGCTACTATCGGCCGCCGGACAACGGTCAACCAGACGCTATTCAGGACGATCCAGGTGAGCAGACAAACAAAAAGGCCGAGCGGATTGACCTCGGTGGCGATCGACAAAGCGAGCGCCGCCAGGTGCAACAGCGCTGCGAGCCAGAAGTCGGCGCGTTCCTTGAGCGCGGCCAATGACGTGCCCCGCTTCGAAGCAGCAGCCGAAGCGCCTTGTCCGGCCTGAAGAGCCGGTTCCCCAGCCATGTACATCCCCTCCAGCCGGCGTCAGCCGTCTCTCATGTACCGTAAGATCTGCAACCTTTCGCATTGGTAATTATTCCAGTTCTGGGCGATAATTCGATGTCTGGGCACGTTGATCTCTCGGAGAGTTCTATGCGCTTCTTCCTCGCGGCGATTGGGGCACTCGCAATCATTGTTGGCTTAGGGTGTGCGGCCTTTTTCTTCGGCGGCTTCTACTCTGTGGCGGGCACGAGCGACGACCCCGCTGCCGTGACGTGGGCATTGACGCGCGTGAGAGCGGCGTCCATCGAGCGTCACGCCAACGACAAGCCCCCCGCCTCGTTCGGCGATGACGCAATGGTTCGCAAAGGCGCAATGACTTATGCGTCCTACGGATGCGCAAATTGCCACGGCGCGCCGGGCGTCAAATGGCTCAAATACTCGGAAGGACTTCACCCGGATCCACCGGACCTCAAGGACGTCGCCGGCGAATTGTCGCCAGCCGAGTTGTTCTGGGTGGTCAAGAACGGCATCAACATGACGGGAATGCCGAGCTTCGCTCAAGCTGGCGCGTCCGACGACGAGATCTGGTCGATTGTGGCGTTCGTCAAGAAACTCCCGGGGACTTCGGAGGCCGATTACAAGAGCTGGAGCAGCGGGGCGCAGCTGAAGCAATAGGATGCCATGGTCAGTGCAGGACGGCGTAAATGTCTCCGGAATTGGCGGACTGCGGTAGCTGGTTGAGCCAATGGGTGATCTCGTTGGCAGTCCTCCAATCGCCGACAAGTTCCTGGCTTTCGCCAAGCGCTGCGTTGAAGCGCGTAAAGCCCATTGCAGCGCATCGTTCGATGCACAGAAGGGCGACATCCCGCTGAATTGTGGTGAACTCGAATGAGAGCGCTGGCACCGCGCTGGACAGCCCGGCCAGTGCTTCGGCCTCGAGGCCCTCCACATCGATCTTGATGAACGCGGGACCGCCGTGCTTCGCCACGAGTGCATCCAACGTGGTGATCTCGACGATGGCATTCTCACTCCAGGACTGGGCTTCCCAGCCGGGTGCTCCCTGCGCGGCAGCAACGAACGCGGGAGATAACGTCGACACCGTGGGGTTCTCTGGATTGATGAGCATCCGGCTCTTGCTCGCGGCTGCCCCCACGGCCACTGGCTCGATAGCCACCGATAGCCGGCGGCCATACAGCAATCGCAGCGTTTTCAGCATGGGTTGTTGCGGCTCGACCGCCACGACGCGGGCACCCAGACGGCAAAACGAGGCCACGCGGTCGCCGACATGGGCGCCGACATCGAAGACCAGATCGCCAGGTCGAACGAAGTTGCCATACAGGCGATCCATCGCCTCCGCACGTCTGCGGTCGCCATAGTAGATCCGGAGAGATCTCGCTGTAGCCCGTGCAGTTCTGAGGAAGGTGAACACGACGACTAGCTCGATGTCGCCAACGGCTGTCGGTTTGCCGACTCGATCGCCGGCAGTGCCAGATCCAGCAGATCTTCCGGCGTCGCCGTTTCTTCCGGAAGGCGAGCGATGCCCAAGCGGGCAGACAGTTCTCCCAAAACAGGCTGCGCCGTGAGGACAGCAAGCGGCACCGCCACAGCCGGACCGGCAGCAAGCAGGAGCATGTAAGGGAATGCCCACGACTGAGTCATCAATACGAGCCCTAGCGAGAGGCAGCCTACCAGAGTCTGCGGCCACAGCCGGAGCCAAGCCAGCTTCCACGGCACGACGTGATCGTCACGAATCTGGCCCGACCACCGGATTTCGCGGTTCAACAGTTGACCTGCCAGAAAGATCGTATGGCTGATCCAGAGAATGGGGGACAGGAGAATCGAGAAAACAGTCTCGATCGCGAAATTCAGAATGAACCGGCTTGCGCCCCCGAACGCCTGACGCTCGCGTGATGAAAACAGCACATCGAGGGCACGTGCGATCTTGGGCGAGAACCACATCACGAGCAACCAGACCAGCAATGCCTCTCCCGCGTCCGGTCGAACAATGTTCGCGGGGGTATCGCATAGCACGAGCATGCCGGTCGTCAGTGCAAGCAACCCGATCCAGGCCGGCGAGCCGATGAACATCAGAATGGCCAAGGCCAGTTGATATCGACTGACGAGATTGAGTCCGGGACGCAGCAGAAAGCGCCAGTATTGCATGTTTCCCTGGCACCAACGCAGGTCGCGCTGCATGAATTCCAGCAGGGTTGGCGGGTTCTCTTCCCAACCAAGGTCTTCTCGCGGAAGCACTCTCACATGGTAGCCGGCAGCACGCATCATGACAGCCTCGATCTGATCGTGGCTGAGAATGTGGACCTCCTCCCCGCTTGCCGTCGTTAGCGGCGGAAGGTGGCAATGTCTGATAAACGGCTCGAGCCGCAACACTGCATTGTGTCCCCAATAGGGGCCGCAGTCGGACTGCCACCAGGCACTTCCAATCGTGTAGGAACGCATTCCAAGCCGCATTCCGAACTGGAAGACACGTGCAAACAGGCTCGTCGACGGCAGGCCGACAATCAGGCCCTGGAGGATTCCGATTCTGGCATCGAGCTGCATGATGCGAACGAGCCGAAGAATTGCATCGGACGGCATGTAGCTGTCCGCATCGAGCGTGACTGCCAATTCGTGGCGCGCTCCCCACTGCTCGCAAAACTCCCGGATATTTCCGGCCTTGAAGCCGGTATTCGACGCGCGCCGGCGATAAGTGATCGCCATCCGGCCGCGCCAGGCGGTCACCAATTCCGAAAAGCGGTGCTCTTCCAGAACTGCCGTCTCGGAATCATCGGTATCGCTGAGGATGTAGAGATGAAAGCGAGCGCCAAAGCCGGACGCATGGAGCCCTTCCAGCACCGGCTCGATATTTCTGATGATGCGAGCAGGCTGCTCGTTGCGTACGCACATGAGGATGGCGGTCGCCGCCACGACAGGCTCGTCGCCTCGTACAGCTCCGGCGATCGGCAGAACCGCTGCGACCGGATCGCTGGAGAATCGCAGAATGACGAACCCGATGACTGCATTCCAAAATCCGACCACCATCCAGGGCAGAATGATCGCGAACAGGCCGAGAGCCGCCGCGTCAAGCAGTCCAAATCCGCCCGGCATCAATGCAAGCACGGCCAACCAAAGCGTCCATGCCATCGTGCCCAAACACAGGATGGCGAACGCAACTCGCCTCGCAAAAATCATCATCTGGTCAGCTTCAAGAGTGCCCTTGCAGCAAGCGGCTTTTCGTCGCGAGTTTCCCGCTGCGGCACCGCTCGCTTGGACCAGCCCGGGCACTCGTCTATAACACGCCGTGAGGGCAGGAATTCCACCATGAGACCGCAAAAATGGCTGTTGACCCATCCGTCGATGTTGCATCCGCTCTCTGGTACTGCGAATCCGGACGGATCGAGCTTCGCCAGGAGCCAATAGCCGCGCCGGAAGCCGACGAGGTTCGGGTCAGGACGCTCTATAGCGCCGTCAGCCGTGGGACAGAGTCGCTTGTATTTGGAGGACGGATTCCTGCGTCCGAATTCGAAAGAATGCGGGCTCCGTTCATGACGGGCCGGTTTCCTTTTCCAGTCAAGTATGGCTATTCCGCCGTCGGGCAAGTCGAGCACGCCGAAGGACGTTTGCAAGGCAAGAACGTCTTTGCGCTCTTCCCTCATCAGACCCTCTTCAACGTGCGGTCGACGGCAGTTCTTGTGCTGCCCGAGGATGTGCCGCCGAAACGTGCGGTGCTGACTGCCAATATGGAGACCGCTCTCAACGGAGTTTGGGATGCGGCACCAGGCCCCGCCGACCGCATCGCGGTCGTCGGGGCCGGTGTCGTGGGATCATTGGTTGCCTACCTCTGCGGCCGGATTCCCGGCACGGATGTTACGCTGGTCGATATAAATCCGGATCGCGAGGAATTGGCCACAAAGCTCGGGGTTCACTTCAGAGAGCCTGGAAGCGCTCCCCGCGATTGCGACCTCGTCGTTCACGCGAGCGGCTCTCCTGACGGTCTACGCACAGCGCTCGAATTGGCTGGAGATGAGGCGACGGTACTTGAGATGAGCTGGTATGGCGACACTCCGGTCACAACCCTGCTGGGAGGGCCGTTTCACAGCCGCCGGCTTCGATTGGTGTCCAGTCAGGTGGGCCAAGTGGCAGCGTCCCACCGTCCGCGTTGGACTTATGGGCGCCGCCTGGCAGCGGCCGCCGCATTGTTGGTCGATCCGCGCCTCGATGAATTGCTTGCCCCGCCGATTCCCTTCAAGGATCTGCCGAAATTGCTGCCTGAGGTCCTGGCCGCTCGAAGCGGGGTACTTTGTCAGCCCATCGCCTATCAATGAGGTGCGTCAGTGTTTACAGTTGAAGTCCGCGATCACATCATGATCGCCCATTCCTTCCACGGTGAGGTCTTTGGGCCCGCGCAGCGGTTGCATGGCGCAACGTTCGTGGTCGATGCGGCGTTCATGTCCGAGGCACTCGATGCCAATGGCATCGTGATCGATATCGGTCGGGCACATGATGCGTTGAAGGCGGTGCTTACTCCGCTCAACTACCGGAATCTCGACGAGGTACCGGAGTTCAGAGGGATAAACACAACGACAGAATTCTTGTCCAAGCATATCCATGACGCGCTCGCAAAGCCGGCTCGCGATGGCGCGCTTGGTCGTCCGGGCCGCGAGCTGAAAGGACTTCGTATCACGATCTCGGAGTCGCACGTCGCACGCGCGCAATACGAGGCTCCCTTGTGGTGAGACGTGTCGTCCTTGCCGCCCCAGGCAGCCTCGATACGCCCACGGGCGGCTTCGCGTATGACCGTCGGATCATCTCCGAACTTCGCGAACTCGGCTGGAGCGCCGAATACCTGGATCTGGGGGCGGGATTTCCCTTCGCCGACGGTGCGGCCCGCGACCGGGCGGAGTCTCGGTTGCTCGAGGTGCCTGCCGGTGTCCCTCTTGTGCTCGACGGACTCGCTCTCGGTGTCTTGCCTGACGTCGCAGCAAGACTGGCCAAGCGAAATCCCCTGCTCGGGCTGGTGCATCATCCCCTCGCGCTGGAATGGGGTCTGTCCAGCGAACAGATAAGCTCACTTCGCCAGAGCGAGCGGGCGGCGCTCGCTCACATGCGTGAAGTCGTCGTGACCAGCACGACGACTTCACAGCTCGTCTTATCCGACTATGGCGTTCCGTCGGCGAGAGTCACGGTGATCAACCCGGGCAACGATCCCGTGTCGCGGGCGCGCGGGAGTCAAAGCGACGCCCTTCATTTGCTGTCCGTCGGAGCGGTTGTGCCCCGCAAAGGCTTCGGCATGCTGACTGCCGCCTTCGGCACGCTGACGGACCTTCCGTGGCGGCTCACGATCGTCGGCGACCTGACCAGGGACTCAGTCGAGACCGCTCATGTGCGCAGCTGTATCGACAGCCTCGGATTGAGCGATCGAATAGCGATGGTCGGTGCCGTACAGCCCGAACGACTTGAAGAGTTGTATCATACGGCCGATGTATTCGTGCTTGCGTCCCGGTTCGAAGGATATGGCATGGCTTATGCGGAGGCATTGTCGCGAGGGCTTCCCATTGTCGGGACGACTGCGGGAGCGATATCGCGGACAGTTCCCGACGGCGCGGGCTTGCTTGTGACAGCCGACGACAAAATCGCCCTGGCCGGTGCACTAAGAGCCGTCATGACCGATCCGGAACTACGAGACCGGATGTCGTCGACTGCATGGGCCGCGGCGAAGACGCTACCGTCCTGGCGCAGCTCCGGTGCCGCCTTCGCACGCGTACTCGAACGCTTCGCATGAGCGGCTTTTCAATAGAGTGGCTGAGCCTGCGAGAGCCGCACGACGTGCGAGCGAGAAACCCGATCGTACTCGATGCCGTGTCCGCGAGGTTCCGTTCGCATCCTTCTCTCGGGATCGTTGATCTTGCTTGCGGCACGGGGGCGACATTGCGCGCGCTCGCGGGGCGCTTGCCGGCACAGCAACGTTGGGACCTGGTGGACAATGACCCGCTTCTGCTGGCGACTGCCGGGAGCGGATCGTCACCTGGGCGCATCGACCTGAATCCGATCGAACTGGATCTCACCACAGGATTCGAGGGAGTGCTAAACGGCAGGATCGATCTCGTCACGACCTCGGCTCTGCTCGACCTCGTATCCGATGAGTGGCTGGCCCGGCTGGTCCATTGCACAAGAGCGAACGCATTGCCGGTTTACGCGGCGCTGAGCTATGACGGGCGCATCACGCTATCGCCATCCCATCCACTCGATGCGGCGGTCGTCTCGGCCGTCAACGCACACCAGCAGACCGACAAGGGATTCGGGCCCGCACTGGGCCCGTCGGGTGCTGCGGTCGCGATCTCAAGGTTTGAAGAAATCGGGTACTCGGTAACCTCAGGCATTTCGGACTGGGCAATCGGGCCCGGCGATCAGAACATGCAGGCCGAATTGCTCGACGGCTGGGCCGCGGCCGCAAGTGAAATTCGGGCGCTATCACGCGCCGACCTGGACCACTGGCTCAATGATCGAAAGAACGCCCTAAGCGACGGCATCTCAACGATGCGGGTCGGTCACGTTGACTTCTTCGCCTCGCCGATCACAAAGCGCTGAGCCGACAAGTCACAATCGAACAGCACGTCATCGCCGATCTTATGAATGCGCGTCGGCATCCGGTGCGCCTGATCGGCACGCTCGAGCGGCGGCAGTGCGATACCAGGTCCTCCTGCGCCCAACATCAGTGGGGCGACCGTCACATGCAACCGGTCAAGGCAACGAGCGGCGAGAAAGCGCGAGACCGTATCGGCGCCGCCCTCGATCAGTATCCGCCGCATTCCCGCTCGCCTCAGGTAAGCCGCGATGGCAGACGGTGCGATGTTTCCGTTTTCCGAGGGTAGAGCAACGATCTCGACGCCCGCGGGCGCAATCGTATTGGAACCCTCGGCTGTAATCAGCAGGCGTCGAACGCCATCGTCGGCAAACAGCCGGGCATCCTTTCCGAGCCGTCCCTTTGGATCGATCACGGCGCGGGCTGGCTGCGGACCAAAGACTTGCCTGACCGTCAATTGCGGGTTGTCAGCCAATGCGGTCCCGACTCCGACAACAACGATATCCACCAGTGCGCGCAACCGATGCAAGTGATCGATGCCGGCGGGGCAGTTGACATATTTGGAATGACCCGTCGCCGTCGCCACATGGCCATCGAGCGATTGTCCGACTTGCCCGACGATCACCAGATCGTCGATGTCTCCGCTCCACAGCGGACCAAACACATCGTCCCAGGCCTGAGACGCACGGGGTCGTTCGCTGCGAAACAGCTCCACGAAGGCTTCCCACGCATCGGGAGAGGCAAACTTGCGCGTTGAGGGTTTGGTGAATAGCACGGCCAAAACAAATTTCCGAAGATGGAGCGTTATCGATGCTACTATTGGCCAGATGTCCCGGAAAATCCATCTGATTTGTTTTGGAATGGTCGAGGACTTTAGGTGTTGTACGTAACGGGCCCAGCCAAAGAAGGTCCCCCGGATGAGCGCGCTATCAGAACATTCCACCCTCCTCGGTAGTGCGATGCATCGTGGCGTCAGTCGTGCGCTGAGCGAGTTGCAGGCGCGGCGTCCCGTCCGCCTTCAGGACGGCGATGGAGACTGGGTTGTGCTTCCGGTCGACGGCCTGAATGATCGAAGGTTCAATGAATTCCGCTCGCTGTGCAGTCCGGGTATCCCGTGCATGCTTCTTCCGCCCCAGCGTTCGCGGGCGATGGGGATCGACACATCGACACCCATGGCGCTTGCCATTCCCTCGGGTACGAGCGCCGAACGTATCGTGGCGCTCGCAACTGACGCACGGCGACATGCTTCCTGGGAGGCGCGACCGGCCGGTTGTGTCGCCGCAGCCGCCATCAGGCTGATGAAGCTGAGCCGTAACTTGCCGGCAGTACTTGCGGCTCGCATGCAGCCGGGCAAGGACGACGTCATGCAGTCAGTCGTTGGCGTCGATGTCGCGGCCGTCGACGATTTTGCGGGGTCCTCAGCGCACGCCTTGATGATCGCGAGCGACGCGTCCATCCCCCTATCATCAGGTGTTTCCGCGCGCTTCGTTGTCTTTCGGGACGCCCTTGGCGCCGACCAGGTCGCCGTAATTGTCGGAAAACTGGATCTCTCAGCGCCCGTTCCAGTGCGGCTTCATTCCGCATGCCTGACCGGAGATGTCTTCGGTTCGCGACGATGCGACTGTGGCGATCAGTTGCAACTGGCGCTCAATCGCCTGGAAGGTCTCGGCGGCGGGATCATCCTGTATCTGGCTCAGGAGGGCCGCGGCATCGGTCTTGCGAACAAGATGCGTGCATACCGATTGCAGGACCAAGGCTTTGACACGCACGACGCAAACACGATGCTGGGCTTCGAGGACGATGAGCGTAGCTATGATGTCGCGGCGGCTATGTTACACGCTCTCGACTGTACGCGGATCGTTTTGCTGACCAACAATCCCTCGAAGCTCGACGGCTTGTCGAATGCAGGAGTCGAAGTCTGCGGCCGCATTCCACTCGAGGCTCCGGTCAATTCCCACAATTTGCGCTATCTCACGACGAAGGCAAGGCGCTCGGGGCACCAGCTGAATGGCTTGGCAATTCCGACCGTGAATGATGCATAGCATGACCATGCGTACCTGGTCGTGCGCCGCCTCGGCCCTTTGACGGGCGCCGCCGAGATGCGCAGCCGATCTCAAATCCTTAGCGACAATGTCCTGCCGCGCCTCGTCGTCGTGGGCGGCCTGGGGTGGTCGCTCGCATTTGCCGTGCTCGCCCCTTTGAATCAGCTCGAGCTCTACGGCGATGGGGCGATGTTCTCCTATGCGGTGGCCGTAAGGGATGTGTGGGCCTACCATTGGCATAATATTTCCGGCCGCACGTCGGTCTATCTGCTCACCCTGTTGCCTGCAGAGACGCTCGTCAGAATGACCGCGAGCCCGTGGATTGGGATTACTGCCTATGGATTCCTGTTCAACGCTCTCCCATTGCTCGGACTATGGTTGACCTACGCCGCGGACCAGTCACGAGGTCGCGTCATTTTCGTCTACGCGTGCGGCTCCACGGCACTGCTTTGCCCGCTCGTCTTCGGCTTTCCGACGGAGATGTGGCTCGCGCACACCATCTTCTGGCCCGCTCTCGCGCTCAGCCACTATGCGCGACGAACCGTCGCAGGAGGCGCGTCTGTCTTCGTGTCCTGGCTATTACTGGCCTTCTCGCACGAAGGTGCCTTCGTATTGCTGCTGGGACTTCTGTTCACGCTCGCATTGCGTGGCTTTCGCAGCGCGCCATTTTTGAGGGGGGCTGTCAGCCTGATCCTCATTCTGGCGGCCGCAGTGGTGGCAAAGGTCTTCTTTCCACCTGATGCTTACTATGCAGACGCATTTGTCCGGGCCGCGTTGCATTTCTTCGACCCCGAACTCTTCAAGGTCGAAGTGGTTATCTTGCTGATGGGCGCGGTCGCGGCTTATGCCGTCCTCGGGACAACGCTGTCGCTGGCAGGACTGCGCCATGCCTGCATTGTCGCCTTGGCGTTCATGCTCGTGCTCGTCGTCGGGTACTATCTTTGTTGTGACAAATCCATCCATGCCAGCAGCCGCTACTATCTAAGAACCGTGCTGGTGATTGTCACTCCGCTGTTGGGCGGACTGGCCGCAATCGCTGCCTTGACCAGCGAGGGGCTCACCGATGGACGACTGGCTTGGTTGCAACGTACTCTGGTGTCCCCGTCGCATCAGCTTTCATGCGCCGTCGCCTCGATGTTCGTCATCGTGCTTGCAATCCACCTCGTGGAGACCGGTAAATTCCTCTCGCGGTGGTCCGACTATCGCGCAGCAGTTACGTCGCTCGCGGCGAGCAACGAGTCCGATCCCGCGCTCGGCAATCCGCAATTCGTGTCGTCGCAGCGGCTCCCTCCGACCCTGGCGCCTTTGGCGTGGTTCTCGACCGTTCCATATCTGTCGGTGATACTTTCCAACTTTTCTCCCGAGAGGCTGGTTATCGATCCCCAGGGAAACTATTTTTGGCTATCCTGCGAAACGGCGACGCGGACCAGAGACGCAAAGCTTGCTGTTCCGGAGCATGCCCGTGAATTGGTCCGCATCTATTCGTGTCTGCATCGGTGAGCGATGTGAAGTTGATTATCTTTGACTTCGACGGCACTCTTGTCGACAGCCGGTCGCTGATCCTGGAGAGCCACCGCCTGGTATTTCCCCGGTTTCGACTACCGATTCCCGATCCGGCCGATAGCCTCGCGCTTGTTGGCAAATCGCTCGCGGCAATCCTGGCGCAACTGGTGGGTTCAGCCGCTCCAATAGCGGAAATGGTCAGGGCCTACGATCTGCTGCTTCCGCAACTTCGCGCCGATCCCGCGTTTGCCGAAAGCCCCTTCGCCGGAGTGTCGGAGCTTCTCGGTGAACTGCATTCCCGGCCGGGTCTCGCTCTCGGGATCGCAACCGGACATCGTTCGGACACGATTGGTCCCGCGCTGGACGCGCTATGTTGGACACATTACTTTTCGACGATTCAAGCCGCCGATACTGCCCCTTCGAAGCCACATCCCGCCATGCTGCATCAAGCACTTCAAGCGACCGGCGTGCAGGCAGAGGACGCAATTTTCGTCGGTGATACCAGCTTCGACATGATAATGGCCCGTGCCGCCGGCGTCCGTTCGATTGGTGTTGGCTGGGGGTATCATCAAGTCGAGCAATTGAGGGCGACAGGCGCGAGCTGCATCGTAGAGAGCATTTCCGAGCTTAGAGTGCGCATACAAGACACACTCGATGCCATTCCCGGCATCGATCGGTAAGCTTAGCGTCGGTATGGTTCCCTGTGGAAGTGCTTACTTCAGGGTCAAAAGCTGACGGTCCGCGTGCCGCGCTGGAACTCGGCTATGGGTGCGATACCGTTGGAAAAGTGCCGACGCTCTGTCCATCCCAGGCGTCGATCACGCCACAAAGATCAGGGTTCTGCTGCAGCAATGTCTCCATGATGGCACGCGCCGTGCCTCGATAAAAAAGGGCCTCAACACGGCCGTGGGGCTTGCCGGCCTGCCTGGGAAGTTGACATCCCACACCCCGCGCCAGACGGCTCCGACATGGCTCGTGCAACGCGGCGTGCCACTCTGGGAGGCGGCAGTGTTCCTGGGGTATGTCCCCGAGGTCCTGCACAACACCTACGGCCATCACCACCCCGATTTTCTCCGGGGGCCGCCACAGCCATCGGCCGAAAGCGCCGATATGTTTCGGTGGTTGAAACGATGGTTGACTCGGGAAAGACCAGCGATCAGAAGGAAAAACCTAATGAAATCTGGTCGGAGTGGCAGGATTCGAACCTGCGACCCCTGCGTCCCGAACGCAGTGCTCTACCGGGCTGAGCCACACTCCGACAAGAGGCCGGCTTATAGCGTCGGGTTTGGCGCACTGCAAGCGGCCGAGATGAGGAATTTTGTCCCTGTGAAAACGGGTCTTGAAACGTCGATTTTACCGGCAGGCCGAGCCGCCGCCGAGGCCGCCGCCCGGACTTTGGCAGCCGGTGGCCTGGTCGCGTTTCCGACCGAGACGGTCTACGGGCTCGGGGCGGATGCCGCCAATGCCACAGCGGTCGCCCACATCTACAACGCCAAGGGCCGGCCGGCCTTCAATCCGCTGATCGCGCATGTTCCCGACCTCGCCGCCGCACGGCGGATCGGGCGGTTCGATGCGCGCGCCCTGAAGCTCGCCGAAGCGTTCTGGCCCGGGCCGCTGACGCTGGTGGTGCCGAAAGCGGACGATTGCCCGGTGGCGGATCTCGCCACGGCCGGCCTCGACACCGTCGCGATCCGCATTCCTGCCCACCCCGTCGCGGAGGCGATTTTGCGCGCCTTTGGCGGGGCTGTGGTGGCGCCATCCGCAAACCTCTCCGGCCATGTCTCGCCGACGCGGGCCGCTCATGTCGAGAGCGATCTTGCCGGGCGGATCGATCTGATCGTTGACGGCGGGCCTGTTACGGTCGGCGTCGAATCGACCATCGTCGGCTGTTTCGAGGCGCCGATGCTGCTTCGGCCGGGCGGCCTTTCGCGCGAACGGATCGAAACGGTGCTGGGCACGCCCTTGGCGCGGCCGCCCGTTGAGGCCGAGAGCGACGACAGCCAGCCGCTGGCGCCGGGCATGATGGCCTCGCATTACGCGCCACGCGCGCCCGTGCGGCTGCACGCGCGGGACGTTGCGCCCGGCGAAGCGCTGCTGGCGTTCGGCCCCGATCGCCTGCCCGGCCAGGACGCCGGCGCCGTCATGAATTTGTCGCCCGCGGCTGATCTCGATGAAGCTGCCGCCAATCTGTTCGGCTATCTTCGCAGCCTCGATGCGAAAGCACCGAAGGCGATCGCCGTGATGACGATCCCCGAAGAAGGCTTGGGCGAAGCGATCAATGACCGGCTGCGCCGGGCCGCGGTTGCACGATAGCGCATGATCCGGAAAAGTGTGCGGCGGTTTTCCGATAAGATCACGCGCAAGACATAAGAGCGAAGTAGAGACGAGATAATGAACATCAATCAATCCGCCGTCCCGCCGCTTGCGCCCGAACTGATCGACCAGTTCCGCAAGATCGTCGGCAACAAGCAGGCGATCACCGATGCGGCCGACATCGAGGCTTACGTCACCGAGGAGCGCAATCTGTTCCACGGCCGCTCGCCGCTGGTGCTGCGCCCGGGCTCGACGGCGGAAGTCTCCGCGATCTGCAAGCTCGCCTCCGAGCACAAAATCGCGCTGGTGCCGCAGGGCGGCAACACCGGGCTCGTCGGCGGGCAGACGCCGCACAATGGCGAAGTCGTGGTGTCGCTGCGACGCCTGGACAAGATCCGCGAGATCGACACCGCCTCCAACACCATGACGGTCGAGGCCGGCGTGGTGCTGCAGATCGCGCAGCAGAAGGCTTCCGACGCCGACCGGCTGTTTCCGCTGTCGTTAGGTGCGGAAGGCAGCTGCACCATCGGCGGCAATCTCTCGACCAATGCCGGCGGCACAGGGGCGCTCGCCTATGGCGTCGCGCGCGAGATGGCGCTGGGGCTCGAGGTCGTGCTCGCCGACGGGCGCGTACTCAACGTGCTGTCGAAGCTGAAGAAGGACAATACCGGCTACAATCTGCACAATCTCTTCATCGGCGCCGAAGGCACGCTCGGCATCATCACCGCGGCGACGCTCAAACTGTTTCCGAAGCCGCGGGCGATCGAGACCGCCTATGTCGGGCTGAAGTCGCCGGCCGCGGCGCTCAAGCTGCTGACGATCGCGCAGGGCGAAGCCGCGAATGCGCTGACGAGCTTCGAGCTGCTCTCGGAAATGGCGGTGGACTTCTCGGTCCGCCATGGGATCGATGTGCGGGATCCGCTTGCCGAGAAGCATCCCTGGTACGTGCTGATGGAATTGTCATCCCCCGGCGACGATGCCCGTACGCCACTGGAGACGATCCTTGGCCGCGCCATGGAAGAGGAGATCGTCGACGACGCCGTGATCGCGGCCAACCTCACCCAGCGCAACAATTTCTGGAAGCTGCGCGAAGAAATGTCTGCGGCGCAGAAGCCCGAGGGCGGTTCGATCAAGCACGACATCTCCGTGCCGATCGCCGCCGTGCCAGAATTCATCGAGGAGGCCAATGCCGCCGTGGTGAAGCTGATCCCCGGCGCGCGGCCGGTGCCGTTCGGCCATCTCGGCGACGGCAATCTGCATTACAATGTCAGCCAGCCCATCGGCGCCGACACCGCGGATTATCTGGCGCGCTGGCACGAGATGAACGCCGTCGTGTTCGAGATCGTGCTGCGCATGGGCGGTTCGATCTCGGCCGAGCACGGCATCGGTGTGCTCAAGCGCGACGAGCTGCCGGATGTGAAAGACAAGACCGCGATCGAGCTGATGCGCGCCATCAAGGCGATGCTCGATCCCCACGGCATCATGAATCCGGGGAAGGTGCTGTGAGCGCTGTTGCGATTGACGCGATTGGAGATGCCGATGTCGAGCCGGTGGTGGCGTTGTGGCAGCGCTGCGGCCTGACACGGCCCTGGAACGATCCGCATGCCGACATCGCGCTGGCGCGGCGGCGGGATAATTCCACCGTGCTGATCGGCCGCGACGGCGGCTCGATCGTCGCCACCGTCATGGTCGGCCATGACGGCCATCGCGGCTGGGTCTATTACGTCGCGGTCGATCCCGATGGCCGCAAGCGCGGCTACGGCCGGGCCGTCATGGCGGCGGCCGAAGACTGGCTGCGCGCGGCCGGTATCGCAAAACTTCAACTGCTGGTCCGCCGCGAAAATGCGCAGGCCAATGCGTTCTACCAGTCGCTCGGCTTCGAGGAATCGACCTCGGTGATGTTCCAGAAGTGGCTGGACGGCCGCGAGCAGGCATCTTAATTTTTGAGGATGATCTTTTCGGAAAACCGCTTCACACTTTTCCGGATCATGCTCCAGCTCTCACCCGGAAGACAGCAATGACCATCTCCGATCGCGTCCGCATCAAGGACGTCCGCGTGCTCTCGAACGGCTGGACCACGCTGAAGAGCACCACGTTCGAGTACCGGCGCGGCAATGGCGAGTGGCAGACGCAGACGCGCGAGACCTACGAGCGCGACAACGCCGCCGCCGTGCTGCCGTACAATCGCGCGGGGCGCAGCGTGATCCTGGTGCGCCAGTTCCGCCTGCCGGCCTTCATCCGCGGCTATGACGACCTGCTGATCGAAGCGGCCGCCGGGGTGCTGGACGACGCCGAACCCGAGGCGCGCATCCGCGCCGAGGCCGAGGAAGAGACCGGCTATCGCCTGCACCACGTGGAAAAGGTGTTCGAGGCCTTCATGAGCCCCGGCGCCATCACCGAGAAGCTGCATTTCTTCGTCGCCGAGTACGAGCCTTCGATGCGCGTCAGCGCCGGCGGCGGCCTTGAACATGAGGGCGAGGACATCGAGGTGCTGGAGCTCGGTATCGACGAGGCGCTGGCGATGATCGCCGACGGCCGCATCATCGACGCCAAGGCGATCATGCTGCTGCAATATGCGGCGCTGCATATTTTCAGGTAGCCCCGCCGGGGCGGCAATTCTGACCTGCGCAGCCGTGGCGCCTGTTGAGCAAACGTCCGACTATCTCTAGTCTGGCCTCAACAAGAACCAGGAGACGCGCCCATGTCCGCCCCGCGCGACGACGAATTCGGCTTTGCGCCCGACTATGATTCCCCCATCCCCTACATGCAGCGCACGCGGGATTATTACGCCGCGATCGGCTACACCACGGCGTATCGCTGGGCCCATTACACCGAGGCACCGTTCCAGCCGCTGAAGAAGCCGCTTTCGCAGTCGCGCGTCACGATCATCACCACGGCCGCGCCATATGATCCCGACAAGGGCGACCAGGGGCCGGGCGCGGTGTATAATGGCAGCGCAAAATTCTATCAGGTCTACGACGGCGACACATCGCAGCAGCATGATCTGCGCATCTCCCACATCGGCTACGACCGCAAGCACACGACGGCGACCGACAACGGGACCTGGTTTCCGCTGCCGCAGCTCTTGAAGGCGCGCGCTTCGGGGCGCATCGGCGAGGTCGCGCCGCGCTTCTTCGGCGCGCCGACCAACCGCAGCCATCGCGTCACGCTCGACACCGATGCGCCGGAGATTCTGGCACGCTGCCTTGCCGACAAGGTCGACGTCGCCGTGCTGGTGCCGAATTGTCCGGTCTGCCACCAGACCACCGCGCTGGTGGCGCGGCATCTCGAGGCCAACGGCATTCCGACCGTGGTGATGGGCTGCGCCAAGGACATCATAGAGCACGCCGCCGTGCCTCGGTTCTTGTTCTCGGATTTCCCGCTCGGCAATTCTGCCGGCAAGCCGCATGACGTCGCGTCGCAGGCCCAGACGCTGGAGCTGGCGCTCGAGTTGCTTGAGAGCGCAAGCGGGCCGCAGACGACCATGCAGTCGCCGCTGCGCTGGAGCGAGGATGCGTCCTGGAAGCTTGACTACAACAATGTCGCGCAGCTCTCGCCGGAAGAGCTCGCCCGTCGCCGCGCCGAATTCGACAAGCAGAAGGAGATCGCGCGCGGTAATCGCGCCGCCTGACGTCCTCCGACAAACGAAGCAAATGGGGAGAGCGACGTGACGCGACCGTTCGAGGGCGTGAAGATCCTGGACTTCACGCAAGTGCTGGCCGGACCCTATGCGAGCTACCAGCTCGCGCTGCTGGGCGCCGACGTCATCAAGGTCGAGCGGCGCGAGGGCGAGGACATGCGCCGTACGCCGCTCAGCCGCGAATGGGCTGAGCGTGGGCTTGCGCCCGCGTTTCAGGCCATCAACGGCAACAAGCGCAGCCTGACGCTCGATCTGCAGAAACCTGACGCGATCGAGATCGTGAAGAAGCTCGCGAGCCAAGTCGATATCGTGATGGAAAACTTCCGCCCCGGCGTGATGGACAAGCTTGGCATCGGCTATGAGGCGCTGTCGGCGATCAACCCAAAGCTGATCTATTGCGCGGTGTCGGGCTTCGGCCAGACCGGGCCTGATCGTTTGCGGCCCGGCTATGACGGCAAGATGCAGGCGCTGTCCGGCATCATGGCGATCACCGGACATCCCGAGACGGGGCCGACACGCGCGGGCTTTGCGGTGTGCGACGTGCTCTCGGGTGCGACGGCCGCGTTCGGCGTGTCGAGCGCGCTCTACCAGCGCGACCGCACCGGCAAGGGGCAGCTCGTCGACGTCTCCATGCTGGAGGCGACGATGGCGTTTCTCTCCGGGCAAATCGCGGACTGGTCCGTCGCCGGCCATCGGCAGCAACTCTCGGGCAATCAGGCCGTGAGCCGCAGGACCACCGCGAATTTGTTCAGATGCGGCGACGGCCACATCCTGCTCGCCGTCAACAATGAGAAGCAATATCGCGCGCTGATGACTGCGCTCGGCCGCGAGGACACGCTCGCCGATCCGCGCTTCGCCGACTGGTTTTGCCGCAACGAGAACGAACCCGCCCTGCGCGCCATTATCGAGGAAGCGCTTGCGGCAAGGCCGGCGCGCGAGTGGGAGAAAATCCTCGAGGACGCCGGCGCGCCCTGCGCCAGCATCTGGAAGGTCGAGGAGGTCATCGACCATCCGCAGATCAAGGCGCGCGGCGCGATCCAGGAGCTCGACACGCCCTATGGCCGCCTGCGCTTCGCCGGCAGCGGCTTCAGGCTTGCACATGGCGGTGGCCGGCTTGACCGGATGGCTCCGGAGCTTGGTGCCGATACGGATGCGGTGTTGGGCGAGCTCGGGTTCGACACGGCCGAGATTGCGGCACTAAGGGCAAGGCAGATTGTTTGAATCACCACTGCCGTAGGGTGGGCAAGGCGAAGCGTTCCGACCATCGCGCATCGTTTCACCTATGCCGGGCATGGCGCGCTGCGCCTTCCTCCCTACGGCGCCTGGGCTAGAACAACGATCCCTGCCCGTCATCTGATGACGCAGCGGCAACTTTCCTCACCGCCTTCCGAGGCTTCGTAGCCTCGACCTCCGCTTCCATCTCTTCCGCGCTGATCGGCAACAGCAATTGCTCGTCGTCATTGGTGACACGGTTGACGCGGGTCGACACCGGATGCCACGCGAATTCGCCGACGCGCGGCGCCGTCATCAGCGGCAGGATCGCATCGATCCCGTCACCGCGGCAATCGAGCCAGCGCTCGAAATCGCGCGGGCTGATGGTGACGGGCACGCGATCATGCAGCGTGGCGAGATCCTCGCCCGCAGCCGCAGTGACGATTGCGACCGTATCGACCTCCTCGCCATTCGGTCCAATCCAGGTTTCGAACACTGCGGCGAAGCCGAGCGGCGCACCATCGGCGTGATGGATGAAGAATGGCTGCTTGCGGCCGTCGATGGACTTCCATTCATAATAGCCATCGGTCGGAATCAACCCACGCCGCCGGCGAATCGCCTTTTTAAACGCGGGTTTCTCCAGCACGGTCTCGGAGCGAGCGTTGATCAGCAGCGTAAAGCCCTTGGGGTCCTTGACCCAGCTCGGCAACAAGCCCCAGCGCATCAGACGAAAATGGCGCGCGCCATTCTCGACCAGCACGACCGGAATCGGTTGTGTCGGGGCGACATTGTACCGGGGCGGGAAATTCGGCTGCTCGATATAGCCGAACAGTTGCCGCAAAGCCGCGGGGGCAGAAGTTATGACGAAGCGTCCACACATCTTAAGGCGTCTCTATAGGGTCCGTTCAGGTCCTTTTAACCCCGAACGTTAACACTGCGGCGGATGAGCTCAATGGCCTCGCAATCCGCGCGGACGCATGCACAGACGGCCTCCGAGGCGCAAGCCTGGGCCGAACGACTGCGCGTGGCCAACATCAACCCGCGGACCGGCCTTGCCACTGACTATCTCAACCATTTCAATGAAGCCGTGATGCTCCTTGAGATGGTCCCGGACATGCCGGAATGCGCCGAGGATTTTCTGACCTGGTCGCCGCTGTCCTATGCCGAGCATTTTACGGCCTCGAACTTCAAGGCGCGGGATCTGGCCATCGAAGCCTACGAGAAGGCCGAGCCCAAAGTGCGAACCCAGTTCGACCACATCACCGACACCATGACCTCGATCCTGACCGCCGTCGGTTCGGCCATGCGGGAGGTCGAGAAGGACACGACCCGCGTCAGGCTGGCAGAGCAGGCCACCCTCTGGGTCAAGCCGCTGATCGCGGCCTGCGGTGGCATCATCAATGGCGGCGCGGAAGCCGACGTCGACACCATTATGGCGAACTGAGCCGTGGCGTCCGTCGTCCAGCCCACCCATCCCCAGATCGCGGTCAGTGCCGCGATTTTCCGCGATGGCAAGGTGCTGCTGACCCGCCGTGCCCGCTCGCCCGCCAAGGGCTTCTACTCGCTGCCGGGCGGCCGGGTCGAATTCGGCGAATCGCTGCATCAGGCACTCAAGCGCGAGGTCGACGAGGAGACCGGGCTCGAGATCGAAATCGCCAGCCTTGCCGGCTGGCGTGAAGTGCTGCCCGCCGCGCCCGGCGCCGGCCATTACCTGATCATGTCCTTTGCCGCCCGCTGGATGGCCCGGGAACCGGCCCTGAACGACGAACTCGACGATTACCGCTGGATCGCGCCGGACGCCCTGGGCAGCCTCGGCGACCTCAAAATGACCGGGGGGCTGGAGGAGATCATCCAGTCGGCCCACCGGCTGATCGGCCCCTGACCGCCCGCCTTGCGTCATCAGCCCTGAGGGGGCATACAGCCCGCCGATGTCGACGCGATTTCTGGCCATTTTTGCCCTGATCGTTGCCTGCGCTTCTGCGCCCGCCCGGGCCCAGGACGTCGCGGCGCCGTTCGACGCCGATTTGCAGCGACTGGCCGAGATCCTCGGCGGCCTGCACTATCTGCGCGGCATCTGCGGTGCCAACGAGGGCAATAAATGGCGCACCGAGATGCAGGCGCTGATCGATGCCGAGACGCCCTCCGGCGAGCGCCGCACCCGCATGATCGCGGGCTTCAACCGCGGCTATAACGGCTTCCAGCAGACCTACCGGAGCTGCACGCCGGCCGCGACGGTGGCGATCCGCCGCTACATCGAGGAAGGCTCGAAGATTTCGCGGGATCTGACGGCGCGTTACGCAAACTGAACTTGCTCCGTCATTCCGGGCTCGCGACTTCGTCGCGCTCCGGAATGACGAGCAGCGGAACTCTGTCATCGACTTTGTTCACAGCCGTTAACCGTTCTTAAAGATGTGGCCTAGCGGTCGTTAATGCGCGTGCTACACCTCTTGCACAGCGCATCGCCGTGGATCGCGCCCCAGCCCTGATTGAGTTTCATGAGCCAGCCGATTTCCTACGCCCCCGCCCGCGCGCCACTGCCCGATCACGAGCAGAAACAGGCCGCCTTGAGCTATCTGAACGAGGCTTGGGCCGAAGCGCGCCATGATGGCGTCGACGGTGACTGCCTGGCGCAGGCGAGCCTGTTTGCGGCACTCGCCGAGCTCGTCGGCACTTATGGCGAGGACGCGGTGGCGAAATTCGTCGAGGGTTTTCCCGCCCGCATCCGCAACGGCGAATTCTCAGTCATGCTCGCAAGGCAGTAAGCCTTTCGAAAAGGCCCCCGCCACATGGGGGCCATCAAGGCTCGATCTTGAGCGTCGCTTTCATGTTGGGATGATAGCGGCAGTAATAGTCGACCGTTCCCGCCTTCTTCAGAACTGATGTCGCCGATTTCTTCGGCGGCAGCGTCACGTCGAAATCGCCATTCTTCGCGGTGGCCGTGTGGGCGAGGACGTCCTTGTTGACCCACGTAATGGTGTCGCCGACCTTCGCCGACACCTCAGCCGGCGAGATCACGAGGTTCTCCATCGTGATCTCAATGGTCGCGGCGTGCGCCGGGACGGCTATCGTTGCGAAGACAAGGGCGATCGAAGACAGCCGTCCCAACCTCATCACACGCTCCTTACTTCAGCTCGGCCGCGACGTGTTCGGCGTGTTGCTGATGTCCCTGAAAGATTTTCAGCCCGGTCTGCAACAGGCTCTTCAGCTCCGCATTGCTGGCGGACGGGATGAGCTGGGTCTCCAGCGCGCCGTTGACCGTCTTGTGATAGGCGACCTCGTTGGCGACATAGGCCTTGTCGAACGCCGCGCCGTTGAGCTTGTCGAGCTCGGCCAGCTTGTCGCTCGCCTGCTTCGACAGCGCCTTGCTCGTGTCGTTGTCTTCAGGCGTGACGTTGAGCTTCTTGACCAGCGCGAGAGCCTGCTTGTTGACCGCCTCGTGGTCGCGCAGCATGTCATCGGCGAACGCCTTGACGTCCTTGTTCTTGGCCTTCTTCTGTGCCTGCTTGGCCGCGTTGATGTCGATCACGCCGGCGGTGTAGGCGATGTGGGCGATCTGCGGATCGGTAAGCTTGTCGGCAGCGCGCGCGCCTTGCAGCAGCACGGGGCTGGACAACAGAATGGCAGCGGCGATCGCCGCGCTCCAACGAACGAACATGGTTTGACACTCCTGTGCTGCCGGATGTTTTGCCGGCGTTGCTTCACAGGAATTGGATGGGCGTTTCGCGCAAACGTTCCCGAATAATTTATCTTTCGATTCCGAGGCGCTTCAGCACCGCCTCCGTCAGTCGCTCGCAGCGCCAGCCGGCGAACGGAAACGCATCCATCATCACCGGACCGATCTCCTTCTCCACATTTTCGCGCAGCATGTTACGCGCGCGGTGCAGCCGCGTCTTCACTGTCTCCGGCTTCACGCCGAGGAGATCAGCGGTCTCCTCGATGTTCATGCCCTCCATGACGCGTGCGACGAAGACCATGCGAAACACATCCGGCAACTCGTCGATGGCGCGTTCGACGACGCGCTGGATTTCACGTTGGGCCATGGTCCTTTCCGGATCGCCTGCGGGAGAAACGGGAAACTTGATGATCTGCGCCTCGAGCGCCTCTTCCGGAACCGCGCCGAGCTCGACATGCGGCCTGGCACTTCGCGCCCGGCCGAGCGCCTCGTTGATGGCAATCCGCGACAGCCAGGTCGACAGACCGGACTCGCCGCGAAAGCCGTCGAGATGAGTAAAGGCGCGGACGTAGGTTTCCTGCACTACGTCCTCGGCTTCACTGTCGCTGCGCAAAATGCCGCGCGCGAGGCGGTAGAGCCGGCGGTTGTTGGCCTGCATGATCTCGCGAAGCGCGGCTTCGTCCCGGCTCCGCGCACGGTCGATCAACTCGGCTTCCGATGCCCGGATTTCCGGGGTCTTTGCGCCGGCGGACAGGCCGGCTGCGGTCCGTTGCATGGCGGTCACCTGTCTCCGTTGGTTCCAGACATTGGATGCAGGCCGGCAGAAAAGGTTCCCAACTTTTCTTATGTCCTCTGAAAGGCAGGATTCTCCGCCTCATCCGTCTCGATCGGCAGCGCCGGGTCCCTCGCCCACTCGCCCATGGAGGCATCATACAGCGTCAGCTTGTCATAGCCGAGTTGCGCCAGCATCAGCAGGTCGATCGTCGCCGAGATACCGCCGCCGCAATAGAGGATCACGTTCTTGTCGCGTGTCACCCCTGCCGCGGCGAATTTCGCTTCGGCGTCCGCAAGCGTGGTCAGCGTCTTGTCGGGGTTGGTAAGGGTTGCAGCCGATACGTTGACGCTGCCGGGCACGCGGCCCGGCCGGCCGTAACGGCTGGGCTCGAGCCCTCTATGAAATTGAGGCCCGAGCGCGTTGACGGTGACGGTCGAGGGATCGCCGATGCGCGCCTTCACAAAGGTCTTGTCGACGAAGAAGCCCGCGCGCGGCGCGGCCCTGAAGGTCGTCGCCGGATAGCCCTTCGGCGCGCCGGTCTCGACCGGCCGCCCCTCGCCCTTCCATTTGTCGAAGCCGCCGTCGAGCACCCGCGCGTCGACGCCGAGCGAGCGCAGCATCCACCAGAACCGCGTCGACCACATTATGGTGCCGATGCTGTAGAGCACGATGGTCTTGGTTGCGTCGAGACCGTGGCGGCCGAAGGCGACCTCGAGTTGTGCGACGCCTGGCATCATGAAAAATTGTTGTGCGGAAGTGTCCGAGAATTCGCCTTGCAGGTCGAGGAAATCGGCACCCGGGATGTGGCCGGCCGCAAAGGTCTTGTCGCCGGGCACGGCGCGATAGGGTACGTCGCTGCCGGGTGGCACCGGCTCGTTGTAGGTCGTGCAGTCGTAGAGGCGGAGATTGGGATCGCCGAGGATGGCGGCGAGCTGTTCGGTGGTGATGAGGGGTTGGGCCATTGAGTGCACTCCCATCCCTCCCCGATGTCGTCCCGGCGAAAGCCGGGACCCATAACCACAGGGAGACGTTTGGCGAAGATTAGCAGTTAAACGATTTGCCGGTACTGCGACCGTCGATCACGGAAAGATCACGCGGTATGGGTCCCGGCCTTCGCCGGGACGACACAGTGTGTGGCACGTTCGTGCCGTCTAACTGCGAAGCGCGCCCTACTGCCTCAGCGTCTCCAGAAACCGCACCGGCTCGCCCTGCGACGGTGTTACCAGTTCGCCCTGCCACATCACGCGGCGGCCGCGGACGAAGGTGCCGACGGGCCAGCCCGTGACACGAAGGCCGTCATACGGCGTCCAGCCGGCCTTGGACGCCACCCATTTGTTGGTGATGGTTTCGCTGCGCTTCAAGTCGACCACCGTGAAGTCGGCATCGTAGCCGGCTGCGATGCGGCCCTTGCAGGACATGTTGTAGAGGCGTGCCGGGCCGGCGCTGGTGAGATCAACGAACCTTGCCAGCGACAACCTGCCGGCATTGACGTGATCGAGCATCAGCGGCACCAGCGTCTGCACGCCGGTCATGCCGGAGGGAGAGGCAGGATAGGTCTTCTGCTTTTCTTCCAGCGTGTGCGGCGCATGGTCCGAGCCGAGCACGTCGATGATGCCCTGCTCGATGCCGCGCCAGATTCCTGCGCGATGATCGGCGCCGCGCACCGGCGGGTTCATCTGCGCCAGCGTGCCGAGCCGCTCGTAGCATTCGGGCGCAACCAGCGTGAGATGATGCGGGGTCGCCTCGCAGGAGGCGACGTCCTTGTGGTCGCGCAAATATTCGATTTCTTCCTTGGTCGAGATGTGCAGCACGTGGATGCGCTTGCCGGTCTCGTGCGCGAGCTTGACCAGGCGCTGCGTCGCCATCAGCGCCGCGGTCTCGTCGCGCCAGACCGGATGCGAGCGCGCATCGCCCTCGATGCGCAGCGACTTGCGGTCGTTGAGACGATACTCGTCTTCGGCATGGAACGCGGCGCGGCGCTGGATGACCTGAAAAATGCGACGCAGGCTCTCGTCGTCCTCCACCAGCAACGCGCCGGTCGAGGAGCCGATGAACACCTTCACACCGGCGCAGCCCGGTGCGCGCTCCAGCACCGGAAGGTCCTGCACGTTCTCGCGGGTGCCGCCGATGAAGAAGGCGAAATCGCAATGCATGCGGTGATGGGCGCGCTTCACCTTGTCGGTGAAGGTGGCTTCGGTCACCGTGAGCGGCGATGTGTTCGGCATCTCGAACACGGCAGTGACGCCGCCCATCACGGCGCTGCGCGAGCCGGTCTCGAGATCTTCCTTGTGCTCCAGCCCGGGCTCGCGGAAATGCACCTGCGTGTCCATCACGCCGGGCAGGATGTGGAGACCCTTGCAGTCGATCACCTCGGCGGCGGAGCCTTGCGACAGCGGCCCCAGTTCGGTGATGCGGCCGTTGGCGATGCCGATGTCGCGAACGACCTCGCCATCCTGGTTGACGACGGTGCCGCCCTTGAGGATCACATCGAAACGCTGGGTCATGGCTGGAGGCCTCTCTCATCCCCAAGCGCAGGGCTCGAGGTCTTGTCGTTTATGCCTTGCGGGCTTACGTTCCGGAGCACCATGTCGCAAGAGATTTTCGCATGAAATCAGCGTTTCTTCCTGACCGGGGCGTGATCAAAGTCGCGGGCGAGGATGCGCGCAACTTCCTCAACGGCCTCATCACCACCGATGTCGACAGGCTCAAGCCGGGCCTGGGGCGATTCGGTGCGCTGCTGACGCCGCAGGGCAAGATCATCGTGGATTTCCTGATCACGGAAGCGCCCGCCGGCCATGGCGGCGGGTTCCTGATCGACTGCCCGAAAGCGCTGGCCGATGGGCTTGCCACCAAGTTGAAATTCTACAAGCTGCGTGCCAAGGTGACGGTGGACAACCTCTCCGACGATCTCGGCGTGCTCGCGGCGTGGGACGGCCAGCCTGCGGCGCAGCCCGACCTCGCCTTTGTCGATCCGCGCAATGACGAGCTCGGCACGCGCATCCTGATCCCCGAAGATCTCAAGCAAAAACTGTCCGACCTGATCGGCGCCAAGTTGGTGGATGCCGCCGACTACGAGGCGCACCGCATCGCGCTCGGCGTGCCGCGCGGCGGGCTTGATTTCATGTACAGCGATGCGTTTCCGCACGAGACCAATATGGACCGCCTCGCCGGCGTCGATTTCGACAAGGGCTGCTATGTCGGCCAGGAGGTCGTCTCGCGCATGCAGCATCGCGGCACCGCGCGCACCCGCAGTGTGAAGGTGCTGCTCGAGGACTCCTCGCCCGAGGCCGGCGTCAGCGTCATGGCCGGCGACAAGTCCGTCGGCACCATGGGCTCATCGGCGAAAGGCAGGGGCATCGCGCTGGTGCGTATCGACCGCGTTGCCGACGCGCTCGATGCCGGCCAGCAGCTCACCGCTGGCGGACTCGCGTTAAAGCTGGCAGAACCCGAAATTGTCCGCATTCCCGCAAAGCAGCCCATCGCATGAGCCGTGCTCCCCGCCTGCATCCCGACGGAAAAACCCGTTGCCCCTGGCCGGGCGAAGATTCGCTCTATGTCACCTATCACGACACCGAATGGGGCGTGCCTGAATACGAC
Organism: Bradyrhizobium manausense; assembly: GCF_018131105.1. Lineage (NCBI taxonomy): Bacteria > Pseudomonadati > Pseudomonadota > Alphaproteobacteria > Hyphomicrobiales > Nitrobacteraceae > Bradyrhizobium > Bradyrhizobium manausense. The sequence goes on along the minus strand of NZ_JAFCJI010000001.1, from coordinate 196,205 downwards.
GACCGCGCGCTCTACGAAAAGCTGATCCTCGACGGCTTTCAGGCCGGCCTGTCCTGGATCACGATTTTGCGCAAGCGCGACAATTTCCGCAAAGCGTTCGACGATTTCCGGCCGGAGAAGATCGCGCGCTACACGGACAAGAAGGTGCACGCGCTGATGAACGATGTCGGCATCGTGCGCAACCGCGCCAAGATCGACGGCGCGATCCTCAGCGCAAAGTCCTACCTCGATATCATGGAGAAGGGGCCGGGCTTCTCGAAGCTGCTGTGGGACTTCATGGACGGCCGGCCCAAGGTCAACAATTTCAAGACCACGGCGAGCGTGCCGGCTTCGACGCCGCTGTCGACGCAAATTTCCAAGGAGCTGTCTTCGCGCGGCTTCAAATTCGTCGGTCCGACCATCGTCTACGCTTTCATGGAAGCGACCGGCATGGTCAACGATCATCTCGTCGACTGCCACTGCCACGCAACCTGCGGCAAGGCGCAGCGCAAGCCGCGTCTCAAGGCCAAATGACGGCCAAGAAGACCGCGCGTACAACGGAATCCCGCGCCTGGCAGCGCATGCTGTCGGGCCGGCGGCTCGATCTGCTCGATCCCTCGCCGCTCGACGTCGAGATCGCCGACATCGCACATGGGCTGGCGCGCGTCGCGCGCTGGAACGGGCAGACCGTTGGCGCACACATTTTCTCGGTCGCACAGCATACGTTGCTGGTGGAGACCGTGCTGCGGCACGAGATGCCGCGCTCCGACGACCGCATGCGGCTTGCCGCGCTGCTGCACGATGCGCCTGAATATGTGATCGGCGACATGATCTCGCCGTTCAAGGCGGTGCTCGCCGGAAATTACAAGGCCGTGGAGAAGCGCCTGCTCGGCGCCATCCACATCCGCTTCGGCCTGCCGCCGGTGCTGCCGGAGGAAATCACACTGGCGATCAAGGCCGCCGATCGCGGCGCGGCCTATCTGGAGGCGACCGAGCTCGCAGGTTTCAGCGAGAGCGAGGCGAAGCGGCTGTTCGGCAAGGACCCGGGCCTCTCCGACAGTGTCCGCCGCGACTATTTGACGCCCTGGACGGCGGCACGGGCCGAGAAGCAGTTCCTGGAGCGGTTCGGCGCCGTGTTTGCGTAGGAGCAGGCAAAGGCGCACTGCGCCGGGCCCACCGTCCCTTCGCGCTTGCGACAAAAGTGGTGGGACGCTTCGCTTTGCCCACCCTACGGCCGCGGTTATAATTGCCGGCAAAAAGGTCCGCCATGATTCACGTCTGTTCACTCGCCGCCCTCCCCGAAACCGTCCGCCGCACCAAGGCCAGCCATGTGCTGACCGTGATGGCCAATGTCGAGCAGGTGGCGCGACCGGTCTCGGTGCTGCCGGCCAATCATCTCAAGGTGTCGATGGACGACATCACCGAGGAGATGGACGGTTTTGTCGCGCCCTCCCAAGCCCATATCGACCGGGTGCTGAATTTCGTCCGCGGCTGGGATCGCAGCGCGCCGCTGGTGGTGCATTGCTATGCCGGCATCAGCCGCTCCACGGCGAGCGCATTCGCCGCCGTCTGCGCGCTCAATCCTGATCGCGACGAGGTCGAGATCGCGAAGAAGATCCGTGCGGCCTCTCCGATCGCCTCGCCGAACCGGCGCATTGTCGACCTTGCCGACCGCGCGCTGGCGCGCAACGGCCGCATGCTGCGTGCGCTCGACGAGATGGGCCCCGGCGAAATGCTGGTCGAGGGCCGCCCCTTCGTGATCGAGCTCGAATGACATCAGCGATCGTGGGATGAGCGACAAGCTGCTGACGCCGATCGAGATCGGCCTGACTGCTGCGATCGTCGCGATCGAGGATCACGAGCCGCTGGTGCTCACCGCGCGCGGCGCCGACGCCCTGGCTGGCCTGCCGTTCGGCCCGTTCGATGCGCCGAGCCATCGCACCTTCGAGATTGGCCTGCGCGCCTGGGTCGAGGAACAGGCTGGGCTGCGGCTCGGCTATGTCGAGCAGCTCTACACGTTCGGCGATCGCGGGCGTCATGCGGAGGCCGCCGACACCGGCGCGCATATGGTGTCGATCGGTTATCTCGCGCTGACGCGCGCCGCCGAGGGTGCGGCAAATGCGGCGAGCTTCGAGCCCTGGTATCGTTTCTTTCCCTGGGAAGACCGGCGCGAGGCGCCGCCCGCGATCATCGCGCGCGACATCATCCCGGCACTGACCGCATGGGCCGAGCAGGAGCCGCCGGAGACGACACGCGCATTGCCGCGAAAAGACCGCGTCCGGTTCTATTTCGGCCTCGACGGCGCGGCCTGGGACGAGGAACGCGTGCTCGACCGCTACGAGCTGCTGTACGAGGCCGGCCTCGTCGAGGAGGCCCGGCGCGACGGCCGGCCTGCGGCACTGGCGCGCAAGGCGCTGCCCGCGCTCGGCACCTCCATGCGGTTCGATCATCGCCGGATCCTGGCCACCGCGATCGCCCGGCTGCGCGCGAAACTGAAGTATCGTCCTGTGGTGTTTGAACTTTTGCCCCCCGAGTTCACACTCACTGAGTTGCAGTACACGGTGGAGGCGATCTCCGGCCGTCATCTGCACAAGCAGAATTTCCGCCGCCTGGTCGAAACCGAAGCCTTGGTCGAACCGACCGGCGTGATGTCGACACAGACGGGCGGGAGACCGGCGGCGCTCTATCGCTTCCGCCGCGACGTGCTCCAGGAGCGGCCCGCCCCGGGCTTGCGCGTTCGCTCCCGGCGCTAGATCAAGGGACTTGCGTGATCGGCCCCCGCGCGCCGGTTGCCTGGAGGCTTCATGTTCGACGACTGGTTCAACGACCTTGCGGTGATCCTTGCGATCGTCGCCTTCCTGATCGCGATCAAGGCCTCCAACCAGGCGACCGAGCTGCGCCGACGACTGAGCTCGCTCGAAGCGATGCTGAACGCGCAACGGCAGGTGCAAGCGCCGCCACCGCTGCCTGTGCAGGAGCCGGCAAGCACGCCCGCGACCAGTGCAGCAGAGCCGCCCCCGCTCGCGCCGGAAGTCGAGGCCGCACCGCCTCCGCTCGTCACCGAAGAGGCTTCGCCGCCCCCGCTCGAAGCAACCGCTTCAGTCGATGCGCCGCCGTCGCTGCCGGCGCCTGCTCCCGGTTTCGAGGAACGGCTCGGCACCCGCTGGGTGGTGTGGATCGGTGGGCTGGCGCTCGCGCTCGGCGGCTTCTTCATGGTTCGCTATTCGATCGAGGCCGGTCTTGTCGGCCCCGGCGTGCGCGTGTTCCTCGGCGGCCTGTTTGCAGCCGCGCTGCTGGGCGCCGGCGAATGGTCGCGGCGCAGGGAGAGCATCTCCACGATCCAGGCCTTGCCGATCGCCAACATCCCCGCGATCCTCACCGCTGCCGGTACGGCCGTCGCGTTCGCGACGGTGTACGCGGCCTACGCGCTCTATGACTTCCTGGTACCTGCCACGGCCTTTGTGCTGCTCGGCATCGTCGCAATGGGGACACTCGCGGCAGCGCTGCTGCATGGGCCGGCGCTTGCGGGCCTCGGCGTGGTCGGCGCCTTCGCGACGCCGGTGCTCGTCTCCAGCGGCAAGCCGGACTATTGGGCGCTGTACGTCTATCTTGCGATCGTCACGGCGGCGAGCTTTGGCCTCGCGCGGATCCGGCTGTGGCGCTGGCTGGCCGTGACGACGATCTTCTTCGCCGTGCTCTGGATCTTTCCGGGTCTCGACACCGGCGAATTGCAGGTCGCGCCGCACGCCTTCCATGCGATCGCAGGCTTTGTGCTCGCCGCGCTGCTCGTGGTCTGCGGCTTCATGTTCGGCCCTGATATCGAGGACGGGCAGATCGAGCCGGTCTCGTCGAGTTCGCTCGGCGCTTATCTGTTCGGTGCGATGCTGATCGTGCTGTCGAGCGCGCATGCCGATCTCTCGCTGATCGCCTTCACCGTGCTCGTTGCGGCGACGCTGTTCGTCGCCTGGCGCGCGGAGGCTGCCGTCGGCGCGCTGGGTGCGGCTGCCGCAACCGTGTTCATCGTGTTCGCCGAATGGGCCGTGCGCGCCAATCCCGATATGCTGGTGCTGCCCGGTGGCCCGATGCCCGGCATCACGCCGACCGCCATCGACAGCGCGGTGACGCTGCATCTGCTGATGGCGGCGATCTTCGCTGCCGGCTTCGGTCTCGCCGGCTTCTTCGCGCAAGGGCGCTCGAATTCGGCGATTATTCCCGTGGTGTGGTCGGCGGCGGGTGTCATCACGCCGATCGCTATCCTGGTCGCGCTCTACGCGCGCATCGCCCATCTCGATCGCTCGATCCCGTTTGCTATCCTCGCGGTGCTGCTGGCCACCGCCTTTGGTGCCGCGACCGAAACTCTGACCCGCCGCGAAAGCCGGCCGGGCCTTGCGATCTCGACGGCCCTGTTTGCAACCGGCACGCTCGGCGCGCTGGCGCTGGCGCTGACATTTGCGCTGGAAAAGGGTTGGCTCACCATTGCGCTGGCGCTGATGTCGCTTGGCACCGCCTGGATTGCGATGCAGCGGCCGATCCCATTCCTGCGCTGGCTCGCCGCGATCTTCGCCGGCATCGTCACCGCGCGCGTGGGCTATGACCCGCGCATCGTCGGCGATGCGGTCGGCACCACGCCGATCTTCAATTGGCTGTTGTGGGGTTATGGTCTGCCGGCCGTCTCCTTCTGGGCAGCGACCCTGTTCCTTCGTCGCAGGGGCGACGACCCGCCGCTGCGCATGGTGGAGGCGGCCGCGATCCTGTTTACTGCGCTGCTCGCCTTCATGGAGGTCCGCCACCTCGCAACCGGTGGCGACATGATTTCCCCGCCGTCACTGCTCGAGGCCGCCTTGCAGGTCTGCGTGTCATTGGCGATGACGATCGGGCTGGAGCGGTTGCGGCTGCGCAGCCACTCCATCGTGCACAATGTCGGTGCAATCGTGCTGACCGCAATCGCCGGCTGCATCAGCGTGTTCGGCCTGCTGTTCCTGGAGAACCCGCTGATCTGGCGTATCGATGTCGGCGGCGCGTTCTTCAACCTGCTGCTGCTCGGCTACGCGCTGCCGGCCGTGCTGATGCTGCTGCTCGCCTATGCCGTCGTCGGTGCGCGCGGCAAGGTCTATGCGAATACGATTGCGGGCGCCGCGCTGGTGTTTGCGCTGTCGTATCTGACGCTGGAGATCCGCCGCTTCTACCACGGCCCGTTCCTCACCAGCGGCGAGACCACGGGCGCCGAGCAATACACCTATTCGATCGGCTGGCTTGCCTTCGGCGTCGTCCTGCTCGGCATCGGTATAGCCGTCAACTCCGAACGGGCGCGGCTGGCGTCTGCCGCCGTCATCGCGCTGACGATCCTGAAGGCCTTCGTGATCGACATGTCGACGCTGACAGGCGTCTACCGCGCACTGTCGTTCATGTGCCTCGGCATCGTGCTGGTCGCGATCGGCTGGCTCTACCAGCGTATCCTGTTCCGGCGGCAGATCGCGCCGCCGCCGGCTCCGCAGACGAGCGGTTGAGAATCAGGCCGCGCGGACCGATTCAAGGAACTGCGCAACCTCGACCTTGAGGCGGGTGCTGTCGGTCGCCAGCGACTTCGCCGCCGACAGCACCTCGGTCGAGGCCTCGCCGGTCTCGACCGCACCGCGCTGCACGTCGGTGATGTTGGACGAGACTTCCTGCGTACCGATCGACGCCTGCTGTACGTTGCGCGAGATTTCCTGCGTCGCTGCGCCCTGCTCCTCGACGGCGGCCGCAATCGCTGCGGACACCTCCGACAGCCGCTCGATGGTGCCGCCGATCTCCTGGATGGCGCTGACGGATTCCTGTGTCGCGGCCTGGATGCCCGAGACCTGCGCCCCGATCTCGCCAGTCGCCTTCGCGGTCTGCTCGGCCAGCGCCTTGACCTCGGATGCGACGACCGCGAAGCCGCGGCCGGCCTCGCCCGCGCGCGCAGCCTCGATGGTCGCGTTCAGCGCGAGCAGATTGGTCTGGCCGGCAATGGTGTTGATCAGCTCGACGACATCGCCGATGCGCGAGGCCGCCTGCGACAGCGCGTTGACGCGCTCATTGGTGCGCGTGGCCTGCTCGACGGCTTCCGCCGCCATCCGCGCCGAATCCTGCACGCGGCGGCTGATCTCGGTGATCGAGGACGACAACTCTTCCGAGGCGGAGGCCACCGCCTGCACGTTGGTCGAGGCTTCTTCGGAGGCCGCAGCAACGACAGTGGCCAGCTCCTGTCCGCGCTGCGCGGTGCTGGTCAGCGTCGACGCGGACGCCTCGAGCTCGGTCGAGGCCGACGAGACGGTGCCGACGACTTCGCCGATCATGGCTTCGAACTTGCTGGTGATGGCATCGACGCGACGACCGCGTTCGATCTTGGCTTCGGCGTCGCGTGCAGCCGCTTCATCAGCCGCCCTCTTCGCGATCAGCGCCTCCTTGAAGATCTGGAGCGCATCCGCCATCGAGCCGATCTCGGTCCGCTCGCCACGATGGGGCACCTCGGCCGAGAGATCGCCTTCGCCGAGCGATTGCATCGGCTTGATGATCGAGGCAATACCACGCGACACGTCGCGCACGAGATAGTAGGCCGCACCGATCGCGATCACGACCGAGAGCACGATGATGCCGACCAGCACACGGAAGATCATGGCGTAGCTGTCGGCAGCCTGTTTCGTCTCCAGCTCCGCGCCCCGATTGTTCATCTCGATGCCCTTCAGGAGCAGGGGATCTGCCGCCTGAGCCATCTTCGCGACCTTGGTCTGCAACAGTTCGTTGGCGTCGGCCGGGAACTTGCCGGGACTCTTGCGCGACAGCGCCATCACGTCCTGCACGCCGTTCAGATATTCGGCCCAAGCCTTGGCCCATTGTTCATGGAGCGCACGCTCCTCCGCCGAGGTGATCAACGGCTCGTAGACCTTGCGGGTCTGTTCGATGCGGGCCTGCAGCGAGGCGAGGCGCTTCTCGGCGGCCTGCTTGCCCTCGGGCGTCTCCTGCATCAGGTGCAGGCGCAGCGCGACGCGAAGTTCATTGATGTCGGCCCGAAGCGAGCCCAGCGCACGCACACTCGGCAGCCAGCTCTCTGCTATCTCGACCGTGTGGGAGTTGATGCTTTGCATGGTGCCGATCGCCACCACGCCAACACCGGCGAGCGAGAGCACAAGGACCGACAACACGGTCAGAAGCTTGAAGACGATCGACAATTTCGACATTACGACAAATCCCGATGATACCTAAACGCACAAAATCATCCGCGCCGCGACCGTCACAATCGACGATGGGGCGGAAATCATTCCAACGATGCTGGCTGGTTCTTATCCCGTAAGATTGCGCCCATAGTTGCAAACAGGCGTTAACAGGAACCTACGTGGAACTACTGAATTCGCTGTCGCCGGTGTTGTCGGTTCCGCAACCATCTATTGCAGCGCGACTGATATCGCGCGGCGCCGCACCAGGGCACCGCCGCATTTGGCTTCCCTTTGGAGCGGCTGACCGGCTCAGGCGGCGCGCACCGAATCCAGGAAACGCGCGACCTCGCTCTTCAGACGGTTGCTCTCCTGCGACAGCGACTGCGCGGCCGAATGCACCTGCGCCGAGGCGGCTCCGGTCTCGCCCGCACCGCGCTGGACTTCGCCGATATTGGCCGACACGTCCGAGGTGCCCTGCGCGGCATGCTGGATGTTACGCGAGATTTCCTGGGTGGCGGCGCCCTGCTCCTCGACTGCGGCGGCAATGGTCGAGGAAATCTCCGACATCCGTGCGATGGTGTCGCCGATCTCCTTGATCGCGCCGACGGAGTCCTGCGTCGCGGTCTGGATCGCGCCGATGTGCTGGCTGATCTCGCCGGTTGCCTTCGCGGTCTGCTCGGCCAGCGCCTTCACCTCACTCGCGACCACGGCAAAGCCCCTGCCCGCCTCACCGGCGCGCGCGGCTTCGATCGTGGCGTTGAGCGCAAGGAGATTGGTCTGGCCGGCGATGGTGTTGATGAGATCAACGACGTCGCCGATGCGTCCGGCAGCCTTGGTCAACTCGCCGACGCGCGCGTTGGTGCGCTGCGCCTGCTCGACCGCGATATCGGCAACGCGCGCCGATTCCTGCACCTGACGACTGATCTCGGAGATCGACGACGTCATCTCCTCGCTCGCTGACGACACCGACTGCACGTTGGCGGAGGCTTCCCCCGAAGCCGACGCAACGGAAGTGGCGAGCCCCTTGGAGCGCTCGGCCGCGTGCGTCAGCGTGTTGGACGAGGCTTCGAGTTCGGTTGCCGCCGACGAGACGGTCTCGATGATCTCGCCGACTGCGCCTTCGAAATCATCTGCGAGCCGTTTCATGTCCGATTTGCGTTGGGCACGACGTCGCGTGTCGGCCTCCGCCTGCTCGGCCCGAAGCCTGTCGGCCTCCGTCATGTTGGTCCGGAACACCTCGACCGCGGCCGCCATCTCGCCGATCTCGTCCTTGCGTCCTATGCCAGGAACGGCAATCGAGAGCTCGCCGCGCGCAAGCCGCGTCATGGCATCGACCATGCCGGACAGCGCCTTGGAGATCGAGCGTCCGAGCAGAAAGCCGACCGCGGCGAGAACGACGACGGTTATGCCGAAGGCCATCATCATCCAGAACCGGACGGCTTCGCGGGTCGCAGCTTCGGCGGCGTCGGCCCGCCTGTACATGGCATCGACGGTGGTCCGCACGTCGACCATCACAGGCTCAAGCTCGCGAAACGTCTTCATCATGGCGGCGTCGAGCGCGGAACTTTGTTGTGCGGTCTCGGCCCAGGCGGCGAACTCGGACTGGTATTTCTGGAGCTTGGCCGTAATGTCGTTCATCACCGCCGTCGGGACTGCGACGACCTCGATCGCGTTGGCGAATTCTTCGGCCGCCTTCTTCACCTCGACTATGTATTTGGGATCGCGCTGCAGCATGAAGTTCATTTCGTACCGGCGCATCATCAGCATCCAGCTCGTCGACCTGGGATCGTCGACCTCCTTCAGCTTCGCTTCGATGTCATGCACAGCAGTGCGGAGCGAGTCGGAGAGGCCGAGCGTCTCATTCAGCCCGAGCTTCTTTTCAGCAGCAACCAGCGCGTTGAAATCCGCGGTGTAACGCCTAAAGCTCTCCTGGGCCTGCCTGGTCTTGTCGGACAGGGCGACCATACCGCCGCCCGCCATCAGCCGTTCGATCTCATCGAAATCGCGATTGATCGGCCCGATCAACTCGGCATGCGCCTTGGCGTAACTCTCGTTGTGGCGCTGCTGAAAATTCTTCTCGTTGCGGCGGGCTTCCAGCATCTCGATCGAGAGCTGCTTGTTGAGGTCGGCGATCGCGCGGGCGCGGTTGGCCACCTCACGGGAGGCGTCCTGGGAGAGGCTGCCGATTTCATAGATTGCGCCGAAGGCCACCAAGCCGACGAGACCGAAGAGCCCGATCGCCATCACCTTGTGGGTCAGGCGGATAGGAAGGCCGCTCATGCATGTGCTCCAAAACGTTCAAGACGCAATACAGAGGGGCGATTCAACGCCCCGAAATATTGCGGGATCATGCCTGCGTCGCTTTTCCGGAAGGTTAACCTTGCGCCGCATTCGTTGCGGCGCCGCAATATGCTGGCGCAGCTGCCGCGCGGCGGTTACATGCTGATGTCGTTCTGGGGAATGGCGCGGTCAGGCCGCGGGGCCGCCTTCCTCAACACTCGTCCGCATCTGCGCTTGAGTCGGCGCAACACAGGGTCTCTCCGACAAGACTGATGCGAAAGACCGGCTTCTTGTCGTCGTCGAGCAGCTCCATGCTCCAATTCGCATTCGGCTTCAGGTTGCGCGCGATGCTGCCGAGCAGATTGGCGCAGACCTCGGTCATCTCGGTCCACGCGGCGGCGCGATCCTCGAATTCGTACGGCTGATCGGCAGCGCCGGAATAACGGCCAGTGCTGATGCGGAAGAAATACAGCGACATTTTTGAACCCTTGCATAGGGCCGCCCCCCGGCCGTACCCAAGGCTGGGGCGCCAGTCGCTACCAAGGCATAAAAACCGCACGCCGTATGAATACGGCAGTGCGGCTTCGCGTCCGATGCATTCGTCAAAGGCGGGTAAATTACGCGCCCAGCCTTGCGCCCGAAATCACTCGGTCGAGCGACGCAGCTCGAGCGGACCTTCGTTCTTCGATTCGGATTTGGGTTCGGACCTGACTACCGACTTCACCGGCTCGATCTGGCTGCTCTCGACCCGCGGCGTCTCGACGCGCGCGGCGACCTCGGTGCTCGAAGTATTGACCGAACCGGTCTGCTGAGGTGCCCGCAGCGAACGCGGCCGTGCAACGGCGCGCGCCATCAGCATCTGATTGCCCCCCTGATGGTGGAAGTCGCAATAGGCAAAGCCCATGCCCGAGACCGAACCGCGGAAGCTGCGGTCGTCGGTCTTTTCCAGGTTGAAACAAGGCTCGAACGGAATGCCCTTGATCGAGGCGCACACGCTCTGGCCGCGGATCTGGAGGGTGTTGCCAGGCAGGCGGAGGTGTTTGACCGGACCTGAACCCGAGAATTGCACCGCGCCGGCTGCGCCGAGATCATCGAGGATACGGCCCGCACCGCGGGTGCCGTCGAAACAGGTGAACGCGAACACCTTGCCCGCCACGAAGCGCCGCGCCTCGTCGGCGTTCATGCTTCCTGCAATGGCCGGCGCCAACGTCGCTGCCGCCGTAACAGCCCCCAACACAATACGCGCAAGCATGTTCAACTCCGAACCAACCCCGCAGCGGGCGATGCCTTATCTCTTTACCCGCTGCTTACCATACTAACCAAGGCGACATTGAAGCAGCTTGGTTGGTAAAGTCTGAACGCCGTTAGACAATTTTTACCACGATGCGGCCTCGGACCTGGCCGGCGAGGATTTTCGCACCCCATTCCGGAACTTGGTCGAGCGAAATTTCCGTAATGATTTCAGATAGTTTCGTCCGATCCAGATCGGAGGCCAGGCGCTGCCAGGCGGCTTTTCGCGGCTCGATCGGACACATCACGGAATCGATGCCGAGAAGGCACACCCCACGCAAAATGAAGGGTGCGACAGAAGACGGCAGGTCCATGCCGGCGGCGAGACCGCAGGCGGCGATGGCGCCGCCGTACCTGGTCATCGACAGCAGATTCGCGAGCGTGGTCGAGCCGACGCTGTCGACGCCGCCCGCCCAACGCTCCTTGGCCAGAGGCTTGGCCGGCGCCGACAATTCGTTGCGGTCGATCACCTCGGTGGCGCCAAGGCTCTTCAAGTAGTCGGCCTCGGAGGTGCGGCCGGTCGAGGCGATGACGTGGTAACCGAGCCGGGACAGCACGGCGGTTGCGACCGAGCCGACGCCGCCGGCTGCGCCGGTCACGACCACCGGGCCGCTCTTCGGCGAGACGCCCTGCTTCTCCAGCGCCAGCACGGAGAGCATCGCGGTAAACCCGGCGGTGCCGATCGCCATGGCATCGCGCGCCGACAGGCCCTGCGGCAGCGCGACCAGCCAGTCGCCCTTCACCCGCGCCTTCTCGGCGTAGGCGCCGAGATGGGTCTCGCCCATGCCCCAACCGGTGCAAACGACCTTGTCGCCCGCCTTCCATTGCGGGTGTGATGAGGCTTCGACCGTGCCGGCGAAATCGATGCCGGCGATCATCGGGAAGCGGCGCACCACGGGAGCCTTGCCGGTCAGCGCGAGGCCGTCCTTGTAATTCAGCGTCGACCATTCCACGCGCACGGTGACGTCGCCATCCATCAGTTCGGCTTCGTCGAGCTGCGTAAGCGCAACGGTGGTGCCCTTGTCGGCCTTGTCGATCCGGATCGCCTTGAACGTGGCCACAGCAAACTCCCTGACTTGTTTGACAGGGATGTTTAGCCGATCAGGCAGGCTGCGCAACCGCCCGTGCGACCGGCTTCTCCACGATCGGGAGATTGATCAACGCCGAGAGCACGCCGAACAGGATCGAGAGCCACCAGATCGGCGTATAGGAACCGAACTTCTCGAACACGATGCCACCGAGCCAGACGCCAAGGAAGCCCCCGACCTGATGGCTGACGAACGCGAAGCCATAGAGCGTGGCCAGCCAGCGCGTGCCGAACATCAGGGCCACCAGCGACGAGGTCGGCGGCACGGTCGACAACCAGGTCAGGCCCGACACCGCACCGAATGCGATTGCCGAGAACGGCGTAATCGGGAACGAGATGAAGGCCAACGTCGTCAGCGCACGTGTGAAATAGATGGTGGAGAGGATGTAGCGCTTCGGCAGCGAGTTCTGGAGATATCCGACGCTGAGCGAGCCCATGATGTTGAACAGGCCGATCGCCGCAATCACCCAGCCGCCGGTTTGCGCCGAAATGCCGCGGTCCACCAGGAACGCCGGCAGATGCACGGTGATGAAAGCAAGCTGGAAGCCGCAGGTGAAGAAGCCCAGCACCAGCAGCACATAGGAGCGATGGCCGAAGGCTTCGGCGAGCGCCTTGGTGATGGTTTGCTCATCGGCAGGCGCTGCGCTGGCGGTGCTCGTCACCGGCGGCGTGGAGATCGCCAGCGCGAGTGGGATGATGAGCAGCATCAGGAAGCCGAACACAGTGAGCGTCTGCTGCCAACCAAAATTGTCGATCAGGGCCACGCCGATCGGCGCGAACAGAAATTGGCCGAGCGAGCCCGCCGCGGTGCCCGCGCCCAGCGCGAGGCCACGCTTCTCGGCCGGCAGAAGTTTCGTGAACGCCGACAGCACCAGGTTGAACGAACAGCCGGCTAGACCGAAGCCGACCATCACGCCGGCGCCGATGTTGAGCGACAGCGGCGTCGAGGAGTAGCGCATCAGCAGGAGACCGCCGGCGTAGAGCAGCGCACCGACGCACATCACCCGGTACAGGCCGAAGCGATCTGCGACCGCGCCGGCGAAAGGCTGGCCCAATCCCCACAACAGATTCTGAAAGGCGATGGCGAGGCCAAACACGTCGCGACCCCAGGCGAATTCGTGGCTCATCGGCTGCACGAAGAAGCCCAGCGCAGAGCGCGGGCCAAAGCCGAGCATACCGATCGCACAGCCGCAGAGGATAATGACGGCCGGCGTTCGCCAATTGGACGAACGTGACGGCGCGAATTCGCCCGCTGGGATCGACATGGTGTTCCTCATCCGTCGCTGGCGGTCCCTTCAAATCCTCGACCGCAGCCTAGGCGTTTAATGCAGATGCATGAAAATCCAAAGCCAAAAGTGATTGCGTTCCACGAGGAGCTGGCGCGGGAGCATTGCGTTTCATCGCGGCGCCCTCACGCGGGCGGCTGACTTGACGGGAATGTGTGCAAGGGGCCCTAGCGGTCCCCTCAATGCCGTGATATCTTCGATCTACTCAGACTGAGCATATAGGGCTGACGAAATTCACCCGGCCACTCGGCCGGATTTCTCAGGCTCCATATATACTCAAATTGAGCATATGTAGTTTGCATGGGAGGCTTCGATGCCGATCGCTGGAATTTACGGCCCTGACGATTTTGCCAACCGGCCGCAAGGCCAAACCATCCCCGCCCGATCAGCGCCGGCGCGGGCCGGCTCCGTGCTCACGCGGCCATCCCTGGAATGGAGCAGCGAGGTCGAGCGCGACACCGCTCCGATCTACGACCGCGTCAAGCACGTGATCCCGCCGGTCGAGTGGCCACTGATGGCGCCGACCATTCACGCGATCAACCAGCTGAAGCGGGCGCGCAACGCGGTGATCCTCGCGCACAACTATCAGGCGCCCGAAATCTTTCACGGCGTCGCCGACATTGGCGGCGATTCGCTCCAGCTCGCCGTCGAGGCCACCAAGGTGAAGGCCGACATCATCGTTCAGTGCGGCGTGCACTTCATGGCGGAGACGTCGAAGCTGCTCAATCCCGACAAGACGGTGCTGATCCCGGACTCGCGCGCCGGCTGCTCGCTCGCCGCCAGCATCACGGGAGCCGATGTGCGCCTGCTCCGCGAGAAATTTCCCGGCGTGCCTGTGGTGGCCTATGTCAACACCTCGGCGGAGGTGAAGGCCGAGGTCGACATCTGCTGCACCTCGTCGAATGCGGTGCAGGTGGTGGAGAGCCTTGGCGCGCCAAGCGTGATCTTCCTGCCCGACCGTTACCTTGCGACCTACGTCGCCTCGAAGACAGATGTGAAGATCATCGCCTGGAAGGGCGCCTGCGAAGTGCACGAGCGCTTCACCGGCGAGGAGCTGCGCGCCTTCCGCGACGCCGATCCTTCCGTGCAGATCATCGCGCATCCCGAATGTCCGCCCGACGTGCTGGCCGAGGCGGATTTCACCGGTTCGACCGCGCACATGATCAACTGGGTGCGTGAGAAGCGACCACGTCGGCTGGTGATGATCACGGAATGCTCGATGGCCGATAATGTGCGCGCCGAGCTGCCTGACGTCGAGATGCTGCGTCCCTGCAATCTCTGCCCGCACATGAAGCGCATCACGCTGTCCAATATCCTGGAAAGCCTGCTGACGCTCAGTGAGGAAGTCACGATCGATCCGACGCTTGCGGAGCGCGCGCGACGATCGGTCGAGCGGATGATCAATTTGAAGAACTGAGAGCGTGACATGACAGACAACATCCACAACCTCACCCGCTCCACCGACGACGTCGTCATCGTCGGCGGCGGCCTTGCCGGATTGTTCTGCGCGTTGAAACTCGCGCCGCGACCGGTGACGCTGATCTCGGCCGCGCCGCTCGGACAGGGCGCTTCGTCCGCGTGGGCGCAAGGCGGCATCGCCGCCGCAGTCGCCGAAGGCGACAGTCCCGAAGCCCACGCGGCCGATACCATCGCGGTCGGCGGCGGCATCGTCGATGAGGCCGTTGCACTCGGGATCGCGCGCGAGGCTGGCCTTCGGATTCACGATCTGCTCGCCTATGGCGTGCCGTTCGACCGCGATCTCGAAGGGCGACTTGCGGTGGGCCGCGAAGCGGCGCATTCCGCCCGGCGGATCGTCCACGTTCGCGGCGACGGCGCGGGCGCGGCGATCATCGCCGCCCTCAGCGAGGCCGTACGCCGCACGCCGTCGATCCGGCTGGTCGAAGGCTTTGTTGCCGAAGCGCTACTGACCGAGGACGGTGCGGTTACCGGCCTTCAACTGCGCGAGGCCGGAAACTTTGCGGCGCGCCCAGTGATGATCGCCTCGCGCGCGATCGTGTTTGCGACCGGCGGCATCGGCCGTCTCTATGCAGTCACCACCAATCCGGCCGAGGCTAACGGATCGGGCCTTGCGATCGCCGCGCGCGCCGGTGCCGTGATTGCCGATCCGGAGTTCGTGCAGTTCCACCCGACTGCGATGATGGTCGGTCGCGATCCCTCACCGCTCGCAACCGAGGCGCTGCGCGGCGAAGGCGCGACGCTGCTCAACGCGAGAGGCGAGCGCTTCATGACGGCGCTTCATCCGCTCGCCGAGCTGGCACCCCGCGACATCGTGGCTCGCGGCGTCTTCGCCGAGATCACGGCAGGGCGCGGTGCCTTCCTCGATGCGCGGCAAGCGCTGGGGGCGCGCTTCGCGGACAAATTCCCGACGGTGTATGCAAGCTGCATCGCCGCCGGCATCGATCCGGCGACGCAAGCCATCCCAATCGCGCCGGCCGTGCACTATCACATGGGCGGCATTGCCGTGGACGCAGGGGGGCGCAGCTCGATCGACGGGCTTTGGGCCGGCGGCGAGGTGTCGTCGACCGGCATGCATGGCGCGAACCGGCTCGCCTCGAACTCGCTGCTGGAAGCCGTGGTCTATGCCGCGCGTATCGCCGACGACATCGCAGGTCGCGCGATCCCCTCGCCTGCCCATCTCCCCGAGGCGCTGGTGACACCGCGCAACGGCGCGCCGGATGCGAGCGTGGTGAAGCGGCTGCGGGCGATGACGAGCGCAAATGTCGGTGTGATCCGCGAGCGCGACGGGCTTGCGGAAGCCGTTCGCAGCTTTGCTGCGATCGAGCACACGGCCACAAACACTGCGGTTCGCAACATGGCAACAGCGGCGCTGCTCCTGGCGGCCTCCGCCTGGAGCCGGCGCGAGAGCCGCGGCGCTCATTGCCGCACCGACTATCCGTCGGAGGTTCCCGCGCCCGCGCAGCGAACGATGACGACACTCGCCGAAGCGCACGAGATTGCGCACGGCCTCACTGAGCATTCAACACCGCGCCCCGCGCAATCCATGATCGCCTGAACGGAGCTTCTCATGATCACCCCGACCTCCCTGCTCTATCCCGACGCCTTCCTTTCCCAGCTGGCCATCAATGATGCCGTGCATCGCGCACTCGACGAGGATCTCGGCCGTGCCGGTGATATCACCTCGTTTGCGACGATCCCGGAAGCGACCAAGGCGCAGGCCATCCTGGTTGCGCGCCAGTCTGGTGTCATCGCCGGCCTACCGCTGGCGCTGGCGACGCTGCAAAAGCTCTCGCCCGACATCGAGGTGCGCGCATCCATCCGCGATGCCGCACGCGTGGTTCGCGGGCAACAGGTGTTGACGATCTCAGGACCGGCGCGTGCCATTCTCACGGCAGAGCGAACCGCACTGAATTTCATCGGCCGGTTGTCCGGCATCGCCACGCTCACCGCCGACTATGTCGCGCGCACCGACGGCACCAAGATGCGGATCTGCTGCACGCGGAAGACCACGCCGGGACTGCGCGCGCTGGAGAAATATGCGGTGCGTTGCGGCGGCGGTTTCAACCACCGCTTCGGCCTCGACGACGCGATCCTGATCAAGGACAACCACATCGCAGTCGCTGGCGGCATTCGCCCCGTGCTGGAGCGTGCCCGCGCGCATGCCGGCCACCTCGTCAAGATCGAGATCGAGGTCGATACGCTGGCACAGCTGCGCGAGGTACTCGCCACCGGCCTCGCCGAAGCAGTGCTGCTCGACAACATGGACATCGCGACGCTGCGCGAGGCCGTCAGAATGACGGAAGGTCGCTTGAAACTGGAAGCCTCCGGCGGTGTCACGCCGGACTCGATTGCCGCGATCGCGGCGACGGGCGTCGACTACGCCTCGTCAGGCGCGCTGACGCATTCGGCGCCGAACTTCGACTGTGCGCTGGATATCGCGGCTTGATGCGGACTACCGCCGCTCGGTCACGCCCATCTCGGCGGAGCTCTTGGCCTCTTGGACGAGTTCGGCCGAGAGCGCGGCGGTCTGCGCCGGTGTGCCCCAGCTCGGCTCCTCGCTGCCGTCGCCCCAGTTGCGCGGCCGGTAGAAGGTGTGCACGCCGGTCTTGTACATCTTCTTCATCTCGGCGACCCAGGACGGACGCACCCAATAGGCATGGTAGTGCGTCGACTTGCCGACCTCGGGCAGCCAGATCTGGCCGTCGAGCATCGCCTTCGAGATTTTTTTGGCGCGGTCCCACATCTCGGGCTCGCGGATCACGTCCGGATTGTTGTCGCAGGCGAAGGTGAACTGGCAAGCAAAGTGCCGGTACTTGTTCTGGTAGACCACGCCGCACACGGTGTCGGGATATTTGCCCGAAAACACGCGATTCATCACGACCTGCGCGACCGCAATCTGGCCACGCACGGCCTCGCCGCGGGACTCGAAATAGACGGCCTCGGCGAGGCACTTTTCTGACTTCGCGCGTGACTTCTCGTCGAGCGCCAGCCGCTCGGCCGGCGATTTGGAGCGCTGGTTGTCGGCGTTGACCTCGCCCTTCGGCGCCACGCTCTCGCCGCTCTCGGTCGCGTTTCCGACGTCCTCACTCGGCGGTGACAGCGAGGCCAGCTTCATGTCGGGATCGGGCATCACGATCAGCGGTTCGGCACCGGGCTGCCAGCTCTCGATGCTCTCGGCGGCGCCGCCGAGGGAGGAACTGCCGAAAAACAGGTTCGAAGTCTTCACGCTGAAAGGATCGCGCGGCGGGGCCGCGACCGTCGCCTGCTTCAGCGCGTTGAGCGGCTGCGCGGCCAAGGACAGCGCGTTGTCGTCGGCTTTCGGCGGATTTGTATATTGAGCCAATGGCGGCGCACGCATCGCTTCCTGAAGCTCGGGATCGAGCGCTGCGGCGGACTCCGGCGACATCGCCTGCGGCTGCGCGACAGGCAGCTCGGCAGTTTTGGCGCCAAATACGGAGCTGTTGGAGGTCGCGGGATCTCGCTGCGGGGGCGCGGCAGCCGGCGCACCCGTCTCAGGCGTCGGCGCGGGCGTCACGGTGGCAAGACGGTCGCCCTTCAGCGCGCGATCGACCTTGGGAAAATCGGAGGCCTGGTAACGCGTCGGCGCCTGGAGCACATGGTTACGCGGGATAGAGCCGGTGACGTCGCGGCCATCGAGGCTTGCGAGGCGAACCATCGCGCTCTGCGGCACGGAGGTCCCGATCGGGCGCGAGAAACTGTAGGTAGCGAGCTGAATGGACGAAGCGGCAGAGAACACCTGCTTCTGCCAGCGCTCGGCGACGCCGGGCTGACGCGCCAGCAGCGAGCCTATGTCCTGATATCCGGTCTCTCGTGGCATCAATGCGAAGACCAGGAGACCGATTCCGAAGGACGCGAACCGCGCGCCCTTCGGATGGTTACGCAACACTGACATCGATACGCTCACGCTACGCTTACGCCAGTCCTCGATCGAACCCAGTACATCCGTGCAATTCGATCTTTATCGTGAGTATCTAATTTAGGTTGCCGGGGCGTTAATCGGCGTTGCGCTGCCGACACACACAAGCGGTGTCAGGTGTTTTCACAGGGCAATGCTGCGCGTTGGTAAATGCCGGCTCATGTGAAGCGGTAAACAATCGGTCAATGCGAATGGTGAAGAAACTCTTGCACGTGCGTATCATTACGGGACGCGCGCGGTTCCAGTGTTATGGGGACGCACTTCCAAGATCCCGTCATTGCGAGCGCAACGAAGCAATCCAGGTTCTGTCCGCGGCGACAGTCTGGATTGCTTCGCAAGGGCTCCTCGCAATGACGAGCGGAGAGAGCATCCTCCCAAATGAAAAGAGGCGGGGCTTGCCCCCGCCTCTCTCAATTCAATCGTGCATTTCGTCTTATGCCTGGCTCGCAATCGCCTTGCCGAGCGCGGCTTGCGCGGCGGCGAGCCGCGCGATCGGCACGCGGTAGGGCGAGCACGAGACATAGTCGAGACCGACATTGTGGCAGAAGGCGACGGAGGCCGGGTCGCCGCCGTGCTCGCCGCAGATGCCCATCTTGAGCTTCGGGCGAGCCTTGCGACCGCGCGTGACGCCGATCTTGACGAGTTCGCCGACGCCTTCCTGGTCGAGCGAGATGAAGGGATCGATCGAGAGAATGCCCTTCGTCACGTAGGGACCGAGGAAGCTCGCCGCGTCGTCGCGGCTGATGCCGTAGGTCGTCTGGGTCAGATCGTTGGTGCCGAACGAGAAGAATTCGGCACTCTCGGCGATCTCCTCCGCGAGCAGACAGGCGCGCGGCAGCTCGATCATGGTGCCGACCTGATAGACAAGCTTGGTGTTGGTGTCGCGCATCACCGCCTTGGCGGTGGAGTCGATGCGTGCCTTGACGAGATCAAGCTCGGCCTTGGTCGCGATCAGCGGCACCATCACCTCGAGGCCGACGGCCTTGCCGGTGCGCTTCTCGGCCTCTACGGCAGCCTCGAAGATCGCGCGGGCCTGCATCTCGGCGATTTCAGGATAGGCGATCGCGATGCGGCAGCCACGGAAGCCGAGCATCGGATTGAACTCCGACAGCTCGCGCGCACGATCGGCCAGACGCCGCGGATCGGTGTTCATGGCGCGCGCCACTTCCTCGACCTCGGCATGGGTGTGCGGCAGGAACTCGTGCAGCGGCGGATCGAGCAGGCGGATCGTGACGGGCAGGCCCTTCATGATCTCGAACAGCTCGACGAAGTCGGCGCGCTGCATCGGCAGCAGCTTGGCGAGCGCCGCACGACGCGACTGTTCGTCCTCGGAGAGGATCATCTCGCGCACCGTGCGGATGCGCGTCTCCTCGAAGAACATGTGCTCGGTGCGGCAGAGACCGATGCCCTCGGCGCCGAACTTGATGGCGGTGCGGGCATCGTCCGGCGTGTCGCCGTTGACGCGTACACCGATCTTGCGGACCTGGTCGGCCCAGTTCATCAGCGTGCCGAACTCGCCGGAGAGCTCCGGCTCGATCATCGGCATGCGGCCGGCCAGCACCTGGCCGAGCGAGCCGTCGATGGTGATGACGTCACCGGCCTTGAAGGTGCGCGAGCCGATGCTCATGGTACCGCGGCCGTAATCGACACGGATGGTGCCGCAGCCGGAGACGCAGGGCTTGCCCATGCCGCGCGCGACAACAGCGGCGTGCGAGGTCATGCCGCCGCGCGTGGTCAGGATGCCTTCGGCGGCGTGCATGCCATGGATGTCCTCGGGGCTGGTCTCGATGCGGACCAGAATGACCTTGCGTCCGTCGCCCTGGAGCTTGGCCGCTTCATCCGAGGAGAACACGATCTCGCCGGAGGCGGCGCCGGGCGAAGCCGGCAGGCCGGTCGCGATCACGTCGCGCTTGGCGTCGGGATCGATGGTCGGATGCAGGAGCTGGTCGAGCGAGGCGGGATCGATCCGCGTCACCGCTTCCTTCTTGGTGATCAGGCCCTCATTGGCGAGCTCGACCGCGATACGCAGCGCCGCCTTCGCGGTGCGCTTGCCGCCGCGGGTCTGGAGCATCCAAAGCTTGCCCTGCTCGACCGTGAACTCCATGTCCTGCATGTCGCGGTAGTGCTTCTCGAGCTGCGTGTAGATTCGCGTCAGCTCCTTGAAGGCCTCCGGCATCGCCGCTTCCATCGATGCCTTGTCGGAGCCCGATTCCTTGCGCGCCTCCTCGGTGATGTCCTGCGGCGTGCGAATGCCCGCCACCACGTCCTCACCTTGCGCGTTGATCAGGAATTCGCCGTAGAGCTTGCTCTCACCGGTCGAGGGGTTGCGGGTGAAGGCAACGCCGGTCGCCGAGGTCTCGCCCATGTTGCCGAACACCATGGCCTGCACGTTGACCGCGGTGCCCCAGGATTCCGGAATGTCGTGCAGCTTGCGGTACGTCATCGCGCGCGCGTTCATCCAGGACGAAAACACAGCGCCGACCGCGCCCCAGAGCTGGTCATGCGGATCCTGCGGAAAATCCTTGCCGGTCTCGCGGGCGACCGCGTCCTTGTACTTGCCGACCAGATCGACCCAATCCTCGGCGGTGAGGTCGGTGTCGAGGGTGTAGCCCTGGCCGTCCTTGAAGGTGTCGAGGATTTCCTCGAAATGATGATGCTCGAAGCCGAGCACCACGTCGGAGTACATGGTGATGAAGCGACGATAGCTGTCATAGGCGAAGCGACGATCGCCCGAGAGCTCCGACAGCGCTTCCACGGTCTGGTCGTTGAGACCGAGATTGAGCACGGTGTCCATCATGCCCGGCATCGAAGCGCGCGCGCCGGAGCGAACGGAGACGAGCAGCGGATTCTTGGTGTCGCCGAACACCTTGCCGGTCAACTTGCCGACATACTGCAGCGCTTTCTCAACCTGCGACTGCAATTCCTTCGGATAGGATTTGTCGTGGGCGTAGAAATACGTGCAAACCGAGGTCGGGATGGTGAAGCCCGGAGGCACCGGCAGGCCGAGATTGGCCATCTCGGCAAGGTTCGCGCCCTTGCCGCCGAGCAGGTCGCGCATTTCCGAGCGGCCCTCGGCCTTGCCGTCGCCGAAGGTGAAGACCCATTTGCCGGCCGGGATCTTGGCGGGAGCGCTCTTGGCCGGCGCAGCCTTCGCGGCGACCTTCGGCGCGGCCTGCTTGGTCGCGGCCTTCGCAGCCGGCTTCGAGACTGGCTTGGCAGCGGCCTTGGCTGCGGGCTTCGCAAGGGCTTTGGCGACCGGCTTAGGCGCGCTCTTCACGGCGCTTTTGGGAAGCGCTTTCCGGGCCGCCGGCGCGGCTTTCGCCTTGGCGGAGGACTTTGATTTCGCTGCAGTTTTATTAGGCTTCGAGGCGGCTTTGGCCATAGCTTGCACACAACCTGCGAGAGGAACGGGAAATTGCGGGCCTTACACCATTTTGGGCGGGCCCGCGCAAGTCGAAGAGTTCCGGAAAATGAAGGCCTAGAGATGGAGCCACTTCAACAAACCGAGCCCGATCGCTCCATTGACGATGAGAAAGATCGCCACGATCAGATTCAGCAGGCGCGGCATGATCAGAATGAGCACACCCGCGAGCAAGGACAGGATCGGCGAGATGTGGGCGACGGTGATGTGCATGGATTGTCTTTCCGAGCGTTGAGGCGAATCGCCGGCGGATCATAGCGGACCGGGTTCCGCGGGTAGAGACGCGCTAGGATCGCGCGAGTTCCCCGCTTCGCGAAAACTGCCCGAAATTGCCGCGTATGCGGCAGGGCTTTTTTCGGAACATCGCACGCGACGCAGCATTGGCAACCGGTCGCGCCACTGGCGCGTCCCGTAAAACCACGTCGCAAAAGCACGTCGAAGGAGTTGCCCATGCGGAACAGGATTCTTGCCCTAGCAGCGCTCGCGGCCGCGATCGGCTCGCCCGTCGCAGCGCAGGCGCAAACCGGGATCACGGTGGGACGCGCGCCCGTCGTGGTCGATAGCGGCCCGACGATTGCGGTCGAGCAGCGGCCGGCTTTTCGTGACTATGTCATCGAGCAGCGGGTGCCGGCCTTCCATGTCCCGGACAGGGTCGTCGTCGGCAGCACGTTACCTGAAACCGGCATCACCTATTATGACGTGCCGCAACGTTTCGGCGCCACGACCTATCGCTACACCGTCGTGAACGGCGAAACGGTGCTGGTCGAGCCGCGCTCGCGGCGCATCGTCGAGGTGATGAACTAGAGCTCTCGACTGGATGTCCGTCGCGCCATTTCAATCAGGCTGGCGCGAGCAGTGTAATCGGACATCAGGCCCTGCCCGGTCTTCCCCCCGCCGGGCGGGGCTTTTTTGTTGAGCTCTCTCAACATCGTCATGGCCGAGCTTGTCCCGGCCATCTACGCCGCGCCAAGAACGTGGATGCCCGGGACGAGCCCGGGCATGACGGCGTTGGGTAAGGCAGCGACCGCGCGATCAATCCTGGATCTTCGAGAAGTCCGCGACCGCACGCGTCGCGTTGCGTATTTCGCTCAGCAGCTTCAACCGGTTCTCGCGCACCTTGGCATCGTCGTCGTTGACGCGGACCTTGTCGAAGAACGCATCGACCGGCGGACGCAGCTTTGCCATCGCACTCATGGCAGCAGCGAAGTCTTCCTTGGCGACGGCAGCGCCTGCTTCCGCCTTCACCTCGCCGATCGCCTTGGCCAGCGCTTTCTCTTCGTCGAGGTTGTAGAGCGCAGCATCCGGCGCACCATCGAAGGTGCGTTTGTCCTTCTTCTCTTCGATCGCGAGGATGTTGCTGGCGCGCTTGGTGCCGGCGAGCAGGTTCTTGCCATCGTCGCTCTCAAGGAATTTGCCCAGCGCCTCAACGCGACGAACGATCATCAACAGATCATCCTGGCCGCCGAGCGCGAACACGGCATCGACGAGATCGTGGCGCGCGCCCTGTTCCCGGAGTTGCACCTTGAGGCGATCCGCGAAGAAGGCGAGCAGATCGCTCGGAAGCTTCTGCGCATCGGCAGCCTTCACCGACAGACCTGAAAGCGCGGACGCAGCCACCTTCATCAGCGACAGACGTAGCGCATTCTCGGCGATCAAACGAATGACACCCAGCGCCGCGCGGCGCAGCGCATACGGATCCTTGCTGCCTGTCGGCTTCTCGTCGATGGCCCAGAAGCCGACAAGCGTATCGAGCTTGTCGGCAAGTGCCACCGCAACGCTGACCGGATCGGTCGGCACGCGATCGGCAGGCCCCTGCGGCTTGTAGTGCTCCTCGCAGGCTGCGGCGACGGAAGCGTCCTCGCCTTGGGCCAGCGCGTAGTACTTGCCCATCAGTCCCTGTACTTCAGGGAATTCGCCGACGACTTCGGTCAGCAGATCAGCCTTCGCCAGATGCGCGGCGCGCGTTGCCTTGGTGACGTCGGCGCCGACCAATGGCGCGATCTCCGCGGCTAGGCGTTCGATGCGCTTGATGCGCGCGGCCTGGGTGCCGAGTTTCTCGTGGAACACGATCTGCTCGAACTTCGGCAAACGATCCTCGAGCTTCGTCTTGAGATCGGTCTCATAGAAGAACTTTGCATCCGACAGCCGCGGACGGATCACCCGCTCGTTGCCTGACACGATGACCTTGCCGCCGTCGGTCGCCTCGATATTGGCAGTGAGAACGAACTTGTTGGTCAGCTTGCCAGTCTTGGGATCCCTGACCACAAAACATTTCTGGTTGTTGCGGATGGTGGCGCGGATCACTTCGTCCGGGATCTTGAGATATTCCGCTTCGAACGATCCCATCATGACGACGGGCCATTCGACGAGGTCCGAGACCTCGTCCAGCAGCACCTGATCCTCGACCAGCTCAAAACCTTGCGCAAACGTCAATTCCTTGGCGTCGGCGAAGATGATGTCCTTGCGCGCTTGCGGATCGAGGATGACTTTTGCAGCCTTCAGCTTCGCTTCGTAATCCTCGAAGCGGCGCACGCTGATCGCGCTCGGTGCCATGAACCGATGGCCGTAAGTGGTCTGTCCGGTCTCGATGCCGTCGACCTCGAATTTCACGACATCGGGCTCTTCGGTCTCCGGCCCGAAAGTCGCGATGATCGCATGCAACGGACGCACCCAGCTCAACGAGCCGGGCTTGCCGGAGCGCGCGCCCCAACGCATCGATTTCGGCCAGGGGAAGGTGCGGATGATGACGGGCAGGATTTCCGCGAGCACGTCGATCGCGTCACGTCCGGCCTTCTCGATCAGCGCGATATAGAAATCGCCCTTCGGGTCGCGCTGGATCTTTGCCTCATCCAGCGACTTTAACCCGGTCGCTTTCAGGAAGCCCTGCACGGCCGCATCGGGCCCGCCGACTTTCGGTCCGCGACGTTCGGTCTTCAGGTCAGGCTGGCGCGCGGGAATGCCGTGCACGGTGAGCGCAAGACGGCGCGGCGTCGCGAAGGCTTTCGCACCTTCGTAGACCAGGCCTTCGGCAACGAGCTTCTCGGTGACGAGACGGCGCAGATCGTCGGCCGCCTTGGCCTGCATCCGCGCGGGAATTTCTTCCGAGAACAGTTCAAGCAAAAGATCGGGCATTAGGCCGCTCCGCCCGCTTCGGTATGGATCCAGGCATCGCCGCAGGCCTTGGCCAGCTCGCGCACGCGAAGAATGTAGCTCTGCCGCTCGGTCACCGAGATCACGCCGCGCGCGTCGAGCAGGTTGAAGACGTGGCTCGCCTTGATGCACTGGTCGTAAGCCGGCAGCGCCATCAGATGCGCCTCGCGCTTGTCATCCTTCCAGCCCGCGTCGAGATATTTCCGGCAGGCCGCTTCAGCCATCTTGAATTGCTCGAACAGCATCGCGGTGTCGGCGACTTCGAAATTGTGCTTCGAATATTCCCGCTCGGCCTGCAGGAAGACGTCGCCATACGTGACCTTGGCATCGCCGTCGCGGCCGTTGAAGTTGAGGTCGTAGACGCGATCGACGCCCTGCACATACATCGCGAGCCGCTCGAGCCCGTAGGTGAGCTCGCCTGCAACCGGCGCGCACTCGACGCCGGCGACCTGCTGGAAATAGGTGAACTGGCTGACTTCCATGCCGTCGCACCAGCACTCCCAGCCGAGGCCCCAGGCGCCCAGCGTCGGGCTCTCCCAGTCGTCCTCGACGAAACGGATGTCGTGTACGGCGGCATCGATTCCGATCGCGGCGAGCGACTTCAGGTACAGTTCCTGAAGGTTCGGCGGCGACGGCTTCATGATCACCTGGAACTGGTAGTAGTGCTGCATCCGGTTCGGATTCTCGCCGTAGCGGCCGTCCTTGGGCCGGCGCGAGGGCTGCACATAGGCGGCGTTCCAGGGCTTGGGCCCAAGCGCGCGCAGCGTGGTCGCCGGATGGAAGGTGCCCGCGCCCATCTCCATGTCGTAGGGCTGCAGGATCACGCAGCCCTGCTCGGCCCAGAACCGCTGGAGCGCGAGGATGAAGCCCTGGAACGAGCGTTCCGGGCGCATATGGGCGGGCAATGAGGCGTCCATCGTCAGATCAGGCTCTCGCGGGGGGTTTTGAATCGCGCGGGACCGTATCGACGGCGGGGGTGGGAATCAAGGTAAAGGGGGCGGTTTCGGG
Organism: Bradyrhizobium manausense; assembly: GCF_018131105.1. Taxonomy (NCBI): domain Bacteria; kingdom Pseudomonadati; phylum Pseudomonadota; class Alphaproteobacteria; order Hyphomicrobiales; family Nitrobacteraceae; genus Bradyrhizobium; species Bradyrhizobium manausense. The sequence goes on along the minus strand of NZ_JAFCJI010000001.1, from coordinate 170,113 downwards.
CTGGTCTCCGTCATGCCCGGGCTTGTCCCGGGCATCCACGTTCTTCATGCGGCAACGCGTGGGTGGCCGGGACAAGCCCGGCCATGACGAATAGCGGCGGCTATCCCGGCTTATACGCCCCCGTCACGGGGTCACGCTTCAGCGTCTGGATGGTCCCCATCGGGGCGGCCTCGGCGACGCGCGACAGGCGCATCTCCTCCAGCTCCTGGTTGACCCGGAGTGCGGTTTTGTACGCCCAGCGGACCACAGCAAGCCCGCCCAAGACGCCCGCGAATGCAACGAACGGCGGCATCGGTCGATCCTTGTCTCATGCTCAGCCCCCACGTGCATATTCGCGCAGTCCGGGCTGCGCTGCAATTGGCTCAGTCCGGACCAAATGGCGCGGGAGGGCCTCCGCCTAGAACCCGAATTTCGCCCAAATCGCCCGCGTTTCAACCGCCGAGATCAGCTCATCCGGCAGGCTGGCCATTGATTCCATGGCCGAAAGCTGGCTCGCGCCAGGCGATTTCCGCCCCAACAGGCCGGACAGCAGCCCGGTCGGCTGCGCAATCACGGGGGTGAGAACCTTCTCGCCATAGCGGGCACGAAGAGTTGAGCGGATATCGCCAATGCCGTCGGCGAGCCCGAGTGCGATCGACGTCTCGCCGGCCCAGTACTCGCCGGTGAACAGGGTCTCGTCGGCGCCCTTGAGCCGCGCGCCCCGGCTCTCCTTCACCAGCCCGATGAAGATCTGGTGGATCTCGCGCTGAAGCGCCTTCAGCTTGGCAACGTCGTCAGGGTTTTCCGGCAGGAACGGATCGAGCATCGCCTTGTGCGCACCGGCCGTATACAGCCGCCGCTCGATGCCGAGCCGCTTGATCGCCTCCTGGAAGCCGAAGCTGCCGCCGACCACGCCGATCGAGCCGAGGATCGAGGACGGATCGCAAAAGATCTCGTCGCCGGCGCAGGCGATCATGTAGCCGCCGGAGGCCGCAACGTCCTCGACGAACACCAGCACCGGCAGCTTCTTCTCGGCCGCGAGTTGCTTGATGCGCAGATAGATCTGGCGCGACTGCACCGGCGAGCCGCCGGGCGAATTGATCACCAACGCCACCGCCTTGGCGTTCCGGTATGCGAACGCCCGCTCCAGCACCCGCGCGACGCCCGCGAGCGACATGCCCGGACGCAGCGGCGTCACCGCGCCGATGACGCCTGACAGCCGCACAACCGGCACGACCGCCGTGCCCGGCCGGAAACGTGCTGGCAGATATTGCAAGAGCTTGTCGGCCAGGCCGGAATTTTCGCGATCGTTCAATTGTTCGGCCATGACCTTACCTCTGGTTAATCATTCTTTATCACGCGACTGTCATTGCTGGTGCCTGGAACGTGTTTTGCAGAATCCCAGCCGGGAGATTGCAATAGGGCAGCGGAGGAAATGCCATGAAGATCTATCTGCTGTTGATGCTGATCGGCGCGCTCTTCACGGCGATTCGCTTTACGTCCCAGCCGGAGCAGCAGTCGGAATCGCTTCCCCAGTAAGCTGTCACGGCTCCGCCAGCGGCAAGACCGCTCTCCCCTCCAGAATATTCCTGACCTCTTTTTTGGGCGCGCGTGCCTCATCGTTGAGCATGAGGCACGGCAGCAATCGCAGCGGCGCCCGCCCGCCTTTGATGGCGCGCACCAGCACACGGATCGCAGGCCGTCCCGCCTCGCCATGAACCGGCAGGACCGACACGCTGCCGAAGCCACGCGACAGCGCTGCCAGGACGTCCGCAATGCCATCCGCGCGCCAGATCAACGTCAGCACGCCGTTCGATCGAAGAATGCGCCGCGCGGCATGCACCCAGGCATGCAGCGTCTCCCCGGTCGCCACGTGCGCGGTGTGGCGCGCCTGATCCGGCGAGCCGCGGTGTCGCGCGGGGTCGTTGAAGGGCGGGTTCATCAACACGCAGTCCGCGCTGTCGGGCACGAGCCCATATGCCGCAAAAGCCTGCGCGTCCGCCGTGACGTCCAGCACGATGGCGTCGGCCGCGATCGCATTCGCCGCCGCATTGGCGCGCGCGAGGTCGGCCAGTTCCGGATCGATCTCGACCATGCTGAGGTTGATGCCGGTAACACGCCGGGCGAGCGCCAGGCCGGCGGTACCGATACCGGCACCAAAATCGACCACGCGGTCACCTGCGCGAGCGTCCGTGGCTGCCGCGAGCAGGATGGCGTCGTGCCCGGCGCGGTGGCCGGATCGCTTCTGTCTCAGGCGCAGTTGCCCGCCGAGAAAGGCGTCCTCGGTGAGATCTGTGACGACGTCAATCATCGCCGCGCAATTCGTGGCTGAGACCAGCCTCGGTCAGGAGCGCCCTCGCCTCGATGGCGTCGTCCTCGTGGACCAGGATTCGCCGCGGCAGGACGCCAAGCGAGCCTTCGATGATGCTCATGTTCTGGTCCAGCACCAGATGGTGGATGTTGGCGCCGTCGAGCAGCGCGCCGATCGCCGACACCAGCACGATATCGTTGGTCCGAACCAGTTCACGCAAACGAGCCTCCCGCCTGAAAGGGATTAAGGGCAAATGTCAATGGTTCCACAGGCCTTGCCGCATCCCCGTCCAGTTTCTATTGTCTTCCCATCAGAATAGCCCCTCCGGGGCAAATATTGGAGACCGGCGTGGCCGTCATCGTACCTTTCGAAACCCCCGGCGCGTCGATCGAACAGCTGGTTGCCCTTGTCGCCGGTGACATGGAGCGCGTCAACGCCACGATCCTGTCGCGGACCGGATCCGATGTGACCATGATCCCGGAGGTCGCCAACCATCTGATCTCCTCAGGCGGCAAGCGGCTGCGGCCGATGCTGACGCTCGCGATGGCCAACCTGGCGGGCTACACCGGCGACGGCCACATCAAGCTGGCTGCCTCGGTCGAGTTCATGCATACTGCTACGCTCCTGCACGACGACGTCGTCGACGAGAGCGAGATGCGTCGCGGCAAGCTGTCGGCGCGCATGCTCTGGGGCAATGAGGCCAGCGTGCTGGTCGGCGACTTCCTGCTGGGCCAGGCCTTCCGCATGATGGTCGAGGTCGGCTCGCTGCGCGCGCTCGACATCCTCTCCGCGGCCGCCGCCACCATCGCCGAAGGCGAGGTGATGCAACTTGCCGCTGCCAAGAACACCGCAACCACCGAGGACGAATATCTCGCCGTGATCCGCGGCAAGACCGCCGAGCTGTTCGCGGCCGCCTGCGAGGTCGGCCCCGTGATCGCCAACCGCCCGAAGGCGGAGCAGACCGCCTGCCGTTCGGTCGGCATGAATCTCGGCATCGCCTTCCAGCTCGTCGACGACGTGCTCGACTATGGCGGCAAGAGCGCAAAGCTCGGCAAGAACACCGGCGACGATTTCCGCGAGGGCAAGATCACGCTGCCAGTCGTGCTCGCGTTTCGCCGCGGCAACGACACCGAACGCGCCTTCTGGATCCGCGCACTCGAGCGCGGCGAGATCGACGACACCGACCTCGATCACGCCATCGGCCTGATGAACAAGCACCGCGCACTCGAGGACACGCTGAGCCGCGCCCAGCACTACGGCGCCATGGCGGTCGACGCGCTGGCGCTGTTCCCGTCCTCGCCGATGAAGAGCGCGCTGGAGCAGGTGGTGGCGTTCTGCCTGGCACGGTCGCATTAAGGCTTTCGCGGTTCGCGTGCGCTGCCATACCGATTACTCGGTGTCGTCCAGGCGAAGGCCGGGACCGATAGTGCTTGATCCGTCGAGAGGCGACGCTGTCAGTATCGTGGGAAGACTGATAGCGACCAATCTTCGCCAATCTAATCCCTATGGTTATGGGTCCCGGCCTTCGCCGGGACGACAGCGGTGAGTTAGGTCCCAACTGCCTCCTCATCGTCATTGCGAGCGCAGCGAAGCAATCCAGCATCCCTCCGCGAAACAGTTTGGATTGCTTCGCCGCGCTCGCAATGACCGAGTGTGACGCGCCGACATCATTCAAAGGCTCACATTTGAAATAGCTGCGGCGGCTTTGATCACCGCCACAACTCTCGTCATAACTCCAGCCTCGGACTCTTCACTAACTCTCCCACCCACATCAGCCCCATCCGCCTAGTAGCTTGCATTTTGCAAGTTACTCTCCTACCTTTGCTCCATGCAGCCCAAATCTCCCTCGATCCTGGAATGCCCGGTCGGCCGCGCCGTAGAGACCGTCGGCGAGTGGTGGAGCATATTGATTCTGCGCGATGCGTTTCAGGGCTCGAGCCGGTTTGACGAGTTCGAGCGCAATCTCTCCATTGCGCCGAACATCCTCTCGCGCCGCCTGGCCCATCTCACCAAGTCCGGCATGTTCATTCGGCGTCGCTACAACGAGCGGCCGCCGCGCTTCGAATATGTGCTGACGGACAAGGCACGCGACTTCTTCCCCGTGATCGCCACGCTGCTCGCCTGGGGCAACAAGCATCTCGCACCGAAGGGCGAAGCCATCCTGCTGGCGAACCGGGACGATCGTCGTCCGCTCGATCCGGTCGTGGTCGATGCCTCCGATCGGCAGCCGATCACGCTCGCCAATGCGGTGGTGATCGCCGGCCCCGGCGCGAGCCGTCTGATGCGGCGGCGCCTGACCTCGCTCAAAGCCATGAACCCGGCCGTCGCGCCGGCGGGAGACTGACATGCGTCGTATCGTCGTGACGGGAATGGGCGCGGTGTCGCCGCTCGGCTGTGGTGTCGAGACGTCCTGGCGCCGGCTGCTCTTCGGTCAAAGCGGACTGCGCCCACTGCCCCAATGGGCGCAGGCCTTGCCTGCGCGTATCGCCGGCCTCGTGCCGGACAAGGCCGATGACGCCGATGGCGGCTTCGACCCGGCGGAGGCCGCTGCGCCAAAAGATCAGCGCAAGATGGACCGCTTCATCCTGTTCGCATTGCTCGCCACCGCAGAGGCCGTCGCACAGGCTAAATGGGCGCCCCAGGATGCGGCATCGCAGGAACGGACCGCGACGATCATCGGCTCCGGCGTCGGTGGTTTCCCGGCCATGGCGGAGGCCGTGCGCATCACCGAGCAGCGCGGACCGCGCCGGCTGTCGCCGTTCACGATCCCCTCGTTCCTCGCCAATCTTGCGGCCGGCCACGTCTCCATCAAATACGGTTACAAGGGCGCACTGGGCACGCCGGTCACGGCCTGTGCCGCCGGCGTACAGGCGATTGGCGACGCCGCGCGCATGATCCGCGCGAGCGAGGCCGACGTCGCGATCTGCGGCGGCGCCGAGGCGTGCATCGATCTCGTCAGCCTCGGCGGCTTTGCCGCGGCGCGGGCGCTGTCGAGCGGCTTCAACGACGAACCCGCCCGCGCCTCTCGCCCGTTCGATCGCCACCGCGACGGCTTTGTCATGGGCGAAGGCGCCGGCATTCTGGTAGTCGAGGAGTTGGAACATGCGCTCGCGCGTGGCGCGACTCCGATCGCAGAGATCGTTGGTTACGGCACGACGGCGGATGCCTATCACATGACGTCGGGACCGCCCGACGGCGATGGTGCCCGCCGCGCCATGGAGATCGCGTTACGACAGGCGAACCTTGCTCCCGCTGATTTGCAGCACCTCAACGCGCATGCAACCTCGACTCCGGCTGGCGACGAGAGCGAGCTCGGCGCCATCGGAGCGCTGTTCGGCCGCAACAAGTCCATCGCGGTCAGCGCGACCAAATCGGCCACCGGGCATCTGCTTGGCGCTGCCGGCGGGCTGGAAGCGATCTTCACGGTGCTCGCGCTGCGCGACCAGGTCGCGCCGCCGACGCTCAACTTCGAAAACCCAGACGCGAGCGCCGATGGTATCGACATTGTCGCAGGCAGCGCGCGGCCCATGCCGATGCAGCATGCGATCTCGAACGGCTTCGGCTTCGGTGGCGTGAATGCCAGTGCGATCTTCCGCCGCATGGGCTGAACGACCGGCCTTGCAATCGCGGCGCACCGCGCTACGAAAACAGGATGATGGACACGAATTTCTGGCTGTTCCTCGGCGCAGCTCTCATCATTGCCACCGTCCCCGGCCCCGGCATCTTCTACGTCGCGGCGCGAACCTTGTCGGAGGGGCGCGCCAGCGGCTTTGCATCGACCGCGGGAACGGCGCTGGGCGGCTTGGTCCACGTGGTCGCGGGCAGCCTCGGCATCTCCGCGATCATCCTGGCTAGTGCGGAACTGTTTGCGGCCGTCAAATTCGTCGGCGCGCTGTATCTCGTCTGGCTCGGCATCAAGACCTTTCGCAGTGCCGGCCGGACGCTATCACTCGAGAGCGAACCCGTCGGCGACGCCAGCGCATTCCGCGACGGCGTGCTGGTCGAGGCGTTGAACCCGAAGACTGCGGCATTCTTCCTCGCCTTCATTCCGCAATTCCTCGATCCTGCGGGGGCGAGCCCTACGCTGCAATTCATGCTCTTTGGCGCCATCTCCGTGACGCTGAACACGCTGGCCGATGTCGCGGTGGTGCTGATGGCGTCGGCAACGCGGACGCAGCTGATCGGACGACCGCTTCTGATGCGCCGCCTCACGCAAGGCTCCGGTGTCTTCATCGCAGGCCTCGGCCTCTCGCTCGCGCTGGCGCGGCGGCCGGTGCAGGGGTAGCGCGCGTCGTTCATGTCAAAAAAGGGGCCGAAGCCCCTTTCCTTGATTTCACCAGTGGCGCCAGTGATGCCAACGGCGCCAGCGCCAGCCGTCGTCCCAATGATGGTGCCAGCCGTAACCACCCCAATAATGCGGGTGGTAGTAGCCGCCGGCGTAATGGCGCTGCCAGCAATGGCCCCATTCATTGCAGACATAGCCGGCCGGCACCTCGATCGGCGCTGCTGACGCAGCCCCGTTCGAGAGTGCGACGCCGCCAAGTGTGGCAACGCCGATCAGTGCAGATACAAGCTTCATGATGTTCACCTCCTAGCATCAGTTGGAGGCGATGGGAGCGAAACGCGTTCGGCGCCTTACGCAGTTTTAATACCGATGAACGATGTCGATGAGTCGATCGCGCGCAATGACGGCGTAGGCGCGACATTGTCGCGGTCGCCCCGGAAAACTTTCCGAGCCGTCATGACCAAGATGTAAGGCGCGTAATTCGAACGGCTCATCGCTCGCGGCTCACCCATTGACATTGCGATGGAGAGTCCAATGCGGATGATGTCCTGGTCGCGTTATCACCTCCTGGCAAGATCGTTGTCGCGCACGGCGCATCGCCGTCACGACATGAAGACGCGCAAGACCCGAAAGCGCCGGCGCGTCGCCATGCGCCGCCCTGCAGCCAGCACCAGCTCGCCGGGGCGCCCTTGATCTCCGCGCTTGCTTGTGGAATGGCCGGCAGCAGGCTACTTCAGTCCTGCCGTCGTCATGTCCGGCAATTCGAAGGATCGCGGCCCGATGCTTGCCCCGCAAAGTCGCTATTACGAGTCCCACGGCCTGCGGCTGCATTATGCCGACTGGGGTAATGAAGGAGCGCCGCCGCTTCTCCTGGTCCACGGCGGTCGCGATCATTGCCGGAGCTGGGATGCCATCGCCGGCTCGCTGCAACCGCATTTTCATGTGATCGCGCCCGATTTGCGCGGCCACGGCGATTCCGACTGGACCAAGGGCGGCAGCTACGCGCTGACCGAGTATGTCTACGATCTCGCCCAGCTCGTCCGCAGCATCGCAGCGCCCCAGGTGACTCTCATCGGCCATTCGATGGGCGGCATGGTCAGCCTGATCTTTTCCGGGTCATTCCCCGAGCAGGTCTCGAAGCTTGTCGTGCTCGACGGCGTGACGATGCTACCGGATTCGCCGAAGCCACCGACGCACGAACGCATCGGCAAATGGGTCAGCCAGCTCGACCGGCTGCACGACCGCACGCCGCGCCGGTACGCAACCCTCGCGGAGGCAGCCGCGCAGATGGTGCTTCACAACAAGCGCCTCACCCGCGACCTCGCGCTGCACCTCGCCACGCACGGTGCGCGGCAGAACGAGGACGGCACCTATAGCTGGAAGTTCGATCCCTATCAGCGCGCCTCAGCGCCGCACCGGCTCTGGCCGGACGATCACGTTGCGCTGTGGTCGCGTATCGCCTGCCCGACGCTGCTGCTCAATGCCGGCGAAAGCTTTCTCGCCGGCGCCCGGTCAGCGGGCCTGGAGCGTTACTTCCAGCAGGCACGCATCGAGACCATCGCCGGCGCCGGACACTGGCTGCAACACGACAAGCCACAAGAGGTGCTGGATGAGATCCGCCAGTTTCTCGGGCTGGCCGAGGAAGAGGGCGTTTAGCTCAACGTCCCCGCATGCACCCACCAGCCGGGGTGGTCGCGCCGAATCTTCTCCGCGGAGGCGTTCGCATCGTTAGCCGTGCCATGGATCGCAAAGCACGTCGCGCCCGAACCGGACATGCGCGCCAGCTTGACGCCGGCGGAGTCGCGCAAGGCGCTCAGCACGTCACCGATCACGGGCTCGATGCGTAGCGCAGGGGCCTCGAGATCGTTGGCGACGGTTTCGAGAACCTCGACCCAATCGGAAATCGACCCGCCCAGCTCCGGCCAGGCCGGAGCCTCAAGTACATCGGTCGCGCCGACCAGCAACTCGCCGTTGCGCAGGCCCAACTCCCTGAACACATCCTTGGTCGCAACCGGCACCCGCGGATTGACCATCACGCAGGGCATGCTCGGCAGCGCCAGCGGCAGCAATTGCTCACCGACGCCGGTCATGTCGCAGGCACGCGAAAACAGGCACACCGGCACGTCTGCGCCCGTCGCGAGCGCGACTTCCCGAAGCCTGGAATCATCGAGCGACAGATCGTTGAGGCGCGCGAGCAGACGCAGCGCCGCGGCCGCATCGGCCGAGCCGCCGCCGATGCCGGCTGCCACCGGCAAGACCTTCTCGAGCGCGAAAGCGCCGAGCTTCAGATTCGGCACCGCATCAGCCAGCAGTTTCGCGGCCTTGAACACGAGATTGTCCGACGTCTCGCCGCAGGCCGCCGCAAGCGGCCCCGTGGTCGCAAGCCTGAGCTCGCCCCCCGGCTCCAGTGTGAGCCGGTCGGCGCAGTCGGCAAACGCAACGACGCTTTCGAGATCATGATAGCCGTCGGCACGACGGCCGACCACGCGAAGGCTCAGATTGACCTTCGCGCGCCCTTCTTCAACCAACGCCGGCATCGGCGATACGCCCCCAGTTACCTATCCAGTTACTTGGATCAGCCGCCCTTGCCGTCGTCTTTCTTCTTGTCCGCCTGCGCGGCCGAAGAATTCGAGGCGTCATCCGTCATGCCGTTGGCGATCTTGGCCTCGATCTTCGGAAGCTCTTCCGCCTCGGGCTTGAGATCGCGGGCATGCGCCCACTGGAATTTGGCTTCCAGCGTGCGGCCGACGCGCCAGTAGGCGTCGCCGAGATGATCGTTGATGGTGGGATCCTCGGGCTTCAGATCGATCGCGCGCTCGAGGTTCTTGACGGCCTCTTCATAATTGCCAATGCGGTAATAGGCCCAGCCGAGGGAGTCGACGATGTAGCCGTCGTCGGGACGCTGCTCGACGGCACGCTTGATCATCTTCATGCCTTCGTCGAGATTCACGCCCTGGTCAATCCAGGAATAGCCGAGATAGTTCAGGACATGGGGCTGGTCGGGCTGGAGCTCGAGCGCCTTCTTCATGTCGGCTTCGGCCTTGGCCCACTCCTTGGAGCGCTCCTCGCAAATGCCGCGATAATAGTACCAGACGCTGTTGGCCTTGTCGTTGCCGGCCGGCAGCACGGCGATACCTTGCGAATAGGTCGCACCGCAGTCGCCGAACTTCTTGCGGCCGCGTTCGAGATTGCCGAGCGCCATGATGGCTTCGAGATCCTTGGAATCCTCGGCGGTCACGCCCTTGAGGATCTTGATCGCCTCGTCGGTGCGGTCGGCGGAATCCAGGTCAATGGCGAGCTGGATCTGCGCGTTGCGCTTCAGGGGCGAGGACGACGGCACGCGCTCATAGATCTTGATCGCCATCTGCGGCCGCTTCACCGATTCATAGAGGTCGGCGAGCGAGAGCAAGGCCAGCGGATGCGCGGGCTGGAGATAGAGCGCGAGCTGGAGATAGACCAGCGCGAGATCCTCGCCACCGCGGCGGGTCAGCGTCGCGCCGATGCCGTAGAGCGCCTCGGCTGCACCGGCCTGCGCGGAATCGACCAGCGGCGGCATCTTCTTGCCGGCCTTGGTCTCACGCAGACCTTCCACGATCAGCGGATGGCGGGCGAGTTTCTTGTCGAAGGCTTCATAAACCGCCGTCGCCGAGGCCGCGTCCTTGTTACGCGACAGCCAGCGCGCATAGGCTTCGCTGACGCGCAGCATGGAATCGTCGAGCTTGTAAGCGCGCTCGAAACGGACGCCGGCGTCCTTCTCCTTGCCGGCGTTTTCGAGAATCATGCCGGCGTGCAGGTCCTTGAACAGCGGATACCATTCGGGACCGGCCAGCTTGTCGATGGACGCAACCGCGCCCTTGGCATCGCCAGCGCCATAGGCGGCCCAACCGGACAGCAGCGTGGCGACGAGGTCGGTGATCGGTCCGCGAATCGACTGGTTGATGTTGCTTTGCGCGCTCGAATATTTCTTCAGCTTCAGATCATGCACGCCAACCACGAGGCGCGCGACGCGATTGGTCTTGTCGATGGTGAGGATGCGCTCGGCGAGCTTGACCGCTTCGTCAATGTCGCCATCGTCAACCGAGGAGATGAAGGCGCGGTCGAGCAACTCGTTGTTCTTGGGATCGGTGCGCAGCGCGGACCGGTAGAAGGCGGAGGCGGAGGTCGCATCGCGCTCGACACTGGCGTGACGCGCGGCGAGATAACTGCCGGCGGTGGTGAGCGACTTCAGATCGTTCCGGGTCGGAAACTGCGCCGCCGTGTCGGCCGGATGGTCCGGCGTCTGCGCCAGCACCGCGCCGGGGACCGCCACGATCGCAGAGCCGGCAAGGGCGATGGCAGCAGCAGTCCAGCGGTTGAAACGATTTGAAAACATCAGGGCTCGCCTTGAGTTGGTAGTGCCTGGGTTTGAAGCAAAAGGCCGTCTCGCACGCGAACGCCGCCGGCGACAGGGACCCGGAACCGTCGGGTCGGGACAATGCCGCTTTTGGCGCTTCACCGCAAGGATTCGGACCGGGCGATCCCCTTCGCACGCCCCAAATCGGCCTAGTAACCGTTCAAGTGACGGTCAGGAGCGCCCCAAGACGCCGCTACTATGGCCTTATCGTGGCCGCGGGCACCCGTGGTGCTTCCGGTCTCACGCGAACGTGCGCTACATCACTCTTCGGACCTATTTGGTCGCCTGACGCGTCCTTACATCGCCTCGTAGTTCGGGCCGCCGCCGCCCTCCGGAGGAACCCAGGTAATGTTGCCGTTGGGATCCTTCACGTCGCAGGTTTTGCAGTGGACGCAGTTCTGGGCGTTGATCTGGTAGCGCGGCGCAGCGCCCTCCTCGACCCATTCATAGACGCCGGCCGGGCAATAGCGGTTCGAGGGACCGGCAAAGACGTCATGCTCGGACATCTTCTGGAGATTCATGTCGGCGACCCGGAGATGGACGGGCTGGTCCTCTTCGTGATTGGTGTTGGACAGGAACACCGAGGACAGCTTGTCGAACGAGATCTTGCCGTCCGGCTTCGGGTAGTTCTTCGGCGCGTGCTGCTTGGCCGGGTCGAGCGTCGAGCGATCGGCTTTGGCGTGCGACTGCGTGCCGAACAGCGAGGTGCCGAACAGCGTGTTGAACCACATGTCGAAGCCGCCGAGCGCGACGCCCAGGACGGTGCCGAACTTCGACCACAGCGGCTTGACGTTACGGACCAGGAACAAATCCTTGCCGACCGACGAGGACCGCCAGGCGTTCTCGTAGTCGACGATCTCATCATTGGCGCGATCGGCCGCGAGCGCGGCTGCGACATGTTCGGCCGCCAGCATGCCGGTGCCCATCGCATTGTGCACGCCCTTGATGCGCGGCACGTTGACGAATCCGGCCGCACAACCCACCAGCGCGCCGCCGGGGAAAGTCAGCTTCGGCACCGACTGGTAGCCGCCCTCGGTGATGGCGCGCGCGCCATAGGCAAGGCGCTTGGCGCCTTCGAAGGTGCCGCGGATCGAGGGATGGGTCTTGAAGCGCTGGAATTCATCGAATGGCGACAGATACGGATCGTCGTAGTTCAGATGCACGACGAAGCCGACAGCGACGAGATTGTCGTCGTAATGATAGAGGAACGAACCACCGCCCGTCTTGAGGTCGAGCGGCCAGCCGAACGAATGCTGGATCATGCCCTTCTGGTGCTTGGCGGGATCAATCTGCCAGACTTCCTTGAGGCCGATGCCGAACTTCGCCGGCTCGCTCTTGGAGTCGAGCGCGAACTTCGCGATCAGCTGCTTGGTCAGGCTGCCGCGCGCGCCTTCGGCGAACAGCGTGTACTTGCCGAGCAATTCCATACCGCGGGTGAAGGAGTCCTTCGGCTTGCCATCGCGGCCGATGCCCATGTCGCCGGTAGCGATGCCCTTCACCGCGCCCTGCTCGTCGTAGAGCACTTCGGCGGCCGCAAAGCCCGGATAGATCTCGACGCCGAGCGCCTCGGCCTTGCGCGCGAGCCAGCGGCAGACATTGCCGAGCGAGCCGATATAGCAGTGATGGTTGTTCATCAGCGGCGGCATGATGAAGTTCGGCAGCTTGATCGCGCCGCCACCGGTCATCCAGTAGAAGCGATCGTCCTTGACCTGCGTCTTCAGCGGACAATCAGAATCCTCGCGCCAGTCCGGGATCAGCTTGTCGAGTCCAGCAGGATCGATCACGGCGCCGGAGAGAATATGCGCACCGACCTCGGACCCCTTCTCCACCACGACGACGTTGAGATCGGCATTGATCTGCTTCAGCCGGATCGCCGCGGCCAGGCCCGAGGGGCCGGCGCCGACGATGACGACGTCGAATTCCATGGATTCGCGCGGGGGAAGTTCTTCGGTGCTCATCTGATCTCAGCCCTTGAGACGGTTCCTTGCCATTTGCGCTCCCTTGTTTCCGATTTTTCCGGGTAGGACAACTACGGAAATGCGTTCCGCTGGGATGCAAGGCGCCCTAAGATGAACTAATAGTCTGACTTTCCAAAATGATCCCTGAGCCCGCCCCCACCGTCCGAGAGCTTCTCGCCTTCTATCTGGAGGCTGGAGTCGACTGCGCGCTCGCGGAGGAGCCGGTCGACCGCCTCGCGGAATTAGACGCCCCGCCGCCGGCGCCGCGCGTGGCGCCGGTCGAAGCACCGCGGCCTGTCGCCGCGCCTGCGGTGATGCGCGGCGAGGCAGCTCCGGCCCCCGACATCGCGATCGCCTCGGCGCGCGAGGCCGCGCGCACGGCACCGACGCTCGAGGCCTTGCGCGAGCTCATGCAAAACTTCGAAGGCTGCGCGCTCAAGCACACCGCGACACGACTGGTATTTGCCGACGGCAATCCGCAGGCGCGCATCATGTTCGTCGGCGAGGCGCCGGGCCGCGACGAGGACATCGAGGGGCTACCCTTCGTCGGACGCAGCGGCAAGCTGCTCGATCTCATGATCGGCGCGATCGGGCTTAACCGGGCTACGGCTTACATCACCAACGTGATCCCCTGGCGGCCGCCCGGCAATCGTACGCCGACGCCGCAGGAAACGCAGATCTGCCTGCCCTTCATCCAGCGTCATATCGAGCTGGTGAACCCCGATGTGCTGGTAACGCTCGGCAATCCTTCGACGCAGACACTGCTCTCGACTCGCGAAGGTATCATGCGCACGCGCGGGCGCTGGTTCGAATACGAGACCGGCCAACGTACCATCCGCGCGCTGCCGACTTTCCACCCGGCCTATCTCTTGCGCTCGCCGTCGTACAAGAGGCTGGCCTGGCAGGATCTGCGCTCGATCGCAAAGGCGCTGGCGGCCTGAGCTCTGTCAGGTCTTGCCTACTGTGCCCAACATGATTTGAGGAAGCGCGTAGCGGTCCGCCAGCAGGCGGCCCAGCCATTCCCGTTCAACCTCGCTCGCCCGCGCTGCGAGTTCGACACGCTTGGCACCGATGTCGACGGTCAGCCGATTGCCCTCCTCCGTTTCGCGTAGGCGGAGCGATATGAGTTCCTGGCGACCGAGCTCAGCGCGAAGCCGCTTCACGAAGAGCGAGCTCCAGAAGTTCCTTCGTTTCTGATAGGTGTTCAGCTCCAGCGGCGGAATTCCGGCATCGTAGTCGATGCTGGCACGCTTGAGCAGGAGCGTCTCCGGCACGCCGGGGCGAAAGATCCGAAACGCCGTGTAGGCTGCAAGCACGCCGCCAACCGTCCAGCCGCCGAGCCAAAAGACTTCAAAGGCGTTGCCGTTTCCGGATAGCAGCTTCGTCAGGACCGATTTGAAGCCGAACGCCCAACCGCCCAGCCAGAACAGCAGGAACAAGCCGCCGAAATAGCGCGCCGGACTTCCCTTCGCCGGAATGATGATAAGCGGGCCCTGGTCACCTCGCCTGATCGAAATCTCTGAGCCAGTCGGCGGATTCAAATCCATCACGAGCCCCCAAATGACTGCCAATGTCTGCGGTCTAGCTTCCCTTCGGCCGCACGATGGCCCAGCCGATGCGCAACAATTGCTGGCGTCCCGTCACCAGCCATTCGAAGGCGCGCGGCACTTCGGGCACGATGCCGGGGAAGCGCGCGAGGATTTCGGGCGGAGGGGTCCCCGCAGTATCGGAAGCGCGCCACACCACGACGCCGCCGCTCTCGCTGAACTTGGCCTGCGACATCCATGGTGTGCGCGCCGGATTGGCATCGATGAAGAGGTGCGGCCGGCCGGAATGCAGCGTGATCAGGCTGGCAAGCTGGGTTTCACCTGCGACCGCGCGCAGGCGGTGGTTGGTGCGGCGGGCAAAGCTCTCGTCGAAGAAATCCGAGATCGCGCGCGCCGGCATCGAGGTCGCGATCTCGCCGGTGCCGCTCCAGGGCATGAACAATACGGCCAGCATGACACCGGCGGCGGGGGCCACGACGGCCGCCGCCCACACCGAGCGCAGCATCCGCGCGCCGCGCATGGCGATGAGATCGCCTGCTGCCACGACCATGGCGAGGCCCGACATGACCAGCACAACGCCGGCGCCGCCGACGACGGCCTCGAACCCGAACAGGCCGGAGATCAGGACCGCGCCGATCGCCGGTGCTAGCGCGAAGAAATAGACGAAGTTGCGTGCGAGCGGCTCGACCGGCGGCCGGTAGATGATCGGCGCCTCCTCGCTCTTGCCCGCGAACAGGGATGTGTTGAGGAAGCTCAGCACCGGAACTGCGATCGCGCCGAGCACGAGCCCGCCGAGCAGCCAGGCGCCGTGGATCGCGCGGGCGCCAAGATCAGTCACTTGCGGCAGGGGCGGCAGCACAAGGGTCTCGGCGCGCATCAGCCAGACGGCATAAGGCAACGCCAGCACGGCGACGACGACGAGTGCGAACAGCGGATCGAGCGCGCGCAATGTCCGCCGCCCGCCGGCGGTGGAGAGTGCGAAGATGACGAGCAGTGCGAGCAGCAAGATCGCGGCCGGCGTGGTCAGGAGCAGGAGGCCCGCTTCAATCGACCAGGCGAACCAGGCGTTGCCCCGGCGCTGCCCGATGATCTGCCAGGAATGGAGCAGCAACAGCGCCCAGAGCGGCCGTGCGAGAATCAGCGGGCCGAAATCGAGCGCAGACGAGGAGAACGCCAGCACCGTCATGGTCAGGAGCACGGCGAGCACTGCCTGCTGGGTGCCGACCACGGCGCGCGCCAGATGATAGAGCGTGATGAAGGTCGCGATCTCGCAGAGCTCGGCGAGGACGTAGACGCCGAACATGTGGCCGCCGGCAGCGCGATAGGCGATATCGGCAAGCCAGACCGACAGCGGCGGGCCGAGATCGGTGCCGACCTGGTACTCGCGGCCGAAGGCCAGCAGGGTCGCGAGGCTGCCGGGCGGGCTGCGGTAGAACAGGAGCGCCACCACCAGCCACATCGCGGCCTGGAGCAGCACGGCAATCCAGACGATCAGCCGCGGCCGGGCGCGAATGAGCTCGATGACCAGGGAGGTAAACCGCATGCAACGCCCGCAAGATGCAGCCAACCCGTCCAGCCGGCCCTATTCGCTCACGCCTGTTTTGATAAAGGCCGCCACGCGTCGTGGCAACGACAGTCTACGCTAGGGGCCCGCCGAAGCGTCGATTTCAACCGTCGTCTCCACCTGCACCTCGACCTCGGCGACCTCGAACAGATCCTGCACCGGCTCGACGGTCCAGGGCATGTGCTTGGCGCGGGCGGCGGCGACGGGAGCGAAGAAGCTGCGGTGGTGGATGGTTGGGCCGAGACGACTGAGCGCGTCGAGATGCTCGGGCACGCCATAGCCCTTGTGCTGCTCGAAGCCGTAGCCCGGGCAGTCCTGCGCCAGCGCACACATCAACCGATCGCGTGTCACCTTGGCGACGATCGAGGCCGCCGCAATCGAAAGCACGATGCCGTCGCCGCCGATCACGGCCTCGCAGTCGCAGGCGGTGTCGAGGCGATCGCGGCCGTCGACAAAGACGTGCCTGGGCGCTTCGGGCAACGCCACCACCGCGCGCTTCAGCGCCCACAGCGAGGCGCGCAGGATGTTGTCGCGGTCGATGCGGGCGGGCGAGGCGACGGCGACCGAGACCTGCGCGGTGGCGCAGATCTTGTCGAACAGCCTTTCGCGCTCTTCGGCAGTCAGCCGCTTCGAATCGTCGATACCGCGCGGGATGCGGTCGGGATCGAGAATCACGGCGGCCGCGACCACGGGGCCCGCGAGCGGCCCTCGACCGGCCTCGTCGCAGCCAGCCACGGGCCAGATGCCGCGCTTGATCAGCGCGCGCTCACGGCGGAAGCTCGCCTTGGCGGGTACCGCCTTCTTCGCAGCGACCTTCTCCGGCGCATCTTTGGCCGGCTTTTTGGCGGACTTGTCCCGAATCATGGCCGGGATCGTGCGCAAGCCGCCCGGCCAGCGCAACCGGGAACCCCTCGCAATTCCCGTTATTCAGACGAACCGCCCTACTCCGCCAGATGCACCCGCCTGTCGTCGCCGACCTCGATGCCGGGCGCGACGACGACCTCCCAGGGATGGCCGTCGGGATCGGCAAAATAGCCGGAATAGCCGCTGTAATCGGTCTCGTGCGCGGCCCTCAACAATGTTCCGCCTTTGCCGAGCGCGAACGCCAGCACCGTATCGACCTCCTCGCGTGTCGCGCAGTTCCAGGCCAGCGTGACGCCGCGGAAGGTCGTCGGCCTCGGCTGGTCCGGCAGCTTCGCGTCATCGGCAAGCTGATCCCAGGGGAACAGGCCCAGCACCGGACCACCGGTGTCGAAGAACGCAACGGCCTCGCCCGTCGCTTTCAACCGGCGCGAAAACCCGAGCGCGGCGTAGAAGGCGATGCTGGCGCGGATGTCGCGGACGCCGAGCGTGATCACCGTCAGTCGGGGCACCGGAGCCGGCAGTTCCTTACTCATCACACACCTCGTTCGCTCCGCACCCTAGAACAGGCTGAGCTGCTCGCCGTTCTGCTTCGGCCGTGCAAAATGATCCGTGGTCAGCTTCGAGCGGCGCTTGTTGAGCCCGAGCCTGTCGCAGGCGATCTCGAAGCGACGCCCGATGGTCCAGGCCATCGGTCCCGTGCCCTTCATGCGCTCGCCCCATTTCGCGTCGTAGTCGCGGCCACCGCGCATGTCGCGGATCAGCGTGAAGACGTGGCGATAGCGGTCCGGATAATTCGCCATCAGCCATTCGCGGAAGAGATCGCGCACTTCCAGCGGCAGCCGCAGCAGCACGTAGGAAGCTTCCTTGACGCCCGCATGGGTCGCGGCATCCAGGATGCGCTCGATCTCGGAATCGTTCAGCGCGGGGATGACGGGCGCCACCATGACGGTAGTCGGGATGCCGGCGTCCGAAAGCTGCTTCAACGCCTCCAGCCGCTTCGGTGGCGTCGAGGCGCGCGGCTCCATGGTGCGCGCGAGTTTCGGGTCGAGCGAGGTCACCGAGATCGCGACCTTGGCGAGGTTGCGCTTGGCCATGCGCGCGAGAATGTCGATGTCACGGGTCACAAGCGCGGATTTGGTGACGATGCCGACGGGATGGCCGGTGCGCTCCAGCACCTCCAGAATGCCGCGCATGATTTTGCGCTCGCGCTCGATCGGCTGGTAGGGATCGGTGTTGGTGCCGATCGCGATCATCCGCGGCTCGTAGCCTGACGCGGCGAGTTCCTTCTCGAGCAGCGCCGGTGCCTCGGGCTTCACGAACAGCTTCGACTCGAAGTCGAGCCCCGGCGACAGACCGAGATAGGCATGCGTCGGTCGCGCGAAGCAATAGACGCAGCCGTGCTCACAGCCGCGATAGGGATTGATCGAGCGGTCGAAACCGATATCGGGCGAGTCGTTGCGGGTGATCACCTTGCGCGATGTGTCCACCGCCACCGTCGTCCTGAACGGCGGCAGCTCTTCCAGGCTCTGCCAGCCATCGTCGAAGGCGACGCGTGCCTCGGCCTCGTAACGGCCGCTGGCATTGGACTGCGCGCCCCGCCCGCGCCGGCGCGCACGGTCGATGGCGACGCCAAGCTCGGGGAAATCGGAAGGCGCACCCGCCGGCTCGGAGGGCGCCGTGACCGGCGGGTGCTTGAGAGCAGAAGAAGAAGCTGGACTCATGCCAGCAAGATAGCACGAGAAAGGAACAAATCAAGAACAAGAATGAAAAACGCGAAAACAACCCCATGCACAGTAGCCGTCGGCGCGGGAACACGATCGATGGCGATCGGGGGTGAAGTTCGGCAAGCCCAGGACAACTCGACAACAATCGACCGCCGCACGCAACGCGCTTCAATTTCCTCGGCGCTCAGTGCGTCCCCGTAAAAATCTGGAAACATCCGATCGCGACTTCGATCACGATCAGCACCACCACGGCGATCTCGAGCCGCAGCGAGCGCTGGGTGTCGATGATGTCGGTCAGCGCATCGGCCGTCTCCGCGATGACGGTGAGCTTGCGCTCGAGCGTGTCGAGGCGCTCCTTCAGCTCATATTCGTCTTCGAGACGCGCATAGAGGCGGTCGAGCTGCGGCTTCTCCCAGAGCGCGTCGGGCTTCTCGGCGACGGCAACGCGGCCGGCGACGCGCTGCTGCACCAGCAGCGCGTTGCCGATCAGCTGCAAGATGCCCTTGCGCCGCCGCGAGGTCCGACCCTTTTCGGCGAGCTCCCGCGCGAAGGGCTCGATGACATCGAAAACCGCAGCAACACGCCGTTCGTCGCGCGCCAGCGACGTGCTCTTGGCGAGCGCGTCCGCAATCAGCAGCAGCCGCTCGTCGGAAAACCTGGCGAGGCAGATCGGCCCGCCCGGCTGGATCGCCTCGGCGTTTTCATCCTTGCAGAGCTGCGCCTGCGCGGTCTCCTCCTCGATCGGGCTGAGCTCGCCGGTCACGCGGGACTTGAGGCTGTCGAGCAGCACCTTCTCTTCCGAAGGAAGCAGGCCGATCAGCACCACGACGCCATAGCGGAAGATCACCGCGAGGCCGGCGTGGACGCGAAAGGCAGCGGGCGTCGAGGACACGGCCGCACCGATCTCGAGCCCCGACGGATTGATGCGTTCGCCCAGCATCACGGCGCGGATCCGCAAGATCGGCGTGGCGTCCGGCTTCGGCGCTGCTGGTGTCACACCAATGGGATGTTGATCGGCATTCATTGGACACATCTCGTTCTGCGCAATGTCGGCGGACAATTTGCAGCTCACGAAACCGAGATTCGCCGAAACATTCGGCAACGCGACGGACCCGCGCACGACATATTTGGCTGCGATGGACGGGCGGCGATTTACCATCGCACGCCGAAACGCCGCGCGAAAGTTGCGCTCGGCAGCGCCGCGTGTTTATGACAAGATCATAACGAGCTACGCTTCTCCCGAAGTGCGGATATTGAAGCCTCAATCATGCTGAGCGTCATCATACCGACCGAAGGCGTCGAACAGACGGCGGTCGCAACTCTGGCCCCGTTGGTACCCGGTGCCGCTGCGGGCATCATCAAGGAAGTTCTGCTGGTCGACGGCACCCGCAACGGCGTCATCGAGCGCGTAGCGGACGTCGCCGGCTGCCGTTTCATCGGTTACGAGGGATCTTCGCAAGGTGCGGCGCTCGCCGCCGGCGCGCTCCAGGCCCGTTCGCCCTGGCTGATGTTCCTTCCCGCCGGGGCCGTACTGGAAACTGGCTGGATCGACGAAACCACCCAATTCATCCAGGCCGTCGCGGCGAGCGGGCGGGATCGTGCAGCCGTGTTCCATTATGCCCGTTCCCCTTACGCCGATACCGGCCTTCGCGATGTCCTGTGGTCGATGGCGCGCAAGCTGGTCGGCCCTCTCGCCGATCAGGGGCTGTTGATCGCGCGTGACCATTACGACCGGATTGGCGGCTACCCGCCCCAGGCCCGTCGTTCCGAGGCGCGCCTGCTCAGGCGTCTTGGCCGTTCATCCCGGACGCTGCTGCGCAGCCGGATTGTCATGGTCGGTTGAGCGCATCTAATACTTGCCAAAGTCAAATGATTGCTTGACAATGGCAAGTATTGAGGTGTCCCATGCCCGACAACGCTACCAACGAACAGATCGCCGCGGTTCGCGCCTTCAACCGCTTCTATACCCGCAAGCTTGGCGTGCTCGACCAGCACCTGGGAAGGAGCCCGTTTTCGCTCAGCGAGGCCCGCGTGATCTATGAACTCGCGCATCGCGACGACGTTTCGGCGAAAGAGATCGGCAACGAGCTTGGTCTCGACCCCGGCTATCTCAGCCGCATCGTCCAAAGCTTCGACGAAAAAGGGCTGATCACCCGAACGCCCTTGCCCACGGATCGCAGGCAGTACCAGCTCAGCCTCACCGCCAAGGGCCGCCAGACCTTCGCCAAGCTGAACCTGAGCTCGCAAAATGAGGTCGCAGCAATGCTGGCCCAGCTTCCGGCCGACGATGCAGCGCGGCTCACGCAGGCGATGGCAACCATTGAGACCGTGCTGGAGCAGCGTCGAAGCCAGCCCGCCTCTGTGGTGCTGCGCAGCCATCGCGTCGGTGACATGGGCTGGGTCATCTCAAAGCAAGGCGCTGCCTATGCCGCTGACTACAATTGGGACATCAGCTACGAGGCGCTGGTCGCCGAGATCTGCGCGCAGTTCATCAAGGACTACGATGCCGCACGCGAGCACTGCTGGATCGCGGAAGTCGGCGGTGAGCCGGTTGGCTCGATCTTTCTGGTGAAGGCGACCGACGAGATCGCCAAGCTTCGCCTGCTGCAGGTTGAGAAGAAAGCACGCGGCCTCGGTGTCGGCCGCGCGCTGGTCGAGCAATGCATCCAGGGCGCGCGCGAGCGAGGCTATAACAGGATGACGCTGTGGACGCAGAGCATCCTGGTGGCCGCCCGCGGCATCTACAAGAGCGCCGGCTTCGAACTGGTCGCAACGCAGCCACATCACAGCTTCGGGCATGATCTGGTTGGCGAGACCTGGGAGCGGGATCTCTGATTGTTCCGCAACGAGCGCGATGCGCATGACTGCGCCCTCTCCCCTTGCGGGAGAGGGCTGCGCCGCAGGTAGACACAATCTCACCAGCGTGAGGGGTATTTCTCCGCGCATTCCGTGCGGATGATAGATACCCCTCATCCGGCGCTTCGCGCCGCCTTCTCCCACAAGGGGAGAAGGAAGAAGCTCACACCGTCGCGCCCTGCGCCTTCGGCCGGCGCAGGTGCTCGTCGAGCCGCGGCATGATCTCGACGAAATTGCAGGGACGTGTGCGGTAGTCGAGCTGGGCTGCGAGGATGCCGTCCCAGCCATCGCGGCAGGCGCCGGGCGAACCCGGCAGGCAGAAGATGTAGGTCGCGCCTGTCACGCCTGCGGTGGCGCGGCTCTGGATCGTCGATGCGCCGATCTTGGCATGGCTCAGCATGTGAAAGGCGATGGAGAAGCCGTCCATGCGTTTCTCGAACAAGGGCTCGATCGCCTCCGGCGTGACGTCGCGCCCCGTGAAGCCCGTGCCGCCTGTGGTGATGACGACATCGACGCCGGCGTCCGCGACCCAGCGGCGGATCACGGCGCGGATCGCCTCGACATCATCGGTGACGATCTCCCGCGCGGCGAGATGATGGCCGGCTGCGGTGAGCCGATCGGCGAGCGTCTGCCCTGATTTGTCATCCGCGAGCGCACGCGTGTCGGAAACCGTGAGCACCGCGATGTTGAGCGGGATGAACTGTTTGGATTCGTCGATGGAGGCCATTTCGCTTCCTCTCGTGTCCCGGACGCGATGCGACGCGTGGGCGGTGCAGCGCAGAGCCGGGACCCCAGTTGCATGAGACCGGCAAGATGGGCCCCGGCTCAGCAGCGCATCACTTCGTGCTGTGCTGCGTCCGGGGCACGAGACCTTCGCTACGGCCCGCCGCCGCCGAACGTGTTGCAGGCCTGCAGACTGCCCTGCTGATAGCCGGTCATGAACCACTGCTTGCGCTGCGCGGCCGAGCCGTGGGTGAAGGAGTCGGGCACGACGCGCCCCGTGGCCTGGCGCTGCAGCGTGTCGTCGCCGATCGCGCTTGCGGTGGTCAGCGCGGCATCGATGTCGCCCTGTTCGAGGAAGTTCGGACGCTTCTTCGCCTCGCGATTGACCCAGACGCCGGACAGACAGTCGGCCTGCAATTCGACCTTGACCTGGAGTGCATTGGCTTCGGCCTTGCTGCCGGCCTGCTGCTGCAGCCGCGTCACCTTCGGAATGATGCCGAGCAGGTTCTGGATGTGATGGCCGGCCTCATGCGCGATGATGTAGGCGGTGGTGAAATTGCACGCCGACTTGCCGGAGCAGCCGCGGAAGCGCGTCTCGACCTCGCGGAAGAAACCGGTGTCGAGGAAGATGGTGCGGTCCGGCGGACAGTAGAACGGCCCCATGGCCGACTCGGCCCGGCCGCAGCGGCCACCATTAGTGGCGTTACGGAACAGCACGACCTTCGGACCGGTGTAGGACTGGCCGCTGGCCTGGAAGATCTCGCTCCAGCGATCGTCGATCTCGCCAAGGATACCGGAGATCATGCTGCCCATCTCGTCGGTCGGCGCACCGCGCTTGGCCTGGGACGACGGCCGATCGCTCTGGTAGCTCGGTGCCTGGCCGCCGCCGGTGAGAATTTCGGCGCCGCCGATCAGGATGCGCGGATCGATGCCGAAGGCGTAGCCGACCAGCCCGAGCACGATGACGGTGCCGATGCCAAGGCCGCCGCCACCCATCGGGAGGCCGAACCCGCCGCCTCCGCCCCCACCGCCACTGTCGTCGCGACGGTCCTCGACATCGTCGCTGCGGCGAAAATCATCGTAGCGCATGGCGGCTTTCCTCAGGTCGGCGATTGCATGGCGTGGGCACGCGAAAACCTCAACGCGCCACATACCTAAAATTTCCATTGCGTTAATCAATATCCCGCTCGGCAATTATTGCCTAGTGCGACAGCGTGCGACGCCAGCAATTTTTTCCGAGGGCCATGCATTTTTTTCCGAGAGAAATTTGGAGTCTTTTGCAGCTCCAGCCACTCCCGCAACGCGAAGAAATGCGAAACACACTGCAAAACACGGCAAATGCGTGCAGCGACTCATGCGCAACGCACGATGCGAGATCTGCTCACGAAAGCGGCGGGTTAAGTCGATTTTTACTTTGCCGCTTCATTGTAACGGTCAGTCGGTTGTTTGGTCCCGCGTCGCCGACAGCGTCGCCTGAGTCAGAGTTCTTGAGTCATGGTAGTGTCGCGTCGCGGGGCGTCTGCAAGGGCGCCCCGCACAAACTTTGAGTCCGCTTCGCACAGCATCATCCTCGGTGATTGCGTCGCCGAGATGTCGAAGCTCCAGGCTGGTTCGGTCGACCTCGTGTTCGCCGATCCGCCCTACAATCTACAGCTCAAGGGCGATCTCAAGCGCCCCGACGAGTCCCACGTTGACGCCGTCAACGATGATTGGGACAAGTTCGATTCATTCTCCGCCTATGACGACTTCACCCGCGCCTGGCTGCTGGCCGCGCGCCGCGCGATGAAGCCTTCTGCGACGATCTGGGTGATCGGCTCCTATCACAACATCTTCCGCGTCGGCGCGATCATGCAGGACCTCGGCTTCTGGCTCCTGAACGACATCGTCTGGCGCAAGACCAATCCGATGCCGAATTTTCGCGGCCGCCGCTTCACCAACGCGCACGAGACCATGATCTGGGCCGCGCGCGACGAGAAAGCCAAGGGCTATACGTTCAACTATGAAGCGCTGAAGGCGGCCAACGAGGACGTGCAGGCACGTTCCGACTGGCTGATCCCGCTCTGCACCGGCGAGGAGCGCCTCAAGGGCGCCGACGGCAAGAAAGTGCACCCGACGCAGAAGCCGGAAGGCCTGCTCGCGCGCGTGCTGCTGTCGTCGTCGAAGCCCGGCGATCTCGTGATCGATCCCTTCAACGGCACCGGCACCACCGGCGCCGTCGCCAAGCGCCTCGGCCGCTCCTATATCGGCTTCGAGCGCGACAAAACTTACGCGAAAGCCGCCGAGGCGCGCATCGCCGCGGTCGAACCGCTGCCGGAAGAAAGCCTCGCCCCGTTCATGACGGCGCGCGAAGCACCGCGGGTGGCGTTCTCAGAACTGATCGAGCGCGGCATGATCATGCCCGGCGCAAAACTGTTCGACGCCAAGAAGAAGCTCGGCGCGCTGGTCCGTGCCGACGGCGCCATCATGTTCGGCGACAAGGTCGGCTCGATCCACCGCATGGGCGCCGTCGCTCAAGGCGCGCAGGCCTGCAACGGCTGGACGTTCTGGCACGTCGAGACCAAGAAGGGTCTCAAGCTGATCGACGAGCTCCGCGCCGAGATCCGCGCCGGCATGGCGGCGGAATAAATCGCTCCGACCATGGTTATGATCTCGTAGGGTGGGCAAAGGCGCAACGCGCCGTGCCCACCATGTCTCCAGGAAATCGATGGAATTCGTGGGCACGCCGTCGCTTTGCCCACCCTGCGGCTCTGCGCCTGGCGCAGGCACCACCCGTCAATCTCGTCCCTTGTGCGACCAGCGTCACTTCAGGCAAGAGAAGCCGCCGCGCGGCTATGATGCTGTGTCCGCTCTCGACGACGAACCGCGTTCGCTGTTGGCCACCAACACTTGCACCACTCCTGGGAGATTCCAGATGCTCAAATTCTATTTCAACGGATCGCCGAACCCGACCAAGGTCGCGCTGTTCCTCGAAGAGGCCGGCCTGGCTTACGAGCCGGTCAAGATCGACACCCGCAAGGGCGACCAGTTCGCGCCGGATTATCTGAAGATCAATCCGAACGCGAAGGTGCCGGCGATCGACGACAACGGCACCATCGTGTTCGACAGCAACGCCATCCTGCTCTATCTCGCCGAGAAGACCGGACAATTCCTGCCTGCGAACCGCGCCGAATTGCTGTCCTGGCTGATGTTCGTGGCGACGGGCGTCGGGCCGTATTCAGGTCAGGCCGTGCACTTCAAGCATTTCGCGCCGAAGGACCAGAACCACGATTACGCCCATAACCGCTACCAGTACGAGACTGACCGCCACTACCAGATCCTCGACGGTCGCCTCAAAGGCCGCAGCTACATGGTCGGCGATGCCTATTCGATCGTCGACATGGCGCTGTGGGGCTGGGCGCGGATGGTGCCGTTCAAGCTCGGCGACGACGCCTTTGCGCGCTATCCGAACGTCAAGCGACTGGTCGACGAGGTCTCGGCGCGACCGGCAGCGGCGCGCGCGATCGCGCTGAAGGACAAGTTCACCTTCAAGGCCGAGATGGACGACGAGGCGCGCGCCAACATGTTCAGGCACATGTCGACGAAAGTGGCCTGATCACACTTCACTGCCATTAAAGGCCACGCGCATGCGCGTGGCCTTTTCTCTTGTTGTCGGGATGAAGCTTTATTGGGCCGTCGCCTGCTGCAGTTTGCCGAGCGCGTGTTCGACCACTTCCAGCGTGTACGGCTTCTGCACCACAGGCGCCGAGGCCAGATCGACGGGAATCGGCGCGCGTTCGCCATAGCCGGTCGCGAAGATGAAGGGCACGCCGATTTCCTTCAGCTTCATCGCCACCTTAATGCTGTTCTCATTGCCGAGGTTGAGGTCGAGCAGCGCAAAGCTCGGCCGCGTGCGCTCGATCGCGCGCAGCGCCTGATCGACGTTCGCCGCGGTGTCGACATGACGGGCTCCGAGATCGAGCAGAATGACCTCCGCCGCCATCGCGATGATGAGATTGTCCTCGACGATCAGCGCCGTGTCGGAAATGCGGGGGCTGGCGGGTTGCTGTTCCTCGACGCGCATGGCGGCTCCTGCGATTGACGGCACCAGGTCGACGAAGTTCGGCGGGATCACGAACCTTGCCTGCACACCCAGCAGATCGAAACGGATTTCGGCTTCGCCCTTGAGGTCGAAGGGGACGGAACGCTCGATGATGGTGGTGCCGAAGCCACGGCGCGACGGCGGCTGCACCGGGGGGCCGCCGCTCTCCTTCCACTCGATCTCGAGACTCGAATTCGAATCGACCCGCCACACCACCTCGACCTGGCCGGTGGAATCGGCGAGCGCGCCGTATTTGGCGGAATTGGTCATCATCTCGTGGACGACGAGCGCCAGCGTCGCGAACGCCTTGGGATCGAGCGCCACGTCCGGTCCGCCGATCTTCACGCGGTCCGCGCGCGCGCCGAGATAGGCGCCGGCCTCGGATTCGAGCAGCGTGCGCAGAGCCACCGGTGCCCAGTTCAGATTGGTGATCTGATCGTGGGCGCGCGCCAATGCCTGGATGCGGCCACCGAGCACATTGGCAAATTCGTCGACGCTCCTGGCGGTGTCCTTGCTCTGCGCCACCAGCGCGCGGACCAGGCTCAGGATGTTGCGGACGCGATGATTGAGCTCGGCGATCATCAGCTCCTGCCGCTCCTGCGCGCCGCGGCGCTCGCGCGCGGCAAGATCGGACAATTGCAGGATCACCTCGAGCAGCGTGACGCGCAGGCTCTCGGCGATGCGGATGTCCGCCGCCGACCACGGCTTGGACTGGCCCGCGACCGTCTCCCGCCAGAGCTCGAAACTCTTGCGCGGCGTCAGGCGCGGCCCGTTCGGGCCTTCCTCGTAGACCTTCTCGGGCGCGCCTGCCCAGTTCACCGAGCGCACCACCTCGCGCCGGAAGAAGATCAGGCAGTCGCGCGGGGTGCGCGAGATCGGAATGGCGAGGAAGCCGGCGGCGCGATCGCGAAACACCTCGCCGGCCGCATAGAGCTTTGCGATCTCCGCGCTGGCGCAGATGCGGCCCGGCGACGTCCGGTTGATGAAGGCAACGAGCTCCTTCACTTCGTCCTCGGTCGGCGTCTCGCCATCGAGCGTGATGTTGTTGTCGGACCAGATCGCCACGCCGTCGCAGGCGATCATCCGGCGGTAGTCACCGACGAAGTCGACGATCGCGCGCCGGCTGTGTTCGTGGGTGCCTGCGGTCTCGATCAACCGTTCCTGGATCTTATGGGCACTGGCCTCATAGGCGACGTCGCCCTCGCGCTCGCGCCCCTCCACGATCCAGGAGAACATCTGCCCGAACAATTCGGACGCCGTGCGCTTCTCGAACGAGATGTAGCGCGGCGAATAATGATGGCAGGCGAACAGCCCCCACAGCTTGCCATCGCGCAGGATCGACACCGACATCGATGCGCCGACGCCCATGTTGCGCAGATACTCGATATGGATCGGCGACACCGAGCGCAGCATGCTCATCGACAAATCAAGCAGCCCCGCATTGTGCGTGGCTGTCGACAGCAGCGCGGCCGGCCTGGCGTTGATATCGGCGATGATACGCAGCCAGTTGCGTTGATAGAGGATGCGGGCCTGCTTTGGGATGTCGGAGGCCGGATAGTGCAGCCCGAGAAACTTTTCGAGGCCTGTCTCCGCAGCTTCCGCGATCACCTCGCCCGACCCGTCAGGATGAAACTGGTAGACCATGACGCGATCGAAGCCGGTCAGCACCTTGAGCTGGCGCGCCGCCTCGCGGGCGAGGTCGGTCATGCCGCGGGTCTTGCGGATGCGTTCCAGCATCAGCCGCACCAGCTCGCCGGAATTGACTCCCGCCTCGATGACGCTGGGCTCGGCCTCCACGACAAGATAGGCACCGGAGAAATGGATCGAGAGATCGTAAAGCGGCTTGCCGGGCTGGAGTTCGACGCCGAACACGCGCTCCGTCGAGTCAGGGCCGCCGAGCTGGTCGACGCGGCTGCGAATGGTCTCGATCGCGGTTGCAGAGAACACCTCGGCGAGCGGCCGTTGCAGGAGATCGGCGACGTCGCCGCCGAGGAAGCCGGCGGCATTGTCCGACGTCATGCAGATCGTGAAGTCCGATAGCAGCGTCAGCAGAAAGCCGAACGGCTGCACATTGCCGGGAATGTGGATCGGCTCGCGATCGCAATTGGTGAGATTGACCGCCTCGTTCATGCCCGATCCGCCGCCTGCTCGAACGCCGCAAACGCGCTGCGCGCCGCCTCGATCGCCTCGTCTTCGTCGCAGGCCTCTTCATCGGCCAGTCTTGCCAGAAAGCCCTGCCAGAGACGTTTTCCCGCGCCATGGCGGAGATAGGCTGTGGCCTCGCCGAGGCGCGGATCGCCCGCATCCGCGACAGCCTTCAGCAGAAATTTGGCGCCGAGCCGGGAGCCCTC
The DNA here is from genome assembly GCF_018131105.1 of Bradyrhizobium manausense. Taxonomy (NCBI): domain Bacteria; kingdom Pseudomonadati; phylum Pseudomonadota; class Alphaproteobacteria; order Hyphomicrobiales; family Nitrobacteraceae; genus Bradyrhizobium; species Bradyrhizobium manausense. The sequence continues at coordinate 141,480 of NZ_JAFCJI010000001.1, read as the reverse complement.
CAGCACGTACATCGTGCCGATCATGCCGCTGGGCGTCAGCGGCGGCACCGACACGGTGCCGTGCGCGTCCCTGCCGAGCCGTGCGAGGTCTGATGTGATCGCGTCACGACGTGTCCGCTCCGGCCAGTCCGGAAACATCTTGGCGACGTTAGCGTCCACGAGCGCCGCTTCGAGCGGCAGCAGCGCACCTGCACTGGCCTCAAGGAAGCGACGATAGCCTGGCAGGACCGCAAGATCGAAGGCGGACATCTGCGCATCGAGTTCGCGGTGCGCGGCCGCGGTCGCGTCTCTCAATCGTTCGCGGAGTCCGGGAAAGCTGCGGCCCACCTGTATCGAAACGTCCGAAGCCCCCGCCAGCATGAAATTCCTAAACGCGTGCAAAGCCGGGGGCATAATTGTCCCGGAAGCGAGGGAACGCAGGCGGGATCAAAAGGTTCCCGCCGCGTTCCCGGCCTGCCGACGGGACTTCGCCTATCCGGCGGCGGCGCGCCGGGCCGGTTGCTGGAAGGGCCCGAGCGCCTTTTCGGTCAGGACGGAGTCGCAGTACTCGCGGATCTCCTTGATCTTGCCGTCCTCGAGCCGGAACACCAGGCAATAGTCGTTGTCGTAGCGCACACCCTCAGGGGTGACGTTGTCGCCCTTGGCCTCCACCACGACGATGTCGCCGTCGGCGATGAAGCGCTCGGCGACCGTGCGCGTCCGGTCGCGCAGGCGCGTTCGCACATAGCCGTGCAGGTCGTTGAGGATCGCGTCTTTCCCGGTGAAGGTCCGCGACCAGGAATACTGGCCGGTGACGATCCATTTGGCGTCGTCGGCCAGGCTTGCGGCGAACAGCGACCGGTCGCGGACAACAGGATCGGGGCTGGCGGCAGCGGCGAAAATATCCTGCATCAGTTTCTTGTTGGCGCTCGCGCTCATGGCGGCATCTCCTTTTGGTGGCGATACGGAGAACATCGCTGCCTGACGAGAATTCTTCAAATCGATAGTGAATATGATATCTATTCACCCCATGAATTTGAATTCGCTCGACCTCAATCTATTGACCGCGCTCGACGCGCTGCTGCGGGAAGCCAATGTCAGCCGCGCCGCGCTGCGCATCGGGCTGTCGCAGCCGGCCGCGAGCCACGCCCTGCAGCGCCTACGCGACATCTTCGGCGATCCGCTGCTGGTGCGCACCGGCGCGCGGATGGAGCTGACGCCGCGGGCGCAAGCCTTGCGCACACCGCTGGCACAGGCGCTGGACCAGGTGCGTGGGCTGTTCGTTCCGGACGAGTTCGACGCAGCACGCAGCGAGCGGCAATTCCGGCTGATGATGCCGGATCTCGCGGTCGAGCTGTTGATGCCGCCGCTGATGGAGAAAGTGACGCGCCTTGCGCCCAACGTCCGCATCGATGTGGTGCCGTGGCGGGGGCCGGCGATCTTCCACGCCGAATTCGCCCGCACCATCGACCTCGTGATCTCGATCGGCAACGCCTTCAAGGGCTTTCATCGCCAGCTGCTCTACACCGACAGCGACGCGCTGGCGGTGCGGCGCGGTCATCCCATGGGTGCCAAGCTGAAGCGGCGCGACGCATTTTTGGCCGCACGGCATGTCGGCGTGATCATCCGCGGCCAGCCCGAAGACCTCATCGACACCTGGCTGCGCTCCAAAGGTATCGAGCGGCACATTTCGCTGGTGGTGTCGGGCTATCTCGAAGCCCTGCACGTCGCGGCACGCACCGACCTCGTCGCCTTCGTGCCGCGCCGGCTGATCGCGGCGCTGTCAAAGCAGTTCGGGCTCGCCACCGTGACGCCGCCGCTCGACCCAGGGATTGATGAGCAGTTCCTGTTCTATCCGACGCGGGCGCAGATGGACCCGGGCTCGATCTGGCTGCGGCGGCTGATGCTGGACACGGGACGAGAGTTGGAGCAAGCCAAGCGCAAGCTATCGTAGGGTGGGCAAAGCGAAGCGTACCCACCCCCTGATCGTTACGGCAAAAGAGCGTGGGCACGGCGCCATGCGCCTTCGCCCACCCGCCAAGCGCGACAAGACCCTTACGCCTTCTGCGCGTCCATCACCTTGCGCACGGCGGAGCGATCCGACATGCGCTTGAAATGATCGGCGATCTTCGGCGTGGCGTTGATGTCGACACTGTCGCCCTCGAGCCAGGTCGAGAGCGTGTAGAGATAGGGATCGCAGACGGTGAACTGATCGCCCATCACCCACGGCCCCTTCATCATCTTCTGCTCGATCAGCGAGAAGCAGGCGCCCATGGTCTTCGGCACCATCCCCTTCATGTCGGCGAACGAACTCTCCTGCGCGGCCCAGCGCGCGCCGCGCATCTTGTGGGCATGGTTGATGTGCACGGTCGAGCAGAGATAGGAGTTGAACGACTGCACTTGCGCGAAGTCGAAGGGATCATCGAGCGGTGCGAGTTTCGCCTTCGGGAAGGTCTGCGCGATATAGGCCAGCATCGCCGGCGTCTCGGTGAGGACGCCACGATCCGTCACCAGCGCCGGGACGCGCCCCTTCGGGTTGATCGCGAGATAGGCCGGGCTGTTCTGCTGGTTGTCCTTGAAGCTCAGCCGTTCAGCCGTGTAGTCGGCGCCGGCCTCTTCCAGGGTGATGTAGGTGGCGAGCGCGCAAGTGCCGGTGGCGTAGTAGAGCTTGATCATGTCGAACCTCATGCGAAAGCTGGAAGTTAACGGCTGCCGCGCGCCAGGTCCATAGCACGCCCCTCAGAGCCTTTGCTCTTCGCAGTTGCCCACCGCCGCCCGGCTGTGCCAAGACGCCTGCAATCGGAGGGGTTTTGTCATGACGGTACTCATCGCCGGCGGCGGCATCGGCGGGCTGACGCTCGCGCTCAGCCTGCACCAGATCGGCATTCCCGTAAAAGTGTTCGAGAGCGTCGCGGAACTGAAGCCGCTCGGCGTCGGCATCAACGTGCTGCCGCATGCGGTGCGCGAGCTGATCGAGCTCGGGCTGATGGACAAGCTCGATGCCAGCGGCGTGCGCACCCGCGAGCTCGCCTATTTCTCCAAACACGGCAAGCCGATCTGGAGCGAGCCGCGCGGGCTGGAAGCCGGCTACAAATGGCCGCAGTTCTCGATCCATCGCGGCACGCTCCAGCAACTGCTGCTCGACACCGCGGTCGAGCGTCTCGGCCGCGACAACATCCTGACCAGCCATCATCTGACCGGCTGGACCGAGACGGCCGGCGGCGTGCGCGCCGACTTCATCGACCGCGCGACCGGCAAGGCCGCCGGAACGCACGAAGGCGCGATCATGATCGCCGCCGACGGTATCCATTCCGCCGCCAGAGAAAAGCTCTATCCCAACGAGGGCCCGCCGATCTGGAACGGCCGCATCCTCTGGCGTGGCGTGACGCCGTCAAAGGCGTTCCTCACCGGCCGCACCATGATCATGGCCGGGCACGAGATCCTGAAATTCGTCTGCTATCCGATCTCGAAGGAGCCGGACGCATCGGGAAATCATTTGATCAACTGGGTCGCCGAGCGGCACATGCCACCGACCTATCAGTGGCGGCGCGAGGACTACAACCGCACCGCGCGGCTGGAGGAGTTTCTGCCGTGGTTCGAGAGCTGGCAGTTCGACTGGCTCGACGTGCCTGGCCTGATCAGGAACTGCCCGCACGCTTATGAATATCCGCTGGTCGACCGCGATCCCGTCTCGCAGTGGACCTTCGGCAAGGTCACGCTGATGGGCGATGCCGCGCATCCGATGTATCCTATCGGCTCGAACGGCGCCTCGCAGGCGATCCTCGATGCCCGCACCATCACGCGCGAGATCCTGGCGCACGGCCCCACGCAGGCTGCGCTGCTCGCCTATGAAGCCGAACGGCGCCCCGCGACCACCGATCTCGTCCTGCTCAACCGCAAGAACGGCCCCGAGCAGGTGATGCAGCTTGTCGAGGAGCGTGCACCCGATGGCTATGGCGTCGTCACCGACGTGCTGTCGCAGAAGGAGCTGGAAGACATCGCCGCGAACTACAAGCGCGTCGCGGGATTCCAGGTCGAAGCGCTGAACGCGAAGCCGCCGATCGTGAGCAAGGACGCGAAGCGAGCGGGCTGATCAACGAGCCATCGACCTCACTTCACCGCCCTCGCTGCCTCCAGCAAGCGTTCACTCGCGCTCGCGGTCGCCAGCACCGCGCCGTCCTCCGTCATCAGCTTCGCCTCCACGAACGCAATCGTCTTGCCGAGCTGCGTCACCTTGGCTTCACCAATGATCGGCCCTGGCCTTGCGGGGCTGAGAAAATTCACCGTCATGCTGATGGTCGTCGTGTAGAGCCGGCCCTCGCTCATCACCAGCACCGCGGGGCCCATCGTGTCGTCGAGCATGGCGGAGAGCATGCCGCCCTGGATGAAGCCCGCCGGGTTGCAGAACTCCGGCTTGCCCTCGAAGCCGAGCTTGATCCAGCCGTCTTCGGGGCGGGCCTCGAGCAGGCGCCATCCGAGCAGCTCGGCGCAGGGCGGCCTCGTGAAGTTGTCGAGCGCGGTCTTGACCATGCGAACCTCCATTGCCGTCGATCAATAGTCCGGGCCTGCTGACACCCTCATGGCAGCAGGCGATCCGTCGACGCGCAAAAGCCCGGGGACTTACGGAAAACTGTACGAATTCAAGACATTGCGCGTCCGATTAAGCTCCCTTCAACCAACCGGCTTCACGACCGATTCAATACGATCCAAATCGGAAATCAGCCGGTAAGCGGTTGGAAGTTACGACATGGCATGAGCGACGGTGACACCGGAGCCTTTCCATGCGAGCCCTCTTCCGGCAGGTCGCCAACCGCCTGCACGCGATCGAAGATCATCTGACGGTGCGGACGCAGATCGCTGCGGCCGTGGCAGCCATGTCCATCGTGCTCGTGGGCACGCTCGCGGCCGGCGCCGCGATGATCAGCTACAGAAACACCGCGGCGCTCATCGAGAGCAGCCTCGCCGGGACCGCGTCCCTGGCTTCCGGCCGGCTCGATCGCTTCATGGCGGCGCGCCAGCAGGAGATGAAGCTGTTCGCCGACCTGCAACCGATGCAGACGTTGTGGCAGGGTAATGCGGACACGCTGCGCAGCTCGCTGGAGGATTTCCAGCGCACGTTCTCCGAATTCGCCTGGATCGGTTTCGCCGACCTCAACGGCAACGTCGTCGCCTCGACCGGAGGTTTGCTGCAAGGCAAGTCCGTTGCTGCACGCCCCTGGTTCAAGCAGGGTCTCGAGAAGGTCGCGGTCGGCGATGTGCATGAGGCCGTGCTGCTGTCGTCGCTGCTGACGCAGCGTGCCAACAACGAGCCCTATCGCTTCGTCGACATCGCGCTGCCTGTGCGCGATTCCGCCGGAAAGCTGCTCGGCGTGCTCGGCGGGCATCTGAATTGGGATTGGGCCAGCAATCTGATCAAGGACGTGGAGGCCACCGACAACAACGCCGACTCGACGCTGTCGATCCTCAGCAAGGGCGGCATGGTCTTGCTCGGGCCGCAGAAAGAAACCATCCGCTACAGCGGCGACGATCTCGCCGGCATCCTGAATGCCCGCGATGGCAGCTTTCGCGAAACGCGGGACGGGCAGCAGATGCTGACCGCATTCCACGTCGGCAACGGTCACCGCGACTATCAGGGCCTGAACTGGATCGTCACCGCGAGCCAGCCGGCAAGCGTGGCGCTGAAGGCGGCGATCTCGTCGGCGCAGTTGATCCTGATGATCGGTGCCGCGACCGCGCTGATCGCTCTGTCGCTGGCCGTGCTGGTCTCGCGCCGGATCGCGGGCCCGCTCATCGCCCTTACGCAGGAAGCCGACCGGATCGGGCGTGCCCATGGCCCGACCATGCTGGCGCGGCAGAGCGGCTCGGTCGAAGTCGTGCAGCTCTCGCGCGCGCTGCGTTCGCTGCTGCGGCGCATCGGCCATGCCGAGGAACGCACCAGGGAGGCAGAACTGCGCGCAAGCGAAAACGCGATGCAGCTCCAGGAAGACATGCTGAAGCTGCGCGAGCTCGCCGACACCGACTTCATGACCGGCCTGATGAACCGTCGCTCCTTCCTCGCCGTCGCCGACGATGCCGTCGCGTTCAGCCGCCGCTACAAGCGCAACATGGCGACCTTGATGATCGACATCGATCACTTCAAGAAGATCAACGACACTTATGGACACGCGGCCGGTGACGGCGCGATCAGGCATGTCGCCGAGATCGTCAGCCAGTCGATCCGGACCACCGACAAGGCGGCCCGCTTCGGCGGCGAGGAATTCGTGGTGCTGCTGCGCGAGATCGACCAGGAAACCGCCGTGCTGCTCGCCGACCGCATCAGGTCCTCGATCGAGAGCGCGACGGTGCGCCATGGCGACACCGTCATCCGCCTCACCGTCTCGGTCGGGCTCGCTTTGTTCGACGAAAGCGACCGCGACGTGCAGGACGTCATCGAGCGCGCCGACCAGGGCCTCTATGTCGCCAAGAAAACCGGGCGCAACCGCACCTTCCTGATGCCGGCGGGCGACGAGCGCGCCGCGCGCGCCGCCTGAGCGGTCAGTCCAGTGCGTGCGCAATCACCTTGCGCATGACGTTGGGCAGCGCCTCGTCGGCCAGCGTCGCGATCGGCACCCAGCGCATGCCCTCGGGCGCACGCGTGCGGGCTTCGGCTTTCGCGGTGTAGACCACGAGCTCCAGCGGGAAATGGGTGAAGACGTGGGTGACCACGCCCACCTTCCGCTGCCAGCGCGATAGTCCCTTCAGGTCCGGCGCCTGCTGCTTCGCAGTCGTATCCTCCTGGCCGGCGAGCCAGTCAGAACCCGGCACTTCGGTCATGCCGCCAAGCAGGCCTTTCTCGGGCCTCGAGCGGACCAGCAGTTCGTTGCCACGCGTGACGACGAAGGCAGCGCCACGCCGCAACGTCCCGCTCTTCTTTGGCGCCTTGCGCGGAAACGTCTCCTGCGTACCCAGCACCCGTGCCGTGCAATCCTCGGTGAACGGACAGAGCGAGCAGGCCGGCTTCTTCGGCGTGCAGATGGAGGCGCCCAGATCCATCAGCGCCTGCGCACTGTCGCCCGCACGGGAGTTGGCAAGCAGCGTTGCTGCCAGTTGCTGGATGAGCGGTCTTGCCTGCGGCAGTTCCTCCTCGACCGCGTACAGGCGCGACACCACGCGCTCGATATTCCCGTCGACGGGCATGGTGTGACGATCGAACGCAATCGCCGCAATCGCCGCCGCCGTGTAGGGACCTATCCCCGGCAACGCACGCAGGCCCTCCTCCGTGTCGGGGAAGACGCCACCATGTTCGCGCGTCACGGCGACGGCGCAGGCATAGAGATTGCGCGCACGCGAATAATAGCCGAGCCCGGCCCACATCCGCAGCACGTCATCCTGCGAGGCATTCCCGAGCGCCGTGACGTCGGGCCAGCGCGCCACGAATTTTTCGAAATAAGGCCCGACCGCCTTCACCGTGGTCTGCTGCAACATGATCTCCGACAGCCAGACCCGATAGGGATCCGACGTCTCGCCGGGTGCAGCGCGCCAGGGCAGACGACGGCGGTAGCGGTCGTACCACTGCAGAAGTGCGATCGGGCGCGACGATGCTGCTGGCTGCGGCGGTTCCGACTTGGCCTTGAGGGCGGATTTCGGGCTCATGCTCTCACTGTAGCGACAACGCCCCGACCTCTCCACGTCATGCCCGCGCTTGTCGCGGGCATCCACGCCTTTCTTCACCAAAGAGTGGATGGCTGGGACAAAGCTCGTCCATGACGGCGAAGCGCATGCGGCCGAAGGGCCAAAGTGCTATAGGGGCCCATGGCCAAATTCCCACCCAAGCCCGGCCCCATCAGCGCCAAGCCGCTCGGGATCCTCCTCAACGACGTCTTTGCCGAGGCCTATGCCAAGCAGGGCTTTGCGGTGCGCGAACTGGTGACGCGCTGGGCGCAGATCGCCGGGCCCGAGATTGCCGCGCATGCCGAGCCGCTGAAGATGCAATGGCCCCGGCCGGTCGAGGGCCAGCCGCAGGAGCCGGCAACGCTGGTGCTGCGGGTCGAGGGCCCGATGGCGCTGGAGATCCAGCACTCCGCCGACGTGATCCTGGAGCGGGTCAACCGCTTCTTCGGCTGGAGCGCCGTCGGCAAGCTCGCCTTTCGCCAGGCTCCCCTGTCGCGCCCGCGGCGCCCGGTGCGGCCCGGTCCGCCCGACCCCAAGGCCGTCGCCAAGGTGGCGGAGGGCCTGGTGGACATCGAGGATGAAGAACTGAAGTCGGCGCTGGCGCGGCTCGGGGCCGCCATCAAGCGAAATTGAGCCTTATTCTGACGCCAATCTGGACCCGTCCTTGCCGCTCGCCATTGCCTCAAACCACGTTTCAAGCTAGCGACAGGCCGCCCGGGCGGGAACTTGATCCCGTGCTTGGGGCGAGACCACGCCAATTCGGGAGCCGACCTTGATCATCACCCGCCGCGCCTTCACCACGATGCTGTCGCTGACCGGTCTTGCCGCGATCGCCGGGCTCTCGCCGCTGCGGTTCATTTCTGAAGCCATGGCGCAGTCCGCCGCCGACGTTGCCAAGCCGGTGTCGCTGCCCGACATGGCGCTCGGCCCGAAGGACGCCGCCGTCACCATCACCGAATACGCCTCGATGACCTGCCCGCACTGCGCGGCTTTCAACGAGCAGGTGTTCCCCAAGATCAAATCGGAATACATCGACACCGGCAAGATCCGTTACATCTTCCGCGAGTTCCCGCTCGACATCAAAGCCGCGGCCGGCTCGATGCTGTCGCGCTGCATCGCCAAGGACGACGCGGGGAAATATTTCGCCGTCACCGACATGCTGTTCCGCCAGCAGAACGACTGGGTGGTGAAGAACACCACGGAGACCCTGACGCGGATCGGCAAGCAGGCCGGCCTGACCCAGCAGCAGGTCGAGACCTGCCTGAAGGACCAGGCGCTGCTCGACAAGATCGCCGCCGACCAGAAATATGCGAGCGAGGTGCTGAAGGTCGATTCCACGCCGACCTTCTTCATCAACGGCGAGAAGATCAAGGGCGAGACCTCGTTCGAGGAGTTCGCCAAGAAGATCAATCCGCTGCTGAAGAGCTGATTCGCTCGTCAAGACTCTGATTCGCATCTCAAAAGCCGTAGCTTTCCCGGCATAAATCCCTTGGGAAAAGCGGCTTTGGCAGGTTGCCCTCGCGGCGCACCGCGGCCATTGTCCGCCGCATGAGGCGCCCCGCGCGACTCGCCCCAACAGCGACATTGCCTTCCATGGTATTGTCACGGCAGGGAGATTCGCGCCTGCCAACAGAGATGCGTGCTTATGAAAATCACCCGCCTGCGCCTTCACGGCTTCAAGTCCTTCGTTGAGCCCACGGACTTCGTCATCGAGCCCGGCTTGACCGGCGTGGTCGGACCCAACGGTTGCGGCAAGTCGAACCTCGTCGAGGCGCTGCGCTGGGCGATGGGCGAAACGTCTTACAAAAGCTTGCGCGCCGCCGACATGGACGCGGTGATCTTCGCAGGCTCGGGCAATCGTCCCGCGCGCAACCACGCCGAAGTGACGATGACGATCGACAATGCCGATCGCACTGCGCCGGCGGCGATGAACGACAGTCAGCTGCTCGAAATCTCCCGCCGTATCGAGCGCGAAGCGGGCTCGGTCTATCGCATCAACGGCCGCGACGTGCGCGCACGTGACGTGCAGATCCTGTTCGCGGATGCTGCCACCGGCGCGCGCTCGCCGGCTCTCGTCCACCAGGGCAAGATCGGCGAGATCATTCAGGCCAAGCCCGAGCAGCGCCGCCGCGTGCTGGAAGACGCCGCCGGCGTTGCCGGTCTGCACGCCCGCCGCCACGAAGCCGAGCTGCGGCTGAAGGCGGCCGAAACCAACCTTACCCGCGTCGAGGACGTGATCGGCCAGCTCTCCGGCCAGATGGAAGGCCTGAAGAAGCAGGCCCGCCAGGCCGTGCGCTATCGCGAGGTTGCCGCCAAGGTTCGCAAGGCCGAAGCCACGCTGTTCCATCTGCGCTGGATCGGCGCCCATGCCGACGTCAACGAATCCGGCCAGACCCATGATCTCGCCGTGCGAGAGATGGCCGAACGCACCCAGCACCAGGCTGAAGCTGCCCGCATCCAGGCGATCCGCGCTGCTGAAATGCCGGCGCTGCGCGATGCCGAAGCGCGCGCCGCGGCAGGCCTTCAGCGCCTGACCAATGCTCGCGAGCTGCTCGACCGCGAGGAAGAGCGTGCCAAGGAGCGCGTCGCCGAGCTCGAGCGCCGCCTTGCCCAGTTCGAAGGCGACATTTCCCGTGCTCAGCAGCAAACCATGGACGCCGACGTCGCCCTGCAGCGGCTCGACAGTGAAGATTCCGAGCTGAAGGAAGAGATCAAGTCACGCGTCGAGAAGCGCTCCGGCGTCGACGAGCGGGTCGGCGAAGCCGAGGCGGTGCTGACCGAGACCGAGCAGCAATTCTCCGAACTCACTACCGCGCTCGCCGACCTCACCGCAAAGCGCAACCAACTCGAAGCCAACGTCCGCACCCATCGCGACAAGCTCGCGCGGCTCGACCAGGAGATCGGCAATGTCACCGCGGAAGAGCAGAAGCTTGCCGCAGACACCGGCGGCTTCGGCGATCTCGACGAGCTGACTGCAACGGTCGAGACCGCCGAGCAGACGCTGGCAGCATCGGAAGCCGCGGCCCAGGCGAGCGAAGCCGCTCATGTCGCCGCCCGCCAGACGCTGGAAGCCTCGCGCTCGCCGCTGGTCGAAGCCGACAAGCGCGTGCAGCGGCTCGACACCGAGGCGCGCACGATCTCGAAGATCGTCAACGGCGAGACCAAGAATCTGTGGCCGCCGATCATCGACGGCATTACCGTCGACAAGGGCTTTGAAAAGGCCATCGGCGCCGCACTCGGCGACGATCTCGATGCGCCGGTCGATCCCTCCGCGCCGATGCGCTGGACCAATGCCGGCGTCACCGACGGCGATCCGGAGCTGCCCGAAGGCGTCACTCCGCTCGCCAACCACGTTCAGGCCCCGGCCGAACTGACGCGCCGCCTGGCGCAAATCGGCGTGGTGCCCCGCGAGCGCGGTGCCGAGCTGGTCTCGCAGCTCAAGACCGGCCAGCGGCTGGTTTCGCCGGAAGGCGACGTCTGGCGCTGGGACGGCTTTGTCGCCGCCGCCCACGCCCCGACCGGCGCCGCACGCCGCCTTGCCGAGCGCGCCCGCCTCGTCGACATCGAGAACGAGCTGGAGCAGGCCCGCATCGACGCGCAGATCAAGCGCCAGGCGCTGGAGAATGCCGAGTCCGAGCTGCAGATGGCGGCCAGCACTGAAGGTGCCAGCCGCGAAGCCTGGCGCGCCGCGCAGCGCGAGCTGAACATCGCGCGTGAGCGCCACGCGGCCGCCGAGCGCGAGATCAGCCGTCACGCCGCGCGCAAGGCGACGCTGTCGGAAGCCCACAGCCGTCTCGCCGCCGACCGCGCCGAGGCCGAGGCCGCCTACGAATATGCCGAGGCCGGCATCAGCGAGCTGCCGTCGAGCGAGGACACCGAGACCCGTCTCGCCGCCGTCCGCAGCGATATCGAAGGCCAGCGCCGCATCGCCGCGCAGGTTCGTGCCGAGGCGCAGGCGCTGGCGCGCGAGGCTGAGCTGGCCGACCGCCGCGTCCAGGCGATCCTCGCCGAGCGCACTGAATGGCAGAACCGCAAGGAGAGCGCGGCCTCCCATATCGACACCATTCAGGCCCGTATCGCCGAACTCACCATCGAGCGCAGCGATCTCGAAAACGCGCCCGCCGTGTTCGCGGAGAAGCGCAGCGCGCTGATCACCGAGATCGAGTACGCCGAGAACGACCGCCGCATGGCGGCCGACGCGCTCGCGACCGCCGAGACCGCGATGGCCGAAACCGATCGCGTCGCCAAGCTGACCCTCGAAGCCCTCTCTAGCTCGCGCGAGGCCACCGCCCGCGCCGAGGAGCGCATGGAAGGTTCGCGGCGTCGTCTGGAAGACATCGAGCGCGAGATCCGCGACATGCTCGAAGTCGAGCCGCAGGCCGTTGCCGGCCTCGCCGAGCTCGAGCCCGGTGCCGAGCTGCCGCCGCTGCACGACATCGAGGAAGACCTCGAAAAGATGCGCCGCGACCGCGAGCGTCTGGGCGCCGTCAACCTCCGCGCCGAGGAAGAGCTGCGCGAGGTCGAAACCCAGCACACCGGCCTCGTCACCGAGCGCGATGACCTCGTGGAAGCCATCAAGCGTCTGCGCCAGGGTATCCAGAGCCTCAACAAGGAAGCCCGCGAGCGCCTCTTGACCTCGTTCGAGGTCGTCAACAACCACTTCAAGCGCCTGTTCGTCGAGCTGTTCGGCGGCGGCGAGGCCGCGCTGCATCTGATCGAGAGCGACGACCCGCTGGAAGCCGGCCTCGAAATCATCGCCAAGCCGCCGGGCAAGAAGCCGCAGACCCTGTCGCTGCTCTCGGGCGGTGAGCAGGCGTTGACCGCGATGGCGCTGATCTTCGCGGTGTTCCTGACCAACCCCTCGCCGATCTGCGTGCTGGACGAAGTCGACGCGCCGCTCGACGACCACAACGTCGAACGGTACTGCAACCTGCTGCACGAGATGACCAGCTCGACCGACACGCGCTTCGTCATCATCACGCACAATCCGATCACGATGGCGCGGATGAACCGCTTGTTCGGCGTCACCATGGCCGAGCGCGGTGTCTCCCAGCTCGTCTCGGTAAGCCTGTCCGAGGCAGTGGACATTCTCGACCAGAACGTGGCGTGATATCTCTGCCGTCATTCCGGACCTCGCGCAGTCGAATCCGGAATGACGGTAGGCCAACATGATCTCACCCACCCTCCCCGCCGAACTCAAGGCCGCGCTCGACGCGAGGCTGCAGGGCTTTTCCCGTACCGACGCCGCGCAGCGCTCGCAGAAAATCTCCACCACCTATCGCGCCGGCGGCGGCTCCGGCACGATCAAGTCGGACGCCGATGCGCTCGCCTATGCGCTCGCGCGCATGCCGGCCACTTACGCCGCCGTCGCCGCTAGTCTGAACGCACTCACCGAGATCGCACCCGATCTCGCCCCGGAAACGCTGCTCGACGTCGGCGCTGGCCCGGGCACCGCAAGCTGGGCCGCAGCGGAAGCGTTTTCGTCACTGCAGGATTTCACGCTGCTCGACGCCAACGCGACGCTGAGCCGGCTCGCACTCGAACTGGCGCGCGACAGCTCACGCCTCTCGGAGTGCCGTTATCTGCCCGGCGATGCCGCCACGAACCTCGCCGAAGCTTCGCAAGCCGATCTCGTCGTCGCGAGCTACATCATCGGCGAGCTCGGTGAGAGCGATCAGCGCAAGCTCGCCGAGACAATGTGGACCAAAGCGCGCCAGGCGCTGGTCGTGATCGAGCCCGGCACGCCCGCCGGCTATGCCCGCATCCTCGCGCTACGCCAGCAGTTGATCGGACTGGGCGCTTATGTCGCCGCCCCCTGTCCGCACGAAAAGGCCTGTCCGCTCATGGCGCCCGACTGGTGCCATTTCAACCAGCGCCTGCCGCGCTCGCAAGCGCACCGCCAGATCAAAGGCGCCGATGTGCCGTTCGAGGACGAGCGCTTCATCTACGTCGCGCTGATCCGCACGCCGCCGACGACACGCGCCGCGCGCGTGCTGGCGCCGCCCGACGTCGGCAAGGCCGAGATCGCGGCAAAGCTCTGCACCGAGGACGGCGTCGAACTCGCCAAGGTCCCTCGGCGCGACAAGGCCGCTTACGCAGGCGCCCGTCGCTGGCGCTGGGGTGATGCCGTTCTGTCCAAGAGTTAACCTCTTTCGGCGCCTTTCCCTTGAACTCGGATGGCTCCCGATCCGACCAAGTCTTACCTTCCCTCCGCGCGGGGCTCTCCCCCCGGCCCTATTTGGGTTACGCTGTCCGCCCTAATTTCCCTTCAGGAGTTTTCCATGTCGACCGGCTGGATCGTTCTCGGCGTCATCGTCGTCCTCGTGCTGTTCGCCTTCAGCGCCTACAACCGGCTGGTGGCGCTGGGCCAGCGTGTCGGCCAGGCCTTTGCCGACGTCGACGTCCAGCTCAAGCAGCGTCACGACCTGATTCCGAACCTGGTCGAGACGGTGAAGGGTTATGCCTCGCACGAGCGCGGCACGCTCGACGACGTCATCAAGGCCCGCAATTCGGCGATGTCGGCGCAAGGACCTTCGCAGGTGTCCGCCGCCGAGAACCAGCTGTCCGGCGCGCTCGGCCGGCTGATCGCGCTGTCGGAGGCCTATCCCGACCTCAAGGCCAACGCCAATTTCCAGCAGCTCGCATCCGAGCTCTCCGATCTCGAGAACAAGATCGCCGCGAGCCGCCGTTTCTTCAACAACGCGGTCCAGGAATACAACACCGGCATCCAGCAGATGCCCGCCGCGTTGTTCGCCGGCATGTTCGGCTTCACCAGGAAGGACTTCTTCGATCTCGGCGCCAGCCGCACCGAGGTCGAGGCCGCGCCTCAGGTGAAATTCTGATCTGAGCCGACAGGCCGGCAGGGCAACGCGTCATGGCCGCGTATGGTCTCTACACGCACATCGCCTCGAACAAATTTCGTTCGATGCTGCTGCTCGGCGGCCTGTTCGCGCTGGTCTATGTGCTGGTCTTTGCCGGCGCGCTGGTTGCCGAAGTCGTCACCAACGGCAATGGGACCGTTGCCTATTATCTGAACCGTGCCCTCCACGATCTCATCGTCGCCTTTCCCTTTGCGACGATCGCGGCCGTGGCCTGGATCATCATCGCCTATTTCTTCCACCAGTCGATGATCGACGCGGTCACCGGCGGCCACGACGTTAGCAGGCAGGAAGAGCCGCGGCTCTACAATCTGCTCGAAAATCTCTGCATCTCGCGCGGCATCACCATGCCGAAGCTGAAGATCATGGACAGTCCGGCGCTGAACGCGTTCGCGACCGGCCTCAATCCGCGGCAATACGCTGTCACCGTCACCACGGGTCTCCTGAAGGCGCTGAACGACCAGGAGATCGAGGCGGTGCTGGGCCACGAGTTGACCCACATCAAGAACGGCGACGTGCAGCTGATGGTGGTCGCCGTGATCATCGCAGGCGTGGTCGGCTTCTTCGGCGAATTGTTCTTCCGCCTGTTCACGAATTTGAGCTGGAGCTCCGGCGGCTCGTGGTCGTCAGGTTCCTCTTCCTCGTCGTCGCGGTCGTCCTCGTCGTCGAGCGACAGCAAGAGCTCGGGCGGCGGCGCCATCGTGGTCATCATCATCGCCGTGGTGCTGATCGTGGTGGCCTGGCTGGTGTCGCAGGTGGTCAAGCTCGCGCTGTCGCGCTCGCGCGAATATCTGGCCGATGCCGGCTCGGTCGAGCTGACGAAAAATCCCGACGCCATGATCTCGGCGCTACGCAAGATCGAAGGCCGCGGCGAGTTGCCGGGCGCGACCTCCGCGGTGATGGAGCTGTGCCTGGACAATCCGCGCGAAGGCTTTTCCGATCTGTTCGCGACCCACCCTTCCGTGCAATCCCGCGTCGACGCGCTGGTCAAGTTCGCCGGCGGCCATGATCCCGGTCCGCTGCCGCCGCCGTCCGATGAGACGGAACAGTCCAGCGCGGACGAACCCGAGGCGCAGGCCGATCAGCCGGACCCTCCGCTGCCGCAGGGCCCGTGGAACGGCGCAGCCGGACGGGCCGCGCCACCGCCCATCCCCGCACCGGGCGCGTCCGGAACCGCGGCCGGCAATCCCTTGGGCAATCCGATCGGCAACCCCATGGGCAACTCGATGGGTCCTTGGGGCCGCCACTGAGCGTGCAATCTGCGGCACCGCAAGCCGGTTTCACTGCCCTTGGGAAAAACTCCGGGAATTGCCGCAACGGACGGCCTGAGATTTGAATTCTCCCTTGTTTCTGCCATGTTCGCGCCCAACAGCAGACTCGGGACATCGATTTGGGGCCCGGCCGATTGCGACCTCGCGATCGGGGGCGCGTTAGGGGACAGCAATGGCAAAGCCGGCAGTGGTTGTGGTGGGCGCGGACAAGGGCGGGGTCGGCAAGACCACGGTGTCGCGTACCTTGCTCGATTATTTTTCCGCCAACAACGTGCCGACCCGCGCGTTCGACACGGAGTCGCCGCGGGGAACGCTGAAGCGCTTCCACCCTGACATCACCGAAATCGTCGACATGACGACGACGTCGGACCAGATGAAGATCTTCGATACGCTCAATGCGGTGAGCCCGTCAGTGACCGTGATCGACGTTCGCGCCGGCCTGCTCTCGCCCGCACTGGCCTCGCTGCGCGACATCGGCTTCCTCGACGCCGCCAAGGCCGGCCAGATCACCTTCGCGGTGTTCCACATCCTCGGACCCTCAATCGCCTCGCTCGAGGAGATCGCCGAAACCGCGGGCTTCATGACCGGCGCAAAATATTTCCTGGTGAAGAACTTCATCAACGACACCCAGTTCTTCCAGTGGGACCAGGCGACCTACAATTCCTACTTCCACCGCATCAAGGACGCGACAGAGCTGACCATCCCGAAGCTCAACGAAATGGCCTATGAGCAGGTCGAGGTGTCGTCCGTTCCGTTCCTGAAATTCGTCGCCAACAAGGGCGTCAACGACGAGGCCGCGAATTATTCGTTCGTGCTGCGCGGCTATGTCCGGCACTGGCTGGCCAACGTCTGGAGCGAATTCGACCGCATCCGGCTGACCGACATCGTCGGTTCGAAACCCGTGACCCGCAACAGCGAAAAATAGTTGCGAAGGCCGGCCTGATACGGCTGGATTGGGCGGTCAGTTGGCCTGATATAGCTGTCGATGTCCGCGACGCCCCTTTACATCATCTGCTCGCCCCGCCCGCAGGTCGGCAAGACCCTGCTGGCGCGGCTGCTCGCCGAATTCCTGCTGCTCAAGAACGGCAACGTGACGGCGTTCGACGTCAATCTGAAAGAGCCGTCGCTGCTCGATTACCTGCCGAAGGTGACCGAGACCGCTGACGTCGTCGACACCTACGGCAAGATGCAGCTGATGGACCGCGTCATCATCGACGACGGGCTCGCCAAGGTGATCGACCTCGGATTCCACGCCTTCGACGAGTTCTTCAAGATGACCGACGAGATCGGCCTGCTGAAGGAAGCGGCACGCCGGCACGTGGCGCCGATGATCCTGTTCGTCGCCGACACCGATCGCGTCTCGGCTCGCGCTCATGAGATGCTGCGCCAGCAGATCCCGCGGGTAAACCTGATCACCGTCGACAATGAATTCATCATCCGCGGCGAGCTGCCGCCCGCGATGGCCGGCGGCCGGCTGTTCCGCCTGCCGGCGCTGCCCGGCTTCCTCAAGACCTATATCGACCGGCTGAACTTCTCCTTCACCGGCTATCTGCGCCAGGAGAAGGATTCCTCGACCGAGTTGCACCAGTGGGTCCGGCGGAATTACCTCGCCTTCCGCGAGCTCGAGCTCAGCCTGATCCTGCAGCGGTCTTGAATATTTATCCGGGTAATATTGACGCGCGGCTGATCGGCAGGTACTGAGTTGGCGCAACAGCGTCCTCAGCAAGGCCCCCTCGTGAGCATCGACCGGAAAGCAGCCACCGCCGCCTACAAGGAGCGGAAGACCATTGCGGGCATTTTCGTCGTCCGCTGCACGCCCTCAGGCGAAGCCTGGGTCGGCCAGGCCCCGAACGTCGAGACCATCCAGAACCGCATCTGGTTCACCCTGCGCCACGGCAACCACCCCTGCCGCAGCCTCCAGGCCGCCTGGAACGCGCACGGTGAGGCCGGCCTGACGTTTGGCGAATGCGAGCGGCTGGAGGATGAGGAGAGCGCCTATGTCAGGAACGCGCTGCTGAACGAGCGCGCGGCACATTGGCGAGCCGAGCTGAAGGCGGAAGCGATCTGACGATCGCGTCGACCTTCAGTGCCCCTCGAACGTCATCAGCGTGCGCACCGGCACGTCCATGGCGCGCAGCTTGGCGGCGCCGCCGAGATCCGGCAGGTCGATGATGAAGCAGGCGGCAACGACATTGGCGCCGATCTGGCGCAGCAGCTTCACCGCGCCTTCCGCGGTGCCGCCGGTGGCGATGAGATCGTCGACCAGAATGACGCGCTCGCCGGGCTGGATCGCATCGACGTGCATCTCCATCTCGTCGATGCCATATTCCAGCGAATAGGCGATGCGCACGGTCGTGTGCGGCAGCTTGCCTTTCTTGCGGATCGGAACGAAGCCGGCCGAGAGCTGATGCGCCACCGCGCCGCCGATGATGAAGCCGCGCGCCTCCATGCCCGCGACCTTGTCGATCTTGTTGCCGGCCCAGGGATTGACCAGCTCGTCGACCGCCCGGCGGAAGGCGCGCGCATCCGCGAGCAGCGTGGTGATGTCGCGGAACATGATCCCCGGCTTGGGATAGTCGACGATGGTGCGGACGCTCGCCTTCAAATCGTGGTCAAAGGTCATTGGTGCCTCTCAATTGACCGGCGCATCCAGCCGGAACGCATTCTCGACAATCTTCAAGCCCACCTCGTTGCCGAGCGACATCAGCGACTCCGGGTGGAATTGCACGCCGGCGACCGGCAGCGTCTTGTGCTCCAGCGCCATGGCGACGCCGTCCTCGGTGCTGGCAGTTACGCTCAGAACTTCGGGCATGCTGTCGCGCTCGACGAAGAGCGAATGATAGCGGCCGATCACGATCTCGTTCGGCAGATTGCGCATCAGGCGCCCGCCGCGCACCTGCACCCGCGAAGGCCGGCCGTGTGCGGGATGGGTGAGCTGGCCGAGTTCGCCGCCGAAATATTCGCCGATTGCCTGCACGCCGAGGCAGACGCCGAACACCGGCAGCTTGTTCTCCAGCGCCGCGTCGATGGTTGTCTTGATCCCGAAATCCTCAGGGCGGCCGGGACCGGGCGACAGCACCAGCAAATCCCACCGCTTCTGCTTGAGCATGTCGAGCGCGTGCACATACCGGACCACGGTGACGCTGGCGCCGACCTGGCGGAAATAATCGGCCAGCATGTGCACAAAGCTGTCGTCGTGGTCGATCAGCAGCACGCGCTTGCCCGAACCCGTGGCATCAGGCGCAAACGCCGACAGCGGCTTCGGCGGATCGCCGCGCAACGCCTGGAACAGCGCCGCGGCCTTGACCTGGCATTCGCGATCTTCAGCGGCGGGATCAGAGTCGAACAGGCAGGTGGCGCCGACGCGGACCTCGGCGAGCCCGTCTTTCATGCGGATGGTGCGGATGGTGAGGCCGGTGTTGATGCTGCCGTCAAAGTTCACAGCGCCGATCGCGCCGGCATACCAGCGGCGCGGCGAGCGCTCGTGATCCTCGACGAACTGCATCGCCCACAGCTTCGGCGCGCCTGTCACGGTGACGGCCCAGGCATGGGTGAGGAAGGCATCGAGCGCGTCGAAGCCGGGACGCAACATGCCCTCGACATGGTCGACGGTGTGGAACAGTTTTGAATAGGTCTCGATCTGACGCCGCGCCAGCACCTTGATCGTGCCGGGCACGCAGACGCGCGCCTTGTCGTTGCGGTCGACGTCGGTGCACATGTTGAGCTCGAACTCATCCTTCTCCGAATTCAGGAGCTGGCGGATCTGCTCGGCATCGCCGATCGCATCCGTGCCGCGCGCGATGGTACCTGAGATCGGGCAGGTCTCGACCCGGCGTCCATCGGAGCGCACGAACATTTCCGGCGACGCCGACACGAGAAATTCGCCATCGCCGAGATTCATCAGCGCGCCGTAGGGCGACGGGTTGATGACGCAGAGGCGCTGGAACACTTCGGCTGGCGAGCGCCCGCAGGGCTCGGCGAAGAGCTGGCCGGGCACGGCTTCGAACAGATCACCGCGGGCAAAGGCCGCGCGCGCGGTCTCGACGGTGGCCTGATATTCGCCGGGCGCGTGATCGGCAAAGCCCTGGCGCGGGGTCTTCTGATACGGGCTTTCGGCTGTCTCGCGCGGCAGGCCTTCCGTGGATTTTCCCTTCCACGCGAAGTCGTACGAGAGCATCGCGCCGCGGCCGGTGGCGCGGTCATAGGCGAGCAGGCGATCGGGGACGTAAAGCACGATGTCGCGCTGATCATCCTCGCGCCGACGCTTCTGCACCAGATCTTCGATCTGGAACACGAGGTCGTAAGCGAAGGCGCCGAACAGACCGAGCAACCCGTCGTCATTGGAAGAGAAGCTGGCGACGAGGTCCCGCACCAGCGACATCACGCTGGCGCGTCGTGTACGCTGGTCTTCCTCAACGGGCGCGTCGCCGCGGATGATGTGGCCTGACAGTCGCGAAGCGGTCTTCTCGGAAATCACGACGCAGGGCTCGCGCAGGACCTCAGTGAGGAAGGCGATCAGCACCTGCCCGCGCTCATTCAGCGCTTCCAGCTTGAAGTTGAAGCCAGTGGTCTCGAGCTTGAGCGGCGGATCGGAGAAGCCGAGGTCAAAGCTCTCGTAGCGGCCCGGCACGGTCGTGCCGGAGGAGAGCACGACGCCACGGCGGCGATCGAGCAGGTTGACGAGATCGTCGAGCCGGCTGGCGCCGCCGGTGAATTGCTCGGCCACGCGCGTGATCGCAAGCCCGCCGCGGGTGACGTAATCGCTTCGTGCCGGAAGGGCAAAGACTGTCCTGTTCATGTCGTCCTCTTACGAAACTTGCCGAGGGAACGCCACACAGGACAAACGATCAGGCCGCCGCGCTGTGCAGGCGACCTCAGACGATTTTTGGAAAATAAATCGCACCGGCCACCTCTTAGGAGGTGCGCCACCAACGACGGGATGGGCGGGCTGCGGTGCTCATGGGCCGGATACTCACCATGGCCCGGGGACGGCGTCAAGGGTGCCGCCCCGCACTATGGGCTACGGGCGATTACCCCAGATGCTTCCTGAAAAACTCCGTCGCGCGGCCCCAGGCGAGCTCGGCGGCTTCACGGTCGTGCACGGCCTGGCGCTGCTCGTTGACGAAGGCGTGCTCGGCGTCATAGCGGAACAGTTCGAGCGACTTGCCGGCAGCCTTCATGGCCTTCTCGAACCCGTTGACCAGATCCGGCGTGCACCAATCGTCCTTGTTAGCGAAATGGGCTTGGAGCGGAATCTTGACGTCGGCGGGCTTGGCGGCCTGCTCCGGCGGAATGCCGTAGAACACGACACCGGCGGTGAGCTCCGGCACATGCACCGAGCCGATGATGGTGACAGCGCCGCCGAGGCAGAAGCCTGTCAGGCCAACCTTGGCGCCGTTGCGCGACAGATATTGTGTCGCGCCGCGCACGGTCTGCGTGGTGGCGTCCATGAAGTCGAGCGAGTTCATCTCTTTGCCGGCCGCGTCCGTGTCGTGATACGGCACCACCTTGCCCTTGTAGAGATCGGGCGCCAGCGCATCGAAACCGGCGAGCGCAAAGCGGTCGCACAGGCCCTTGATCTGGTCCGACAGGCCCCACCATTCCTGGATCACGACCACGCCCGGCGCATTGCCGCGAGCGGCATTGGCGAGATAGCCCGAGGCGTCCTTGCCATCCGGACGCTTGAAAGTGATGCTGGTTCCCATAGTGTCCTCCGACGATGTTTCTTGGGGGAGCGGTTGCGCACATTCTGGCCGCTGGACGCGCGTAGCGCAATCCACACTCCCGTCATTCGGAACGGGGCGCAGCGCCGAACCCGGAATGACGGCAAATAGAAATCAACAAAAAAGCCCCCTTGCGGGGGCTTCTTCAGTTTCGTTTCGCATGGGCCGCTCAGTGCGAGTCGGCCCAGACCTTCTTCTTGGTGAAGTACATCAGGAACGCGAAGAGGATCAGGAACACGAAGACCTGGAGACCGAGGCGCTTGCGCGCTTCCATGTGCGGTTCGGCGGTCCACATCAGGAATGTGGTGACGTCGTGGGCGTACTGCGCGACCGTCGCCGGCGAGCCGTCGTCATAAGTCACCTGGCCATCGCTGAGCGGCTTCGGCATCTTGATGGCGTGGCCCGGGAAGTACTTGTTGTAGTACGAGCCCTCCGGGATGGTCACGCCTGCCGGCACCTTATCCTCGAAGCCCTGAAGCACAGCGTCGACATAGTCCGGGCCCTGCTCCTGATACTGGCTGAAGAAGTCGACCAGGAACATCGGGAAACCGCGGCCATAGGAGCGCGCCTTGGTGATCAGCGACAGATCGGGCGGCGCCGCACCGCCGTTCGCCGCACGAGCCGCCTGCTCGTTCGGGAATGGCGAGGGGAAGTAGTCAGCCGGCCGGCCCGGTCGCTCGAACATGTCGCCCGTATCGTTCGGACCATCCTTGATCTTGTAGTCGGCGGCAAAGGCGGCGGCCTGTGCCGCCGAATAGCCTGGACCACCGGGGTCGCCGAGATTGCGGAAGGCGACCAAGGACAGGCCGTGGCAGTTCGAGCAGACTTCCTTGTAGACCTTCAGGCCGCGCTGGAGCGCACCGCGATCATACTTGCCGAAAGGGCCCGCGAAGGACCAGCTGTTGCCGGGCGGCTTGGTGCCGCCTTCCTCGGCGCGAGCATCCTGCAAGGTGCCGACGAACAGCGCACCCGCCGCAACGAGCGCAACCGCAATCGAGGCGACCGCCTTGCCGCTCTTGGCGAGGATCGCTTCCGAGATCGAGTTCGGCACCGGCCGCGGCGTCTCGATGCGCGAGAGCAGTGGCAGCACGATCAGGAAGTAGGCGAAGTAGCAAACCGTCAGGACCCGGCCGGCGATCACGTAGATGCCTTCCGGCGGCTGCGCGCCGAGATAGCCGAGCAGGATGCAGACCGCGACGAAGATCCAGAAGAACTGTTTCGCCAGCGGACGGTACTTCGACGACCTGGTCTTGGCGGCATCGAGCCAGGGCAGGAAGCACAGGATGATGATCGCCGAGAACATCCCGATCACGCCCGCGAGCTTGTTCGGGATCGAGCGCAGGATCGCGTAGAACGGCAGGTAATACCATTCCGGCACGATGTGCGGCGGCGTCACGCCCGGGTTCGCCGGAATGTAGTTGTCGGCGTCGCCGAGATAGTTCGGCATGTAGAAGATGAACCAGGCGTAGAGCAGCAGGAAGCAGGCGACGCCGAAGCCATCCTTGATGGTCGCATGCGGCGTGAACGGCACCGTGTCCTTTTCCGTCTTCGGCTCGACGCCGTCAGGATTGTTCTGGCCGGCGACGTGCAGCGCCCAGACGTGGAGCACGACGACGCCCGCGATCAGGAACGGCAGCAGGTAATGCAGCGAGAAGAACCGGTTCAGCGTCGGATTGCCGACCGAATAACCGCCCCACAGCAAGGTCACGATGCTCTCGCCGACATAGGGAATGGCGGAGAACAGATTGGTGATGACGGTGGCGCCCCAGAAGCTCATCTGGCCCCACGGCAGCACGTACCCCATGAAGCCCGTCGCCATCATCAAGAGATAGATGATGACGCCGAGGATCCAGAGCACCTCGCGCGGCTCCTTGTAGGAGCCGTAATAGAGGCCGCGCAGCATGTGGACGTAGACCGCGAAGAAGAACATCGACGCGCCGCAGGCGTGCATGTTGCGCAGCAGCCAGCCGTAATTGACATCGCGAACGAGCAGCTCGACCGACTTGAAGGCGAGGTCGGCATGCGGCGTGTAGTGCATCGCCAGAATCACGCCGGTCAGGATCTGAATCCCCAGCATGAAGGAGAGGATCGCGCCGAAGGTCCACCAGTAGTTCAGATTGCGCGGGGTGGGATAGACGACGAAGGAGGAATGGACGAGGCCCAAGATCGGCAGGCGCCGCTCGATCCATTGCAGTGCCGGATTGCTCGGCTGGTAGTCGGATGGTCCGCTCATGATGCGATCCTGAGGAAATAAAACGACGAGACGGCGGGAGGCTTCGGACGCGGGTCCGAAACTCAGCCGATCTGGATTTTGGTGTCGGAAACGAACTGGTACGGCGGAACCGGCAGGTTCGCGGGCGCGGGCCCCTGACGGATGCGACCGGACGAATCGTACTGCGAACCATGGCAGGGGCAGAAGAACCCGTCGTAATTGCCTTCATGGGCGATCGGGATGCAGCCGAGATGCGTGCAGATGCCGATCACGACCAGCCACTGGTCGTGGCCCGCCTTGACCCGGGCTTCGTCGGCCTGCGGATCGGGAAGGCTCGCCACAGGAACGGCGCGCGCCTCGTCGATCTGCTTCTTGGTGCGGTGGCTGATGTAGATCGGCTTGCCGCGCCAGAACACCTTGATGTCCTGCCCCTCGGCAACCGGGCTCAGATCAACCTCGATCGGCGCACCGGCGGCGATGGTCGAGGCGTCCGGATTCATTTGAGAGATAAAGGGCCAGAGCGCAGCCGCGCCCCCTACTGCTGCAGCTGCCCCCGTTGCAACGAATAAGAAATCACGGCGTGTCGGATGGTCCGCCGAAGACGCTGTCGTCACGATTCCAACCCTTTCTTCTTATGCGGCCGGTGGAACCGCTCCAGGAGCCCCCAAGGTCCCCGGAACAGTGCTGCCGGCGCCCGCGGCCCCCCGCGGCGGCAGAACTTCACTCGTCCTCGCCAAAACAAGGCGAAAACAGCAGTCCAGAATCGTTCTATTGGCACCCTTGCCGGGCGAGCGCAAGCCCGCTAACGGCGCGGGAGCGTGCAATGCACGAATTCCGCGGCCAGCGATGTTTTATTGAGACATTTCCGGCCCACAACCGCCCCTGTGACGCCCATGCAGATCGCACTTTTCCAACCTGACATCCCCCAGAACACAGGCACGATTCTCCGCCTGTGCGCTTGTCTGGGAATCGCCGCCCACATCATCGAGCCGGCCGGCTTCCCGGTCTCCGACCGGCATTTCCGCCGGGCGGGAATGGACTATCTCGACCACGTCAGCATCCTCAGGCACGATTCCTGGTCGAAATTCGAGGAATGGCGGGCGGCACAAGGCTACCGCCTGTTGCTGTTCACCACCAAAGGCGCCACCGACTACCGCGATTTCCATTACCAGACGTCGGACATCCTGCTATTCGGGCGCGAGAGCGCCGGCGTCACCGACGCAGTGGTCGAGGCCGCGGATGCGCGGCTGGTGATCCCGATTGCACCGGGGCTGCGGTCGCTGAATGTGGCGATGACCGCGGCGATGGCCGCAGGCGAAGCGCTCCGGCAGGTCCGGAACCCGCAAGATTGAACTGTTGAGGAGAGACCAGTGAGCTACGCGGTCAAGGAAATCTTCCTGACCCTGCAAGGCGAAGGCGCCCATGCCGGACGCGCATCCGTGTTCTGCCGTTTTGCCGGCTGCAACCTCTGGAGCGGCCGCGAGGCTGATCGCGCCGCCGCGACTTGTCAGTTCTGCGACACGGATTTCGTCGGCACCGACGGCACGCTCGGCGGCCGCTACGCTACGGCCGTGGAACTTGCCGACACCATTGCTGCGCAATGGACGGCCGCTGCCGAAAACCGCTATGTGGTACTGACCGGCGGCGAGCCGCTGCTCCAGGTCGATGACGCCCTGGTCGACGCGCTCCATGCCCGCGGCTTCGAGATCGGCGTCGAGACCAACGGTACGGTGGCTCCGCCCGAGGGACTCGACTGGATCTGCGTCAGCCCCAAGGGCGGCAGCGAACTGGTTCTGCGCCAGGGGCACGAGCTGAAGCTGGTCTATCCGCAGGCCCTCGCTGTGCCCGAGACTTTCGAGGGCCTCGCCTTCGAGCGCTTCTCGCTGCAGCCGATGGATGGGCCCGAGGTCATCGAGAACACCGCGCGCGCGATCGATTATTGCCTGCGCCATCCGCAATGGCGGCTGAGCGTGCAGACGCATAAATCGCTCGGCATCAGATAGGACTGAACGGACAGATGTGGGAATTGACGAAACAGTTCCGCTTCGAGGCGGCGCATACGCTGAAGGGGACGACCTTTGGTGAGGCGAGCGAAGAGATCCACGGCCACTCCTTCCGCGCCGAGGTGACGGTGCGCGGGATGCCGGATCCTGCGACCGGCATGGTGATCGATCTCGGCCTGCTGCAGCGCGCGATCGAAGATGTCAGGCTGACGCTCGACCACAAGTTCCTCAACAAGATCGAGGCGCTGGGCACCCCGACGCTTGAAAACCTGTCGCGCTTCGTCTGGGAGCGGCTGGCGCATGTCGGCAAGCTGACCCGCGTCAGCATCCACCGCGACAGTTGCTACGAGAGCTGCACCTATTACGGTCCGCAGGCGTGACCACATGACATCCACCTTGGATCCCAAGCTGATTGAAGACCGCAAGACGCGCGCCCGCGCCTGGTTCGAGCATCTGCGCGACGACATCTGCGCGAGCTTCGAGCAGTTGGAAGACGACGCGCCGCAAGGCCTCTATCCAGGCGACGCCGGCCGCTTCGGGCGGACGCCGTGGCAGCGCACCGATCACAGCGGAGCTAAAGGCGGCGGCGGCGTGATGTCGATGATGTCGGGCCGCCTGTTCGAGAAGGTCGGCGTGCACTGCTCGACCGTGCATGGCGAGTTCGCGCCGGAGTTTCGCGCGCAGATTCCGGGCGCGGCCGAAGACCCGCGGTTCTGGGCCTCCGGCATCTCGCTGATCGCGCACTTGCGCAATCCGCACGTGCCGGCCGTGCACATGAACACGCGCTTCGTCGTCACCACCAAGGCATGGTTCGGCGGCGGCGCCGATCTGACGCCGGTGCTCGACCGCCGTCGCACGCAGGAGGACGCCGACACGCTCGCCTTCCACGCCGCGATGAAGGAGGCCTGCACCGGTCCGAACGGCGTCGCCGACTACGACAAGTACAAGAAATGGTGCGACGAGTATTTCTATCTGCCGCACCGGAAAGAGGCGCGCGGCATCGGCGGCATCTTCTACGACTGGCACGACAGCGGCGACTGGGATGCCGATCTCGCCTTCACTCAGGATGTCGGCCGCGCCTTCCTCAACATCTATCCCGATCTTGTCAGACGCAATTTCGCGAGCGCCTGGACCGCTGAAGACCGTGAGGAGCAGTTGATCCGTCGCGGCCGCTATGTCGAATTCAATCTGCTCTACGACCGCGGCACCATCTTCGGGCTCAAGACCGGCGGCAATGTGGACTCCATCCTGTCGTCGCTGCCGCCGGAGGTGAAATGGCCATGAGCGTGACCAAGCCCGCAGTGAAGCCCCTCCCCCGCGCCATGCTGATCGACATGGACGATACCATCCTGTCGGCCTATGGCCGGCCCGAGATCGCCTGGAACACGATCGCCGAAGAATTCGCAGAGGAACTCGCACCGCTGCCGCCGGCGCAGGTCGCAACGGCCGTACTGGCCTATGCGCGGCAGTTCTGGTCGACTGCGGAAGCCGCGTGGCGCATGAAGCTCGGCGAGGCACGCCGGCTCACGGTGCGCGGCGGCTTTGCCGCGCTCGCCGCAAATGGGCATCGCGCGCTCTCCGACGATCTCGCCGCGCGTCTCGCCGACCGCTTCACCACCTATCGCGAGGAAGCGATCTTCGTCTTCCCCGGCGCCCATGACGCGATCGACGCGCTCAAGGCGCGCGGCGTCAAGCTCGCGCTGGTCACCAACGGCGCCGCCGACATGCAGCGCGCCAAGGTCGAGCGCTTCGAGCTGACCCATCGCTTCGACCACATCCAGATCGAGGGCGAGCACGGCTTCGGCAAGCCCGAGGAGCGCGCCTATCTGCACGCGATGGAAGCGCTCGGCGTCACACCTGCGGACACCTGGATGATCGGCGACAATCTCGAATGGGAAGTCGTGACGCCGCAGCGCCTCGGCATCTATGCGATCTGGATCGATGTGCATGGCGACGGCTTGCCCGAAGGCTCCACGGTCAAGCCCGATCGCATCATCCGCTCGCTGACTGAACTCGTGCCGGGCTGAATCTCGAAAACAACCCCATGCACAGTAGGCGCTGCTGCAAGATCAAGGGCTTGCGGATTTTTCGAAAACACGTTGACCCGTCGGGCAACACAGGCGCATGATGCCATCGTCGGGATGCTGGCGATGGAAGCGCGGTCCCCTGACAAGCAGCTCGCTTGCGGCCATCCCTCGAGGCGCTCGCTCGCGCGGGCTCCTCGGCACGAGGACTTGTTTTCCGGCGCAACGTCAGACCATCATCGCCCGTGTTCGGCGTGTCATGACAACTTGCTAGCTGTGGTCCGGATCGATCAACTCGAAAGGACAATCCATGGAATTGAAAGCCGGCGATATCGTCATGCTGAAGTCGGGCGGCCAGCCGCTGACCGTCGCGGAGGTCAAGGGCGACGACGTGCTCTGCCTCTGGATGGGCATGGAAGGCGATCTCTTCCGCGAGACGCTTCCACTCGCCACCCTCATCCAGGTGGAAGAAGACGAGGATGAGGATGAGGACGAGGACGACGAGGAAGAAGACGACGAGGACGAGTGAGTCCGCATCCTGATCGGACCGGGCGCGCTCAGCTCCGGCGCACCTGATGTCCGCTTCTCCGCCGAGAACGGCGAATAGCGGACATCGCTGGATGATAAGGCCGACTTCTGGCGCACGGCGCGTCGCCTCGATCAGCCAGGCAAGAGCGCGGCGACCTTTGCCGCAAGGGCTGTCCCCAGGTCTGCGTTGTTCTTCGCGGTAAAATGGATGCCATCCACTCCCGCCGTCGACACCACACTTCCGGCATCAAAGAACTCGACCTTCATGAAATTGGCCAGCGCCTTGTATTGTGCCGCGAGCTGAACCGTCTTCTCGCGACCACCCTCGAACATGCCTTGAAACCAGGGATCCGGCAGATCGGCGAGCGGCGGCGGCGCCACGACGAGGACTTTCGGCGCCGGATAGATCGTTCCTACCCCGCCGGCCGAAGTGAGGACCTGTGCAACCAGCTTCGACATGCCGACCGCGATTTCATAGGACGTGCGGTGGTAGTAGCTCTTGGTGTCGTTGGTGCCGAGCATCAGGATCACGAGATCGAGCGGGATGTGGCTTGCGAGCGCAGCGGGAAGATAGGTCGAGCCGTTGAGCCGCGGATCGACGGGATCGTCGATCGACGTTGTGCGCGCGCTGAGGCCTTCCTCGATGATCTCGTAGCCCTTGCCGAGCGCTGCGGCCATTGCGCCGGTCCAGCGCTCGTGGAACGGAAAACGAGTCGTCGGCGACCCTTCCGGGACGGCAATCCATCCCCAGGTCAGGGAATCGCCAAAGCACAGGATACGTCGCGTCATCGTGACCTCACTCAGTTGGATTTGGATCGTAGACCGTAGAAGATCGCGGCAAGCAGGATGATCAGGCCCTGGACGATCAGCTTGCCCGGCTCCTGCACGCCCATCGTCGTCATGACGACGAACAGCAGCGCGAAGCAGAGGACGCCAACGAACGGGCCCCACACCTCGGCAGGCCGGCCGAAAACCACGCCGCCGAGAATCGTCGCGGCGATCGAGTTCATCACGAGCTCGGGACCGAACCGCACGCTGCCGACCGCAATCGATGAGGTCTGCACCAGGGCTGCGACCGCGGACATCAGGCCCGCGATCACGTGCGCAGCGACAACGGTCCGCTCGACCGGCACGCCCGAGAAATACGCCGACGTCGGATTGCTGCCGATCGACCACACGAAGCGTCCGAATACGGAGGCGCCGAGGAACGCGCTCATGATGCCGGCGAGCGCGATCCAGAACATCACGGGCGCCGGGATCGTCCAGAACCGCAGATTGTAGAGCGCACGGAATTCCGCCGGCACGTCGCCCGGCGGCTTGCCGTTGGCGAGATATTCTACGAGGCCGATCAGCACGATGTTGATCGCGAGCGTGACGATGACGGCCGATGCGCGCCGCTTGCCGACGAGCAGCCCGTTGACGAGACCGACCGCGAGTCCGACGCCGAGGCAAAGCAGAATGATTGGCAGCAGGGGCCAGCTGTAGAGCAGCCCGGACGAGATCAGATAATTGACGAGCAGAATGATCCCGCCGGCCGACAGATCGATTGAACGCGACGAGATCACCAATAGCTGGCCGAGCACGACGATGCCGAGCGGCACGACCTGACGAGCAAACGTTCCCAGGATCGCGGGATTCATCATGTTCGGCCGCAGCACCCAGAGGGTGATCAGCAGCACGGCAAATACGACGCAGGACGGCGGGATCCGGAGCGCGGCGCGGAGCAGACTCGAACGGGAGGTCATGATCTACAGGCCGATGCTCTTGCGTGGCTGGAGTGCGATGACGAGAAGCAGGATCGCCCCCTTCACGATCGTCTGGACGAAGGCCGACACGTTCAGGAGATTCATGCCGTTCGCGATCAAGGCGAGAAGTCCGCAGCCGATCAGGGTGCCGTGGAGGCTTCCGATGCCGCCGGCGAGCTGCGTGCCGCCGAGCGCCACCGCCGTGATCGAATCCACCGCATATTGCGTGCCGATGTTCGGATCGCCCGAGGCGATCCGGCCCGCAAGGAAGATGCCGGCCGCCGCCGCGAAGCAGGAGCTGAGCACGTAGGCGGCAACCTCATTGCGCTGCTCGGCGATGCCGAACGTGGCGGCCGTCTCGCCGCCGCCGATCGCGAACAGGTGCAGGCCGAAACGCGAGCCATGCACGATCCTCCAGCCGACCAGAATCGCGGCGATGGTCCAGATCACCGGCATGTAGATGCCGAACAGCTCGCCGCTGACGAGGGCAACGATCTCGGATGCGACCGTGCCGCCGGCGGACGGCCGCACGAACATGGCCGCGCCTTGTGTGATGCCCATGATCGAGAGCGTCGCAATGATCGGATGCACCCGAAAGCGCGTCACCGCGACGCCGTTGAGAAGCCCGACCACTGCGGCAGTCAGCATCGCCGCGGGCACCGTCACGTAGAAGGGCGCGTTCAGGGACAGGATCCCGGTGGTGAGGCTGACAACCGAGCCGACGGAGAGATCGAGACCTTTCACCAGGATGACGATCATCTGGCCGATGCTGACCAGAATCAGCGGGGCGGCCTGCGCAAACAGGTTAAGGACATTCTGCCTGCTGACGAAATCGGCCGTCGATATCGCAAGGCCGACACAGCAGCAGATCGCGACCAGCAGCGGAATCGTCCAGAGGCCGTGGCGTGAATTGGCGGGGAAGAATATCCGTCCGACTTTCGACATCTCTCCCGATCCCTCAGCGATGCAATGCGGCTTCGAGGATGGCGTGCTCGGTGGCCTGCCCGGCAGGCATCTCGGCGACGACATGCTTGTCGTGGATGACATAGAGCCGATCGCAGAGGCCGATCAGCTCCAGGGTCTCGCGCGAGAGCACGACCACCGCCCCGCCGGCATTCGTGTAAGCCCGCAGCAGCTTGTAGATTTCCGCCTTGGCGCCGACGTCGACGCCGCGCGTCGGCTCCTCGATCAACAGGATGTCGGCGCCGAGCGCCAGATACCGTCCAAGCAGCACTTTTTGCTGGTTTCCGCCGGAGAGCGTGCCGACCGGCGTGGAGGGGGTCGCCGCCTTGATCGATAAATTCCTGATCGAGTTCGCGATGACATCGCGATGGCTGCCTGCGGGCGTCAGCTCGAAATGCCGACTGTGCAGGCCGATGGTCAGATTATGTGCGAGCGACAGATCGAGGAAGAGGCCTTCGAGCTTCCTGTCTTCAGGCACGAAGCCGACGCCCAGCGCCTGCAACATGCGGATACCATGGTCTTCCGGCAACGGCAGAGCGAGTTCGCGGCTACCGATCCGCACCCGGCCCTCATGCGCCGCGTGCTGGCCGACGAGCGACCGGACCAGTTCGCGTTGCCCCTGCCCCTCGAGCCCGGCCAGCGCGACGATCTCGCCGCGACGCAAGTGGATTGAGCAAGGTGGCGAATCCGGCGTCAGGCGAAGGCCTTCGATGGAGAGAACAATTTCGCTTTCCGTGCGGGCCGGCTTCGGCGGAAACAGCTCGGCGAGTTCGCGTCCGACCATCATCGCGATCAAGCGCTTCGGCGCGATCGTGGCGACGGGAACGGTGTCGACGTTCCGCCCATCCTTCAGCACGGTGATGGTGTCGCAGATCTTGAAGATCTCCTCCATCCGGTGCGAGATGTAGACGACGGCCTTGTTCTGCTGCTTCAGGCTGAGGATTTGCGCGTTGAGTATCTCGACGTCGGCTGCGTTGAGGGCGGCCGACGGCTCGTCGAGGATGATGACGTCGGCGTTGGCGGAGATTCCGCGCGCGATCTCGACGAGCTGCCGTTCGGCAATCGTGAGGTTGCCGACAAGCGTTGCAGGATCGAGGTTCAGGCCGAGGCCGCGAAGCGTATCGCGGGCGTTGCGCTCCATCCGTGCAACGTCGACCGATCCGAGCACCGTCAGCGGCTCCTTGCCGAGATACATGTTCTCGGCGATCGAAAGATTGGCGAGCAGGGAGTGCTCCTGGAAGACAGTCGAGATGCCGGCGTTGAGCGCTTCGCGCGGCGACGCGAATTGGACCGTGCGGCCGCCCTTCCTGATCATGCCGTCATCCGGCTGAACGACGCCGGCCAATATCTTCATGAGCGTCGACTTGCCCGCGCCATTCTCGCCCATGAGGGCGTGCACGGTGCCGGGGAGCAGTTGAAAATCGACGTTTTCAAGCGCTGCAATGCCGCCAAACGACTTCGAAATCGACGTCATCCGGACCAGTGGCTCAATCGTCATCGTCTCGATCCGACGCAAGGAAGTGCAGAAAGACGCAGCGCCGGCGGCATGACCCTGCCGCCGGCGCTGCCGCGATCAATGCTTGCCGTAATACTTCTGGAGGTCCTGCTCGGTCAGGCTGGACGGAAACCAGGCGTTGGCGGAGAGATCCTTGCGATAGTACTTCTTCGCCTTTTCGAGATCCCAGCCTTCCGGCTCGTAGATGTAACGCTTGTGGAGCGGCTTGCCTTCGAGGAGCGCGATGGCCGCGCGCACGCCGGCGGCGCCTTGCTCGGGGCCGTATTCCGGCGAGATCGAGGGGAAGCCGAGCTCGATCCAGCGGGCGAAGAAGCCATTATTGCCTTCGCCGGTGATGGGCGGAATCTTCGCGCCATATTGCTGGAAGACGTCGACGCAGGCCCGTGTCATGTCGGCGCCCGACGACCAGATTCCATCGACCTTGGGATTGTTGAGGTAGAAGGTTTCGCAGACCTGCTTGCCGACGTCGTACTGCCATTTGCCGGCATCTTCCGCGATGATCTTGATGTCGGTGCCCTTGAGCGCTTCGAGCAGGCCCTTGTAGCGGTTGATGTCTTCGGGATGCGCCGGAAGGCCGCGCAGCACCCAGATGTTGCCCTTGCCTTTGAGCTGCTTGACGAGGAAGTCGCCCATCACCTTGCCGAAATGGACGCCGCCGCCCTGGATATCGACGGTGTATTTGTCGGTCTCGGTCAGGCCGGTGTGAACGATGACGGGGATGCCGGCGGCAACGGCCTTTTCAATGCCGGCGTCGGCCGAGGTCGGCGTCAGCGGCGTCACGATGATCGCATCGACCTTCTGCGCGATCAGGTCCTCGATGTCGGCGACCTGCTTGGCCTGACTGATATTGGCGTCGAGCAGAATGAACTGGCCGACTCTCTTGTCGAGCTTCGCAGCCGCTTCCGCATCATGCGCCATCTCGACGGTCCAGGTGTTGGCGTTGACGCCGAAATGGCTCATGCCGATCTTCCACGGACCGTTCTTCTTGAACTGGTTGGGCGCCGTCATGCGCTCATCGCCCGGGCGCGGCGTCACGCCCTGCATGAGATTGACCTCTTCGGCCTGGACCACGCCAACGCCGAGCCAGATCGTCGCCATCAAACCGAGGCCGAGGGCCCTCATTCCCTGGTGCATCAAATCCTCCTCCTTCATCGCACATGACGTGCAGCGTTCTTTTGCTTTGCTGGAGAGAAGGACGCAGGTCGCCGCGCGCCCGCCGCGGACACGCGACGTACGTGGGGTGATGCAGTTCAAAAGGTGAGCAGCTCTTCTTCGCGAAGAGCTTGCGCCAACGGCGTCCCTATCTCCCAGGCCGGCGCGCTGCGAGCAGCAAACCAGCACGAGCTAGTTGCACATAGCCAAAGCAAGCTGTCAATAATTATTCATCTTGAATGATCAATTAGGCCTTGCGACCGGCGCGAGGCCCGACCAAAGATGCGGCAGCTAAAAAGCATGAGGATTCAGAGCGATGCCGATGCGCTCCGTTCTATGTTTCGGAGACTCCAACACGCACGGCCAGATTCCGGGCCGTGGTCCCCTGGAGCGTTACGACCGGAATACCCGCTGGCCGGGCGTGCTCCAATCCGAGCTCGGACCGTCCTGGTATGTCATCGAGGAAGGCCTGAGCGGACGGACGACGGTGCACGACGATCCGATCGAAGGCGCGCACAAGAACGGGCGGACCTACCTGCGCCCCTGCGCGCAGAGTCATACCGTGCTCGATCTCGTCATCATCATGCTCGGAACCAACGACCTCAAGATCCGCTTCAACAAGCCGGCCTCGGAAGTGGCGATGGGCATCGGCTGCCTGATCTACGATCTGCGCGAACTGGCACCGGGCCCCGACGGCCGGGTACCCGAGATCATGATCGTCGCCCCTCCTCCCATTCTTGACGACGTCAAGGAATGGAAATCGATCTTCGCCGGCGCGCCGGAGAAATCGCGGCAACTGGCGCTCGAATTCGAAATCATGGCCGACTCGCTCGGCGTGCACTTCTTCAACGCAGGCTCCGTCTGCAGTTGCGACGCGGCCGACGGATTTCATCTGAATGCGGAATCACACCGGGCGCTGGGCGCCGCGCTCGCGCAGGAGATCGAGGCAATCGGCTGGCCGACACAAGAGCGCAAGAGCTGACACCGGTCCCGCGCGACGGCCTGCCGATATGAGGAGCACCTCCCTTGCCTGACATGCGATTTGCGCCCCCGAACCCGCTGCGGATCGCGGATCGCGCCAGCGGCCTCAACGCGCCTACGGTGCGGAGCTATAACGAGCGCCTGGTGCTGTCGCTGCTGCTGCAGAGCTCGGGCATTTCCCGCCTCGAAATCGGCGAGAAGACCGGGCTCTCGGCACAGACCGTCTCCGTCATAGTGCGTTCGCTCGAACAGGAGGCCCTGGTTTCCAAGGGCGAAGCCCAGCGCGGACGCGTGGGACCGCCGACCATCCCGCTCTCGCTCAATCCGGAAGGCGCTTTCTCGGTCGGGGTGAGCTTTGGCAACGACGCCGCAGACGTCGCGCTGATCGATTTCGTCGGAAAAGTTCGCTATCACGCGGCACATCCCTATTCGACCTTGCAGGACTCGCCGGTGGCAATCGCGGCAAAGATCGAGGAGGGATTGCTGGCGCTGCCTCCAGCCAGCCGAACCCGGGTTGCCGGTATCGGTCTGGCGGTGCCCGACGACGCGAACACAAGCGGTCAGATCAGGAAGCTGTTGGGACGCGATCTCGCGGAGGTGCAGGCCAACATCGAACGCAAGCTCGGCCTGTCCGTCTACATCCAGAACGAGATCACCGCCGCCGCCGGCGGCGAAAGCCTGTTCGGCGTGGCGCGGTCGCTGTCCGATTTCCTGTTCTTTTATCTCGGGTCGCGGCTGCACAGCCGCTTGGTCCTGAACTACCAGATCCACAGCGGCAGATCCGACCTCAGCCACGACGTCGGGCTGCTGGCGCTGCTCCAGGGACTGGACAAGCATGGCCTCGCTCTGTCCGATATCGGATCGGCGAAGCTCCCCGACGCAGCCGGCGAGTTCTATCAACGGTGGCAGGACGCCTGCTGCCGCCAGATTTTAGACTCGGCGCACGCGCTTCTGAGCTTTGTGAATTTCAAGTCTGTCGTTTTGTCCAGCTATGCGCCGGCTGTGCTTGCACACGATTTGTGCGAGAGGCTTCACAGGGAGTTGCCGGATATCGCGTTTCTGCTCGGCCCCAACTCGACCGCACCCAAGGCGGTTGGCGCGGCCAGCTTGCCTTACCACTCTCGCTTTATGGTTCAGTAGCACTTCGGGGACCGGCCCCTTTCTGGAGCCAGGCAGCATTTGCCAAATCGCACGATTGCTCGCTCGATGCGCTCACGTAATGCCGGGGATGTGACCAGTCGTGACGCTGGTACCTGTTGGGAGTTTGCGGTCGAGCGCTAACTAAAGGAGACCACGGCATCCGGGGAGAAAAACGATGCGTTCTGTTTTGGCTTTGAGCCTTTTGATTGCCCTGAGCGGCGCCGCGAACGCGGCCCCGGCGCACCACACCCACCGGCACGCTGCCGTTCCCTCCCATCAGGGCGCACCAGGTTCTGCTTCGAGCTTTGCCTACGCGCCATCTGAGCCGCCGGCGCAATTCCGCTCTACGTCATCCTGTGACCATGAAGCGTATTACGGCGCTTGTCAGGGTTATGCACCCGGCGAGAAGGAGCGATTTCTCAACAGTCTGCACGGCCCATAAAGGCTTCCGTTACGACGACAGTGCGGGAAGGACGCCACTCGCGTCCGCGCGAACGGCGCAAGCGAATGTGAAGTTCGGGGCTGCCGAACGTCCCCTCAAAAGACAAGGACCGCCAGCCGGCGGTCCTTGATCGTTACACGCGTTGTTTCGCTACCAGTTGTCCGCATCAACGTCGACGCTGACGCGGGGTTGCTCATACCCATAGCCGTAACCGCGGTCGTAATAGCCGTACGAGCTGTCGACCGGCCCACGATAGTAGCCGTAGCTGTTCCCCCACCTGCCGTAACTGCAGTTACCGACGCCTGCCATGCGCTGGCCGCCGCTCATGGCCGGGCCTGCCGCACCAACCGCCATGCCACCGGGCGTGCAGGGTCCGGGCCCCGCGAAACTCGCACTGGATGTTCCGACTGCCGCAATCACAATCGCGACGAATCCCAGAGTCTTTGCAATCGTCATAGGCTTCTCCTGTCGTTGGATCGAAACCAATGAATCGCTGCCGATCCCGTTCCAACCGTTTCAGTAGTGCAGCCTTGAACAATTTGGTCAGCGAGTTTCCGAAGGGAACATTGGTTCGACGATCACGGGATTTTTCCTCGCATCAGCCGATCGATGCACTGGCAAGCAACACGACGACAGTCAATCCAGCGGAACGTTCAGGCTGGTCCCTTTGACAATGATGCCGCCCCGGTTGCCGATCTCGATCGAGCCATAGCGCTGCCTGAAGCAATCGGGCAGCGGCCGGTCACCTTCCATGCTGAGCCAAAGCCGCAGCAAATGACGCTTCTGGTTTGCATTCGGCCAATCGCGGAATCCGGTCCGGTCGTGCAACAGAGCATGATTGTAGACGAACTGCATGTCCCCCGGCTGCAGCCGCATGCCGAAATGCAGCGCGGGATCGTTTGCTAGCGTATCGAACAGATCGAGCGCCTCGACGTGGGCCGGTGTCAGTCTGAGCGCGTCGGGAAAGCGCTGCGCGCTATCGATATACTGACGCTGATAGAACCCGGTCAGGAATCCCGCGTGCCAGTTCAGCACCGGGATTTCGAGATATGGCTTTTCGTTCTCCGGCACTTCGCCGCGGCGGTCGGTCGCGATGGAGTCGAACAACAGGGCGGCAAGGTCGGGACGCCTGTCGAACATCTCGTTGTAGATGGTCGACGTGCTGACGAGAAGGGAATCCCCTCCCTCCATCGCCTCGCGAATGCATAGCAATCCAACCACGTCCGACGAATCCGTGTGGAATGTCTGTCGTTCCGAGGTCTGATAAATCCTGACGTTCGGATCCTTCGCATCGGCGCCGACGTCGCGGACGTGACCGAGAATGTGACCCGCTGCATTCTGCGACCGCGCCGATCCGAGATGCGCGCCCACGCCGCAAAATATCGTGGCGGCAAACTCCTGGCTGTAGTTCGCCACCGGAAGGCCGCGGATCACTTCGAAGCCCAGGCCGGCCAGCAGCGTCGTCCTGAGTTCTGCCAGGTGAGCGCCGAAATGCGGCAGCGGAAAGCTCTCCTTCGTGATCTCGGCGATCTTCTTGCTCCGACCAAGATAGGCTTCAGCCGCATTCTCGAGTTCCGCGATCTCGCCGGCAGAAAGCGATGTCAACCACCGGTCAGGATTGGCCTTCATCTCGGCGCCTCGCCAGGCCGATGGGATGTCGACCTTGCCGGGAGGGCGATTGATCCCGGGCGCCGAGACGGCATTCATCATGATGGCTCCTGAAGAGATTCGTGTTGGACGATCGACGATATTGTGCCCACCGCCTTCTAGCAACCAAGGCAAATGCATGGGCGACGCGTCTACGGCGCGCGCGGTGCAAGCGGCTATTGCCAGCCTGGCACGCCATCGACTTTCATCGTTTCGAGTTCCGGGAGGTCGAACCCGAAATGCTGTGCGACCAGCCGGCGCAACGCTTTCCGGTCGGGTAGTTGAACAGGTTGAGCGGCACCATCACGAATGAAGTTGACGTCCTGGTTCGTGATGTTGATGCGGCCTTCCTTCGTGATGGCGCTGGCAACGAGGTTGTGGGTGTAGAAGGAATTCGGGTGACTGACGAGATAGTAGTGCATCATCTCGAAATCGACCGGATACTCCTCTTCCATCTTGGATATCCATCCTCGCGTCTCTCCGCCGTTACGCATCAGGCAGAGAATCCAATCGGTACCTTCGTGGGCAAGCCTGTGGGTCGGGGCGCCGGCCGGCACGGGAGTGCCGTCGAGGGGTATCGGGTGAGGACAGGCAAAGGGACCGAAGCCGGGATCGACGACGTAGGCGGCGCCATCAACCGTGACCGAGAGAAACATGTGCTCCCGCACGCTCTCATGACGCGGCTTGAAGAAGACGACGCGGGATGAGTGCCTGACGGGGCTGAAGCCGATCGCGTGCAGGGCGTTGTACATGAGCGTTGCATGTTCGACGCAATGTCCGCCGCGCCGGGCATTGATGAGCTTGGCGTGAAGTCCTTCGGGATCCAGCCTGATGGGACGGCCGAGCAGGACGTCGAAGATTTCAAAGGGGATGGTCGCGACGTGGCCGGCGACGATGCCCGCCAGGGTTTCGTAGGTCGGCGTGCGCGGGCCAGCATAGCCGATACGGCCGAGATACGCGTCGAGGTCGAATGTATTCGCCATCCTGCTGAACATCCCTGATTCAAAAAGACTGCTGAAAGGAATTTCCGCGTTCCCCTTTCGATACGGATCGACCTATTCAAGCATGGCATAGGCCTGCCGCAAAGATGGTTCGGATGACCGTGTTGCAGGTCACACAGGTCGGGCTGCGCATGCGCTTCGACGTCGGACGACGCCTCGCCCGGACCTGTCATCCGTGACGGCGGCAATCGAGCGCTCCCGTCCCGGCGATGATGACAACGAATCGTCGGACAGTCCTGCGCCATCCAAATTGCCGGCATCGGAGCCTTATGATACAACCCTTGGCTGTTGGGATAATATTTCCGTCCATTTTGGGAGGCACCTCATGAGAATGTCGTCAGACTTCGCCGTGCCGTCACTCATCGTTACCTTGTCAGCTGTTTTGCTGTGCAGCACGTCAGGCACGGCACTGTCGCAACCCACACCAAGCTCCTCGCTGCCCGCCGTCTCGGTCGAGGCGCCGAAGGCAAGACCGGCGGTCGTGCCGCGGCAGGGGCCAACGATCGCAACATCCCACCACCGGACATCAGGCTCGCCGACCGCTCAAAATCCGGTATTCGGGCCGAACACAGTCCTGGGGAAAATTGCCAGGCTGGAGAAATCTGCCAGCAGTTGCAACGGGGGCTG
Organism: Bradyrhizobium manausense; assembly: GCF_018131105.1. NCBI lineage: Bacteria > Pseudomonadati > Pseudomonadota > Alphaproteobacteria > Hyphomicrobiales > Nitrobacteraceae > Bradyrhizobium > Bradyrhizobium manausense. Next base: position 101,998 of record NZ_JAFCJI010000001.1, on the reverse strand, counting down.
CGAAACGAGTTACAGGGTCGGCAACGCCCCCTGGGTCGGATGCAGTCATAGTACGGAAATCTATATCGGAAACTTCTCGTCAACCTGCCGGGACACGCTCAGCTACAACACCTACGCGCAGTGCATCGAAACCAAGACCTTGCTCGGTGCGACGCCCAAGGAGTCCAGGTGGATCTGCAGCAGCCTGCAGGCCGGAGGCAACTTGCCCGGCGAAAGGCGAGTCGCCGAAATCAAGCAATCGGCCCGCCACTAGTCCACGCCGCCCGCCGGCTGAATCAGAGACAAGGGATCGCATGGCTTGAAGGTTTCGAGCCGTGCGGTCCGGCTCAACGCTCGATTGCCATCCAGCGATCGAGGCGCAGCTTGCTGTCAAGCGCTCAGCGCCGCCCCGTCATCGCACTCATTTCCGCCTTGACGCGCGCGACGGATTTCGGGCCGTCGGGATCAGACGGAACGAGTTGCCCATACGCTTCGAAGTCGGGCAACGCGTCTTGCAGACTGCCCTTCTTCTCCCGCGCCACGCCGCGGTTGTAATAGGATTTGGCAAATTTCGGATTGAGCCGGATCGCTTCATTGTAGTCCGCGATGGCGCTGTCGAGGTCGCCCTTGGCAAGGAAGGCGTCGCCGCGATTGTCGTAGGCCTCGACATATTTCGGATCGAGGCGGAGCGCGGCATCGTAATCGCCGATGGCGCGATCGCGGTCGCCCTTGGTGATCCAGGCATTGCCGCGGTTGCTGTAGGCCATGACGTAGTTCGGATCGAGCCTGATGGCCTCATTGTAGTCGGCGATGGCGCGGTCGGGCGCTCCCTTCACCGACCAGATCACGCCGCGATTGCTGTAGGCCTTGGCGTAGCCAGGGTCGAGCCTGATAGCCTCGCTGTAGTCGGCGGCGGCGCGATCGAGATCACCCTTGGCCTGCCAGGCGTTGCCGCGGTTGAAGTAGGCCGCGACGCGCCTGGGGTCGAGCTTGATCGCCTCGCTGTCGTCAGCGATGGCGCGATCGAAATCGCCCTTGTGTTTGTATTCAACGCCGCGGTTCAGGTAGATCTGCGCAAGCACCTCGCCCCTGAACTCGCCCGACGCAAGGGCGCGCGAACACGCCACGATGGCGGAGTCGCCTGATTGCCTTGCGCAGGCCTCCAGATCGTCGGCGACAGCGATCGTAGGCGCCCCTGCGAGAGCCGCCACGGTCAGCCATGGAAACAGCCGGTATGCGGACGAACGCATTCGCATCCTGTGTGGTCTCCGCAATGCGCGGGAGGAGACAGCCGATGCGCTATCCCCGTGGGCGCCGATCCCGTCCTCTTGGTCGGGGCAGCAAGGCCATTGGTTCATCGGCGCGGCGGGTTGGGGTCAATGTCGGCGTCGCTGCCGCAAGTCATCGCGCGGCTGCGCCGTCAGGCGCTCGCGGCCCAGACGCTTCTGCCGTGCTTGCACGCAGGAAGCCCTTGGCCAGCGCGTGGTAGATTCCTTCGGGACACAGGAGGCGCGATGTTGCCTGGGCGATCAGCGCGGAGGCCATCAAGGGCACAACCATGGCGTGGTTGTTGGTCATCTCGGTCACGATGACGAAGGCCGTGATGGGAGCCTGCACGACGCCGGCGAAATAGGAAACCATCCCAAGAAGCATGAACGCGCCGAGCGGAGCGCCCGAAAACAGATGCGCAATGTTGGCACCGATGCCGGCGCCAACGGCGAGCGATGGCGAGAAAATCCCGCCTGGAATGCCGCTGATCGCGGAGAGCGCGGTCGCGGCGAGCTTCAGCAGGCCAAAATCCCAGTGAAGTGGAATGTCGGTCTCCAGCGCCGACTTCACTTGCGCATATCCGGTGCCGTAGATCATATCGCCGGATGCGAGGCCGCAAAGCGCAACACCAAGGCCGCATATCGCGGCAAATGCCAGAGGAAATTGCTTGGTCAATGGTCCCAGCCGACCGGGCAGCCCGCGCGCGACCTCGATGAGAAGCCTGCTGAACGCGCCACCGGCCAATCCGCCGGCGATGCCGCACAACGGAATCGCAAGCCAGTCAGTGCCGTTCCGCAGCATCGTCGAACTGCTGCCGAAATAGTCGTAGTTTCCGACCAGAGCCAGGGATGTCAGGCCTGCCGCTATCACGGCGCCGATGACCAGGCTGCTTGTCCTGGTCTCATAGGCTCTGCTCATCTCCTCGATACCGAACACGATGCCTGCCAGTGGCGTGTTGAACGCGGCGGCGACGCCCGCGGCAGCTCCAGCCAGGATCAGGCCGGGCTGATGGCGTGGCGACATTCGCCCGAGCGCGAACATGACTGAAGCTCCGACCTGCACGGTCGGCCCCTCCCGACCTGCCGAAGCACCGCAAAGCAGCCCGAGCAGCGTGAGCAACACCTTTCCGACGGCGATGCGGATCGAGACAAGCCTCTGACGGGCCGCGTGGCCGGTGAGCTGACGTGCGGCGATCGCTTGCGGGATGCCGCTTCCTTGCGAATTCGGAAAGAAGCGGCTGGTCAGATAGACCGACAAGGTAAACCCGAGGGGCGTCACCAAAAGTGCAGCATATCGCGATTCCGAAAGCAGGAATGCGAACGCCAGTTGCGCCCAATCCGCGAGCTTGGCCAGCGCCACGGCCGAGGCGCCCACCGCGATGCCGCCGAGCAGAAAGGTCATACGTCTCCGCCACCGGACCGAAACGACCCGAATGAAGCGAAGGCGGCGATTGTCGAGGATCTTAGACATGGATCGGCCAGTAGCGAACGAGAGAACGAGAGAAGAGGGATTTCCTATAAGCTCCTCGCAGGGATGGCGCTACGAGAACTCAAGGTGCTCTGGACTCAGGCGCCCATGCCATTGGTTCGGCATCATCTAGGCAACAAGCTGCCTCGCCGCCGCCGAGATCATCACCAGCCCGCCGGTGATCACGGCAACATCGAGGATGGCGGTGTGGATGTGCACCGGCATCCGCTCGACGAAGGCTTTTGCCAGGAACGCGCCGGGGATGGCGATGCCGCCGATCAGGAGCGCCAGGGCGAGGACCTGTGCGGTGACGGCGCCGGCGAGACCGAACACCGAGATCTTGATGAGGCCGGTGCCGAGCGAGATCATCGCATCGGTCGCGATCACGGCGGCGCCTTCGAGGCCCGCGGCCATCAGCAGCGAAAGCAGGATCACGCCCGAGCCCGACGTGCCGCCGACGAGAACGCCGTAGCCGACAGAGCCCGCCGCGAGGCCGGTGTCGCCGATCCTGACCTGGCGGCGCCGAAGCACGCGCCGCAGCGGCACGCTCAGGATCAGCATGGTGCCGATCACGAGTGCCGCGCCGGCATTGGTGAGACGCGTGTAACCGTAGGCGCCGAGCGCGGTGGTCACCGCCGCGCAGGCGAGCACGATCAGCGCACGACGGCGATCAGCATAGCGGAGATAGGCAATGGCGCGGCTGGAATTGGTGAAGAGCGCGGAGATCGCGATGATCGGCACCACCGGCTCGGCGCCGACCAGGGGCACCAGCACCAGCGGCATCAAGGCGCCGGTGCCGTAGCCGGCGAGACCACCGATGATCGAAGCAAACAACGCCATCATTGCGACCAGCAGCAGCTGGAAAATCGAGATGTCGGCGAAGCCTGAGACGATCGTCACGTTCTCTCATCGCGGCTGATGCGTGCCGCAGCTTGATCGGCGATGGCAGCGAGCGCGGCCTCGTCTAGGGGAAAATCCGCCGCAAGCCAAGCGTCCTCGGCGAGTGTCAACACATGTCCGAGCGCAGGCCCTTCCGCCAGGCCGCGCGCGATGAAGTCGGCGGCCTTCAGCGGAAATTTCGGCGCGGTCCAGCGCTGCGGCAGCTCGGCGAGCGCGCGCCAGCGCGACGAGGCAGCGTCGGCGCCGCTGCGCGCCCAGGCCAGCAACACGCGATCGTGAAAGCGCTCGGCCCCCAGCCGATACACCAGCCGCCGCGCACTGGCCTCGTCCCTGGCGGGCTGGCGCCACCAGCGATGGCCCATCGAATCCAGCGCCTTGGCTTCCGCGTTGGACAGCCTCAAACGCGTCGCGACACGTTTGGCGTCTTCGGTGACGGCGACCGTCAGCGCCGCGAGACGGCGCGTGCTGCTTGCGGGCAGGCCGAGCGTGCGCTCGACCGCGATCATCGCCGAGAGCGGCCCGGTATAGGCGACGCCGCCGATCAGCGCTTGCAGCAAACCGGCATCGGCCATGGCAAGCGCGGCTGCGGATGCGCCTGATGCCACCAGCAATTTCAACATCTCCATGCGCACCCGCTCGGCCGAGAGGGTGGCAAGGCCGGCACGTCCGCGGATGCAGGCAAGAGTGCCATCGGAATCGGGCTCGCCGACGCCGAAGGCGGCATGGATGCGAAAGAAGCGCAGGATGCGCAGGTAATCCTCGGCGATACGCTGGTCGGGCGCGCCGATGAAGCGCACGCGCCTCGCCCGCGCATCCGCAATCCCGCCGACATAATCGTAGACGACGCCGTTCGCGTCGACCGACAGCCCGTTCATGGTGAAGTCGCGCCGCTCGGCGTCCTTCACCCAATCACGGCCGAAGGCGACCTTGGCCTTGCGGCCGAAAGTCTCGGTGTCCTCGCGCAGGGTCGTGACTTCGTATGGTGTGCCGTCGATGACCAGCGTGATGGTGCCGTGCTCGATGCCGGTCGGCACGCTCTTGATGCCGGCGCTTTTCGCACGCCGCACCACGTCTTCCGGCAACGCCGTGGTCGCGATGTCGGTGTCGCCAGGCGGCAGGCCGAGCAGCGCGTTGCGGACGGTGCCGCCGACCACGCGCGCCTCCTCGCCGTCGGCGTTGAGCAATTGCAGGACGCGCGCCGTCCCGCCTGCGGTCAGCCAGGGCGCACCGGCGAGAATTGGCTCCGCGCTCATCGTCCGGCCCCTATTTTTCCGAGCCCGGCACAAGCTTGCCGTTCACGACATGGGCGGGAATGTAGGTCGAGTTCGGCGCGGCGCCGGAGAAATGCGCGAACCCGATCAATCCCGCGATCACCAGCACCAGCGCCGCCAGGGCCAGCCGCGCGACGACGGTGATCCGCCATGACGATTGCACGAACAGGCCGGACCGCGTGGCGGCCAGGAACAGCGCATAGACGGCAAAGGGTATGAGGAAGATTCCGATCTCGGTCAGAATCGGCCGGATCATGACGAATAGATCCGCTCATACAGCACTCGCAGCATTCCGGCCGTCGCGCCCCAGATGTAGCGCTCCGCAAACGGCATCGCGTAATAGAACCGCTCCATGCCGCGGAATTCCTTGCTATGCACCTGGTGGTTGGCCGGATCCATCAGGAAGGATAGCGGCACTTCGAACGCGTCATCAACCTCGGAATGGTTGATGGTGAGCTGAAAGCCCGGGCGGACCCTCGCTACGGTCGGCAGGATGCGGAAGCCGAACGCGGTGCCATAGAGATCGAGATAGCCGATCGGCTCGACGAAATCCCTGGATAGCCCGACCTCCTCCTCGGCCTCGCGCAACGCGGCGGCGAGCGGCGAGGAATCGGTCGCGTCGATCTTGCCGCCGGGAAATGCGATCTGGCCGGCATGATCGTTGAGATTGGCCGAGCGCTGCGTCAGCAGGATCGTCGGCTCGGGATGGTCGACCACCGCGATCAGGACCGCTGCGGGACGCACCGGCTGCTCGCGCGCGACGATCTCGAGCATCTTGTCGGTGCCGGGATCGCCGGAGGCCGGGATGATGTTGGGATCGAACAGCCCGGGCGGAACGTCGAAGCCGAGCCTGGCCTTTGAGCGGGCGAAGAAATCCGCCGCGCGGAACGCGACGGGCTCACTCTTCGACTCGCTCCTCGGGATAGGCTTGTTCAAAGCGCGGCCCTCACCTGCTCCGCGTCGGCCATGGCGAAGAACTCGCCGGCCGACTCGACGCCAAACATCGGCTGGCCATCGACCATCCGCTCCTCACCCATGTCAACCAGATCGTAATAGAGCGCGCGGGTGACCTTGGCCCAGAGGTCGGCGCGGACATGCAGGTACGGCGTCAGCCCGCCGTCCCTGGCCTGCTCGAAACGCAGCCGGTGCGCGGCGTCGCAGGTGACCCAATCGTCGACGTTGGTGCGGAAGCTCAACACGCGCTGGTTGCCCTCGCCGTGCTTCAGCATCTCGACCGCCATGAACGGCGCATCATCGACGCGGATACCGACCTTCTCCACGGGCGTGACGAGGAAATGCTTGTCGCCCTCGCGCTTGAGAATGGTCGAGAACAGGCGGACCAGCGCGTGACGGCCGATTGGTGTGCCCATGTAGAACCAAGTACCATCAGAGGCGATTCGGATGTCGAGATCGCCGCAGAACGGCGGATTCCACAGATGCACCGGAGGCAGGCCCTTTTTGGCGCCTTCGGCCCTGGCAGCGTTGTTGGCGGCGGCAGTCAGTCCCTCGAGACCGTGTGTGCTCTGCCCTTGGTTCGCCATGGTTTGCCCTGACTCTGTCTTTGGCACGATTGGTGCAGGTCTACGTTGTACGTAACTGTACGGTTCCACCCCGGATAAGTCCGGTGTGGAGGTCTCCACTTCGTGATGCCGTACATAACCCGAAGCCGATAAGGTGGGGATAGGTTAATTCAACGAATACATGGCGTTCCTGCAAGTCTAGCATAGGGCCCATGACGCAATTTGATGCGATAAATTCACCGACGCAAGAAGGCCGCGTGGCAGGCTTAAGGAGCTAACGGATGGCGGAAAGTGTCGAGAAACTCGAAGACGGCATCGTCCGTTCGGCCGAGCAGGTGTCCGAGCAGATTCGCGCGGCGAAGGATGCGATCGGCTCCGTGATCTTCGGCCAGGATCGTGTGGTCGAGAATTCGCTGGTCACCATCCTCTCCGGCGGCCATGCGCTGCTGATCGGCGTGCCCGGCCTTGCCAAGACCAAGCTGGTCGAGACGCTCGGTGTCACGCTCGGTCTCGATGCCAAGCGCATCCAGTTCACACCCGATTTGATGCCGTCAGATATTCTCGGCGCCGAAGTGCTGGATGAGAGCACCGCGGGAAAGCGCTCCTTCCGTTTCATCTCGGGTCCGGTGTTCGCACAGCTGTTGATGGCCGACGAGATCAACCGCGCCAGCCCGCGCACGCAATCGGCATTGTTGCAGGCGATGCAGGAGCAGCACATCACCGTCGCCGGCGCGCGCCACGATCTGCCGAAACCATTCCACGTGCTCGCGACGCAAAACCCGCTGGAGCAGGAAGGCACCTATCCGCTGCCCGAAGCCCAGCTCGACCGCTTCCTGATGGAGATCGACGTCGACTATCCCGATCGCGACGCCGAGCGCCGCATCCTGTTCGAGACCACCGGCGCCGAAGAGACGCTGGCGAAGGGCTCGATGAGCGCGGATGCGCTGATCAGCGCACAACGGCTGGTCCGCCGACTGCCGGTCGGCGATTCCGTGGTTGAAGCCATTTTGTCGCTGGTGCGCTCGGCCCGTCCGGGCGCCGACAGCGGCGAGGCCGGCAAGTTCATCGCCTGGGGCCCCGGCCCGCGCGCCAGCCAATCCCTGATGCTGGCAGTGCGCGCGCGCGCGCTGATCGACGGACGCCTCGCGCCCTCGATCGACGACGTGCTCGACCTCGCCGAGCCCGTGCTGAAGCACCGCATGGCATTGACGTTCCAGGCACGTGCCGAAGGCCGCACGATTTCGGACGTGATCAAGCAATTGAAGACGCGGATCGGTTGATGGCGGCAGACAACGGGCACACAGCGAAGGAGATCATCGCGATCCGACGTGCCGATGGCGAAAGCCGTACGCTCGCCGCTTCGCTACCGCGCCTGGTGCTCGAAGCCCGCCGCATCGCCGCCAACGTCATCCACGGCCTGCACGGCCGGCGCCGTGCCGGCTCCGGCGAAAATTTCTGGCAATACCGTCGCTTCGTGTCGGGCGAGCCCTCGCAGAATGTCGACTGGCGCCGCTCGGCGCGCGACGACCATCTCTATGTCCGCGAGCTCGAGTGGGAAGCTTCGCATACGGTCTGGATCTGGCCCGATCGTTCGCCGTCGATGGCGTTCGCCTCGAAGACCGCGCGCGAGTCCAAGCTGGAGCGTACGCTGATCGTCGCTTTTGCGCTGGCCGAACTGCTGGTCGCGGGCGGCGAGCGCGTCGGCATTCCCGGATTGATGGCACCGACCGCGAGCCGCAGCGTCATCGACAAGATGGCGCAGGCGATGCTGCATGACGATGCCATCAGGCTGAGCCTGCCGCCGTCCTTCGTTCCTGCGGCGCTGGCCGAAACCATCGTGCTGTCGGATTTCTGGTCCCCGATCGCGGAAATCAGGAGCACGCTCGCGGGGCTCTCCGGCTCCGGCGCGCATGGCACGCTGGTGCAGGTCGTCGATCCCGCCGAAGAGAGCTTCCCCTATTCGGGCCGCGTCGAGTTCGTCGAGCCCGAGGGCTTTGGCGTAATCACCGCCGGCCGCGCCGAGAGCTGGGCACAGGATTACACCGCGCGTCTTGCACTGCACCGCGACCAGATCCGCGCCGAAACCAACAAGCTCGACTGGCTGTTCACGACGCATGCGACCGACCGCTCGGCGGCTGAACTGCTGCTGTTCCTCCATGCCGGCATGCAGGTGAGCAAGTCGGGCGCCCGGACCTCCTCGATCAAGGCGGGGCCGGCCGCATGATGGGATTGCCGCTCGCATTCACCGAACCGCTGCTCCTGATCGGCCTCATCAGCCTGCCGGCGCTGTGGTGGCTTTTGCGGGTCATGCCGCCGCGGCCGCGCCGCATCGAGTTTCCGCCGACCCGCCTGCTGTTCGACATCGCGCCCCGCGAAGAGACGCCTGCGCGGACGCCGTGGTGGCTGACGGCACTGCGGCTGCTCGCCGCAGCGCTGGTGATCTTCGCCGCCGCCGGCCCGATCTGGAATCCGCAAACCGGGCTTGCCGGCAGCAAGGCGCCGCTGATGATCATGTTCGACGACGGCTGGAGCGCCGCGTCGAACTGGGACACCAGGATCAGGGCCGCCGACGAGCTGATTGCCAACGCCGACAACGACCGCCGCGCGATCGCGCTGGTGCCGCTGTCCGAGCCGAACCGCGACATCACGCTGATGCCGGCGGGCGCCGCGCGGGTTGCGCTGCGGCAGATCGTGCCAAAGCCCTATTCGATCGAACGCGTTGAAACCCTCACCGCGATCAATCGTTTCCTGAAGGCGACCGGCGACTGCGAGATCGCCTGGCTGTCCGACGGTGTCGACACCGGCCGCGGCGAAGAGTTCGTGGCTGGGCTCGGCAAGACCTTAGGGGATCGCAGCTTGACCGTGTTCGAAGGCGGCACCTCCTCCCCGCTGGCGCTGGTCGCGGCCGAAAACGCGGCTGCGAAGATGACGGTGAAGGTGCTGCGCACCGACGGCGGCCTTCTCGCCGGCACCGTGCGGGCGCTGGACCAGAAGGCCTCGCCGATCGGCGAGGCGCGCTTCACATTTGGACCGCAGGACAAGGAAGTCGAAGCGGCGTTCGACCTGCCGGTCGAACTGCGCAACGACATCTCGCGGCTCGAGATATCAGGCGAGCGTTCGGCCGGCGCGGTGCAGTTGCTCGACAAGCGCTGGCGGCGACGCGCCATCGGCATCGTCTCAGGCGCAAGCAGCGAGACCGCGCAGCCGCTGCTGGCACCGACCTTCTACCTGACGCGGGCGCTGGCGCCATTCGCCGACGTGCGGCTCGCCGACAAGGGCTCGCCACAGCAGGGCATCACACAATTCCTGGACCAGAAGCTGCCGATGATCATCCTGGCCGATGTCGGCACCGTCGCGCCCGAATTGCGCGAGCGGCTCAACGCCTGGATCGACCAGGGCGGCGTGCTGGTGCGTTTCGCAGGCCCCCGGCTCGCGCAAGCTGAAGACGATCTCGTTCCGGTGAAGCTGCGCAAGGGCGGCCGCACGCTCGGCGGCAGCCTGACCTGGGAGAAGCCGCAGCATCTCGCATCTTTCGCCGCCGACGGTCCGTTTGCCGGCGTCGCCGTTCCCAAGGACGTCACCGTGAACCGGCAGGTGCTGGCCGAGCCCGATGCGGTGCTCGCCACCAAGAGCTGGGCCTCGCTCGAAGACGGCACGCCGCTCGTGACCGGCGAGCATCGCGGCAAGGGCATCGTCAGTCTTTTCCATGTCAGCGCCGACATGCGCTGGTCGGATCTGCCGATGTCCGGCACCTTCGTCGAGATGCTGAGGCGCGTCGTCGACATGTCCGGCTACACGGCCAAGCCCGGCGCCGGCGTTGCCGGCGAAGCCAGCACCGAGACGCTCGCGCCGCTGCACATGCTCGACGGCTTCGGTGCCTTTGGCCCGCCGCCGGCCACCGCCAAGCCGCTGACGGCTGATTATCGTGACCGCGCCACGCCGGACCATCCGCCCGGCTTCTACGGTCCGGCAGAAGGACCGCTCGCCGTGAACACGCTCGCCAGCGCCGACCGCATCGCAGCTCTCAACACCGCGCCCCTGCACGCCCGGCGCGCCACCTACACCAATGCCGAGCCGCGGGACCTGCGCGGCTGGCTGCTGTCGACCGCGCTCGCGCTGTTCCTCGTCGATGCCATCATCGTCGCGTTGCTCGGCGGCGGTCTCGCCGCGCTGCTGCGTCGCCGCGCTGCGCCCGCCATGATCCTGCTTGGGCTCTTCCTTGCAGGCGTCGCGGTTCTCTCGCCGACGCCGTCGCGCGCCGACAGCGCATCGGACGAATTCGCGATGAAGTCGACGTCGCAGACCCGCCTCGCCTATGTCGTCACCGGCAATGCCGACGTCGATTCCATCGTCAAGGCCGGCCTGACCGGTCTGACCCTGTTCCTGGCGCAGCGGACCGCGCTCGAGGCCGGCGATCCTGTCGGCGTCGATCCCGCGCATGACGAGCTCGCCTTCTTCCCGCTGATCTACTGGCCGATCGTGCCGGGCACGCCGAAGCCGCCGCAGGACGCCATCAACAAGATCGACGCCTATATGAAGCAGGGCGGCACCGTGATCTTCGACACCCGCGACGCCGTCGAAGCGCCGCCCGGCGAGAACGGCGCATCGCAGACGCCGGGCATGCAGACCCTGCGCGAGATCCTGTCCTCGCTCGACGTGCCCGAGCTCGAGCCGGTGCCGCGCGAGCACGTGCTGACCAAGACCTTCTACCTGCTGCGCGACTTCCCCGGCCGCTTCAACACCGGCCAGACCTGGGTCGAGGCGCTGCCGCGCGAAGACGACGACGAGAGCGCGCAGCGGCCCGCGCGCGGCGGCGACGGCGTCTCGCCGATCATCATCACCTCCAACGACCTCGCGGGCGCCTGGGCGCTCCGCCCCGACGGCCAGCCGATGCTGCCGCTGACTCCGGGCGAGCCGCGCCAGCGTGAATTCGCCTACCGCGCCGGCGTCAACATCGTGATGTACACGCTGACCGGCAACTACAAGGCCGACCAGGTGCACGCACCGGCTTTGATCGAACGGCTGGGGCAATAATGCGGGTCTTGAAGCTGGATGCCCGCGCGAATGAAGCCGTCATGGCCGGGCTTGTCCCGGCCATCCACGCCTTGCCACAAGGCACGGAGAACGTGGATGCCCGGGACAAGCCCGGGCATGACGATGCCGAGAGAGTGACGCCATGAACTACGGCATCGCCTTTACGCCGCTGGTCCCCGCGATCGTCCTGTGGATCGCGCTCGCTGCGATCGTGGTCATCGCGATCGTGCTGCTGCTTGCACGGGCGCGCGGTGCAGCCGTGCGCGTCGCTGCGCTGGCGCTGTTCCTGCTGGCGCTCGCCAATCCTTCCTTCACGCGCGAGGACCGCGATCCCCTCACCTCGGTCGCCGCCGTCATCGTCGACAAGAGCCCGAGCCAGAATTTCGGCAAGCGCAACCAGGAGGCCGCGAAGGCGCAGGAGGCGCTGGTCGACAGCCTGAAGAAGATCAAGGGGCTGGAGGTGCGCGTCGTCGATGCCGGACAGGCCGACGGTGAGACCGACGGCACGAAACTGTTCGGCGCGCTGGCCTCCGCGCTGTCGGACGTGCCGGTCGACCGCGTCGCCGGCGCGTTCCTGATCACCGACGGCCGCGTTCACGACATTCCGGCCAACGCCGCCGCGCTCGGCTTCCAGGCGCCGGTGCAGGCGCTGATCACCGGTCAGAAGGACGAGCGCGATCGCCGCATCGCGATCACGGCGGCGCCACGCTTCGGCATCGTCGGCCAGAACCAGACCATCACCTACAAGCTCGACGACCAGGGCGTCTCCGGCGAGCGCGCCAAGGTGACGGTCCGCCGTGACGGCGAGGTCATCAACGAGCGGACGCTCTCCAGCGGCCAGAGCGCGAGCGTCGACGTCGAGATCAAGCATGCCGGCCCGAACATCGTCGAGATCGAGGCCTCGCCGCTCGAGCGCGAGCTGACGCCCGTGAACAACCGCGCCGTCGTCGCCATCGACGGCGTGCGCGACAAGCTGCGCGTGCTCCTGGTCTCGGGCGAGCCGCACTCCGGCGAACGCACCTGGCGTAACCTGCTCAAGTCCGACGCCAGCGTCGATCTCGTGCATTTCACCATTCTGCGTCCGCCGGAGAAGCAGGACGGCACGCCGATCAACGAATTGTCGCTGATCGCGTTTCCGACCCGCGAGCTGTTCCAGCAGCACATCAACGAATTCCAGCTGATCATCTTCGATCGCTACGCCCGCCAGGGCGTGCTGCCGATCGCCTATTTCGACAACATCGCGCGCTATGTGCGCGGCGGCGGCGCGGTGCTGGTCTCGGCCGGTCCCGATTATGCCTCCAACACCAGCATCTGGCGCACGCCGCTCGACACGGTGCTGCCGGCCGAGCCGGTCGGCGTCACCGAGAAGCCGTTCTATGCGCATCTCTCGGACATCGGCAAACGCCATCCCGTGACGCGTGGACTCGAAGGCTCGGCGTTCGAGCCGCCGCACTGGAGCCGGTTCTTCCGCACCGTCGACACCCGCAACTCGGTCAACCCGCCGGTGATGACGGGCGCGGACGGCAAGCCGCTGCTGTTCCTGTCGCGCTTCGGCGAGGGCCGTGTCGCATTGCTGCTGTCCGACCACATCTGGCTGTGGGCGCGCGGCTATGAGGGCGGAGGGCCGCATCTCGACCTGCTCAGGCGGATGTCGCACTGGCTGATGAAGCAGCCGGACCTCGATGAAGAGGCGCTGCGCCTGCAGGTGCATGGCAAGGATCTCGTCGTGGTGCGTCAGACCATGGCTGACAGCGTACAGCCGGTGAGCGTGACCTCGCCCTCCGGCGTCTCTCGTGATTTGACGCTCAGCCCCGGCGACCCCGGCGAGTGGCGCGCCAGCCTGCCGGCCAACGAGCTCGGCCTTTGGCAGGCGACCGACGGCACGCTGAAAGCGCTGATCAATGTCGGCCCGACCAATCCGAAGGAATTTTCGGAAGTCACCTCGACCACCGACACGCTGAAGCCGCTGACGCAGGCGACCGGCGGCAGCGCGGTGCGGATCGCGGACGGCGGGAGCGTCGAACTGCCGCGCATCGTCCCGGTCCGCTCGACCAGCGTCTTTTCCGGCGACGGCTGGATGGGCGTGCGGATGCGCGACGCCAGCGTGGTCAAGGGCGTCGGCGTGCTGCCGATCTTCGCCGGCCTGATCGGGCTCTTGCTGCTGCTCGGTGCGTTTGCCGCGACCTGGTTGCGCGAGGGACGCTAGTTGCCCGAACGACACATGGGATCGGCTGCCTGAGCGCGCCCGATCCTCTCCCGGTTGACATCCGCTGATCGATCGGGCGATGTTACAATATAACATCGCGACGCCCGGTCGGCGCCTCGCGATGCGAGGTGGCGTTTTGAGATGAAGTGGTTTCGGTCGAATATCAGGCACGGCGCCCGGCTCGCAATGTTCGCGATGCTGGTGCAGTTCGCGCTGACGTTCGGCCATAGCCACTGGTTCGCGCAGGCAGCGCCCCTCGCCCAATCGCAGTTGGCGGACAGCGCCAAGGGGACTGCCAAGAGCATCGCGTCGCCCGACAGCGCGGCGGTGCAGAAGCAATCGCCGACCAATCCCGATCGCGACCAGCCGGCCGACGACAATTGCGCGATCTGCGCTTTGGTCGCGATGGCGGGCACGGTCGTGTTCGCGACGCCGCCGCTGCTGCATTTGCCGCACGCGGTCGAACTGCTCTACCGCACCACCGATGTCGAATTCCTCCATCTGGAATCGGCCGGCTCTGCGTTCCAGCCGCGCGCCCCTCCTGCCTCCTGATCCCCATCGATTGAGCTGCCTTCGGCATCGGCCGCGCATTGCGCCGATTCCGCGAGGCTATCGAAGATGATCCGTCGCGTGTCGACGGCGCGTGCCGCCTGCAAGTGCTCTGAACGAGCGCGACGGCGCGCGATCGGAAATCAGGACAATGCTGTCTTCAAAAGCAATATTGGCGGGCTCGAGCCTTGCCGCACTCACGCTGTTTTATCCCACCGGCAATGCCGTGGCCCAGACGACAGCCCCCGTCACGACACTGCCCAGCGTCGAAGTCGATGCACCGAAGCGGACGCAGGCACAGCGTCGCCCAAAGGTTCGCGTCGCCGTCGACAGGCGGCGTTCGACGTCGCAGGCGCGTCCCCAGACCGAGGCGCCGGCCGCCGTCGAAGGCCAGAGCGACCGGTTAGATGCCGCGCGCCAAAGCGTTCTGCCGCCGGGCGGGGCCACGACCCACACGCTCACGCGCCAGGCGATCGAGGCGCTGCCGCAGGGTAGCAACGCCTCGCTGGACAAGGTGCTGCTGCAATTTCCCGGCGTCACCCAGGATTCGGCGGCGAGCGGCGACCTGCATATCCGCAACGAGCACGCCAACCTGCAATATCGCATCAACGGCGTGATGCTTCCCGACGGCGTCGGCGCGTTCGGGCAGATCCTCGACACCGGCATCGTCGGCAGCCTCAGCCTGCTCACCGGCGCCTTGCCGGCGCAATATGGCCAGCGGACCGCCGGCGTGCTCGACATCACGACGAAGGCCGACGCCTTCAACAATTCCGGCGTGGTCGGCGTCTACGGCGGCAGCAACGGCACCATCTCGACCAACGTCGAATATGGCGGGACGGTGGGACAGACCCAGTACTTCCTGTCCGGACGTTTTCTCCAGAACAATCTCGGCATCGAGAACCCGACGCCGTCGGTCAATGCGATTCACGACCGCACCAACCAGGAAAAGGGCTTTCTCTATCTGTCGACGATGATCGATCCGACCAGCCGCCTCACCTTCATGAGCGGCGTGTCGAATGCGACGTTCCAGATTCCGAACAATCCCGGTCAGGCGCCTGCCAACACGGCGTTCGGCGTCTCGAATTTCGACTCGTCCAGGCTGAACGAGCATCAGAACGAGTTCAACCAGTTCAACGTCGTCTCCTACCAGACCTCGAACGGCGAGTTCGACACGCAGACCTCCTACTTCAATCGCACCAGCCTGCTGCACTTCTACCCTGACCCGATCGGCGATCTCGTCTTCAACGGCGTGTCGTCGGACGTCTATCGCCAGAGCGTGGTCAACGGCATCCAGCAGGACACCGCATGGCGCATCGGCTATGCGCACACGCTGCGCTTCGGCCTGTCGGTGAGCGCGGAGCGGACGCTGGTCAACAGCGGCAGCACCGTGCTGCCGCTGGTCGATCCCGCCGATCCTTCGGCCGGCACGATCGACGCGCCGTTCTCGGTGTTCGATTCCAGCGCCAAGACCGGCTGGCTGATCGGGACCTACGTCCAGGACGAATGGAAAATCACCAACAACCTGACCCTGAACGCCGGCCTGCGCTTCGACCAGATGGTTCAATATGTCGATGCGAACCAGCTCAGCCCGCGCGTCAGCCTGACCTGGAAGCCCTTCGACGGCACCACGTTCCACGCCGGCTATGCGCGCAACTTCACGCCGCCCTCGCAGGTGATCGCAGCACCCGTCAATCTCGCGCTGGTGACCCCGCCGGGCGCGCCGGCCAACACGCAAACGCCGGAGGTCGGGCAGAACAGCCCGGTGCTGCCGGAGCGGTCGCACGTGTTCGACGTCGGCGTGACGCAGAAGATCTATCCGATCCCCGGTCTCGAGGTCGGCGCCGACGCCTATTACAAGAAGGCGCGCGACCTGCTCGATGACGGTCAGTTCGGCGCGGCCTATGTGCTGAGCGGCTTCAACTACGATCACGCCGAGAACGTCGGCGTCGAGCTGAAATCGACCTATCGCAACGGCAATTTCAGCGCCTATGCCAATGTCGCCTGGGCCAAGCAGATCGCGAGCAATGTGGTCTCGAACCAGTATCTGTTCGGCGCGGACGAGCTTGCCTATATCTCCGGCCATTACGTCTACACCGACCACGCGCAGATGCTGTCGGGGTCGGCCGGCGCCTCCTATCTCTGGGAGGGCACGCGCTACAGCGTGTCGATGGTCTACGGCAGCGGCCTGCGCTCGGGCTTTGCCAACACCGATCACCTGCCGGGTTATACGCAGGTGAATTTCGGCCTGTCGCACGACTTCAACATCGTCGGGCCGAACAAGCCGACGACGGTGCGGTTCGACGTGGTCAATGCGTTCGACACGATCTACCAGATCCGCGACGGCTCCGGCATCGGTGTGTTCGCCCCGCAATACGGACCGCGGCGCGGCTTCTATATCGGCATGTCGCAGCGCTTCTAGTTGCGCAACTTGCGTGCGTCGGGGCCCAGCGGGCCCCGGCACAGCAGGAGGCTGCTCACTTGCGATAGGCGACGCAGTCGATTTCCACCTTGCAGTCGACCACCATGCTCGACACCACGCAGGCCCGCGCCGGCGGATTGGCGCCGAAATATTCGGCGAAGACCTTGTTGAAGCTTTGAAAGTCGCGGGGATCATCGAGCCAGACGCCGCAACGCACGACATCGTTCGGCTCGTAACCGGCCTCCGTCAGGATGGCGAGCATGTTACGGATCGCCTTGTGCGATTGCGGGATGATGCCGCCCTCGATCACCTCGCCGTTTTCCATCGGCGTCTGGCCGGAGACGTAGAGCCAGCCATCGGCCGCGACCGCTCGGGAAAAAGGAAGGTGCTGGCCGCCCGTGCCGGTGCCGCCGGCCGCGCCGTATCGTTTCAGCGTCATTGCGAATCGTCCTGTGTGTGATGGCCAAGATTGCGGGCTCGTCATCCCGCGATCAAGGCCTTGCCCGGCCGCGCGAAGGTGCTGCGTCCGTCCGCCACCACGGCCTCGCCTGCGACGAACACGGAACGGATGCCTGCGGGCATTTCCGTCGGCGTCTCGAACGTCGCCTTGTCCATGATGGTTTCGTCGAACAGCGTGAGATCCGCGATCATGCCGGGGCGAAGGATGCCGCGGTCGGACAGGCCGAAGCGCTGGGCGGGCATCGCGGTCATCCGCCGCACGGCATCTTCCAGCGTGAACCAGCCCTGCTCGCGCGTCAGCCGGCCGGCGACGCGCGGGAAACTGCCGTAGGCTCGCGGGTGCGGCTTGGTGCCCGGACGCGGAATGCCGTCGGAGCCGACCATGTGCAGGCGATGGGTGAAGGCCGCGCGCAGATCGGCCTCGTCGAGCTGGAACATGATGATGCCGGTCTGGCCCTGGTCCTCCTCGATGCAGCGGACCATGAGATCGAACGCGGAGATGCCGAGTTCGCGCGCGGCATCGACCATGGACTTGCCCTCGAGCGGCTTCAGCGCGGGATTGCCGGTGCCGGAAATGCGCACATTGTGCCACCCGATCAGCACGATCTTGGACTGGGCGGCATGCGGATCTGGATCGCCCTCCTCCACCAGCACGCGCAGCGCCTCGCGCTTGACGGGATCACGCAGCCGTTCGCGCAACGCATCGATGCCGCCTTCGAGCGCGGCCGGCGGCAGCAATTGCAGCATGTAGGAGCTGCCGGCAGGATACGGATACATGTCGAAGGAGATATCGATGCCCTCCGCGCGCGCGGCCTCGAGCCGGTCGAGCGCCTTGGGGATGGCGCCCCAGTTCGGCTTGCCCGCCGATTGCAGATGCGACAGCAACCCCGCCGCGCCCGAGGCGCGCAGGATCGCGATGAACTCGTCGATGGATTGCAGCAGGCCCGCTTCGTAGCTGCGGATATGGGCGGTGAGCAGCTTGCCGTGCGCCTTGACCGTCTCTGCCAGCGCGCAGAGCTCGTTACTGTCGGCGAAAGCACTCGGCGGATAGACGAGGCCGAGCGACAGACCGGCGGCGCCTTGGGCGAGTTGCTGCGCCAGCAGCGCCTGCATCGCTGCGATCTCCTCTCCGCTCGCCGCGCGGCGCTCGTAGCCGAGCACGGCGAGCCTGACAGCGGCATGTCCGACCAGCGAGACGAGGTTGAGCGCCACGCCCGGCCCTTCCAGCGCCTGCCGATAGCCGTCGAAACTGCCGAACACTTCGCTGGCCTGCGTTTCACCCGCGAGCCCGGAGAAGTGGAGCCGGAGCATCTCGGCGGAGGCCGCGGTCGCAGGATAGAGCGAGAAGCAGCAATTGCCGACCACGAGCGTGGTCACGCCTTGCAGCACCTTCTCGGGCCTGTCAGGCTCGCGCAGACAGATCAAATCGTCATGGCAGTGGGCATCGATAAAGCCCGGCGCGAGGTAGCAGCCGCGCGCGTCGACGATGTCGGCCCCTTCAGCCGGCAAGGCGGCACCGATCGCCGCGATGCGGCCGCCGCTGATGCGCAGGTCGGCCTCGAACCACGGCGCGCCGGTGCCGTCGATCAGCCGCGCATTTCGGATGAGGGTGTCCTTGCTTTCGGAATTCTGGGGCATATGCCCCTCCTCTCCTCAGTGAACAGGCACGGCGTCTGGTGGCGCGGCCTCGGCGTAATCGGGAATCGACTCGATCCGGCCGAGCACCACGACATAGAAGAAGATGCCGATCAGCAGCACCGCGCCAGCGATCATGAAGGCACCGGCAAAGGATTGTGTCCAGTCGACCACGACCCCGGTCACGATCGGCGCGAGCACGCCCATCATGTTGTTGGTGAAATTCAGGATGCCGCCGACGGTTCCCGCGCCGCCCTTCGGCGCGATCAGCGACACGATCGAGGACCCGACCGGCGCGGCGGCTGACAGCCCCGAGATTGCGATCGACAGCCACAGCAGAGCCCAACCCGGCTTCACGGTGAAGGCGGCGCCGATGACGGCGAGCCCCATCAGCATGCCGACAATGATCACGGACTGGCGCACCCGCGTGCTGTCGTAGCCGCGCGCGATCAGATGATCCACCAGGAAGCCGCCGATCAGGAGATCCGACAACGTCGCGAAGATCCATGGAATGGTCGAATAGCCCGCGGCCGACATCAGGTTCATATGCATGGTCTGGGCGAGATAGCCCGGCAGCCAGGTGAGGAAGAGATAGAAGGTGTAACCATAGGCGGAGAAGCCGATGGTCAGGCCCCAGACCTTGCGGTTGCGCAGGAGGTAGCCGAGCATGCGGCTCTGCCCCGCTGTCGCCGGGCCTTCCGGCGTGCCGCCGCCTGCGATGATGTAGTCATGCTCCGCCTTGGAGAGCTTCGGATCCTCGCTCGGATTGCGATAGATGAGGTAGTAGGCGACGAAATACAGGAAGCTCAGCAGCGCGGTGATGCCAAAGCCCCAGCGCCAGCCGTAGAGAAAGATCACATAGGCGACCAGCGGCACGCCGATCACGTTGGAGAACTTGGCGGCGGAATCGAAGATCGCGGTCGAACGCGCGCGTTCGTCGAGCGGAAACCAGTGGCCGGTCGCCTTTTGGCTTGCCGGAAAGGCCGGTGCTTCCGCCACGCCGAGCAGCAGACGCGCGGCGAAGATTCCGTAAAGTCCGCTCGCGAGCGCGGTGATGGTGGCGGCCACTGACCACAGGAAGGTGCTGGCACGGCCGACCATGGTGACACCGAAGCGATCGAGCACCATGCCGCCGGGGACTTGCAGCAGCGAATAGGTCCAGAAGAACGCGCTGCCGAGCAGCCCGATGTCGGTGGCGGTGAGGCCGAGCTCCTTGGTGAGCTCCGGCGTCGCGGCAGAGAGACCGACACGATCAATGTAATTGATGAGAATTCCGACGCCGAGCAGGCAACCGATCAGCCAGCGTCGTCCGGGTACCTGTTGTGCTGCATTCGCCATGTTGAATCCTCGCCTGAAAACGCAGGGACGCGTCTCCCGCCCCGGCATGAGACGGAGAGGACCTCGCTGTGCCTGCAATCATATTGTCTCTTATAGTGGACAATATTATCTTATAGCGACACGTTAGAGATTACAGCGGCGTGATGTCAAGCCCGGACATTCTAGTCCTGCTCGCCCCGACGTGCATTGATTGAGCGTTGTGCGTTGCGTGCTGCGCGAACATCTGCGCGCGAAGACGGCGCGACGACCGATGCGGGAACATCGGTTGCAGCGTTTCGGGTCGGCTTGGCTCAGTTCAGGAGCGATCCGAGAGTTCGGTTGCGGTGGCGACCAAATCGTCGAGGAGCGCGGTCCTGCGCTCCTTCACCGAATCCGCGGGAACGACGAAGCAAAGCGTCGCGACCGCGACACCCTTTTTGTCACGGATCGGCGCTGCAAGACACGACGTGAAGCGATCGGACAGCGCCGTTGTCACGCATTTGCCGTCGCGCCGCGCGCGTGCGACGTCCTTGACGAAATCATCAACGTCGAGCACGCGGCCGTCCGGAAGGCGAAAATCCTCCTTCGGAACGAACGCGCGGATATCCGCCGCGCTCATATGGTCCAGCAGCAACCGGCCGGACGCGGTCCACGGCAGCGGCACTTCGATGCCGACATCCGTCGTGATCCGGAACAGGCCCGACCCGTCCCTGGTATCGACCACCACGTATTTGCGGCCGCGCAGCGCGCAGAGTTGCGCGGTGGCGCTATGCTGGGTCGCCAGCCGGTCGAGCGCTTCGCGACACCGGCGATGCAGCGGATTGGCCTCCGCATAGGCCCGCCCGTAGAGATGCACGGCCTTGCCGAAATAGACCTGACCGCCATCGCCGACGCTCTCCAGCAGATCCGCCTCGATGAGGCGGTTGGCGATGGCATAGACCGTCGATCGGGGCGCGCCCATCTGCTTGGCGAGATCGCTGAGCTTGGAGGGCTCGCGCAAATGCAGCAGTGCTTCCAGGAGATCGATGGTCCGATCAATCCCGTTCTGGCGTTCCGCGGGCGATGTGCCCTTCCTGGGTGCGGCCAAACTTCGCATATCCTTCAACAGCTTCGCCCACCGGTTTTGGCATAAACCGCGCCGACGGTATAGCGTGTCAGGCCGAAAGAAAGTGCACCAGGTCGGCCATGCCCTGCCCCTCACCGTCAGGAGCGGCCTCCAGTGGCTCGCGCGGTTGTTTCTGCCGGTTGACCCAGAACGTGGGATAGCCGAACAGCCTGGCGCCGGACGCGTCCCAGCCGGCGAAGGCGGCAAACAGAATTTCCTCTCGCTTAAGCCCGAGTGCATCGACGCCCATTTGATACGCGCGCGGATCGGGCTTGTAGGCCCTGACGGCATCCGTGCTCAGCTGAAATTCGAACATGCCCTCGAGCTCGGTCCCGCTGATATTGCCGTTGAACATGGCGGACGAGAAATTGCTCAGAAACGCCAGCCGCAATCCGCTTTCCTTCAACATGGACAAGGCGGGCAATACGTCGGGCCAGGTCCGCATTTTGAGGTAGCTCTCGACAAGCATACTTCGCTTGACGCCGGTCAGTTCAAGATCGAGCGACTTGCAGGCGAACACCAGGGCATCGTCAATGATGTCGAGAAAGTCGCGATATTGTCCCGTCATCGTGCGGAGCCATGTGTACTCGAACTGCTTGGTTCGCCAGACATTTGACAGTTCGGCCCCGTGCCCGGGAAACAGGTTCTCGGCAAGAGCGAAGATCGGACGCGGATCGAAGATCGGAAAGCCGTCGAACGCGATCGCCTTGATCCGCGCGCTTGCTCCCCGGGAGTCGCTCGCAATCGAGGTTGCGACCGTCAACGACGCGATCGCGAGAAGCTGGCGACGATTGACGGGCATTTGGCGTTCTCATGCGGTGGACGATCTGAGCTTGGACTCGACGGCCCGACATCGGTCGGGGGCGTCGCTGCAATCATGATCGTCCGTCCGCCTGGAATATTTCCGACTTCATCGGATCAACAGGACCGCGCGACACGCGCACAGGGGCGCGCGCTTGGGCCCAGTGCCGGCAGATCAGGTGCCCTGCATGTAGCGAACGGGATTTTCAGGATCCGCTTTGAAGATGGCGGCAACCTCTGCAACGAGGGCCGATACCGCAGCGTGGTTGAGGTCGTCGAACCGTTCGAAACTGAAGTTGTTGCGCCCCATGCGCAATTCGCCAAGTTTGCCGGCATAATTGGATACGACGGGCGCACCTTGCCGGGTGACCGCCACGTACACGCTGATGTAATTTTTCTGGAGCGCAACACCGATCACCGGCCACTCCGTGCTTTTCCCCGATGTGACGGCATAGCGAAACTTTCCGTAGCCGATCATCTTCATGCGCATTCCCGCTTCTCCCGCGGGCGTTCCACCATGGAAATAGCGCTTGAGGGTTGGCGCGGCCGAGACGACCAGCTCGTTCAACTCGGTCAGGTCGCGCTTTCGTTCCGGATCGAAATCGAGGTAGGCCTGCAATGTATCAGCGACGACGCGGAACATGTGAGCCTCGACCGGTCGGTGGTGCGTTACCCGCGCGCCTTGCTCCAGTCCGGGGCAACTGTGCCCGAGACGCCCTCAAACGCGCCGTCGGCGAGTTCGTACACCAGGACACGGGCGGCATCGACCGGACCCGGCATGGTGATGCGGCCCTTCGGCACGAGCTTGAAGCCGACGCGGCTGTAATACGGCTCGTCGCCGACCAGCAGCACGAGGCGATGCCCCTTGTCCTTGGCATCCTTCAGGGCCCGCTCCATCAGCATGCGGCCGATGCCGCGGCTGCGGAATGGCGGCTCGACCGTGAGCGGCCCGAGCAACAGCGCCGGCGTCTCGCCGATCATGACAGGCAATTGCCTGACCGAACCGACCAGCAGCGTGCCGATGCGGGCAGTGAAGGAAACGTCGAGCAGATGGTCGACGTGCTCGCGGATGCGATAGGCGCTGAGCACGAAACGGCCGGGGCCGAACGTGCGCTCATGCAGCCGCTCGATCGCCTGGGCGTCGCCTGGAGCTTCGGGGCGGATGGTGATTGAGAGATCGGTCATGTTGCCAAAAACGCGTCAATAGAGGAATCGGAGTAGCATCAGGACGTGCCGTCGTCCATGGGACCGATCTACGTCAGTTCCTTTTCGGCGCGGGCTGGGACAGATAGGCCAGCATCTTCATCTCCCGCCGCCCCCGCGTCACGGTGTCGAGCACGAGGCCTGACGAGACCGACAGCATCGCCATGATCATCAGTCCCATCGACAGCACCGCGGTCGGCAGCCGCGGCACGAGCCCGGTCTCGACGAAGGTGATCACGATCGGGATCGAGAGCAGCACCGACACGACCGCCAGCAGGATGCCGATGGCACCGAAGAAGCGCAGCGGCTTTTCGGCGCGGTAGAGCTTCAGCATGGTGCCGAGAATGCGAAAACCATCGCGCCAGGTGTTGAGCTTCGAGAACGAGCCCTCGGGCCGCGCGTAATAGGGCGTCTCGACTTCCGCGACCGGCAGCGACAGTTCCAGCGCGTAGACGGCGAGTTCGGTCTCGATCTCGAAACCGTCCGACAACACCGGGAACGATTTGACGAAGCGGCGCGAGAACACCCGGTAGCCGGACAGGATGTCCTGGAAATCGCGACCGAAGGTCCAGGCCAGAAACCCGGTTAACATGCGATTGCCGGTGCGATGGCCGAGACGGTAGGCAGCCTGCGACTGGTCGATGCGCAAGCCCACCACCATGTCGAGATGCTCGTCGAGCAGCTTGTCGATCATGTCAGGGGCGCTAGGTGCGTCGTAGGTGGCATCGCCGTCGACCAGCACGTAGATGTCGGCCTCGACATCGGCGAACATGCGGCGAACGACGTTACCCTTGCCCTGCCGCCGCTCGCTGCGCACGATCGCGCCGGCCTCGCGCGCAACGGCAGCAGTGCGGTCGCGCGAATTGTTGTCGTAGACATAGATCTCGGCCGCTGGCAACGCGCTGCGGAAATTGGCGACGACGGTCGCAACCGCCGCCTCCTCGTTGTAGCAGGGCACCAGCACAGCGATGCGGGGTTGCACGGAAATCATCGCGACGACGTTCCGAAGTTGGCCGGTTCGCTCCGGACCGGCACAGCCTCTCGCACCTCGGCAGGTTGCAGGAGCCGGGCGAACGACAGCGTCCACAGCGACAGCATCGCGATCGGCACGACGTAGTACGGCGTGAAGATCGGGTGGCTCATGAAGAAGCCGAGATTGACGACGAGGTTGCCGACGACGACGAACGCTGCCTGCCGCACATGCGCCTCGCCGGCCCGCAACAGCCAGAGCGTCGCGCCGATCGCGAGCACGATCAGCACGAACTGCATGTCGCGCAGATACTGGCCAAACACCGCAAGATCGAACGCCGGCGCCACCACGTCGGCGCTGCCATAGGTCGTCGCCAGCGCGCTGCCGGCATTGATGGCCTGGGCGGCGAGCGTCGGCGCCATGCCGACCAGCACACCGGCACCGAAGGCGAGGCCCTGCACGAAGATCGCGAGCGAACGCGTCCACAAAAAGGGAATGCCGAGGAACAGGAAATAGCCGGCCGCGAGCAGCGCGTTCGGCAGTCTGAAATTGACCGACGCGCCGAGCAGGAGACCGATCAGCGCAATCAGCAAGACGCTGCGCTTGTCCCTGCTCAGCCACAGCGCGGTGAGGAAGCCCGCCACGGCGCACAGCGCCATGGTCGGTGCGACCGAATAGCTCGCCTTGGCCGGGTTAATCATGAGATAGATCGCAAGCGCGCCGAACGCGCCTGCTCCAACGACCGAAGGCAGCGTCCGCGCCAGGAAAATGCCCGATAGCGCGAGGCCGCAGACGATCAGGCTCGCGGCAATATAAAGCGGCACCACCTGATGCCCCTCGGGAAACAGCGCCAGCAGAAAGCCGGTGCCCGGCGGATATTGCATCACGACCTTGCCGTCAGGCATCGGATTATGGCACGGCCAGCGGATCGGATCCTTCCACTCGGCGAAGCCGATCTCCTTCATCTTGCCTTCGAAATAGCGATCGTCGTCCCCGACCGCATTGGTATCGAGCCCGCCGGCGCCGAAGCGCTGGAACAGATGCGCCTGCCTGAGATAGCAGATGTCATCATAGACCCCGCGCGCCTCGCTCCAGCGCGACATTGTCCAAATGTTGCTGGCGAGGATCGCAAGGCAGATCAGGCCGAAGGCAAGTTTTGCAGCTTTCATCAGGTTTCCGCGGCGCCCATTCGGACGGGTTACTAGCATGGCCGGCCCTCAACGCCACGTCGCCGTCGCGGGCCTGCCATCGAGCACTTCGGCGATCCGCAGCCGCGTACCTGATGTCGCGCCCTCCGGCAATGCGGCGGCATCGAAGAAGCCGCATTCGATGATCTCGCGGTTGGGCTCCGGCAGGCGGTCCTGGCGGAAATGCCTGACGACATAGACCGCGACATGGTCGCGGCGGGAGACGTGGCTGTTCAGGAAGATGCCATGCAGCACCGCCTCCCCGGTCAGGTCGATATCGCCCTCCTCCTTGAGTTCGCGGCGCATCGCCTGCTCCATGGTCTCACCGAAGTCGACGCCGCCGCCGGGCAGATACCAGCCCGAGACGTAGCTGTGCTTGACCAGGAACACCTTGTTGTCGGCATCGAGCACCACGGCGCGGACGCCCAGGGTCATGCCGCGAACCACCAGGAAATAGGCGTGGAAGATTCGCCGCAGCAGCGGCTCGAATCTTCGTCGGATCTCGTCCAGGCGCTTTCCCATTAGCCTCTCGTGATGCACGCCACTTCAGGCGCTTGCAGGCTCCGCTTGCGCGTTGCCGGCGACCTTGCCATTACAGCAGGGGAATAGCGAGGCAATCGCGCGCGATGACATCTTTCTTGGCACCTTTCACGCTCGCCCATCTGTCCGACCCGCATCTGCCGCCGCTGCCGAAGCCGCGGCTGATCGAACTCGCGGGCAAGCGCGCGTTCGGCTACGTCAACTGGACGCGCAACCGGCACAAATATCAGCGCCGCGAGGTGCTCGACGCACTGGTGGCCGACGTGCAGGCGCAAGCGCCGGACCACATCGCGGTGACGGGCGATCTCGTCAACCTGGCGATGGAGGCGGAGTTCGCGCCGGCGCGTGCCTGGCTCGACGGGGTCGGCCCGCCCGACCGCGTCACTACGATCCCCGGCAATCATGACGCCTATGTCCGCGCTACATTTCATCGCTTCGGCGAGGCCTTTGCGCCCTATCTTGCCGGCGACGACGGCAATGTCGGCTTTCCCGGGATACGCCGCCGTGGACCGGCTGCGCTGATCAGTCTCTCCAGCGCCGTGCCGACGCCGCCCTTGATGGCAACGGGCACGCTCGGACGCGATCAGCTCGCTGATCTCGAACGCGTACTCGAACAACTGGCGTCCGAGGATGTGTTCCGCGTGCTGCTGGTGCATCATCCGCTGAAATCCGACGCGCGCCAGAAGCGGCTGACGGATTCCGCTGCGCTGCTCGCGCTGCTCAAGCGCTGGGGCGTCGAGCTGGTCCTGCACGGGCACGACCACATTCATTCGACGATGTGGTTCGAAGGCCCCATCGGCAAAATTCCAGCGATCGGCGTGCCGTCGGCCTCCGCACTCGCGCATGGGCACTATCCGGCAGCGGCGTACAATCTGTTCGCGATTGAGAAGGACAATGACGGCTGGCGCTGCGAGCAGATCGTGCGGAGCATCGATCACGGCTTGCAGATCCGGGAGATCAAGCGCGCGCGGCTGCTCTAATCGGCCCTCATTGCGAGCGAAGCGAAGCAATCCAGAATCCCTTCGCGGAGATGGTCCTGGATTGCTTCGCTTCGCTGGCAATGACGAGGCAGTCTTCACCAGCTCCGCAACGCCGCAAGCACGGCGACACCGAACAGCGCGGCGGCACCGAGAATGAAGCCGAGCAGGAACGGCCAGACGCGCGAGCGGCGCGGCGGCTGTGCGGCGACCTCTTCCTTCGGCTCCGGCAACACCACCATCGCGCGTTCGCGCTCAATCATGCGGCGGGCGACGTAGTCGGTCACCGCCTCGACGATGACAGCAGTGTCGTGCGATTCGGCGAGCACGATGCGGCCGAAGCGGGTGTCCTGGACGAAGCGGTACTGGCGCTTGTCGCGTCCCATCAGGATGTGGGCGACGACGTCGATCCAGAGCCTGGGCGTATCGCCCTGGCTGATGCCGCGGTCGAATAAATCGATCTGGTCGGGCACCTGCGCGAACAGCGGATCGAGCGCGTCGTTGAGGATCTCGAGCCGCGCCACCTCGGCGTCCCTGAGATCGACGACCACGCCGGTCCGGTCGGCGGCCTCGATCCGCGCGCGCAACAGCGCGTCGCGCAGCCGCACCGGGCGCGGCTGGCTGGGATGGGTCCCGCTCGTCTCGGGCTCTGACATTGTCGGCCTCGTCCTCAACTCTCCCCATTAACCTATCAGCAACCACGGCGCCCGCAAAGGGTCCATCATTCCAGATACTTACGGCGCCCACAGGCTGCTGATGTGTGCCAAAAACAGACGATCCCACCCGGCTTGCGCCGGATGGGACCCTCCGTCCTTGGACGTCTTTTTGTGTTTGTCAGGCAGCCGTCAGGCTGAGACCCGCGACGGCTCTTCCACGATCGAGAAGCGGACGCCGGCCTTATGGCGGTTCTCTTCCGAAACCGAGCGCCAGGCGTCCTCGGCTTCCTTGCGGGTCTTGAACGGACCCTGCACCTGGGCGGAGCCTTCGACGAGCTTGTGGAAGTTCATCGAGCCGAACTCGCCGCCGATCACCCAGAAATTGCTGCCTTTGGTCATTGTCAGTCTCCTGTCGAGGTGCGTTAGCCGAACTGGTTCATCGTGTTGTGGGCGCCGCCCGCCTTCAGGGCCGCTTCACCTGCGAAGTACTCCTTGTGGTCGTCGCCGATATCGGAGCCGGCCATGTTCTGATGCTTGGCGCAGGCGATGCCCTGGCGGATCTCCTGGCGCTGCACGTTCTTGACGTAGCCGAGCATGCCCTGCTCGCCGAAATACTCGCGTGCGAGGTTGTCGGTGGACAGCGCGGCCGTGTGGTAGGTCGGCAGCGTGATCAAATGGTGGAAGATGCCGGCACGCTTGGCCGAATCCGCCTGGAAGGTCCGGATGCGCTCGTCGGCTTCAATCGCCAGCGGCGTATCGTCGTATTCCGGCTTCATCAGTTCGGCGCGGTTGTACCTGGACACATCCTTGCCGGCTTCCTTCATCGCATCGTAGACCTGCCAACGGAAATTGATGGTCCAGTTGAACGAGGGCGAGTTGTTGTAGGCGAGCTTCGCGTTCGGGATGACCTCACGGATGCGGTCGACCATCTTGGCGATCTGCTCGATATGCGGCTTCTCGGTCTCGATCCACAAGAGGTCCGCGCCGTTCTGCAGCGAGGTGATGCTGTCGAGCACGCAGCGGTCCTCGCCGGTGCCGGGACGGAACTGGTAGAGGTTCGAGGGCAGCCGCTTCGGACGCATCATCTTGCCGTTGCGGTTGATGATGACGTCGCCGTTGCGGGCGTTCGCCGCGGTGATTTCCTCGCAATCGAGGAAGCTGTTGTACTGGTCGCCGATGTCACCGGGCTTGTGGCTGACGGCGATCTGCTGCGTCAGGCCGGCGCCGAGCGAGTCGGTGCGGGTGACGATGACGCCGTCTTCGACGCCGAGTTCGAGGAAGGCGTGGCGGCAGGCACGAATCTTCGCGATGAACACCTCGTGCGGCACAGTGACCTTGCCGTCCTGGTGACCGCACTGCTTCTCGTCCGAGACCTGGTTCTCGATCTGGAGCGCGCAGGCGCCCGCTTCGATCATCTTCTTGGCGAGCAGATAGGTCGCCTCGGCATTGCCGAAGCCGGCGTCGATGTCGGCGATGACGGGCACGACATGGGTCTGGAAGTTGTCGATCTTCGCGATCAGCTCCCTCTCGCGGGTCGCGTCACCTTCCTTGCGCGCCTTGTCGAGCGCGCGGAAGATGTCGTTGAGCTCACGCGAATCCGCCTGACGGAGGAAAGTGTAGAGCTCCTCGATCAGCGCCGGCACGGAGGTCTTCTCGTGCATCGACTGGTCGGGCAGAGGGCCGAACTCGGAGCGCAGCGCCGCGATCATCCAGCCGGACAGGTACAGATAGGTGCGATCGGTCTTGCCGCCGAAATGCTTCTTGACCGAGATCAGCTTCTGCTGGGCGATGAAGCCGTGCCAGCAACCGAGCGACTGGGTGTACTTGGTCGGATCCTTGTCATAGGCCGCCATATCGGCCCGCATCAGCGCCGCGGTGTAGCGAGCGACGTCCAGGCCGGTCTTGAAACGGTTCTGCAGGCGCATGCGCGCGACGGCCTCGGCTGACACCCCGTTCCAGGTCGGCTGGGTCTGAAGGAGCGCCTGGGCCGCTTCGACCTCGTTCTGATACGAGGCCGGGCCCTGGAGGGTGCTGATGCCGCGGGGCTGGTAGTTCATGTGCCTTATCCTTCTCGATGATGACGATGCAATCCGCCCCGTCATCGACATTTTTGACAATGCATTGCGAAATGCGTGTCGTGAGATAAACGCGAGAAAGATAAGTTCGTACAGAGTGCTTGTATTTGAATGGTGATGTCATGTAACATCAGAACATGTAATAGATGTTATTTTGTAAATCTTGTAAATTATAGGTCAGAATTACTGACCTTGATGCTGCTGGAGACGTGACGATGCCTGCCGAATCCGGGAAGAAACTGTTCGTCGGCCCGCGTTTCCGGCGCATCCGTCAGCAATTGGGGCTGTCGCAAACCCAGATCGCCGAGGGGCTCGGGATCTCCCCGAGCTATGTCAACCTGATCGAGCGGAACCAGCGCCCGGTGACAGCCCAGATCCTGCTGCGGCTTGCCGAGACCTATGACCTCGATTTGCGCGATCTCGCCACCGCCGATGAAGACCGATTCTTTGCCGAGCTGAACGAGATCTTCTCTGATCCGCTGTTCCGCCAGATCGACGTTCCCAAGCAGGAGCTGCGCGACCTCGCCGAGCTCTGTCCCGGCGTCACCCATGCGCTGCAACGGCTCTATGCAGCCTATGCCGAGGCCCGCCAGGGCGAGACGCTGGCGGCAGCCCAAATGGCCGACCGCGATGTCGGCACGCGCTACGAGGCCAATCCGGTCGAGCGCGTGCGCGAGCTGATCGAGGCCAACCGCAATTATTTCCCGGAGCTCGAGCAGGCCGCGGAAAACCTGCGCGACGAGCTGGACGTGCCGGCCGAGGGGCTCTATGCGGCGCTCACAACGCGCCTGCGCGAAAAGCATTCGATCCAGACCCGGATCATGCCTGTCGACGTGATGCGCGAAACGCTGCGGCGCTTCGACCGCCATCGCCGCCAGCTCCTGATCTCGGAGCTGGTCGATCCGGCCGGCCGCGCCTTCCAGCTCGCGTTCCAGCTGGGCCTCGCGGAATGCGCGCAAGCCCTGGAAACCATCATCGGCCGCGCCGGTCCGCTCGACGACGCGCCGCGCCGGCTGTTCCGCATCACGCTCGGCAATTATTTTGCGGCTGCGGTGATGATGCCCTACCCGGCCTTCCTCGCGGCGGCCGAAGCGCTCAACTACGACATTCACGTGCTGGCGCAGCGCTTCAATTCCGGCTTCGAGCAGGTCTGCCATCGCCTCACCACGCTGCAACGGCCGAACGCGCGCGGCATTCCGTTCTTCCTGCTCCGCGTCGACAATGCCGGCAACGTGTCGAAGCGCTTTTCCTCCGGCACGTTCCCGTTCTCGAAATTCGGCGGCACCTGTCCACTCTGGAACGTGCACTCGACCTTCGACACGCCGGATCGGCTGCTGAAGCAGGTGATCGAACTCTCCGACGGCACACGCTATTTCTCGATCGCGCAGATGGTGCGCCGGCCCGTGGCGCCGCACCCGCTGCCGCAGCCGCGCTTCGCCATCGGCCTCGGCTGCGAGATCCGCCACGCCGCGCGCCTGACCTACGCCGCCGGCATCGATCTCGAGAAGACCGAGGGCACGCCGATCGGCGTCAACTGCCGCCTCTGCGAGCGCGAAAACTGCGCCCAGCGCGCCGAGCCGCCGATCACGCGCACGCTGATCCTGGACGAGACGACGCGGCGGGTGTCGAGCTTCGCGTTCTCGAATGCGCGGGAGCTGTGAGGCACGCATCTGCGTCCATCCCGCCATTGCGAGCAAAGCGAAGCAAATCCAGGCCGTTTTCGAAGTAACAGCCTGGATTGCTTCGTCGCTTCGCTTCTCGCAACGACGAGCAACCTATGCCAGCGTATGCACGATCACCGGGCCCGCGGCAGCACTTGCATGTCCTGCCAGCAGCGGCCCCAGGTCCTTTTCAATCCAGGCGATGGCGCGCTTGTTCGCTTCCTCGGCCTGCTCGAACTTGTCGAAGATGGAGATCGCGGTCACCGTGTCGTCGCCGGCATAGACCACGTAATAGGCTCTGAAACCGTCGACGTCGCTGATGATCGGAACGGCACCGTCCTTGATGCGGCGCGCCAGCTCCTCGGCGCTCCCGCTCTTCGCCTTGGCCTGACGGATGGCGGCATACATGGCATCCTCCTATCGGCTGCTGATGTGAGGCATCGTGCCCGGCGGCATGTTACGCCGAAGCGGGCAGCCGATCCATGGCTTGGTTAACCCGGGCCTAACCCGCCTCAGCGTTCTGCAACCAACGATTAAGCACGCCTCAACATCGGTGCCTTAGTCTCGCCCCACTCACTTTTCGCAAACAACGGCAGGCCTATCCTGCCGCGTGAAGTGACATCAGGGGGTTCATCATGCGCATTGCGTTGCTGCTGACCGCGACCATTGTCGGCGCGCTGTTCGCCAATCCGTCCTACGCCGGCTCGCTCGACGTCGCGTCCGCCGATGCCGCCAAGCTGCCGCCCGGCTTCCAGAGCTATCGCGGCTACATGTTCGACGTGTCGGAGGCGTCCGATCGCAAGGATATCGACAAGCTCACGGACAATCTGAAGAAGCAGATCGACGTCGTCGAGGCTGCCGGCCTCTCACCGCGCGTGATGCGCTTCTTCCGCACCGTTCCGATCATCGCGAGTGAGCTCGCCTGCCTCGACGAGGGCGCCGCGACCGCGTGCTACGGCCGGGTCACGCCGGACATCCAGCGCACCACACCGCGGACGCTGACGGTGTGGGACCACGACAAGCAGCGCTGGACCAATCCGAATGCGGTCGATCTTGCGGTCGATTCCGGGCTCGGCGTGATCATGGTCCGGCCGGACATGATGCGTTACGAGAAGGAGGCCGTGCTGCTGCACGAGATGCTGCACGCCTATCACGCGCGGCTGCTGCCCGACGGCTACGCCAACAAGGGCGTGATCAGCTATTACGCCTATGCCAAGTCCAAGGATCTCCTGCCCAAGGAGTCCTACGCGATGAAGAATCACATGGAATTCTTCGCCGTGACCGCCAGCATCTTCCTGGCCGGAAAGAGCGATTTCCAGGATCCCAAGACCCGCGAAGTGCTCAAGGACAAGATGCCCGACTATTACAAATATCTGGTCGGCGTGTTCGGTTTCGATCCCGATCCGGCGGCAAATTCGAGCGGACCGGTTGCCTCGCTGAAATAGGGCAGGCACCAAGCCCTCAAAAGCCGCGCGAAAAGCGCGGCTTTTTTGTTTGGGCGCCGGAAGCTGCGGATGACGGCCCGGCGGGAATTGCCAAGCAGGGGCCCGATCTGCATAGTCCCGCCGCATCGATTGAGACTGTTTCGAAGAGGATAGAAGACATGGCGGACGCCGACCTGGATGTCGTGATCCGGCAACTGGCCAGACAGCTGCAGACGGGCCTGATGTCCCGCGCCAAGGAGCGGCGGGACCGCTTCAGCGGCCTCGCGGCCAAGGCCAAGAGCAAGGAGACCGGCACCCGCTTCAAGATGATGGCCAAGGCCACCATGGAGCAGGCCACCGCCGCCGCAAGGCGCCTGCAGATGTCCGCAGACAACGTCGCCGACAGCTACGCCCGCGCCATGCGGATTGCCGCCAGCACGCCTGTTGCGGTGAAGGCGGAGAAGCCGGTCAAGGACAAGCCGGCGAAGAAGGCTGCGAAGGCGAAGAAAGCCAAAGCCAAGAAGGCGAAGTAGCGGCTTCTTCCTTCTCCGCGTGGAAGAGGGAAAGAGAGTTCACCGCCGCGGCATCGAGACCTGGGTCAGCTCGGCGAGTTTTGCACGCGCGGCGTCGCGTGTCCGGGCGTCCTTGCCGGGCGGCAGCGCAAGCGCTGCTTCGAAATCGGCGCGGGCATCAATGGCCTGGCCGCGGGCGAGGAATGCAAGGCCGCGATCGAGGCGCGCCTGCGCGTCGGCGGGATCGAGGCGGACCGCCGTGCTGTAGCTCAGGATCGCGCGATCGAGATCGCCCTTGGCAGCGAGCGCAATGCCGCGCTCGTGATAGGGCATGGCGGGCTTGGGATCGAGCGCGATCGCCTCGTCGTAGTCGGCAATTGCAAGGTCCAGATCGCCGTTCTGCCGGTACGCCTGCGCGCGGTCGCGATAGAGCGAAGCGCGGTTGGGATTGAGATGGATGGCCTCGTTGAAATCGGTGATCGCCCGGACGTTGGCGCCGTGGCGCAGCGCGATCCGGCCGCGCCCTTCATAGGCAAAGGCGATCAGGGAGCCACGAAGCGGCGAGAAGCCGATCACGGCCGAGCAGATGTCCGGCTCGTCCTCGTCGCCGCAATTCACGACCGTATGCGTGGACAGGCCAATGGCCACGCCCAGGACGATCAACAATGGCACCGCAGCTCTGGTCATCTTCGACGGTGGCGGGCAGAGGGCCGGCCACGCATCCCCTTTCGAAGGAAAACTTTCGTTGGGTGTTAACACCGGCCGGGCCAGCCCTCTGTGCGCCAGGTCACAAAGCCGGGCAAAATCCGGTCGGATCAGCCCCAAGGACCACGAGAAGGACCGCGCGAGGACGAGCGGCCCCACGGGCCCTGCGGCGGATAGTTCTCGTTGGCACCGACCGACGGCGCGGCCTGCGTGCCGAGTTCGGCCGCGAGCTGCTGGAGCGCCGCGATGCGGTTCTGTGTCGAGGGGTGGGTGGCGAAGAGATTGTCGACGCCATGGCCGGACAGCGGGTTGATGATGAACATATGCGCGGTCGCGGGATTTCGTTCAGCATCGAAGTTCGGCACCTGATGCGCAGCGCCTTCGATCTTCACCAGCGCAGACGCCAACCACATCGGCTGGCC
This sequence comes from Bradyrhizobium manausense, assembly GCF_018131105.1. Lineage (NCBI taxonomy): Bacteria > Pseudomonadati > Pseudomonadota > Alphaproteobacteria > Hyphomicrobiales > Nitrobacteraceae > Bradyrhizobium > Bradyrhizobium manausense. The sequence continues at coordinate 67,735 of NZ_JAFCJI010000001.1, read as the reverse complement.
GGCGATGCGCGCGCCGAGATTGTCGGCCGCATATTCGCGCGTGCGGCTGATCGCCATCTGCACCAGCATGGCGCCGAGTGGCGCCAGGATCATCATCAGGATCGAGCCGACGATGCCGGGGCCATTGTTGTCACGGTTGCCGCCGAAGAACATGCCGAACTGCGCCAGCATCGAGATCGCGCCCGCGATGGTCGCGGTCACGGTCATCAGCAGCGTGTCGTGATTCTTGATGTGCGCGAGCTCATGCGCGATCACGCCGGCGAGCTCCTCGCGGCTAAGCTGATTCATCAGGCCGACGGTGACGGCGACCGCGGCGTTCTCGGGATTACGGCCTGTCGCGAACGCGTTGGGCTGCGCCTCGTCCATCACGAACACGCGAGGCATCGGCAGCCCGGCGCGGCCCGCAAGCTCGGCGACGAGCCCGACCAGCTCAGGCGCGCTGTGACGGTCGACCTCATGGGCGCCGTACATCGAGAGCACCGCGCGGTCGGAGTTCCAGTAGGTGAAGAGATTGGTCGCAGCGGCGATGACGAGCGCGATCATGGCACCGCTCGCGCCGCCGATCAGATAGCCCACGCCCATGAACAGGGCGGTGAGGCCTGCAAGAAGCATTGCGGTACGCAGATAGTTCATGGCCGTCTCCCGGAGCGGCCGCGGGCGAGCCTCTGGCCGGCGTCCTCGACGTATGAACGCGGCGGGCCGCTGCAAGGCTCGTGCGTCGCCGGGCCGCAGATAATGGGCCATCCGTCAGCCTCTCACACCTAGCTAAAGCTTGAAGGGGATTTGCGCAAAAACGCGGGCGGACGCTTAGCGACCTGGAAAGCGCAGTTTCGGCTTAATCCACGGTCCCCGGGTACGCTGCGCGACCCTTGCGCATTGACCGGTTCCGTTGGCCTCACAAGGTGACCGTCATGGCAGACCGCGCGCGCGCCGCTTCCGTCGACCCAGGATCCGCTTCCTCCGCGCAAGACACCAAGAGTGACGCGAAAGGCTTGCAGGACACGCTGCACGAGCAGCTGTTCGCCCATGACGAGTCCAGTCATGAACACGAAGCGCAGGCAGCGCCGGAGCCTGCCCGGCTCTGGCCGCGCCTGCGTCGCGGCGCCAAGATTGCGATCGGGCTTGCCATCATCGCCGTTTTCGGCTGGCTGCCGCTGCGCGCAGTCTGGGAGAATTCGAGCGTCGAGGCGGTGCTCAATTCCCGCCTCGTCACGCTCCGCACGCCGATCGGCGGACGCGTGTCGGCTGCCCGACACATCACCGACCAGGCCAAGCTGGAAGCCGGAACCGTGGTCCTGCGTGTCGTCAACTCCCGCGGCGATCGCACCCGGCTCGACGATCTCCGGCGGCAGAAATCGCGGCTGGAGAACGAGCGGCCGAGCCTTGCCGCAAAACTCACCTCGGCCCAGGCTGCGCAGAAGGATCTGGCGCGGCAGGCCTCGCAATTCCGCGACGGGCGCGTGCTCCAGCTCGAAGCCCGCATCGCCGAGATCCAGACCTCGATCGAGGCCGCGGCCGCACGGCGCGACGAAGCCAGCGCCGCGGTCGAGCGCGCATCCTCGCTGGCGAAGTCAGGGAACGTCTCGACCGTCGAACTGGCGCGGCTGACACGCGAACTTTCTGTGTCGCAGCAGACCGAGCTCGGCGCGCGCAAGCGTCTGGACGCGGCCAAGGTCGAGCTGGCCGCGGCCCAGAACGGCTCGTTCCTCGGCGACAGCTACAACGATCGTCCGAGTTCGGTGCAGCGCGAGGAGGAGATGCGTCAGCGCGCCGGCGATCTCAAGGCCGATCTCGCGCGCACCGACACGGAGATCGCCTGGCTCGCCAACGAGATCATCGTCGAAGAGGTGCGCTTCGCCGATCTCTCCGAGGCCAACATCACCACGCCTGTCGCAGGTCGCGTCTGGGAGATGATGACCTCGCCCGGCGAAGACGTGCAGGCCGGCCAGCCTCTGCTCAAGGTGCTCGATTGCAGCGGCGCCGTCATCACTGCCAACGTCACCGAGAGCGTCTACAATCGCCTGCAGCTCGGCGACCGCGCCAGCTTCGAGCCGAACGACGGCGGTGCGGCGATTTCCGGCACCGTGGTCAACCTGACCGGCGCGGCCGGCGCGCCGGCCAATCTCGCCATCAATCCGGATGCGCTGAGCAAGGAGCCCTATCGCGTGACTGTGGCCTCGCGCGACCCCGCCGCCCGCGATTGCACGGTGGGTCGCACCGGCCGCGTGGTCTTTACCAGGCAAGAGTCCGCGTCGTGATGATGGCGCTCACGCCCGGCCTGATCACGCTCGGCGCATTCATGGCGATCGTGCCGCTGCTCCGGCGTGACAGTACGATGGCGCGTTCATTCCTGGCCTTCGTGTCGGTGGTCTTCCTGCTTCGCTACCTCCACTGGCGCGTGACGTCGACGCTGCCGACGCCGCACCTGACCGCGGATGCCGTGATCGGCTATCCTTTCATGCTGCTGGAGGCCGCTTCACTCGTTGCTGTCACTCTATCGCTTCTGTTCCTCAGCCGAACAATCGACCGCACCGGCATAGCCAGGATCGACGGCCGCGCCACCGATCCGCACGCGCCGATGATCGACGTCTTCATCTGCACCTACAACGAGGAGCGGTCGATCCTCGAGCGCACCATCATCGGCGCGACCGGGATGGAGTACGGCAATTACCGCGTCTGGTTGCTCGATGACGGTCGCCGCCCGTGGCTGCGGCGGCTCGCGGGCGAGCTCGGTTGCCATTATCTGACGCGGTCCGACAACCATCATGCCAAGGCCGGCAACATCAATCATGCGCTCAGGCATGTCGGCGAGCTGCCGGAGCCGCCGGTGTTCATCGCCATCCTCGACGCCGATTTCGTGCCTCGGCCCGACTTCCTCGCACGTACCATCTCGCTGATGGACGATACGTCGGTTGGCGTGGTGCAGACGCCGCAGCATTTCATCAATCCCGACCCGATCCAGACCAACCTCGCCGCGACCGATGTCTGGCCCGACGAGCAGCGCTTCTTCTTTGACATCCTGATGCCGGCCAAGGATGCCTGGGGCGTCGCTTTTTGCTGCGGCACATCCTCTCTCATTCGTCGTGAAGGGCTGATGCAGATCGGCGGCTTCCCGACCGACTCCGTCACCGAAGACTATCTCGTCACGCTGCGCCTGAAGGAATACGGCCTCAGCACGATCTATCTCAATGAACGCTTGACGATCGGGCTCGCGCCGGAGGGGCTGAAGGAATACATTACCCAGCGCGCCCGCTGGTGCCTTGGCTTCATGCAGATCATACGCGGCCGCAGCGGACCGTTGTCGCAAACGTCAAAACTCTCCTTCATCGACCGGCTTTCGCTGGTCGACGCGTTCATGAGCTGGTCCGCCGTCTACACGTCGAAAGTCGCGGGCCTCGTCGTGCCCTGGCTCTTCCTGCTGTTTGGCATCAAGGCGGTGCAGGCGGATCTCACCGAGCTATTGCACTTCTTCCTGCCGTTCTATGTATGGCACGGGCTGACCATGGCCTGGCTGTCGCGCGGCCGCTCGCTCGCGATGATGACGGACGTCTCGCAACTGATCGCCGCTCCCGCCGTGCTCAAGGCCGTAGCAGCGGGCCTGCTGCAGCCGAAGGGACACAAATTCAAAGTCACGGCGAAAGGCGGCGACCGCGACAAGCGATTTGTCGAATGGCCGCTGCTGCGGCTCTATGGCAGCGCGCTCGCCATCACGCTCGCAGCCATTGCCTATGCTTTCATTCTGCATCTGCGGGGCGAGAACATCGCCTATGGCGGACTGGCACTGGCCTGGAGCCTCTACAACGCATTTATCCTCGCCGTGGTCTGCTTCGTCTGCATCGAGCAGCCGCGCAAACGAAAGGCCGAGCGCTTCGATCGCAACGAAGCTGTCCTGCTGCGCCAGGACGGCAAGTCGCATCTGGCGCGGCTTGCCGACATCTCCATCACCGGCGCGCGGCTGATCGATCCCGATCCGCCGCTCCCCGGCAGCACGATCGAATGCCGCATCTACGGCCGATCGATCGCGGCCGTCGTGGTGCGACGGACCGCCGATGGCTTCGCGGTGCGTTTCGAGGAAGGCATGGACACGCGCGTGCATGCCATCAGGGCGTTCTATGCCGGCGAATATGTGCGGGCCTATCGGGGTATCCGAGCACTTCCGGTCGGAAAAGCGCTGCTAATGCGGCTGTTTGGCTAGGGTGTGCACGTGCACGTGGCGGTTCTGGGTGCTTGGGGTTCCATTCCGAGCGAAATCGCTTCGAAGTTTGTTAAATTTTGCTGGGTAACTCTTCCAGGCATAGCGACCTGGGGAGCGATATGGGTAAGCGGGCCAAACGTGGAAAGGCAGAGACGCTTGCACTGCCAATGGCCGGGAGAGTTGCGATCGGCGCCTTGGCCCTCGCGGCAGTGGGGTACGGTTTGCTGTCTCAGCCGGCGAGCGTGCAATCGACGCGGAAGCCGTCCGTGCACGAGGCCCAGGCATCGTCGTCTCCGGTTTACGTGGCAACATCAGCCCATGCATCAGTGCCAGTTCCGACTGCAGCTCCGAATCCGGCCCCGGCGCCCCTGGTCGAACCACCGAAAGCCGCTGACGGTCCCGGAGCATTTGTTCGGCAGGTGGTTGACTACGCCAGCCACCAGGCGCCAGGCACCGTGATCATCGATACCAGGAACACATTCCTCTATTTCGTTCTGAACGACGCGCAAGCGATGCGCTACGGCATCGGCGTTGGCCGCGAAGGTTTCGCATGGTCCGGCGAACAGACTGTGGCTCGCAAAGCAGAATGGCCGGATTGGCGTCCGCCTACGGAGATGCTTGTGCGTCAGCCTTATCTGCCGCGGTTCATGGCAGGCGGTCCCGGCAACCCGCTCGGCGCCCGGGCGATGTATCTGGGCGAAACCGAATTTAGAATTCACGGCACCAACAAGCCCGATACGATCGGGAAGCGGGTTTCGTCGGGCTGTATCCGGCTGACCAATGAGGACGTTACGGACCTTTATGAGCGGGTGAAAGTCGGAGCGAAAGTGATCGTGCTTCCGGCCTCGGCCGGCTCCTCGGCAGCCAACGCGCAGATGACGTCATCTGGACCGAAGGTCGCCGAGGCCCAGTAACTCAATCTTCCGTCCTCCGTCTTCAACTGAAGAACCGGCGTGCCCTGAGGGGATGGCCTGAGGCCGTCACTTCCCCTAGACTTCGGGCGAACCCACGCCTCCCCTCCCCGCTGGAATCCCTATGCTCCTGACCCGATTCGCGATCGCGGCCGTTACCCTCGCAGCGTGCTCCTTTCCCGCCTCAGCCCAGTTTGCGCAACCGCCCGCAAGGCCCACTGCGCCCAAGGCCACTGCGCCTTCGCCGCGCGCGGCGTCGTGCCACAACGGGGCGAACTTCGATCGCTTTCTTGCCGACGTGAAGCAGCAGGCGGTGGCCGCGGGCGTCTCGCAGCGAACGATATCGGAGGCTTCGCCCTACCTCGTCTACGACCAGGGCATCGTCAACCGCGACCGTGGCCAGCGCGTGTTCGGCCAGCTCTTCACCGAATTTGCCGGTCGCATGGCCGCGCCCTATCGCATGCAGAACGGCCAGCAGCACATCAAAAAGCACGCGGCGGCGTTCGCGCGCGCCGAGAAGGAGTATGGCGTGCCGCCGGCGGTGATCGCCGCGTTCTGGGGACTGGAGAGTGATTTCGGCGTCAACATGGGCAATCTGCCGACGCTGAAATCGCTGGTGTCGCTGGCCTATGACTGCCGCCGCTCGGAAATGTTCGTGAACGAGACCATTGCCGCGCTGAAGATCATCGATCGCGGCGATCTCACGCCCGACGAGATGATCGGCTCCTGGGCGGGTGAGCTCGGCCAGACGCAATTCCTGCCGACGCATTACGTCAATTACGCCGTCGATTATGACGGCGACGGGCGGCGCGATCTTCTGCGCAGCGAGGACGATGTGATCGGCTCGACCGCGAACTACATTGCCAAAGGCTTGAAATGGCGGCGCGGCGAGCCGTGGCTGGAGGAGATCAAGGTGCCGCAGAACCTGCCTTGGGATCAGACCGATCTCAGCGTGCAGCTGCCGCGCGCGAAATGGGCGCAGTTCGGTGTCACCTATCCCGACGGTCGTCCGCTGCCGAATGACAACCTCGCGGCGTCGGTGCTGCTGCCTATGGGACGCTTTGGGCCGGCCTTCATGGCCTACCAGAATTTCGCGGCTTATACCGAGTGGAATAACTCGCTGATCTATTCGACGACCGCGGGCTATCTCGCCTCCCGCATCGCGGGCGCAGCGCCGATGCGCAAGCCGGCCCAGCCAGTTGCGCAGTTGCCGTTCAACGAGCTCAAGCATTTGCAGCAGCTTCTGGTCCAGGCCGGTTTCAACGTCGGCAAGGTCGACGGCGTGCTGGGCCAGCAGAGCCGCGCCGCCGTGAAGGCGATGCAGATCAAATACGGCCTGCCGGCCGATTCCTGGCCAACTGCCGAGCTGCTGGCGCGCATGCGCGGCGGCACGGCCCAGGCGCAGCCCCAGGCGACGGTGCGGTAGAATTTTCGCACCGCACAAGCGGCTTTGGCGATTGTATTATTCCATGAGGTTCCCATGTGAGTGGCTCAGGTTTTCTCCTGGAACTCCCACCATTGAAGCGAGCATCACATGTCCTTCTACGACGCCGTCGTCCCCGCTTATCTGCAAATGCTGAACAGCCTGACCGGCCTGCTCACCAAGGCTGAGGCACATTGCGCGGCCAAAAAAATCGATCCGGGCGTGCTGCTCGGCTCCCGCCTCTTCCCGGACATGCTGCCGCTGTCGAAGCAGATCCAGCTCGTCAGCGACTTTTCGGCCAAGGGCTGTGCACGGCTCACGCACACCGACGTGCCGTCCATGCCCGACACCGAAACCAGCTTCGCGGAACTGAAGCAGCGGCTCGCGAAGACGATCGACTTCGTGAAAGCGTTCAAGCCGGAGCAGTTCGAGGGCGCCGACGCCAAGGATGTCACCTTCCCCGCTGGTCCCGATCGGACCGTGACGTTGAAGGGCCAGCAATTCTTCAGCGCGGTGTCGCTGCCGAACTTCTATTTCCATGCCGCCACCGCGCACGGCATTCTGCGCCACAACGGCATTGAGATCGGCAAGCGCGATTTCCTTGGCGTGAGCTGATTTGCATGTTCGCACGGCCACGGCAGCGAGAATCCGCTGCCGTGACCAGAATTGCGCATGAATCATGCTGCGCGGACCCCGCCGCGCAGCTCGCCTGCACTTTCCGTATGGCTCATCCCTTGCGCCTGAGGTCGCGATGCACAAGTGTCCCTGACCTTTCACCGCCTGGAAACACCCCCCAATGAGCCGTCCGACCAAATTGTTTGAGACCTACAAGCTCGGCCCGACCACGCTGGCCAATCGCTTCGTGATGGCCCCGCTGACGCGCAACCGCGCCGTTCCGGGCACGTTCGTACCCGGCGCGCTCGCCGCGAATTACTATGGCCAGCGCGCTTCCGCAGGCCTCCTGATCACCGAAGCAAGCCAGATCTCGCAGCAGGGCCAGGGCTACCAGGACACTCCCGGCATCTACTCCAAGGACCAGGTCGCGGGCTGGCGCAAGGTCACAGACAAGGTGCATGAGCGCGGCGGCAAGATCTTCATCCAGATCTGGCATGTCGGCCGCATCTCGCATGTCGACCTCCAGGCGGGCGGCGCAGCCCCGGTGGCCCCGAGCGCGATCCGCGCGAAGGGCAAGACCTTTGTGAACGGCGGCTTCGCCGACGTCTCCGAGCCGCGCGCGCTCGAGCTCTCCGAAATTCCCGGGATCATCGACGATTTCAAGCGCGCCACCAGGAATGCGCTGGGGGCCGGCTTCGACGGCGTCGAGATCCACGGCGCCAACGGCTATCTGCTCGACCAGTTCGCAAGGGATGGCGCCAACAAGCGCGTGGATGCCTATGGCGGCTCCATCGAGAACCGCGCCAGGCTGATGCTGGAGGTCTCCAAGGCCGTCGCCGCCGAGGCCGGCGCGGACCGCACCGGAATCCGCATCTCGCCGGTAACACCTGCCAACGATCTCTCCGACTCCAATCCGCAGGCCCTGTTCGATCACATCGTCGACGGCCTCAGCGCGCTGAAGCTGGTCTATCTCCATGTGGTCGAAGGCGCCACCGGCGGCCCGCGCGATATCGCGCCGTTCGACTATGCGAGCCTGCGCAAGCGTTTCTCGGGCGCCTACATGGCCAACAATGGTTACGACTTCGATCTCGCGACCAAGGTGCTCGACGCGAACGCGGCCGACCTGATCGCCTTTGGCAAGCCGTTCATCTCCAACCCCGACCTGGTCGAGCGGCTGAAGAAGGGCGCACCGCTGAACGATTGGGACAAGAACACGTTCTACGGCGGCAGCGCGAAGGGGTACACGGATTATCCGGCGCTGGCGGCCGAGCCGGCGGAGTAAGTCTTCCAGTTTGCTGCGTCATCCTCCGTCATTGCGAGAAGCGACGAAGCAATCCAGACTGCCGCCGCGGAAATATCCTGGATTGCTTCGCTCCGTTTGCAATGACGGCGTAGAGGCAGTACTCCGAACTCACGAGAACAAAAAAGGCCGGGATTGCTCCCGGCCTTTCGTCGTTATGAGACGTTGCTTACTGCAGCGAGGCGCGCTTGGGTGGGGTGGCCGGCCACGACTTGATCAGCGTGTCGTAGTCGATCGTTTCGCCCTTCGGCTTCTCGTTGGCGAGCTTGCGCTGCGGCGCGATGGTGCCGTCCTTCTGGGCCTTGGCGAACCAGAACTCGGCCGACTCCTTCTTGTGCAGCTTCGGACCGCAGGCGCCCTGCACGCCCGACTTCTCGATACGCTCCATGACGGAGTCCTGCGCGGCGGCAAGAGCATCCATCGCGGCCTGCGGCGTCTTCGCACCGGACGACGCATCGCCGATGTTCTGCCACCACAGCTGCGCAAGCTTCGGATAGTCAGGCACGTTGTTGCCGGTCGGGGTCCACTGCACGCGCGCGGGCGAACGGTAGAACTCGATCAGGCCGCCGAGCTTCGGCGCGCGCTCGGTGAACGACTTGTCCCAGATGTCGGATTCACGGATGAAGGTGAGACCGACATGGCTCTTCTTCAGCGACACCGTCTTGGAGACGATGAACTGGAGATAGAGCCAGGCTGCCTTGCGGCGATCCGCCGGGGTCGACTTCAGAAGCGTGAGCGAACCCGCGTCCTGGTAGCCGAGCTTCATGCCTTCCTTCCAGTACGAACCGTGCGGCGACGGAGCCATACGCCACTTCGGCGTACCGTCCGCGTTCATCACGGCGATGCCCGGCTTCACCATGTCGGCGGTGAAGGCGGTGTACCAGAACATCTGCTGGGCGATGTTGCCCTGTGCCGGGACCGGACCGGACTCAGAGAACGTCATGCCCTGCGCCTGCGGCGGAGCGTACTTCTTCATCCACTCGAGGTACTTGGTGATCGAGTAGACCGCCGCGGGACCGTTGGTGTCGCCACCACGCTCGATCGACGAACCGACCGGGCGGCAGCCTTCCATGCGGATGCCCCACTCATCGACCGGCAGGCCGTTCGGAATGCCCTTGTCACCGTTGCCGGCCATCGAGAGCCAGGCGTCGGTGAAACGCCATCCGAGCGACGGGTCCTTCTTGCCATAGTCCATATGGCCATAGACCTTGACGCCGTTGATCTCCTTGATGTCGTTCGTGAAGAACTCGGCGATGTCTTCATACGCCGACCAGTTCACGGGCACGCCGAGATCGTAGCCATACTTGGCCTTGAACTTGGCCTTGTATTCCGGATTGGTGAACCAGTCGTACCGGAACCAGTAAAGGTTCGCGAACTGCTGGTCGGGCAGCTGGTAGAGCTTGCCATCCGGCGCGGTGCCGAACGACTTGCCGATGAAGTCGTTGACGTCGAGCATGGGATCGGTGACGTCCTTGCCCTCGCCGGTCATGTAATCCGACAGCGCGATGGTCTGGCCGTAGCGGAAGTGCGTACCGATCAGGTCGGAGTCGTTGATCCAGCCGTCATAGACATTCTTGCCGGACTGCATCTGGGTCTGCAGCTTCTCGACGACGTCACCTTCCTGGATGATGTCGTGCTTGAGCTTGATGCCGGTCAGCTCGGTGAACGCCTTGGCGAGCGTCTGCGACTCATATTCGTGGGTCGCGATGGTCTCCGAGACGACGTTGATCTCCATGCCCTTGAAGGGCTCGGCCGCCTTGGCGAACCACTCCAGCTCCTTCTTCTGGTCGTCCTTCGAAAGGGTCGAAGGCTGGAATTCCGCAATCCACTTCTGGATAGCGGCATCGTCGGCGGCGCGGACCGGCGCCGAGACGGCGAACGACACTGCAACAATTGCAGCGGCGCTGGACATGGTCAGAAAGCTATTCTTGGTCAATGGACCTTTCCTTCTCCTAAACTGTCGCATGTTGTTCCTCCGTTGCAGCGACAAACTTTTATACAGGCCCGGGTTGCCCCCGGATCTGGCCGTCCCTTCGCAAGCTTCAGACCGTGCGAAAAATAAGCGCGGCCGTGACCAGCGAAATTCCACTTGCGAGCCACAGGCTCGATATCTCGATCCCTTCCTCGCCAATCGGCAGTGAAGCGATCGGATTGGTGCCGACGAGGCCGATCCACACGAGGTGGATGACGGCAGCCACGATCAGCGAAATGAACAGGCGATCGCCGCGCGTGGTCGGAATGCGCAGGATCCCGACGCGCTCGGTCTCGGGATAGGTCGCCGCGAGCCACGTCATCGTTGCGAGCGTGCAGGCGAGCGCGGCGAAGAAGATCGCCGTCGGCAGCGTCCAGGCCATCCATGCAATGGATTCCATAAGCTCTTACTCCTTTCGCATGATCCGGTCCGAAAACCGGTTTCCACTTTTCGGGATCATGCGAGCCTCAGACCCGGCCGAGCGCGAAACCGCGCGCGATGTAGTTGCGGACGAACCAGATCACCAGCGCGCCCGGAATGATGGTGAGCACACCCGCGGCCGCCAGCAGGCCCCAATCCATGCCGGCCGCCGACACCGTGCGCGTCATGATCGCCGCGATCGGCTTGGTCTGCACCGAGGTCAGGGTCCGCGCCAGCAGCAGCTCGACCCAGGAGAACATGAAGCAGAAGAAGGCGGCGACGCCGATGCCGCTCGCGATCAGCGGCACCAGGATTCGGACGAAGAAGCGCGGGAACGAATAACCGTCGAGGAAGGCGGTCTCGTCGATCTCGCGCGGCACGCCGGAGACGAAGCCTTCGAGAATCCACACCGCCAGCGGCACGTTGAAGATGCAATGCGCGAGCGCGACCGCCCACGGCGTATCGAACAGGCCGATCGCCGAATAGAGGTTGAAGAACGGCAGCGCGTAGACCGCCGCCGGCGCCATGCGGTTCGACAGCAGCCAGAAGAACAGGTGCTTGTCGCCGAGGAAACGGTAGCGCGAGAACGCGTAGGCCGCGGGCAGCGCCACCGAGATCGAGATCAAGGTATTGAGGATGACGTATTCCAGCGAGTTGATATAGCCGGAATACCAGCTCTCATCGGTGAAGATGCGCCTGTAGTGCTGAAGCGTCGGGGTATGCGGCCACAAGGTCATCGTCGAGACGATCTCGCCGTTGGTCTTGAAGCTCATGTTGACGAGCCAATAGATCGGCAACAGCAGGAAGATCAGGAACAGCCCCATGATGAAGCGGCGGCCGGGGATCGAGTGCATCACGCGGCTCCTTCCTGGGGTTTGCGTTCGTTGCCGGCATTAGTCATGACGGTGTAGAAGATCCAGCAGACGATCAGGATGATCAGATTGTAGACCAGCGAGAGGGCTGCGGCCTTGCCGAGGTCGAACTGGCCGAGCGCGATCTTGACCAGCTCGATCGACACGAAGGTGGTCGAGTTGCCGGGTCCGCCGCCGGTCACGACGAACGGCTCGGTATAGATCATGAAGCTGTCCATGAAGCGCAGCAGCACCGCGATCAGCAGCACACGGTTCATCTTCGGCAGCTGGATCGCCTTGAACACGGCCCAGCGGGATGCGCCGTCGATCTGCGCGGCCTGATAATAGGCCTCGGGGATCGACTTCAGGCCTGCATAGCAGAGCAGCGCGACGAGGCTGGTCCAGTGCCAGACGTCCATCACGATGACCGTGACCCAGGCGTCAAACTCGTTGGAGACGTAATTGTAGTCGATGCCGATGGCGTTCAGCACGTAACCGAGCAGGCCGATGTCGGGCCGGCCAAAGATCTGCCAGATCGTGCCGACAACGTTCCACGGAATCAGCAGCGGCAGCGCGAGGATCACGAGGCAGGCCGCGACCGTCCAGCCCTGGCGCGGCATGGACAGCGCGACGACGATACCGAGCGGCACCTCGATCGCGAGGATCACCATCGAGAAGAACAGATTGCGTCCTAGCGAAGCCAGGAAGCGGCCGCCGAGATCGGTCGAGGGATCGAGCAATTCCTTGAACCAGCCGACGCCGTTCCAGAAGAACTGGTTGTTGCCGAAGGTGTCCTGCATCGAATAGTTCACCACCGTCATCAGCGGCAGCACCGCCGAGAAGGCGACGACCAGGAACACCGGCAGTACCAGGAACCAGGCTTTTTGGTTGACGGTCTTGTCCATCAGGCGGCTCCTTCCACCAGAAGGCTGTCGGCATAGACGTGGATGTGCGCTGGATCGAATTTCAGCCCGGCCGTGCCGTCCGAACTGGTGAAGCCCGCCGGGGCCCGCGCTGCGAGCTTGGCATCGCCAAGACGCGCGCGGGCAAAGCGGATACGGCCGAGGTCGTCGATGCGCTCGATTTTTGCCGTGAGCAGATCGGATACGGGCGCAACCGCGTCGACGAACTCCGGACGCACGCCGATTTCGATCTTGGCGCCTGCGGGCAGGTTGTCGTAAGCGCGATTGAGCGCAATGACGTGGCCGTTGATCCGCGCCTCGCGCCCCTTCACTTCGGCCGGCAGGATGTTCATGCCGGGCGAGCCGATGAAATAACCGACGAAGGTATGGGCGGGCTTGTCGAACAGCTCGGCCGGCGTGCCGCTCTGCACCACACGGCCGTCATGCATGACGACGACGGTGTCAGCGAAAGTCAGCGCTTCGGTCTGGTCGTGGGTGACGTAGATCATCGTGAGGTCGAGCTCTCGATGCAGCGCCTTCAGCTTGGAGCGAAGCTGCCATTTCAGCTCGGGATCGATCACCGTCAGCGGCTCGTCGAACAGTACGGCAGCGACGTCGGAGCGGACGAGCCCGCGGCCAAGCGAGATCTTCTGCTTGGCGTCGGCGGTGAGCCGCGTCGCCTTGCGCTTCAGATAGGGTTCGAGGTCGAGCAGGCGGCCGATCTCGGCGACACGCTTGTCGATCTCGGCCTTCGGCACGCCGCGGTTCTTCAGCGGAAACGCCAGGTTCTGCCCCACCGTCATGGTGTCGTAGATCACCGGAAACTGGAACACCTGGGCGATGTTGCGCTTCTGGGTTGACAGTGGTGTGATGTCCTGTTCGTCGAACAGGATTTTCCCCCGCGACGGCGTGATGATGCCGGAGATGACGTTGAGCAGCGTGGTCTTGCCGCAGCCGGACGGGCCGAGCAGCGCATAGGCGCCGCCCTGCCGCCAGGTCATGGTCACCGGCTTCAGCGCAAAGCTTTCCTCCGGTGCATCGTTGCCACCGTAGGAGTGGGCGAGATCGACGAGGTCAATGCGGGCCATATCGCATCTCCCTCACGAGGCGGGCGCGGCGACCAGACGGTCGGCCGCGTCGAAGACGAAGACATCATTGGGATCGAGCACGGCGTCGATGGTCTGGCCGGGCTCGAACTCGTGCACGCCGTGCAGCACCGCAACCCAGTTCGATCCGTCGCGGGTCAAATGCACAAAACTCTCCGAACCGGTGATCTCGGTCACCGTCACCGTGGCATGGAAGGCGTGGCGATCAGTCTGGCCATTGGCGAGTGCAAGCTGATGCGCGCGGAAGCCGACGCGATAGGCGCCGTCGGCAAGTGACGAATAGAGACCGGAAGCCGGTGCGGCGATGCCTCCGGCATATTGCACCGAGCCGTTCTTCTTCTCGATACCGACGAGATTCAGCGGCGGATCGGAAAACACCTGCGCGACACGCAGGGTCTGAGGCTGGCGATAGACGCTTGGTGTCCCGCCGATCTGGAGCGCCTGCCCTTCCCACATGCAGACCGTGTTGCCGCCGAGCAGCAATGCCTCGGTCGGCTCGGTCGTGGCATAGACGAAGATCGCGCCCGATGCCTCGAAGATGCGAGGCAATTCGGTGCGCAGCTCCTCGCGCAGCTTGTAGTCGAGATTGGCCAGCGGCTCGTCGAGCAGCACGAGATCGGCGCCCTTGACCAGGGCGCGTGCGATCGCGGTGCGCTGCTGCTGACCGCCGGAGAGCTGGAGCGGCGTCCGCTTGAGGAACGGTTCGAGCCGCAGCAATCTTGCCGCTTCCGCGACGCGCGCCTCGATCTCCGCGCGCGGCTTGCCCTGCACGCGCAAGGGCGAGGCGATGTTCTCGTAGACCGTGAGCGAGGGATAATTGATGAACTGCTGATAGACCATCGCAACCGAACGCTGGCGCACGTCGGCGCCGGTGACGTCCTTGCCGCTCACCAGCACCTTGCCCGTGCTCGGCTTGTCGAGGCCGGCCAGCAGCCGCATGATCGAGGTCTTGCCGGACAGTGTCGGCCCGAGCAGCACGTTGAGCGTGCCGCTCTCCAGCGTCAGCGAGACGTCACGGATGTGCTGGACCCCGTCGACGGTCCGCGTCACGTGATCGAGTGTCACGCTCATGAGCGCCCTCCTGCTTCCAGCAGAGGACTTTGCGATACAACGTGGGTCCTTATCCAGTCGTCCAAGGCGGCAATTTCGTCGACAGATAGCCGCAGGCCAAGCTTGGAGCGGCGCCAGACGATGTCTTCGGCGGTCACCGCCCATTCGTTGGTCATCAGGTAGCGAACCTCGCGTTCGGTCAGAGTTGCGCCAAAAGCCTGTCCGAGATCGGCCGCCGATTTGGCGTCGCCGAGCAGCTTGATGGCGCGGGTGCCATAGGCACGCGCAAGGCGTCGCGCATGCTCATGGGTCAGGAAGGGATAGCCGCGCTGGAGTTCGGCGATCAGGCCATCGACGGCCGACACATCCATGTCGCCGCCGGGCAGCGGCCATTTGCCGGTCCACCCCTCGCGCGCTTTCGCACTGCGAAGATAGGGCGCGAGCCGCTCCAGCGCCTCTTCGGCGAGGCGGCGGTAAGTCGTGATCTTGCCGCCATAGATCGACAGCAGCGGCACGCCGCCCGGCGTGTCGAGCTCGAACACGTAGTCGCGGGTCGCAGCCTTGGCTTCGCTGGCGCCGTCGTCATAGAGCGGTCGCACGCCGGAATAGGTCCAGACCACGTCGTCTGATGTCACGGGCTTGGCGAGATATTCGCTGGCGGCCGTGCAGAGATACTCGATCTCCTCCGGCGTCGCCTTCACCTTGGCGGGATCGCCGTCATAGTCGCGATCGGTGGTGCCGATCAGCGTAAAATCATCCTGATAGGGGATCACGAAGATGATGCGGCCGTCGGCGTTCTGGAACATGTAGGCGCGGTCGTGGTCGTAGAGCTTCTTGACCACGATGTGCGAGCCCTGCACCAGCCGCACCTTTGCCTTGGCGTTGACGCCGGCACCGCGCCCGAGCACATCCTCGACCCAGGGGCCGCCGGCATTGACCAGCGCGCGGGCCTGGATCTGCGAGCGCGCACCGGTCAGCGTGTCGACCATGCTGACGGTCCAGATGCCGTCGGACTGCTTGATATCCGTCGCGCGCGTGCGGGTGCGGATCTCCGCACCCTTGTCGGCAGCGTCGCGCGCATTGAGCACGACCAGACGGGCGTCATCGACGAAGCAGTCGGAATATTCGAACGCGCGGCCATAGCGATTCGGGATCAGCGGTTTGCCGACCTCGTCGTGCCTGAGATCGACCGAACGCGTCGCCGGCAGCAAATGACGACCGCCAATATGATCGTAGAGGAAGAGGCCGAGGCGCAGCAGCCAGGCCGGACGCAGGCCGGCGTGGTGCGGCAAGACGAAACGCAGCGGGCGGATGATGTGGGGCGCGATGCCCCAGAGGATCTCACGCTCGATCAGCGCCTCACGGACCAGGCGGAACTCGTAATATTCGAGATAGCGCAGGCCGCCATGCACCAGCTTGGTCGACCAGGACGACGTCCCGCTCGCCAGATCGTTCATTTCGCACAGGAAAACACTGTTGCCGCGGCCGACCGCGTCACGCGCGATGCCGCAACCGTTAACACCGCCTCCAATGATGGCGAGGTCGAAAATCCGCTCCAACAGACGCATCCCCCGGCGACCGCTCGTTCATTCCAGCGGTTACTTTCGTTTTTGATTAGATCACACCAAAAAACGAAAGCAAGATGAAAGAGAGACCAAAGGAAGCGAAAGTGGAACTTTTTCTGTGTGCAGCCGGCTGTCGAAATCGACGATTCGCTCGATAATCCCCAACGATCGCCCAGCTCTTGAACAGCCGCTTATGACCATTATAGTCATATTAGTCATATGAGTTGATCGACATGACGGATCACAGCACCGCCCCCGAAACGCCGCCGACTGCCACACCGAAAGACACCTGGACGCTTGCGCACGCCAAGGCGCGCCTATCGGAGGTCGTCGACCGTGCCCAAACCCGCCCGCAGATCATTACCCGCCACGGCAGGCCCGATGCAGTGGTCGTTTCCGCCGAGGAATGGGCACGCAAAACCGCGCGCAAAGGCACTCTCGCCGAATTCCTGCTGGCCTCGCCGCTGCGCGGTGCCGAACTCGAACTTGAGCGCGCTCACGACGAACCGCGTGACGAAATGCCATGAACCTGCTGCTCGACACCAACGTGCTGTCGGAGGTCCAGCGACCGGCACCTTCTCCAAAAGTTCTGGCTTGGCTAGATACGGTCGATGAGGATCGCGCGTTCATCAGCGTTGCCTCGATCGCCGAGCTTCGCCGCGGCATCGCGCTGCTCGATGACGGCCGTCGGCGCGCGGCGCTGACCACCCGGCTCGCCCACGATTTGCCGGCGCGATTTGCAGAGCGCATCCTGCCGATCGACCACGCGGTGGCTGAGCGCTGGGGGGATCTGATGGCACAGAGCCGTCGCAGCGGCGTTGCATTGTCCGTGATGGGCGGGTTCTTCGCGGCCACTGCGTTGGCCAACACGCTCACGCTCGTCACGCGCAACGAGAAGGATTTCGCGGCTTTCGACGTTCCGCTGTTCAACCCTTGGGACGGCGCCTGACGCGCTAGCGCAGCCTCACCACGGGTGCGGCTTCGGGTGCCGCGTCCTGCGCATCGGCCTGGGTCTCGTCGATATCTCCCGCTCCCTTCGGCATCGCCGCCATTACCTCGATTCCCTTGCTGTGGCAGATGGTGGCGAGACGCTCGGGCAGTTCCTGATCGGTGACGAAGGTCTGGATCTGGCTGATATGGGCGATGCGGACCGGCGCGCTGCGGCGAAGTTTTGTCGAGTCAGCCACCAGCATGACGCTGCGGGCATTGGCGATGATGGCCTGCGCCACCTGCACCTCGCGATAGTCGAAGTCGAGCAACGCGCCCTCTTCGTCGATCGCGGACGCGCCGATGATGGCGTAATCGACCTTGAACTGGCCGATCAGCTGCGTCGCAGTCGAGCCGACCACGGCTCCGTCGGCGCGCCGCACCGTTCCGCCGGCGACCACCACCTCGATGCGGGGATGGCGGTAGAGCAGCATCGCGACATTGAGGTTGTTGGTGATGACAAGGAGGTCCTCATGCGAGGTCAGCGCGCTCGCGACCTCCTCCGTCGTGGTGCCGATGTTGATGAAGAGCGAGCAGCCGTTCGGAATCAACGAGGCTGCGGCTGCGCCAATCGCCTTCTTCTCGTCGGCGGCAACGAAGCGGCGCGCCTCGTAAGCCAGATTTTCGACGCCCGAGGCGATGATCGCGCCGCCATGGACGCGAGTGAGCGAACGGCGCTCGCAGAGATCGTTGAGATCCTTGCGGATGGTCTGCGCCGAGACTTCGAACCGGCGCGCCAGCTCCTCGACCATGACGCGGCCGGAGGCGCGGGCGATGTTGAGGATTTCAGCTTGGCGATGGGTCAATCCGGTCACGACAACGGCCTCAAATCAGAATGATGCATGGTGCGGCTTCTCGCGCGCGCGGTCAATGCGCGTGCCGATCACGGTTAATGGACGAAACTCTCACCACGCCATCGCGGCGGCGAGCCGCGCGAGCAGCTCCGGATCGTCGAAGGCCCTCGCCGAGGCAACCGCACCTGATCCAACAAGGTCAGCATCGCTGAGGCTGGTCCGAATACCGATGGTCGCAATGCCGGCGGCGGTGGCCGACTGCACGCCGGAGCGGGAATCCTCGAAGGCGATCGAGGCGGCCGCGCTGGCGCCGACAAAGCGCAAGCCCTCCTGATAAGGCAGCGGATGCGGCTTGCCGTGCGGCAGTTCGTCGCCAATCACGAGCGCCTTGAAGCGATGCGTGATGCCCAGGCCGGACAACAGCAGTTCGGCATTGAGACGCGGCGCGTTGGTGACGGCGACCATGGGAATACCCGCGCCGTCCGCGCGGTCGAGCAGTGCCATCAGGCCGGGCAGCGGTTCGATCTGGCCCGCGACCAGCGTGCGGAACACTTCTTCTTTCTCACCGAGAATTTCGGCGCGGCGGTCCAATGGCTCGTCAGGCAGAAAGCGCTCGCCGATCGACACGTTGGCAAAACCTTGCAACTCCCTGGAGAAGCGCGCGTGGTCGAAGACATGGCCGCGCGGACCGAGCACCTGGTTGAAGGCCTTGAGGTGCAGCGGATCGGTGTTCGCGAGCGTGCCGTCGATGTCGAACAGCAACGCCTTGCCCAGTCCCGGCATCATTTCGTGTTTCCTCTCGCGCCCGGCGTAACGATGCGCGAGGGGTATCAATTCGCGCCGGCTGACGCAATGCAGCCTGCTGCGGCCCGAGGCTCGACAAAATCGCATGCGGCTGCAACAGTAGGTACAAGCTCAAGAGCGGAGGATATGATGACACTTAATCGCGATCATGCTGCCAGGACGGACCATGAGGCGGTGGCAAAAAACGTCGAGGCATTTCGCCTCGCCCAGATCGCAGCCGATCCGAAGGCGCTAGGCCCGCTGTGCGCGGACGATCTGAGCTACAGCCACTCCAACGGCTTCCTGGAGGACAAGGCGGCCTTCATCGCCAACGCCACCGACGGCAAAACGGAATTCCTGTCGATTACGTACAAGGATCCGACCATCAAGGTCGTCGGTCCCGCCGCCATCGTGCGCTTCCACTGGATGGCCGAGATGATGACCGGCGGACAGAAAGTGGCAAACAGCCTTCACATCCTGATGAACTGGCAGAAGCAGGGCGACGAGTGGAAGCTGTTGTCGCGCTCCGCAACAAAGTTGTGAGACTCTTACCCTCTCCCCCTGCGGGAGAGGATCGCCGCGCAGCGGCGAGACGGGTAAGAGGGATGCTTCCGTGAAGCAAACCCGAGTCCGCGGATAGTACACCCCTCATCCGGTGCTTCGCGCCACCTTCTCCCACAAGGGGGAGAAGGAAGAAGGCTACGCCGCCTCCTTCACATCACCATTCATCAGCTTGCGCGCGGCGCGCTCGGCTTCGCGGGCGTTGCGAAAGAGCTGGCCTTCGAGGCGACTGAATTGCTGGGACGAGGCGAAGAAGCAATAGCCTCCGTGGCCGCGGACCACGATGCCCGCGGTCTGCGAGTTTACTTCGATGATGTAGCTGTCCGGCATGGCCCGTGGATTCCTCAGTGCGGGCAAATAACCGGATCCATGCCTGAAAGTTCCTCAGGCGAAGTGGTCGGTTTTCACCCCGAATCGACGGCTATTGAGTACGCCGGGACCTCATCCGTTTTGTGACTGGTTGTTGCCGAAGGCGCGACGCGATGACTTGGTCGCGCCGCGTTTCTTAACGCCGCACGACTTCGTGAGCTGAGACGCAACGCCGCGCGCGCTTACGTCGCGATCGGCGGAGCGTCTCGCTGGATCGCTTGCGGATGGCCGCTCTCATCGATCGAGACGTAGGTGAAATTGCCGTCGGTCACGAGGATCGGTTGCAACTCGCGCCGCCGCAGCGCCCAGGCTTCGAGATGGACGGTGAGCGAGGTGCGCCCGACGCGTACGAGATTGGCGTAGACCGAGACGAGATCGCCGACATAGACGGCTTTTCGAAAATTCATCGCGTCGATCGCAACCGTGACGGTGCGCGACTTCGCGACCTTCGAGGCGAAAACGCCGCCACCGACGTCCATCTGGCTGAGCAGCCAGCCACCGAAAATGTCACCATTGGCATTGGTATCGGCAGGCATCGCTAGCGTCCGGATGCAAAGATCGCCGCTCGGCTCGGTCTCGGACGTTTCGGTCATATGTCACTCACTTGAAATTTTCCCAGCCCGGATCGGGCGCGAAACGCTCACCGAATCGCCCAGCCAGGGCACGCATGGTCGATACAATATTCTCCATGCCCCGCGTGCGCGCATAGTTGAGGGGGCCACCGCGGAACGGCGCGTAGCCGGTGCCGAAGATCATGGCGCCGTCGACCGTATCAGGATCGTCGACGATGCCTTCGCGAAGAGCCGCGACGCAGACATTGGACATCGGCAGCACCAGGCGGTCGATCATCTGGTCAGTGACGCGCGGACCGGTCTCGGGCAATGGCGCCTTCTCCGCCTTGCCGTCCTTCCAGGTGTAAAATCCCTTGCCGGACTTGCGGCCGAGTTCGCCCTTGGCGACCTTTTCGCGCAGCCAGGCCGGCGTCGGCGGCAACAGATCGCCGAACCTGGCGCGCAGCATGTCGCCGACGTCGAGGCAGATGTCGAGGCCAACCTGATCGGCCAGTTCGATTGGTCCCATCGGCATGCCAAACTGTTCAGCCGCGGCGTCGATCAGGCGCTGGTCGATCTTTTCGTCCAGCATCACCATGGCTTCGAGCATGTAAGGCGTGAGTGCGCGGTTGACGAGGAAGCCGGGCGAGCTCTTCACTGGCAACGGCAGACGATCGATGACGCCGACGAAGGCGAGCGCCTCCTTCAGCACCTGCGCGTCATTGCCGTCATGGCTGATGACCTCGACCAGTTGCAGCCGCGACACCGGATTGAAGAAGTGCAGGCCGACCAGCCGTTCCGGCCGCGCCAGCGTCGTACGCAGGTCCTGAAGCGGAATGCTGGACGTGTTGGTCGCAAGGATCGCGCCCGGCTTCATCTTTGGTTCGAGCCCGGCGTAGACCTTCTGTTTGAGCTCGAGCTTTTCCGGCACCGCCTCGATGATGAGATCGGCGTTGCGGACGCCTTCTCCGTCCATGTCCGGGATCAACCGATCGAGCGCGTCACGCACCTCGGTCGGCTTGCGGATGATCTTGCCGTAGAGTTCCGCGGCGCGCTTCACTGCACCGGCGATCGGCTCAGCCTTCATGTCGGCGAGCGAGACGCGCAGCCCCTGCCCGGCTACCCAAGCCGCGATGTCGCCCCCCATCGCGCCGGCGCCGATGACATGGACGTGCTTGACCGTGTTGCCGGAGCCGGCGGCCTTCTTCATCTGCTCGCGCAGGAAGAACACGCGGATCAGATTCTGCGCGGTCGGCGTGACCATCAGCTTGGCGAAGGACGTCTGTTCCGCCTTCAGCATCGCGGCCTTGCTGCCGCCATGCGTTTCCCAGAGATCGATCAGCGCGTAAGGCGCGGGATAATGCTCGCGCGGCGCGGCCTTCGCCGCCTCCGAGCGCATGCGCTTGGCGAGCAACCCGCGCACCGGAGCGAGATTGGCTCCGCGTGTCAGAAGACCGGGCTTGGCCCGTTTCAGGCGTCCGAACAACACATCCTTCACAGCGCCCCGGACGTGGCGCTCCTGCGTCACGCTGTCGACGAGGCCAAGCGATTTGGCACGGCGCGCATCGATGGTGCGACCGGTCAGCATCATCGCCATCGACTGGGTCGGATTGACCAGCGCGGTGAAACGCGCCGTGCCGCCGAGACCCGGATGCAGGCCCAGCATCACCTCAGGGAAGCCGAAGCGCGCGCCATCGATGGCGATGCGCGACTGACAGGCGAGCGCGACCTCGAGCCCGCCGCCGAGGCAGAAGCCGTGGATCACAGCAACGGTAGGCAGCTTCAACGCCTCCAGATGATCGACCACCGCATGCGCGGCACGAATGCGGGTCTCCACCACTTCAGGATCGGTGGCGCCGCGGAATTCGTTGACGTCCGCGCCGGCGATGAATCCGGACGGCTTTGCCGAGCGGATCACGAGGCCGGCCGGACGCTCGGTCTCGATCGCGGCAAGCGCGGCATCGAACTCCTCCATCACGTCGGATGAAAGCGTGTTGGCGCTCGCGTCGGCGCGGTCGAACAGCAGCCACGCGACGCCGTCGGCATCGCGCGTCAGCTTGAAGTGCTTGTACGGACTGTCAGTCCCAGGCTTGGGTCCGAGCTCCAGAATACGGTCGGCGAGCGCGGTCATGATCTTGGAATCCATGGTCACACCGCCTCGATCAGCATGGCGCCGCCGAGCCCGCCACCAATGCATTCGGTGGCAATCCCGCGCCGCGTACCAAGTCGCTTCATCGCGTTGACGAGGTGCAGCACGATGCGGTTGCCGGAGGTGCCGACGGGATGGCCGAGCGAGATCGCGCCGCCGTCGACGTTGAGTTTTTCGCGATCGATCTCGCCCGCCGTGCCGTCGAGCCGCAGGATCTCGCGACAGAATTTGTCGTCGTTCCAGGCAGCGAGGCAGCCGAGCACCTGCGTCGCAAAAGCTTCGTTGAGCTCCCAGGTCTCGACGTCCTGCAGGGTCAGGTTGTTGCGTGTCAGGAGCGGCGTCGCCGACATCACCGGGCCGAGCCCCATGATGCTGGGATCAAGCGCGGCCCAGTTGCTGTCGACGATCGCGGCTTTCGGTGTCAGCTTGTGCTTTGCCACGGCGGCGTCGGAGGCGAGGATCACCCAGGAGGCGCCGTCGGTGATCTGCGAGGAATTGCCGGCGGTGACCTGGCCCCAGGGGCGCTCGAACACCGGCCTCAGCTTTGCCAGCGTCTCGGCCGTGGAGTCCGGGCGGACGCCGTCGTCATGGTCGAAGAATTTGCCGTCTCGGGAGAATGTGGTCTCGACCTCGCCCTTCAGAAAGCCCTCGGCCTGCGCATGCGCGAGCCGGCGATGGCTCTCGGCGGCATAAGCATCGGACTGCGCGCGCGTGATGCCGAAGAGATGGCCGACGACCTCGGCGGTCTGCCCCATGTTGAGTTCAGTGATAGGATCGGTCAGCCCACGCTCCAGCCCGATGATCGGCTTGAGATAGCGCGGGCGCAGCTTGAACGCGGCGGCCATCTTCGCGGCCACGCCCTTGGCGGTGGCAAGGCCGGCGAACCAGCGCACGCCGGAATTCGGCCAGACCAGCGGCGCGTGGCTGAGCGCCTCGGTGCCGCCGGCGAGGATCATGTCAGCATGGCCCTCCCGGATGTAGCGATAGGCGGTGTCGATTGACTGCATGCCGGAGCCGCAATTGATCTGCACCGTGAAGGCGACCATGTCCTCGCCCATGCCGAGCCGCAGCGCGGCGACGCGGGCCGGATTCATCTCGTCCGCGATCACATTGACGCAGCCGAGGATGACCTGATCGAAATCATCAGGCGAAAACGGCTGGCGCGCCAGCAGCGGCCGTCCGCACTGCACGGCGAGATCGACTGGCGTGAACGGGCCCGGCCCGGAACGGGCCTTCAGAAACGGCGTCCGGCTGCCGTCAACGATGAAAACCGGTCGTGCCATCAGCTCGCCGCCCTCTGTTCACCGAGTTCCTGGAAGAATTGATGCACGTCGTCGGATTTCTTGTAAATCGGCGACAGCGCCTCGGGCGCAAAATCGTCGACCTCGATCACCTTTGTGACGGCTTCGTGTGCGACCGCCAACTGCTCGCCTTCGGCCTGCGTGATCACGCCCTTGGCGACGGCCTCCTTCCAGTCGCGGATATGCGCGGCGCGCATGCGCTTGGCGATGGCATCCGTGGCCGTAACCAGCTTGAACGCGCGCTCGAGCCGGGCGAAGCCGCTGTCGTCATCGACATGGGCAAGATCCGGCGTGAGGCGCTCGCGTGCCGCCGACGGTTCCAGCACAAGGCTCGCACATTGATGCACGACGCGGTCGGATGGGCCGAGCACGCGGGCGCCGAAGGGCTGGACCACGAACTTGAGGATCAGCGCGACGAAACGGTTCGGCGGATTGGTGAGAATTTCGGCGAGCCTGATCTCGATGGTCTTGAACCCGCTCGCCATGCACCATTCAAGCGCGGCAAAGTCCTCCTTCTGCCGGCCCTCGTCCTGCCAGCGCTTGAGCGCGGCCGAGAGCAGATAGAGTTCGGACAGAATGTCGCCGAACCGCGCGGACAGCATCTCCTTGCGCTTCAGCGCACCGCCGAGCGTCAGCAGCGCCATGTCGGCGCAAAGCGCGAACGCCGCGGAATAGCGCGACAGCTGGCGATAGAACGGCGTGGCGTCGCCCGCATCTGGCGCAAGCGCGAAGGCGCCAAAGGTCCAGCTCCGGCCGAAGGCGCGGAACAGCGTCTGGACGCTGTGGCCGACGTGCTTCCAGAACACCTTGTCGAAGGCCGTGAGGCCGCGCTCGCGGTCAGTGTCTGCAAGGGCCGTCATCTCGTCAAGCAGATAGGGATGCGCGCGAATGGCGCCCTGCCCGAACACAATGAAGCTGCGGGTGAGGATATTGGCGCCTTCGACCGTGATACCC
Source organism: Bradyrhizobium manausense (assembly GCF_018131105.1). NCBI lineage: Bacteria > Pseudomonadati > Pseudomonadota > Alphaproteobacteria > Hyphomicrobiales > Nitrobacteraceae > Bradyrhizobium > Bradyrhizobium manausense. The sequence goes on along the minus strand of NZ_JAFCJI010000001.1, from coordinate 42,976 downwards.
ACAGGCACTGCACGGTGCAGATTGCCGAGATAGTTCTGCGGTCCGTCGATCACGGCCTTGCCGCCATGAATGTCCATGGCGTCGTCGATCGCGGTCCGCATCCGCTCGGTCGCGTGCAGCTTCATGATGCCGGAGATCACGGCCGGATGCACGCCGGCATTCAGCGCCGCGCAGGTCAACCGCCGCGCCGCGTCGAGCTGATAGGCGGTCGCGACGATGCGCGCGAGCGGCTCCTCGACGCCTTCGAATTTGGAGATGGAGATGCCGAACTGCTCCCGGATACGGGCATATGCGCCGGTGGTGCGCGCGGCGTATGCGGCACCAGCGGCCGAGAGCGACGGCAGCGAGATGCCGCGGCCGGCAGCCAGCGCCGTCACCAGCATCTTCCAGCCCTGGCCGAGGCGCTCCTTGCCGCCGATGACATAGTCCAGCGGAACGAAGACATCGCGGCCCCAGTTCGGACCGTTCTGGAAGACCTGCATCGACGGCAGATGGCGGTGGCCGATCTCGACGCCGGGCAGATTGGTCGGGATCAGCGCCGCGGTGATGCCCAGCTCTTCCTGATCGCCAACGAGACGATCCGGGTCGTAGGCCTTGAAGGCGACGCCCAGCAAGGTCGCGACGGGACCGAGCGTGATGTAGCGCTTGTGCCAGTTGAGCCTGAGGCCTGTGACCTCGCGGCCTTCGAAAACGCCCTTGCAGATGATGCCGGTGTCGAGCATCGAGGCGGCATCGGAGCCGGCCTCCGGGCTGGTGAGGCCAAAGCAGGGAATGTCGACGCCGTCGGCAAGCCGCGGCAGCCAGCGCTCCTGCTGCTCCCTGGTGCCAAAGCGCATCAGCAACTCGCCGGGCCCGAGCGAGTTCGGCACCATCACGGTGACGGCAGCCGCGATCGAGCGGGTCGAGATCTTTCGAACCACTTCCGAATGCGCATAGGGCGAGAAGCCGAGACCGCCAAACTCCTTCGGGATGATCATGCCGAAGAATTTTTCGCGCTTGATGAAGGTCCAGACATCCGGAGGCAGGTCGCGCCATTCCCAAAGGATCTTCCACTCGTCGAGCATGGCACAGAGCTCGTCGACGGGACCGTTGAGAAAGGCCCGCTCCTCATCCGTCAGCGTTGCCTGCGGCGTCTTCAAGAGTTTCGACCAGTCGGGATTGCCGGTGAAGAGATCGGCATCCCACCAGACGTCACCGGCCTCGATGGCCTCGCGCTCGGTGTCGGACATCGACGGCAGCACGCCGCGCGCCCAGGAGAAGATCGGCTTTGTCAGGGTGTCGCGGCGGAAGCTCATGGCGGACCTCATGCAACGGCGCTGATATCGGGTATTTTAGCGGAAACTGGCCGGGGTGAGTGAACACTTCGCGCAAAATGATGCGAATTGACGCGACCGGGCGGCCGCCCCCCGAGGGACCATAACGGCCGGGGCGTGCTGGCAGTTCCGGGAGGGGATGGGCTTGAATCTCTCCTACCGTCATTCCGCGGCGCGCGAAGCGTGAGCCCGGAATCCATCGCAGGGCAGCGCCGGTGGATGAATGGATTCCGGGCTCGCGCCTGACGGCGCGCCCCGGAATGACGGCTTGGGCGTGGCCCGGCCTAGTCCGGCCGGACCATCTCGAACATGTTTTCCGGCTTGATCTCAAAGTAATCGCCGCGGCGCCCCGCACGCACGATCGGGCGGGCCGCCGCTGTCTGGTAGACACCGTCCTTGATCATGGCCTTGTCGATGTGGACGGCGACGACCTCGCCCAGCGTCAGCCAGGCGTCGGCCTCCTTGCCGTCGGCGCCCTTGAGGCGGACGATGTCGGAGACCTTGCACTCGAAGGCGACCGGGCTCTCGCCCACGCGCGGCACGTTGACGAGCTTGCCGGGCACGGCAGTGAGGCCCGCAATCTCGAACTCGTCGACCTCGGGCGCAACATGCGCGGCGGTCGCGTTCATGTGCCTGGCGAGATCCATGGTGGCGAGATTCCAGACGAATTCGCCGGTCTGCTGGATGTTCTCGACCGAGTCCTTCCAGTTGGTGGAGGAGAAGCCGATGATCGGCGGCACATAGCAGAATGCGTTGAAGAAGCTGTAGGGCGCGAGGTTGACGTGGCCCTTGCCATCGCGCGAGGAGATCCAGCCGATCGGCCGCGGTGCGATGATCGCGTTGAAGGGATCGTGCTTGAGGCCGTGGCCCTTGGAGGGTTCGTAGAAGTACAGGTCTTTGTCGGTCACGCGCTGCTTCCTTTTCGTCATTGCGAACGCAGCGAAGCAATCCAGAATCCCTCTGCGGAGACGGTCTGGGTTGCTTCGCTACGCTCGCAGTGACGGAATTTGTTGATCCGTCCTCGCCCGCCACCAACCGGTCAGCCCGGGGCGGTCGGCCTGCTTATAGGGGGAAATCCAGCGGCCCGTCAGTGGCGCGGCGACAGACCGGCGATGACGAAATCGATCATCTGGTCGATGGTCGGGCCCGGCTTGGTGGCGCACTGGGCAATCATCTGGGGGTGGAAAAACCGCATCATGGCGGTGCAGGCACAGAGCGAAGCCAGTTGCAGGTCCGGCGCCTCGAACTCGCCGGTGGCAGCGCCTTGCGCGATCACCTGGCCGATGACGCCGGCAATGCACTCCATATGCGCGACGCAGACGTCCCAGTCCTCCTGCATCGCGATCTCGACCATCTCATGCAGCTTGGAGTCACCGACATAGCGCTCGGTGTTCATGCGATGGATGGTGGTGAGCAGTTCGCGGAAGCGCTCCAGCACTGGACCGGGCGCGGCCACGATCCGCTGTGCTTCCAGCTCGACCTCGCCCATCAGGCCTCTTGCCACCGCCTGGTGGATCGCCTTCTTCGATTCGAAGAAGCGATAGACGTTGGCGGGGCTCATCCGGAGTTCTTTGGCGATGTCTCCGACCGTGGTCTTCTGGTAGCCGATTACGCGGAACAGCCGCTCGGCCACCTCGAGAATACGATCCCGGGTGTCGCCTTCGATATGTTCCGCAACCAGTGTCATGTGTCAGGACTCGTCCATCGTTAGTCTTCTCATTTATTCAGCCGCTTCAGCAAGCGGAATTGCGTGCTGGTCATCGCTCCCATGCTGCGGCGCGGCAGGCTGTTCCGGCGTACCGGCTTCGTCGAGGCTTTTCCTGAACCACAGGGCATAGAGGCCCGGCAGGTAGAGCAGCGTCAGGAAGGTCGCGACGAACAGGCCGCCCATGATGGTGATCGCCATCGGGCCCCAGAAGGCCGAGCGCGACAGCGGGATCATGGCGAGGATGGCGGCGAGCGCCGTCAGCACCACCGGACGGGCGCGGCGGACGGTCGCCTCCACGATCGCCTCGCGCCGGGTCAGGCCGTGCGAGACGTCGGTCTCGATCTGGTCGACCAGGATGACCGTGTTGCGCATGATCATGCCGGCGAGCGCGATCAGGCCGAGCAGCGCCACGAAGCCGAACGGGGCGTTGGCGACGTTGAGGCCCAAGGAGGCGCCGACAATGCCGAGCGGCGCGGTCAGGAACACCAGCAGCAGCCGCGAGAAGCTCTGCAGCTGGATCATCAGCAGCGTCAGCATCACCATGACCATCACCGGGAAGAGAACGAAGATCGAGGCATTGCCCTTGGCCGATTCCTCGAACGCGCCACCCGCCTCGATGCGGTAGGCCGGTTCGAGATAATCCTTGATCTGCTGGAGCTTCGGCGCGATCTGGCCGGTGACATCAGGCGCCTGCACACCGTCGATCACGTCGGAGCGCACGGTGATCGCCATGTCGCGATTACGCCGCCACAGGATCGGCTCCTCATGGGAATACTCGATCTTGGCGATCTGCCGCAGCGGCACGGCGACACCGTTGCGCGTGGTGATGGTGAGATCGCCGACCCCGCCGAGGTCGAGACGCTCAGAGGGAATGGCACGAGCAACCACGCCGACCTTCTCGATGCCGTCACGCACGGTCGTGACCTGTGAACCCGAGATCAGCATCGACAGCGCCTGCGACACGTCCTGCGGGGTCAGGCCCATGGCACGGGCGCGATCCTGGTCGACGACGAGCTTGAGGTAAGGCGACTGTTCGTTCCAGTCGAGCTGAACGTCCTTGACGTTCTTGTTCTGCCGCATGACGTCGCGAACCTGGTAGGCGATCTCGCGCACCTTGTTGGCGTCGGGGCCGATCACGCGGAACTGCACGGGGAAGCCGACCGGCGGACCGAAATTGAAGCGGTCGACGCGGACGCGCGCCTCGCTCAGCATGCCGTCCGCCGCCGCATTCTCGATCTTGGCCTTGATGCGCTCGCGCGCCTCGACACCCTTGGCGACGATGACGATCTCGGCAAACGCCTCGTTCGGAAGCTGGGGATTGAGGCCAAGCCAGAAACGCGGCGACCCCTGGCCGACATAGGACGTATAGGTCTCGATGTCCTTGTCGTCCTTGAGCAGCGTCTCGGCCTTCTTCACGGCCTTCTCGGTCACGTTGAAGGCGGTGCCCTCAGGCAGGCGCAACTGGAAGAACAGCTCGGGCCGCTCGGAGAGCGGGAAGAACTGCTGCTGGACGTGGCCGAAGCCGACGATCGAGGCCACGAAGACGCCGACGGTCGCAACCACCACCGTGATGCGATGATCGACGCACCATTGCACGATGGCGCGCAGGCCGCGGTACATGCGGGTCTCGTAGACCGCGTGCGGATCGTGATTGTGGTGCGCCTTCATCTCCGGCAGCAGCTTGACGCCGATATAGGGCGTGAAAATCACCGCCACGAACCAGGAGGCGACCAGCGCGATCGCCACGATCCAGAAGATGCTGCCGGCATATTCGCCGACCGCGGAATTGGCAAAGCCGATGGGGAGGAAGCCAGCGGCCGTGACCAGCGTTCCCGTGAGCATCGGAAACGCAGTTGATTCCCAGGCAAAGGAGGCGGCGCGCATGCGATCCCAGCCCTGCTCCATCTTCACGACCATCATCTCGACCGCGATGATGGCGTCATCCACCAGGAGGCCGAGCGCGATGATCAGCGCACCGAGGGTGATGCGGTGCAGGTCGAGCGACATCACGTTCATCACGATGAAGACGATGCCGAGCACGAGCGGGACGGACATCGCGACCACGATGCCGGTGCGCCAGCCGAGCGCGAGGAACGACACGAACAACACGATGACCAGCGCCTCCATGAAGGAGTGCACGAATTCGCTGACGGCGTGCTCGACCACCTTGGGCTGATCGGCGATCATCGAGACGTCGATGCCCTGCGGCACCGCCTTCATGAATTCAGCGGTCGCCTTCTCGACCTCCTTGCCGAGCTCCAGGATGTTGGCGCCCTTGGCGGTGACGACACCGATGCCGATCGCGGCCTTGCCTTCCTGGCGGACGACGAAGCTCGGCGGATCAACATAGCCGTGCGTGACGGTTGCGATGTCGCCGAGGCGGAACACGCGGCCATTGCTCTCGACCGGGGTCTCGGCCACGGCCTTGACGCCGTCGAGCGCGCCGGTGACGCGCAGCGGCACCCGCTGCGCCGAGGTTTCGACCGTGCCGGCCGGTGTCACGTTGTTCTGCTTGGCGAGCGAATCGAACAGCGCCTGCGGCGTGATGCCGAGCGTCGCGAGCTTGGCATGCGAGAATTCGACGAAGATGCGTTCGTCCTGATTGCCGTAGACATCGACCTTGGTCACACCAGGCACCTTGAGCAGGCGTTGGCGGAAGCCTTCCGAGACCTTCTTGAGCTGAGCGTAGTCGGCGCCGTCGCCGGTCATCATGTAGAGGATGGAGTCGACGTCGGAGAACTCGTCATTGACGACCGGACCGAGGATGCCGGCAGGCAACTGGCCCTGCACATCGGCGAGTTTCTTGCGCAGGAGATAAAAGAGATAGGGCACGTCCTTCGGCGGCGTCGAATCGCGGAAGGTCACCTGAAGTGCGGTGAAGCCGGGCTTGGAATAGGTCTGCACCTTCTCGAAATAGGGCAGTTCCTGAATCTTCTTCTCGATGGGATCGGCGACTTGCGCCTGCATCTCCTGCGAGGTCGCCCCCGGCCACAGCACTGAGACGTTGACCACCTTCACGGTGAAGAACGGATCTTCGGCGCGGCCGAGCTTCTCATAGGAGAAGAAGCCGGCAACGCCGAGCACCAGCATCAGGAACAAGACCAGCGTCGGATGGCTGACGGCCCAGGCCGAAAGGTTGAAGCGCTTCATCGCTCTCTCCGGAAAGTCGATCCAATTGCCAAAAACGACAGCCGCTCTGTTCAACCGTCGGCGCGAGGCAGCGAAGCAATCCAGGGGGCTGGGCAGGTTCTGGATCGCTTCGCCGCTTCAGCCCTTGCATTTGCGCTTGGGCCGAAACTCACCTCACACGACGAACTCGTAAAAGCACTTAGAAGGACAGTGACGACACCACCCGAACCCTCTGGCCGGGATCGAGCTTCTGAACGCCGAGGGCGACGATCTTGGCGCCCTCGTCGACACCACTGGTGATGACGACGTCGTTGCTGTCGTAGGACTTCACGGCGACCGGCTTCAGCGTGACCCCACCATTGTCGTCGACGACGTAGAAGGACGGCTTGCCGCCTTCGTTGAACAGCGCCGACAGCGGCAGCCGCGCGACGCGTTCGGTGGCGGCGTCCGACAGCGTCAGCGTCGCGGTCATGCCGAGTTCGACCTTGTCATCGGCCTCGGGCAGCGAGAATTTTGCGAGATAGGTGCGGGTGGACGGATCGGCGGTGGGCGCGATCTCGCGCAGCTTCGCGGCGTATTTCTTTCCCGGCTCCGACCAAAGAGTGACGCTGGCGGCGCCCGACTTGGCACGCCCAACCAGCGTCTCAGGGATCGCGACGACCGCTTCCTTTTCGGCAAAGCGGGCGACACGGATCGAAGCCTGGCCCGCGGCGACCACCTGGCCGGGCTCGATCAGCGTTGCGGTGACGACGCCACGGGCGTCGGCGTTGAGCGTCGCGTAGGAAAGGGAATTCTTGGTCAGCTCGACCGAGCGCTCGGCCCGGTCCAGGCGCGCCCGCGCCTCGTCGGCGGCTGCGCGGCTCGAATCCATCTGGGCATCGGTAGTCCAGCCCTTGGCCTTCAGATCCTTGGTCCGCTGCTCGGCAGCAGCAGCCTGGGCCAGCACCCCGGTTGCTGCGGTCTGCTCGGCAACGGCCTGCTCGGCCTGGAGTTTTAGATCGACCTCATCAAGGGTCGCGAGCGCCTGGCCGACTTCGACAGTCTGGCCGACTTCCACGAGGCGCTTGGCGACCTTGCCGGCCACGCGAAAGCCAAGGTCGCTCTCGATCCGAGGCCTGACGGTACCGACGAAGCTGCGCTCAGGGGTCTCGGCATCATAGTGGGCCGTCGCGACCAGGACCGGCCGCGGCGGCTCGGCCTTTTGTGCCACGGTATCATTGCACCCAGCCAGTGCGGTCGCCATCAGCGCCAGCGACACACCCGCCAATAGCCTGGAATAGCTGGACAAAACTGACCGAACGAACATCGGAGGACACTCCTGCGTCTGCGTTGAGAGGAATGTCGACTAATCACTGATAAAAGTCAATAATCGTCAGTCATCAGGAAAGCGTGATCATTAGGGGGTGGTAAGGATTGGGATGGCGCGATTGTGGGAGGTGCTGTGGCAGGGCCGTGAGGCCGGATCGAGCGCGGCGAGCCCAAGGCGATATACCGCAGCGTGGGCAAAGGCGCGCCAGCGCCGTGCCTGCGACCCTTATCGCAGCAGAAGGTGGGCACGGCGTGCGAAGAGCACGCCTTTGCCCACCCTACGGGACCGTTTGCTCGGCTTACCGCCTCTGCTCGACAAACTCGTGCTTGGTCTCATGGCCACCGACAAAGACCAAAATGCCAGCGAGCAGCGGCAGCACGGCGAGCACCAACAGGCCGGTCGAGGTCTGGCCGGTGGTCTCCTTGACCCAGCCGATCAGATAGGGACCGCCAAAGCCGGCGAGATTGCCGATCGAGTTGATCAGTGCGATCGCGCCGGCGGCCGCCGTGCCTGACAACCAGGAGGTCGGCAAGGTCCAGAACACGCCGAAGACGCAGAACACGCCGATCGCGGCGAAGGTGAGCGCCACCATCGTCATGACGGGATCGGTGATGTAGCTGGAAATCGCGAGCGCAACCGCGATCAGGATCATGGGCAGACCGACATGCATCACGCGCTCGCGCGTAGAGTCCGAATGCCGTGCCCACAGGATCATCGCGATCGTGCCGAACACATAGGGGACCGCGGTGACGAAGCCGGTTTGCGCATTGGTGAGACCGAACGCCTTGACGATCTGCGGCAGCCAGAACTGCATGCCGTAAAGCGCGCCGACGAAGCCGAAATAGATCAGGCTCAACATGATCACCTTGGGCGAAGACAGCGCCTCGCCGAGCGTCAGATGCTTTACCGCCTGCTTGGCCGCGATCTCGGAATCGAGCCGCCCCTTCAGCCAGGCCTTCTGCTCGGCCGAGAGCCAGTCGGCCTTCTCCGGCCTGTCGGTGAGGTAGAACCAGGTGACGATGCCGAGCAGTATCGAGGGGATGCCCTCGAGAACGAACAGCCACTGCCAGCCCTTCAGGCCCATGGCACCGTCGAGCCCGAGCAAGAGGCCCGAGATCGGTGCGCCGATCACGGTCGAAACAGGCACGGCAATCGCGAAGGCCGCGAGGAAGCGGCCGCGATATTCGGCCGGGTACCAATAGGTGAGATAGAGGATGATGCCGGGGAAGAAGCCGGCCTCGGCGACGCCGAGCAGGAAACGCAGGACGTAGAAGCCGGTCACGCCGTTCACTAGCGCCATCAGCGCCGAGATGATGCCCCAGGTCACCATGATGCGAGCGATCCAGCGGCTGGCGCCGAACTTCTCCAGCGCCAGGTTGCTCGGCACCTCGAAGATGAAATAGCCGATGAAAAAGATGCCGGCGCCCCAGGAAAAGATCAGCGGCGTGAACTTCAGCTCGGCGTTCATGGTCAGCGCGGCGAAGCCGAGATTGACGCGGTCGAGATAGGAAAAGAAGTAGGCCAGCACCAGGAACGGGATCAGGCGCCAGGAGATGGCGCGGATGGCCGACGTCTCGATTTCGCTCTTGGCCGCTCCGGCAGAACCGGCGTAGGTCGTGGTCTGGCTCATATCTTCCCCAGGGTTGTTGCTTTTATGGGCTGATTGGCGGTTTTGAGCATCATGGGCAAAGAGTCAATGGAAGCCATGCGCGGAGCGCAACCGGGCAACACAATTGCGCAGCGACGCAAGGTTCTGACCCGCGCCGCTCTGGCGTATGCGATCGGGATTGCGTTCGGCGTCTGGATCGACCGGCTCGCCGCGACGCGTCCGATCTCCATTCACTCCGCCAGCTGAAATCGCTCGAAGCGATCGAGTTCTTCCTCAATCTTCTGCTTGAGTTCCTTGCGCCCGACCGTCTTCTTGCCCTGCCCAAGCCAGGTCCATTTCTGCATCAACAGCTTCTTGGCCTGCCGGTCGGTCTTCAGATCAAGCGCGGCGACGATCTCGTCTCCGACCAGCACGGGTAGCGCGAAATAGCCGAGCTTGCGCTTGGCTTTCGGCACATAGGCCTCGAACAGATGGTTGTAGCCGAAGATGAGATTGGTGCGCTTGCGCTGGATGATCAACGGATCGAACGGCGACAGGATATGGACAAGATCGGGCGGCACGTCATGCGGCTCCAGCGCCGCAGGACTCGCCCAATGCTCCTGCTTGCCGGCCCCCTCGATCGCGACAGGCACGAGCTCGCCGCGACGAACACGCGCGGCGATCAGGGCACTGACCGCCTTCTTGCTCGGCGCATCGAGGTGGCAGATCGAATCGAGACTGACGACGCCCTGCGAGCGCAGCGCGCGGTCGAGCAGATAGGCCGTGATCTCTTTAGGCGACGCCGGCTTCGGCAGCTTGTCCCAGCCGAAGTGCCGCGTCATCAGATCATAGGTCTTGAGCATGCCCTGGCGCGCACTGATGGTCGCAACACCGGTGTAGAAGGCGAGCTGAAGCGCCCGCTTCGAGGGTTTTCGGCTCTGCCACAGATGCTCCTTCTCGGTGAGCACGTCGTCCTCGATGTCGCGAATCGTCAGCGGACCGGCACGCAACAGCCGCATCACCTTGCGCGTGTCGGCCGGCGTCACCGAGGCATACCATCGATGCCCCTCCCGCTTGTGCTCGCGCATCGCCGGCAGGAAGACGCGAAAATCGTTCGAGGAAATGTAGGACAACGCATGGGTCCAGTATTCGAACACGCTCTTGTCGACGCCCTGGGCATCGCGCAGGTCGGCGCGGCGATAGGTCGGGATGCGGCTGAACAGGATATGGTGATGGCAGCGCTCGATCACATTGATGGTGTCGATCTGCACATAGCCGAGATGCGCGATCGCATCGGCCACCGCCCGCGCGCCCTCCCCGAACGGCGCGCGCGTGTCGAGCCGCTGGGCGCGCAGCCAGATCTGCCGGGCCTGTGTTGTCGGAAGCGGAAGGGGTTTTGGTGCGCGGGACATTGCAAGGAACAATGTAGCGGGATTCGCGCCAAGCAAAAGCAGAACACGAGAGAACGCGGCAAAGAAAAGCCGCGCTGCCATCTGCTGACAACGCGGCTGGATGATGCGGCCGAGGCCTACTTCATCATCATGGCCTTTTGCGCCTTCATATAATGCATGCAAGCGCCCTTCATCTTGCCCATGCTCATGTCCGTGTTGGCCATCGCCATTTCCTTGTTCGCGGCGACCTTGGCGGGCGTGTCGGCGGTGCCGGTCATCATGGCCGTCGATTTCATCAGATTATCGTTGGTGCACGCCATCATCGCGGCGGACGCCGGGGAAACTGAAAGGGCAAACGCGACAAAGGCTGCGGCGGTGAGCAATGTCTTCATCGAGAAGTCTCCTTAAGTAAAACGAAACCGGCGTCATGCCGGCATTCGCAAATACGTATTCTCTGGTGAGAACGTTTCGCGGAGAAGACAATTTTCTTTCTTGTTGCAACGCAAAGCGAGCCGAGATTAGCGTCCGTCCTTCGGCGCCTTGGGCTGGTCCTTGGATTGGTCCCTGGGCCCATCACTGAGGCTGCCGGTTGCGATATCGGGCTCACAGGACGCCCTGCCCCGCCCCTCCGCCTGGCAGCGATACACGCTGCCGGTCAGGCGGTCGACCAGCCACATGTTCTCCTCGGTCGGAGCTTCGAGGCCGACATAACGGCTGGTGAGCCCCGTGATCAATGTCGAGAGCAGGATCGCCACCGCGATCATCGCCGCACCGATATAGATCGGCATCGCATTCAGAGACACGGTCCGATCCGGCGGGCCATTGCGGTAGAACTGGTAGTCACTTGGCCTCGGCACTGGACGGAACTCGGCTCCCTCGTCTGCTGTTCGGATGACGATTTTGCTAGGCGCGCATCTGGCCGATTTCTTGTTCGCGAGCAGGCCATGCAGCGACGGCTTTGCGACGATCGATGTGCATAGGTTTCAGCGCCCGAACAGCCCGCCCACCACGTGGCCGAGGAAGACGCCAGGGCCGTCCATGCCATCACCGCCGCGGTCACCACCGCCGCCACTGCTGTGATAGCGGCGGCCATTGGTAGCCAAAGAGCGACGATGCGCCGGCTCGTCGTCGGAATTGCCGGTCGCAGCGACGCGGGTTGAGACGACCTCCGAAAGCAAGGCCTTGTGCTGGAGCTTGTTGAGATAGCCGCTCGCGGGATAACCGCGCGCGGTCTGCCAGCGCTTGAGCGAATAGCGCGTGTCGTCGTCGAACTTGCCGCTCACCTTGGTATCGAAGCCAAGGCCGTCCAGGCGGCGCTGCACGTCGAGGCGCTGGTCCTTGTCCAGATCGATCTGCTCTTCGGAGGCTTGGTTGGCGACGTCCCTGGTAATCGAAGGGGCGGTAGCTTGTATGGGATTGGGCGTCGTCGTCGCGGAGCCCTTCTGGATCGCCGCGATACGGGCCAGCGCCAGCGCCTTGAATGCGCCGTTTGGATATTTGTTCAGATAGGCGCTGAGTTCCTCGATCCTGTTGTCCTTGATCGACCGCCAGAACTCGAGCTCGACTTCGCTGGCCTGGGGGGCAATCGCCGGAACGGCTGCGTCGACAGCCAGCACGACGTTGCCAGAGAAGACGAGAGCCGCGAAGGAGACTGCCGCGATCAGGAAACGCATGGTCTTTCTCCCCGAATTCGGAACTGCCGATGGGGTGGACTTTGAACTCTTCGACGCAAGCTGAATGTGACCCACATCACGCAAGATGTGCGGGGGGCTCGAACTAGCATTGAAAGAGGCGCAACGCATGCTGTTCACCAGTTCGCGGGGGGCAGCTGAAACGCTGCGAAAATCCGCTAAACTGGGCCTGGAAGCCCCTGCCCAGCAAGGTGACGAGGATCACATCGGAGCATTTGAACCTTCTCTATGCTCGCAGCATCAAATCGCCATCAGGCGTCACAGCGAGGATACGACAATGACCCATTTCAATAAGTTTTTTGGACTGAAGACGATCACGCTCACGGCCGCACTGTCGCTGACCGCGGGCCTGGCTTTCGCCGGCGATACCAACGTCTCGACCAGCCAGATCCTGGATGCGTTGAAGCCGAAGCCGATCACCCGCGGTCTCTCCACCGGTCCGCAGGTCGACGCGACCGCGCAGGCCAAGGAAGCGACCTTCCTGAACACCATACGCAATCGGCAAACCCGTTCACTCTCGACGGGCGAACGTGACCAGATTGCCGAACTCGCGGCGACCAAGCCGAACGTCGATCTCGAGATCCAGTTCGACTACAACTCGGCCGACATCGCCAAGACCTCGGTGCCATCGGTACAGGCGCTCGGCAAGGCTCTGTCGGACCCGTCGCTGAAGGGCTCGACCTTCGTGGTCGCCGGCCACACCGATGCGGTCGGCACCGACGAGTACAATCAAGGTCTGTCGGAGCGTCGCGCCGACACCATCAAGAAGTACCTGGTGCAGAACTACGGCCTCAACGGCAGCGACCTCGTCACCGTCGGCTACGGCAAGACCAAGCTGAAGGACACCGCCAACGGCGCCGACCCGATCAACCGCCGCGTCCAGGTCGTGAACATGGACACCAAGACCGCGTCGAAGTGATCGCAATGATCGACAAACCGCCTGCCGCTTGCGCGGCGGGCGGTTTTCCACTTGTCAGATCCAGCTCTGGAACAGCATCAGCCGGTTGAACATCTGCATCGACGTGCCGATGAAGGCGGCTGAAATCGGCAGCATCACCGCAAAGCCGATCGCGGCGATTCCGACATACCCCCACAACAACCATCGCGGCACGCCCTCTCTGCGCAGCACATAGACCAGCGCGAGCGAGGCCGCAGTTGCGGCCGGCAGATAATAATAGATGAAGCCGAGCGTCCGCGGCAGCAGCGCCCAGGCAAACCAGGGTCCGAAATAGAACGCCGCGATCAGGAACGCGTCCCAGCGACGTGCGACGATGAAGTCGCGCAGCACCATCAACAGCGCGAACAGCGCCGGCCACAGCACCAGGGGGTTGCCGAGGAAGACGATCGCCGCGACGTTGTCGTCCGTGGTCCTGTCGAACAGATACCACACCGGCCGCGCCAGCAGCGGCCAGGACGGCCACGAGCTCATATAGGTGTGGCCGGCGATCGCAGCCGTGGTGTTGTCAGCGAAGATCCTGCGCTGCGCCTCGAGCAGATCCGGCAGCGACACCCCGTAAAGCGGAACGAAGGCGGGGACATAAGTCACGACCGGCAGCAGCACGAAGCAGAGCACGGCATGATGCGCCCTGAATCCGGGCCAGAGATCGGGCCGGTACCAGTCAGCGGGCTTCGCGTCGGCAAACAGGGTGTGCCAGCCCTGCATCAGGCGGATCACCGCAACGATGACGATGCAGACACCGAGCGGAAACAGGCCGCTCCATTTACAGGCAGCCGCGAGACCGAACAGCGCACCCGCGAGCGCGAACAGCGCCTGCGGCCGCTCGCGTCGAAAGCCGTGCATGAAGGCCGCGATGGCGAGCAGACCGAAGCCGAGCGCAAAGATGTCGAGCATCGCGATGCGCGCCTGCACATAGAGCATCTGGTTGAATGCCGCGATCAACGCCGCCGCGATCGCCGGCCCTTGCAATCCGAACAATGCGAGGCCGCAGAGATAGATCGCGACGATCGCGAGTGCGCCGAACAGCGCCGCAGGATAGCGCCAGCCGAATGCGTTGTCGCCGAAGGCTGCGATCGATGCCGCGATCAGCTCTTTCGCCAGCGGCGGATGCATCGGATTGAGCATCGTCTGCGACGCCGTGGAGCCCAGCATCTGCCGCGCGGCCGGCACGTAATGCACCTCGTCGAAGACGAATTTTTCCGGCGTCACAAGCCCGATCAGAAACGCAAGATGAGCAACCAGGAAGATCGCGACAGCGATCACTGCGCTTCGCGACACCTTCGGAACCGCGTGTGCTTCATGCGACTGCTCTGGGACTATTTTACGTGGCAAATCTGCGTCACCGCGAATAAAAAACAACTCAGCCGATCCATTGAACGCATTCTGCCGCAACTGTCACTAAGCTAACGCTCGTCTCGCGCCGCTTGAGATCATTCTACCACAACATGAGCGTGCGCGATCAGGGACCTCGATCGGTTACGAAATGAATTTACGTTTTCTGCTTTTCCCCACACTGCTGACGGCCGCACTGTGCGTTGCGCCTTGTGCACAGGCCCAGACGCGCGTCGGTGAAGCCGTCCTCGTCCAGAACGAGGTGGTCCGCGTCGCCGCGACCACGACGCCGATCAGCGTCGGCGACAGCATGCTGCGCGACGAGACCGTGCGCACCGGCGCCGACGGCGCGGCGCGCTTCGTAATGGCCGATAGCACCAATCTGTCGCTCGGGCCGAGCGCGACGCTGAAGCTCGACCGCACCGTTTTCAACGACGAACGCAGCTATCGCGACGTCGCGATCCGCATGACCACCGGCGCCTTCCGCTTCGTGACCGGACACTCGGCGAAAACCGCCTACAAGATCACGACGCCACTCGCGACCATCGGCGTTCGCGGCACCACGCTCGACATCCTGTCGCAGCGCGGCCGCTCGGTTGTCGTGCTTCAGGAGGGCGCGGCCAGCGTCTGCACGCTGAACTTCCAGTGCATCCAGCTCACCCAACCGGGCGACACCGCGGTGATCACCTCGACGGGCGGCAAGGTCACCATCACCAAGACCAATACGCCGCCCTGGACGTTTGCGGCCAACTGCGCCGCCAATGCCGGGCTTTGCGCCGTCAACCAATATGCCGATGCCTCACCGACGATCACCCCTGCCGTCCAAGACGACGGCATGCTGTGCGGACGCTGATGATGGCGAAGCTCCGCTTCGGACGGCTTTTTCTGGCCGGCGCGTTGGCCGCCGCCGCTATGCTTGCCCTGTTCGCACTCAACACGCGGCCTGTCACCGCTGCGAGCTGCGAGTCCGGATGCGGCGGGCCCTACCCTTATCCGTCGCCAAGTCCCTATCCGTCGCCGAGCCCGATGCCGACCGGCGCCGATTCCAGTGGCGACTCGGTGGGCGGTCTCGCCAACCAGCGCTTCAACCAGATGATCACCAACCGCGTGCTCGGCACGGTGCTGCTTGGTGTCAACGAGCAAGTCAATTGCAGCGACTGCGTCAGCGCATTCGGTTCGGCCGGCTCGTTCTCGGCCGGCATCCACGGCCGCAAGGAGCTGACCAACAATCTATCGCTGCTCGCCGGCCTTGCCTACACGCAATACAGCGAGGGCGGCTACCACATCACCAGTGCGCCGATCGGCGCCTTTGCGCTGCGCTATGACTTCACCGATTGGGGCTCGTCACGCCCGTTCTTCGACGTCGGCACGATCCTGACGCCGTGGGAAAAGGCGCGCTACACCCGCAGCTACGACACCAGCCTCGGTCCGGTGAACGTGACGAGTGCGACCAATGCTGCGAACTACGCAGTCTACGGTCGCGCCGGCTGGATGAGCCGGCTGTCACCGCGCGACGAGGTCGCGGCCTCGATCGAGGTCTGGCAGCTCTGGCAGCGCGTGTCGGGCTATGCGGACAACACAGTCGCGTTCAATCCGTTCGACGCCACCATTGCTGATGGCACCGACCGCACCAGCCTGGTCAAGATCGGCGGCCAATGGACCCATCTTTTCGCCGGCAACATCGAGACCAACATCAACGGCGGCTGGGTGCAGTCGTTCGCCAGCCACAGCGGCATCGTCGCCACCGTCACCGGCGACGGCACGGTGGTGCCGACGATGGGCAATCAGGGCTGGTTCGAATATGGCGGCCGCCTCGGCTTCCGCGTGCAGAAGGGGTGGGTCGTGGACCTCTTCGCCAACGGCACGCTGGGCCCTCAGCCGGTGGGCAACACCATCCATGGCGGCGTGGGGCTGAGGATTAACTACTAACGGGCCGCACGGTCTCATGGGTGGGCAAAGCGCAAGCGTGCCCACCACCTCCCTCAATCGCAGAGAGATCGTGGGCACGGCGCTTGCCCGCCTTTGCCTACCCTGCGGCACTGAGTGCGCGGCACGAGTCACGCCGCCGACTTGCCCTCGAACGCGTGTCGCAAAGTCTCCACGTCCAGCTTCACCATCTTCATCATGGCCTGCATCGCACGGGCGGCGGCAGCTTTGTCGGAGCTCGTGAGGAACTCGAACATCACCTTCGGCACGACCTGCCAGGCCACGCCCCAGCGATCCCTGAGCCAGCCGCACTGCTCTTCCTTGCCGCCGTGGGCCAGGAACGCATTCCAGACGCTGTCGACCTGGGCCTGATCGTCACAATGGATCATCAACGAGATCGCGTGCGTGTACTCCATCTTCATGCCGCCGTTGAGCGCGACCAGGGGCTGTCCGGCCACCGTGAACTCGACGACCAGCACCGAGCCTTCCTTGCCGGACGGGCCGTCGGAAACGTTGTGCTGAACGTGCGTGATCTCCGAGTTCGGAACGAGCGAAACGTAGAATCTCGCGGCTTCCACGGCATCGCCGTTGAACCACATGCAAGGCACGAGCTTGGACATTGCGAATGCTCCTCTTCGGCTTTCGATCAGGCCGTGGCCATGGCGGGCTTCGCGGGAACGGCTGCCATGTCCAGCCAGTTCACGCCCCACATATGGCCGTCCGGATCCTCGAAGCTGCGGCCGTACATGAAGCTGTAGTCATCGATCGGGCTGGGATCGGGGACCCCGCCCGCAGCTTCGGCCTTGCCGACGATCTCATCGACCTCGCTCCGGCTATCGGCGGACAGGCAGAACAGCGCCTGGTTCGATGTCTTTGCATCCGCGATCGGCTTCGGCGTGAAGTGCCGGAACTTATCGTGGGTCGTCAGCATCACGTAGATGGCCTCGGAAAAGACCATGCAGCTCGCCGTGTCGTCACTGAATTGCGGGTTCCTGGTCGCGCCAATCGCCTCGTAGAAGGCGGTCGCGCGCTTGAGGTCGGTCACCGGCAGATTGAGAAAAAACATCCTGGACATCGGGAGCTCCTTGGGCGGGGTTCTGCCCAAGGACGAACGACCGAGAGGCGTTCCGACACGGCTTCCAATTATTTTTCTGAACGCCGGCTGCGGGGTCTGGTCGCACCGAACCCCGCGCTGACCTCGCGTCTTACTTCTTATCGCTGGGATCCCGATGGATCGGGTCGATCCACAGCACAGTCTCGGGCTTCTCGACCGGCTCGATGTCGAGATTGACCGCGACCGCCTCACCGTCGCTGCGCACCAATACGCATTCCAGCACCTCGTCAGCACTGGCGTTGATCTCCTGGTGCGGGACGTAGGGTGGCACGAAGATGAAATCGCCGGGGCCGGCTTCCGCAGTGAATTGCAGGCTCTCGCCCCAGCGCATCCGGGCCTTGCCCTTTACCACATAGATGACGCTTTCGAGATGGCCGTGGTGATGCGCGCCGGTCTTGGCATCCGGCCTGATGCTGACGGTGCCAGCCCACAATTTCTGCGCGCCGACACGGGCGAAATTGATCGCCGCCGCACGGTCCATGCCGGCCGTCGATGGCACATTGGTATCGAGCTGATTGCCGGGAATGACGCGCACACCGTCATGTTTCCAGCGATCATCATGATGATCGTGGTCATGGTGGGAATGTGTGTGGTCATGGCCGGTCATGGGCTTGCTTTCTGTTGGTTCTGTGCGCCGCAAATTAGCCCAAAGCCGCAGGCGCAAGCCATACCAAAATCGGAACCCTCATAGCCGCCAGACGTTGCCTTTGCGAACAGTCTGGAAGGAGAGTTTCATGAGTGGCACCAGCGACAAGATCAAGGGCAACGTCAACGAGGCGATCGGCAAGGCCAAGCAGGGCATCGGCGAAGCCACCGGTTCCGAGCGCTTGCAGGGCGAAGGCGCGGTCCAGGAAGTGAAGGGCAAGGGCCAGAAGGCCATGGGCGATGCCAAGGACGCCGCGAAGGAAGCGACCGATCGCGCCGCTGCGGCGGCCCGTCGCGCGGCTGAATGACCTGCGTGAGTCTGAAAGCGAAAAGACCGGCCGTGAGGCCGGTCTTTTGTTTGTGCGTTATTTCACGCCGAGCAATTCCACGTCGAACATCAGCGTCGCATTCGGCGGGATCACGCCGCCGGCGCCGCGCGCGCCGTAGCCCAACTGCGGCGGTATGATCAGCGTGCGCTTGCCGCCGACCTTCATCGTGGCAACGCCCTCGTCCCAGCCGGCAATAACGCGGCCCTTGCCGATCGGGAATTCGAACGGCTCGTTGCGATCGACGGACGAGTCGAATTTCTTGCCCTTCTGGCCGTTCTCGTAGAGCCAGCCGGTGTAGTGCATCACGCAAATCTGGCCGGGCTTCGGCGAGGCGCCGGTGCCGACGACGCTATCGGTGATCTGCAATCCTGAAGCTGTGGTCATGGTCTTTCCTGCGGTCTGGGCCGAGGCCGTGGTGGAGACGAATGTCGAGACGCCGCCGATCACAGTGATCGCGAGTGCCGACATGATGGCAAGGAGCATGCGCTGGAAACGCTGCATAAAACACCTTCGGTTTGAGGCCGAAGGTGTCTAGCGCAAGGCCGACGCCGTTTCCACCCCTCAAACCTCGATATTTTCCAGCCGCACCGGCAGCTTGCGGATGCGCTGGCCGGTGGCGTGGTAGATTGCATTGCAGACGGCCGCATTGGTGCCGACATTGGCGAGTTCGCCGAGACCCTTTGCGCCCGCCGGATTGATGTGATCGTCCTGCTCGGACAGCAGGATCACCTCGACATTTGGGACGTCGGCATTCACGGGCACGAGATAGTCGGCAAAATTGTCGTTGACGTAGCGCGCGGTGCGCTGGTCGATCTCGGTCGACTCCAGCAGTGCCGAGGACATGCCCCAGATCAGGCCACCCATGAGCTGGCTGCGGGCGGTGCGCGGATTCATGATGCGGCCGGCCGCAAAGGCGCCGACGAGCCGGGGCGCGCGGATTTCGTGGGTGAAGCGGTTGACCCTGATCTCGACGAACTCGGCGCCGAAGGCGTAGGCAATCTTGTCCTTCATGGCGGCGCCGCCGACCAGTCGCGCGTGGCCGCTATGCATCGCCTTGAAGGAATCCAGCGGCGCACCCTCCGGCTTCCATTCGCCATATTCCTCGACCACGCCGGCACCGAGCGCGTCGAATGCCTTTTCCAGGTCGACCGGACGATCGCTCTTGGCCGTCTGTGTTGACGGGGTCTGCCCCATACCAACCGTTTCCTTGGCCTTGTCCGCGAGACTTTCGTTCGGCATTACCGCCTTGAACAGACGCTGGCGGACCTGGTCGCACACCATCATCACGGCCGAACAGGTGCTGGCCGTGGAATTGGAGCCGCCCGCGACCGGTCCCGGTGGCAGGTCGCTGTCACCGATGAAGACGGAGACCTTCTCCAGGGGCACGCCGAGCCGCTCAGCCGCGGTCTGGGCGATGATGGTGTAAGCGCCGGTGCCGATCTCGTGGCCGGCGATCTCGACGCGGGTGCGGCCGTCGCGCTGCACGCGCACGCGCGCCGCGGCGGGTGCCATCTGCGTCGGATAGCAAGTGGCCGCGCAGCCATAGCCGATCAGCCAGTCGCCATCGGACATCGATTTCGGCGCCGCCGAGCGCTGCGACCAGCCAAAAGCCTTCGCTGCTTCGTCGAAACACGCCATCAGCGAGCGCGATGTATAGGGCTTGCCACCGATCGGCTCGTTAGTCGTGTCGTTGAGACGGCGGAGCTCGACCGGATCCATGTTCAGCTTCACGGCCAACTCGTCCATCGCGCTCTCCAGCGCGAACAGATACGGCACCTCCGGCGGCGAGCGCATGAAGCCCGGCGTGTTGCGGTCAGCACGCACGATCGACACCAGGCTATCGACATTCGGGCAGGCATAGAGCCGCGTCGTGGTCTTGGTGCCGCCGACGCAATAGGGATCGGCGCGCGAGGACACCTCGGCGCCCTCGTGCCTCAGCGCGACCAGCTTGCCGTCACGGCTGGCACCGAGCTTGATCTCGTGGCGGGTCTCGGCGCGATAGGTCGCGATGGTAAAACCCTGGTCGCGGGTCGGGACCAGCTTGATCGGCCGGTTCAGCCGCTTGGCGATGCCTGCGATGATCGCCGTCCGCGGTGTCATCGAGCCGCGCGAGCCAAAGCCGCCGCCGACATAAGGATTGACAACCCTCACCTTGTCGGCGTCGATGCCAAGCTGCTCGGCGACGCCATTCTTCAAGCCATAGACATATTGGCTGGGCTCATAGATGACGAGAGTATCACCCATCCAGGCGCAACTCGTCGAAAACAGCTCCATCGGATTGTGGTGCTGGGTCGGCGTTTCATAGGACGCAGTGACCTGCACCTCGGCCTCGCCAAACGCCTTGGCGAAATCGCCGACCTGCGGGTCTTCCTTGAACTGGGCGTTCTGCCCCTTCGCGGCAGCCTTCGTTGTTCCCTGCGAGTCAAAGCTCGCGCTCGGCGTTACGGTTGTGAAGCTGACCTTGACACGGTTCGCAGCCTCGCGCGCGGCCTCATAGCTCTCCGCAACGACCACTGCGATGATCTCGCCGTCATGGGCGATCTCGGCCGATTTCAGCGGCTGAATCGTTGTGCCGGCATAGCCGCCATTGCTGAAGAGCTTGGACTCCTTCAACTTGGGCGCGTTCTCGTGCGTGACGACGTCGATCACGCCGCGGACGCGTTTCGCATCGTCAAGATCGAAGCTGTTGATGCGGCCGCGGGCGATCGCGCTGGTGACCAGGAACGCGTAGGCCGGGTTGTCCAGCGGCATGTCGGACCCGTAGGTCGCACGCCCCGTGACCTTTGCCGCGGCATCATAGCGCGGCACGGGCTGGCCCATGTTCGCCTTGGGCTCGGGAGCAGCAGCGGTCATGGTCAGATCTCCATCGTTACGGCCTGCTGGAGCGCGCGTGCCACCACACGCTTGCCGAGCGCGATCTTGAAGCTGTTGTGCTGGCGTCCCCTCGCATCCGCGAAAGCGGCATCGGCGACACGTTGTGCCAGACCGTCATCAAATTTCTGTCCCCTCAGCAACGCTTCCGCCTCGCGCGCGCGCCAGGGCATGGTGGCAACACCACCCAGCGCAACACGCGCGTCCCTGATCGTACCGTCCCGCATATCCAGCGCCACAGCAGCAGAGGACAGCGCGAACTCGTAGGATTGCCTGTCGCGCGCCTTCAGATAGACCGAGCGCGGCCAGCGACCGGAAATGAGAAAGGCCGAGATTAGCTCGCCCGGTTGAAGCATGGTCTCGATCTCGGGCGTATTACCCGGCGCCTTGTGCAGCTCCGCAAACGGCATGCTGCGGGTCCCGGATCTGCCGGTGACCTCGACCGTGGCATCCAGCGCGACCAGCGCCTGGGCGAAATCTCCGGGATAGGTCGCGATGCACTGATCGGAGGTGCCGAGCACCGCGTGCATGCGGTTGACGCCGTCCATGGCGGCGCAGCCGGCGCCCGGATTGCGCTTGTTGCAATTCTCATACGAGACATCGCGGAAATAGCTGCAGCGCGTCCGCTGCATCACGTTGCCGCCGAGAGTCGCCATGTTGCGCAACTGGGCACTGGCGGCGAGCTTCAGGGAATTGGCGATGACCGGATAGTTGCGCTGGATCTCGTCATGCGCGGCGACATCCGACATTCTCGCGAGCGCGCCGAGGCGCAGGTTCTCGCTGCCCGGCTCGATCGCCGACCAGCCCTTCGCCAATGCATTGATGTCGACGATCGCGGTGGGCCGCATCACGTCCAGCTTCATCAAGTCGATCAGCGTGGTGCCACCGGCGAGCGGCTGGACCGTGGCGTGTGTCAGGGGATTGTTGGCAGCCGCGGCGCTGAGCGCCTGTATGGCCATGCCGGGGTCTGTCGCCCTCTGGAATGAAAACGGTCGCATGCGCCTAGCCTTTCATGATCTCGGGCGCGGCCTGCTTCACCGCGGCGACGATGTTGGGATAGGCGGCACAGCGGCAGATGTTGCCGCTCATGTACTCGCGGATGTCGGCGTCGGTGCCCGCATGTCCCTCCTTCACGCAGGCAATCGCCGACATGATCTGGCCGGGCGTGCAATAGCCGCACTGGAAGGCATCGTTGTCGACGAAGGCCTGCTGCATCGGGTGCAGGCGGTCGTCGGTCGCGAGACCTTCGATGGTCGTGATCTCCTGACCTTCGGCCGCAAGCGCAAGCGTGAGGCACGACACCACGCGGCGGTCGCCGATCAGCACTGTGCACGCGCCGCACTGGCCGTGGTCGCAGCCCTTCTTGCTGCCGGTGAGCTTGAGATGCTCACGCAATGCATCCAGCACCGTGGTCCGTGGATCGAGGCTGAGGTGCTTGTCCTGGCCGTTCACCCGCAGCGTGACGTCGACAGGAAGCGCCGGATCGTGTGCCATGGGCGCGCGCGCATCCTGTGTCGCGCGCGCGGCAAGCGGAACAAGCGCGCCGCCTGCGGCACCTGCCATGAACGCGCGCCGGTCAAATCCGGATGGTCGGGAACTTGAAGTATCAGGCATGGCCGGCCTCCGCCGCATCGACAACAAAGCAGCGCACGCCTGCACCGCTCATCGCCCACCAACTTGGCGCCATGAGCTCCGTTCCGAACGGGAAAGGGCGACGCAGCCAATGCCGCGTCGCCCTCCGTCAACTTTTTCTGATCCTGCCCCGAGGAACCGCGCGACGATCAGTAGCCGAGCGCGCAGCCATCCTTGCGCGGATCGGAACCGCCGGTCAGCGTGCCCTTGTCCCAGTCGATCCAGATCGCCTGCGCGCCGCCGAGCGGGCCCACGACGCTGGTGGTCTTGTGGCCGAGCTTCTTGAGGCCTTCGACGATATCGGCCGGCACGCTGTCCTCGAGCTGATACTGGCCCTCGTAATGCAGGCCGCGCGGCATATCGATGGCTTCCTGCACGTCACAGCCGTAATCGAGAATGTTGGTCACAACGTGGGTCTGGCCGACCGGCTGGTACTGTCCACCCATCACCGCAAACGGCATCACGGAGCGGCCGCCCTTGGTGAGCAGGCTCGGCATGATCGTGTGCAGCGGCCGCTTGCCGCCGGCAATGCAGTTCGGGTGGCCGGGCTGGATCCGGAAGCCACCGGCGCGGTTCTGGAACAGCACGCCGGTCTTGTTCGAGACGATCGCCGAGCCGAAGGAGTGCGCGATCGAGTTGATGAACGAGCAGACGTTGCGGTCCTTGTCCACGACCGTGATGTAGATGGTCGAGGGATTCATCGGCGGCGCGACGTTCGGCAGGTCGAGCATGCCGTCCATGCGGATCTTTGCGATGTGCTCGTCGCAGAATTCCTTGGCGAGGATCTTCGAGACTTCGACCTGCATGTGATCGGGATCGGCGACGTGCAGCTCGCGATGCATGTAGGCGATGCGCGCGGCTTCCGCCTCGAGGTGAAAGCGCTCGATGCTGAGGGGCGCGTATTTCGTCAGGTCGAACCGCGACAAGATGTTCAGCATCAGCAGCGCGGTCAGGCCCGGACCGTTCGGGGGGCACTGCCATACGTCGTAGCCCTTGTACATGGTGCCGATGGGCGTCGTCGTCTCGGTGGTGTGCGCGGCGAAATCGTCGAGCGTGTGCAGGCCGCCGATGCCGCGCAGCGTCTCGACCAAGTCCTCAGCGATCGCCCCCTTGTAAAAGGCGTCGCGGCCGTCCCTGGCAATCGCGCGCAGCGTCTTGCCGAGCTCGGCCTGGCGGATGACGTCACCGGCGACCGGCGGCTTGCCGCCCGGCAGCAGGTAACGCACGGTGTTGGTGCCGCCCTTCAGCTTCTCGAACTGGTTCTTCCAGTCAAAGGCGATGCGAGGCGCGACGACATAGCCTTCCTCGGCCGCCTTGATCGCCGGCTGGAGCAGCCGGTCGAAGCCGAACTTGCCGTGGTCACGCAGCACAGTCGCGAAACAGTCGATGACACCGGGGATCGAAACCGCATGCGCCGAAGTCAGCGGCACGGAATTGATCTTGCGCTCGAGATACCAGTCGGCGCTCGCCGCCTTCGGCGCCCGGCCGGAGCCGTTATAGGCGATGATCTTGCCTTCACCGCGGGGCTGGATCAGCGCAAAACAGTCGCCGCCAATGCCGGTGGATTGCGGCTCGATCACGCCGAGTATGGCCGAACCCGCCACGGCCGCGTCCACCGCCGTGCCGCCCTCACGCAGCACCTCGATTGCGGCAAGGGATGCCTGCGGATGCGAGGTCGCCACCATCGCGTTGGTGGCATGAACCGTGGACCTGCCGGGAAAATGGAAGTTTCTCATCGAATTCTTGCTCTCGTTGGGCTCGCTTGGGCCGTGGGGCGCGGTTTGCGCGCCGGCTCGGAAAAACCGGGCTTACATGACACATTCCGGCCCGCCCGGGCAATGCTGGCATACCAGGAGATGGCTGCCATCCGCCGGGAATAGGCCTGCTCGTTGCGGGTTTTCCGGGCGCGGGCGGCCTGCTAAACGAACCGCATGCTCTACAAGGTCTGCGCCTTCTATCAATTCGCCGCCCTGCCCGACTACCGCGAGCTGCGCGAGCCGCTGCGCTCGTTCTGTGCCGGTCTGTCCCTGAAAGGCAGCGTGCTGCTGGCGCAGGAGGGCATCAACGGCACCGTCGCGGGCACCGGCGAGGCGATCGACGCCTTCGCCCACGAGCTCGCGCACGGGACCGTGTTCGGCGGCCGGTTGAACAATCTCGAATTGAAGTGCTCGACGGCCGAGACCATGCCGTTCGGCCGGCTCAAGGTACGGCTGAAAAAGGAGATCGTCACGCTTGGCGATGCAGCCGCCGATCCAACCCGGCAGGTCGGCACCTATGTCGAGGCCGCCGAGTGGAACGCGCTGATCGCCTCGCCGGACACGCTGGTGCTCGACACCCGCAACGCCTTCGAGGTGGCGATGGGCACATTCGAGGGCGCGGTCGACCCTGACATCAAGAGCTTCGGCCAATTCAAGGACTATGCCGCCGAGAAGCTCGATCCTGCAAAGCATCGGCGCATTGCGATGTTCTGTACCGGCGGCATCCGCTGCGAGAAGGCGAGCGCGCATCTGCTGGCACGTGGCTTTGCCGAGGTCTATCACCTCAAGGGCGGCATCCTGAAATATCTGGAAGAGGTGCCGGAGGCGCAAAGCCGTTGGCGCGGCGAATGCTTCGTGTTCGACGAGCGCGTCGCGCTCGGCCATGGCTTACGCGAACGGGACAAGGACGCGGCACGTGACGAATGAGATCAAGGCACTCGCCGAGCGCATCGACGCGCTGGAGATGCGCCTCGCGTATCAGGACGATACCATCGAGACGCTGAACCAGACCATCACCGCGCAATGGAAGCAGATCGACGTGCTGACGCGGAAAGTCACAGAGCTCGGCGAGCGGTTGCAGGAAGCCGAGACGAACGCGCCGGGCCCGGCCAACGAGCGCCCGCCGCACTATTGAACGCGATTACTGGCCTGACGCTTTCGGCAGCAGATTCATGATCTCGCCCGACATCATCAACCGGTCGCGGCCGGCGGCCTTGGCGGCGTAGAGAGCGCGGTCGGCGGCCTCCACCAGCGATCCTGTGCCCGCGGTACGCTCCGCCGAAGGCCGGCAGGCCGCGCCTCCGACCGAGACAGTGACGCACGGCCCGGCGGGATTGGTGGCATGCACCAGACACGCATCGTGAACGGCGCTGCGGATCCGCTCGCCGATCCGGGCGCAGCCGGCGGCATCGGTGTTCGGCAGCAGCATGGCGAATTCCTCGCCGCCGTAGCGGGCAGCAAGATCGCCAACCCGCTGCACTTCGGCCGCAATGCTCTTTGCGACCACGCGCAAGCAGGCATCGCCTGCGGGATGGCCATATTCGTCGTTGTAGGCCTTGAAGTGGTCGACGTCGATCATCACGAGGCCGAGGCTGGAGCGGTCGCGATAGGCACGCGCCCATTCCTCCTTCAGCCGTTCGTCGAAGCGGCGGCGGTTGGCTAGCCCGGTGAGGCTGTCCTCGATCGCGAGCGTCTCGAGCCGCGTCTCCAGCTTCTTCTGCTCGGTGATGTCGCGCGAGATCGCGACCACGCCGTCGACACTTCCATTGTCCCTGCGCGTGACGCGCATGGTCGATTCCAGCCAGATCTCGGTCTGCTGCCGGTGCCCGTTGCGATAAGTGATGCGCGCCTCTTCCATGTCGCCGCGCTTCAGGGCGTCGACGATCGCCTGCACCTGCGGCCTGTCCTCGGGATGGATGCCGGCGAGCGCATCGGTGCCGATGAGCTGATTGGGACGCCAGCCGACGACGCGATTGGACGATGGCGAAACGTAACGCAGCCGCTCGTCGAGGCCGATGCGGGTGACCATGTCGCTGGAGCCCTCCGCCAGCAGGCGGAAGTGCGCCTCCTTCTCGACCAGCGCCGCCGCCATGCGCTGGCCGCGTTGCAACTGCCGCACCAGCACCGCGCCGATGATCGCGATCAGCATCACCAGCGCGATCACGTACAGCATGCGAGAGATCGCCGCAGCCCGCCAAGGTGCCAACAATTCTTCCTTGTCGACGGTTGCGAGCAGCACCAGCGGGTAACGGCCGCTGCGCTTGAAGAAGCTGACGCGCTCGGCGCCATCCAGCGGCGATTTGAAATGATAGGCGCCGCTCGGCCGCTGCAGGCTGGGATCGCGGAACAACGGCGTGTCGCCGACATTGCGGCCGACGAACTTCTCGTTGTTCGGATTGCGCGCGATGATCAGGCCGTCGCCGTACATCAGCGTCACCGAGCTGTTGCGGCCGATCTCGAACTGCTCGTAGAAATGCGACAGATAGCGGGAACCGATGGCCGCGAGCACCACGCCGCCAAAGCTGCCGTCCGGCTTGTTGAAGCGGCGCGACAAAGTGACGACCCATTCGCCGTCGACGAGGCTCTTCACGGGATGGCCGACAAAGGCCTCGCGCTTGGGCGAGAGCTGGTGGTGGCGGAAGAACGCGTCGTCGCTGAGTGTTGTGGCGATCGTGCCGGGCGAGGTCAGCCAGTTGCCCTGGTCGTCGATGATGGCGAGGCTGTGGACGCGCTCCATCGCCTTCTTGCGCGCGTCCAGCAGGTTGCGCAGCTTTCCGATCGTTGTGGCATCGGCACCATCCATCTCCAGCCGACTGACGACGCCGACGACGCCGGAATCCAGGAGATCAAGGCTGTCCTCGGCATGCTGCGTCAGGGAGCGGGCGACGTTCGCCATCTCGGTTTCGGCACCCTTCAGCACCGCCTCGCGCGCGGCCCATTCACGCCAGCCGCTGACGCCGAGGATCGCGACGCAAGTGAGCACGACGAACGCCGCCGCGCGTAGCGGCAGGCGGCTCCATCCGGCTCTCTGTGAGGCGAGGTTCATGCGGCAGTCATCTCCGATGGTCGGAGACTCTGCTGCTTCTGTTATAGAACCCTGAAGCGCAGGCGCAGATTCGCATTCATCTACGGGCTTTTCCGTACTCCTACGGGCCGGGGCTTCCGCAGATCACTAACAAGGTCTTATCAAGCCTATCGGAAACCGGCGGCCCCTAGCTGAAGATCGACTTCACCTTGTCCCAGAGCGAGGGATTGTCCGCATCCGCATCGGCCTTCGACGGCGTTGGCTGCGCGACACTCACGGGATCGGAGGCGGGGAACGTATCTTCCAAGCCGGTGTCGAGCTTAGCGTTGCGATCTGCGGCGAGCGCTTCGCGCAAGTCGTCGGCGTGCTTGTCATGCGGCGCGGGGTTGAATGTCTGGGCCATGGAATTCCTCCTCCATCGGCGGGTCAACGCGGCGCATTTGCGCTGGTTCCCCTGTTCCGCTTCTGCCCGCGGCGGTGTATCAGGAACTCCAAATCTGCATCAGGAAATCTCGTGCCCCAGTCTAAGACCAAGCCCTTCATCGACGTGCTCTCCGGCCACCGGCAAACCGTCCCGCCCATGTGGATGATGCGGCAGGCCGGCCGCTATCTGCCTGAGTATCGCGAGCTGCGGGCCAAGGCCGGCGGCTTCCTCGATCTCTGCTTCAATCCGGAGCTCGCAGCCGAGGTCACGTTGCAGCCGATCCGCAGGTTCGGCTTCGATGCGGCGATCATCTTCTCCGACATCCTGGTGATCCCCTACGCGCTCGGCCGCTCGGTGCGGTTCGAGGTCGGCGAGGGCCCACGGCTCGAGCCGCTGGATGATCCGGCCAAGGTCGGAACGCTCGCCGCGCAGGCCGACTTCGGCACGCTCACGCCGGTGTTCGAGGCGCTCAAGATCGTGCGCGGCGCGCTCGATCCTGATATCGCGCTGATCGGCTTCTGCGGCGCGCCGTGGACGGTTGCGACCTACATGGTCGCGGGCCAGGGCACGCCGGACCAGGCGCCGGCGCGGATGATGGCCTATCGGCATCCGGAGGCGTTTGCGAAAATCATCGACGTGCTGGTCGAGAACTCGATCCACTATCTGCTGGCGCAGTTGGACGCCGGCGCCAACGCCGTGCAGATCTTCGACACCTGGGCCGGCGTGCTGCCGCCGGCCGAATTCGCGCGCTGGTCAACCGAGCCGACCCGGCGCATCGTCGAAGGCGTGCGTGCCAAGGTGCCCGACGCAAAGATCATCGGCTTCCCCCGCGGGGCCGGCGCGCAACTGCCTGGCTACGTCGAGGCCACCGGCGTCAACGCCGTCAGCATCGACTGGACCGCCGAGCCCGCCTTCATCCGCGAGCGCGTGCAGAGCAAGGTCGCCGTACAGGGCAATCTCGATCCGCTGGCGCTGATCGCGGGTGGCGCTGCGCTCGACCGGGCGGTCGACACCACGCTGGCGAATTTTGCGCAAGGACGCTTCATCTTCAATCTCGGCCACGGCATCCAGCCGGAGACGCCGATCGCCCATGTCGAGCAGATGATCAAGCGCGTGCGGGGGTAATTTTTGTGCTGCCCTTAAGCGGGCGGACGCAAAACCGCGAAAACAACCCCATGCACAGTACAAATCATTGAGGAATTTCGCGTCGCGCGCTCATTCGTTTTTTCAGAATAAAACTTGATCCGTCGGGCAAAACAGGCGCATACTGCCATCATCACCCCCAACGCCATTTCGCCGAGAGCCTAGCGCGGCCGGCTGCGCTCGATGATTTCGGCGGCGCCTTTGCCCAGCAGATCCAGTCCGACGCGACGGCCGAGTTCACGCGGCCGGCTAGCGGGGCCTGCGCACGCGGCTTCGATGATGGTGTTGCCGGAGAGATCGAGCACGGAGGCGGCCAGCGACATCTGATCGCCTGAGATGGTCGAGAAGCCAGCGACCGGCGAATTGCAATGACCGTTCAGCACCCACAGCACCTCGCGCTCGGCGTCGGCACAAGCGTGTGCGTCAGCGTCGTCGATCGCGGACAGAATCTGCCGTGTCTGCCAGTCCTGCGCGGCGCATTCGACGGCGACGATGCCCTGCCCTGCCGCCGGCAGCATCTCGGCCGCTGTAAATTCGTAGGCGATACGGCTGGAAAGACCAACACGATCGAGACCCGATCGCGCCATGATCAACGCATCCGCGGGACCGACCGCGCCGCCGTCCGGCAGCTTCTGCATTTCGCCATTGTCGAGTTTTCGCACGCGCGTATCGGCGGCGCCGCGGAAGTGAATCACCTCGACATCAGGAAACAGCCGCCGCGCATAGGCTGCACGGCGGACGGCGTTGGTGCCGATCTTGAAACCCTTGCCACGGGACCGGCGCAGCGCT
Source organism: Bradyrhizobium manausense (assembly GCF_018131105.1). Lineage (NCBI taxonomy): Bacteria > Pseudomonadati > Pseudomonadota > Alphaproteobacteria > Hyphomicrobiales > Nitrobacteraceae > Bradyrhizobium > Bradyrhizobium manausense. The sequence continues at coordinate 12,902 of NZ_JAFCJI010000001.1, read as the reverse complement.
TCCAGCGTCACTCCCGCGCGCAACACCAGCGCATCGCCGGGAGGATCGCGCGACAGCGTGGCGCCGATGACGAGGCCCGGCGTGTCCTCATTGCCAGGCATGTCCTTCAGCGAATGCATCGCGGCGTGAAGTTCGCCTGACAGCACCGCGGCGCGAATCTGCGCCACGAAGGCGCCGCCCTTGCCGCCATGCGGCAGCAGCTTGCTGGTCTGGTCGAGATCGCCCGTGGTGTCGAACTTGACGATTTCGACATCGAGACCGGATACGGCTGATGTCAGGCGGCGCGCGATCTCTTCCGTCTGCGCCAGCGCCATCACGCTCTTGCGGGTGCCGATCCTGAATCGCGTAGCCAAGCTCAAACCCTCTCAAACCGCGTATTTATCGCGCGTCCTCCAATATCATATCGGAGGCCTTCTCCGCGATCATGATGATCGGCGCGTTGGTGTTCCCCGAGACGAGATCCGGCATGATCGAACCGTCGACGACGCGAAGGCCTTCGAGCCCCCTCACCCTCAGACGCTGGTCCACCACCGCGAGCGCATCGTTGCCCATACGACAGGTCGAGGTCGGATGATAGATGGTGCTGCCGCGCTCGCGGCAATAATCCAGGATCTCGGCATCCGTGGAGACCTTGGTGCCGGGATCGTACTCGCTGACCACGAACGGCTTCAGTGCCGGTGCGTTCAGTATCTTGCGCAGGATCTTGATCCCTTCGACATTGGTGGTGCGGTCGGTTTCGGTCGACATGTAGTTGATGCGGATTTCCGGCGCCACGGTCGGGTCGGCGCTTTTGATGCGCAGGGAGCCTCGGCTTTCGGGCCGCACCTGGCACACCGATGCCGTGAAGCCGGAGAAATCGTGCAGCCGCTCGCCCATCTTGTCGGTCGAGAACGGCAGGAAATGCACCTGGATGTCGGGCGACGCCAGCCGCGGATTGGTCTTGAAGAACGCCCCCGCGGTGCCCGCCGCGATCGTCAGCCAGCCCTTCCGGAACAGCGCATAGCGCGCGCCGGCCAGCGTGCGGCGGAGCGGATTGTTGACGGTGTCGTTGAGCGTGATTTTTTGCGAGCAGCGCATCACGATGCGGACCTGCATGTGATCCTGCAGATCGTGGCCGACGCCTTGCGCGTCGAGCACCACATCGATGCCGTGCTTGCGCAGGAGATCGGCGGGGCCGACGCCGGAAAGCTGCAGGAGCTGCGGCGAATTGTAGGCACCGCTCGACAGCACGACTTCCTTCCGCGCCCGCGCCCGGCGCACATTTGCGCCTTGCCGGTACTCGACGCCAACGGCGCGGCGGCCCTCGAACAGCACGCGCTGCCCCAGCGCCTCGGTCTCGATCTTGAGGTTGCTGCGCGTCTTCGCCGGGCCGAGATAGGCCACCGCCGTCGAGGCGCGGCGGCCGTTGCGCGTCGTGGTCTGGAACAGGCCGACCCCTTCCTGCGTGGCGCCGTTGAAGTCAGGATTGTAGGGCAGACCGGTCTCGACCGCAGCGTCCATGAACGCCTTCGACAGCGGATCGGTCACCACCATGTTGGAGACCGGCAGCGGCCCACCCGTGCCGTGGTATTGATCGGCACCGCGCGTCTGGTTCTCGGCCTTCTTGAAATAGGGCAGCACGTCGTCATAGCCCCAGCCGGCATTGCCGTGCTGGCGCCAGCGATCATAGTCCTCATGCTGGCCGCGAACGTAGAGGAGACCGTTGATCGAGCTCGACCCGCCGAGTGTCTTGCCACGCGGCTGGAACACCTGCCGGCCCTTCAGCTCGGGCTCCGGCTCGGTCTGGTACATCCAGTTGACGCTCTTCTCCTTGAACAGTTTGCCGTAGCCGAGCGGCACATGGATCCAGATGTTGGAATCCTTCGGGCCGGCCTCGAGCAAAAGCACGCTGTGCTTGCCGTTTGCGGAGAGACGGTTGGCGAGCACGCAACCGGCAGAGCCGGCGCCGACGATGATATAGTCGAACTCAGGATCTGATGGCGTGAGGGACGAAGTTGCGTTCATGCGCTGCTGTTCTTCTTGTTGGTGTGGGCATTTCCGGTGCGTGATTAGCACAATCATGCGCGAAGACGCAGCGCCTCGACCAGTGACTTGAACGCACGGGCATATTCCGCACCCGCCCTTGCGATATCGGCGCGTCCGGCGCAGGCGACCGCAGCCTCCGTCACCGCGCCGAGCAGCAACCGCGCCAGCGGCTCGACCGGCTGCTTCGCGATGAGACCGGCTTCCATGGCGGCGGCAATCGCACGCGGCATCTTGCCGCCGAAGTGCTTCGCGTCGATCTCGCGCCAGCGCTCCCAGCCAAGCACGGCGGGGCCGTCGCGCAAAATGATCTGGCCGGTCGGGCCCTTGGCGGTCGCGGCAAAGTAATGCTGGGTGCCGGCGACCATCGCGGCCAGCACGTCCTTCTCCGCGCGCGCGGCGCTGTCGATCTCGACCACGAGATCGCGCGAGACCCGATCGAACACCGCTTCGAACACGGCCTCCTTGGTCTTGAAGTGATGATAGACCGCGCCCTTGGCGATACCAGCACCTGAGGCGATCTCGTCCATGGTGGTGGCGGCAAAGCCGCGCGTCCCGAACAGCCGGCGCGCTGCCGTCAGGATCGCCTCGGATGTCGCCGCCCGCCGCTCCGCCTGTTTCGCCATGTCGTCTCGTCTCCACCTCTCCCCGGCGGGAGAGGTGTCTGAGGTCCTGGGTCGCATCGCTTCAAGTCACTCTGCTCTAATCGAATTCGCTTCGGGCCACCAGTTGACTTTTCGACTAACGGTCGGTATTTACCGACCCATAGTCGGTTTTATTCACGAGGTGTACCATGCCGAGCCGTGATGTCGTCGAAGCCTTTGCCAAGCGTCTGGAGGATGGAGATTTCATCGGCGCGATCGAGCAATTCTGCACGCCGGATGCCGTGACCTACGAGAACAACACCGCACCGACGATCGGCCGCGACAAGCTCGTCGCCAAGGAGCGCGGCGTGCTGGCGGCTTCCAGGGAAGTCAAGGCGGTTCGCATCGGGCCGAGCCTGATCGAGGGTGACCATGTCGCGACGCGCTGGATCTTCAGCTTCACCAACGCCGAAGGCGTCACGCGAACACTGGAGGAGATCGCCTGGCAGACCTGGCGGGGCGACGAGCTGATCGAGGAGCGGTTCTTTTACGACCCGAAGCAGCTCGGGCGGTGACCTGGCGCGGACACTCTGCGCCGCTGTCGATCAGGCCTGGACCAATACCGGGCTAACGCACCACGCCCTTGCCGGCATAGCAGCGCGTGGCGCTGGAAGTGACCCGTTACGGGCGTTCACGCAATCGGCTAAGCTCATTTGTGCGCGCGCATGATGGAGGCATCATATGCAACATCAAATCCAATACTGGTTTCCTGCAAAGCGCTACGGCTGGGGCTGGGGGATGCCAGCTACTTGGCAAGGTTGGGCGATCATGATCGCCTACGTGCTTCTGATCGCCATCGGTGCGGCCACGATACCAAGGCACTCATTGGCGGAGTTCATTACCTATTTCATCGTGCTGACGGTTCTTTTTGCCGCTGTGTGCTGGTGGAAAGGCGAGCCCCCGCGATGGCGATGGGGCGGTGACTAGCTTACGTCCCGGCCAGGTCAGACCACATCCGTCCTGAGCAGCGTGTCCACCGTGATGGTGCCCCTCGCGCGCGACACACAGGCGCAGATCTTCGCGTTGCTCTGCTTCTGGTGATCGCTGAAGAAGACGTCGCGGTGGTCGATCTCGCCGTCGACGGCGACGACGTCGATGGCACAGAGGCCGCATTCGCCGCGCTTGCAGTCGGATATCACCTCAAAGCCGCTGGCGTTGAGCACATCGAGCATCGAACGCTCGCGCGGGATTTCGAGCTCGACATCGGAGCCCTTCAGGCGCACGCGAAAGGTTTCGGTCGGCAGCGTGCCGCTTGAGCCGAAGGTTTCGTAGCGGAGATCGGGCAGCGGATGGCCCGCGCCGACCCAGGCGTGGCGGGCGGCATCGAGCATGCGCATCGGGCCGCAGAACAGCGCCAGCGTACCCTTCGGCAGCGAGGCGAACAGGCCGTCGAGATCGAGGCGCTTGCCTTCATCGCTGGCATGGACGACCAGGCGGTCGCCGAGCAGGCCGGCGAGATCATCGAGATAGGCGGCATCCGCGCGACTGCGCACGGCATATTGCAGGGCGACATCCGCGCCGCGACGCGCCAGCGCCTGGGCGACACCGAGGATCGGCGTGATGCCGATGCCGCCGGCGATCAGGCAATAGTTTTCGCGCGCCCAGTCGACTGCGACGAGCGAAGCCGGCCGCGTGATGTCGAGGCGCGCGCCCGGCGCGAGCTGCCACATGTAGCGCGAGCCGCCGCGGGAATCCTCGGCCCGGCGCACCGCAATCCGAAAGCCGTTCGATGAGGCCTCGCCGACCAGCGAATAGGATCGCGTCTCCGGCTGCCCGTCGATGGTCACGCCGACATTGATGTGACTGCCGACCGGATAGGCGGCACCGTCGAACTGATCCGGCCGGATCAGGAATTCGCGGATACCGGACGAAAGGTCGCGGATCGAGACCAGCGTCGCCGGGATCCAGGTTTCGATGAAGCGCATGGTGCCCTCAATCCGTTGCGGTCTTGATCAGCGCGAGCGCCGGCAAAAGATCGAGATGGGTCCGGTTGCGCAGCGCCAGCCGCAGGTTTCGCACGGCGAGCCGCGCATGCTCGCGCATGATCGCCTCGGCCCGCGCGCCCTCGCGGTTCTCGATGGCGTCGATCGCGACGCGGTGGTGCTCCTGCCCGATGATCAGGATCTGCTGCGCCTCGGGCAGCGCCGATTGCGCCATCACGAAGCCGCTTGGCGAGGCGAACGGCAGCGCCGAGGCGCGATCGATCTGCCGGATCAGCGGCGGGCTGCGCGACATCTCGGTGAGCAGCGCGTGGAAGCGCGCGTTCAGCGCGACATAGGATGAGAAAGCCTCGATCGAGATCGGGACCTGGCGCAGCAGCTCGTCGATCGCGGCGAGACATTCCTTCAGCGGCTCGAGCTCGCGTGCGGAGACGCCGCGCTCGGCGGCGAAGCGTGCGGCGAGGCCTTCCAGCGTGCCGCGCAACTCGATCGAGTCGGAGATGTCGCGTTCCGAAAATGCCTTCACCATGAAGCCGCCGGAAGGAATCGCTTCCAGCAGCCCCTCCTCCTCGAGCCTCACCAGTGCCATACGCACCGGCGTGCGGGAGGCACCCGTGGTCTCCACCGCCTGAAGCTCGGAGATGCGCTCGCCCGGCCGCAAGGAGCCAGAGAGGATCTGGTCGCGCAGCGCGAGTTGCGCCTTCACGGTCTGCGAGACGGAGCGGTCGACCTCACGCTCGGCCATGGAATTACTCCGCGGCCTGGAGATGGGTCGGCGGGTTTTCCTTCGCCACCATCCTGTCGATCAGCTTGCGCGTCCACATCGCGCCGGCGTCGATGTTGAGGTTGTAGAAGATGCGATCCGGGTTCTCGTCCATCGCCCGCTGCTGCGCTTCGAGGATCAGCTCGTCCTCATGGAAAATGCCGGAGACGCCTTCGCGGATCTCGGTGGTGATGCGCTGCTCGCCGAGCTGGTAGTTGCGCACGAAGGCCCAGAAATAATGGCAGGTCTTCTCGGTCTCCGGCGTGATGGTGTTGAGCACGAAGCCGTTGACGCCTTGCGAGCGGTCGCCTTCCGGCGCGCCGGTGCCTGTCGGCGCCACGCCGACGTCGATGGCGATGGTGCAAGGCGCCTCGAAGCGGATGATCTGCCAGCGGTCGACGAGGCCGGACTTGCCGAGTTGCTTGGCCCAGAACGGCGGCGCCTCGATGCCGCGCATCCAGCGCGTCACGGTCACAGTCTTCTCGCCATGGGTAACGTCGAACGGCGCTTCGGCGACCGCCTCGTTGCCGATGGAGGAGCCGTGCACGAAGGTCTCGTGGGTGAGGTCCATCAGATTGTCGAGCACGAGGCGATAATCGCAGGCGACGTGAATCGTCTTACCGTCGCCGGCCCAGGCCGGGTCATGATTCCAGTGCATGTCGGGCACCAGCGCGGGATCGGCCAATGCAGGATCGCCCATCCAGAGCCAGATGTAGCGGTGACGCTCGACGACGGGATACGCGCGCACGCAGGCCGACGGGTTGATGGTCTCCTGCGAGGGCATGAAGGTGCAGCGGCCCTGCGAATTGTATTTCAGGCCATGATAGCCGCAGACGACAGTGTCGCCTTCGAGCCGCCCCTTCGACAGCGGCACCAGTCGGTGCCAGCAGGCATCTTCCAGCGCAGCCACCGAACCGTCGGCCTTGCGGTACATCACGATGTGCTTGCCGCAGATCGTCCGTGGCAACAGCGCCGGCTTCACCTCCGCATCCCAGGCGGCCGCGTACCAGGCGTTCATGGGGAAGGGTTTTGTCACCGGCGATCTCCCTAGACTTGTGTGCTATATGTATACAATACTGAAGGGCGAGGTTCGTTCAAGGGCAAAATTGGCGTACTATTATACCTCAGTCCAACGTTATGTATACAGATGGACGAGCTTATCTCGATCCTCCACGCCCTGCACCTTGGCACGAAGAACATGGATGCCCGGGACAAGCCCGGGCATGACGACCTCTCGTGAATGTAGAGACGTGGCCGTTCTATGCGTTCGCGCCGTTACGCTCCAAACACCTTCGCGAGCCCGGCCTGGGCTTCTTCCTGAATCTTCTTCAGGTGCCCGGTGCTGCGAAAACTTTCCGCGTAGATCTTGTACACGTCCTCCGTGCCCGACGGCCTTGCCGCGAACCAGCCGAAATCGGTTTCGACCTTGATGCCACCGAATGGCTGACCGTTGCCGGGCGCCTTGCTCAGCGTTGAGCGAACGGGATCGCCGGCGAGATCCTTCAGGCCGAGTTGCTCGGGCGTGAGGGACTTCAGGATGTTCTTCTGCGGGCCGGTCGCGGCGACATCGATACGGGCGTAATGCGGCATGCCGAACTCGGCGGTGAGTTCATTGAACAACTGGCTCGGATCCCGGCCGGTCTTCGCCATGATCTCCGCGGCGAGCAGGCCGAGAATGATGCCGTCCTTGTCGGTGGTCCACACCGTGCCGTCGCGGCGCAGGAACGAGGCCCCTGCACTCTCTTCACCGCCGAAGCCGAAGCTGCCCGTGACGAGGCCATCGACGAACCATTTGAAGCCAACAGGCGTTTCCACCAGCTTGCGGCCGAGCTTCTTCGCGACGCGGTCGATGATCGAGCTCGACACCACGGTCTTGCCGATCGCGGCGTCCCTGGCCCAGTTCGGCCGATGCGCGAACAGATAGGAGATCGCGGTCGCCAGATAATGGTTCGGATTCATCAGGCCGCCGGTGCGGGTGACGATGCCGTGGCGGTCCGCGTCGGTGTCGTTGGCAAAGGCGACGTCGAAGCGGTCACGCATCGCGATCAGGCTCGCCATCGCGTAGGGTGATGAGCAGTCCATGCGGATCTTGCCGTCCCAATCCACCGTCATGAAGCGGAAGGTCGGGTCGATCGCCTCGTTCACCACGGTGGCCTTGAGGCCGTAACGATCGATGATCGGATGCCAGTAATGCACGGCGGCGCCGCCGAGCGGATCGATGCCGATATTGATGCCGGCGGACTTGATGAGGTCGAGATCGACGACGCTGCCGAGATCGGCAACATAAGGCATGATGTAATCATAGGCGTGGACGGTCGACGATTTCAGCGCCTTGGCGTAGTCGATCCGCTTCACGCCCTTGAGGTCGTCGGCGAGATAGGCATTGGCGCGCTTCTCGACGACGGACGTCACGTCCGTATCGGCCGGGCCTCCATTCGGCGGATTGTATTTGTAGCCGCCGTCTTCGGGGGGATTGTGCGAAGGCGTGATGACGACGCCGTCGGCGATGCCGCTGGTGCGGCCCTTGTTGTAGGTGAGGATTGCGTGCGAGATCACCGGCGTCGGCGTGTAGCCGTGGTCCTTGTCGATCATGATGTCGACGCCGTTCGCCGCGAACACCTCCACCGCGCTTGCGAGCGCGGGCTCGGCCAGCGCATGGGTGTCGATGCCGATGAAGAGCGGACCAGTCAGCCCCTTCTCTTTCCTGTAGTCACAGATGGCCTGCGTGGTCGCGAGAATGTGGCCCTCGTTGAAGGTGTTCTTGAACGAGGTCCCGCGATGGCCTGATGTCCCGAACGCCACTCGCTGCGCCGGGTCGGCCGCATCCGGCCTGTTGGCGAAATACGCCGTCACGAGCCGCGGAATATTGGCGAGCGCGTTCGGCGAAACCAGCTTGCCCGCCGCGGGATGTACATCAGCCACTGGGATATCCTCGTCCTGTCGTCAAGAGATTGCGAGATGCACCTTAGCATCGGGCGAGCCCGCGCCAAACCACAACACGCGCGGCCGGGTGCCCGTTCCCTGGATCGTGCTATGGTCGATCGGACCGGAGCTTTTCGAGTCGGAGCATGACGCGCTTTCGCAGGCTTTTATGTGTTCTGATCGGCAGTCTCGGCTCGATCATGCTGGCCGGCGCGACGGCGCGCGCCGCCCAGTTCTACATCGAGGATCTTCGCATCCCGATGACGGAGGCCGGACCGCAGGGGCTGGAGGCGTTCCTGGTTCGCCCTGTTGGCACCCGGCGCTATCCGCTTGCGCTATTGAGCCACGGCTCGCCGCGCAGTTTTGACGACCGCGCCACCATGTCGGCTCACCAATATTACGGCATCGCGCTGGAATATGCCCGGCGCGGCTTTGCCGCGCTGGTCGTGATGCGGCGCGGCTATGGCACCTCGCCGGGCGGGCGCGTCGACAGCGTCGGAGGGTGCGCCAACGCCGCCTATTTGCCGGCAGCGGCAGTCGCGGTTGCGGACTTGCGCGCTGCGATCGATGCGATGTCACGACGGGCCGACGTCACCACGACAGGCATGATCGCAGCCGGCCATTCCGCCGGTGGGCTCGCCACCGTCGCGCTGACGGCGCAGGCCCCGGCGGGTCTCGTCGCGGCGATCAATTTTGCCGGCGGCCGCGGCTCGCGCGATGATGACGAGGTTTGCAATGAGGATGGCCTGGTTCAGACCTTCGCCAGCTTGGGCAGGACCTCGCGCGTGCCCATGCTATGGGTCTACGCGAGCAACGATTCCTATTTCGGCCCCGATCTTGCGCGCCGCCTCCATGACGGGTTTCGCGCCGGCGGCGGCAACGCAAAATTCATTGTCGCGCCGCCCTACGGCGATGACGGTCACTATCTCTATTCCGTGGTGGGCCGCCCACAATGGACGCCCTATGTCGACACCTTCCTGCGCGAGCGCGCCCTCGCCCGGGACGTGCTGAGCCCGCCCGATCCGCTGCCGCCGCCGGGCCATTTCAATGACGCGGCGAAAGCCGAATTCGCGCGCTATCTGGCCAGCACCTCGCCGCACAAGGCCTTTGCCGTGTCGCCGAACGGCGGTTACGGCTGGCGTTCGGGACGCAACACCGTGGACGACGCGCAACGCGATTCACTCGCGGCCTGCACGAAATGGGCGCCGACCTGCACGCTCTATGCAGTCGACGACCAGCTGGCGGGAACGACAGGACAAATCACCACGGATCAAAGCGCCCGGGCGCGATAGGCGCGCGGGCGAACGGATCTTCGACAAATGAACTCAGAGCCGCTCGCTGAGCGCGAGCTTGTAACCGACGCCGGTGACGGTCGCGATGACGGGCGTGCCGCTGCCGACGAGCTTGCGGCGCAGCCGCGCCACCAGCGCATCGACCGTGCGGATGTCGACCTCGGCCTGGCGGTTGCTGACCACCTCGATCAGATAGTCGCGGCTGAGCGGCCGGCCGTCCGCGCCGACCAATGCGGCGAGCAGGTCGAACTCGGCGCGCGTCAGCGCCACCGGCTTGCCGTCGCTGCCGAGCAGCTCGCGCCGCGTCAGGTCGATGATCCAGTCGCCGAACGCGATCGAATTATGGTTGCGCGCGGCCTTGCGGTCGATCGAGCGGCGCCGCAGCACGCTGCGCGCACGCGCCAGCAGATCGCGCAGATTGATCGGCTTGGTGACGTAATGATCGCCGGCGATCTCGAGGCCAAGGATACGATCGACATCGGTGTCGCGGCGGGTCACGAAGATGATGCCCGCATTGCTGGTCGCCTGGATCTCCTTGGCGAGCTCGAAGCCGTCGCCGTCGGGCAACTGCACGTCGAGGAAGACGAGGTCGGTGCGCGCGCGCAAGGCCTGCCGACATTCCGCGCAGGTGCCGGCGCCGATCACCTCGAAATTGTTCTCGCTGAAGTAACCGACCAGCATCGTCCGGGTTACCGGGTCGTCTTCGACCACGATCAATCGCTCGCGCCCAATAGGACGCAATTCCTGCAGTGCGGAATCAGCCACGATGTTGGATGTCCTGTGTGCGTGCGACCCGGCGTGATAATTCGAGTTGCCGCGTGATGCGTTGTCCTGTGAACGAACATTCACGGCTTATTCGAGCCCCCGAAATTGCCTGCCCAATATTAGGCGCGTTGTGCCGCCCAAACAATATAGGTCACGGTATTGAAGTATTAACTATGAATTGCCCCACACTTCTCACTGGGCGCACCGAAGCTCCCGAGCACCCATTTATCCGAATTCAGGTTCAGCCACGGGATAGCGTCAAAGGAGGCCTCCCGCTTCGGTTTGGCCGGCCCGGCCTCGAACCAGTATGATCAAATCGACCGGCTTCACACGGGAGTAGACGCCATGGAAGTCATCCTGCTCGGCACCGGCGGCCCGCGTCCCGATCCGCGCCGCATGGCGACGACCACGCTGATCAGGCTTGGCGAGGAGAACATCCTGTTCGACGCCGGCCGTGGCGTCATGGTTCAGCTCAGCAAGGCCGGCGTGCCGCTCGGCGCCATCAACACGGTCTTTCTCACCCACCATCATTTCGATCACATCGGCGATCTCTACGATGTGATGCTGAATTCCTGGATGCATGGGCGCAAGAACGACCTGCGCATCTATGGACCACCCGACACCGAACGGCTCGTCAACACGCTGGTGACGCAGGTCTACGACAAGGACATCGCCTGGCGCGATCAGGGCGAGCCGACCTTCGGCGGCTGGAAGCCGGTGGTCGCAACCGACATCATTCCCGGGCCCGTCCTCGACACCGGCCGCTGGAAGATCAGCGCCGAGCTCGTCTCGCATGGCGACGGCCTCGACATGTCGCCGGCGTTTCTCGCGCGCTGGATGTGTCTCGGCTACCGCTTCGAGGCGGAAGGCAAGGTCATTGCGATTTCCGGCGACACCGTCCCCTGCCCCGGCCTCGAGCGGCTGGCAGAGGGCGCCGACCTGCTCGTGCAGGTCTGCTTTCTGGCAACGCCTGAGATCAACAACGATCATTTCCGCAAGCTTGCAAGATACACGCTCGCCTGCGGCGACACGGTCGGCAAGGTCGCGGCCAAGGCCGGTGTCAAGAAGCTCGCGCTGACCCATCACCGTCCCCGCACCGACGATGCGATGCTGGACGCGCTGCTCGCCGACGTCAGGCGAGACTATTCCGGTCCTGTCATCATCGGCGAGGACCTCACGCGCATAGACGTGTGAGAGCTCAGGACGTTCCGACATCGACCCGGAACGACAAGCGCTCCTCTGCGCCGGGCGCGATGTGCATCAGGCCCGGCTTGTCGGTGAATTCGCCGTCGAAGTCTTTGGGGCTGGCATAGCCGCGCCACGGCTCGATGCAAAGGAACGGCGCGTCCGACGGTTTCGACCAGACACCGAGCTCGCGAAAGCCGCGCCACGACATCTTGAGCCAGGGCCCGGCGCCATCCGCAGAAGCGTAGCGGACCGCATGGCTGTTGACGGGATCGAGGATGACGGCGTCGCTGGCGAACAGGGTTTCCGACAAGGGAAGCACCTTGCCGCGGACGGGACTCGGATCAGTTGCCGCGAGCAGGAGTCCGCCCTCGACGCGGCGAACGGGAGACGGCTCGTCGTTCGTGAACGTCAGGGCGTAGCTCTCCTTCGGCACGCCGGGCTGGAGCGGCCAGTTGAAAGCGGGATGACCACCGAGCGACACCGGCAAAGTTTCACCGCCGGTATTGACGACCGTGAGCAAGAGATCGAGACCGGAATCGTCGAGTGCATAGCTGGCTGTCAGGCGGAATGCGAACGGGTAAAGCGCGCGCGTGGTCTCGCTGTCCGTGAGCACCAGGGCACAGCTGCTCTCACCGCGCTCCACCCACGCAAAGCGGCTGTCGCGCGCAAAGCCATGCTGCGTCATCCGGTAGGTCCTGCCCCGGTGCCGCATCTCGTCGTTGGCGAGGCGCCCGACAATCGGAAACAGCAGCGGCGCATGGCGTTGCCACGCCGGCCCCGCCTGCCAGACGAACTCAGTGCCGTCCTTGTGCTTGAGCGAGCACATCTCGGCGCCGTGCGCCTTGATGGTCGCGGTGAGAGAGCCGCTTCGAAGCGTGTGGGTATCGTCGGTCATGGCAAATCTCCATCGCGGCAGCCGTGACCGGATCATACCGCATCAGAAACGATTTCGCCCGCCTTGCGAAGCGGCGGGCGACGATCGGTGTCGCAGAAGCTATCAGGCCTGAGCCGACCGCCCCACGCTCTCATAGGTGAAGCCGGCCGCGGCCATCTCTTCGGGGCGGTAGATATTGCGGAGATCGACCACGATAGGCTGGGTCATGGTCGCCTTCAGCCGATCGAGATCGAGCGCGCGAAACTGCACCCATTCGGTGACGATAACGAGTGCATCGGCACCTTCGGCGCAGGAATAGGCATCCTCGCTATAGGTGATGTTGGGAAGCTCACTCTTCGCCTGCTCCATGCCGACGGGATCGAAGGCCTTCACCTTCGCGCCCATGTCGATGAGACCGGTGACGAGCGGGATCGACGGTGCGTCGCGCATGTCGTCGGTGTCGGGCTTGAAGGTGAGGCCGAGCACGGCGAT